>NZ_JBISCD010000037.1:0-346423 GCF_044386045.1 Thalassobellus sediminis | reverse complement strand
TAAATCCTCATCATTTATTTGATGAGGATTTTTTTTGCTCTAATCTAAAATATAGTAGACATTAAACGACTCTTGAATTAATACGAACTCTAGCTGATACCTCCTGCGGGAGCGATAGTAGTGGTTAGCTTTTGTGAAACTGCCATATATGGTTTTACAAAACTAGTAACGTATAGCGCGTTTTTTATTTTTCTTAAAAACCCGCCCTAATAATTATTCATTTTATTATCTTCAATTTCTATTTTAAAAAGTTATTTAATGCCTGTAAATAAAGAACTGGAATTAGCCTGGGAGTTTGTAAATAATACAAATAGATCTGTTTTTTTAACAGGGAAAGCTGGTACTGGAAAGACAACATTTTTACATAAGCTAAAAATGAATAGCTTGAAACGTATGGTTGTTATTGCACCTACTGGTGTTGCGGCTATTAATGCGAAAGGAGTAACGATACACTCGTTTTTTCAGATGCCTTTTGGACCTATTTTACCTGATACCGATTTGAATGCTTCGAAAGGTTTTAATAGAAAATTCAGTAAGACTAAAATTAATATTATTAAGTCTATGGACTTATTAGTTATTGATGAAATTAGTATGGTTCGTGCCGATTTATTAGATGGTATTGATAAAACGTTACGTCGTTTTAGAGATAGAAATAAAGTGTTTGGTGGAGTACAATTATTAATGATTGGTGATTTACAACAATTATCGCCTGTTATTAGAGATAACGAATGGGAGTTATTAAAGCCATTTTATAAAAATGGATTCTTTTTTAGTAGTCATGCATATGAAATGTGCAATGCTTTGACTATAGAATTAAAACATATTTATAGACAGGAGAATCCTATATTTATTAAAATTCTAAATGAGATTAGAAATAATGAACTTACAGAATCTTCGGCAGAGGAATTAAATAAACGGTTTATTCCTGATTTTATTCCAGAACCAGATGCGGGGTTTATTTCGTTAACGACTCATAATAACAAAGCGGAAGCTACAAATAATATTGAGTTAGAAAAGTTAGAATCTAAAGCACATACTTATAAAGCAAAAGTTGAAGGGAAGTTTCCGGAATCTTCTTTTCCGAATAGTGAAGCGGTTACTTTGAAGGTTGGAGCACAGGTTATGTTTATAAAAAATGATAGCAGTCCTGATAAGCGTTATTATAATGGAAAAATAGGAAAGGTGATTCTTTTAGATCATGATGAAGTAGTGGTGCATTGTCCTGATGATGATTTTAATATTGTTACTACTCCTGAAGTTTGGGAGAATATTAATTATACTGTTGATGCTGAAACAAAGGCGATAACTGAAAATAAAATAGGATCGTTTACACAAATGCCATTGCGTTTAGCATGGTCTATTACTATTCATAAAAGTCAAGGGTTAACTTTTGAAAATGCTATAATCGACGCTCAAGGAGCTTTTGCACATGGACAAACGTATGTTGCACTAAGTAGATGTAAAACTTTAGAAGGTTTAGTTTTAAAAAGTAAAATTCATTCTAGCCAGATTATTAGTGATAGTCATGTTATATCATTTAATAAGAATGCTGAGGAAAATGAACCAGACGAACATATTTTAGTGGCTTCGCAGCAAGATTTTCAATTGGATTTAATATCTGATATTTTTAATTTTTATGGATTCTTATATCCTGTAAATAGGGTGCTAGATATTTATTACAAAAACAGAACAATCATTCAAGGTAATATTGAAGCTCCTTTATTAACTATTAAAGGTGCTGTAACTTCTTTTTTAAAAGTAAGCAATGGTTTTAATAGTCAGCTAAAGCAGCTTTTAGAACCAGATGTATTACCAGAATTTAGCGAAGCTATTAAAGAGCGATTTAAAAAGGCTATTCATTATTTTAAAATTGAAACAGAAGAAAAGATAGTAGCCTCATTAAAATTGTTAAGCTTTACTACAGATAATAAAACGATAGATTCTGATCTTATAAAAAACATAGATACTATTGAAGATTTACTAACTGCTAAGCTTTTATATTTTAACGGTTTAATAGAAGGCTATAATACTAAAACCTTTTTAGAATTGAGAACTAAAGCAGTGTTTTTAGCAAAAGATAAACCTAAAAAAGCTAGAAAAACGGTTATTGATGGTACAACAAATGTCGAGTTATTTGAAATATTGCGAGTGCTTAGAAACGAAATAGCTAATGAAAAGGATTTAATTCACTATCAGGTTTTCTCGCAAAAGGCATTATACGAAATGTGTGAAACCTTACCAGTAACCAACGAAGAACTTCTTTTAGTACATGGTATGGGAAAGGTACGAGTTGAAAAATATGGAAGTTTAATTTTAAAAGCGATAATAGATTTTTGTGAAGAAAATGATATTGAGGTTTCTAAACCTAATGATATGTTTGAAGATGTAAAGCCTAAAAGGAAGAAAGGTGAGACTAAAAAAATATCTTTAGAATTATTTAAATCGGGAAAATCTATAGAAGCTATTGCTAATGAGAGAGAATTAAACGAGAATACTATTTTTTGGCATTTAGCTAGTTTTATTATTTCTGGAGAAGTGAAAATAACCGATTTAATTTCTAAAGAACATTATCAAGAATTGAAGCAGGTTATACCAAAGAAAACTTTTGAGAATGTATCTGATTTAAAAAACCAGTTAGATGATAAATATTCTTATGGTGAGTTACGTTTAGTTCTCGAGGATTTAGCATTTTCAAATTAAATAAATTGATCTTATTTTTATGTAAGGATTCAATGCTTTTTAGACTAAAGTTTAATCATTTTTAAAATCAAATAATTTCGTTATTTTAGTGTGCATGAAACATCCATAACTAAATTTTGATGCTAAGGGAATGATTAAATGGAAGCTACATTTGACCATTGAAAAACAATAGATAAATAACACATGAATATTATAATTGGATCTTCGCTTAAAACTCTTAATAAAACAAAATCATTATTAGATAATTTAGATGATAATTTGTTGTGTAACGACTCAATATCTCCTTATAACTCAAGTATAGGAACTCATGTTAGACATATTTTAGATTTTTATGAATGTATTTTTAATATCAATTCAAAAAATCAAATTGATTTAACAGCTAGAAGTCGAAATAAAGATGTAGAATGTAAATGTTGTAGTGCTAGAGCTTATTTAGATACTATTATTGATAAACTTAGCAGTTCAAATTTAGATATGAATACTACAGTTGATGTTTTTGATGATTTGGGTTTAGGTAAAACTGAGATACAATATACTATGGGAGCATTATTTTCTCAAGCAAATAGCCATACTATACACCATTATGCCATCATTAATTATATTTTAGAAGGCTTAAAGATATCTTTTGACGATTGCGATTTTGGTTATAACCCTACCACACCAAAAGAGAGATTGTTAGGTTGATTATTTTTTGTTAAATATACTCTGCATTATAATTTGAATGCCTTTAAATATTAAGAAAACTGCCATAGCACATATTAAACAGGCTACAATTAATAAAGGGATGTAAAGCGAGTTTTCTTTATCAGAAAGGGCCATAGTCATTAAAGTTGGTCCCATGAAAAGGCTTAAAGCAGCAAATATTAAAAGTTTGATTCCTTTAAAAAGTAATACTTTATCTGTTTTTTTAGTTTCCATCGTTATAGTTTTTTATTGCTGAACGCACGTTTTTATATTTGTCTAATAAATTTTTAGCTTTTTCATGAGATATGTTAAGCTCTGCCATAATCATTTTAGTACCTCTATCAACTAATTTATTATTGCTTAATTGCATATCTACCATTTTATTTCCTTTAATGTGCCCTAGTTGAATCATAGTTGATGTGGTAATCATATTAAGAACTAGTTTTTGTGCGGTACCAGCTTTCATACGAGAACTACCAGTTACAAATTCTGGACCTACAATTACTTCTATAGGTAATTTGGCTGTTTGAGATAAAGGACTATTTTTATTGCAAGTAATACAGCCTGTAATAATATTGTTTTTGTTGCAGTTTTCTAATGCTGCAATAACATAAGGAGTCGTTCCTGATGCAGCTATTCCAACTACCACATCTTTTTTAGAAATGTGATATGCGCTTAAATCTTTCCAACCTTCGGTTAGTGAGTCTTCAGCAAATTCAACTGCTTTTCTAATAGCTATATCGCCTCCTGCAATTAAACCAATAACTAAATCGTGAGAAACGCCAAAGGTTGGTGGACATTCTGAGGCATCTAAAATACCTAAACGACCACTAGTTCCTGCGCCTATATAAAATAATCGACCACCTTCTTTTAGATTAGTTACGATGTTAGTAACCAGATTTTCTATTTGAGGAATGGCTTTTTCTACAGCTAAAGGAACTGTTTTATCTTCATTATTAATGTTACTTAATAATGAAGAAATATCCATTTTTTCTAAATGATTGTAGTTTGAATCTTGCTCAGTCGTTTTAGTAAAAGACATTACCTTGTGTTTTATATCTGTAAAGGTCTTAAAATAATTTGCAAATAAATAATTTAGTTAGGATATATGTAAGAATTGATTTTGGATTTCGACTTAATGTTAAAATAATTTGTATGAAATCATTTTTATTTACCACTATATTAATATTTTCATTAGGTGCTTATTCTCAAAATAGTAGTGATTTTTTTTACAAAGCTGATGTGTTTTTTTCATCATATGTTAGTACTGGTTTGGTGAATTATGAAGCTATTGAGAAAAAAACTGAAAGTTTAATTGAGTTAATAGCATTATCTAATTCTATTTCTTTTAAGGACTTAGATTCGAATACACAAAAAGCTTTTTGGATTAACTTATATAATATTATTACTATTAAAAGCGTAATTGAAAATTTACCTATTAAATCACCATTAGATGTTGTAGGCTTTTTTGATACAAAAAAGCATGAAGTCGTTCACGAAACACTAACTTTAAATGATATTGAAAACAATAAAATTAGGCGAAAATATGATGACCCCAGAATTCATTTTGTATTAGTGTGTGCTGGTTTAGGATGTCCTCCAATAATAAATAGTGCTTACTTGCCTAAGAATTTAGATTCTCAATTGGAAAAACAAACAAGGTTAGCTCTAAACAATCCAAAATTTATTCAATTAAATCATAAGAGAAAAAAAGTAGCTATTTCTGAAATTTTTAAATGGTATTTAAGTGATTTTGCATCTAAAGAATCTAAACTTATTGATTACATAAATATTTACAGAGAAGAAAAAATACCAACCGATTATAAGATTACATATTACACTTATGATTGGAGCTTAAATAAGGTTAAATAATAAATAGATGTTGAACATGAAAAAAATATTAAAAATTGCAATAATAACAATGCTTTTAAATTATAATTTTGCTTCATCTCAAGAGGAGAATAATCAACAAGACTTATCAACTGGTTCGGTAATTCAAACACTAACACCTTCTAAGCTAATTGGTAATGGACAGTATGATATTAAATGGTTTAATAATTTATATACACAAACTAAAATTGCTGATAACAATAGTACGGTAACTAAAGACCTAGAAAGAGAGACATTTTTCACATCGACTCTAGAAGTATATACAGGAGTTTCAAAAAATAAAAGAATAAATATTGGTGTTATACTTGAATTTAGAAGTAATGTAATAGGTAACAGAGATGCTCTAGATGTTTTTAAGTTTGATGGAGATACTAATTCAGCAAGAAGTGGGTTAACTTCTATTGCACCATCCATTAAATTTGTTCCTTTTAATAGTCTAAATAATTTTTCAATACAGAGTTCACTTGTCATCCCTTTAATTGATAATGAGTTTGAAAACAATGTTTTTTTTGATCAAAAAGGATTTACATGGCAAAATAGATTTTTTTATGATCATACTTTTGAAGGGAATCATTTTCAATTATTTACAGAGTTAAATTCTGAATTTAATTTTGGTAAAGAACTCGTATTTGGTACAAATGGTAATAGTATACAAGGGAGTTTTGCTAATAACAGTTTGAGATTAACTCCAGGAGTATTTTTTAGCTATTTTCCAAGTTCAAAATTTACAATTTTAGCTTTAGCACAGCATTCTCAGTTAATAGATTTAGGTAATAATTTTGAACAAAATTTCACAGCAGTAGGTGGTGGAACTAAATATCAATTAACTGATACTTTAAACATTGAGGCATTATATACCAATTTTATAAGAGGTAACGATACTGGTCTTGGGCAAACATTTAATTTAGGAGCTAGGTTAATACTTAATTAGTTACTTTTAGGTATGAGAAAAACAATATTTATATTGATAAGTCAATTTATATCATTGTTACTGTTTTCTCAGGAATCTTCAATTGCTTCACTAAATATTCGAGGGTTTAAGAAAACTAAAACAAGTTTTATAGAGAATGTAATTACTTCTCATGCTGGAGGTGTTTTAGATTCAGTACAGTTGGATAAAGATATTATTAGGTTGAAGCGGTTACCTTTAATATCTCATGCAAGTTACCAAGTGTTTTATTCACATAAAAATAGCTATAACGTATTTGTCAATATTGAGGAAAATTTCACTCTTATTCCTGTTGTGAATGTTTGGACCGCAACTAACCAGCAATTTGCTTATAAAATAGGCTTGTATGATTTTAATTTCTTAGGAAAAGGACTTGAATTTGGTGGGTTTTATCAAAATAATGGATATGACAGCTACAGTATTAACCTTAGAGCACCCTATCTATTTAGTAGCCAATGGGGTATTGCTATCAATCATCAAAATTGGAGTAGTGAGGAGCCGCTATATTTTAATGAAGGGAGCTCAAATTACTTATATAATAATAAGTCTTTTGAAGTATTAGGTTTATTTGAATATAATTTTAATCATAAATTCCAGTTTGGAGTAAATTTTTTTACTGAAAAGTACAAATATTTAACTGGATTAACATCTGATGATATTCCTATTAATTTTGAAATTGATAAAATATTATTCAAGCTTATATACGATTTAGATTATTTAGATTATAATTACCAATATGTAGATGGTTTTAGGAGCTTATTATACACTCAATTTGTTACAACTAATAATTCATTTCAGGATAAATTTTTTATTGCTTGGAATGATTTTTTCTATTATAAACAAGTTGGGAAGAAAGGTAATTGGGCAAACAGACTTAGATTTGGTTTGTCTTCAAATAATGATAGTCCATTTGCACCATTTTCAGTAGATAATAATTTAAATGTTAGAGGTGTTGGTAATATAATTGACAGAGGTACAGGTGTTATAGTTTTAAATACAGAGTACCGACATACGCTCATTCAAAAAGGCTGGTTTGCTATGCAAAGTAATATATTTGTTGATGCTGGTACATGGCGTAACCCTGGAGGTAGATTAAGTGATTTTACTAAATCACAAAATGTTAAAATATATCCTGGAATTGGATTACGATTTATCCATGCTAAAATATTTAATGCTGTTTTCAGGATTGATTATGGTTATGGTATAACCGAAAATGCCTCTAAAGGAATTGTATTTGGAATTGGTCAATATTTTTAGAGATGAAGGCGTTACATCAATCATTTTTAATTATAAGCTTTATTATGTTTTCATTTTTTAATCAGTTGTTTGCACAAAATACGTTTGGTGAGTTTAATAAAGCAGAGCGTATTGTTGAAAAAATAATACGTAGGCATAAAGTACCAGGATTAGCAATAACGGTTTCTAAAAACCAAGAAGTAGTTTGGTCTCAAGGTTTTGGCTATTCTGACTTAAAAAATAAGACGCCTGTTAATCCAAAAACTACAATTTTTAGAATTGGTAGTATATCTAAACCCATAGCGTCAATAGCATTATTAAATGCTGTTGAAGAAGGATTAATAATGCTTGATAGTTCTGTTTATAACTATGTTCCATATTTCCCTAAAAAAGAATATGATATTACTATAAGGCAATTAGGCGGACACTTGTCTGGTATTAGAAATTATAAGGGCAATGAGTTTAAAAATAATAAACCTTTAACTATACGAGAAGGTGTAAAACTGTTTGAGAATGATTCGCTTTTGTTTAAACCCGGAACTAATTATGCATATACAAGTTACAATTGGAATTTAATTTCATTAGCTATTCAAGAACAAGCTAAAATACCATTTGAAGAGTTTGTAGAAACACGTGTATTAACTCCTTTCCAAATGAAAAAAACGTTTTCCGATAAAAACGAAGCATTAGAGGGTAAAGCTGTTTTTTATAAAAAAGTAGGAAGAAAACGTTTTAAACCAGTTCGTGAAGTTAATAATTATTTCAAGTTAGCTTCAGGTGGTTATTTATCGACTTCAGAAGATATAAATATATTAGGTAATGCTCTGCTAAAAGGTTCTTTAGTTAATAAGAACCAATTAAAACCATTTATTATAGCTCAAAAAACAAAAAATAGTGTATCTAAATCTACATATTATGGACTTGGTTTTCAAGTAAGTTATGATTCTAGTGGAAGGTTTTATTTTGGCCATATAGGAAATGGTTTAGGAGGTTATGGTATTTTCTATGTTTATCCAGATCAAGAAGTCGTTATATCTATTTTAATAAATTGTTCAAATCCTAATATTGACAAAAAGTTTGATAAATTGATTGATACTATATTTGAATCAATAGAATTGAATTAATTATGTAAATAAATTGTTTTCTATAGATACTATTCTATTCTAATTTGAACTATTTTTATGAACTTATAATCAGTTTTTAATTATAAACAATATCTTCTGCTTCTATTTTTTTGTCATTTATAAAATCATAAAGTGTTAACTGCCTTAAAATATAATAGTCTATCCAGAATGCTTCTAAAGAATTTAAATAGTTTACAATAGCTTGGTCTTTCTTTTCTTGATTTCTATTTAAATCTGTTATAGTTGCCTTCCCTAAAACATATCTTTTTTTAGTTAGATCATAACTTTTTTCAGCTATTTCTTTTGCTTTTTGTGCTGTAACTAAAAAGTCTCTTTTGCTTGACCAATTTAAAACATGTAAATATATTTCTTGCTCAAACTCTTGCTTGTCTTGGTTAATATTATTATTTGTTAAGTCTAAATTTGCTTCGGCCATTTTACGTTCTGATTTTGAAACTCCCCAATCAAAAATAGGAATACCAAATCTTACAGATACGTATTGTTGTTTATTATAATTATTAAATAAGTTGTCGAAATCATTTCCAAATTGAGAAACTCCTAGATTAGCATTAAGATTCATTTCTAATCTGTTATTCCCTTTTGCTCTAGCTAAATTGTTTTCAGATTGGAGTCTTCTTCTTCTAAATTCAATAACAGTTTTTCTGTTTGATTGTGCTTCTTCAATAGCCTTATTAGCATCGACTTCAAAAAGAGCCAAATCTTCAGGTACTTCTAATTCAATATTTTCAGTATCTAAAACTAAATATCTCGCTATATTTTGAGACGTTCTCTTAAATTCAATAGAATTAGTTGTTACATTGTTTTTAGAATTTAAGAGTGATAATTCCATCTGTAACAATTCATTCTCAGCTATCTTACCCATTTTAAAACGTCCTTGAGAAATTTGGTATAGTGTGTCTTGATTTGATAAGTTTTGTTCTGCAATATTTAATTGCATCTGTGCTTTAAGTAAACTAAAATAACGACGACATGTATTTATTGAAATAGCTTCCATTTTTTCAACAAAATCTCGTTTTGATTCTTCATAAATTAAAGGTTCAATTTTTTTCTCCCATTTAAATCTATTGTAGAAAAGTGAGCTCTGATTATATCGAATTGAAAAGGGAACTACAGAATAGTTTGTAATATCATTATTCCCAAAAAGGTCTACTTTTTCTAGATTGGAAGATAACGATAATGTACCACCCGTTAATGATACGTTTTGAGATAATGATAATCCGCCTGCCAGTACTAATTGGTTTTGATTTACAAAAATATCTTGCCCTGCATCGTTAGGTTGACGCCTAATAGAATTGCTGAATTCAGGTAGAGTTGCGTCTAATCTAAGTTGTGGTAAAAAGCGTGCTTTGTAATTTTTATACCTCCAATAACTTTCTTGATTTGCGTTTAAATTTCTTTTATAATCAGGCGATTGTTTTTGAGCCATACTAATGGCTTGAGATAATGTTATTTTTTTTGATTGAGAAAAAATAATTGATGGTAAAATACCAAGTATGATAATAATAAATAGTTTTTTCATTTATTAATATGTTTTTGATTGATGATGTTAAATAATTATTCTGTTCTTAAAGCTTCTATAGGTCTTTTGTTTGCTGCTGCTTTTGCAGGAAAAATTCCAAAAATTAATCCAACAATGACTGCGATAAAAAACGAAATTAAAATAGAGTTTAAGGATAAAACTGTTTCTATCCCTGAAAATATTTCAATAATATAGGCTCCAATAATACCAACTATAATTCCAATGATACCTCCACCAACACTAATTAGTACAGATTCCGATAAAAATTGAAGGATAACGTCTTCTTCGGTGGCTCCAATAGCCCTGATTATGCCTATTTCTTTTGTTCTTTCTAATACAGAGGCTAACATAATATTCATAATGCCAATACCTCCAATAAGTAATGATATCCCAGCAATAATAATTAATACTATATTAAAAATTTGTTTTGTTTTTTGTTGTTGTTTTAAAAGTTGAATTGGAATTGTTATTTCAAAATCTAAAACATCATTATGTCTGCGTTTAAGCATTTTACTAACGACTTCAGCAGTAGCCTTTAATTCATTAGAATTTGAAACTTGAACTGTTAATTTGTCTATTTGGTGATAATTTCCCCTTGGAATGCTTTTTTTAGGACCATTTTGGTTACGATTACTTCTATTTACACCAACTTTGTCGCTAATTATTTTTCGATCTATATACCTTACTAAAAAAGTATTTAAAGGAATATAAATATCTTCATTGAGGTCTCTTATTCCTAAATTCTCTTGTGCCTTATCTGATATTAATTTTTCTTCAATGACACCAATCACTTGTAGCCAAACATCTTTTACTTTTATTTGTTTACCTATAGCGCTTTCACCTGTAAATAGTTTTTTTTCCACTTTTTTACCTACAATACATACAGGTAAAGCATTTTTAATTTGATATTGAGAAAAAGACTTACCCTTTTCTAAGTTTATGTTAGAAACTTCAAAAAATGCAGGAGAGATACCAATAAGTTTTATACTGTTTTGTTGTCCGTTATTGATAACGTATGAGTTTAAAATAATTTCTGGACTTGTTAGCTTTACACTAGGTATATATTTTTGCATATTTAATGCATCTAGAACATCAAGTCCTTTTGAAAAACGCTTTGATTCTGATTTATTATTTTCTTCTTCATTTTCATCCGTGTTTTCGTCTTTTTCATCAGGGATTGGAGTTATAACTATATTATTTACTCCAACAAGCTCTAATTGAGCTAATATTTCTTTTTCTGCACCATTTCCAATAGCTAGCATTGTAATAACAGAAGCTACACCAAAAATAATTCCTAAAGCCGTCAAAAAGGTTCTAACCTTATTAGTTTTAATAAACCAAAATGCTTCATTAAATGTAGATTTTAGTTTTTCTAAAAGTATTTTATCTATCATATTACTTCAATAGAGTTATACTTTTATCGTCTGTATCTTCGGGTTTATTTAAATAAACTACATCACCTTCTTTTAGTCCTTTTTCAATAATAATAACTTCATTGTTGGAAAGTCCTAATTCTACTTGCTTTTTTTCTATTGATAGTCCAGACTTTACATAAGCATAGCTAATCGAATCTTTAGAAAATATGGCTTCTAGAGGCATCATTAATACATCGTCTTCTTGTTTTGTAAGTATTTTGTTAGAAGTTGTCATGCCAGGTCTAATATTTTTATTAGTTCCATTAATTTTTATTAAAACCTGAAAAAGTTTAATGTCAGATCCTGCTTTGGTTTCTCCAACATTTGCAACGTCTGTTACAATACCATCCAACTCGATGTCTGGAAATGCATCAAATCCGACCTTAACTTTTAAATCTTTTTTTATTTTTCTAATATCAACTTCATTACTATAGGTTTTTGATTCCATTTTTGTTAAATCTGGTAGACTAGCTATGGCTGGTTCCCAAGGAGAAATAGTAGAACCTACTTTCTTTTTTGTACCATTCCATTCCTTAACATAAGTTACCATCCCTTCGTCTTCAGAATAAATAGTGAATTCTTTTTGTAGTTCTAATAACTCATCTATTCTTTTTCTAATTTTAGAAACTTCAGTGCCAACTTCAATCATTTTAGCATTGGCTTGTCGTTTTTTAATAGAATAATCTTCCTTTTTTTCATTTAAATCACGTTCAAACTTTTCTATTTTAATTTCAAGTTGCCTAATAACAGCAGGTGCTTCATATATAGATTGTTTTAATTCTAATTGATTTTCTTCAATGTTGAAAAGTAAATCTTTTATAGCGTTCCGTTCTTGTTTTAGAGTAAGTGTTGTATCAAGTTGTTGTTGTGTATATTTAGACTCCGCTTTGTCTAAGTTTAATTGGGCATCAAGAATTTTACCATTTAATTCAGACATGTCAAGCTTTCCAATATACCCTCCTTTTTTTACAACAGTTCCTTCTGGAACTAAATCTTGAATTTTTATATTATAAATACCAAATCGTCTTGCATTAGTAGGACCATTAATTTTTTTAGAGCTAGTAGACTGAGCTTCACCAGAAATAAAGACTTCGTTTAAAAATGTTCCTTTTGTAACTTTTGAAGTGAGTGAGGCGTTTTCGTCAGTTGAGCTGGTTAGGAATGAATAAGCAACAATAATTAAAACAATTGCACCTATTATATAGGCAATTTTTTTTTTTGTCATGTTTAGTTATTTTTTTGATTGATGAAGAATAAAATTACAAAAAAAACTCAGCTGTCAGATTTTTTTTAGTTAATATCTTCATAAATTATTCATTTATAACTAATTTAATGCACAAATATTATACCAATTATAAGAAATTACTTGATTATGTAGTTGAAAATAGAGACTTCGGAAGCTTTAAAATATCCTAAAGGATAGTTCTCAGGATTTGTTTGATTAATACAATTACCTCTTACAGTAGCGGGTTGTAATTCAAATGGGTCTCCAGATTCATCATCTGTTTGTTGAAGTAAAAGATTCATGAACTCATAAAACTGCTTTGAAATACCATAATTTTTGATAATGAGTTCATCACCTGTAGTTAAGTCTTCATCTGAATAAAAAGCGAAAATTTGATTACCATCGGTAAATTCGTCATCATAAACTTCAAGGCTTTTTGTAATATTGTTAGCAAATTCAAATAGATAATAGTTTTCTATTCCTTCAGGATCTGTATAATATGTTTTTATTTCAATCTCTTCTCCTGAAAATCCTCCTTCATTTTTTTGTTCTACATATTCAATAGGACTTACTGGTACTAATTTTTCTGTAGCAGTGTACGTTTCATTATTGTAAATAATGGTTAGGTTATAAATGCCATCAATCACGGGGATAAAAGAATTGTTTATGTATAAACCAGTATTTTCTTCTTCAACAAAATTAAAAGTATTGTTATTTAAATCTGTGACTATAACGGTGGCACCATTTGCAGGAGGAACCGCTCTATCGAAGAAAGGAGCGCTCAATGTTAGTTTTATATATTGATTATTTCCTTGAGAACCTTTTAGCCAATTTAACGATCCATCTATTACTAATCTTGGTTCAGTAGATTTTAAGTCAACTTCAATAACGTCTTCACAAGACACAAATTGAAGACTTATTATTAATATATAGAATATCTTTCTCATTAGTTAAAGCTTAAAATTATAAGATACTGATGGAACAATGCCAAAAATAGATAGACGAGTAGCTTCATTTATTCCAGTTTCATAGTTTCTGCCAAAATTTATAGAACTAGCGTTTTTACGATTATATACATTATAAACCCCAAACACCCAGTAACTTTGCCAGCCTCTTTTTTTATTTGGTTTTGGTGTATATGTTGCAGAAAGATCTAACCGACTAAATGATGTTAATCTATCGGAATTTCTATTATTAAAATTTGGAATAATAATGCCATTGAATTGATATTGGCCATTGGGAAATGTAGCAGGCTGTCCGGTTTGATATAAAAAATTAGAGTTTAATTTCCATTTATTATTTAATTCGTAACTGCCAGTTAAAGATATATCATGTGTTTTGTCATATGGTGTTTTATACCAATTACCATTGTTAATACCAATTTCGTTTGGAGTTCTTCCTTTTGTTTGTTGTTCAGATTTCGATAGGGTATAAGCTAACCACCCTTTAAATCTACCTTCGTTTTTTCTCAATAAAAACTCTAAACCATAAGCCCGTGCTTTACCATTTAAAATAACTTGCTCTATGGCATTATTAGCTACTAAATTGGCTCCATCTATATAATCAATTCTATTTTTTATGGTTTTATAAAAGCTTTCTATTTCTAAAGAAAATCGGTTGTCATTAAAATTTTTAAAGTAGCCAATAGCAAATTGATCTAATAATTGTGGCTTTATATATTTACCGCTAGGTGTCCAAACATCTAAAGGTGTTGGAGAATTTGTGTTAGATAATAAATGTAAATACTGACTCATTCTATTATAGCTTGTTTTAATAGAACTTGTTGTATTTAGTTGGTATGCCAATGAAGCTCTTGGTTCTATATTGAAAAAACTTGCAATAATATTACTTCGTTTAAAGGTTTCAGTTGCCGTAGGAACCGCTTTTTCATATATTTTAAAATCGTTATTAAAAATAACAGCTTCATTATTTTCATAAACATTAAGCTCGTCTTGACCTAAACGATGAAAAGAGCTAAATCGTAAACCGTATGATAATGCTAGTTTATCTGAGATGTTATGTTCGGCATCAAGATATAATGCATTTTCAAAGGCATATTTATCTATGAGTTTGAGAGGATTAATTCCTGAGGATTCTACAGTTGGTTTTATATCACCAGGATTAAATTTATAATAAATACTGTTTAATCCATATTGAAGTTTAAATTTATCGGCTATATAATGTTTGAAATCATACTTTAAGTTGAAATTTTGAATACCTGAAACCCAATCAAATTCCACAAAATTTAATTTTAAATCGTAGTCGTAATCCGAATAAATAAAAGAAAGGTTAGAAAATAATTTATCTGAAAAAAGATGATTCCATCTAAAATTTAAAACAGAATTACCGTAGGTGTTTTCAAATGTATCTTGAATTCTAAAAACATCTCTACCAAAATATCCAGACAGATAAATATTATTTCTATTGTTTATTTTGTAGCTTAATTTTGTGTTTAAATCATAAAAGTATGCAATGTTGTTATTATCAAAAAGAGGTAAAAATAAATGCGCATAGCTAGATCTTCCTCCAATAAGAAAGGATCCTTTTTCTTTTTTGATGGGACCTTCGACAAGTAATCTGCTAGAAACAATACCTATGCCACCATTCATATGAAACTCTTTGCTATTCCCTTCTTTTTGGTAGATATCTAAAACAGATGAGACACGTCCACCATAGCGAGCCGGAATACCACCTTTATATAGTTTAAGATCTTTTATGGCATCTGGATTAAATACAGAAAAGAATCCGAATAAATGTGATGAGTTATAAATAATAGCTTCATCTAAAAGAATTAAATTTTGATCTGCAGCACCACCTCTAACATTAAATCCAGAAGCACCTTCACCAGCGCTAGTAACACCAGGTAGTAGGGTAATTGCTTTTATAATATCTGATTCTCCAAGTACTACAGGTATTTCTTTAATAGTACTTGAATTAAGTTTGTTCACACTCATTTGAGGTGCTTTTATATTTAGCTTTTCAATGTTACCGGTAATGATAACTTCATCTAAATTTTCAGCAGAATCAAATAAGGAAAAATTTTTAGTGATATCTTCTGAAAGTACAAGTGTTTCTGAAATAGAAGTATAACCTAAATAGCGAATTACAATATTGTATGTGCCTTTAGGTAGTGTTATAGAAAAAAAACCATATTCATTAGTAGTAGTTCCTGTGGATAATTCAGGAAAAACAATATTAACCCCAATGAGAGATTCATTGCTTTTTTGTTCTAAAATAGTTCCGCTGAGTGTAAATTTTTCTTGAGCGTTTAACACTAAAACATTAAAAAACAGCGCGACAATAAAGCACGAAATAATTTTATACATTCTTTAAAATAGCTTTTTGTATAAAAATATAAAAAAAGCCCCAAAAAAGGGGCTTTTTAAAAGAGTGTTTATGTTTTATTTAGTTAAGTATACTATTAAATGTTTTACTTGGTCGCATAACTTGATTTATTAAATCTTCATTAGGCTCATAATAACCTCCTATATCAGTTGCTTTACCTTGTATTTCGGCTAACTCATTTATAATAGCAGTTTCGTTTTCTATTAATTTTTCTGCTATAGGAGTAAACTCTGCTTTTAAACTAGCATCTTTTGTTTGATTAGCTAATTCTTGAGCCCAATACATGGCTAAGTAAAAATGACTTCCTCTATTATCTAATTCTCCAGCTTTTCTTGAAGGACCTTTTCTATTTTCTAATAATTTGTCAGTAGCATCATCTAATGTTTCACCTAAAATTTTAGCTTTAGGATTGTTGTTTACATCACTAAAATGTACTAATGAAACCGCTAATGCTAAAAATTCACCTAAAGAATCCCAACGTAAATGATTTTCTTCTAATAATTGTTGCACATGTTTAGGAGCAGATCCACCAGCACCAGTTTCAAATAAACCACCACCATTCATTAAAGGAACAATAGATAACATTTTTGCACTAGTTCCAACTTCTAAAATTGGGAATAAATCTGTTAAATAATCACGTAATACATTTCCTGAAACCGAAATAGTATCTTTACCATCCTTTAACCTTTCGCAAGTAAATAGCGTTGCATCAATAGGCGATAAGATTCTTAAATCTAATCCAGAAGTATCATGATCTTTTAAATATGTGCTTACTTTTTTAATTAACTCGGCATCATGCGCTCTATTTTCATCTAACCAGAAAACAGCAGGCGTTTGAGAAGCTCTTGCACGTGTAACAGCAAGTTTTACCCAGTCTTGAATAGGAGCATCTTTTACTTGACACATTCTCCAAATATCTCCAACTTCAATCGTATGTTCTAATAATGTATTGCCAGACGCATCAATAACACTAACAGTTCCGTTAGAAGCTATTTCAAATGTTTTATCATGAGAACCATATTCTTCAGCTTTTTGAGCCATGAGTCCAACATTTGGAACTGTTCCCATAGTTGTAGGATCAAAAGCACCATTCTTTTTACAGAAATCTATAGTTGCAGAGTAAATTCCAGCATAACTACTATCTGGAATAATTGCTTTAGTATCTTGTAATTTACCTTCAGCATTCCACATTTGCCCAGAAGTACGAATCATTGCTGGCATAGAAGCATCAATAATAACATCACTAGGTACATGTAAGTTGGTAATACCTTTATCGCTATTTACCATAGCAACTTCAGGTCCGTTTTTAAATGCAGCATCAATGTCTGCTTGTATTTCGTTGCGTTTAGCTTCTGGTAATTCTTTAATCTTTTCAACTAAATTTCCAAAACCATTATTAACATCGACACCAATTTCATTTAGTATTTCAGCATGTTTTGCAAATACGTTTTTAAAAAACACTTTAACAGCATGACCAAATATAATAGGGTCGCTCACTTTCATCATAGTTGCTTTCATGTGTAATGAAAGCAATACATTATTTGCTTTAGCGTCTTCTATTTGTGTTTCAAAAAAGTTTATTAAAGCTTTTTTATTTAATACGGTAGCATCAATTATTTCGCCTTTTAATAAAGCTAAAGAATCTTTTAATACAGTGGTAGTTCCATTACTGTCTGTATGAACAATTTTTATACTAGTGGCATCACTTATGGTTACAGATTTTTCATTACTAGCAAAATCATTAGCACCCATAGTGGCAACATGCGTTTTAGAATCATTACTCCAAGCACCCATTGAGTGTGGATTGTTTTTAGCATAATTCTTAACTGCTTTTGGAGCACGTCTATCTGAGTTTCCTTCACGTAACACAGGGTTTACAGCACTTCCTTTAATTTTGTTGTAACGTGCTTTAATCTCTTTTTCTTCAGCCGTATTAGGCTCATCTGGGTAATTAGGAATACCAAAACCTTGCGATTGTAATTCTTTTATAGCTGCTTTTAATTGAGGAACAGAAGCACTAATATTTGGTAGTTTTACAATATTAGCTTCAGGTTTTTTTGCTAATTCACCAAGAAAAGCTAAATCATCAGAAACTCTTTGATCTTCATTTAAAAAATCAGGAAAAACTGCTAAAATTCTTGCTGCTAAAGAAATATCTTTAGTTTCTATATTAACACCAGAAGACTTTACAAAAGCTTTAACTATGGGTAAAAAAGAACGGGTTGCTAAAGCAGGAGCTTCATCGGTTTTTGTATAAATAATTTTAGACATTACTATGAAATTTTATGTAAATAGTTTAACTGTTTTAGTCGAAAAAAATGTACGATATCGTTTTCGCGATGCGAATATACAAAAATTGATATTTAAAGATGTTTAAAAATTGCGCGAACCACATAAGAATCACTAAGTTTTAATAGAATTATAAAAAAGGGAGACACGAATAAGAATTTGGTAATAAAAAGCTAAAGAAGCTAAAAAAACAAAAGCCATATCACTGCAGAACTTAATCTCCTTTGATATGGCTTTCTATGTAATAACATAACATGATCTATTTTAATATTGCTATTAAAAGGCGTTTAAATATTCATCAAACGGTTTCAATTCAAGTGCTATTATTACAAGTGAAACATTTTTGTTGTAATTTTCAAAATGTATTGACCTATTACTAAAATGTTTCAGATAATCGTTTTTCTTGATGCTATTAAACTTGCTCTTCACTTTCGCGTTAAGTTTGCTTTAAGCATTGCTTTCATTGCAACAATTACTTTCGTTTTTGTTGCTTTTTAAGCTTTCAATTACACCAGTTGCCAACTACTTGCGTATTTAGGACTTTTTGTAATATCATGGTTTTTCATTATTCACGTATACACATGTTAACTAAAAACCTCAAAAAACAATTTTATAAAGAACGTTACCTTATTTAGAAAATAATATAAATTCATTGTTGCTATGAAACCAACTAAGAGCTGTTATTATTTCTTTTTACTAAAGTATAACCTAAATTCAAAAAAACAAACTTTTTAAGCAGTTAGATATCAACTACTTATAAACCGTAGTTATTAACAATAGTTAATAAAAAAAGCCTTGATATATAATCAAGGCTTTTTAATCGCTGCTTATGCAGTTGTACTATATTAACGTCTACGCTCAGTAATTCTGGCTTTTTTACCAGTAAGACCTCTAAAGTAGAAGATACGAGCTCTACGTACTTTACCACGTTTGTTAACTTCAATTTTTTGTAATGCAGGTAAGTTTACTGGGAAGATACGCTCAACTCCAATAGAACCAGACATTTTTCTAATTGTAAAAGTTTCTGATGAACCAGATCCTCTTCTTTGTATTACTACGCCTCTAAAAAACTGAGTACGTGTTTTGTTTCCCTCTTTAATTTCGTAGAAAACAGTAATTGTGTCACCAGCTGCAAATTCTGGTAATTCTTTTCTTGTTACAAATTCGTCTTGAACAAATTTTACTAAAGATTCCATATCTTTAAATTTAATTATAATTAATCCAGAACAACATACACGATTCTCGCCAGAGGTTAACCCGAAATTGGCTGCAAATATAGTTAATAATTAATAATTTACAATTAATAATAATCTTTTTTAGGGTGTTCCTTTTTGCTTCATGTTTGTTGTTTAAAATCAGGATGTTATAAGGCAAAAAGTCAGGATATCCACTATACCTTTCTGCTAAGCAGTCCCGAGCTTGTTTCAATATTTCATTATTAAATAGCTTTTAGTATATAATGTGAGGTTAAAAATGTAAAACTTCGCATAAAGGATGCCGTTTTTATCCTTAACACAATTTAATACACATTATAAAAAGCAGATATTAGTTTAATAATTAGCTAAATTAATCATCTAACAAATCAGGGCGACGTTCTTTAGTTCTTAAATACGCTTGTTCTTCACGCCACTTTTCAATTTTACCAAAGTTACCTCCAAACAATAACTCAGGCACCTTCATTCCTTTGTATTCTCTTGGTTTTGTGTAAATAGGTGGTGCTAACAGTCCATCTTGAAACGAATCGGTTAGAGCAGAGGTTTCATTTCCTAAAACCCCAGGTATTAATCTTATTATAGCATCGCAAAGTACAGCTGCACCTAACTCGCCACCAGATAATACATAATCGCCAATAGATATTTCGCGTGTAATTAAAAGATCTCTAACACGCTGGTCTACACCTTTATAATGTCCGCAAAGAATAATAATATTTTCTTTTAATGATAAATGGTTAGCAATACCTTGTTTTAAGGTTTCGCCATCGGGTGTCATATATATGACCTCGTCATAATCGCGTTCTGCCTTTAAAGTCGAAATACATTTATCTATAGGTTCTATCATCATAACCATACCAGCGCCACCACCAAACTGTGTATCATCGATAGATTTATAATTATCGGTCGTGTAATCTCTTAAATTATGAAAATGAACTTCTACCAAACCAGCATCAATAGCACGTTTTAAAATAGACGCATCAAACGGACTTTTAAGTAATTCTGGTAAAACAGTTATAATATCTATGCGCATGATAAATTTTTATGTTTTGCAAAGATAATTTAATTGTTGGTTATTTTGATGCGTGTTTTTGAGAAGGTCAGACGTATATATGAAATCGTTTTAATATTTCATATAATACGTTAAATAAATATAGCTAAAATTTTTTTACAAAGTCAAGTTGGAGGTTTATATAAATAAAGAGATTCCTTTAAATATTTAACTGTTTTATTATTGCTTTTAAATCGGTTTCATAATCAAACCAAAGTGTTTGCTCATTCCTTCTAAACCAAGTAAGCTGTCGTTTTGCAAAACGTCTAGTGTTTTTTTTAATTTCAGAAATAGCAAAGTCAAGTGTCCATTCATCATTTAAAAAGTTGAATAATTCTTTATAACCAACGGTGTTTAAGGCGTTTAAATGGTTATATTCAATCAAGCTTTTTGCTTCATCTAGTTGTCCTGCTTGCATCATTAAATCAACACGTTTATTAATACGGTTGTAAATAGTTTCTCTTTCGGCAGTAAGCCCAATTGTTATCGTTTTGAAGTTTCGTTTTTCCTTTCCTTTATTTAAAAATGATGAATAGGGTTTTCCTGAACCAATACAAATTTCTAAAGCGCGAATAACACGTTTTGGATTATCGATAGCAATCGTATTGTATGATGTAATGTCGAGCTCTTTTAGTTGATTTTGTAAATAAGGAAGTCCTTTACTAATTAAATTATTATTTAAATTCTCGCGAATACTTACGTCTACTTTAGGGAAGTTGTCTAATCCATTAGTTACAGCATCAACATAGAGACCAGATCCGCCAACCATAATAACAATATCGTGGTTTTTAAAAAGGGTGTCTAGACATTTAAGAGCATCTTTTTCAAAAGCACCTACATTATATTCATCGTGTATAGATTTATGATGAATAAAATGATGTTTAGCTGCTGCTAATTCTTCTGAGGTAGGCGCTGCAGTACCAATTTGCATCTCTTTGAAAAATTGCCGTGAGTCTGCCGAAATTATTTCAGTATTAAAATAATTAGCAAGTTTAATACTTAGTGCTGTTTTTCCAATAGCAGTAGGCCCAACTATAGAAATTAGAATTTTACTCATGATTTAATTTATGTCCACAATGATCGCAAAAAGCGGCATCATCTTTATGGTTTTCAGATGCGCAATTTTGGCAAGCTTGAGTATTAGTTTCTGGTTTTTCAGAATCTAATTTAGTGAATTCTGAAGTTACAATTCCCGTTGGTACAGCAATGATACCGTATCCTAAAATCATAACAATAGAAGCAATGAATTGCCCTAAAGGAGTTTGAGGAGCAATGTCTCCATAACCCACTGTAGTTAGTGTAACAATACACCAATAAACACTTTTAGGTATATTTGTAAAGCCATTTTCTTCACCTTCAATTAAATACATTATAGTGCCTAAAATGACAGATATAATAACAACAGCAAATAGAAAAACTGAAATTTTTACACGACTTGCTTTTATGGCAGCTACTAAGTTATTTGAAGCTCCTAAATAACGTGCTAGTTTTAAAATTCTGAAAACGCGAAGTAATCGTAAAGCTCTTAAAGCAGCAAGGGCATGTAAACCTCCAACAAGTAATGAGATGTATTTAGGGATAGTTGATAGGAAATCTATGACACCATAAAAACTAAAAATATATTTTAAAGGTTTTTTTACTGTAATAATTCTAGCAATATATTCTATTGAGAAAAGTATGGTTATAACCCATTCTGAAATATTAAGGATGTCGTGATACTTATTATCAATACTTTCAACACTTTCGAGCATAACAAGAAAAATACTTGCAAGTATTGTAATAAGCAATACCACATCAAATAATTTACCTATAGGAGTATCTGCTTCATAGATTATTTCATGAAGTTTTCGTTTCCAACCTTTATTTTGAAGCTTGTTCATAATATTCAAAAATACTAAAAGAAAACCTTTAAGTATGGTTTAGCCAAGTGTAATAATTTTTAAACATTTGTTTTTTCTTAAATAATTTTGAATAATATGTTGAGCATCTCTATTATTTTCCATTGGGGTGATAATAGATTCTAACACTTCAATATTATTAATTTGATAATTTAAATTAAAAAAACCTAAGCCTTTAAAAATCCCATTTTCAATAAATATGGCACTATGCTCATCAATGGCTCGACCTTTATCAACAATGACCATGTTTTTATTAGCATAACTGTTTTTTTCAATAAGTGCTTCTACACGATTGTTATACAGTTGCACAGGTTCTTTATTTATGCAAGCGCCTTCGCATGTTTTTATATCGTAATTAAAACAACTGGTTTTGGTTTTATATAAACCGGTAAGTTTTTGACATAAATTATAATCTTCAACAGCTTTTGTAATAAAACTTTTTCCGCTTTGTCTATTAGTAAAAGTTGTTATTGGTTTTTTGCGTCCGTCTGCTATATCAATTTTAAGGTTTATATAATCGTTTTCATCTTTAAAACTATATAATGCATGCGTAAATGTATTACGACGTAAGGCTCTATTAAATATTGGTTTTATACGTTTTATTTCTTCACTTTCTTTTAAAAAAGCTACTAATTCACTTCCTGTAGTATCATAACTAACCGAATGCACTAAGGCCTGTATTTTTTTTGATTTCCGATTGGTGTTCGTAAAGTGCTGATTGATACGTTTTTTTATATTATTACTTTTCCCAATGTATATAATATCACCATTTTCTTTATGAATATAATAAACGCCAGTAACCGCAGGAAGCTCTTCAAGAATATTAAGATGTCTACTTTCTAATTGATGCTTAGGGTTTAGCTTAATAGATTCTTTAATAATGTTTTTGCTAGTATCTTTGTCTAGCAGTATTTTAAATAATTTTACTGTCGCTAATGCATCACCAGAAGCGCGATGTCTATCGGTAACAGGAATACCAAGTGAACGGACTAATTTTCCTAAACTATAAGATGTTTGGTCTGGAATTAAATCTTTTGCTAATTCTACTGAGCAAAGCGATGGGCGTTCATAATCAAACCCCAAACGTCTAAATTCTGTACATAATATGCGGTAATCAAATTGCGCATTGTGAGCTACTAAAATACAGTCTTTGGTAATTTCTACAATACGTTTTGCAACTTCGTAAAATTTAGGGGCATTTTTAAGCATATTACTGTTTATGCCTGTAAGGTTAACTACAAAAGGTTGAATGTCTCGTTCGGGGTTTACTAAACTTATAAACTGATCGACAACTTCATGGCCGTCGAATTTATAAATGGCTATTTCAGTAATACCTTCTTCATTAAATTTACCTCCTGTGGTTTCTATATCTAGTATTGCGTACAAAAAATATTTATGCGTTTATTTGTTTTTAATTGTAATTTCTCACACCAAAGATACTACTTCCAACTCGAACCATAGTACTACCACAATCAATTGCTAGTTGATAATCGCCACTCATACCCATTGAAATAGTTTGCAGTTTGTAGTTTGCAGTTTTCAATTGTTTTAAATCGTTAAAAGTAGATTTTAAAAGATTGAATTCATTTTTTACTTGATTTTCATTATCAGTAAAAGTAGCCATTCCCATGAGTCCAATAATTCTAATATTTTTTAATGCTGAAAATTCTTTAGATTGTAATATTTCTGAAACTTGAGAATGAGTCATTCCAAATTTAGAATCTTCTGAAGCAATTTTTATTTGAAACAAACAATCAATAATTCTATCATGTTTTTTGGCTTGTTTATTTATTTCTTTTAGCAATTTAAAGTTGTCAACACCATGAATTAAACTCACAAATGGCGCCATGTATTTTACCTTATTGCTTTGTACATGACCAATCATATGCCATTCAATATCTTTTGGCATAACCTCATATTTTTCTGTTATTTCCTGAATTTTATTTTCACCAAAAATGCGTTGTCCAGCATTATAGGCTTCCATTAAATCAGACACAGGTTTTGTTTTAGAAACAGCAACAAGCGTAACGTGTTCTGGTAATTTAGATTTTATGTGGTTGAGTTTTTTTTGAATTGACATTTTAGTTTGTAAAATTATTTATTATTAAGTTGATTTATCTAAACGACTTAACAAATAAACGAATGAACTTATTTTAAAAATTGTTTCGCTACAGTTTCAGCTTTTCTACTTTCAGAGTAATCGTAAAAACCTTCCCCAGATTTTACACCTAATTTACCTGCATTAACCATGTTAACTAATAGTGGACAAGGTGCATATTTAGGGTTTTTAAAACCGTTGTACATTACATTAAGTATAGATAAGCAAACATCTAACCCAATAAAATCGGCTAACTGTAATGGTCCCATAGGGTGTGCCATACCAAGTTTCATAACTGTATCTATTTCGTGTACGCCAGCAACACCATTGTATAAGGTTTCAATAGATTCGTTAAGCATAGGCATTAAAATTCTATTGGCAACAAATCCTGGATAATCATTAACTTCAACAGGTTCTTTATCTAGTGTTTTAGATAAATCCATGATGGTTTTTGTAACGTCATCACTAGTATTGTATCCTCGAATAATTTCAACCAGTTTCATAATAGGAACTGGATTCATAAAATGCATACCAATTACTTTATCTGGTCTTGAGGTTACTGCTGCAATTTGTGTAATAGAAATTGAAGATGTGTTTGTAGCAAGTATGGTGTTTTCATTACAAACTTCATCTAATTGTTTAAAAATATTGAGTTTTAAATCTATATTTTCTGTGGCTGCTTCAACTACTAATTCAACAGATTTAACACCTTTTTCTATAGATGTATAACTTGTAATATTAGAAAGTGTTTTTGCTTTTTCATATTCTGTGATTTTCTCTTTAGCAAGCATTCTATCTAAATTTTTAGAAATGGTTGCTATGCCTTTTTTTAATGAAGCTTCACTAATATCAATCAGGTTTACTTTAAAACCAGTTTGGGCAAAGGTATGTGCAATACCATTTCCCATGGTTCCTGCACCTATTACAGCTATGTTTTTCATTAAATTAATTGTTTTACTATTCCCTTGCAGAAGGAGATCTCTATTTTTAACCTTCCTTTAAAAAAACGTTTTTTTATGTTTTTAGAATACTAAAGAGTTAAAATATTTGTGGAATTTAAAAGGTAAATTATACCGACAGTAATACCTCCAGAAACCATTATAGCTCCTGTCCAATAATACATTCTTGTTCCCCAGTTTTTCCACATTTTTTCACCATATTCATTTTTTCCAAAAGCATTAGTAAGCTTCCAATATAAAAACGTGATTATTGTAAAAATTAATATTGTTATTGCAACTATCCAAAATTTTTCCATTTTAAATTTTTTTAGTTCATTAGTTTTTTATTTAAAAACAATTAATAATCTGTGTAGCAACGCGTAATGCTTCGGTACCGTCATGTAGGGTTACAATAGGTGTTGTGTTATTGTTGATAGCATCTGCGAAAGTTTCTAATTCGTCTAAAATAGAATTATTGTCAGCTACTTTAGGGTTGTCAAAATAGATTTGTTTTTTCACACCTTCAGCATTTTGCAATACCATATCAAAATCACCAGGATTTTCTGGAGCATCTTTCATTTTAACAACTTCACATTTCTTTTCAAGAAAATCTACAGAGATATAGGCATCTTTTTGAAAGAAACGTGCTTTACGCATTCTTTTAAGTGAAATTCTACTTGCCGTTAAGTTCGCTACACAACCGTTTTCAAATTCTAATCTGGCATTGGCAATATCTGGTGTGTCACTTATAACCGAGACACCGCTTGCAGATACATTCTTGACTTTAGATTTTACGATGCTTAAAATAATATCGATATCATGAATCATTAAATCTAAAACTACTGGTACATCTGTACCACGCGGATTAAATTCTGCTAATCTATGCGTTTCAATAAACATAGGCGATTTAATATCGTCTCTAATAGCTAAAAATGCTGGGTTAAAACGCTCTACATGTCCTACTTGTCCGCGTAAATTATTGTCGGCCAATAACTGCCTAATATGTTCGGCTTCTTCAACCGTATTGGTAATAGGTTTTTCAATAAAAATGTGCTTGCCCTTTGCAATGGCTTGTTTTGCACAATCGTAATGAGATAGGGTAGGTGTTACAATATCTACCACATCAACCGCATCGATGAGTGATTCAATAGAATCGAAAAATTTATATCCAAATTCGGCTTCTACTTTTTTACCATTTGTTTCATCTGCATCATAAAACCCTATAAGGTTGTATTTTTCAGATTGATTAAGAAGTCTTAAATGAATTTTCCCTAGGTGGCCAGCACCAAGTACACCAACTTTTAGCATAATTATTTACGTTTTCAACAAAAATAAGATATTTAACACATGAATTTGATGATTTAACATGAATTTTTTAGTGAAAATAAAATGTGATAAAATTGTTTTCAGCTTTAAAATCTTTGACTAATTTTAGCAGAATAAACCAGACCAACATTGAAAGACACTTTTAAGCACAAGGGATTAAGACAGCAGTTAGTTAACGTATTAAAAAAGAAAGGAATAAGCAATGAAGCTGTTTTGAATGCTATTGGCAAAATACCGAGACATTTGTTTATGGATTCTAGCTTTTTAGACCATGCTTATCAAGACAAGGCATTTCCTATTTCGGCAGATCAAACTATTTCTCAACCGTATACTGTTGCTTTTCAAAGTGAACTATTAAAGGTGAAGAAAGACCATAAAATTCTTGAAATTGGTACAGGCAGTGGTTATCAAACTGCGGTTTTGTGTGAGTTAGGAGCTAAAGTATATAGTATTGAGCGCCAACAAGAGTTGTTTAAAAAAACGAGTAAGTTTTTCCCAAAATTAGGCTACCGTGCTAAGAAACTTATTTTTGGCGATGGTTATAAGGGGCTCTCAGATGAAGCGCCTTTTGATAGCATTATTGTAACAGCGGGTGCACCTTTTGTACCTAAACCCTTGTTGAGCCAGTTGAAAATTGGAGGCAGACTTGTAATTCCTGTGGGTGACGATGTTCAAATTATGACACTTTTTATAAGAAAAGGCCAAAAAGAATTTGAACAAGAGGAATTTGGTGAATTTCGATTTGTGCCTTTATTGGAGGATAAGAATTAGGTTGTTAGCTGTTAGCTAGAGACTATATTAGTCTCAAAACCATCAATACTTTTGGTGTTTTTTTCTTGCCAATAGGATTTGATTTTTTCTTTTCCTTGTTTTTCAGACCAAGCATTTAGCATACCGCGTTCTTCTTTAAAATCCATGAATAGTACTGAATAACCGCATGAGGTTTGCACTAAATCGATATCTAATTCAATAATTTGTCTTGAGCCTGTATTTTGTTCGAATAAATCAATATACTTATGAAATTTAGTATCTCTTTCGTGGTATATTTTGGCAGTTCCGTAAAGTCTTAAAATAAGAGGCTTGCCTTCAAAAGCACAAAACATAATAGTCATTCTATCATTTTTTAAAAGATGTGCAGCTGTTTCGTTACCACTTCCAGTAAGGTTTAACCAAACCAATTTGTTGGGGTTTAAAACACGAAGACTATCATGTCCTTTAGGTGAAATATTTATACGACCATCTTGTGCAGCAGTACCAACAAAAAATATTTTTTGCTTTTTAATGAAGTCTTCTAATTCTGGTGTTATTTCTGGAACTTGTTTGCCCATAATAAAGAGGTTTTAACCAGTAGTTTATCTTAAATACTTTTTAGGAATAGGATTTTCTTCGGTTTCTTGTGTCCAGTAAATGTTAACTATCCACCAGCGTTCACCATCATTTAGTAACTGAATACTATTAATACCTCTCATAAAAGGTTCTTCATCAGATTCACTATAAAACGTTTCATAAGTACTAAATACTTGAGAAATATTTCCAAAGGTATCTACTTTACGATGTATTTCTTTTTCAAAAAAACCATTTTCAACAAGCCATTTCCCAGAACTTTTAATATAATCATCTGGTTTCATGTAACGTATTTCATAGATACCTTCTTTATTTTTCCATGAAGGAATTAATTTAGCATCAGGTTTAAATAAAAATTTGAAAAGATCCCAATCTCTTTCTTTACCTTTTTCTCCAGAAATCACATTGTATAGAGACTCTATAGTATTATCAAGCGTTGATACGTTAGTTGTATAATCTTTTTTAGATTCTGTTTTTTCTTGAGAATTAGATGTTATCGATATAAAACTTATCGCTAACAATAGTATTAGTTTTTTCATTAATAGAAAGTATTTATTTAAGCGTACAAATTAAAGATTTGTATAGTGTTGAAGCGTTAAGGCTTTCTTAAATTTAAGAAATGCTATTTGTAATTTTTCTTTATTCTATCTAAATCGCGTTTATTATCACGATCTTTTATACTCTCACGTTTATCGAATAGTTTTTTACCTTTAGCTAAAGCAATATCTACTTTGGCATAGCCTTTTTCATTTATAAATAACCGTAATGGAATAATAGTAAGTCCCGTATTTTGAACTTCTTTAAGTAACTTTTTAAGTTCTTTTTTGTTTAAAAGGAGCTTTCTTTCGGCTTTAGGTCTGTGATTGTAGTAATTACCAAAAGCATATTCTTCAATAGTGGCATTAATTATAAAAAGCTCACCTTTATCATTAAACTCACAAAAACTTTCGGCAATAGAAGCTTTACTACTTCGTATCGATTTAATTTCGGTACCAGATAATACAATACCAGCGGTATACTTATCTAATATTTCATATAGAAAGCGTGCTTTTTTGTTTTGTATGTTAATCTTTTTCTGCATCGACCACAAAACTACATAAATTTATTCTCACTATGTTGTTTGAAATTGTTGAAAAGTTAAATAATATGAAATAGATTTTGAATTTGCTTAAATACAAGTAATTTAGAGGTTCGTTAAAAATTCCCGATTATAATTTATATGAAGAAACTGTTTTTGTCTATACTTGTTTTTATACTTTTAGTTTCATGTAATAGTGTTAAAAAGTATAACGAGCAAACTACGAAGTTACATCCTATTGAAGATTTGCGTAGCGATGTTGATAAGGTATACAAGCAGTTAAAAAAGCACCATCCTAAACTCTATCAATACACTTCTAAAGAAGATTTAGATTTTAAGTTTGATAGTCTCAAATCTTCTATAAAAACACCAATTAATTCACGCGAGTTTTATAAAAAGCTAGCACCTGTAGTAAGGTTTGTAAGGCAGGGACATATATCTGTAGGTTCTGCTAATAAACGTTTTTCTAAAAAAGAAAGGAACCTTTTAAAAAAGAAAAAATTTCAATTTTATAATTTAAATTTTGAATATTTAAACCAGAAGCTTTGGGTTACCAATGTTAGAGGTGTAGACACTTTATTAATAGGAAGTGAGGTTGTAAAAATTGAAGATGAGTTAGCAACCGATTTAGTAGGTCGTTATAAAACACGTTTTGCTTCCGATGGTTTTAATAAAACTTTATACGATAGATATGTTGGCAAAGGGTTTCGGTATTTCTATTATAAAGATAAAGGCTTTTTAGATAGTTTAACTGTAACATTTAAATTAAAAGATTCTTTATTTAGTAGAACATTTAAACGCATAGAGAAAGACAAAAAACAGGATTCAATAGCAGATAGCAAGAAGAAAGAATTAGTAAAAAAGCCAAAATTAAGTAAAATAGAAAAAAAGAATAACCGCATTGCTGCTAAAGTAAAACGTAAGAAAGATAGAAAGTATGGTTTTATAAGTAAGGATAAAGGTTATACAAGAAGCTTTAAGTTTTTAGAAGCAGATAGTACTTTGGCTTATATGAAGATTAAAGCTTTTGGTAATAGAAACTACAAGAAATTCTATAAAGAAAGTTTTGCCGAATTAGAAACAACTAAAACTAAAAACCTTATTCTAGATTTAAGAGATAATGGAGGTGGAAGAATTTCAGAAGTAGATTATTTATATGCTTATTTAACTGATAAAAATTATAAACTTGTTGAAGAAAGCGAGGTTGCAAATCGTTTACCTTATTTTAGTTTTTTAATGAGTAATAAAAGTCCGAATGCATTAAAAATTATTTCAGGAATATTTTCGCCTTTTATCGTCATGCATAATCTCATTAAAACAAAAAAACGTGATGGAAGGTTTTATTATAATCTTAGATTTTCAAAAGAGAAATCACCAAATCCATTGCATTATAAAGGTGATTTGTATGTGTTGATTAATGGAAATTCTTTTTCGGCATCTACGCTTATTTCAACACATCTTAAAGCTAATAAAAGAGCTATTTTTGTTGGGGAAGAAACAGGAGGAGCCTATAATGGTTGTGTGGCTGGTATTTATAAAATTTACAAAATGCCAACATCAAAACTAAAAATTAGAATGGGTTTGATGCAAATTGAAACGCCTTATAATCAAAATCCAGATGGTTATGGCGTAAAACCAGATGTTGAAATATTACCAACTATTGAAGATAGAAAACTTAAAAAAGATCCAGAATTAGAATGGGTTTTAGCTCATATTAACAAAAAGAAGCATTCGTAATTAAAAGTTAGAGTTATTGCGAATTTATATCGACTTTATTGTTAAAATTATAAATTCATTTATAAAATATTGTTTTTTATTGCCTTCCCATAAAACATTTGTATTTTTGAAATTGATTTAAAAAAACGAACGTCAAAAATATATTATGAACTCATATGATGTAGCCGTTATAGGCTCAGGTCCTGGAGGATATGTTGCAGCTATACGTTGCGCACAATTAGGCATGAAAACTGCCATTATAGAAAAATATAGTACATTAGGAGGAACTTGTTTAAATGTAGGTTGTATACCTAGTAAAGCGCTTTTAGATTCGTCTCACCATTACGAAGATGCTATTAAACATTTTGAAGAGCATGGAATTGAAATTCCTGGTGAAGTTAAAGTGAATTTAGAAAAAATGATAGCTCGTAAACAAGCTGTTGTAGATCAAACTACTGGTGGGATTGACTTTTTAATGAAGAAAAACAACATTGATGTTTATCAAGGATTAGGAAGCTTTAAAGATGCAACGCATATTACAATTTCAGGAGAAGAAACAACTGAGGTTGAAGCAAAAAATACCATTATTGCCACAGGAAGTAAGCCGTCAAGTTTACCTTTTATTTCTATAGATAAAGAACGTGTTATTACGTCTACTGAGGCTTTAAAACTTAAAGAAATACCAAAACATTTAATCGTTATTGGAGGAGGTGTTATTGGTTTAGAGCTTGGGCAAGTGTATAAGCGTTTAGGAGCAGAAGTATCAGTAGTAGAGTATGCCGATAGAATTGTACCAACAATGGATAAAGGGGTTTCAAAAGAACTTAATAAAGTTTTGAAGAAACAAAAATTCAAAATAAATACTTCACATCAAGTAAAATCTGTAGAGCGTGTTGGCGATGAAGTTATCGTGAAAGCAGATAATAAAAAAGGAGAAGAAGTAGAATTTAAAGGCGATTATTGTTTAGTATCTGTGGGACGTAAACCTTACACTGATGGATTAAATGCTGAAGCTGCAGGCGTAAAACTGACTGATAGAGGTCAAGTTGAAGTTAACGATCATTTACAAACAAGCGCATCAAATATCTATGCAATTGGTGATGTTGTAAAAGGTGCTATGTTAGCTCATAAAGCTGAAGAAGAAGGTGTGTTTGTTGCTGAAACTTTAGCAGGACAAAAACCACATATCGATTATAATTTAATTCCAGGTGTTGTTTATACGTGGCCAGAAGTTGCTGCTGTTGGTAAAACCGAAGAGCAACTTAAAGAGGCTGGTGTAGCATACAAAACAGGGCAGTTTCCTATGCGTGCTTTAGGTAGAAGTAGAGCGAGTATGGATTTAGATGGTTTTGTAAAGATTTTAGCTGATAAAACGACTGATGAAATTTTAGGAGTACACATGGTTGGCGCTCGTGCTGCCGATATGATTGCTGAAGCTGTAGTGGCTATGGAATATAGAGCATCTGCTGAAGATGTGTCTAGAATGTCTCATGCGCATCCTACATTTACAGAAGCTATTAAAGAAGCTGCTTTAGCGGCAACTGATGATAGAGCCTTGCATATTTAAAATCATATATTTTATATATATTTAAAGCAACCTATTTTAGGTTGCTTTTTAATTTAATCTATTTTATGAAAAGAGTATTAGTTGTTTTATGTCTTATTGGTTTTGTTTCATGTTCACCTAAATTAAGGAGTTCTGTAATTAAAAAATTGCCTGAACTTTCAAAAGATGAATTGGTAGTTGTTATAGACATTGTTGATGAACAAATAATTTTAGGTGAAAAAATAGGAGAAATAAAAGCAACTGATAATGGTTTTTCAAATAACTGTTCTTATTATGAAAATATTAATAACTTAAAAGAACTGGCTAGATTATCTGGAGCAAATCTTGTAAAAATAACAAAGCACAAACCCGCAGATAAAATGAGTACATGCCATAGGTTGTGGGCAAATATTTATAAAGTGGATAATGCAAAAACATATGAAACAGGAATAGAGTGGTCTGCAAATCGAAAATTAACGTGGGATGATTTTAAAGGAGAACCTGATATAATAAGTTTTCCAAATGCATTAGCCGTTACAAACTCTGGTTTTGGTTATGAGCCTGGAAGCTTAAATTTATTTAAAAAGGGAAAACTTTTTGTTAGAAATGTCTTTTATAATAATGGTAGTTGGGTGTTGCCTAAAGGAAGAACAGATTATGTTTTAAGACACGAACAAATTCATTTCGATATTACAGAAATTTATACTAGAAAATTACGAAAAGCATTAATTGATGCTAATATTACAGCCACTGACTCAAATAGAGCTCTTGCTATTTTTGAGAGCATTAAGAATGAATGGCAAAAACGTCAAGAGGATTACGATTATAAAACGAAACATGGTTTGAAAAAAGAAACTCAAGAAGAGTGGGAAGCCATTGTAATACTTGAATTAGCTAGATATGATTTGTATAAAACTAATTAGTTCTTTTACTTAAAACAAATCATTCAAAATTTTAGCTAGTCGAATACCTCCTTTTTGGAGTTGTGTTCTTACGGTTTTAAAATTATCATAAGAATAGCGATAGCGTAAATTTTCTTCGGGTTTAACGTTAGCATATATTTGTTTTGTTAATTGATGTGTGTCATTTACCCAATCAACTATACTTCCTGCTTGTATCGCTTTTATTTGTTCTTTGCTTAATACATCAGCATTTTCAGCAAGTTCGCTATAACTCATATCATAACTATTAATCATTTTAGTATCCCAAACGGCATGTAAGTTTGTGTCGTTGTAAAACCATTGCAGTTTAAAGTCGTTTCCGCCTTTATCTTCAGCAAGTCCAACATGCATTGGTTGGTGTAAATCGCCAATAAAATGAATTAATAATTTTAGATAAAAAGCTTTGTCGTCATCACTAGAATTGTCGTCTTTAATAATTTTAATACAATGTTCAATTCCTGTAACAAGGTCGCCTGATTCACTTTTTTTAGAATCCTCATAATTTGAGTCTAAAGGCATATTTACATAATGCCATGTGTAAAAGTCGTTATATCTTTTGTCAGATTTAATGTCATCTGCATAAGTAGAAACAAAAGCTAAAGATTCGTTATGCAGTAACTCTCTAAGTTTTCTTTTGGTTTTAGATTTAAGGTATTGATCGGCAATTTTTCCAACTACGCGGTGTCCTGTTGGTCCCCAGATATCGTTGGAAGCTGAACTATAATTAGAAAGTGAAAAAAGAAAAATTAGTAAGTAAACAAGAGGTGTTTTCATGGGGTAAATTATTTATATAAAATAAAATTAGTAAAAAAATACTTTATAATGTAACCTTTTATGTTTTCATATGGCAATTAGGTAACTATTTGTTTTATCAATAAAAAATAAACAGGCAATTATATTTACTGAAGCTTTTTAAGAAAGGGCTTTAACGGCTTTTGAAAATAGAGCTTTGTTATATATAGAAACTTTAACTTTTTATATAGTTAAACTTTTTATAACAATTAAAAGAACAGCCTAAAAAGGTTGTTTTTTATGCCTAAAAAATAAATATAGTAATTCATGCAACCTTTTGTTTTTTTATATGTCAATGAAGTAGTTGTTTATTTCATCAATCAAAAAACGAATAATCATGAATCAAAAAGACACAAATCAGTCAACTAAAATTTTCACTCCTTTTTTAGGATTTGGATGGTATACAGGAACTAGTTCAAGAAATAATGCTTCAACTAGAGAAAGGACATTTCAAAATAATAATATAAAACAATTATAATCATCAATAAGAAAATAGTCATTCATCAAAAAAACGAGCAATTATTAAAATGAAAAATCAAAAAACGAAACAAATAGCATTTCTATTTATGTTATTAACAACGGTTATGTTTTCTCAAGAAAATTTTACTGTTAGTGGAATAATTAAAGAAGCTAGTAATGGAGAAACCGCATTTGGAGCCTCTGTATTTTTAAAAGGAACCTCTATTGGAGCAGTAAGTAATGAATATGGTTTTTATTCTATTTCAGCTCCTAAAGGCACATATACAGTTGTTGTGTCTTATATAGGATTTGAAGATGTGAGTCAGGAAATAATATTAGATAAAGATCAAAAAATAAATTTTGAAATTAAGGAGGCATCAACACAGTTAGACGAAGTGCTTGTTACTGCAGAAGAAACAGAACGTGTAAACCTTAAAAAACCAGAAATGAGTGTTTCTAAATTAAATATTAAAACAGTCAAACAAATGCCTGTGGTATTAGGAGAAGTCGATATTATAAAATCATTACAAATGCTTCCCGGAGTTACAAAAAATGGTGAAGGTACAGGTGGTTTTCATGTACGTGGTGGTGCGGTAGATCAGAATTTAGTATTGCTAGATGAAGCCATTATTTATAATACGTCACATATGTTAGGTTTCTTTTCTGTTTTTAATGCCGATGCTATTAAGGATATAAAATTGTATAAAGGAGGTATTCCAGCACGGTTTGGAGGTAGAACATCTTCGGTGTTAGATATTCGCCAAAAAGATGGAAATAGTAAGAACCTATCCTTAACAGGTGGTATTGGGCTAATTTCTAGTAGGCTTACTGTTGAAGGGCCTATGTTTAAAGATAAAGGCTCTTTTTTAGTAGCGGGTAGAAGTTCTTATGCAAACCTGTTTTTAAAAGCAGCAGATGAAGATAGTAGAGTTGGTTTTTACGATTTAAATCTTAAAACTAATTACAACTTAAATAATAACAACAAGTTATACTTGTCAGGATATTTTGGTAGAGATACTTTTAGATTGGGTGAAAGCTTTAAAACAAGTTATGGTAATACGTCTGGGAATATAAGATGGAATCATCTTTTTAATGAAAAACTATTTTCTAACCTATCATTAATCTATAGTAAATATGATTATGATTTAGGAATTACGAGTGAGGAATTCGATTGGGTTTCTTCAATTACGAACTACAATGTTAAATATGATTTTAAATACTATGCAAGTAATAACTTTAAATTAGATTTTGGAGCGAGTGCGATTTATTATGATTTCGATCCTGGACAAATACGTCCAACTTCTGAAACGTCTTCAGTAAATCCATTGTCTTTAGATAGAAAAAAGGCTTTTGAAAGTGGTTTGTATGTTAGTGCAGAGCATAAATTAACCGATAAATTAACAGCGCAATATGGATTGAGACACAGTGCTTTTAGTCGTTTAGGAGGACAAGCTATGATAGATTATGCTAATAATCAACCCGTAGTTTACAACAGTCTTTTAGGTATTTATCAACGTGGTACCGAAATAGGAGAAACCGATTACAAAAAAGACGAAACGATAAAAACTTTTGGTAATATAGAACCTAGAGCATCTTTAGCTTACCAATTAAACGAATCGTCTTCTATAAAGGCAGGATATTCAAGAGCAGCTCAATATATTCATTTACTATCAAATACAACATCTGTAACACCTTTGGATGTTTGGACAACAAGTGGAAAATATATAAAACCACAATTATCTAATCAGTATGCTTTAGGGTATTTTAGAGATTTTAATGACAAAAAATATTCGTTAGAAGTTGAAGGGTACTATAAAACAACAGATAACCGAATAGATTACATTGATGGTTCAGATTTAATTGGAAATAATACCATTGAAACTGAAATTTTAAATGGTGAAGCACGCGCTTATGGATTAGAATTCTTAGTACGTAAAAATGAAGGACGTTTTACTGGTTGGATAGCTTATACGTTATCTAAAGCAGAGCAAAGAACATTAGGAGGCATTGCTGGAGGTCCTGGAATTAATAGTGGAGATTGGTATAATTCAGCTTTTGATAGAACTCATGATTTTTCAATTACAGGATCTTATGAACTTAATAATAAATGGACATTTGGTAGTAATATGGTGTTTCAAACAGGAAGACCTGTAACGTATCCTAATGGTCAGTATCAATACGAAGGGCAATCAATAGCTAGTTTTTCTGCTAGAAATTCAGATAGATTACCTGCTTATCATAGGTTAGATATTTCAGCAACATATACTCCTAATAGAAAACCAAACAATCGATGGAAAGGCGAATGGGTTTTTGGTATTTATAATGTTTATAATCAGAAAAATGCAGCTTCTATTTCTTTTTCTCAAAATCAAGATTTAGGAATTAACGAAGCGACAAGAACTGCCATTTTCGGAATGGTGCCATCAGTAACTTATAACTTTAAATTTTAAGAAAAATGAATTTATATTTTAAATTAACCATATTACTTTTTGTTTTAGCTTTTACATCTTGTGAAGATGTTATTGATGTAGATGTACAAGAAGCACCAACCAGATTAGTTATTGAAGCTTCTATAGATTGGGAAAAAGGAACAATAGGAAATAATCAAACTATAAAATTGAGTAAATCAACACCTTATTTTGATGCCACAACAAATGTAAGCGTTACCAATGCATCTGTTAAAGTGACTAATAATAATAGTGCAGAAGAGTTTGTTTTTACACATCAAAGTAATGGGGCTTATACAACAACCCAGTTTGTTCCTGTTATTAATGATTCTTATACTTTAGAAGTTATATATGAAGGAGAAACTTTTACGGCCAATGAAACTTTAACACCTGTTACAGATATAACAGAAATCACCCAATCTATTGAAGATGGTTTTGATGATGAAGCTTTAGAATTTACTGTAATTTTTACAGACCCTGTAGATGAAGAAAATTATTATTTATTTAAAACTCAAAGACGAGGCGATTTACTACCAGAATTAGAAGATGGTGATGATGAATTTGTAAATGGTAATGAAATTAGCTGGTGGTTTGAAAAGGGAGAAGATGAAGACACAGATAAGATAGAAGAATATAAACCAGGAGATATCGTAGATGTTTCATTTTTTGGTATTTCTGAAGCCTATTACAATTATATTAGAATTATAATTGAGCAATCAGAAGGTGCTGGTCTTTTTAGTTCAACACCTGTGCCTTTAAGAGGTAACTGTATCAATATAACAACGCCAGATAATTATGCCTTTGGTTATTTTAGAGTAAATCAAGTAGTTAAAACAAGTTATACTTTTCAGTAGTTATTATTGTTTTTTTACAAAAAGCCACTAATCTTACTTTAAATAAAAGGTTAGTGGTTTTTTTCTTTTTTTAAGTAAAAACTTACTTAATTTTGTTTTAAATGAAATAGCACTTAAATAGTAGTTTGCGTAATGAATGCGTATTAAATTTTAACTATTTCAAAACGAATAGTTATATTTTTATTTTTTTACTATAAAGTGTGACTTCTTTAAAACAGAAGTGTCTTAAACACTATAACAACTAAATTGGCGAAAGCTATATTATTTGAAAACCCTAACAAATATTAATAAATTAACAGACGAAGAACTGGTAGATGGCATTGTGAAAAACAATGACACATTACTTTTCGAGATTCTGTATGACAGATACTCTATGTTAGTATACAATAAATGTTATGGGTTTGCTAAAGATGAAGACGAAGCAAAAGATTTGACACAAGATGTGTTTTTAAAACTCTTTGTTAAATTAGCTAGTTTTAAAGGAAAATCTAAATTTTCAACATGGTTATATTCATTTACATATAATCATTGCGTAAATTATGTGACCAGAAATACGGCTAAAAAGTTTGAAAAACAATCGGTAGATTATACTGATTTAGAAAACCTTTCAGATGAAGAAGAAGATGATACTAGTTTTTTAAGTATGAAGGTTGATAAATTGAAGGTAGCTTTAGAGCTAATTTCTCCAGAGGAGAAAATGATTTTATTACTAAAATACCAAGATTCTCTTTCTATAAAAGAGATTGAAAGTGCTTTAGGAATAGGTGAAAGTGCGGTTAAAATGAGAATTAAACGTGCTAAAGATAAACTAGTAACCGTATATACTAATAACCTTAAATAATGGAGAATCCGTTTAAATATGTAGACCAGCCTCTCAAGGAAGTTCCTCAGGAACTTAAGTCTAAGGTTATGAGTGATATTGCCATGGCAAAATTGCTTATGGAATTAGCGGCCTTATTCTCTTATAATATAGGAGACCTTATTGAGTCTGTAATAAGTAAAAGAAAAAAATAAAAATCCAAATAACCCTAACGAAAATATTAAATCATGGAAAAAGCAACAGAATTCAAAGATATTGCTATGGAATCTTTAAAAGCCATGTGGCTTGAGTTAACAAAGGTGTTTCCAAGTATAATAGGAACTATAATAGTTTTAGTTATTGGTTGGTTAATAACCAAACTTGTAGTTAAAATTATTAAGAAAGCTTTAAAAATTGCTAAAGCCAATAAATTAGATGATGTATTAAATGAAATAGAAATTGTTGAAGGTAAAAAATTGAACTTTGATACCATCAAAATTGTTTCAACTTTCGTAAAATGGGTTATGTATATTATGCTTATAATTATGGCATCAGATATTATGAATTTAACCATGATTTCTGAACAAATTAGTAACCTGTTAGGCTATTTACCTCAATTATTTGCAGCGCTAGTAATCTTTACTATCGGATTAGTTTTAGCAAACCTTATTAAGAAAGGTTTAAAATCCTTTTTCGAATCTATGGATTTATCAGGAGCAAAAATTATTAGTCAAATAGTGTTCTTTTTAATTCTAATATTTACATCTATAACAGCTTTAAATCAGGCTGGTATTGATACCGAAATTATTACAAGTAACATTACCCTGATATTGGCAGCGTTTTTATTAGCCTTTGCATTAGCTTTTGGTTTTGGCGCACAAAAAATGGTTGGCGAATTATTAAAAACGTTTTACGCTAGAAAAACATACGAAATAGGGCAAAATATAGAATTTAATAATATTAAAGGAGAGGTTGAATCTATTGATGGTGCTTCGGTAACATTAAAAACATCAGAAGGAAAACTAGTTGTTCCTATTTCAGATATTGTAGAGAGTCAAGTAAGAATACGAGATTAACTTTAAGTTAGGGTTAAAATTTGGTTGGTTATTTTTGTAAACTAAAAAACTCTCTATTTGTCCCTTTTCATTTATTTGGAAAGGGATTTTTTATGATATTAAAAAATAAATGTTATTTTTACACTTATTAATTTATGTGTGATTATTTTATGAAGAAAAATTTTTATGTATTATTAGTTTTTGTATTTGTTTTTATTTTCTCTGCTAAAGGACAAGAGTATGAACAAACACTTAAAGTTGTTAATACTCAAATAAGTAATATTAATGTTGCTATTGAGTTTTATACTCCAGAAATAGTGAGAGTATTAAAATCTCCAATTGGTAAAGATTTCGAAAAAAAGAGCCATTCAGTAATTAAAACTCCAGAAACTGTAAATTTAAGTTTGTTAGAAAATGCAGATGAAGTCATTATTTCTTCATTAAAATTAGCAGTTCATATAAATAAAAAGACAGGAAGCGTATCCTTTGTTTCTTCAGATAATAAGTCATTACTTGTTGAGAAAGATTATGGCGTTCAAATTACATCAATAAAAGATGTTGATGAAGATAGTTATGTAGTGCGTCAATCATATGTGTTAGATAGAGATGAAGAGGTTTACGGTTTAGGGCAGTTTCAAGATGGAAACATGTCTCAAAGAAATCAAAAATTACACCTTTTACAAGAAGTTTTAATTACAGCTGTTCCTGTTATGCAATCATCAAAAGGTTATGGTGTATTCTGGGATAATTATTCACCAACAGATTTTTCAGATAGTGTTTTCGAAACATCTTTTGAATCTAGAGTAGGAGATTGTGTAGATTATTATTTTATGTATGGTGGCAATGCCGATGGCGTTGTAAAACAAATAAGAGATTTAACAGGTCAAGCACCTATGTTTCCTTATTGGACTTATGGGTATTGGCAAAGTAAAGAAAGATATAAAAGTCAAGATGAAGCGGTTGGTGTTGTTAAAAAATACCGCGAATTAAAGGTTCCATTTGATGGACTAATACAAGATTGGCAATATTGGGGTAATAATTATCAATGGAACTCAATGGAGTTCTTAAATCCAGAATTCCCTAACCCTAAGAAAATGATTGATGAGGTTCACGATTTAAATGCCCATGTAATTTTTTCCATTTGGGCTTCTTTTGGGCCTAAAACCAAACCTTATAAAGAATTGAATGAAAAAGGCATGTTATTTAATTTTAAAACATGGCCTTTAACAGATAAAAATACATGGCCACAGCCAAAAGATGCTAAGAGTTCTGGAGTTAGGGTTTATGACCCGTATAATCCTGAAGCTCGCGATATTTATTGGAAATACTTAAACAAAGGTATTTTTAGTCTCGGAAACGATGGTTGGTGGATGGATTCTACCGAACCAGATCATAACGAAAGACAAGATAAAGATTATGATGAACAAACTTATTTAGGGTCGTTTAGAAAATATAGAAACTTATTTCCTTTAAAAACTGTTGGAGGTGTTTATGAACATCAGCGAGCAACACGTGAAGATAAACGTGTATTTATACTTACCCGTTCTGCATTTACTGGTCAACAACGTTTTGGAGCTAATTCATGGTCTGGCGATGTAAAAGCTGGTTGGCCTCAATTTAAAAATCAGATTTCGGCAGGGTTGAATTTTTCATTAACTGGAATTCCGTATTGGAATACTGATATTGGTGGCTTTTTCCTATGGGATTATCCTGAAAGAAATAATAATTCAGCTTATAAAGAATTGTATGTGCGTTGGTTACAATATGGAACTTTTTGTCCTATGATGCGTTCTCATGGTACCGATGGTCCGCGTGAAATTTATCAATTTGGAGATAAAGGAACTTGGGCTTATGATGCTATTGAAAAGTTTATCAATTTAAGATATAGGTTATTACCGTATATTTATTCTACGTCTTGGGATGTAACAGCAAATGCTTCCAGTATGATTCGTGCTTTAGTCATGGACTTTGCAGATGATAAAAACGCACTAGATATTAATGATGAGTATATGTTCGGAAAATCATTATTAGTTTGTCCTGTAACAGATCCAATGTATGTTGATGTAAAAAAGGATGGTAATAGATTTATTGGAGGAAAAGAAGATTTTAGTACAACAAAATCAAGAGCGGTTTTTTTACCAGCAAATACAAAATGGATAGATTTTTGGACAGGAGAAACATATGATGGCGGACAGACTATTCAAGCTGAAGCGGCTATTGATATTATGCCTTTATATGTAAAATCGGGTTCAATTTTACCAATGGGACCTTTTGTTCAATATGCTAACGAAAAAAATAATGCGCCTATAGAAATTCGTGTGTATCCTGGTGCCGATGGCGAATTTATTTTGTATGATGATGAAAAAGATAACTATAATTATGAGAAAGGATTATTTTCTACCATTAAGTTTAGTTGGGATGATGAAAATAAAATTTTAACAATAGGAAAAAGAACAGGTGCTTTTCCTAAGATGATTAAAAAACGTCAATTTAATATTGTAGTTGTTAATGATATTAATGGAAATGGCATGCAAATTCCTAAAGCAATCAATAAAAGTGTTGTTTACAAAGGAAAAGAATTGGTTTTAAAAATCAATTAATAAGTAGTAATTTAAAAAAGTCCCTTTTCATTTATTTGGAAAGGGATTTTTTTGTTTGTAGATAATTATAATTATCTATAAAAAAGTAACTTAGCTTTTCTATTAATTTAATCAACAACTAAACCCATGCAAAAACTATTTTTAGTTTGCCTTACCGCATTTGTACTAACCTCTTGTTTTAAGCAAACACCAACATTACAAACCGAAACACTTTCTATTGCAACGCCTAGTTCTGTAGGTCTGTCAGGTGCAAGGTTAAACCGCATAGATTCAATGTTAACGTTTGCTGTTTCAGAAAAGAAAATCCCTGGTGCTGTTGCTTTAATTGCTCGACATGGTAAAATAGTGTATTATAAAGCTTTTGGAATGGCAGATAACACTTCTAAAACAGATATGGAATTAGATCATATTTTTAGAATAGCTTCTCAGTCTAAAGCCATTACTTCAACTGCCGTTATGATGTTGTGGGAAGAAGCTAAATTTAGCTTAGACGATCCTATTTCAAAATATATTCCAGAATTTGGAGAAGCCCAACTTTTAGATACTTTTAACGAAGCAGATTCATCATACACAACCAAGCCAGCCGATACACAAATAACTATTCGAAATTTATTGACGCATACATCTGGTATTGGTTATGGGAAAATAGATGGCGATTTACGTTTTAAAAAGCTATATGCTAAAGCAGGTATTGTAGATTTATTCACTACCGAAAATGTTGCTATTGGCGATAATATTAAAAAACTAGCCAAATTACCTTTACACCACAATCCAGGTGAAAAGTATACTTATAGCGAAGGACTAGATGTGTTAGGATACTTTGTTGAAATTATGTCTGGAATGCCTTTTGATGAATTTTTAAAAACTAGAATTTTCGAGCCTTTAGGAATGGAGGATACACAGTTTTATCTTCCAGAATCAAAATACGATAGGTTGGTAACGGTTCAAACAAAAGAAGATAATGTATGGGTTAAATATCCTGTAACATTTTACGATACCGATTATCCTAAAACCGGAGCTAAACGGTTTTTATCAGGTGGAGCAGGACTTTCTAGTACAGCAAAGGATTATGCAACGTTTTTACAAATGTATTTAAACAAAGGAGAATTAAATGGTGTTAGACTTTTAAGCAGAACCACTGTAGAAACTATTTTAACCAATCAAATTCCTTATATATCTGAAAATATTGAAAGAGCTCACGGATTAGCTTTTGGACTTGTTGATAAGAAAAAACATGATTTAGGAGGTAACAGCAGCGAAGGTACTTTTGAGTGGGGCGGTTATTTTAATACGAAGTATTTTGCAGATCCTAAAGAAGATTATATTGGCATATTATTAAAGCAGACACAACGAATTAGTGGTGATGATACTTCGCAAATATTTAGAACTTTAGTAAATCAAGCTGTTGATGATTAATTTTAAGCATATGAAACATTTAAAAGCATGCGTTTTCTTAGTATTTATGGCATCATTTATAACGAATGCACAAAATGAAAATAAAGCACTTTGGAATACAAAACAATGCGCCGTTTCTTTAACGTACGATGACGGATTGAATGTGCATTTAGATAATGTATTAACTATTTTAGATTCTTTAGGATTGAAAGCCACATTTTATGTTCCTGGAAATTCAGCGTCATTAAATAATAGGTTGAATGATTGGAAAGCATTAGCAAATAAAGGCCATGAATTAGGCAATCATACATTATTTCATCCGTGTGATGGAAAGCCAGAAGGAAGAGAATGGGTCAATCCAGATTACGATTTAGATACCTATTCCATTGATAAAATTGTAAGCGAAATTAAATTAGCAAATACCTTGTTACATACTATCGATGGTAAAACCAAAAGAACCTTTGCTTATACCTGTGGAGATACAGCCATTCGAGATTCTTCTTTTATAGAACTTATTAAAACCGATTTTGTTGGTGCTCGTGGTGTAGAAGCGGGTTTCGAGACATCTAATTTAGATTTATTTGATGTTAAAGCCTTTAGTGTTAATGGCGATACTGCAGACCATTTAATAAGTATTGTAGAACAAGCCAAAACAAGTAGCTCTTTAGCGGTATTCTTGTTTCACGGTGTTGGTGGCGAACATAATTTAAATGTCGATTTAGACGAACACAATAAGTTTGTACAATACTTAAAGGAAAACGAAGCATCAATTTGGGTTAGTCCGTTAGTTGATGTTTTAGAATACATCAAAAAGGAGCGTTAGTTTTAGCTTAAGTCTTTTCCTGTTTATCACGTCTCTTTTTAATATCAGAAAGCGGTAACCCTTTTTCACGTATATAGAAATTGTTTTTCGGACTTCCAATAATTTGGGAGGCATACACACCTGAATGACCAGAAAATAAATAGGCAGTACTACACGCTAAAGCAATAAAAACGCCTGCTTCTATACCAAATAATTCAATGCCCATAATTGTACATGCAATAGGTGTATTGGTAGCGCCTGCAAAAACAGCAACAAAACCCATACCGGCAAGTAATCCCATTGGTAACGGGATAAACCAAATGAGTACATTTCCTAAAGTAGCACCTATAAAAAATAAAGGCGTTACTTCACCTCCTTTAAAACCAGCACCTAGCGTAAAAGAGGTGAGTAATACTTTTAATAAAAAGTCATAAGAGTTGAGGTTCACATCAAACGCATCTACAATGGTAGGAATACCCAAACCAATGTACTTAGTTGTTCCCATAAAATAAATGGTAACGGCTAAAATAACACCACCAATAACAGGACGTAATGGCGGATATTTAATATATTTTTTAAATAGATTACTCCAAAAATGAGTCGATTTAGAAAATAGCATCGCAACCAAACCAAAAATAATACCTGCTAATAATGCCCATAATAGATTTATAGGATTCATTTCGGCAACCTCAGAAATATGATAATGTGTATGTGTTACGTTCCAGATTTCACAAAAATAGTTTGCAAAAACAGCACCCATAAAACTAGGAATGATAGCATCGAGTCTTATTCTTCCTAAAACTAAAACCTCAAGCGCAAAAATACCTCCGGCTAACGGTGTTCCAAAAACAGAAGCGAAACCAGCACTAATACCTGCAATTAAAAGAATTTGTCTATCGCGTTTAGAGAGTTTTAAAATTTTTGTAAACTGGTCGGCAATAGCACCTCCAATTTGTACTGCTGTACCCTCACGACCTGCCGATCCACCAAATAAATGTGTTACAATAGTGCCAAATAATACCAAAGGCGCCATTTTAAAAGGGATTATTTTTTTTGGTGAATGAAATTCTTCAAGTAATAAGTTATTGCCTTTTACAACCTCATTACCATATAAATGATAAGACAAGCCAATAATAAAACCGCCAATTGGTAACAACCAAATAATCCATAAATGAGATTCTCTGTAATTTGTTGCCCAATCTAAACTCGTAAGAAAGAAAGCCGAAACACTACCAGCAACAGCGCCTAAAAGCAAACAAATAAACACCCATTTTACAAGATAGAGTAGCGTGGGAACTTGTTCGATAGAAAGTAAGAATTTTTTAATTTTAGCTATCATAAAGTGCAATGTGCTGCAAATATAAATTAAATATTAGATTACCGTAAATTTCTAGCAAACAGTAGTTCTTTTTATAATTTCATATCTTTAAGAACATCAATCTTATAATAAGTAATAAATAGAATATTATGAATGCTACAAAAATTAAATGGTTTGTTTTTTTCGGACTTCTTATTTCGGTTTTTAGTTTAAGTTCTTGCGAAAAAGAAGAGCATAAAAAAACCGTTGTTGCTATTAAGGGAGAACAGTTTTACATTAATGATGAAATAACCTATAAAAATAGAAACTGGGAAGGAAACAAGATTGAAGGACTTTTATTTAATTCTAGAATGGTTCAAGGTGTTTTTGATGATTTAAATCCCGATACACGAGACAATTTTAAGTATCCAGACACCCAAGTTTGGGATCCCGAAAGAAATACAAATGAATTTATTGCCGCAATGCCCGATTGGAAATCTCATGGTTTGTTAGCTTTTACTTTAAACCTTCAAGGCGGAAGTCCCTTAGGATATGGAAATTATGGTTGGGTAAATACAGCATTCGATAGCATTGGTAATTTAAGACCTAAATATATTAATCGTTTAGAAAAAATATTAGATAAGGCAGATGACATAGGAATGGTTGTTATACTTGGTTATTTCTATTTTGGACAAGACGATCAATTAAAAGACGAACAGGCGGTTTTAAATGCTGTTGATAATATTACCAATTGGCTTTTAAAAAAATCGTATTCTAACTTGTTAATAGAGATTAATAATGAATGTGATATCAATTACGAACATAAAATATTGCAACCAGAACGGGTTTCAGAGTTAATAGAACGTGTTAAAAAAATGACAGATAATAAGTTTTTGGTTAGTACAAGTTTTGCTGGTAATAGAGTGCCAACTTCTAATATTATTCAGAGTTCAGATTTTGTTCTTATTCATGGTAATGGTATTGAAGAACCTGAAGGTATTAAGGTTTTGGTTGAAAAGGTAAGGGCTTCAGAAGGTTATTATACAAAACCAATTCTTTTTAATGAAGACGATCATTTTGATTTCGATAAAGAGTCTTATAATTTAAAAACGTCTATAGAATCTTATGCATCTTGGGGATTTTTTGATTTTAGAAAAGAGGGAGAACCTTTCGAATCTGGTTTTCAAAGTATCCCAACCGATTGGAAAATTAGCTCAGAACGAAAGAAAGCTTTCTTTTATAAGCTTAAGGAAATCACAGGGTATTAATTTGAAATTGATTTATTATGACAAGAGTTGCTTTAATTTTTACTGAAGATTAAATTTTAGGGCAAAACTCTATTTTTTTACTCTTTTTCTATTTATTATGATTCTTACTATCTCTATTTATGTTAGTCCTGCGCAGGCAGGAATGACAATAGACTTTAGCTGGATGGACTTAAATTTAACAAATACACCCGCGTTAGGGATTGCCGTGAAAAGCCCACAGCGACGTAGGAGCGAGGACTTGTAACAGAAAGCCCGACCCGATAGGGTAACGCCCAAAAAATTACTTTCTCTTATTTCGTTTGTTATAGTTTTTATCGCCTCTAGTTTTAGGCTTTTTGTACTTAGCTGCTATTTTGAATTTGTAGGAACCACCTAAGTTTTCTTTAGAATTCTTTTCAGATTTCTGGTGAAAGGCTGGTCCTGGCGCATCTTCGTCTCTATTACGTTTGTTAGGGTTGTTACGTTCTTTTATTACCGGACGCTCTTCTTGAATAAGTTCGGTAGATATTGTAACGGTTTCTGGAATTTTCAATAACGGAATTTCCATATTCATTAAGGTTTCTATATTCTCAATGGCATCGGCTTCCTTTTCGGTATTAAAAATAAGGGCTTCTCCTTTACGTTCGGCACGACCTGTTCTACCAATACGGTGCATGTAGTTTTCTGGGTAAATTGGTGTGTCGAAATTAATAACATGCGATACGTTATCAATATCCAATCCGCGCGCCATAACATCGGTAGCCACTAAAATACGGTTGTTTCCGTTTCTAAATTGCTCGATACTACGTAAACGGTAGTTTTGTGTTTTGTTAGAGTGAATAACGCATAACTCATCATGAAAAATTTCATCGAGTTGATCGAACAAACGATCGGCCATTTTTTTAAACGCTACAAATATTAAAACCTTATTAAAGGTTTCTGTATCGTTTAGTAAGTGTGTTAATAAATTTACTTTGGTATAAAAATTTGGAACTTTGTAACGTGTTTGCGAGATGTTATCTAGCGGTGTTCCAGAAATAGCAATGGATACACGCTCTGGACTTTTAAAGAAATCGTTAATTAGTAAATCGACATCTTCGGTCATGGTTGCCGAAAACATAATGTTTTGTCTCTTTTCTGGAAGTATATCGAAAATATTAATTAGCTGATGTTTAAAGCCTAAATCGAGCATGACATCAACTTCATCAATTACTAATTTCTGTATAGATTTTAATTGTAATACGCGGCTTAAAGCCAAATCGTATAATCTACCTGGTGTTGCTACTAAAATATCAATACCCTCGGCAATGGCTTGCTTTTGCGTGTTAATGTTAGTACCTCCATACACGCCTAATACACGATTATTGATGTATTTTGATAGTTTTTCAATTTCATCAACCACCTGTACCACCAATTCGCGTGTTGGCACTAACACCAAAATACGCGGATTTTCTTGTGTCGAAAATTTTAAATTCTTTAAAATAGGCAACATGTAGGCAAAGGTTTTACCTGTACCTGTTTGGGCAATACCAACCATATCTCTACCCGAACTTACCACATTAAAAGCTTCTGCTTGAATGGGTGTAGGTGTTGTAAAGCCTAAATCGTCTATGGCGTTATATAATGGGGTGTTTAAATTTAAATCGTGAAATGTCAAAATATGCTATTTAGCTGGCAAAGTTACGTTTAATAATTTAGATTAAATGATTGTTATCTATTTCAATACTGTAGCTTGCATTAAAGGTCTCGTGGGCAGCAAGTTTTAAAATGCCTTCTTTGGTTTTTAAATCTTGATTGGTGGTTTCGTTATCGGCAATACCTAACCACGGTTCTATACAAACGTAATCGCCTTCTGGTTTTGCCCAAATACCTAAATAATTGAAATCATTATAAGTAAATGATAAAATGTTTCCGTGTTTATTACTTTTTAAGATGACTTTTCTAGATTTTAAATCTTTGAAAATAAGCGCATCGGCATTAAATAAGTCGTGTTTTAGCGGTAGCAAATTAGTATTGCTAAACACAGGTTTTGTTTTAGGTGAAATAAGGCCGTTTTCCATATTTATGAGGTGTGTTTCAGAGTTTTCATGGTGTTCAAATTCTAAAACGTAATCATCATAATTTTCATCGTCATACACTGGGCACTTAAAAGCAGGATGTCCGCCAACCGAGAAATACATGGGTTTGTTATCAACGTTTTTAATGGTGTGTGTTATTTTTATGGTTGTATCTGTTAGCGTATATGTAATATAAAACTCAAACTTAAACGGATATATTTTTAGCGTTGCTTCACTATAAATGAGTTTGAATGTTAAACTGTTTTCGGTTTGTTCGTGTAGCGTAATATGGTCGTTGTTTCTCACCATACCATGTTTAGGTAAACTATATGCTTTATCTTCAAAAAAATAGGTATTGTTTTTTAAAGCACCAATAATTGGGAATAGGTTAGGCGCGTAGCTACTCCAAACATCTGGGTTGGCATTCCACATAAATTCGGTGTGATGCTTTGTCGATGTAATTTTGCATAATTCGGCACCAATTTTTTTAACCGTAATCTTAAGTTTCTCGTTTTGTAAGGTGTACATGCTTTTAGATGTTTAAAGTACAAAAATCTTAATTTTTTAAGTATTCTACTTAACTTTGCGGAATAATCTTTTTTATTGAGAACAAAACAAATTTTTAAATTTAAAGATTCTAAAGTCTTTAAAAGTCAGATTCGCATTTGGGCACAACAGTTTGATGATGTGGTTTGGCTAGATTCTAATAATTACGAGCAAAGCTATTCTAATTATGATGCGGTTTTGGCGGTTGATGCGTTTACTGGCATTCAAACAGATTATCTTCAGGGTTTTGAAAAACTAAAAGAATATCAAACCTTAGTAAACGATTGGATTTTTGGATACCTAACCTACGATTTAAAAAATGATGTTGAAGCTTTAAAATCGACTAATTTTGATGGTTTAGAATTTCCTGATTTGTACTTTTTTCAGCCTAAGAAACTATTTTTATTTAAAGGTGATAATGTTGAAATTCAATACTTAAATTGTGTTGATGATGAAATTGAAGACGATTTAAAAGCTATTGAGAATATAGATGATAGTGACCTTGAGCGCAAGGTCTCCGATGATCAAATCAAAATAAAACTTCGCATTCATAAAGATGAATACTTCGAGAAAATAAAAAATATGCTTGCCCATATACATCGTGGCGATATTTATGAAGCGAATTTTTGTCAAGAGTTTTATGCCGAAGACACAACAATTAATCCTTTAGAGATTTATAATAAACTTAATGATATTTCTAATCCGCCTTTTGCAACCTTTTTAAAATGTCAAGATAAATACTTGTTATCGGCTTCACCAGAGCGTTACTTGAAAAAAGAAGGAACAACCTTAATTTCGCAGCCTATAAAAGGAACAGCAAAGCGTTCGTTAGATGTTGAAGAAGATGCGAAGCTGAAACAGGATTTGTTAGAAAACGAAAAGGAGCGAAGTGAAAACATTATGATTGTTGATTTGGTACGTAACGATTTATCTAAAACCGCCACCAAAGGCAGTGTGAAAGTAAAAGAGTTGTGCAAGATTTATACCTTCGATCAAGTGCATCAAATGATTTCTACGGTTACATCGGAAGTTGAAGCTTCAACACATCCCATAGATATTATAAAAAGCACCTTCCCAATGGGTAGTATGACGGGCGCTCCTAAAATTTCGGCAATGCAAATTATTGAAGATTTAGAAGCAACTAAACGCGGGCTTTACTCGGGGGCTGTAGGCTATTTTTCGCCTACAGGCGATTTCGATTTTAATGTGGTTATTCGTAGTATTTTATATAACGAAACCAAAAAATACGTGTCTTATTCCGTTGGTGGCGCTATTACAGCAAAAAGCGACCCGCTAAAAGAATACGAGGAATGTTTGGTAAAGGCTAAAGCGATGCGAACGGTTTTGGAGAACTAATCTATATGATCTTTAAACTGATCTTTGACTTCATTAAAAATAAACTCCACACGTTTTACTTCCATAGATCTTACTTTTGATATTTCTTCAAAACTTAGCTTTCCAAAAACTATTAAATCAATAATATTCGACACGTTTAATGGCAACCAACTGTATAAGTTGCCTAGTCTTTTTTTAGAGTCATTAAGCGATGCGGCTTCAATATCAAAAGCTTCTAAAACCGAACTATCATTATCGGCATATAAAAACAAATGTTTGTGTTTATGGTCTTGCTTGTACGAGATATCATTTAAATCTTCATTCATAACAAAATCCATATCGGCATCAACAGTATATTTTTCTTCTAAATTATCCAATTCTTCTTCTAAAATAGAATTCGTGCTAATCGTGTTTTTATGAAAGGCCTCTTTTTTAAAAAGCGTGTTTAAATCGGCATCAACAATTTTAAAAAGCTTCAGTTTTATGGTTGTAGCATCGCTATCAATATTATATCCTTTTTCGTAGTATTTAGCAATAGCCTCGTCAATAATACCATGAGACGTATACATGTTTTTAGGAATAATTCCCGTAGATATTGCAATGTATAGTCTGTGCTTAACATAGGCTTGTAAATGTTGAGTTGCCGAAATAACACGTTTATCAAAAGCTTCTTTTGTTTTTTTATCGTTTATTTTATCTAATGAGCACATAACAATAGTATTTAAAATTAATACTTAAAAGGTACTTCTGTTTTAGAATAAAATTCATGATTTATATCATTTTATATTAACGATTTTCGATTAAATTAAACCCTCAAAGTTGTATATTTGAACCATGTTTGCACAATTTGAACACCATTTAGAATCGCGTTTACCTTTTTTGAAAAAAAGCAAACTTCTTATAGCTATTTCTGGAGGAATTGATAGTGTGATTTTAACACATGTATCTCATAAAGCAGGTTTAAATATCGCATTAGCACATTGTAATTTTAATTTGCGTGGTGAAGAAAGTGATGCCGATGAAAACTTTGTTCTGCAATTAGCAGAAAGCTTAGATTTAGAAGCCTTTGTTGAAAGTTTTGATACCAATGCATATGCTAAGGAACATAAGGTTTCTATACAAATGGCAGCGAGAGAACTGCGTTATAACTGGTTTGAAGGATTAGCGGAACAGCTAAGTTTCGATTATGTCTTAACAGCACATCATGCCGATGATAATTTAGAAACTTTTTTAATCAATTTATCAAGAGGTACGGGGTTAGAAGGTTTAACAGGTATTCCTGAAGTTAACAACCATTTTGTGAGACCACTGTTACCATTTTCTAGTAACGATATCGAAACTTACGCTAAAGCGAACAATATAAAGTGGCGAGATGATAGCAGTAATGCCTCTACTAAGTATTTGAGAAATAAATTAAGGCACGATGTGATTCCCATTTTGAAGGAAATGAATCCAAGTGTATTACAGAATTTTCAAAATACAATTAGTAACTTAAATGACACAGCCGATATTGTTGAAGATAGTATTGATAGTTTTTTTAATAATGCTGTTGAAACTATTGACGACTATCAAATGGTTTTTAAAATTTCAGAGTTTAAAAAGTTGAATAACCCGAAAGCGTATCTATTTGAAATATTCAAGGATTACGGATTTACAGAATGGGATGATGTTGTAAAGCTTTTAGAGGCACAATCGGGTAAGCAAGTTTTGTCGTCTACACACCGTTTAATAAAAGATAGAGAGCATATTTTGTTAAGTGAGCTTTTTGTAGAAGCAAATGAAAGTATCGTTATTTCAGAAACAGATAAAGACCTTGAAACCCCATTGGGTATTTTGCTTTTTGATGAAGCAGATGCTATTTTCGGAAAACGAACCAATGTTATTTATGTTGATAAAGATGTTTTAACGTTTCCATTAGAATTAAGAAAATGGCAAGAAGGCGATGTGTTTTATCCGTTAGGAATGACAGGAAAAAAGAAGTTGAGTAAGTATTTTAAAGACGAAAAACTATCGCTTTTAGATAAAGAAAATATCTGGTTGTTATGTTCTGAAAATATGATTGTTTGGGTAGTAAACCGTAGAGCAGATAACAGGTTTCGAGTAACAGACAAAACGAAGCAAATACTTAAAATTGAGTTGCAGTAAACTGATATGCTTAGCACAGTCTAAGCATCTTATTAATTAAACAATTTGTCATTCCTGCGCAGGCAGGAATCTATAATAAAAATGAAGCTACAAGGTAACATAGTCGATATACAAAATAAACGTATTTTTAAAGGTGAAGTTACTTTTAAGGATGGCAAAATACTTTCTATTGAAGAGAAAGATCACGATGTAAATCATTTCATATTACCAGGTTTTGTAGATGCTCACATTCATATTGAAAGTTCTATGTTAGTGCCTAGTGAGTTTGCTCGATTGGCAATTACTCATGGTACAGTAGCAACTGTTTCAGATCCGCATGAGATAGCCAATGTTTTGGGTGTTGAAGGTGTTGAGTTTATGATTGAAAATGGGAAACAAGTACCACTTAAATTCAATTTTGGAGCACCATCTTGTGTGCCAGCAACAACTTTTGAATCGGCAGGTGCTGTTATAGATTCAGATGCTATTAAAAAACTTCTGGAAAATCCAGATATTAAGTATTTAGCAGAAATGATGAATTACCCAGGCGTGTTGTTTGATGATGATGAAGTCATGAAAAAAATAGCATGGGCTAAATATTTTAATAAACCTGTTGATGGTCATGCACCAGGTTTAAGAGGAAAAGATGTTTTAAAATATATAAGAGCAGGTATTTCTACCGATCATGAGTGTTTTACTTATGACGAAGCTTTAGAAAAGCTTCAAAAAGGTATGAAAATTTTAATTCGTGAAGGTAGTGCTGCTAAGAATTTTGAAGCCTTAATAGATTTAGCTTCAGAGCATTTTGAAAACATGATGTTTTGTAGTGACGATAAACATCCAGACGATTTAATATTAGATCACATTAATAAACTTTGTGCACGAGCGGTAGCAAAAGGAGTTGGTGTTTTTAAAGTGCTGCAAATGGCATGTATTAATCCTGTAAAGCATTATAATTTAGATGTAGGATTGTTACAGATAGGCGATGATGCCGATTGTATTGTTGTGGAAGATTTAGTCAATTTTAAAACACTTCAAACATATATAAACGGCACATTTGTGTTTAATGAAGGTGTGTCCTTGATTAAGCCCGTTGCTTTTAAAAATTTGAATAATTTCAACTGTAATAAAAAAGAAATTTCAGATTTTAAGTTTGAATCTTCAGCTAAAAAAATAAGAGTTATTGAAGCTTTAGAAGGGCAGTTGGTAACTAACGAACTAAAAGAAGACGCTTTAATTGTAGATGGAAACTTAGTTTCAAATATTGAAAAAGATATTTTAAAAATGACGGTTGTTAACCGTTACAATAATGATGACCCTGCCATTGCGTTTATTAAAAATTTCGGATTGAAAGATGGAGCGATAGCATCTTCCGTAGGTCATGATTCTCATAATATTATTGCTGTAGGAGTTAGTGATGAAGCCATTTGTAAAGCAGTTAATTTACTTATTGAAAACAAAGGTGGTATTTGTGCTGTGTCCAATTCCGAAGAAAAAATCATTTCATTGCCTGTTGCAGGAATTATGAGTGATAAAGATGGGAAAACAGTAGGCGAAGATTATGCGAAACTCGACAACATGGCAAAGGAATTAGGAAGCACTTTACATGCGCCTTATATGACCTTGTCTTTTATGGCTTTGTTGGTTATTCCATCATTAAAATTAAGTGATAAGGGGCTTTTTAATGGCACATATTTTAAATTTACAGACTTAGAAGTCAACTAAAATCGTGTTGTTTTTTTAGTAAAAGACGCAAAGTATAAAAGAATATGAAAATTTTAATATTAACTTCACCAACTGAAAACTGCGACTGCGACAGAATACTGTAATTATGCCAATAATAGACGCTACCTACAAACCTTCATTTCTTTTTAAAAACGGATTTATTTCTACAGTTTACTCGGGTTTAGTTCGGCGGGTTAAACTAAAGCAAGAACGCGAACGTATTACTTTAAAAGATGGCGATTTTTTAGATTTAGATTGGAGTTTCTCTAAGGAAAAATCAAACAAACTTGTGTTGTGTTTTCACGGATTAGAAGGTCATGGACAAAGACCGTATGTAACGGGTTTGGCAAAATTGTTTAATAATGATGGTATTGATGCCATCTGTGTGAATTTTAGAGGCTGTAGTGGAGAAGATAATTTAAAATACAGAAGTTACCATTCTGGTGCTACCGATGATTTAGAAGATATTATAGAGCATGTTTTAGCATTAAATAAATACACAGATATCTATTTATACGGTATAAGTTTAGGTGCTAACGTAATATTAAAATATTTAGGTGAGCGCGATGAAGTTCCAAATGAAATAAAAGCGGGTATTGCCATTTCTGTACCAGCAGATTTAATGGGCTCTTGTAACGAACTTCATAAACCTAAAAATAGATTGTATTCCAATCGATTTTTGAATCATTTAACGAAACGATTAGTTAATAAGCTTGTTAAGTTTCCTGAAGATTTATCGCAAGAAGAATTTTGTACTATTAAAACACTCATAGATTTCGATGATGTTTACACATCTAAAGCGCATGGTTTTAGAGACGCGATAGACTATTATGCAAAAAGCAGTTGTCTTCAGTTTTTACCAAATATAAAAACACCGGCATTAATTATTAATGCACTTAACGATTCGTTTTTATCTCCTGAATGTTATCCTGTAAAGGAAGCAAAAGAAAATCCGAGTTTATACTTAGAAATGCCTCAATATGGAGGGCATGTTGGGTTTATTGCTAAAAAGAATATTTATTATAATGAAAAACGAGCGTTAGAGTTTGTTAAAAATCAGTAAATAACTCATATATTTAATAACAAATTTTTAATTTTTATATGAGTTCAATTCCAGAAGATAAAGCAAAAATACCTGAAGACTTCACAACATTAAAAACAACAAAACCAAAAACAAATAGTGTTGGTTTTGGAGGGATTAAAGCGGCAATTAATCATGCTGCTAAATATATGAATCCTGCTGATGCTATAAAGGTATCTCTAAAAGTAAATCAAAAAGGAGGATTTGATTGTCCCGGTTGTGCATGGCCAGATCCAGACGATGAACGTTCTAAATTAGGAGAGTATTGCGAAAATGGTTTGAAAGCCATTGCTGAAGAAGCTCAAAATAAAACCATTGGAACTGATTTTTTTGCAGAACATAGTGTGGATGAATTAGCGAGTTGGTCAGATTTTGAAATTGGTAAATCAGGGCGTTTGTCTGAGCCTATGTTTTTAGCAGAAGGCGCGACGCATTATCAACCTATTTCTTGGGAAGATGCTTTTAATAAAGTCGGCAATCATTTAAATGTCTTAGATAGTCCAGACGAAGCGGTCTTTTATACATCAGGAAGAACCACTAACGAGGCAGCCTTTTTGTATCAATTATTTGTTAGAGAATATGGTACATCTAATTTACCTGATTGTTCTAATATGTGCCATGAAGCTAGTGGAAGTGCGCTTTCTCAAACCTTAGGGATAGGAAAAGGCTCCGTTACTTTAGACGATTTATATAAAGCAGAATTGGTTATGGTTATTGGGCAAAATCCAGGTACGAACCATCCAAGAATGTTAATGGCTTTAGAAAAATGTAAAAATAATGGCGGAAAAATAATTGCTATTAATCCGTTGCCAGAAGCAGGTTTAATAAAGTTTACTGATCCTCAAAGTCCTATCAAACTATTAACTGGCGGTACTCAAATAGCCGATGTGTTTGTTCCTATAACCATTAATGGCGATGTGGCTTTTATGAAAGCCATACTTCTTAAATTATTAGAAAAAGAAGAAAGTACGAGTAATGTTTTTGATAAAGACTTTATTGATGAACACACGCATGGTTATGATGCTTTTATTGCAGATTTAAAAACCTATAATTTTGAAGCTTGTTTAGAAGCTTCAGGAATAACCAAAGCTATTTTTGATGAAGCGTTTGATTTAATTCTGAACAAAAATAAGATTATTATTTGTTGGGCGATGGGCTTAACGCAACATGAAAATGCGGTAGATAATATTCGCGAAGTCGTTAATTTGTTATTACTTAAAGGGAGTATTGGAAAAGAAGGAGCAGGCACCTGTCCAGTTCGTGGGCATTCTAATGTGCAAGGCGATAGAACGGTTGGTATTTGGGAATCGGCACCACAAGCATTTTTAGATAAAATAGAAACGAAATATGGTTTCAAGCCAATAACAAAGCATGGATATTCGGTTATAGATGCCATAAAAGCCATGTATGAGAAAAAAGCAAAAGTCTTTTTTGGCTTAGGAGGTAATTTTATTTCGGCAGTACCAGATACAGCCTATGCAGCACAGGCTTTGGCAAATTGCAACCTAACAGTTCATGTAAGTACCAAACTAAATCGTTCGCATTTGGTTACAGGGAAAGAAGCTTTGATTTTTCCTTGTTTAGGACGCACCGAAAAAGATTATCAAAAAACAGGTTTACAAGTTCAAAGTGTTGAAAATTCTATGGGGGTAGTCTCATCTACCAAAGGTGTTTTAGAGCCTTGTTCTGATACATTGTTAAGTGAAGTCGCTGTAGTTTGTGGTATTGCCAATGCGACTTTAAAATCACGGTCTAAAATTAATTGGTTGCAGTATAAAGATGATTATAATCTGGTACGTGATGATATTGCTGAGGTTGTTGAAGGGTTTGATGATTATAATAAAAGAATTAAACAACCTTCGGGGTTTTATCTACCTAATGGAGCACGGGAAAGAAAATTCAAAACAAAAACAACCAAGGCTAATTTTTCTATCAATAAACTACCTGCTTTGAAGTTGAAAGCAGATGAATTAATTATGATGACTATACGTAGTCACGATCAATTTAATACCACTATTTATGGCTTAAACGATAGATATCGAGGTGTTTTTAACGAACGTCGCATCATTTTTATGAATCGAGACGATATGAAACTACGTAATTTAGAGGAGCATCAAGTTGTGAATTTAAAGTCAGAATTCAATGGTGTTATAAGAGTTGCTAATAATTTTAAAGTAGTAGGTTACGATATTCCTAAAAACTGTTGTGCTACTTATTTTCCTGAAACAAATGTGCTTGTACCGCTAGATAGTTTTGCTCATACAGCTAAAACACCAGCATCAAAGAGTGTTATTATTACGGTGAGTACTACTTAGTTTTTCGTTATTTATGCTATTTAAAAAGGAGCTTTTTTGTCTAATAAATAATTAAGATAGTATGAATTTGCGAAATCTATAATAATCGTATGACATCATAAAAATAATTAAACTACGTATCTAAAATTAAGTATTTATACTTACTTTTGTTTAAAAATACGTAGATATGAAAAAAATTCTTGTCATAGGTAATGGAATGGTTGGTTATAAATTTTGTGAAAAATTTGCAGCCGATTCAGATAGCAGTCAATTTAAAGTAACAGTTTTTGGTGAAGAACCAAGACCAGCTTATGATCGCGTTCATTTAAGTGAATTCTTTGAAAATCAAGATGCAGGCGCTTTAGAAATGGCGCCACGATCTTGGTATGAAGCCAATGATATTGAATTAATTACCAATGTACGTATTACAGATATTCATCGTTCTACAAAAACAATAACAACATCTACAGAAGACGAGTATGCCTATGATTATTTGGTATTAGCAACAGGGTCTTCGCCTTTTGTTCCAAATATTAAAGGCGTTGAAAAAGAAGGTGTTTTTGTATACAGAACTATCGAAGATTTAGAAGGCATGCTCGCTTATGCTGCTAAACTTAAAGCGCAAAACCCGGATGCTAAAGCAGCGGTTTTAGGTGGTGGTTTATTAGGTTTAGAGGCTGGAAAAGCGGTTATGGATATGGGCTTAGAACCTCATATTGTTGAGTTTGCTCCTAAATTAATGCCAAGACAATTAGATTCTAGAAGTAGTCAAGTGTTGCAATTGAAATTAGAATCTATCGGATTAAATATTCACTTAAGTAAAGCAACCAATCAAATTTTAGGCGATGATGCTATTACTGCCATGGAGTTTGGAGAAGATGATGTGCTAGATGTAGATATGCTTATTGTTTCTGCGGGAATTCGTCCAAGAGATGAGTTAGCTAAAACCTGCGATTTAGAAATGGGCGTACGTGGTGGTATTGTGGTTAATAATAAAATGCAAACATCAGACCCAGAGATTTATGCTATTGGTGAAGTTGCTTTGTACAACCAAATGATATATGGTTTAGTAGCGCCTGGTTATGATATGGCAGGTGTTGCAGTAAATCAGATTTTAGGAAAAGAAGAGGATCTTATGCCTGCTGATATTGATATGTCTACCAAATTAAAATTAATAGGCGTAGATGTAGCCAGTTTTGGTGAACCGTTTATGCCAGCATCAAAAGGGCATTCTGTTATTTTTGAAGATAAAACCAAACATTTATACAAGCGTATTAACGTGAGTCTTGATGGTAAATCGTTACTAGGAGGGATTTTAGTTGGTGATGCATCCGATTATAATATGTTACACCAAATATATTTGAATGGTATGGCGATTCCTGAGAATCCTGCTGAGTTAATTTTACCAGCAAGTGAAGGCGGTTCGTCGTTTGGTAGTGTTTTAGATTTACCAGACGCGGCGCAAGTATGTTCTTGTGAAAGTGTTACGAAAGGCGATATTTGCTGTTCTATTACAGAAGGCGATAGCAATAATTTTGGAGATGTTGTGGCTAAAACAAAAGCAACCACAGGTTGTGGAGGTTGTAAACCTATGGTAGCCGATTTAGTAAATGAAACTTTAAAATCTTTAGGAAAAGAAGTTAAAGAAACTATTTGTGAGCATTTTAATTTTAACAGACAAGAATTATACGATCTTATAAAAGTGAATCAAGTAAAGGATTATGACGAAACGCTAAACTTATTTGGTGAAGGTCATGGTTGTGAAACTTGTAAGCCGTTAGTAGCATCTATTTTTGCTAGTATTACTATGGAAACACCTAACCGTCAGGTAGGTATTCAAGATACAAACGATCGTTTTTTAGCCAATATTCAACGTAACGGAACGTATTCTGTAGTACCTAGAATCCCTGGAGGTGAAATTACACCAGACAAATTAATAGTAATTGGTGAAGTTGCTAAGAAATATGATTTATATACTAAAATAACTGGAGGTCAGCGTATCGATTTATTTGGCGCACAATTACATGAGTTACCACTTATTTGGAAAGATTTAATTGATGCAGGTTTTGAAAGTGGACATGCTTACGGAAAATCGTTACGTACAGTAAAAAGTTGTGTAGGTTCTACATGGTGTCGTTACGGGATGCACGAAAGTGTAACATTTGCAATTGAAATTGAAAATAGATATAGAGGTTTACGCTCGCCACACAAATTAAAAGGTGGTGTTTCGGGATGTATTAGAGAATGTGCTGAAGCTAGAGGTAAAGATTTCGGATTAATTGCTGTTGATGGTGGTTGGAATTTATATGTCTGCGGAAACGGAGGTGCTACACCAAAACATGCGGTGTTGTTTGCGGAACAGTTAGATGATGAAACGTCGGTTAAATATTTAGACAGGTTTTTAATGTTTTACATACGAACAGCTGGTCCTTTAGTACGAACAGCTCCTTGGTTAGATAAATTAGAAGGTGGTATTGAGTATTTAAAACAAGTGGTTATTGAAGATTCTTTAGGAATTGCAGCAGATTTAGATGCCGAAATGCAAGGATTAGTTAATAGATATGAGTGTGAGTGGAAACAAGCGATTGAAGATCCTAACATGGCAAAACGTTTCAAACATTTTGTGAATTCTGATGATACTGATGATAACTTGGTGTTTGTGCCAATGCGTGATCAGAAAATGCCAAAGGCTTGGAGTTAAATTAAGTGGATTTGTTTAATTATTTATACGTTTAAACGTTTGTAACAGATAAACAAATCAACAGATAAACAAATCAACAAAAAGAATAGATATGCAAAATATACTAGAACAATACGAAACGGTTACTGAAACTCAAGTAAAAGATTGGTTTAAAGTTGGAGTTATTGAAGATTTTCCAGAGAATACAGGAGCTTGTATAAAGTACAAAACCAAGCAAATAGCGGTGTATAATTTTGCTAGAGTAGGTAAGTGGTATGCCTGTCAAAATTTATGTCCGCATAAAATGGAAATGGTATTATCGTTAGGAATGATAGGCGATAAGGATGGCGTTGCCAAAGTAGCTTGCCCAATGCATAAAAAGAACTTTTCGTTGGAAGACGGATCGAATTTAGCTGGCGACGATTTAAAAATTGCTGTGTATCCTGTTAAAATTGAAAGCGGAAATGTGTATATTGGCTTTTCAGACTAATATACATAAAAATGAAGCCGACACGATTTGAAACTGCCATAGCATTAATAGATAAAAAAAACTCTGAAGACCCTAATAATTACGAGGTTTTTGGTATAGAGTATCCTAAAGAATTATTGTACTCACAACGTATGTCTAGGAAACTTTTGCAGTTTAATCCTAATGCATCTAAAGCACTTCGAATTGCAGCGCGTTCTCAACATATTTGTCGTTGGAAAATAGCCAGAAACGAATATCCGATGGATAGAGTGGGGTATTTAAAATGGCGTGAAACTTTAAAGAAAATGCATGCCGAAATAACAGCCGAAATTCTGAATCAGGTTGGGTATGATAAAGAATTTATTGATAGAGTATCTTTCTTAATTAACAAGAAATTAATTAAGAAGAATGAAGAAAGCCAAATAATTGAAGATGTAATTTGTTTGGTGTTTTTAGATTATTACTTTGAAGAGTTTGCAGCAAAACATACCGATGAAAAAGTAATAGATATCCTGAAAAAGACTTGGGTTAAAATGTCTGATAACGGACATGCAGAAGCCTTAAAACTTCCTTTTTCAGAAAAAAGTTTGTCATTAGTTAAACAAGCCATTTCTTAAATAAAAAAGCATGACAAAAGGCGGAAATTCATTAGACCAAAGAACGTTTGATAAGTTAAGCCGTTTATACATAATTGCTTTAAGCACCATTGCACTTTCTGTTATTATTAGTCAGATTCTTATTCGTAAGCACCTTAATGATCAGCAAAGCGATTCTACTGTTATTAATGTGGCAGGTAGACAGCGTATGTTGAGTCAGAAACTAACAAAAGATATTGTAGCACTTTCTACCGAAGAAAATTTAGAAGCACGTATCGAACTTAAAGACAATGTTAAACAAACATTAAACCTTTGGGAAGTATCTCATAACGCGCTTCAAAAAGGAAATGATAGTTTAGGCTTACCTGGAAAAAACAGCAAAATAGTTGTTAATAAATTTAAAGAATTAAACCCTACGTTTGATACTATTAGCAAAGCTTCAAATGCTATAATTAATAAGATTGAAAACATTCCACCATTACCAGTATCTGCTTTTATAGATGATATAAAAACGGTAAGAGCCTATGAAGGCGATTTTCTTTTAATGATGGATCAAATTGTAAATCAGTACGATTTAGAAGCCGATGCAAAAGTAAGTTGGTTAAGAAATTTGGAGGTGTTACTAATGACACTTACGCTATTAATTCTACTAGGTGAATTTTTATTCATTTTTTGGCCTACAGCTAAAACGGTTCGAGCAACGCTTGCCGACTTGTTAACCGCTGAAAAGCATGCTAAAAAAATGGCGATTGATGCAGATGCCTTAAGTGTTGCCAAAGAAAAATCTATAAAAGAATTACGAGCTTTAAGTCGCGCCATGGATGAAACCTTGCTGTTTGCTAGAACCAATCAGAATGGTGAGTTATTGCACATGGGAAAACGGTTTTCGCGTCTTTTTAAATATACTAAGTTTAGTGGGAATTTGACTTTCTCTCAAGTGCTTTCTAATCATGAAAAGGAACAATTAATTATAGATGATATTGTTTTAAAACATAAAAAAACAGGTTGGCAAGGTGAAGTAAAAGGAACTACGAGTGATGTTATAGACGTTTGGTTGGAAATGGCTATTATTCCTTTTAATCCTACCGACGATAAGTCTGAATTACTCATTATAGCCTCAGATATTACGGCTCGTAAAGCAGCTCAAATTGAAATAGAACGCCTTACAGAGCGAAGTTTTGAGGAAAAAATGAGTCAGCAAAAAATAATCTCAAGTAAGATTATTGAAAACCAAGAAAAGGAACAAAACCGTATTGCTAAAGATGTACATGATGGTATCGGGCAGATGCTAACAGGTTTAAAGTATAATCTTGAAAGTATAGATACTAAAGATGTTGAAAAAGCGACAGTAAAGATTGAGTATTTAAAAGAGCTTACCACGAATATTATTAAAGGTGTAAGAACGGCGACTTTCAATTTAACACCTCCAGAATTATCAGATCATGGTATTGTGCCAGCATTAGTAAAACTTACCCAGGAATTATCGAAACTTACGAATAAAGATATTGTGTTTTTTAATAAATCCGATTTCAATGAACGCTTAGAGTCTTTAGTTGAAATTAACATATATAGAATTACTCAAGAAGCCATTAATAATGCTATTAAGTATGCTGAATCTACGCATATTTTAGTGTCCTTATCGCATAGTAAAAATATGCTGAGTATTGTGATTGACGATAATGGTAAAGGCTTCGATCCTGCCAAGGTTAAGAATGTTAAAAATGGTGATGGCGGTATGGGTATGACCTTCATGCGAGAACGTATTAAATATATTGATGGCCGACTTTTTCTTAATTCGGAAATAGGTAAAGGCACGCGTGTTACTTTGAATATTCCTTTGGTTTAGAAAAGTTAAAAAGTATGTTTTGTCATGTCGACAAGAGGAACGATTGAGACATCGCATAACTAAGAGTGTTGCATTTGATTCTTATGATGTGATTTCTCGCTGTGCTCGAAATGACAAGCAGTTCAAATTTGTATTCGTTTTTTTAATAATGATGCATTTTTTAGTCATGTCGACAAGAGGAACGATTGAGACATCGTATAAGAGTGAGGCTGAACATGATTCGTATAATGTGATTTCTTGCTTTACAAAGAAGTTTAAAATTTAGTGCCTTAGCGTTTTTGCGCGACCATTGTTATGCGATTTCTCTCTTCGTTCGAAATGACAAAGTAGCTCAAATTTGTATTCGTTTTTTTAATAATGATTCGTTTTTTAGTCATGTCGAAAGAGGAATGATTGAGACATCACATAACTAAGAGTGTTGCGTTTGATTTTTATGATGTGATTTCTCGCTGTGCTCGAAATGACAAGTAGTTCAAATTTGTATTCGTTTTTTTAATAATGATGCATTTTTTAGTCATGTCGACAAGAGGAACGATTGAGACATCGCATAACTAAGAGTGTTGTGTTTGATTCTTATGATGTGATTTCTCGCTGTGCTCGAAATGACAAAGTAGCTCAAATTTGTATTCGTTTTTCGAAACAATGATGCATTTTTTAGTCATGTCGACAAGAGGAACGATTGAGACATCGCATAAGAGTGAGGCTGAACATGATTCGTATAATGAGATTTCTCATTTTACTAGAAAACACAAGAAACCCAAAAACAAGATGCTTTTTTGAATGAAATTACGTAGTATTACTTAAAATTATTATTTTTGTACTTATAAATAAAGCCTATGGATGTTATCAATGTAGTATTAGCTGACGATCATGTTTTAGTAAGAGATGGTATTAAAGCCCTTTTAGAAGACCAATCTGGAATTATAGTTATTGATGAAGCATCCAACGGAAAAGAAGCCCTGGAGGTTATTGAAAAGAATAAACCTCATGTGCTAATTGTTGATATTCGTATGCCAGAAATGAATGGTATTGAGGTTGTGACAGCCATGAGCAAATTATACCCAGATGTAAGAACCTTGGTGCTATCTATGCACGATTCCGAAGAATACGTAGTACAAGCCATTCAAGCAGGAGCCGATGGGTATTTACTTAAAGGAGCTAGTAAAGATGAATTTATAAAAGCCTTAACCAAAGTGGCTTCAGGTGGTAAATATTTTACAGGCGATGTCACGGCTATTATTATGAATAACTTTGTAAACGGAAATACCAATACAGCAGTTGCACCTAAAAAAGAGGTTATTGAAATGCCTTTTAAATTAACCAAACGCGAAAAGCAAATACTAAATTTAGTACTCCAACTAAAAAACAATAAAGATATAGCCGAAGAACTTCAAATAAGTAAACGTACCGCCGAAGTACACCGTTTTAACTTAATGAAAAAACTAGAGGTTAAAAATATTATGGAGCTTTCTAATAAGGCGAAAGAGTATGGGTTGATTTAATCATATTTTAGCTTAGTACTTTTTTTCTTCGCAATGCTTACTTTTATCCTATGTTACCACTAGTTTTTTATTCCGAGCAATTCTTTCATTCGGTCGTTATATCTATATAGAATTCGATGTTCCTCCAAAGTTCCAGACATTTTTTCGGGATAATCAATTTCAAATCCATACTCTTTATATTTTAATTCCAATTGTTCAATAAAATTCTTTGAGTATTCAATTCCATTTCCAAGCAAGTATCTTTTATTTCCAGAAAAAAAGTCCTGTTTAGCCTTTTTAGTATTGAATTTATTATAAAAATCAGGTGCTTTAGTTGAATCAATTTTGTTCGAGATATGGTAATCATAAATTTTAAATTCGAGACTGTCTTTTGCACCAAGTCCCTCAATAAACAAGAACTCTTCTCTTAAGTCTTTTGTTTTAGGATTTACGGTTATTCTACAATAATTGAAATATTTATTTGGGATTTTAAAAATTCCAAGAGAGTCAGTTTTCAATAGAGTTGTATCCTTTTTGTTAGTAATTAAAATATCGTGTTTTCTTTTATTCAAATACGCCAGAGTGTTGTCAGTAGTCGATTCCGTAAATTTATCGTTAGTATCTCGATATTTTACAACTTTTACCTTTCCGACTTTCGATTCTTGCGCAAATGTATTTTGGAATACTCCAACTGTTATAATTAGTAATATGTTTATTAAGATGCGATTCATTCAAATTGGTTGTAACTAGGGGTATGATTACTAGCTTAATGTGTTTTCAAAATAAATACTCTCAAATATAATCAAAGACCTACAAACATATTAAGTTTTTAAAACTAAAATTAAAGAAATATATTAACGTTTTAACTTATTCTAAATAATAACATTCAGTATTCCCTCCATATTATCAAATCCTCAAAATCGGCATTTTATAATTATCAATATTACATTTCTACGTATAATACGTATTTTTATGTTTTAGAATTAAGTATTTATACTTAATTTTGTTGCTATAAGAATACTTAGTTATGATAAATCTAGAAGCAGTAAAAGCAACAAAATTAAATTTATTCAACCTTAAAGATGTTTCCATACGTACGTTTTGGATCACCTCAATATCATTTTTCATGTGTTTCTTCTCATGGTTTGGTATTGTACCCTTTATGCCAGATGTGGTTAGAGACCTAGGCTTAACGCCAGATCAAAAATGGAATTCTATTATTTTAGCCGTTTCAGGAACCGTATTTGCACGTTTACTTATTGGTAAATTATGCGATAAATATGGTCCGAGATTGTGCTATACATTTTTATTAATAATAGGAGCGATTCCTGTTATATTATGTGGTTTGGTACAAACACCGCTTCAGTTTTTAGTATGTAGATTATTTATTGGTTTCATAGGCGCATCGTTTGTAATTACACAAGTGCATACCTCTTTAATGTTTGCTCCAAATATTGTGGGTACAGCAAATGCTACTTCGGCAGGTTGGGGAAATCTTGGTGGTGGTGCTAACCGTTTAGGCATGCCGTTAATTGCAGTAGCAGTAGTTAGTTTTGGTATTGCAGATGCCGATGCTTGGAGATATTCTATGGTTATTGCAGGCGTTATTTGTTTTTTAATGGGCTTGGTTTATTTCTTCTTTACACAAGATACTCCAAAAGGTAATTTTAAAGATTTAAAAGCTGCAGGCGAAATGGTGGCAACCAAAAAAGATCAGGTTGGGTTTTTAGAAGTGATTAAAGATTATAGAATTTGGATTCTATTTGTAGTATACGCTGCTAGTTTTGGTATAGAGCTTACCGTATATGGTACGATGGACGATTACCTTCAAAATACCTTTCAGTTAGAACGCTTAACAGCAGGAAACATCGTGTTATCTTTCGCTTTAATGAATATTTTTGCCCGTACATTAGGTGGTTTCTTTGGTGATAAATTCGGAAAATTAAAAGGCTTACGAGGTCGTGTGTTGTTTTTATCATTCATATTAACATTACAAGGTGTTATGTTAGTTACTTTTTCTACAACCACCAGTATTATTGTAGGTGTTGTATTTTTAATTCTATTTAGTTTATCGGTTCAAATGGCAGAAGGGGCAACCTTTTCAGTCGTACCATTTATAAATAAAAAAGCCATTGGTTCTGTTTCAGGAATTGTAGGAGCAGGTGGTAATGTTGGGGCTTTTTTAGCAGCCTTTTTATTAAAGTCTAAATCGGCTTTAGCCGAAAAAGCAGCCATTGTTGCAAATGAAGGCTTGGGAGAAGGTGCTTTAAAAGTAGCACAATCTGCAGCATCCTCTTCTGCAGTATCACAAGGTTATTTTATTATTGGTTTCGTGGTTATTGCAACAGGGTTTTTAGTGTTGGCTATTAAGTTTTCTGCTGAGGAAGAAAATGTGCCTGAAGCTAATGAATCTTTAACAGGCGAGCTTCAACCAATAAAAGTGAAAAGCTAATTAATGTTGTTAAATTTTATCAATTTAATTGATTTAAGATAGCTTTATTAAAGTATTGAGAATAGTAAGTAGAGCCACTTGTTTGGTATTAAAATATTTTATTAATTCGTGTAAAACGCAGGTGTAAATGTCTAAAAATGAAATAAAAACAACATGCTCGTATTGTGGCGTTGGATGTGGTATTATTGTTAAAAAAGACCTTAATAACAAGGTTTTAGTTGAAGGCGATAAAGATCACCCAGTTAACAAAGGTATGCTATGTTCTAAGGGAATGAATTTACATTATGTTGTAAATGACACCTCAGATAGAATTTTATATCCAGAAATGCGATGGAGTCGGTCGCATCCGCGTCAGCGTGTAAGTTGGGACGATGCTTTAGACAGAGCTGCGAGCGTTTTTAAATCTATTATAAAAAAACACGGACCAGATAGTGTGGCATTTTACGTGTCTGGACAAAGTTTAACCGAAGAATATTATATTGCCAATAAACTTACTAAAGGGTTTTTAGGAACCAATAATATAGATACTAATTCCCGACTATGCATGAGTTCGGCAGTGGTTGGTTATAAAAAAACATTTGGAGAAGATAGTGTGCCTATTTCGTATGCTGATATTGAATTGGCAGATTGTTTTTTAATTACGGGTGCAAACCCTGCTTGGTGTCATCCTATTCTTTTCAGACGTATTGAGCAACATAAAGAAAAGAATCCGGACGTTAAAATTATAGTGGTCGATCCGCGAAAAACAGATACGGCTAACTTTGCCGATATTCATCTTCAAGTACTCCCAGGAACCGATGTCATTCTTTATAATGCCATTGCCCGTTGTTTATATAAACGCGGCTTGATTGATGAAGCATTCATTAAAAAATATACAGAAGGTTTTAAAGATTATAAAGAACAAATTTTTGGGACTTCGTTACGAGAAGCATCAAAATTATGTGGTGTTTCAGAAAAAGAAATAAGAAAAGCAGCCGATACTATTGGACTTTCTAAAGGTTTTATTAGTATGTGGGCTATGGGACTTAACCAGAGTGTGGTTGGAACCGATAAAAATACAGCGCTTTTAAACTTGTCGCTTATAACAGGGCAAGTAGGAAAACCAGGATCAGGACCGTTTTCATTAACAGGACAGCCTAATGCTATGGGCGGTCGTGAAGTAGGAGGAATGGCTAATTTATTAGCAGTTCATAAAGATTTACTGAATGAAGAGCATCGACGTGAAGTAGCTCAGTTTTGGGGTGTCGATAGTATTTCGCCAAAACCAGGATTAACAGCCACCGAAATGTTTGAAGCGTTGGAAAGCGGCAAATTAAAAGCCGTTTGGATTGCTTGTACCAATCCGTTAGTAAGCTTACCAAATACCCACCAGATTGAGCGTGCCATGAAAAACGCGAAGTTTGTGGTGGTTCAAGATATTTCTCATAAAGCGGATACTTTAGAGTATGCCGATTTAGTACTTCCTGCTGCCGGTTGGTTAGAGAAGGAGGGAACTATGACAAATTCTGAAAGACGCATTTCATACTTGCCTAAAGAAATTAATGCGCCTGGAGAAGCCAGACCCGATGTCGAGATCTTTTGTGATTTTGCGCAACGTATGGGCTTTAGAGGTTTTAACTATAACAGTGCCGAAGAAATTTATGATGAGTATGCATCTATGACCAAAGGGACGAAGATTGATGTGTCCTTTTTAAATTACTACAGATTAAAAAACGAAGGCACGTTTCAATGGCCTGTGCCAGAGTACAGACATAGCGGAACTCCTAGATTATTTGAAGATAAAAAGTTTTATACGCCATCGCAAAAAGCCATTTTTAATGTGGCAAAAAGTATTAATAATACGTCGGTGCAACCTAATGCCGAATTTCCTTTAATATTAACCACAGGTCGTGTGCGCGATCAATGGCATACCATGACTAAAACAGGAAAGGTATCGCGTTTAAAAACACATTACCCAACGCCTGTTTTAGAAATAAATCCTGTAGATGCTTATTTAAATAAGATAAAAGACGGCGATATTTCAGAAATAAAAAGTGCGAATGGCGTGGTTCGCGTGCGTGCTAAAGTAACCGATGCTATTAAAAAAGGCGTGGTGTTTTTGCCTATGCATTGGGGAAAACAGTTGCAAAGCGATTTAAATAGAACCAATAATTTAACGAATACACATATAGATCCGCAGTCTAAAGAACCCGATTTTAAGTTCACGACTGTATCGGTTAAAAAATATAAAAAGAAAGCAGAAAAAATAATTATTGCGGGTGCAGGTGCAGCAGCTTTTAGGTTTGTGCAAAATTATAGAGAATATAACGAGGTAGATGAAATCCATGTGTTTTCTAAAGAGCCTAATTTGTTTTACAACCGCGTATTATTACCTGAGTATGTTACCGAGGAATTATCATGGGAACAACTTCTTAAAATAAAGAAAGCAGAGTTAAACAAGCTGAATATTACAGTACATCCTGAAACACTTATTTCTAAAATTGATAAAGAAAATAAAGTGGTTACCGCTAGTGATGGTGAAACATACACCTTTGATAAACTTATTTTGGCCACAGGAAGTCGTGCCTTTATTCCAAAGGATGTTCAAATAGATTTACCTGGTAGATTTACCATGCGAAATAAAAGTGATGCCGATGCATTTAAAAATTATTTAGATGCCACAGGATTACCAGCAGAAGAGCAGCATGTTGCTATTGTAGGTGGTGGTTTATTAGGTTTAGAGTTGGCAGCAGCCATGAAACACAAAAATGTAAAAATCACGATTATTCAGCGTGCTTCGCGATTAATGGAGCGTCAGTTAGATAAAGTCTCTAGTAAATTATTGGCGTTAGATGTACAAGAACGCGGGATTCAAATTTATTTTGATAATGAAGTAAGCACGGTGTTTGATGATGATGACACAGGCGAATTAAACATAACACTTAAAAGTGGAAAATTAATTACTGCGAATGCTATTGTGTATGCTATTGGTACCATTCCTAATATAGAAATAGCCCGAGAAAACGGAATTGTTTGTAGTCGTGGTGTTAAAGTGAATCAGCATTTACAATCGTCGCATCCAGATATTTTTGCCATTGGAGAAATAGCCGAATATAATAATCAGTTATTCGGAATTACGTCGGCAGCAGAAGAGCAAGCCAATATTTTAGCAAACTTTATAGCTGGTGATATTAGTTGTTCGTATCAGGGATCGGTGTTAATGAATATCTTAAAATTTAACGATTTGAATCTGTGTAGTATTGGTGAGATAAATGTCCCTGAAAATGATGATAGCTACGAGGAAGTTATTTTTACCGATATTAAAAAACGTTACTATAAAAAATGTATAGTTAAAGATGATCTTTTAATTGGAGCTGTTTTAATGGGCGATAAAAACGAATTTGCCGAATTTAAAACGATGATTGAAAGTAAGATAGAAATGTCTGAAAAACGAAATACCTTATTACGAGGTGCTTCAAATGATGTGCCTGTTTTAGGTAAATTAGTGTGTTCTTGTAGTCAGGTAGGAGCAGGTAATATTGAAGAAGCCATTCAAGATGGTTGTACCGATTTTACAACGCTTTGTAATAAAACAGGAGCCGGTTTAGGTTGCGGAAGTTGTAAAACAGAAGTTCGAGAAATATTGAATAATACAAAAGTATTGGCATGATAAAAGAACCATATAGATTACTAATAAATGGAGGTGTGTTATCTCCGGGCGAGCTTAAATATATATGTGAAGCTGCAGAAAGTTTAGGTTTAGACGCTATATCTTTTGGTTCCAGACAAGATATTATTTTTCCTGAAGATATTGATGAAACTAAGTTTAGTCAATTTGATAAACTTCAATTTATAAAACCCAAAAGAGATGGCATAGAAAATATAGCGTCTTCTTATGTGTCTGCCGATATTTTGCCAAGTACCTCATGGCTTACTAGTGATAGGTATTTGTATGTTATTGAACAATTTAAGCATAAACTTAAATTACGATTAAATATTACCGATCCTAAACAACGTTTAGTGCCTTTGTTTACAGGACATATAAACTTTATAGCTTCAGAACATGAAGATTATTGGTACCTGTATGTTCGACTTCCAGAATGGAAAAAAACAGAAATGTATCCTGCGCTTATTTATAGTTGGGACATGGATAAAATAGAACTTGCTATAGAAAATATTTTGCAAGAAGAACCAGAAACTATTGAAACTGTTTTCGATTTAGTAAGTGATGCTATCGACACTAATAACAGAACGGTAGATAAACCTTTGGAGGTGCCATTTTACCCATTTCCGTATTACGAGGGCATGAATAGAATTGCTATGGATAAATATTGGTTGGGTCTTTATTGGAGAAACAACAGATACGATTTATCCTTTTTAAAAGCTATGTGTGAGTTATGCGCTGAAAGTAAAATTGGTAAAATATCAATAACCCCATGGAAATCTTTTATTGTAAAAGGAATTCCTATCGATTCTAAAATACAATGGGAGAAGTTTTTAGGCAGATATGGTATTAATGTACGCCATTCTATGCTCGAATTAAATTGGCATTTACCCGTTAACGATAAAGACGCTCTAAGTCTTAAGAAATATTTAGTTACTAATTTTGATCAGAACGATATTAGTACCTACGGTTTAACCTTTGGTATTTCAAATTATGGTAGTGATACTTATAATTTTACATCGGTTGTTGTTGAAAAAAATAAGCAACCAGAAGTTTCAGGCGATTTTGTTATCAGAGATACTTATAATCTGCTGTATGCTAAAAATTTCGACCCGAATACCAGAGAGTATATCATGCATGTACAAGATGTAGATAAGGTTGAATTACCTGGTTTATTGATGGAATTGAGTCAGTTGTATTTCGAACAATTAGGGTCTGAAAACATTGAAGAAAAAACACTAGAAGTCAAAAAAGATACAACAGAGGAAGAAGTCTATCAATGTAAAGATTGCTTAACTATTTACAATGAAGTTTATGGCGATATGACTCAAAATATAGAGCCGTACACACCTTTTGAAAGTCTTTCAGAAACTTATGAGTGTTCCCTTTGTGAAGCTCCGAAAAGTAGTTTTGAAAAGAAAATTTTGGTTAAATAAGAAAAAATACCGTTTCCATTCGTCGACACTTATCCGTCATTCGTCTACACTTAAATTCGAGTAAGCGAAGTCTATCTACTCGTTTATCTATTTGCAGTACTTTCACTTTAAAAATACTTGAAAAGTAATGACAAACACACTAAATATTCTTCTTATAGAAGATGATATGATTGAAATAATGAAATTTAATAGAACGATTTCATCACTTAAACTCAATCATAAAATTATTGAAGCAAATAACGGAGAGGAAGCTTTAGTAATTTTAGAAAAAAAAGAGGAACTACCTGATATAATTTTATTAGATTTAAACATGCCAAAAATTGATGGCATCGAATTTTTAAAAATTTTAAAAGCAGATAATGCATTAAAATTTATCCCAACCATTGTTTTAACAACATCTAACAATCAAAAAGATTTATTAGAATGTTATGAAATTGGTATAGCTGGATATGTTTTAAAACCTTTGAAATATGAGGATTATGTTTCTAAAATAGAGAAGTTATTAGCGTATTGGAGTATTAATGAATTAAAGCGAATTTAGGATGAAAGGTATTGTTTTTACAGAGTTTTTAGATTTAGTGGAATCTAAGTTTGGTCTAGAAGTAGTTGATAAAATTATTTCACAATCTAGTTTAGATTCAGAAGGTATATACACATCTGTAGGAACCTATAAGTTTTCAGAAATGCTTCAGTTATTACAGCATTTAAGTGCGCATACTAGTATTTCAATTGACGATTTGTTATTGGTATATGCCGAACATTTTTTTAGTGTTTTAGAACAAAGTTACCCAGGGCTTTTAGCAAGATATAAAGATCCCATAGAAATGTTAGCTTCTATAGAAAATCATATTCATGTAGAAGTAAGGAAAATTTATCCAGATGCCGAGTTACCATCTTTTGAAGTTGTTGAAAGAACAGAAAATTCATTGGTCATGATTTACAAATCAAGTAGAGCGATGCATCATTTCGGATTGGGTTTAATGAATAAAACCTTCGAACATTTTGATGCTACAGCAACCATAGAATTAGAAAAAATAAAAGAAGACGGTACAGAAGTAAAGTTCTTAATTAAGAAAAATTAATGAGTCAAAGTGAGATTGACATTTTAAAGCGAGCACTTGCTCGTGAGAAAGCTGCTAGAAAACAAGCTGAGAAAATTCTAGAAAGTAAGGCTGCCGAATTGTATAGTGCTAAGCAGCAATTAGAAAAATCTTATTCAGAGTTAGAAACATTATTAGATAGAACCGATTCGCAATTACAAGGTGTTTTTGAGAATATTGTTGATGCCTATGTTATTATGGATCTTCTTGGAAATATTCTTAAATTGAATGATGCAGCTGTAGAGTTATTAGGTTTTGAGGATGCTAAAGTAGATTATAATTTACTTAAAATGGCAAAACCATCTGAGTTAGAACGTGTTGGAAAATCGTTTAAAGAACTTCTTGAAAAAGGCTCACTTACAGATTTTTATTTAGATATTATTACAAGAAAAGGAGAGGCTAAACTAGTCCATATCAATGCTAGTATAATTTATGATAAAGGAAAACCTGTTGCTGCACAAGGTATTGTTAGAGATATAACCAAAGCAAAACAAGCAGAAGATATGTTGATTGAGTCTGAAAAAAGATTGTCAACATTAATTTTAAATTTAGATAGTGCTGTTTTATTAGAAGATGAAAACAGGAAAATAGCACTTACAAATAAAAAGTTTTGCGAAATATTTAATATACCAGTTTCTCCAGAATTAATGATAGGGCAAGATTGTACTAATGCTGCCGAATTAAGTAAAAGTTTGTTCAAAGACCCAGAAAATTTTGTGCTTAAGATAGATGAAGTTTTAAGCAAAAGGGAGGTTGTTTTAGGCGATGAGTTAAAAATGGCTAATGGTAAAATTTTAGAAAGAGATTATATTCCTATTTTTAGAAATAATGAATACAAAGGCCATTTGTGGAGTTATAGAGATGTTACATTAAGGCGAAATTATAGCCAGAGTTTAGAAGCTCAAAAACAAAAGTATAGTAATATTATTGCTAATATGAATTTGGGTTTATTAGAGGTTGATAACAACGATGAAGTTTTAATGGTAAACCAGAGTTTTATTGAAATGTCTGGATATACTGAAGATGAATTAGTAGGTAATATAGCTTCTGAAATATTTACAATTGAAGATGGTTCTAAAATTATTAAAAAAGAAAATTCAAAAAGACAAAAGGGTAATTCTAACTCTTATGAATTAAAAATAAAAAATAAACAAGGAGACATAAAACATTGGCTAATAAGTGGCGCGCCTAATTATAATTTAAATGGAGAAGTTATAGGTTCTATTGGGATTCATTTAGATATAACAGGTATAAAAAGTTTAGAGCATCAAAAAGAAAAATTACTTATAAAATTAGAAAAGAGTAATGATGAGTTACAAGAATATGCGCATGTGGTATCACATGATTTAAAATCGCCATTACGAAGTATTAATGCGCTTGTTAGTTGGCTTAAAGAAGATAATGAAGGTAAGCTAGATGAAACGAGTCTACAAAATTTCGGTTTAATTGAAACCACTTTGGAGAAGATGGAGCAGCTTATTTCAGATGTGTTAAGTTATTCAAGTGTAGGAGCCGAAAATGAAGGACTAACTCATGTTGATTTAGATACTCTTGTAAAAGATTTAAAAAACATACTGTATGTTCCAGATCATGTTTCAATAACAATCAATAACTCCTTACCAACAGTAAGAGGTCATAGAACTAAACTACAACAATTATTTCAAAATTTAATTAGTAATGCTATAAAGTTTATTGATAAAGATAGTGGTATTATAGAAATTGATTTTACAGACAAAGAAACTCATTATGAGTTTTCAATAAAAGATAATGGTATTGGTATTGAAGAAAAGTATCATGATCAGATTTTTAAAATATTTCATTCCCTTAATAGAAGCAAAGAATCATCAGGTATTGGCTTGTCTATTGTAAAGAAAATAGTTGATTTATATGAAGGAAACGTTTGGATAGAATCTGAATATGGTGTTGGTTCAACTTTTTACTTCACATTAAAAAAATAAAGATGGAACAGCCCAATTTATCATATATACATGCTTTATCTGGAGGCGATAAAGCCTTTGAAGAAAAACTTGTTTCAATAATTAAAACAGAATTTCCAGAAGAAAAAAGTATCTACTTTAAACATATAAAATCGGCTAATTTTAAAGAATCAGCAGAAATTGTACACAAACTTAAACATAAAATTAGTATTTTAGGGCTAGAAAAAAGTTATGAGGTGGCAGCATCTTTTGAAGATAATTTAAAAGAAAATAGCTCAGTTGGTAAAGAAGATTTTGAAAACATTCTTAATGCCATAACAACCTTTTTAGCTACGCTATAAAGTATTTTTATGAATTGTATTATTATTGATGATGAGGCAACTGCCAGAGCTATTATATCACAACTTTGTGTAAGTGTACCTAGTCTTAATGTGTTAGAAGAATTTCCAAATGCCATTCAAGCTATAAAATATTTAAATCAGAACGAAGTCGATTTAATATTTTTAGATATACACATGCCCGATTTTACAGGGTTCGATTTTATTCAAACATTAAAAAATCCACCTAAAATAATTTTAACTACAAGTGATTCAAAGTTTGCTATTGAAGCTTTTGAGTATGATTGTATTGTAGACTATTTAGTAAAACCTATTGCCTTACCGCGTTTTGAAAAAGCCATTCAGAAGGCTGTGTCTACAGTTTCAAAAGTAACAATGTCATCAGAAGGTGAGACTACTTCAGGAAATGATTTATATGTTAATATCGATAGACGTTTAATAAAAATAGATATTCCTAGCATTTATTTAGTAGAAGCTAAAGGCGATTATATTCATGTAAAAACCGAAGATAAAAATTATACGGTACATTCTACACTAAAGAAAATAGAAGAAAAACTACCAACCGATTTATTCTTAAAAGTACACAGGTCTTATATTATTAATATTCAAAAAATAATTGATATAGAAGATAATAGTGTGCTAATAAAAAAAGATGTTATTCCTGTAAGTCGCTCTAACAGACCCGAATTAATGAAACGATTGAACTTGCTTTAAATTCAATTTCGGTTTAAACTAATTTATTAGTGTTTAATGCGCTAAACTTCTAATAAATACCATTCGTCTACACTTAATTTTGATCTAACGAAAATAAAAATTAAAGGAATCTTTCAACCCTAATTTTGTGATATAAACTATTATATCATGAAAAGAATATTACTATTATTAGCTTTTTGTTATCTGAGTATTAATGCTCAGGACACGCCATTTAATTGCGACTACAACGCTTATTTATTTCAGTATAACGATGTCTATGCGATCGATTTAGCTTCGGGAAATTCATATGCAGTAGCAACAGATATAACTGAAGGAACTGTAAATGCTGCAGCATATAATCCAACCGATGGATTTATATGGGGCTCTTTAAGTTTTCCTTCAAAATCTATTGTCCGTATTGGTAAAGATTTCTCTACTTTAATTTTTTATGTAGATGAGTTACCAACTAGCGGACGCTATGTGGGTGATGTAAGTGCAGAAGGTGTGTATTATTTGAAAGGAGGAGGAACGAGTTATTATGCTATAGATGTAAATCCTGAATCAGATAATTATGGGGCTTATATAGCAACGAAAACCTTAACGCAAAATTTAAGTATTCATGATTGGGCATTTAATGCCGTAGATGGGAAACTATATACCGTAGAAAAAAACACAAATATTTTATATCGTATTGATGCTGAAACAGGAATTATAGAAAGCATGGGCGAAGTGCCAATTCTTTCTGGTTTAAATTATACTTACGGCGCTGTTTATTTTGATGCATCTGGTCGGTTTTATGTGTCTTCTAATCAAACAGGAACTATTTATGTCATTCAAAATGTACAAGATTTAGATGGTACAAATACTATGGATTCTAATCTTTTTGCATTCGGACCTTCAAGTTCTCAAAATGATGGCGCACGTTGCCCTACAGCGCCTGTACCACAAGAAGATTGCACCAATGGTATTGATGATGATGGCGACGGATTAATAGATTGTGAAGATCCTTCGTGTTCTGGTTATGCTGCTTGCCCTGTTATTGAAGCGCCTACTTCTACAGCCAATGCTGGTGGATTAGAAAGTAATAACAGATTGTCTCAACAAATTAGTAAACGAAATTTTAATCGCACAAAAAACAATTATAAGTTTGATAAAAGTATTGCTAAAAAGTTTTCTAAATCATCACGCTACGGAAAAGTAGCTTCTGGAAAAGTAGGTGTTCAATTATTAGATTTTATTCCGTTAGATATAATAAATGAAGATTATGTAATAGATTCGTCTCCTAAAGATTTGTTGAGCATTACCAATGCCACCGATTTATACTCGGTAGATTATATGCGTAATGATGAAGCCGTGGCTTCTGTACTACTTCTTAAAACCGAAAAAGGTGTTTACGAGCACACCAAATACATTTGCGATAGATTGTTAGGAGCTCAATTAATTTCGGTGTCAACCATAGAAATTAGAGAGCAAAAATTCATAAAATCACTAATCAGAAATATTGATGGTTCATTAGAGTTTGTATTAAGTTTATCGGCTAAATCCGTGAATAATGATACCGGTTTTGCTATAGAGAGTCATTGGACCTTAGATAAATATGAGAAAAATGTCCCTTTTTATAATTTTCAAATATGGTCTAATTCTTTAGATGATTTATTAAGACTTGGAGAAGAAGTGATAAGTTTATTAGAAGTGCAAAAGCCCATTGCAAGTTATAACAATTCTACACCGCCAACGGTTTTTGTTAGAAAAGGACATTACCATAATGGGAAGCTAGATTTACAAATAGTAAACACTAACAGAAGTAATAATGTGGTTTTTGATGGCGGATTAAGATCAACCGAAACCGAAGGAGTTAATTATGTGTCGTCTTCAATTGATTTAAATGGAAATTATATTTCTAATGTAGAAGTAGATGCAGGTAGCCTGTTTGATATTGGGTTTAGAATAGGTGATGGTATTGCTACACCAGACGATTTATTTATGTCTGATGGCCCTTGGGGTTATGATGATGCTGCACCAAGTACAAGTATTAGTAGCTATATTATTCAAACAAACGATGAGCAATTTAATGATGATGAATATCCAATAGAACGTAATATAGAATTAACGGCAACCACCAGCGAATATGTTGCAGCCTATAGAGCTTTAACCCCTAAGTTTAATCCTATAGATTTATCTAATTATAATAGCTTTCAATTAAAAGCAAAAGGTACAGGTACTTTAATAATTCGATTGGTAAAAGCAAGTGTTAGCAATTGGGAAAACCAATATAAAGCAGCTATAAATTTAACCGATGCCATGCAAGATTTTAGCATTCCGTTTACCGAGTTTAAATCTGTAATGAGAACAGATATGGATTTAAATGATGTTACCTCTATCGTATTTACCATGTTGGCGAATAATGGCGAGGTAGAGACTAAAGAAATGAATTTACAACAACTTCGTTTTTCAACAAGTAAAACACTTTCGGTAGAAGCTTTAAATGATGAAAACATAAACATATTTGCAGCACCAAACCCAATGAAAAACAATACGGTTATTCATTTTACAGCAGTACAATCGGAAACTGCGGTGTTGGAAGTTTATAATCAATTAGGTTCGCTTGTAAAAGAAGTGCCGTTTGAAGCTGTAACAGGCAAAAACGAAATACCTCTAAATAGACAGCAGTTAACTTCCGGATTATACTTTTGTAAAATTAAGAGTAAATACAAACAATATAAAGTAGTCAAGTTACTTGTGGAATAATTAATAGCAATTACTTCAAATTTTAAAGAGCAAAAGATTCATTTCTTTTGCTCTTTATTTTTTGTAAGAAACGGATTTGATTTAGTATATTTATTGAGTTGAATATAGAACAGGTTATCTTTTCAAAGGTGATAAATGTCGCTCCCTTGGAGCTTAATAAATAGACACGAAATTATAGTTTATTAATATGATGCTCCTCTGGAGCTTTTATAAATAAAAAGATGAAAAATAAAAGCAGCCACAGCGTGGCAGCATATTAATATAAAAAAAGAACATTAAATTTAGCTCCAGAGGAGCGATATATTAACAGTGTTTTAAAGGAATTGGTTTGTCTTTTAGTTGCGGCATACGTAAAAATAAAGATATTGATGATTATGCATTAAGAAGGAAGCTAGGAGGTTAGTTGTATTTTACGAATGATTAATATCGAAGTTCAGGAGCTTTTTATACAAAATAGATTAACAATAAAAATGACACAGCGTGGCAATATATTAATAGAAAAAAGAACATTAAATTTTAGCTCCAGAGGAGCGATATATTTATAACATGGCAAACACATACACACAGCTTTATTTTCATATAGTTTTTGCAGTAAAAGGCAGAAAGAATCTAATTAAGGTTACATGGAAGGATGAGCTGTATAAATACATTACAGGAATTATATCTAATAAAGATCAAAAGTTATTGATTATTAATGGTATGCCAAATCATTTGCATCTATTAATTGGGACAAAACCAAATTGTAATTTATCAGATTTAATAAGAGATATAAAAGCAAATTCATCTAAATGGATTAACGAGAAACGTTTTGTAAATGGAAAATTTGAATGGCAAACAGGTTTTGGAGCCTTTACAGTAAGTCAATCTGGGGTAAATAAAGTGATTCATTATATTAAAAATCAAGAAGAACATCATAGGGTAAAAACATTTAAAGAAGAGTATATTGATTTCTTAAAAGCTTATGATATTGAATATAAAACAGACTATATTTTTACAGATTATTAATGTCGCTCCTCTGGAGCTGTTTATATTCAAAAAAGAAATAATAAAACAGTCACAGCGTGACTATATATTAATAGGCGAAATTATAATACATTAAATTCAAGCTCCAGAGGAGCAGTATATTTATAACAAGACAAAAAATATTAAAAACATAAAAGTAAAACATGGGAGAAGTAAATTCAGAGCAAAGTAAATTTGAGGAATTTGAAAACATAGAAGTAAGGAGAAGAATGCTTCTGCCGTGGTGGGTGAAAATATTTTGTTGGATTTTCATGTTATTTGGATTATTAGCTTTTGTATGTTTAATTTTAGGATTTGTTAATATAAGAGCCGATTTATCATTTTATGGATTTGAAACAAATGAGCAGTTTTCTTTAATAGGATTGATGATAATAGCTATTGGGGTTTTTAAAGGCTTTACTGCATTTTCATTGTGGCTAGAAAAAGATTATGCTATAAAAATGGGGAAAATTGATGCCATAATTGGCATTGTTATCTGCACAATTTCAATGCTTGTTTTACCATTTTTTCAAGAAGGGTTTAATATTTCAATACGATTAGAATTAGCACTGTTAATTCCATTTTTTATTAAATTGAATAAGATTCAAAATGTATGGAAATCATTAAACTAAAGGTAAGTATCCATTGTATTACTCCCTAAAAACAGGTTTATCAAACAACACCCATTTAAAGCGCAAACCAATTTCGGTAAAGGTAAAACCAGCAGCTGTCGCTGAAGCTATATTACTCTTGGTTCCGTAAATATTCAATAAAGCACGATCTGTAAATTTATAACCTAATTTTCCTTGTATTCTGTAGGTGCTTTGTTTGCTGTCGTCTTCAATGTATTGTAACCCAGTAGCAGCAGTTAACTCGTAAAACCATTCGTTTTTTTTGGTAATGGCTTCATCTTTAATCAGGTTTATAAAAACTTCAACAGCATTAAACTTTTCAGGACTAAAATAAATGGTAGGCACTTGGTTTTTAAATGTAATGTATTGGTAGTTGAAACCTGCTTTTAAAGAAGGCTTACTAAGGATGTTATAATACAACGAAGTAAATAATAAATTACGGTTATTACCATCGTTTTGCGAGGTGTAATAATACTGAGTAAACCAACCTAGGTTGAAGTTCGTACTCAGGTTGTAATTAGCATAGTAGTTATTCATAACGATTTCTCTATCTAATAAATCGGCATTAAAACTTTGTATCTCACGTTTATAACCAATATCTAAAGTCTGTAATTTAAACGGTTTTATATTTAAGGATACATCGGTTAATAATTGTGTGTAATCATCGGTGTTTACTTTTGCAGAGGTTACTCCAATACTTCCTTTGAAAGTAACATTAGGTAACAACTGGTAGCCTAAACCAAATAATGCTTGGTTTGAATTGGCTTTACTGTTTGTAATGTTGTTGCTTGTTGTTCTGTATGCATAACTAGCTAACCACTTAAATTTGGTTGAGGTTGGAAATTCTAAACTACTTTGAAAAGCATAAGCTTCATTATCGCCATTATCAAACGAGTAAGACGCCTTGGTTTCTAATGATGGGGTAAAGGTGGTATTTAAGTTTTTAATAAAGTTGGTAGCATCTTTTTGATTCTTATAAAAAGATAACGTATTATTAGCCGATTGGTATGCATCATTGTAATATCCTATAGCCTTTAATGCATTTGCTTTTCCTAGATTGCCATCAAACGAGGTACTATCATTTTCTAGAATACGATTGTAATCGGCAACACTCTTTTTAAAATCACTTTTATAAATGTTTAGTGTAGCTCGTAAAGCTAAAATCCAGTTTTCGTTTGGTGTTTCTTTTATAATAGCATCAATTAATGTTTTTGCTTTTTTAAATGATTTATTCCAAATTAAAGCTTGTATGTAACGCTCTTTGGTTTGTTGAATAAGTACAGCGTCATTTAAATTAGGAACTGTATTATATGCTTCTACGCTAATTTTTAAAGCCTCTTTTTCTTGTCCTTTTAAGTGTTTAACTAAAGCAAGACCGTTTAATGCTGTTGTTTTGTTTTCTGGATTTTCAGCAATGGTGTTGTATGTGCTTTCAGCTTTATCAAATTCACTAGCAATTAAATAGAGGTTTGCAAGATTCAATAAGGTGTCTTTATCATTATTAAAAAGAGTTAGATTTTCTTTTAAAAGTGTTTCAGCTTCGTCATAATTTTGAGCTTGTTGATTTTGATACGCATATCCTAAATAGATATATTTTTTAGATGTTAAGGCGTTTGGATTTCCTGGTAAAACATCTAAAGCTTTATTTACATAAATTAAAGCCTCATCATATATTTTTAGATTAGAAAGCGTATTAGCATATCCTAAAAGCGCAGGGAAGCTTTTGTTGTCTTCTTTAATTAAACTTTCGTAAAAAGATTTGGCATCGTTATAGTTTTTATTCCAAAGTAAGGATTCTGCATAATTCAATTTAATTTCAAAATCGTTTGGATAGGTAGCTAGTAAGTCTGTAAATATAGAAACGGCTTGATCTGCATTTCCTAATAATCCAACAGCACGTCCATAACATAATTTAGCCGTTTTGTTATTTGGATAGTCTTTTAATATGGTTGTAAAAAACGATGCTGCTTTTTGGTAGTTCCCCGTTTCTAAATATGTAAAGCCTTCTTGCATATTCTGTGAATACACTAAAGTTGAGATGAAAAAGACTAGTAATTTAACGTGATTTTTAATAGACATAATTTAGGTTTTTTGTTCTACTGCAAGTTACGGACAAGAACCTATTCATTCACCTACAGCAATCTACCACTGAACGAAATTAAACGTCCTCCCACTGATTCTTCAAGGATATTTGTGTCAGAAACAAGAAATATTAACTTTTAAAATCTAGAAATTATGGCACTTAAAATTACACAACAAAGAGAAACATTTTTAGTAGAAGGAACTATTAATGCTATGACAGCTTTAAACTTTCAAAACCATTTAAAGTTTGCTTTAAAAGCTTGTGACGAATTAGTAATTAACATTGAAAATGTAGTAGAAATTGATACTAATGGTATGAATGCAATGAGATTTATCTATAATGAATCTGTTGCTCTTGATAAAAAGATTTATATCGTTGGAACAGGATGTAAAGAAGTTTATGATGACTTGTATTATAACAATGTAGCTTAATCATTAATACCTAAATCGATACTATTATGAATTTTGAAATAATAAATAACAAAGGCGTTTATGAAATACATGGAGATTTCACTAATGACCATACAAACAAAGTTGAAACCTATTTTAACAACTTATTAGACACCTATTATGAGGTTGTAATAAGTCTTAAAAAAGTAAAGCAAATTGATAATAAAGCTTTAGAAGTTATGCGTTTTATATCTGAAAAAGCAAAGAGGAGAAGCAAAGTACTATTTGTTTTAGGAAAAGGAAATAAAAGGATCAGAAATCAATTTAAGAAAGCAAATTTAAATACCATATTTAAAAATGATTACGATAAGCAATAGTTTAAAGAAAAGCATTTCGCCAGAACAGTTGTTTATGATAAGTGTTCTGGCAGTAAATGGCGGTAATTATTTATACAATTTAATTCTTGGTCGCATTTTAGGACCAGCACAATTTTCAGATGCCGCTGTACTTATAACCTTTTTATTAGTGTTGAGCTTTGCTGCTATGACATTTCAATTAGTTACGGCAAAATTTTCAGTACTTTTTGAAAATGAGTTATTCAAAAGTTTTATATCTAAAGTATATAAAAATGCTCTTTTTGTAGGAATAGCTATGGGGATTTTAATCGTCGTTTTTGCAAGTCAGTTACAACAAGTTTTTAATACGTCGTCCTCAAGTATGTTTGTTGTATTTGGTTGTGGTGTGCCACTTTATTTTTTAATGAGTGTGAATAGAGGCATCTTTCAAGGGAAAAAGTCTTTTAAATCATTATCTATAACCTATCAATTAGAAATGTTAAGTCGTTTAATAATAACATTAGGACTTATCTTAATATTTAATATTCAATCATCTGTTGTTATTGCTGTGGGGATTTTAGCATCGTTTTTATTCGGATTGATACCGTTTAAGTTTAGTAATATGCTCCCGCAGAAAACACTTGTACTAAGTAAAGTGCATTCAAAAAATATTAGAAGTTTTTTCGTTATCACAGCTTTCTATGAGCTTACTCAAATCATTATTAATAATAGTGATATTCTTTTAGTGAAGCATTATTTTGAATCGTATGAGGCTGGTTTGTATGCTTCTTTAGCACTTATTGGTCGCATTGTGTATTTCATTGCTTGGATGTTTGTTATGTTGTTATTACCAACGGTGGTTCAACTTAAAAAAGAAGGAAAAGAAACAGCTTCTATATTGTTTAAATATGTAGGTTATATAGCTGTTATTTCAATAACCATTATTGGTGTTTGTATTAGTTTCCCTGAAACCATTATTACCTTATTATTTGGGGACAGTTACATTGCTATGGCACCATTATTATGGAAATATGCTATTGCGACTTCTATGTTCGCTATATCTAACATATTTGCGTATTACTACTTGTCTTTAGATAAATATATACCTGTTGTTATTTCTGGTGTATTTGGCATGCTTCAAATGGGGTTGGTCGTATTTTATCATGATAGTTTAGAGCAAGTGGTACACATGCAAATTATAGCAATGTTAATGTTATTAGTTATCCAGTTAGCATTTTTTAAAGTAGATCAATTAAAGTCGAAAAAAGCTTAATCTAAAGTAATTTGCCATTCGTCTACAGCAAATGTTTCCTCACCTGTAATCACCTCTTTTTAAAAAGATAAAAGCCCAAATTTGTATTATAATTAAAACCAGATTATTATGAAATTAGCAATCGTAACAGCGTATCCCCCAAGTAAAGTAACATTGAACGAGTACGCATTTCATTTAGTAAAACACTTTAGACAAAAAGAATCTATCACAGAATTAGTTCTGTTAACCGATAGAACTGAAGGTGAAAAAGATGTCACATTTACAGAGCAAGGTTGTAAAATAACAATCAAAGAATGTTGGACATTTAATAGCTATACAAACATTATAAATGTAACTAAAGCTATAAATCAAGAAAAACCAGATGCGGTGTTGTTTAATTTACAATTTATGAAGTTTGGCGATAAAAAAGTAGCTGCTGCTTTAGGCTTAATGTTACCATTGGTTTGTAAGCTAAAAAAGATTCCGAATATCGTTTTATTACACAATATTCTTGAAGAAGTAGATTTAGGAAAAGCAGGCTTTACAAGTAATAAATGGATGCAGAAAATTTACGAATTTATAGGAAGCACTTTAACCAAATTAATTCTTCAGGCTGATACTGTTGCTGTAACCATGCAGAAATATGTAGATGTTTTAGAAGCTAAGTATAATGCTAATAACGTGAAATTGATACCACATGGTACTTTTGAAATTTTTGAAGAGCCTAGTTATGATATTCCGTTAGACCCTTTTAAGATTATGACCTTTGGGAAATTTGGAACCTACAAAAAAGTAGAGAAGATGATTGAAGCGGTTGAGCATATTAAAAGAACGACTCATTTAAATTTAGAAGTTGTTATTGCTGGAACCGATAATCCTAACACACCGGGTTATTTAGCTGCTGTTAAAGAAAATTACAAACATTTAGATGGTATCACGTTTACGGGTTATGTTGCCGAAAAAGATGTGCCAAAATTATTTAAAGAAAGTGCTTTAGTAGTGTTTCCGTATACATCTACAACTGGAAGTTCTGGGGTGTTGCATCAAGCGGGTAGCTATGGAAAAGCAGTAGTTATGCCCGATTTAGGAGATCTAGCACTTTTAGTAAAAGATGAAGGTTATAAAGGTGAGTTTTTTGATCCTACAAGTGTATATAGTTTAGTATTAGCTATTCAAAAAATACTTGTAAATAATAGCTATCGTATTGAATTAGAAAAGGCTAATTATAAAGCAGCAACAGCGTATCCTATGTCTAGAATAGTAGATATGTATTTAAATACTTTTAAAAATATTATTGCTAGAAAATCTGAAATAAAACAAGTGAAATCTGAAGAGATTATTGCTTAGAAATATATTCGAATCCGGGTTTAGTCTCTCCATTTTGGTTTATTAAACCAAAATGCTCTTGAGCCCGTTTTCTCCAAGGAAGTCTTCCAACGACTTCCTTTGGTATTTTAGTAAAGTCGTAAAGTGTCCAAGACATAAACGATATATTATTATCGCTAAATATACTTTGAGCTTCTTTATAATAATTACTTTGATCTTGTTCTGAATTACCAAACGGATTCCATAAACCTTTATATGATGATAACCCAAACTCGGTAATGGCTATGTGTTTATTAGGCATTTTAAGTTGTAAAGCTTTATATGTTTTGTCTAAGTCTTTTAACTTTTCATAATAATGAAAACTTATAAAATCTAACTTCTCTTTAAGAATAATGCTGCTTTCGGCATTAGACCAGCCAATAGTAACAGGATGTTTTTTATCTATAGATTTTACTAAATCAATGGTTGCATTTAACCAAGAAATCACAAGGTTTTTTCCTCTAGATTCAAAATCTAAATTGGGTTCATTTTTTATATCCCAAGCCAACAAAGCGTTGTGGTTTTTTAATGCAGAAACTATGGTTGCTGCGTGATGCTGATTCAGTGTCCAGTTTAAAACAGAATAATCGCCATAAAAATCAAAAAGCGTCACCATGACTTTTAGTTTGTTAGTTTCTGCTAAGTCTAAAACTTGAATGAGTTTTTCTAACTTTTCCTTTTTTACATTCGCTTGTCCAAAATCATCATAAGGCACAAAAATGCGGATGCTATTTAGTCCAGCATCTTTAATGATTTTAAAATCTTTTGAAATAATGTTGGTATCAAAGATGTCATCATACATACTCCAAGGTGATGCTTGTGGATAGTAGTTTATTCCTTTTAGAGTAGTAACTTTATTTGAAGCAGGAGTAAATTCATTTGTATAATCGCTGCTATCTTCTTTTATCATATGTCTAATACGCCAAAAACCATCTTCTAAAAGCATAATAATTTTATAGCTAGATGTCTCGGTGGTTTCTAAAGCACTAGTTTCATTCTCGTAAATATGTTTGTATTCAATAACCCCTGTGTCTGTAATCACAATAAGTTGCCCGTCTTCACTAAAAAAATCGAGATTAAGATGATGTTCTAAAGTAGTACCATCTACAGTAATATTTTTAGCTGTGTTCTCTTTTACAATATCAATAATATTTTTTCGAGCACTTTCGGTATAATAATCTTCAATGCCGTTAGTCGTATTGGTTTTATAAGCTATATGTTTTACGTACCAAGCATCTAAGTAATCGTTTTGAATACTCTTTAATGTTTGTGCATCCATGGGGCGACCTTCATTTTCTAATGGCGCCCATTCTAGTTTTGGTAAGTATTGATCTATTTTTTTTATTTCAGTATGAAGCATAGAACTTCTATCGGCTCCAGTATTCAGGTAACTATACAAACTACTAATGCCAAATAAAATGAATGCAATAATAGCAATGTAAGACATCACTAAAACACTTCGTAATATGTTTTTATTAATAGACGTCATAGCTTTATGTTAGAGTGTGTTTTTTCAATGCCAGCAGCTTTAATTATAAACTTGTAAGTACTACTCGGAGTATTATTAGTATCTAATTTAAAAGTAGCAAAACCTTCAAATGAGCTTTTATAAAGTGTTTTTAGTTTTGTACCATTTTCATAAATAGAAAGCGATACTTCTATGCCATCAGGAATCATTTGATTCATAAAACTTTTTAGAGGACCAACAGTTATTATTCTATTGTTTGTAGAGAAAGCGACGTCAAAATTTGTAATTACAGCTTTATAAGCTAATGTTATAGAATCACTTTCTGCCATGCCTTCAATAAAAGCTTTTACCGTCCAATTATCTTCATGGTCCGGGTGAATCATTTTAGCAGTAGCAATGCCATTTATTGTCGTTCCAGATGTTTTTAAAATATTTTTTGAAGTATTATTTATAAAGAATTCTACATAGGTACCATCGCTCACAATATTGCCATGTTTATCTTTTATTGTAGATGTAGAGAAGTTTGTTATTTGGTTACCATCGGCATAATCATGATTTCGTTGGTATGAAATACTAAAATCTGTTGGAATAGCTGGTAGTACGTTGATTGTATATTCTTTTGAATTAATATTTAGACATTCAGAAGATACTAAAATCCGTCCTGTTTTTGTTTCAGAATAGATGTTTTTATAGGCAATGCTATTTTTTATAAGAACGTCTTCATTATTTTGATTTTCTAAAAATTGATGTTTTACGTTTACTTTGGTGCTATCGGCTAACGGGTTATCTAAAACATCCGTAGGAATAACAACGAGCATAGCATAGTCTGTTCCACCTGCTTCAATACTTGGTGGACCTAAATAGGTTTCCATGCTTGCTACTTTTTGTTTTGATGTAATTTTGAATTTCCCTGAAAGGGAAGACGAATTTAATAATTTCCAGTTTACAATTCCTGTTTTGTTAGATATAGTCTGAGGTATTTGATAATTTAAAATACCAGATTCAGTATTGGGTTTTATTATAGTTGAACCATAGCTATTGCTTAAATATAAATTAGGTTTTTCGCTACTTTCATTTGAAAATTTTAAAACAATAGTGCTGCCTGCTTCAAATTCAGTTGTGGTAGTGAGTAATTTAAATACATCACTGTTTTTTACAGTGCTTGTGAATGATGAAAACACCATTGTTATAATAAGTATATATGTGAATTTTATTTTCATTAATTCGGATTTCCTATATAACTATTCAATTCAATTTTTATAAAACTATAGTTTGCATGTTTTATGGGTTGTAAAACAGCATGTGTTTGATTATTAATTCGATTAGGAACTACTTTGTTAGAAATAGATGTGTTTGGTAAGCCATTAACAAAGCAGTTTTTCATGTCTTCATTTATGATGTTAATGCTGTCGTTTTTTAGAATAGGAAATTCAAAAGCTTGTTGTCGTTGCTGTCTGATGCCTTTTTCTATAAAATGATGGTCTACCCAAAGCATGTTTTTGTTGGTATCATAATATGTAATTATTAATTGCGGAATGGTGATTTCTTCTAATCCAGAATTAAATAATTTCCCTGAAATAGTATTTGTTGAAATATTTAAATCACTTAAAGTCGCATCTTTATATAAATCAGATCCTGAAACATTACCTGCTATTTGCAAGTTGAATTTTGTAGGTTGCTCTTCGAATTCAACAGGTGTAAACTCATCAGGATTAAAGGTTTTTGGAATAGAATCTTGAGTTTTAGACCAGGCAATACCTTCAAAATTAATTTTAAAAGAACTCACTTCCTTCGGCATTAATTTATGCTTAACATGATATTTGGCGTTGTAGGTTGCTAACTCTTTATTCGTATCGTTATACAAAGTGCCTTTTAAAACAACATCGGCAGGAACGTTATCTATGTTTTGAACTTCACCAATTAAAGCATAACTGTTATTGTGCTTTATCAATTTAGCCGATAGTATTTCTAAAACAGGTTGTTTTAAAACATCTTCATGGTGTGTTTGTTCTGTAGTGATGCGTCGGCGTCCTTGGTTAAAATATTTTGTAAGATTACCAGAATACAGTTGATCTGGAGGTAAGTCTAGATCGATATCATCTGGTTGAATAAACCATTTTCCTTTTAATTTTACTAACGATTTATAATCGGTTTTGTTTATTTTTTCTAAAGGCGTAATCCAATTGGTGTTTACTTTTACTGTTGCTAAATTGTCTGTTTTAGAGGTGATGATGGCTTCAATAGCATCTAGTTTTGCATAAGAACTAAGTAGGCCATCAGTAACCGAAATTTCCAACATATACTGAGCCATAGGTAAATTGCTTTTCGGATTAATTAAGCTATATGCTTTTTCAAATTCTTTAAAATCTAACGCATCATAATAGGCTAGTAATGCATTTTCTGGAGAATGATGTGCATCATTTTTAATATAGAATTTGTAAATACCAAAGCAGACTGTAATAGCTAAAATTACCGACCAAATATGTGTAATTCTAAGAACACCTTTTGAGAATTTAGAATAGTTATTTTTAAATTTTAAATATTCAGGAATAACTTTTCGCTTTCTTTTTAATAATCGAATCCAAAGCATTTGAATATTTAAAATAAAAGCAATAATAACTGTTAGGAAAGGCATAATACCCCACAGTATTTTTTGCCATTTTACAACATCATCTTTTGGCAAAATAGAAGATATAGGCGGGACGTTTAGTTTTTCCCAAACCTGTATGCCATTTTCTAATTGCCGTAAGCGTTGCCACCCACAGAAATATAAAATAGGATCGTAAAACTTATCATTAGAGAATATATACTTAAAATTATATTTCTCTGGTGTGGTTAAAAATTGTTGTAACGACCCTATACCTTCAACACCTTTAAATTTAGAGTTTTCTAAACGTTCAATAGGGCGTGTGGTAAGCTCAGGTAAGCGTCTTGCAGAATGGTAATTACCATCAACACTCATAGCCTTTGTTTGTGCAGATAACCATGCCATTTGATCGCCAAATCCTAAAGTCATATACCGCCATTGGTCATGTTGATCTTGATTAAGGAAATTCACAATAGGCAACATTTTAATTTGCTGAGGTTGTGAAGGTCTAAAATAACCCAAGCTCATTGTGAATATGGTCATGAATATAAATAAGCCAGCAAGTAAACCACCAATGAGTCGGTGATAAATAGCTCCAAATCTATTTTGAATAAGTTGCTTTAAATCACCTTCAGCAAAGCGATATACAAACTCACCAAAAAGAGGTAAGGACATGATGGATGCCCAAAGCGTAAAACGATCTAATGTTAATATATTAAAAGCAGTTTCTCCTAAAAAAAGTCTAGGAATAAAGGTGGTGCCTCCAGTTCCTAAAATAGTAAGTATTGTTATTGAAAACCCAAAAAACAAATACCGTTTGCTGTAATATCTATAAAAGATGTAGGGGAGAAGTATTAATAAAACACCCCAAGGAATTAAAAAGAACACTAACCCAGACGATGTAATCTCTAAAAAATTATCACGAGATCCATGAGGAATTGGAACTTGAGTAATGGGGTTGTTTTTTGAATTTATCCAATATGGTAAAATGCAGCCAACTATAATAACCAGTGAAAGCATTCCAAAACTTATAATACGTTTAAAAAGTTTAAAAAAACTATTTAAAAACACTTTAATAGTAATGGCTTTTACAGAATCTACCTGTTCTCTTGAAACATCCATAATTACCATGCCTATTAGTGGGAAAATAAAAAATATCATTCCAAATATAGGAGTCACATGGTGCGATGTTACGGTTACAGCAATTAATGACAGCGATGTAAATAAATAACGATACTTGCCTGTTTTTAACCATAAATAAATTTCTGGTAAGGCATGCATTAAAACGGCAATACCAATAATGCTAGGGAGTTGCCCAAAAATGTGTAAAGTCTCAACAAACGATGACGATAAAACAGCTAAAATAGAAGCATAACCTGCCGCAGTTCTATTCGATGTAATAAGTAGCGAAAACCTGTAAACACCAGTAATAAAAAGTACAATACTAATTAAGGCTACTGTAAACATGCCAAATTTAAGACCGCCAATAAACGAAAGTGCTGCAATAGATTGATGCACTAAAGGCGGATAACTCATTACCGTAAAACCTGTATACCATTTTTGATTCCAGGGTTCAAACCAACTGTTAGAGTAATGATCAGCAAAAAACAAATGAATTAAGGCATCATAGGTCGTTTCTAAAGTAAAGAATATAGAAGTTCCATGAAAAGCCAATCCTAAAAGTAAGGCTACAATTAAGTATTTATTTGTTGTTTCTTTCATTAAATATGTAGTAACAATCTTGTTAATGTAAATATAAATAAATTAAGTGGAGCTTTCATTTTTAATTGTCTACACAAAATTACCATTCGTCTACACAAAGCTTGGTGTTTAACTAAATATCAATTTTAACGAAGGTTTGTCAACTACTTTTGGAGTATAATAATTCTAAAAACTTTAATTATGAGAGTATTAGCTATAGACGACCAACAATTAGTATTGTTGCCTTTACAAAAGCGATTAGTAGAATTAGGTTACGAAGTTAAAATAGAAACAGATGCCGCTAAAGGTTTGGAGTTATACGAATCATTTAATCCAGACTTAGTTATTGTAGATATTAATATGCCTGGAATTAAAGGCTTAGATATTGTGAAGTATATTAGAGAGACAGAAAAATCTAAAACAGCAATCATGGTATTATCTGGTGATACAAAAGACGAAACTATTACTAAAGGTTTTGAATTGGGTATTAACGATTATATGAAGAAACCATTAAGCTTAAACGAAATTTGTGCACGTGTAAAACGATTAATTGGTGCGCCTGAAATAAAGACAGTCGCTACTAAAAGCAATGTTATGATACAAGAACGTTGCGTAGGCGTTGTAATTCCATGTTATAATGAAGAAGAGCGTTTGTTAAGCAAAGAATTTACAGATTATATAGATAAAAACTCTGGATACCACTTGTGTTTTGTAAATGATGGTAGTAAAGATAAAACTCTTGAAGTTTTAAATGACTTACGAAAAGGAAGAGAAGATTTTATTACAGTTTACAATTGCGAAAAAAATGGAGGAAAGGCTGAAGCTGTTCGTTTAGGTATGCTTCATATGGCTAAAAAAACAGATTTAGATTATATAGGGTTTTTAGATGCCGATTTATCTACAGATTTAGCAGATTTTGATGACTTAGTAAAAACTATTGAGCACTCTAATTTTAAAATTGTAAGTGGTTCACGTATTACAAGAATGGGAGCAAATATTGCTAAAGAATCTGCAAGACAAATAATTAGTTTTACCATTAATTTTATTATCAGAAAGATTTTAAAAATGAATTTTAAAGACACACAATGTGGTGCTAAAATTTTTCATAAAGATGTTATAGGTATTGCTTTTAATCAAAAATTTGTAACGCAATGGATATTTGATGTCGAAATTTTTAAAAGAATGACACTACACTTTGGACTTAAAAAAGCAAAGGCAATGTTATGCGAGCAACCATTAAAAAGATGGGTACATGCCGATGGATCTAAATTATCAATGAAAGATTCGATAAAAATTATGGGACAGTTAGCACAAATAGCTTGGGTTTATAGAAGTAAAAAGCATGCTATAAAAAATAGCGTAGAGGTTAAATTAGAAGTGGTTTAGTACTTTAATATTAAAAGAGTGATTCATGAAAATTGGAATTATAATAATATTTCACAACAATGCTTTTTCTATAGATAGTAAGCTGCATAAAGAGTTTTTAGATTTAAAAAACGTTACGCATTTGTGCTTAGTAAACAATGCAAGTACCGATAAAACTTTAGAAAAATTACAGCAATTAAATGATGCATCAGAACATGTTTATACCATTATAGATATTAAACAAAACAAAGGAAATGAAGCCGCAATAAAAGCAGGAGTTAGGTACCTTTTTAACCAAAAAGACCTAAACTATATTGGTTTTATAAATTTTGAAGAAGGTAAAACTTTGCGATATTTATTTGAGTTTTTAAGAACATTTGAGAAGCCAAGTAATTTAATAAAGCAATACAACTTAGAACAAGTAAAGAATAATAAAAAGCAAAGAACTCTTTTTAAAAATATAGTATCGGTTGTAGATTATTTAAATCAGAAGCATATAGGGGTTAGTGAAGAAATTAAAAGGATAAGTTAATAGCAAACATTTTTTTAGGGCGTTACCTTTATCCTGAAATCTGTTCAGGCTAAAGGTCGCGCTATCCGTTTGTAGTTTTGGCTCGAAGCTCCCGCTCACCAAAAGCTATCACTACTATCGCTAACGCAAAAAGAATCCGTGTTTTTTAGAGTCATTTAGATTTCCTCTAAAATAGATTTTCCACTAGATTTATTGCCCGAAGTCCATGTCCATGCCTCATAAAGTCTAATTTTTCCATTTGCCATTATCTCAGGTTTTGAATGACAAATTCCAGTCATCAGTTCACCTTTTGTATTTACTTGATGATAGCGCATGTTAATAGCGCCATCGTCATCTACCAAACCTATTAAATGTCCACTAACAATGTGTCCGCCACTATATTCAGAGGTTAGAATATTTCCGTTTTGCTTATATTTAAAAATGGTTTCTTCAGTCGTTTCTCCATTTTCAGAATTCTCAACGGGTCTGAATGTTTTATTGTTGTAATTCATTCTGTAATTTTGTAACAATATTTAGTTTTCAAAAAGCTCTTAAAGCAGAACCAGAGTTTTTGTTTTCGACTTCAATTTTTACAGTGTTTTCTTCTAATAGTATGCCTATAGCTTATCATTCCATTTTAATGAAATTTAGAGTTCCTCCAAAAGTTACTAAATCAAAACTTTTAACTTTATTTTTCTGTTCTTTAAAATGAATATTATAAAGCCCGAATGTTGCATAAAAATGATTTTCAGTATTTGCTAAAAGTGTAACTTTCCCTTGAGGAGATTCAATTACTAAATGGCCATCTTCATTTTTTATTAGAGCTTCCGTGTTATCGTTAAACTTATAAGTGCCAACGTATTTATTTAAAATGGCATCATTTAGCTTCATTTTTTTTCTTTCAAACACATATTGTAATCCTCTGGTATAGGTTTCGCATTTTGTTCCTGAATGTCCAGTGTTTTCTAGCACTTTTGAAATTAAATGTACATTGTCATAATTATTGTTTTTCATTGTTGCTGCAAATTTCTCGTATTTTGGTCGACCGCTTTCCACATCGCCAACAGTCATATATACTTTAACAGTTTTTTTATTATTTCTAGGGAATGTTTTTTCAAACTGATAAATACTTTCATTATCCCAGCCAACTCCCGGACTCGCTGCAACATAGCCGTCAAACATATCAGTATGAGTAAATAATGCATATAAAGTAACTAAACCTCCAAAAGAGCATCCCATTAAAGTTCGTTGTTCAGATTTAGCTCTATAATTACTTTCTATGAATGGAAATAATTCGGTTTTCATAAAATCTAGAAATTTATCGGCCCCTCCTGTGTCACTATTCTCTGTTCCTTTGGTAGGTGAGTAATCTCTAGCGCGCAAGGTATTAGGGTTAGGCTTTTTGCCTCCCCAAGTGACTCCAACAACAATAATTTCTGGTATAAACCCATCATAATACTGTTCTCCATAAATAGATTTCACCAAAGGAAAGTCCCATTGAGAATCCATTAAATAAACAACTGGATATTTTTTTGTGCTATTTCTATAATTCGAGGGCAACAAAATATGTAATTCATATTCTTGTCCTTCTACAATAGAAGATGTGATGTTTCTTATATGAGAACCTGGAATTGTAACCTCAGGATAGTCTTGAGCATTTAAGGTTAAAGCACCTATTAAAAAAAGGATAGTGGCTAGTTGTTTCATTATTTATTATTTAACTATTTTAAAAAAAATAAAGTGGTAAGATACAAATCTTAAGTTTGTAAGATATTAGTTTGGTGCTTATGAAAAGTAACGGTTTTATAATTTTATACTTCGCTATTTATCGTTTTGAATCGTTATTAATTCAAAGAATTTTTTAGCATATCTTTTTCCAAATAAACGAATGCTTTTTGAATCAAAATGAAGTTTGTCTCCTTTGTCTTTTAAACCTTTTGATTTAACGACTCTTACAAGACTATCTGTTTTGGAGAACTCCAATATTTTTGAATTTAATTGGTTCCATTTTTCCTTGTATTTTGAATAATCTCCAAGTTCTCCAATAATTACGGGTAACTGATCATTATTTGTAGCTTCTCGAAATTTTGAAATTAATACTGAAAGGTTTTTGTCATATTCTTTAATGGTAGCTTCTTCGTCTGTATCAGTTTCTCCTTGATGCCATAATATTCCTTTTATTACTCCATAATTTTGGGCTAATTCTATTTTTTCTTTAAAGTTTGAAAATAACTCAACATCTAAACGTTTTTTGTTTTCTATCCATTGTCCTATAGAACTTCCTCCAACTGCTGTAGGAATTAATAAAACCGAGATAGAATCAGGAATTTTCTTTATAATTTCTTTTCCAAAAGACATACCAATATCAAGGCCTGTTCGTGGCGGTTCGTAAAAATGCAAAGGTTCTTTTGCATAAATTAATTGATTGCTACTATTTATAGAAAGAATCTGATTATTGTGAATGGTATCTTTAGGTTCAACAAAACCACGACCTGCCATATTAGATTGTCCAGCCATGATAAATACCCAAACATTCTCCTTTTTTGGAATGTTTATAACGCGAAGTTCTTCTTTGGGAAAATTCTTTGTGCGTTCTTCGTTTTCAGAACTTTTAAAGGAGATTAATAAAATAGCAATTAATAATGTTATTATATATTTCATTTTTAAGATTTTGTCTAACGGTTATGTATATCAAAATTCTATCAATATTCGATTAAACCTCTACATTAGTGCTGTTTTTAGTAATTATTTTTTTAATACCAAGCATTATTAATATTACAATCAATGCAATAAAAAATAGACTTGTTGAAATACTTTTTATAACTGAAAACATATTAGTTACAGAGACTATATTCGCTTTCAATTCCGGATAGCTATTCAGCATTGTAATAATCCCGAAATTTTCTAAATAATCTGCTATTCCAGCAATTATAGGAATTAGACAGAGATAAATAAATGGGGTATTTAGTTTGTTTAATTTTTTTAGAAAATAAGCTAAAAGCAAACAGTAGGTCAGTCCGAAAAGTAATGGATAAATCATATCCACAGGTATTTGATTTGTTAGATACGTTTGACGTCCAATTTCTCCAAGCAAGTTGAATAATTCACTAACATAATTCAAGTCATAGCCTGTTGGCATCATATCCAGTAATTTCATTCCATTCGAGAACCCCATTGTTTTAGGAATCGTAACAGTTAGCATAAATATGTAAACGGCATTGGTAAGAATAAAAAGACCTAGAACTTTTTTTCCTGATGAGTTATTTTTTATAAACTGAGTTAATCGTTTCATTTTTTAATAAGGGTTAACTGTTATTAGTTTTGTTTAGATATTTGAGTCGTATTTTCGGATTTCAACTGCTATTTATTAATATACATGTATGCAAATGATAAAAATATAGTTCCCAGAATATAAACTAAAATTGTGTGCACAAAATGAATCTTGCTTGAATATCCATATTCCATTTCAAAAGTTTTTTTAAGAGAGAATAACTTTTTAATAATATTATAATGCAGAACAGTAGGTGAAAATTAGAATATTATCATTATACATTTTTTCTTTTAATTTATTAAAGATTTTAAAAAAATCTTGATCAACTGAGTCAAATTCAATGTTGTAATGTTTTTTAATTAAAGAATTCAGATTCATCTGTATTCTTTTAATATCTGCTTTCAAACTAAAATCAATAATAGAGATATTACAATTTTCAGCTAATTTATTGTCTAATCTTACCTCTTCGAAGTTTTTTTTCCCAATTAAATTATAAATTTTTTCATTTTCAATTAATAAAATTTTGTCTCCGACTTCAAATTCTTTTATTTCAAATAATTTTACATCTATTATTTTTTCAAGATTAAAATCTAATCTATTCACTGGTAGACAAAAGTCTAAATCAAAATTTTTAGATAAAATCAAACTATGAATTTCTGTGTATATGTAAGGTGTATTATGGAATTCTCTAGAAAAATATTCAAAGAATGATTCTTTATCACTTTTGAAACCTTCTGAATATGTATAATGATATATGTAACCAGTTATTTTTTCATTATCATTTTGTAATTCTACTTTATATCTAAACGATAATCCAACATCTGCAGATAAATTTATGCTTTGGGTTAATAAAAGAGTTAGAATTAATAATTTTTTCATCGATTGATTTGGTAAATATTTTACAAAAAGTGAATAAACATTCTCAGTGTTTACCTCAACTATATATACACCCAAATATAGTAAATACTTACAAATCAAAAGGTTTTAATTGTTTTGAGCTAATATTAACCTCCAATCGTAATCATACTTCTATTTTTGCTATGTAGTTTAGGTTCTTGAAGTTTTTCAATAGTATTCATACCTCCACGAACTTTAAATTTGGCTTGTACTGCTTTTTGAATAACAGGTTCAATCGATTTTCCTGAACGGAGTGTGGTTAGTAAATCGGATTCGTTAGATGAAAATAAACAATTTTTTAGTTGTCCGTTAGCGGTTAATCGTAACCTGTTGCAAGAATCGCAAAACGGATTTGTTACAGAACTTATAATAGCAAAACTTCCTTTGTAGCCTTTTATTTTATAGTTTTTTGAGGTGTCGTTTGGTGTGTCTTGAAGGCGTTCTATTTGTGCTTCAGAAAATGAATCATTTACATATTCCATCACTTCGGCATAAGACACCATTTTACTCATATCCCATTTGTTACCATCAAAAGGCATGAATTCAATAAAGCGAACTGAAACAGGTAAATCTTTTGTGAAATTAATGAAATCGATAATTTCGTTATCGTTAAAGTCCTTCATTAAAACGGCGTTCACTTTAACTTTAAAACCTTCTTTTACTAATAATAAGATATTGTCGTAAACTTTTTTAAATTGATCGCGACGCGTAATATGTTTAAACTTTTCTTTATCTAAGGAATCTAAGCTCACGTTGATACTTTTAATGCCGCTAGCTTTTAGTATATCAATAAATTTATCAATTATAACCGCGTTAGATGTTATGGATAATTCCACAGGAAGTGTGGCAAGTTTTTCTAAAATAATAGGGATGTCTTTTCTAATTAAAGGTTCTCCTCCTGTTAATCTTATTTTAGTAACGCCATGTTTTACAAAGGTTTTGGCAATATTGTATATTTCCTCATAGGTCATTAAATGACTTTTAGGAGAGAGTTGCACGCCTTCTTCTGGCATGCAATAGGAACAGCGTAAATTACAGCGTTCAATTAACGAAATTCGCAAGTAGGCGTGGTCTCTACCAAAATTATCTTGTAATATGTTTTTGTTGCTATTCATTAATCGTGTCTCGCACCTTTTAAAATTCTGAAAATATGTAGTACCGATGGAAATATAGCATCCATAGATTCTTTGGCTCCGTTTGTAGATCCCGGTAAAGCTAATACCAAGGTGTCTTTGATAGTGCCTGCTACACTTCTAGATAGCATAGAAAACGGTGTTCTGTCTTGTCCGTAATTACGAATGGCTTCTTCAATACCTGGGATTCTTCGGTCTAATAATGGTAATAAAGCTTCAGGGGTGACATCGCGTACAGAAAGCCCTGTGCCTCCTGTGTAAATTATTAAATCGACACCAGTTTCTTGAAAGCTTTTTGCTTTTTCTTGGATATCTTTTATTTCATCAGGAATGATGATGTAATCTTTAATTTTTACATCGCAAGATTCTAATTTTTCAATAATAGCTTTTCCTGCTTTATCTTCTTTGTGTCCTGCCGAAATCGTATCAGAGCAAACAATAACTGCTGCTGTTAAATCTTTTCTAAACTTATCTCTAAAATCTGATTTTCCACCTTTTTTCTTTAATAGTTTTATAGCGTGTATTTCGATGCCTTTATCAATAGGTTTTAGCATGTCGTACATGTTTAATGCCACTACACTTGCACCGTGCATCGCTTCAACTTCTACACCCGTTTTGTAAATGGTTTTTACGGTGAATAGTACGGTGATTTCTAATCCGTTTATATCGTACTCAACACCTGTAAATTCAATAGGCAAGGGGTGACAATCAGGTAAAATATCTGGTGTGCGTTTTACGCCTAATAAGCCTGCTGCTTTACTCATGGCAAATACGTTTCCTTTAGGAACGGTATCGTTTTGTATGGCTGTTATTGTTTCGGGTTTACTAACCTTTACAACGGCTTGTGCTATCGCGGTTCTTAATGTTGTTGCTTTGTGAGTTATATCGACCATTTTTTTGTTACTTAATTGTTGATTTGTTTAATCGGTTATTCGTTTAGTTTTTCTCGATTTAACGACAAACAGCTATTCAAAATAACACTTAGGTGTTTACTTTCCATTGATGAGATTCGTCTTCAAAAATTTCTTTTCCAAAAACTGGTACATCTGCTTTTATGGCTTCAACAATAAATTCTAAAGCTTCAAAAACAACTTTTCGTCTAGGTGATGATACAAAAACGAATAAACAGATTTCACCAGCTTTAACACTTCCTAAACTATGATAGATATGCATGCATGTGAGTTCGAATTTCTCAAAAGCAGCTTCTCTAATCTCGTGAAACTTTTCATTGGCCATATCTTCATAGGCTGTATATTCTATGGCAGCAACCGTTTTGTTATCAATAACATCGGCTCTTACTTGTCCTAAAAATATATTGTGAGCTCCAATACTTGTTTTGGTTTGGTGTTTCGCAATAGAGTTTCCTATAAACTCTGAAGAAATAGCGCCTTGTTTGAATACGCTTTTTATGGTTTTTTTATCTTTCATTATTTGAAGTTGTTTTATGTTGTTCTTTTATATGTTTATTTATATCTGAAGCACCTTCATTTATGCTGAAACAATTTTGAATATGTAATGCTTGCAATAATTTTACAGCACGTTTACTTCGTATTCCTGATTGACAAAAAAGGATTTTCTTTTTTGCTGAATCGATTTTGTTTAGATTGTTTTCTAGTACACTTAATGGAATAATTGTGACTTCCAAATTTTCAATTTTTGGTTGTTCATGAGTTTCTCTAACATCAATAAATTGAATATTTTCTCCAAATAAAACGTCTTTGATTGAAATTGAAATAATGTCTATTTCACATTGAGATTCTGTTTGTTTATTATGAAAGTTATCCTTGTTTTTTAAAACAGATTGGATGATGTTTTCGTTTCTTTTAATTTTTAATGTTGAATTATGAAGCGTCAAGGCATTATAACAAAGTAATTTGCCAGAAAGCACGTTGCCAATACCTAAAATAATTTTTAAAATTTCATTAGCTTGCATTGTTCCAATAATACCGGGAAGTACTCCTAAAACCCCAATTTCTGAACAATTAGGGACGTTTCCTTTTTCTGGAGGGTTTGGAAACAAGCAACGGTAACTTGGCCCGTTTTGATAGTTGAAAACAGATACTTGTCCTTCAAATTTATAGATGGCTCCAAAAACGAGTGGTTTGTTTGTAATAATACAAGCATCATTTACTAAGTAGCGCGTTTCAAAATTATCGGTGCCATCAACTATAATATCATATTGATTGAATAAATTAACAGCGTTTTGGTGCGTTAATTTTTCCGCGTAAGCGATAATAGTGATACTATCGTTTAAATCTGTTAATCGTTCTTTAGCTGCTACTGCTTTGTTTTTTCCTAATGCCGATGTTCCAAATAATACTTGACGTTGTAAGTTTGAAATATCTACCACATCAAAATCAATAATACCAATTTTGCCAATACCAGCGGCTGTTAAATACTGCAAAACAGGGCAACCCAAACCACCAGCACCAATTACTAATACTTTAGCGTTGGAAAGTTTGTTTTGACCTTCTTGACCTATTTCCGATAAGATGATATGTCTGTTATATCTCATATTCTTGTGTAGGCAGGAATTTCTTCCTGCCAGAACGTTTTTATATTTAGCCTCCTGCAAAAGGTGGTAATAAGGCAATTTCTTGTCCTGTTATTTTAGTTTCATTAGTTACCAATTCTTGGTTTTGTGCTATTTGAAAATCTTTCGTTTTCAAGTCGCTATATTTTGAATATAATAGATCTAATAGTTCAGAAATTAAACTCCCAGAAAATTCTAAAGATTCTTCTTCTTGTTGGGTAACTTCCGCTATCTGTCCAAAATATTTAACGGTTATATGCATCTTCAATGGCTTTTAATTCTGTTTGTGTATTCACATTCATGGTAAATATATCGTGTTCTAATTCTAATGCTATATTTTTTGATTGGCAGGCGTTAACAGCAACACGTAAACGTCTTTCGTCTCCTTTTAATAGCTTGCTAAATATTTCTTTGCATTGCTTTTTGTATAATGCTATAAGTGGCATTGATTTGCCGTTGCTTTCAATTTGAATGACTTCGGAAGTATCATCAATAGCTTTTATCAATTTCTTTAAAATATCTGAAGTAATCAAAGGAATATCGCAGCTTAAAATTAAATTGTATTCAGTTGAAGATGCTTCTAATCCTGAACAAATACCTGCCACAGGACCAGCATTTTTTGTAATATCGTTTATGCGCTTACATCCAAAAATATCATAATCAGGATTATCTGAAACAATTAAAATTTCGGATACTAAAGGCTGTAAAGCATCAATACTGTATTGGGTAAATGGTTTTCCGTTTAATAGCAGAAAACCTTTGTCGGTTCCCATACGCGTGCTTTTTCCACCCGCCAAAATAATACCTGTAATGTTTTTTTTGTCTATCATTTTAAGTGAAAAATAGTTTAAAACATGCTATGGTTAATACAAAAGCCAAAATGTATCGAAGTTTCTTATTGTTGATTTTTTTACTTCCATAATAGCCTCCAAAAACACCACCTATGAGAGCAATAGCCACTAATAAAAAAGCTTCTTTTTCTATAATGACACCGCTACTTAATTGTCCGATAAGCCCTGAAGCAGAATTTACCCAAATAAATAAAGCAGAAACGGCTGCGGCTTCTTTCATTTTACCCCAATGGAACAATAAAATAACAGGTGTTAATATGATGCCACCACCAATACCAATAAGTCCTGAAAAGAAACCAATAATAGCACCAACTATTAAGCCTTGCCAAAGTTTGGTGTCTTTTATGGTATCTTTTTCCTTTCCAAAAACATTCAGCATTTTTAGAATAGCAAAGACTAATAAAACGGCTAATATCTTTTTGTAAATAGACGCATCAATTTCAATGGTTCCTCCTATAAAAGCAAAAGGCACTGATGCTATAGCGAATACTAAAAACAGTTTTTTATTAAAATACCCTTCTTTGTAATAGTAATAAAACGAAATGCCTGCAACAAATAAATTAAGAAGTAGAGCAGTGGGTTTCATGGTTTCAGGTGCAAACGAAAACAAAGCCATAAGTGCCAAATAACCACTAGCGCCTCCATGACCTACACTTGAGTATAGAAAGGATACTATTGGTAGGATGAATAAAAAGGCTAATATGTATTCGTTTTGTAGCATACTATAATTGCTCTATTTTTTCTAATTGTTTATCTAAAAAGTCCCAACAGTTTTTATTAATCTCATCAAAAACATTAATTAAAGATTTTCCGTATTCTGTTAATTGGGCACCACCACCACCTTTACCACCAATACTATTTATTGTTACTGGTTTTTTAGCCGATTTGTTCACTGAATCTAAAAGATTCCAAGCTTTTTTATACGATAGGTTTAATGATTTTGCTGCTTTAGATAGCGAGCCAGTTGCTTCAATAGCTTTTAATAAATGCACTCGACCTTCTCCTAATAACACATGATTATCATGTTCAATCCAAACTCTACTTTTAATTTTATAGCTCATAATCTTAGTTTAAGATGGGAGTAAAATAACTTCAACATCATCATTAATTGAAATATTAGAAACAGTTTCAGGTACAAAAACTAGAGCGTTTGAAAGTGCAAATGTTTGTAACATGGATGAATTTTGTCCTTCTAAAATTTCAACGGTATTTTCTTTATAAATAGCTTTTAAAAATTGAGGTCTATCACCTCGCTTTTCAAAATTTGATAATGATTTAGCTTTGATACGTGGTAATTCTATAACATTTCTATTCATCATTTTTTGCAATGCGATATACACATAAACGTAAAAACAACTGAGGGCAGCAGCAGGGTTTCCTGGTAGTGCAAAAATGAGTGTGTCTTCTTTTTTTCCGAAGAATAGAGGTTTTCCTGGTTTTTGTTTTACCTTATAAAAGATGTTTTCAGTATTTAATTCTATAAGTGATTTTCCAACAAAATCGTAATCACCAACTGAAATACCACCAGTTACAATCACCAAGTCATTCTCGTTTATAACGGTTTCAAGTTTAGATTTTGTTTTTTCGTAATCATCTTCAACCTTGTGTAAGGTTATATCATAAAACTTTAAATTATAAAGTGCATTTTGAAGCATGGTTGAATTGCTTTCGTATATCTGGCCATAATTTAAAGGTTGTCCTGCCTTAATCAATTCATTTCCTGTAGTTACTAATGCTATAGATGGTTTTTTATAGACATAAACGGTTGTTATACCTAAAGATGTTAAATAACCTATGGCGGCAGGCGTTAGTTTGGTTCCTTTTTTTAAAGCGATGTCTCCTTCTTTAACTTGCTCTCCAAGTGGTCTAATATTTGTTTCTTGATTTATGCTATGTTCGATAGTTATTTTACGGCCATCATTTTTAACTTTTTCTTGCATCATGATAGCATTGGCAGTATCTGGTACAGGTGCACCAGTAAAAATTCTAACCGCTTCTCCTTGTTTTAAAATGGGTTGGTGGTTATCGCCAGCTTTTACTTCATCAATTAATGAATAGCTTAAACTCTCATGTAAAAATAATGCATAACCATCCATAGCCGATTGCCTAAAGGGCGGCATATTTATTGGCGAATAAACGTCTTTGAATAATATATAACCTCCAGCTTTTTCAACAGGTTTCGTTGTTTCTTTTAAAAGCGGTTTGGTGTTGTTTTTTACTAGTTGAATAGCGTCTTCTACGGAAATCATTTAAATATCGTTATGTATTTACAAATATAACGAGTTTGTCTTTATTTAGATATGTTTACGATTAGCATATTTTGAATTATTGAGATTTATTTAAAAATTAAGGTATATATTTTTGTAATCATAATAAAGTTTCGACAATTTTATTAGACTGCTAAAAATAAGTATTTTACAATTTTATTAAGTATTAATACTTATATTTGTTTAGTCTTATTAAGTAAATATTGGAAACTATAACTAAACATACTATATCTACATCAATTAGAAAGCGAACATCATACGATGTTTCGTGTAATTCTTGCGAAAATTATTCGTGCTTAATAAAAAGGAATTTAGCAGTATTAGATAGTTATTCCATTGTAAATGAGAAAAACAATTTAAAATGTAAAAAAGGTCAACAATTTATTATTGAAGGCGCTCCAGTAAATGGGTTGTTTTTCATTTTAAAAGGAAAAGTAAAAGTCTTTAGAACTGGTATTAACGGGAGAGAGCAAATTGTTCGTTTTGCTAAAACTGGTGAAATTATTGGACATCGTGGCTTTGGTACAGAAGAGTATTATTCTATTGGTGCGATTGCTTTAGAAGATACAACACTATGTTATTTTTCTAAAAATAATTTACAAGAAGCTTTACTAAGGTACCCTAAGTTTGCTTACGACTTTATGCTTTTTTATGCTAACGAATTAAATAGAAGTGAGTCTAAAGTTAAGTCTATTTCTCAAATGACGGTTCGTGAGCGTGTTATTGATTCTTTATTATATATACATAGAAAGTTTGGTAGTAATAAAGGCTTTTTAGATATTTCTCTAAGTAGGCGAGAATATGCAGACTATGCAGGTACTACAGAGGAACAAGTAATAAGAGTGTTTTCTGCATTAAAAAAGGAAAATCTTATTAACGCTAAAGGAAAAAAAATAGGAATTACCGACATTCAACTTCTTAAAAATGAGATTAGTGAGCATAACTTCTACTTAGATAGTTAACTAATTTATCAATACTACTTCTTTTTAATTATTTATTTTTTATGGTGTAACTCAGTTTTAAAATCTGTTTTTTCGCATGTTTTAGTATGCTCTAAAAATATGTTTAGGTCTGATTAATACCATACTTAATTTCAAAAAGTCCATTTATTTTTGCTTAAATTATAAGTATTAATACTTATTTAAGTGTTGATAGATTACTAATGATAAACAAACTTAAATTATGGAACAAAAAACAATCACCTTAGTTCAAGAATCTTTTGAAAAAGTTAAACCTATAGCTGCAACTGCTGCCGAAATATTTTATTCAAAACTATTTGAATTAGATCCCGCTTTAAAACCACTATTTCCTTCAGGTGAGGAGGCAATGAAAACACAAGGAAATAAGCTAATGACTATGTTAGCAGCTGCGGTTGCAGGATTAAGTAATTTAGAAGCTTTAGTGCCTGTTTTGCAAAATTTAGGTAAGAAACATGTGGAGTATAAAGTTGTGCCATCACATTATAATACTGTTGGAGCTGCATTGTTGGGAACATTATCTGCTGGTTTAGGTGATGATTTTACTCCTGAAGTTGAAGAGGCTTGGACTTCAGTTTATACAACCATGTCTACTGTAATGATTGAGGCATCTTATTAATATTAACCATTAAAAAAAACTATAGTTATGAAAAAGTATAAAGTATTAAAAGGTTTAAAAATTTCAATGATTTGTATTGCTTTTGTTAGCTTATTTTCATGTGGAGGCGTAGCTGAAGAAACACCAAAAGGAACTGCAGAAGAAAATGTGTTTTCTGTATCAGAAGTTTTAGAAATGGTTTCAAAGGAAAATGATGTTACTAGAACTTTATATACAAAAGCCATTGTTGGAAAAGGAAAGGCACAAGGGATGAAGTTTGATGAAGATTGGAGAAAAGATGATGTGGAAGCTGGTCCGTTACCTGCATTGTTTTTAAGAGGTGTTGCTACAAGTATAACAAAAAGCCCAGTGCCATTGGGGTTGTATTTAGGGTCTGATTTTCCAGTAAATGCAGCAAATAAGTTTGTTGGTAAGCAAGCAGAACTTTTTGATAAAATTAAAGTAGACCAAAAACCACAATTTTTTTATGATGAAGACCAAAAATTACACACAGCAATGTTTGCAGATGTGGCAGGTGCTGGGGCTTGTGTTTCTTGTCATAACGGACATGCACAATCTCCAAAAACAGATTGGAAATTAGGCGATGTTATGGGAGCTACCACATGGCAATATCCTAAAGATTCATTAACATATAAAGAAACAGTGGCAGTCCTAAATTCTTATGCTAAGGGTACAGTAGATATTTATTTAGAATATTTAGATGAAATAGAAAACTTTAAAGAGAGCGAAAAACCAGAGATTGGAAAAAAATGGCCAGCTGAAGGAAAGTATTTGCCGTCTGCTGAAGTTTTTCTTGACAGTGTTAGAAAATTAACATCATATGAAACTATGAAAAAGCTTGTAGCATCTAATTAAAATTTAAAGTGTTGAAGAAGGGAAGTGTAATTTGTTTTCACAGCTAATTATTACTATTAGCTGTGAGCAAATTGTTTTCAAAAATAAACAAATGTACATGAAAAGCAAATCTACCATTTTAGGACTAGTATTACTATTGCTGTTTTTTGTTCAGTTTTTTTTTAAACTTGAATGGTTTTGGTTGTATGAGTTACAGCAGCAAGAAATGTATAAGCGTTGGTCTGGTTTAGGGTTGGCATTACTAATAACGTTTCAATGGGTGTTATCTATAACTAGAGTCGCTAAAAAATTCAGGAAATACGCTCTTAAAATGACAGTTATACATAAATGGTTAGGAGCTTTAAGTCCATTGTTTTTTTATGTTCATAGTATGTCTCTAGGTTATGGCTACTTAGCGTTACTTACGTACCTCTTTTTTGCAAATGCCTTAATTGGATACATAAATTTAGATGTAATAAAGAATAACAGCGATTTATTGTTTAAAGGTTGGATGATTTGTCATGTATCATTTTCCATTATAATAACCATTATTATGTTCTTTCATATTGGAGTAGTATTCTATTATAAATAAAACTAAGTCATTATTAAATTTTCAGCTACATCAATAGAGATATAATATCCTATTAAAAACAATTATAACTAAATGAAATTATTAGTAAAAGATATTATAAAGGAAACTCCTGATGCATTGAGCATCTGCTTTAAAAATGGTGGTTTTTTCAACAAGCTTTCATATAAACCAGGACAGTTTCTTACTATACATGTTCCTATAAATGGTCAGGTTCATAAAAGGGCATATTCTTTTAGTAGTTGTCCCAAAACCGATAAGGATTTAAAAATTACAATTAAACGTGTAGATAAAGGTTTGGTTTCTAATTATGTACATGATTGTTTAAAAGCTGGTGATAAGTTAGAGGTAGACAAGCCTATGGGGTCATTTTTTGTAGAACCTAAAAAAGATACTATTAAAACGTATGTTTTGTTTGCAGGAGGTAGTGGTGTAACGCCTATTTTTTCGATAATAAAATCTGTTTTAGTTACTGAAGAAAATTCTAAAATCATTCTTATATATGCTAATCAAAATATAGATTCTATAATTTTTCATAAAGAAATAGAAGCACTTATAAGGCAATATGAAAATCAGTTTTCAGTAGAGCATATTTTGTCTTCTTTAAGTGAAGAAAAAGTTAATTATCACTCAGGATTACTATCTGAAGATTTATTGAATAAGATTTTTATTAAGCACAACCTTAAATTTGAAGATCATACTTATATGATTTGTGGTCCATTTGGTTATATGGAAAAAGCCAAAGAACTTTTAAAACTAAATGGTATTTCAAGAGAAAAAATTAAGATTGAAGTTTTTAAAGCACCAACCATCAAGCTATCTGGAAAAGATTTAATAAGTAAGGTTACTATTAAAACCAATGGACAAGTGCATGATATAAAAGTAAGGGGTGATAAATCGATACTACAGCAAGCCATGTCTGATAATATTGCATTGCCATATTCGTGTCGTTCTGGTATGTGTTCAACTTGTAAAGCTACTTGTGTTTCTGGAGATATTAAAATGATAGAAGGTCACTTTCTTGACGAAAAAGAAGTAAATAATGGTAAAATACTAACCTGTGTTAGTTATCCTGAAAGTGAATCGGTTGTTATAGAATTGTAATAAATAATTAAATATGTTTAAAGTTAGTCCCTTAAGAAAAAGACAATTTATAGGAGGTATAATAGGTTTGCTATTAGGTGGTCTTATATGTTTTATTTTAACTTTAGATGTTTCTGAAAAATATGTGTCTATTGGTCCTATGAATGCTGGACATAATGATATGTCTTGTGTTGCATGTCATGCTGATGCAAAAGGGAATTTAGTACAACAAATACAGTCTAATATATCACATGCAGTTGGTGTTAGAGAACATGGAGTCGATTTTGGTACTAAAGATGTAACGGTTGTTAATTGTTTAGAATGTCATGATAGACCTAATGATAGGCATCCAAATCACCGGTTTTCTGAACCTAGATTCAAAGAAGCAATAAAAGTTATTGATGCAACTACATGTATTACTTGTCACTCAGAACATCATGGAGAGCGAGTATCGGTAGCTTCAATAGATTACTGTATGAACTGCCATCAAGAATTGGTAGTAGAAAATGATCCTTTAGACATTAGTCATCAAAAGTTAATTGCTAATGAGCAATGGACAACTTGTATTCAATGTCATGATTTTCATGGAAATCATAGGTATGAAGTGCCTACATCTTTAAAAGACACGATATCTATGTATGCTTTACAAAAATATTTTGATGGAGGTGAAGACCCTTTCGGAAATGATAAAAAGTATATAGGATTATCAGAGTTTGATTGGTTGAAGAAATTAGATAATGAATAAAGAGTATTTCTTTTTAAAAATTTTATCAATCATCTGCTTCACATAATTTTTGGCTAAATTTCTTATAAACAGCCATTATTCTCTTGTTACTTATAACAATTTTAGTATTTACTTAGGTGTATTTTTTCATATACGTAGTTTCTTTTGTTTTGATTTTCAGTTAGTTGTTTTTGTTTTATGTTTTTTAACAGGTTTCGTTATGTTGTAAAAAGTGGTTTTTACATGGGGATTGACATTAAATATAATTAAGACTACGTATATATTTGTCAAAAAAATAAGTATTACTACTTAATTAATTTAAAATTATCTATATGAAATCATTACTAACAAAATCAACATGGATCTTATCAGTTTCTTTACTGTTACTTTCTTGTGGAGGAAAAGAAAAAAAGGAGACTGTAACCAAAGAAGTAGTTGCAGAAACTTCAAAAACTAAAACTTTAGAAATTGAAAAACCTCAATTAACCTTTGGTTTTATAAAGTTAACAGATATGGCGCCTTTAGCCATAGCAAAAGAAAAAGGCTTTTTTGAAGATGAAGGGTTGTTTGTTTCGGTTGAAGCTCAATCAAACTGGAAAAATATTTTAGATCGTGTTATTGATGGTCAATTAGATGGTTCTCACATGTTAGCAGGTCAGCCAATAGCTGCAGGTGCTGGTTTTGGAAGGCAAGCCGATTTGGTTACAGCGTTTTCAATGGATTTAAACGGAAATGGAATTACGGTATCTAACGATGTTTGGTCTAAAATGAAACCAAATGTGCCAAAAGGAGCCGATGGTAAACCTGTACACCCAATAAAGGCAGATGCTTTAAAGCCTGTAATTACAGAGTATAAAAATAGCGGTAAGGCTTTTAAAATGGGTATGGTATTTCCGGTGTCTACTCATAACTACGAAATTAGATATTGGTTAGCAGCAGCAGGTATTCATCCTGGTATGTACACAGCAGAAAATGTACAAGGACAAATTGATGCAGAAGTTTTATTATCTGTAACACCTCCGCCACAAATGCCAGCGACACTTGAAGCAGGAACTATTTATGGATATTGTGTAGGAGAACCATGGAATCAACAAGCTGTATTTAAAGGTATTGGTGTGCCAGTAGTAACTAACTACGATATATGGAAAAACAATCCTGAAAAGGTGTTTGTAATGACTAAAAAGTTTGTTGATGAAAATCCAAACACCGCTATTGCAGTAACGAAAGCATTAATTAGAGCGGGAAAATGGTTAGATGAACCAGGTAATAGAGCAGAAGCTGTGAAAATTTTATCAATGTCTCAGTATGTTGGTGCAGATGAAGCTGTGTTAGCTAATTCTATGACAGGAACGTTTGAGTTTGAAAAAGGTGACAAACGTGAAATGCCAGATTTTAATGTATTCTATAAGTACAATGCAACCTATCCTTTTTACTCAGATGGTATTTGGTTCTTAACTCAAATGCGTCGTTGGGGACAAATTCCTGAAGCTAAACCAGCTGCATGGTATGCAGAAACTATTAAAGATATATACCGTCCAGATATCTGGAAAAAAGCAGCCGATTTATTAGTAGCAGAAGGATATATTCCTGCAACTGATCTACCAACTACAGATGGTTATAAACCAGCTACAACCGATTTTATTGATGGAACAAAATACGATGCTAAAGACCCTATAGGTTACATCAATAGTTTTTCAATAGGAAATAAAGACAAGTAAAAAGATTATATAATAAATATTAGTAGTCATGAAGCAAAGCATAACATTAGGAAGAATATCAGCATTTATGGGATTAGGTTTTTTAAGTACTTTAAAAGATTTATTTACAGGAAAACTGGAAAAAGAAGATTTTAGAAATTTCTTAAGAAAAGTGGTTGTGCCACTTGCTTCTATACTTTTATTTATAGGATTGTGGCATATGGGTGCCAAATCGTTATACAATAAAGAAGCCGATTTTAAAATTGAAAAGGCGTTAACCGAACAAGGACAGGAGGCAGCCGATGCTTTGAAAGCATGTATTGCTTCTGGCGATATTAGTTGCCAACCAAACACATTACCGTCTCCTGCACAAGTTTGGCAATCATATAAAGCGCTTTTAAAAGATCATAATATTATTAGTGCAGATAAGGCTGCTTTTATAGAAAAAACAGCTGCTTTAAACGAAAAACGCTTAGCTGAAGGAAAAGCGGCTATTACTTATACAGGTCGTCCATCGTTTGTAGATCAGATTATTATGAGTATAAAAACCGTGTTTGCGGGGTTTCTATTAGCTTTAATAATTGCGGTTCCTTTAGGTGTTTTTATAGGATTAAGTCCCACTTTAAAAAGTGCTTTTAACTGGTTTATTCAAATATTTAAACCCGTTTCTCCAGTAGTTTGGTACTTATTAGTCTTTATGATTATTAAAACAATTTTGATAGATTCAAGTGAAGATAGCTCGTTTATTATTTCTTTTATAAGTGTAGGACTTTGCTCTATGTGGGCAACCTTAGTTAATACGGCTATGGGTGTATCGTCTGTAGATAAAGATTATATAAATGTGGCGAAAGTGTTGAAACTTGGTCCTATTCAGAAAATATTTAAAGTGGTATTGCCATCGTCGTTACCATTAATTTTTACAGGTTTAAAAATTACATTATCGGTAGCTTGGATGGTTTTAATTGCTATTGAACTTTTAGCACAAAGTCCAGGTTTAGGATCGTTTGTTTGGGAAGAATTCCAAAACGGTGCTAACGACTCTAACTCAAAAATTATTGTTGCCATGTTTGTAATTGGAATCATTGGTTTTCTTTTAGATAGAATCATGCTTACCATTCAGAATATGGTGTCTTTTAATAAGAACGACGGTATTTAGAATATTGTTTAGCTGTTGAGTTGTTTAATTGTTTAAACAGATTTAACGAATAAACAAATCATCAGATTAACGAATAAACATTAATAAAAATGGCATACTTAGAATTAAATAATATATATAAAACTTACGGGCAAGCCGATGATGCTACCGAGGTGCTTTCTAATATTAATTTATCTATTGAAGAAGGTGAATTTGTTGCCATAGTTGGATTTACTGGTAGTGGAAAAACAACCTTAGTAAATCTTATAAATGGACTTATAAAACCTACAAGTGGTGAAGTGCTATTTAAAGGTCAACCTGTTGTTGATACGAGTCATGAACGCGGTGTTATTTTTCAGAATTACTCTTTGCTTCCTTGGTTAACGGTAGGACAAAATATTTTTATGGCAGTTAAAGAAGCCTTTCCGAAGAAAAGTAAAACAGAATTACAAGAGATTGTTAAGGATTATGTAGAAATGGTAAGCTTAACACCTGCCATAAGTAAGCGCCCAAAAGAATTATCGGGAGGTATGCGCCAGCGTGTTGCTGTAGCAAGAGCACTAGCTATGAAACCAGAAATGATAATTATGGATGAGCCATTAGGTGCTTTAGATGCTTTAACTCGTGGGAATTTACAAGATGAAATTTTAAATATCTGGGGAAAAGATAAACGTACTGCATTATTAATTACGAATGATGTGGATGAAGGTATTTATATGGCAGACCGTATTATACCACTACGTCCAGGGCCTAATGCGACGTTGGGGCCTGAGTTTAAAATTGATATTGAACGCCCGAGAGATAAAACAGCGCTAAATGATAATCCGAATTTTAAGAAAACAAGAAATGCCATTATTGAATATTTAATGGATATAGGAAATGAACGAAAATCTGAATCTAAAGAAGAATTTATTCTTCCAGATTTGAGCCCTAAAGATTTTGTTAATCAATTTAAATAATTAATAATGAGTGTTATACTAGAAAATAAAGCAGCAAGAAGTATTCCTAATAATGGTCGATTTCCTTCTAATGAGGTTATGTTGGATTTAAATAACCTTAAGAAAGTATATCCAACACCAAAAGGAGATTATGTTGTTCTTGAAGATTTAAATCTTCAGATACGAAAAGAGGAATTTGTTACCATTATTGGGCATTCTGGCTGTGGAAAAACAACTATGCTTTCTATGATTGCAGGATTAAATCCTATTTCTGGGGGCAATATATCTGTATTAGGAAAGCATATAAAAGGTCCTGGGCCAGATAGAGGGGTTATTTTCCAATCGCCTAGTTTGATGCCTTGGATGACATCTCTTCAAAATGTGTTATTAGGTGTGAATAAGGTTTTTCCTCATGCTACTAAAGGACAACGTCAAGATATTGCTAAATATTATTTGCAGAAAGTAGGATTGGAAGATGCTTTTAATAAGAAAGCGTCAGACCTTTCTCAAGGTATGCAACAGCGTGTTGGTATTGCAAGAGCATTTGCTATTAAGCCTAAAGTTTTATTGTTAGATGAGCCTTTTGGAATGTTAGATTCTTTAACAAGAGGCGAGCTTCAAGATATTCTTATTGAAATTTGGAATAAAGAAAAAATTACTGCAGTTATGATTACGCATGATGTTGATGAGGCCATCTTTTTAGCAGATCGTGTAGTAATGATGACGAGTGGGCCTAAAGCCAAAATAGGTGATATTTTAAATGTAGATTTTGAAAGACCTAGAACACGAAAATCTGTTTTAGAACACGATGATTATTATGAGTACAGAAAGCATCTTATAGATTTTTTAGAACACTAAATACCTTATAAACAAATCAAATTAAACAAACTTAAAAATTAAAAATTATGAAAAAGATTTATTCATTTATAGCTATACTGACAGCTATGGTTCAGTTTGCAAATGCACAATTTACATTAGATGGAGAGTTTAGACCACGTACAGAATATCGAAATGGTTTCGGTAGCTTAATTGCAGATGATGCTGACGCTGGCTTCGGAATATCAACAAGAGTTCGATTAAATGCAGGATATGCAACTGAAGCATATAAGTTCTTTGTTAGTTTTCAAGACATCATGGTTTGGGGAGAGAACAGACAGATTTTACCATATGACCAAAATAACTCATTTGCCGTTTTTCAAGCATGGGCAGAACTTAAGTTAGGTGAAGGTTTCTCAACAAAATTAGGACGACAGGTTATTTCGTATGACGATCAAAGGATTTTTGGAGGTTTAGACTGGGCACAACAAGGTCGTAATCATGATGCAGCTTTATTAAAATATAAGAAAGGTAAATTTATGTTTGATTTAGGTTTAGCTTTTAATCAAGATTATTCAAACCCTACAGGATTTCAATCGGTTGGAACTAATTATGGAACAACAGGTTTCTTTTCTTATAAGAGCATGCAGTATTTATACTTAAAGCAAGCTTGGGAAAACTTATCAGGTAGTTTATTATTATTAAATACAGGTTTTCAAGAAACTGACGGAATTAGTAATTTACAAACTATAGGTACACATTTAGATTATAAAAAAGGAAGTTTTGGTGTAGCTGCTAATGCTTTTGTACAAACTGGTGAGAGACAAGGTGAAGTCGATGTTAAAGGAGCATATTTATTAGGCTTAGATTTATCCTATAAAGCTTCTGCTAAAGTTGGTTTAGGAGCTGGTTTAGAAATTATTAGTGGTAATGATGGTGGAGCAGGAGAAACAGGTGCTTTCTTCCCATTATATGGAACGAACCACAAATTTAATGGGTTTATGGATTATTTCTATGTAGGTAATCATGCGAATTCAATTGGTTTATTTGATGTACATGTAAGTGCTAATTTTAAATTAAGCGATACATCAAGCCTTTTAGTAAAAGCATTAAATTTTAGTGGAGAGCAAGAATTAGCTAGTGGTGAAAAATCTTTAGGTACAGAGATAGATTTAGTTTATAAAAAGAAATTTAAAGGTTATGCTTTAGTTTTAGGTTATTCTCAAATGTTTGCTAGTGATGGTATGTATGAGTTAAAAGGAATTTCTGAAGACTTAGCAGCAGGAGGTCAAAATTGGGCTTGGGCTATGTTAGTTATAAAGCCAAAGTTTTTAAAATAATAAAGAGTATGCATCCTTTTTAAGGTGTGTTAACTAAGTGTTTTTAATTTTGAAAATCCCGCCTATAGCGGGATTTTCATTTAGCAATAAATTTACTCTTTTATAGCTTTAGCCTCAGGAACATAGTTTCCATATACGGCATCTCTAAATTTATTATGTAATTTTATTTGATCATAAGGTGTGAGTTGAACGAAGAGCACAGCGGTTAAATCATTTACAGGGTCTACCCAAAATAAAGTGCTAAAAGCGCCATCCCAGAAAAACTCGCCAACTACTCCGTTGTTCTCATCTTCATCAACAGGAGGCTTTAGTCTAACAGCAAAATCAATTCCAAAACCAACTTGACCTCGCTTAGGTAGCCACATGCGTTCGGTAACACTTTCGTCAAGATGATTGGTTGCCATCAGTTTTACCGTTTCAGGTTTTAAAATAGTTACTCCATTTAGTGTACCTTTATTAGCAAGCATTTGTGCAAAATTTTGATAATTATCTAAAGTAGAAGTTAAACCAAATCCACCACGAGTTAATGGCCAACGGTGATAATTTAATATTTGAGTGATGGTGTCCTTTACTCTAGTCAATGCTTTAGTTTTACGATTATATTTATAAGTTGCAGCAAATCTATTTCTATCTTTTTTTGGTATAAAATATCTTGTCTCATCCATTCCTAATGGATTCAAGATATGTTCTCTTAGGTATTTTTCAAAAGGCATTCCAGAAAGTCTTTCAACAAGAAAAGCCTGAACGTCTACACTAACACCATAAGCCCATCTTGTTCCTGGTTGAAAAGCTAAAGGTCGCTTTCCTAGTTTTTCAGCCATTTCTTGTAATGTGTTTTCGTTGTTAAATGGGTTATCCTTCCCTTTAAGTGATGGTACACCGGGCATAGATCCATCAAAACCAGCAGAATGCCGCGTAATGTCTCGAATAGTTATAGGTCTTTTCAATGGCTCGAAAAGCGCTTTTTTATTTATGCTGTCATAACCAGCATATACTTTCATATTCTCAAATTCAGGGGCATATTTAGAAAGCGGGTCGTCTAGTTTAAACAAGCCCTTTTCGTATAAGGTCATTAAAGCAACTCCAACTATAGGTTTAGTCATGGAATAAATTCTAACAATAGTATTTCTTTTCATAGGAATACTATCCTCACGATCAGCATATCCAAACTGAGTATAATGAACTTCTTTGCCTTTCTCAAAAACTAATGCAGATATACCTGCGACTTTACCGTCTTCAACAAAACTTTTTAAAGTAGAATCAATACGCATTTTTACTTTATCAGTGATAAATGTCGTTGTTTTTGTTTCGTTGTTTTTGCATGAGTAGTTAAAAATAACAGCAGCAAATAGTATTAGAATAATCCGATTCATAATTTAGTAAGTTGTATGTTGTTTTCAAATTAATGATTTCAAAACATTATGTACTCTATTTTGAATCAATATTATTAATATTTAATTAAAATTTTAGTTTAAATATAGTATTTTTGTCGAAACAAACGTTTGTTCTGTTCATTCTAATAAGAATTAGGACTTTAAGAAAATTATTTAAAATACAAATTATATATGACAGATTCATTTAGTGTAGAAGGAAAAGTAGCCATAGTAACTGGAGGTGGCGGCGTACTTGGTGGTAGTATCTCTAAGAGTTTAATTGCTAGTGGAGCAAAAGTTGTTGTTTTAGACATCAGAGAAGAAAATGTAAATAATAAAGTTGAAGAATTAAAAGCAATGGGAGGTGAGTCTATTGGTTTTGTTTCTAATGTTTTAGATGTTGAAGAAATGAAGCTTACTCGCGAAAAAATCCTTAAAGCATGGGGTCGTATTGATATTTTGGTTAATGCAGCAGGAGGTAATTTACCAGGTGCTACTTTAACTGAAGAGCAAACTGTATTCGATATGAAAATATCAGACTTCGAAAAAGTAACAAACCTTAATTTAAATGGTACCGTGTATCCTTGTTTGGTTTTTGGTGAAGCCATGGCAAATCAAGGTGCTGGTAGTATTATAAATGTGTCATCTATGGCAACGCTTTCGGCAATTACTAGAGTCCCTGGTTATTCTGTAGCTAAAAGTGGTATTGATATTTTTACCAAATGGATGGCTATGGAAATGGGAACGAAATTTGGAGAAAAAGTAAGAGTTAATGCTATTGCACCAGGGTTTTTTATCGGAGATCAAAACAGAAAAGTTTTAATTAATGATGACGGTTCTTATACAGAAAGAAGTAAAAAAGTGTTAGCAAGAACGCCAATGAAACGCTTTGGAGACATAAATGAATTAAACGGAATTGTTCAGTTTTTATGCTCTGATGCTGCAAGTTTCATTACAGGAACAGTTATTCCTGTAGATGGTGGATTTAGTTCTTTTAGTGGTGTTTAAATTTTAAATTGTAAATGGAATTAACTAAAACACTAAGATGGTTTGGGGAGAAAGATCCGATATCATTAAAAGAAATGGCTCAAACAGGAGCTACGGGCATCGTTACAGCATTGCATCATATTCCTAACGGAGAAGTATGGAGTGTTGACGAAATTTTAAAAACTAAAAATAACATTGAGTCTCATGGATTAACCTGGGATGTTGTTGAAAGTTTACCTGTTCATGAAGATATAAAAAAGGGAAGTCCTAATCGAGAAAAACTCATTGCTAATTATAAAGAAAGCATTAAGAATTTAGGTGCCTGTGGTGTGAAAATTATTTGCTATAATTTTATGCCAGTTTTAGATTGGGCTAGAACAAATATTCAATATGTTTTAGAAAATGGAGCTGAAGCCATGTATTTTGATAAGAATTTATTTTCAGCATTCGATTTGTTTTTATTAAAACGACCTAATGCAGAAAAAGATTATACTGATAAAGAAATACAGGAAGCTAAATTAGTTTTTGATAACCTTTCTGAAGAAGAAAAAGATAAATTAGGGTATAATATTATTGTTAAAACTCAGTCTTTTATTGATGGTGCAGTAAAGGAAGGTGAGAAAAATTATCTTAATATTTTTAATGAATTATTAGCAGCTTATAACGGTATTGATAAAGATAAATTAAGAGAGAATTTTTCATTTTTTTTAAATGAAGTTATCGAGGTTGCTGAAGAGTCAGGTGTATATTTAGCTGTTCATCCAGACGATCCGCCATTTCCTTTATTAGGCTTACCACGAATTGTTAGTTGTAATGAAGATTTTGAATGGTTAGCTAAAGCATGTCCATCTTTAAATAATGGTATAACATTTTGTTCAGGATCACTTGGAGCAAGAACAGATAATAATTTGTCAGCAATTTTCAAAAATCACTCGAGTCGCGTACATTTTCTTCATTTAAGAAGTACCAAACTATTAAGTAATGGCGATTTTTTTGAAACCAATCACTTAGAAGGATCTATTACTAGTCTTATGAAGTCCATTATTGAAGAACAAATTAATAGAAAAGATAACGGAAGATTAGACTATAACATACCAATGCGTCCCGATCACGGACATAAAATTTTAAATGATTTTGATAGAGAAGCAAATCCAGGGTATCCATTAATTGGTCGTGTAAAAGGATTAGCCGAACTTTCCGGATTAGAACTAGGTATGAGATATTTATTAGAAAACTAAAAAGCTTTAATTTTAAGGCTTTCTATTAGAAGATTGTCTTATAATTAAACTTGGATTTATTACAACCCTTTTATGAGCTTTTGTAGAAGGGTTTTTTTGTTTAAGTAACTCAAGCAGGATTTTAGCTGAGTTTTCTCCTAAGTCTTTAGGGTGCTGTTCAATAGATGATAAGGAAGGTTTAATTATACGAGAAAACTGATCGTTTGCATATCCTATCACGCCAACATCATCAGGTGTTTTTATTCCCATTTCTTCTAGTGCAAGCATGGTTCCTAGTGCATTAATATCACTTGTACAGAAAAAGGCATCAGGATAATTATTCTTGTCTTTAGATTTAAACATTTTTTTAGTTGCTTCAAATGCTTCTTCTTGAGTGTTAATATTTGTAACAATCCATGCATCGTTACTTTCTAAGTTAAACTCTTTTAAACTGTCAATGTATCCATTTAGCCTGTTTTTATAAACATAAATATGACTAGCAGCACCTATATATGCAATTTTTTTGTAACCTTGTTCGGCTAGGTGTTTAATTGCTTTTTTAGTTACAGAATAATCGTCATTTACTACAAAATCTATATCTAAGTTATCAGATATCCTATCAAACATGACTAAAGGGGTATTCCCATCTATAATTCTTTGGATGTGATTAGAGTCTTTTGTTTCGTTTGATAGCGACATGATAATACCTGATACTTGACTATCAATTAATGTTTGAATATTATGAATCTCTCTTTTATATGTTTCATTAGACTGACAAATTATAAGGTTGTAACCAGCAGGGTAAGCAACACTTTCAATACCAGAAATACAGCTTGACATAAAGTTACTGTCAATTTTAGGAACAATAACACCAATAGAATTTCCTTTTCCACTTCTTAAGCTTGCTGCTAATTTATTAGGTGAATAGTTTAATTCTTTAACGGTTTTTTTTACCAGTATTTTTGTTTTTTCACTTATGGTAGGGTGATCGTCTAAAGCTCTAGAAACTGTAGAAATTGTAACTTTTAGCTTATTTGCTACATCTGTTATGGTGGTTCTTTTTTTCATTCTAACTGCAATGTAGTAATAATGAGTTTAATTTTAATAAAAATATTATAACGTTTAGATAAAGAGATGAAAATCACTGTTTCCTAATGGAAGACTCTCTTATAATAAGGCTAGGTGTTATTACAACCTTTTTGTGAGATTTTGTATATGATGCGCTATGTTTAAATAAATCTAGTAGTATTTTGGCTGAATTTTCACCTAATTCTTTAGGGTATTGTTCAATTGAAGATAGTGAGGGTTTAATAATCTCTGAAAACTCATCATTTGCATAGCCAATAACACCAACTTCTTCTGGAGTCTTTATCCCTAATTCTTCTAAAGCGAGTATAGTTCCAACGGCATTAATACCACTGGTACAAAATATGGCATCAGGATATTGATCCTTGTCTTTCGAATCAAACATGCGCTTTGTAACTTTAAATGCTTCATCCTTAGAATTAACATCTGTAAAAACCCATGCTTTATTACTTTCTAAGTTTAATTTTTCTAAACTATCAATATATGCGTTAAATCTGTTTTTATAAACATAAATATGGCTGGCAGCACCTATATAAGCAATTTTTTTGTAGCCTTGATCAGCAAAATGCTGAATAGCTTTGGTGGTAGCGGTGTAATCATCATTTACAACAAAATCAACATCTAAAGAGTCTGATATTCTATCAAACATGACTAAAGGAATGTTTTTATCTATAATTTTTTGTAAGTGATCTGAGTTTTTTGTTTCAATTGATTGAGAAATTATGATTCCAGCTACTTGGCTATCAATTAAAGTCTGTACGTTGTGAATTTCTTTTTTGTAAGTCTCATTAGACTGACAAATCACAAGATTGTATCCTGCAGGATAAGCAATGCTTTCAATACCAGAAATACAGTTAGACATGAAGTTGGTACTTATTTTAGGGACTATAACTCCAATAGAGTTTCCTTTGCCTCGTCTTAAATTAGCAGCTACTTTATTTGGGGTATAGTTTAGTTCTTCAGCGGCTTTTCTAACCAGAACTTTTGTTTTGTCACTAATACTGTAATGGTTGTTTAAAGCTCTTGAAATAGTAGAAGTGCTTACATTTAGCTTGTTAGCTACATCTTTTATGGTTATTTTTTTTCTCATTGTATTTGCAATGTAGTAATAAAGCTTTTAATTCAAAAATAATTTTTTGCATTACAATAATGAGTACTAAATTTTAGATGATTGTTTAATATGTGAAAAACAGTTTTAGTAAGTTTAAAATACATTTCTTACATTTAAGCAATAAAGAAAGAATATGCTTAAAAAAGTTTTTGCTAGTGCCGTGTTTGGTGTAGAGGCATCAACCGTTGTTGTTGAAGTTAATGTAGATAAAGGTGTAGGGTATCACTTAGTTGGTTTGCCGGATAACGCTATTAAAGAGAGTAATTTTAGAATTGCGGCTGCACTTCAGAATAACGGTTACAGAATTCCAGGGAAAAAGATTATCATTAATATGTCGCCTGCCGATTTGCGAAAAGAAGGCTCTGCGTATGATTTAACATTAGCAATAGGAATTCTAGCTTCAACAAATCAAATTAAAGCTGAAGATTTAGACAAGTATTTAATAATGGGAGAACTCTCATTAGACGGTGGCTTACAACCCATAAAAGGCGCTTTACCAATCGCGGTTAAAGCGAGAGAAGAAGGTTTTAAAGGTTTTATTCTACCAGCAGAAAATGCCAAAGAAGCGGCTATTGTTAACGATTTAGAAGTGTATGGTGTAGAGAATATAAAGCAAGTCATTAATTTTTTTGATAAAGGTGAACCTCTAGAGCAAACCATCATAAATACAAGGGAAGAATTTGAGAAAAATTTAGAGTTTCCAGAATTCGATTTTTCAGATGTAAAAGGACAAGAAGGTATAAAACGCTGTATGGAAATTGCAGCAGCAGGCGGACATAACATTATTTTAATAGGTCCTCCGGGAGCAGGAAAAACCATGTTGGCAAAACGTTTACCTAGTATTTTACCGCCTATGACGCTACATGAAGCTCTAGAAACTACTAAGATTCATTCGGTGGTTGGTCGTGTAAAAGACACAGGATTGATGGCGCAACGTCCGTTTAGGAGTCCACATCATACTATAAGCAACGTTGCACTTGTTGGTGGCGGAAGTTATCCGCAACCAGGAGAAATATCTTTATCGCATAATGGCGTTTTGTTTTTAGATGAATTGCCCGAATTTAAGCGTGAAGTTTTAGAAGTGATGCGTCAACCATTAGAAGATAGGGAAGTCACCATTTCCAGAGCAAAGTTTACAGTAACCTATCCATCGTCGTTTATGTTGGTGGCGAGTATGAATCCGAGTCCTGGTGGTTATTTTAACGACCCAAACGCACCTGTAACTTCTAGTCCTGCCGAAATGCAACGCTATTTAAGTAAAATTTCTGGTCCGTTATTAGACAGAATCGATATTCATATTGAAGTAACGCCTGTACCTTTTGAAAAACTATCAGAAGAACGAAAAAGCGAAACTTCAGTAGAAATAAGAAAGCGTGTTACCAAAGCTAGAGAAATACAAACGAAACGTTTTGAAGATTCTGATAACGTGCATTACAATGCGCAAATGAATGTGAAGCAAATTAGAAAGCATTGCGCTTTAGATGATGAGTCTAAACAGCTTTTAAAAACCGCTATGGAACGCTTAAATTTATCGGCGCGTGCCTATGATAGAATTCTAAAAGTATCAAGAACCATTGCTGATTTAGATGGTGAAGAGGTTGTTAACGGCTCACATATAAGTGAAGCTATTCAATATAGAAGTTTAGATCGTGAAGGTTGGTTGGGCTAATAAATTCCTGAGAAGGCAGGAATCTTTTGTTTGTCATTTATGTTGCCACTAAGCGGAGCTTAGCGGTAGCGGGATAATAAATTCAATAAATAATTGTATGAAATTAAAATCAAAGCTTATTCTTTTTTTATTTATTTTTTTGAACGTGATAAATATTTCTTATGCACAAGTAAGACCTGGTCTTTATGATGATTATGAAAGAGATACACTTCGAGGAAGGAATTTTGGAGATTTTATTAAACCCAAAAAAGCAATTTATAATTATTCGTTTTCTGAAGTAGATATTGTTCCAACTTTTGTTAAAAAATGTAAAGGGTTAGATAACAATGTAGATAAGGAGAAGTGTTTTGGGGATTATTTCTTTGAAATTTTAAGAAGAAGAATGAAAATTCCAGATGGACTTATAGAGAATAGACCTATAATTGTAGTAACAAAATTTACAATTAATGAATTAGGAGATATTGAAGATATAGTCATATTAGAAAGTAATGATTACACTAAAAAAGTTAAAAAGATTATCATTAAAGTTTTGAAAGCAATGCCAGATATAAAGCCAGCAATGATAGATAATCAGTTTGTTAAAGTAAATTATAGTTTTCCAATTAAAATTGAAAAATAATTTATGTTTTATTTTGCCACTAAGCTGATCTTAGCGGTAGCGGGGATAATTAAGGTGTGAAATATTAATAATATTTTAAGGTCAATGTTAAATTATTTAAAATTAAACATTTGAGTGTTGTTAATACTAAAAAATATTTGTTCTTTAAATTTATCAATTTCTGTTTGAGTTAAATTTGATTTATGGATAAAATCCATTTTTTTCTCATCTTCAATAATATTAACTTCTTGGGGTCTTCTTTTTGATATTACATAATCTTTTTCATAATAAAAAATGATTAAAAAACAGCCGTTAAGTAATTTATTTCCAATCTTTTCCCAAATGTAAGTATCGCTTTCCCCAATTGATGAGCCAAATACACAAATTAAATTAGCGTCAGAAATTCGATTTAAACACCAATCATCTATAGTATGCCTTTGTGCTTGGTTACATTCGCTTTTTATTAAAGTTTGTCTGATTTTTTGATTAGCCTTAAATTTTTCATTTTTGATTTGTGAAATATCATTAACACCTAATATCATTCTTTCGTCAAAGAAACCGTGTAAATGTTCAATTCTATTTATTACAACAGGAAAATTTCTACCTATTTTTTTTTGAATTTGAATAGGTTGGTTAGTGTAATTTAAAATGTTTTCAATAGAATGGGTGTAGTTGAGAGTAATTATATTAATATTCCATTGTGATGTATTCCAAATTTTTCGATAGGCTTTAATTTTAATATAATCAGCCCTTGTTAAATTTTCTTCTGGAAAAGCTAAGTAATTGTATATTTTATCTTTATTTATTTGTTTAAAATCAAAATCTTTTTCAGCCTTTTCTAAATAGTCTCCTAGTTTATCTTGAATATCATTATATATTATTTTAAATTCATCATAAGATTTTAGATGTTGGCAATATTTACCAAATCTTAATTCTAAGTCAGACCAACTGTTTACATCTATTTCAATGTCTTTCTTTAAATTGCTAATTAATGAATTTGAAGATTTAACATCAATATAATATTTATAAAACTCACTATATTTAGTCGGTATCTCAAGATTAATATCAAATCCATTTCCAATTATATAAACTATATTCATGAGTTTTAAATTTCTTACATAATAATATACAAACCTAGATATAAATTTTTATAATAGGAAAGTGACTTTTGAACATTGTTTACTGTTTTTTTAACAAAACAGATAAATCTGGATATTGAGCTAGTCTGATAATTCCCCAGCTACCGCTAGTTTGCAACTAGTGGCGACAAGACAGAGTAATCCGTTTTTACAAAGCATATTAATAAACAAACCAACTAAACCCACTAATTTAAAACTGTATTTAGCAGATACCTGCGTTAGGGATTAAACGGTCTGTTTGAGCTCCCCGCTCCCGATAGTTATCGGGAGCGGGAGCGAGTAGTGCAAGCCCGACCTTTAGCCTGAAATTAATTCAGGATGAAGGTAACGCCCAAAAAATGTAAGTTGTTTTCATTCCTGTTTTTTTGTAATTAATAATTCTTTAAACCTTTATTTTTGAATATGCTTTAAGGGTAATAGCTTAAAATCCTGTCTTAATTGATAAAAGAATCATTTTAAATGCTCATTGTGTATATTTAGATCACGAAATTGGTTTTTTTACAAATACACTCATAAATGATTAAGAATTGGTTTAAAAATATAGGCCCAGGACCTTTGGTGGCTGCAGCTTTTATTGGCCCGGGAACGGTAACGGTTTGCACGCTTTCGGGTGTTTCTTTTGGTTTTGCTTTGTTGTGGGCTATGGTGTTGTCTATAGTATCAACTGTGGTTTTACAAGAAATGGCGGTGCGTTTGGGTATTATTTCGCAAAAAGGTTTATCGGAAATTATAAGAAGTGAGGTTAAAAATCCTGTTTTAAAAACCTTAGCTAATGTATTAATATTATCGGCCATTGTTGTTGGGAATGCGGCTTACGAGGCAGGAAATATTAGTGGTGGTGTTTTGGGGTTAGAGACTATTGTTGGGAATCCTAATATGACTATTGCTGGTGTTTCTATTAATCTTTTAAGTATTGTTATTGGTGTTGTTGCGTTTGTTTTGCTCTATATTGGTAATTATAAAGTGTTAGAAAAAGTATTGGTAAGCCTCGTTATTTTAATGAGTGTTGCCTTTTTGGTAACGGCTATAATTACGCAACCAAGTCTTTCTAGTATTCTAAAAGGTGCGTTTATTCCCAAATTTCCAAAAGATAGTATTTTAACCGTTATAGGTTTAATAGGTACAACAGTGGTGCCTTATAATTTGTTTTTGCATGCCTCTTTGGTAAAAGAGAAGTGGCACGATAAGCGTGATTTAAAATACGCTAGAAAAGATACCGTAATAGCTATTGTTTTAGGTGGTTTGGTATCTATGTGTATCATTATTTCGGCAGCATCTATTCAAGCGCAAGATATTAGCAATGCATCTGATTTAGCGAAAGGTTTAGAACCTTTATTCGGTAGTTTTGCAAAGTATTTCTTAGCTATAGGCTTGTTTGCCGCAGGAATTACTAGTGCCATTACAGCGCCTTTGGCTGCGGCCTTTGTGGCGAGTGGTTGTTTAGGTTGGAGTACAAATATGCGTTCTAAAAAGTTTAGAATGGTTTGGATGCTTATTTTGCTTATTGGGGTTGTTTCGTCTTCATCTGGAATAAAATCTATCGAGATTATAAAGTTTGCTCAAATAACCAATGGTATTTTGTTGCCTATAATTGCAGGGTTTTTAATTTGGATTATGAATAAAGAATCTGTTTTAGGAAGCTATAAAAACAATATGAAACAAAACATTGTTGGTGTTTTAATACTAGGAATTAGTATATTACTCTCTGTAGCAACATTAAATAAAGTGTTTAGCTTAAATTTGTTTTAGTGAATAATTTTTCGATAGACATAAATGTTGATGTAGGCGAGGGCATGGGTAACGAACCTCAGTTATTGCCTTTGGTGTCGTCTTGTAATATTGCCTGTGGTGGTCATGCAGGAGATTTAGAAACCATGCATTCTGTGGTTAAATTAGCAAAACAGCACCGTGTTAAAATAGGCGCACATCCTTCGTTTCCAGATAGAGAAAACTTTGGTAGGGTAAAGATAGATATGTCTTGCGCTGCATTGTTTGCTTCGTTAAAGGGGCAAATAGAAGATTTACAAAGTATTCTTAGGAATGAGCATATAACCTTGCATCATGTAAAACCGCATGGGGCACTTTATAATTTGGCGGCTGAAGATAAAAAGGCTGCTTTAGTTATTATTGAGGTAATGAAAAGTTTTGTAGAACCTATAAAATTATATGTGCCTTTTCAATCGGTAATTGCCAAATTAGCGATTGAAAATAACATTCCCATTGTTTATGAAGCTTTTGCAGATAGAAATTATAATGCCGATTTATCTTTGGTTTCAAGAACAAAAAAAGAAGCTTTAATACATGATACCGATGTGATGTTTAATCATGTTTATGGTATGATTTTAAATGAAAATGTTACTGCTGTAACGGGTGGAAATGTTTCAATAAAAGCCGAAACATTTTGTATTCATGGTGATAATTTTAATGCTGTAGCATTGCTTAAAAAGTTGCGAATTAATTTAGAAAAGCAAGGTGTTGAAATTAGATAAATCAGTGGCTTTTAATCTTACATATAAACCGTTTGGAGAACGCTCAATTTTAATAGAATGGCCAGCACTTATTGATGAAACTATTCTACAAGATATTATTCGGTTTAAAGATTGTATTAATAGTTTTTGTATTGAATCTATTGTTGAGGTAAAAACTGCATACAGCTCGTTATTAATTGTTTATAGTAGTGTTTGTAGGAATTTTGAAAATAAGGTAGATTTGCTGAAAAACATATATAAATCTCGTGATTTAGAACATGACATAGTGTCAAAATCGTGGGTAATACCTGTGTGTTATGATCCTGTTTTTGGGATAGATTTAGATGCTATTGCTGTTGAAAAGAAGCTCTCAAAAGATGCTATAATTAAGCGTCATTCTGAAGCTGTTTATACCGTATTTTTTATTGGGTTTTTACCTGGGTTTTTATATTTAGGAGGTTTAGATGAATCGCTTCATATGCCTCGAAAATCGACACCAAGATTACAAATTGAAAAAGGTGCAATTGCTATTGGCGGACAGCAAACAGGTGTGTATCCAAATGCGAGTCCTGGTGGTTGGAATATTATTGGAAACACCCCTGTTGAATTTTTTAATCCGAAATTAGAATCACCTTGTTTTGCTAAAGCTGGTGATAAGATTATTTTTAAATCGGTTTCGTTAAAAACATATAACGATATTAAAATATTAGTTGAAGCAGGTGTTTATCAATTAGAAAATGTACGCATCAATGGTTAAGGTTTTAAAAGCAGGGTTTTATTCTAGTATTCAAGATTTGGGTCGTTTTGGGTATCAAGAATATGGTGTGCCGTATTCTGGAGTTATGGATGTGCTTTCGGCATCTATGGCTAATAGTTTACTTGACAATGATGTTAATTCAGCTGTTATTGAAATTACTATGACGGGGCCAACACTTCAGTTTTTTAAAGCAACTACTATTTGTATTTCGGGAGCCGATATATCTCCGCAACTAAATAAATTATCTTTAAAGCTTAATAAGGCAATATCAGTTAAAAGTGGCGATGTATTGTCGTTTGGTAAGTTAAATAGCGGATTTAGGTCTTATTTGGCTATTTCGGGAGGTTTTAAGACCGAAAAAGTAATGCAGAGTCAAAGTATGTATAAAGGCATTACAGATCGGTTTATGCTGTCTAAAGATGACGAATTAGATTTTGAAGAAAAAATAGTGTTAGCTAATGCTGCAAATGCCGCAATAAAAGTAAACGATTCACATTTTGATTCTAATATTATTGAAGTTTTTAAAGGTCCCGAATTTGATTTGCTTTCTCAAGATCAGCAAAAAGAATTGTTTTCTAAAGCGTATAGTATTTCAAAAGATAATAATAGAATGGCATATCAATTAGAAGCTGTTCTTGAAAACGATTTAAAACCAATAATTACATCGCCCGTATTACCAGGAACCGTACAATTAACACCTTCGGGAAAATTGATTGTTTTAATGCGAGATTGCCAAACTACAGGTGGTTATCCTAGAGTACTTCAATTAAAAGAATCGGCAATTAATGTGCTGTCTCAAAAATATACGGGACAATCTGTTTTGTTTGAGTTGGTTTGATTTAGAAATACTTTATGCGATTTCTCACATGCGTTCGAAATGACTCAGGAATTTGAAATAGAGTATTAGTTAATCATGTAGAATGAGGTGTGATTGAGGCATCACATTATTTAGAAAACCTTGTAAATTACTTGAACTATATTTTAAACTAGCCAACTAAACCTCTGAGAGTCTCTGCGAAATCTCCGAGTATCTCAGTGTTAAAGTATATCTTATGTCTTAAAGACTTTGTGACTTAGCGTCTTTGCGCGACAAGCATTATGCGATTTCTCACATACGTTCGAAATGACTTAAGAATTTTAAATAGAGTATTAGTTAATTATGTAGAATGACGTACGATTGAGGCATCACAATATTTAGAAAACCTTGTATATTACTTAAACTATATTTTACTAGCCAACTAAACCTCTGAGAGTCTCTGTAAAATCTCAGAGTATCTCTGTGTTAAAGTATATCTTATGTCTTAAAGACTTTGTGACTTAGCGTCTTAGCGCCACAAATATTATGCGATTTCTCACATGCGTTCGAAATGACACAACAATCTAAAATACTATGCCAATTCTAATGCAATCTCAATCATGTCTTTAAAGGTGGTTTCTCTTTCTTTACTCGTGGTTCTTTCTCCTGTTACTAAAGAATCAGAAATAGTTAAAATACTTAGAGCATTAACATGATGTTTAGCAGCAACTGTATATAAACCAGCGGTTTCCATTTCAACACAAAGCACACCGAACTTCGACCATTTTTTATAGGATTCGAAATCGTCGGCATAAAATTCATCCGAAGTAAAAATATTACCAGCTTTTATTGGAATGTTTTTTGTTTTTGCCGCATCAACGGCTTTTTGAAAGAGTTCAAAATTTGCAGTAGGCGCATAATCGGCACCTCCAAAACGAAGTTCATTAACGCCAGAATTAGAAGATGCTGCCATAGCTAAAACAATGTCTCTTATTTCAACGTGTTTTTGGTAAGAGCCTGCGCTACCAACTCGAATTAAATTTTTTACACCGTATTCAGTTATAAGTTCATGCGCATAAATAGAAATGCTTGGTACACCCATACCGGTTCCCATTACAGAAATAGGTTTGCCTTTATAAGTGCCAGTAAAGCCATACATACCTCTTACTTTATTGAAACAAACAGGGTTTTCAAAAAAAGTTTCAGCAATCCATTTTGCTCTTAACGGATCTCCAGGTAATAAGATGGTTTCTGCTACATCTCCTTTTTTCGCTTCTATATGTACGCTCATAATTAATATTCTTTTTCTAAGGTTGTGTTGCCTGTAACAATAGCAATTCCAGAAGACGTGCCAATACGATCAACACCTAAGTTAATATACTCTAGTGCAGTTTTTAAATCTTTTACACCACCTGAAGCTTTTATTTTTACTTCATCTTTAGCAATGTGCTTCATAAGTTTTACATCGTGAATGGTTGCGCCTCCAGTGCCAAAACCTGTAGAGGTTTTTATAAAATCGGCTCCACTTTGTATTGCTAATTCACTAGCTTTTATAATTTCAAGTTCTTCAAGATAACAAGTTTCTAAAATAACTTTTAAAGTATGATGCCTCATACTATTTTTAACAGCTTCAATATCTTCCCAAACGGCATCAAAATCTTTGCTTTTTAATAGGCCAACGTTTATAACCATGTCTATTTCATCAGCACCATCTAATATGGCTTGTTTTGCTTCAGTAACTTTGGCTTGTGTACTCATGGCTCCTAACGGAAAACCAATAACGCTGCATATTTTAATATCCGTATCTTCTAATAATTGTTTGGCAAAAGGGACATAACAGCTATTAACACACACTGAATAAAATTGATATTCTTTGGCTTCGTTACAAAGTTGTTCTATATCCTTTTTTGTAGCAATAGCCTTTAGTAACGTGTGGTCTATGTATTTATTTATAAGTTTCATTTTAATTGCTAATTATTTATAAAGTTAAGATTATTTTATGTTTGTGATATGACTTTTGTTAGATTTTAAAAAAAAAGGCTGAGTAAATCTATATAGATTTACTCAGCCTTTTTTTATTGAATTACTTTATTAGTTGCTTAACTTCGCTTTTAGCTCTAACTCGCTCTTTTTTTGTGCTTCTAAAAACTGTTTATATAATTGACTACTCTTCATTATTTTATTCTTTGTTAAGTCTTTTATAAGTGTCGATGTTCCAATTCTATCTGCTCCAGCTTCAATAAATTTTAAAGCAGTATCTAAATCATTAATTCCTCCGTAAGCTTTTATATTAGCATTATCCTTTATGGTTTTTTTTATAATTTTTACAGCAGTTAAAGTAGCGCCACTTTTAGAAAATCCAGTTGATGTTTTTATAAAGTCTGCTTTTGCGTCTAAAGAAATTTCGCAAGCTTTAATAATTTCATTTTTATTTAATTCTGAAATTTCTATAATAACTTTTAAGGGTTTTTTTCCTATAGCTAATTTCACATCGCTGATGTCTTTTAGTACAGAAACATAGTTTTTGCTTTTAAGTAATCCAAGATTCATAACCACTTCTATTTCATCTGCACCATTTTCAATGGCTTTTTTTGCTTCAAAAACTTTAGAGGTAGTAGACATGGCTCCCAAAGGAAAGCCAACAATAGTGCATACTTTTACATCTGTTTTTTCTAAAAGTTGTTTGGCAAGTGAAACATAATAACTATTGATACAAACCGAATAAAAATTGTTTTTAATCGCTTCATTGCAAAAATTAATAATTTCTCGTTCAGTGGCAGTTGGTTTTAATAGGGAGTAGTCTATATACTGTGATATATCCATTATAAGTAGGTTTTAGGGTCTTATTATGCTATTAATAAGTTGTTTGTAAATTTTTTAGATGTAGGTTTGGGGCCTTACATTTAAGCTAAAATATAAATACTTTTTTATATTTTTTAATAAAAATTGAAATATTAGACGAAATGCACATGTATTTTTTACTAACTGGTTTATTTTTAAAATGTTGTAATATTTAATTATATTTTTATTAATAAATTAGATTTTAGTATGTTAATTCGTTCTTCAAAAGTTTTTACTTCAAGAGGATTGTTGATGTTTTTAAAAAGTGCCATTAATTCTTCAGTATGTGTTTCTCTTTTTTGTGCAAGTAGGTTATAATGCACAAAACCACACCAAATTACAGACTTTAATTGACTTTTATTTTCATTATACATGCGCATTTCTGCAAGTATTTCACTATCATTAAAATTTATTAATTGAGATTCTATAATTACAGTTTCCATTAAAAGTGCTGGTTTTAAATAAGCAATTTGGTTGCTGCTAGAAACCCAGCTTTTGCCTTCTTTCTTCGCTATTTTATAAATATCTAAATTATAATTATCTAAGAGCGCATCTTCTCTATGGTTCATAAAATAATCTGTATAATTGCCATTATTAAGATGATTAAAAGGGTCGCAATCTTGAAATCTAATTTTTGTTTTACTTTCTAGTATTTTGGGTAATTGATTCATGAATTGTTTAATTTTTTATATAGAGAAATATTATATTTTTAATTCATTAATAATTAATTGCTCTATTTGATTCATAGTGTCTTTCATATATAATTCGTCATCCATGGTGTACGTCATAAAAATGGCACCTTGTATCATGGTATCTAAGCGTTTTGCATATTGCATAGCGTTAATTTCAGTGGAAATTTCACCTGCTTCAATACCATCTTCTATAATAGTGCATAGCTGATCTTGAATACGCTGTACCACATCTCTAACTTTTTTAAGTAATTCTGAATTACTATTATTAGCATCAACACCAATGTTTAAAACAGGGCAACCTCCCAATTCTTTACTAAACGGATAATATTTTCTATAAAAATCTGTAATTAGAAATAACTTTTGAATTGGGGAACTACTCAATTCTAAATGTTCCGATAATGGCTTCATTAATGATTTAACCATGTATTTAAAAGAAGCATAAGCCAACTCTTCTTTATTTTTAAAGTTGCCATAAATAGCACCTTTAGTTAACCCTGTTGCTTTAGTAATATCACTAATACTTGTTGCTGCATAGCCATTTTTGTTAAAAATAGGTGCCGAAACTGCTATAATGTGTTGTGATGTTAACGCTGCTTTTGATGTCATAATACTACAAATATACAAAAAATATACCAATCGGTATATTTTTTGTTTTAATAAATAAGAAAAGCAACAATCATCTAATTACAAGATTCATGTTGCTTTTCAACTAACCAACCACCTAATAGACTATTAATAACACAATATGTTACAAATAAAGTCTACTAAATTTTATAAAGCTTCTGTAACTAAGTCACTTTGATTTCTAAAAACGAGTTTATCATCAAAGGCATCTAATAAAATAATACTATCTGTTGTTACTTTGCCTGCTAATATTTCTTTACTTAAAGCGTTTAATACTTCTTTTTGAATGACACGTTTTACTGGGCGTGCACCATATTCTGGATTATAACCTTTGTCAGCTAAATACGCAATAGCATCAGGTGTGGCATCAAATGTAATACCTTGTTCTCCAATCATTTTTGTGATGCCTTTTAGTTGTAAACCAACAATAGCTGTTATGTTTTCTTTGCTTAAAGGTGTAAACATAATAGTATCATCTATTCGGTTTAAAAACTCTGGTCTCACGCTTTGTTTTAATAAACCTAATACATCTACTTTTGCTGATTCAATAGCAGAATCTATATCTTTAGTTGCTTCAATACGTTCTTGAATAATGCTACTTCCTATATTAGAAGTCATGATGATGATGGTATTTTTAAAATATGCAATACGTCCTTTATTATCCGTTAAATGCCCTTCATCTAATACTTGTAATAGAATGTTAAACGTATCAGGGTGTGCTTTTTCAATTTCATCTAAAAGAACTACAGAATAAGGTTTGCGTCTTACCGCTTCTGTTAGTTGTCCACCTTCATCATAACCTACATATCCTGGAGGTGCTCCTACTAATCGACTTACGGCATGACGTTCTTGATATTCGCTCATATCAATACGTGTCATAGCACTTTCATCGTCAAATAAATACTCTGCTAAAGCTTTAGCAAGCTCAGTTTTTCCAACTCCAGTCGTTCCTAAAAACAGAAAGGTTCCTATAGGTTTTTGCGGATTTTGTAAACCTGCTCGACTTCTTCTTACGGCATCACTAACTGCTTCAATAGCTTCTTCTTGACCTACAACACGTTTGTGTAATTGATCTTCCAATTTTAAAAGTTTTTCGCGTTCACTTTGAATCATTTTTGTTACAGGAATACCTGTCCATTTTGCAACAACTTCAGCTATATCATCATAAGTCACTTCTTCTTTTATTAAGCTATCGCTATTAGCTTGTTGATTAGAAAGTGTTGTTTGATAGGCTTCAAGTGCTTCTTGTGCTTCTTTTATTTTTCCATAACGTAATTCTGCTACTTTTCCGTAATCACCTTCACGTTCTGCTTTTTCAGCTTCTAGTTTGAAATTTTCAATATCCTGTTTGGTGTTTTGAATGTTTTCAACGACTTCTTTTTCAGATTTCCATTTTGCATTAAGCGCATTTCTGGTTTCTTTTATATTCGCTAAATCTGAACGAAGCGATTTTAATTTCGTTTCATCTTTTTCACGTTTAATGGCTTCAATTTCAATTTCTAACTGCATGATTTTTCTATCCAGTACATCTAATTCTTCGGGTTTAGAATTTATTTCCATGCGTAGTTTAGAAGCGGCTTCATCCATTAAGTCAATGGCCTTATCTGGTAAAAAACGATTTGTTATGTATCGAGTAGATAATTCTACCGCGCCAATAATAGCTTCGTCTTTAATACGTACTTTATGGTGAGTTTCATACTTTTCTTTAATACCACGAAGTATGGAAATAGCACTTTCGGTATCTGGTTCATCAACCATTACCTTTTGAAAACGACGCTCTAAAGCTTTGTCTTTTTCAAAATATTTTTGATATTCATCTAGTGTGGTTGCTCCAATAGCGCGTAGTTCGCCACGGGCTAAGGCTGGTTTTAAAATATTAGCTGCATCCATAGCGCCTTGTCCGCCACCAGCACCAACCAATGTGTGTATTTCGTCAATAAAGAGTACAATATCGCCTTCGCTATCGGTAACTTCTTTAATAACCGCTTTTAAGCGTTCTTCAAATTCGCCTTTAAATTTAGCGCCAGCAATAAGCGCTCCCATATCTAGAGCAAAAATTTGCTTGTCTATTAAGTTTTCAGGTATATCACCATCAACAATTCTGTGTGCTAAACCTTCGGCAATAGCTGTTTTCCCAGTACCTGGTTCTCCAACTAGAATGGGATTGTTTTTGGTTCTACGAGATAATATTTGTAGTATTCTACGAATTTCTTCATCGCGACCAATAACAGGGTCTAGTTTTCCGTCTTTTGCTAACTGATTTAAGTTTTTAGCATATTTGTTAAGCGAGTTATAAGTTTCTTCTTGACTTTGTGAGGTTACATTTTCGCCTTTACGTAATTCGTCAATAGCAGCTTTAAGTGTTTTTTCTGTGATGCTTTGATCTTTTAACATCTGCGCTATTTTGCTATTCGATTTAAAAACAGCAAGTATTAAATGCTCAATTGACACATAGTCGTCTTTCATTTTTTTAGCAATGATAGCCGCTTCGGTAAGTGTTTTTCCTGCTTCGCGAGAAAGCATAAGTTCGCTACCAGTAACTTTAGGAAAACTTTCTAATTGTTTGTCTAAAGCCTGTTTTAGAATATTAATGTTTACATTCAGTTTTTTAAGAATGAATGGGAGTACGTTTTCGTCAACTTCGAAAATACCTTTAAAAATATGTTCGTTTTCTATTTGTTGATGTCCAAAACCTTGAGCAATTTGTTGTGCTTGCTGTATGGCTTCTTGCGATTTTATGGTATAATTATTTAAGTTCATATGTATATTTTTTATGATTCCCATCAAGACGGAAATCTTTTTGTTATTGTTAATTAATCTTGTTCAACATATTTAAGTCAATAATCTTACCAATACAAAGTAGAAGACAAAATGTCGGTTAAAGCCTTGTTTTTTATGACGTTGTGTCGTTTTTGTGTTTTTTGATGTATAGGTTTTTATTTGTGTGTATGGTTTATGTATGGGCGAAATTTTAGTTTTTTGTTTTTAATGAATTTAATTTTGTTTTGACTAATTCAAGTAACTTATGCGTATTTTTTCTCTGCTTTTATTAATGTTTTTATTTGTCATTACAATTGATGCTCAAGTTATTCAGGATGATTTTGAGGGTAGTGGAACAATATCATCATGGTATGGTGATGATTGTATAATTAATACTAATTTTAATAATCCCCATAAGCAGGGAATTAATGCGTCTAATAAAGTATTGAAGTATGAAGATAGAGGAGGTAGATATGCTAATTTAGGTTTTAATGTTTCTACTAATCTTGATATGGCTAATAGAAATGTTTTTGTTTTTAAAATCTATGTTCCTTCATTTGGTTTAACAGGAAATCAAACAAACCAAGTATCATTGAAACTTCAGAATGGTGACTTAGCAGAACCTTGGACTACACAAACTGAAATTATTAAATCTATAAGCATAAATGAATGGCAAGAATTAACGTTTGACTTTAAAAATGATTCATACATTAATTTAGACCCTAACTCATTATCTCCAATTGAACGTAATGATTTTAATAGAGTTGTTATTCAAATTAATGGAGAAGATAATACAGATAATGTTTTAGCTTATATAGATGATTTTTATGATGATAATTCTATAAATGAGAGTTCTACTTATAATAAATTAGTTTGGTCTGATGAGTTTAATGATACAGGTACTGTTGATGATACAAAATGGTTTCATCAAACTAAATTCATAGCAGGAAATAGTTGGGCAAATGGAGAAGAGCAGCATTATACTGATAGAGAACTGAACTCCTATATAGATAATGGTACTCTAAAAATAAAAGCTATAAGAGAATCTTTTAGAGATCAAAATGTAACGAAACAATATACATCTGCAAGACTAAACTCTAAATTTACTTTTAAATACGGTAGAGTGGAAGTTAGAGCAAAACTACCATCAGTTTCTGGTACTTGGCCAGCTATTTGGTTATTAGGAAAAAATATAAACGAAGATGGTGCTTATTGGGATAATCAAGGGTTTGGAACAACTGGTTGGCCATGGTGTGGTGAAATAGATATTATGGAACCTAATGTTGCAAAAACTGAAATTTTAGGAACATGGCATTGGAATAATGGAGGCGGATACATATACAATAGTAAAAGTGTTATAACTAATAATGTTGATACATCTCAAAATTTTCATGATTACGTATTAGAATGGAATGCTACGTCTATGAAAATTTATATGGATGACAATTTAATAAATGAAATGCCAACTATTGAACCTTTTAATCAGGAGTTTTTTATACTTCTTAATGTGGCCATGGGGGGAAGTTTAGGAGGGAATATTGATAGTGGGTTTATTAATGACACTATGGAAATTGATTATATTAGAGTTTATCAGCAAGGGGCTTTGTCTGTAACCAATAATGTTTCTGCTTCTAAAATAAAATTATATCCTAATCCTGTAAGCGATAGATTGAATATAAACCTGGGGAATTATTCTAAAGCTGATATGGAATTACAAGTAATTGATGTTAGTGGCCGTTTGGTTTTTAAACAGGATTACGCCATAAACAATAGAAACTTTGGACTTGATACTTCATTTTTAAAACAAGGTATTTATTTCTTAAATCTTAAGTTTGAAGACGGTACATTATCTACTCATAAATTCGTAAAAAAATAAGTTTGTAAGATTCTGAACATTATCCGACTTTTACAACATGGGATTAATTAATAAAATATTTGGAGGAATTTCCGAAAAGAAAGAAGAAAAGGTATTACCTTGGATAGCTTTAAATACACTTAGTCAATTAGAAACAATAGAAGAAAAATCGAGTACTAAAACTCAGGTTATTTTCAAACATTCTACCCGTTGCGGTATTAGTAGAATGGTTCTTAATCAGTTTGTTGAAGCTTGTAGTTTAAGCGAAAACGATTTAGATTTATATTATCTAGATTTATTAGAATATAGAGATGTTTCAAACAAAATTGCTGCTAAATTTCAAGTCATGCATCAATCTCCGCAATTATTAATAATTAAAAATGGGGTTACAGTTAAACATGACTCTCATGGAAGTATTAATGATATTAATTTAAATTCGTTTATTTCTTAGAATTAAAATTTGAATTCAGATTACTTATTTGTTTACGGAACATTACAAAACAATTTAGATAATGATATGTCTAAGTTTCTGTCTATACACGCCATATTTATATCTAGAGGCTATTTTCATGGTAAGCTTTATAGAGTATCATGGTTTCCAGGTGCAATAACAAGTATTAATGGTTCAAATAAAGTATATGGTTCTATTTTTAAACTTAAAAATCCTGAGACAGTTTTTAGTGTTTTAGATGATTATGAAGGTGTTGGCGAAAATCATTCTAAACCTAATTTATACAAAAGGCAAATTGTAAAAGCTTATGTTGAAGACGGAACAGTTTTACAATCTTGGGTTTATATTTATAATCATAAAATAGCACATTTAGAACAAATTATTTCTGGCGATTTTTTGAAGTAATTTTTTAGGGTAGATATTAAGACGGCATTAATTTTGATTGTTATATTTACCGTTATTATAAAGAAATTTAAAAATGAATGTATTACGCTTTTTAGTTTTAGTTATCTTATTAACTATTTCCAATACTGTTTTTTCGCAAACCATTGAATTTGATAACCCTATTGCAGAAAAACGTGCAGATCCTTGGGTGTATAAAACAGATTATGGAATCTATTATTTAATAGCTACAGTTCCTGAATACGATAAAATAGTTATTAGAAAAGCGACTAGCATCAATGGATTAAAAACTGCAGAAGAGAAAAGCGTTTGGTTTAAGCATGAAACAGGCGTTATGGGGCATCATATTTGGGCTCCTGAATTGCACCAGATAGATGGAAAGTGGTATATATATTTTGCAGCTGGTGAAGCTGAAAATAAATGGAATATTAGAATGTGGGTATTGTCTAATGATTCTGAAAACCCAATGGAAGGTGAATGGAAGGAAGAAGGGCAGATAAAAACGCAACGCGATTCGTTTTCATTAGATGCCACAACTTTTGTTCATAATGGAAAACGTTATTTAATTTGGGCTCAAAATGTATCAAAAGAAAAGCATGGTACAGGATTAATAATTTCAGAAATGGAAAATCCAACGACTTTAAAAGGACCTGAAGTTATTTTAACTGAACCCGATTTTAGTTGGGAAAAGGTAAAGTATAATGTAAACGAAGGACCTGCAGTATTAAAAAGAAACGGAAAAATATTTGTAGCCTATTCTGCTAGTGCTACAAATCATAATTATTGTATTGGGTTATTATCTATAAATGAAGATGCTAATTTATTAGAAGCTTCTAATTGGTATAAATCTCCAGCACCTGTTTTTTCTACTAATGAAGAATTAAAACGATTTGGTCCTGGGCATAATTCATTTACAACTTCAGAAGATGGAGAAAAGGATATTTTGATTTATCACACTCGCGATTATAAAGCTATTATAGGGGATGAATTATCAGACCCTAACCGTGCAACAAGGGCGCGTGTTTTAGAGTGGACAGAAAGTGGTTTTCCAGACTTTATGCAGCAAAGTGGTGATTAGTTTTATGCGATGTCTCAATCGTACCTCATTTCAACATGACTATCAACTTATTTTTCTATTAAGATGTTTTAAACTAATTTCATAATTTTAAAACATAATTTTAGTAATAAATTTATACCATGCTTACACCTAAAGCAAAACGAAATATTCAAAGAATTTTACCTTTCGGACTTATTTGGTTTGTATTTGGGATGGTATTTATGATTGTTGAGCATGCAGCATCTCCTAAAAATGTCGCTTCTGGTGCCATAAAAATGGATTTTAACGTATTCGTTTTTGCAAGTATAGCAGTAACAATGTTAGGGTTACTTATAGGTTCTGTAGAATTGTTTTTTTTAAATAGATTATTTACTAAAAGTAGTTTTATAAAGAAGATATTTGGTAAGTTGTTTATTTATGGGACTTTATTATTTATAGTTATACTTTTTACCTATCCAATTGCAGCTAGTATTGAGTTAGATACTTCTGTTTTTGATACCAAAGTTTGGGAGAAATTATCGAGTTTTTTCAAGAGTTTAACACTTTGGAGTACAGCACTACAAATGGCTGTATCTTTAGGGGTTTCTGTTTTTTATGCTGAAATAAGCGATAACATTGGACATGGTATTCTAATAAGTTTTTTTACAGGTAAATACCATACGCCAAAAGAAGAAACTCGCATATTTATGTTTTTAGATATGAAGTCTTCAACTAGTATAGCTGAAAAACTTGGACATATTAAATATTTTCAACTACTTAAAGAATATTATTATAACATATCTAATCCTATAATTGATTTTTCAGGTGAAATATATCAATATGTAGGAGATGAAATTGTTGTATCGTGGCCGTATAAAGATGGTGTTAAAAACAATAATTGTATACATTGTTTTTATGCTATGAAAGCACAACTAGAAAAACACAAAGAATGGTATTATAAAAACTTTGGATTAGCTCCTAGTTTTAAAGCAGGTTTTCATTTAGGAAAAGTTACAACAGGAGAAATAGGAAGCATAAAAAAGGAAATTATTTTTACAGGAGATGTTTTAAATGCAACAGCAAGAATTCAGTCTCTTTGTAATTATTACAATGTTGATATTCTTATATCCGGTGATTTAATTAAAGTTTTGAATTTGGATACAGAATTCAATATAAAATCACTAGGAGAAAATGAATTAAGAGGCAAACAAGAAGCTATTGAGTTATATACTATTGGTTAACTGATGGGTTATTGGAAATAAACAAAAACTCCCAAATTAAATTGGGAGTTTTTGTTTTTATTAAAGAGCATAAGAATTAATAATATTCTTAAGCTGTAGTTTTAAATCTTCACCTGTGTCGTAAATCATTTGTTCTTCTGAAGGAAAAGGAACAGCACGTCTTTCTAAAAAGTGTAAAAGAGCGTTTTCTAAAGCACGACGATCGCCTCTTGAGTTTGCATAAACATGTTCAAAAACAAACTCACTAGTAATAGGAAAAGCATCTACTAACTGGTTGGTTTTTGTATTCATGTATTCTACATTACCAGTAATTTGTGTAGATTTAAATTGTTTAAATTCGTAATATGTACATCTTACGGTCTTCATTTTATCTACTTTAATACTATTACCAAGGCTATCTTTAACTTCATGACCGTCTTCACCAACTAAATATTGCCATCCATCAACAATTTGTTTCTCTTTAATAATTTCACGCTCTTTAACTTGTTCTGGAGAAATATTAATATCTCTTAAATTAACACGCATATTATAATCGTATGTTACTTTATCTTCTGGAGTACCATGATAAACCGACCAAAAATTGTTAAGTCCGTAGCTGCTAAAATTTAATAAATCCTCTTCAAGTCTTAGCGGAATCACTTTTCTAGTGTCATTAATCATATCTACCAAAACAAAATCTGTACCTTTAATATGTGCCGTTTCCATAAGTTGACGCACATCTTTATAGTTCGGGTTTATGTTTTCAATCTCCTTTAATTCATCATAAGCCAATCGGTAATCCAATTTGTTTTTAGAATTTAATAGGGTAGTAGCGTTTTTATAAATTTGCTCAGAAGCATTGTTCTTGTAAGTTATAATTTGGCTATCATAATTTTTTAAATTGAAATCAATATTTTCTCCATCTACATATAAAGGTAGTAATGGCTTAATACGTTCTTGTCTGTTATTTAAGTTAACAAACTTATCATAGATACGAATATAATTTTCTGGATTCTGATCCTTTTTAAGAAAAGCTACATCATTTAAATCACGTTCACTTGCTTTATTAAAAGCATCTTTTAGCATGATAACAAAGTCGGCTTTTCCTTTTTTGTTTTTATTGGTACGTAATTTACTAATAGCATCGGCTATAGCTTTATCGTAATTACCATAGCTAAGTGATTTTTCAATTTGTTTGCTCGTGCTACAAGCAATTATTGAAACTGCGACTAATGTAGAAAGTAATAATTTTTTCATCTGTTTGGGTTTTATCATTTTTTAACTGTCAGATGTCATTCGCCTTTAAGTATTTTGATGGGTATCTAAAATTATAGAGGCTCATTTCATTAGGTTAAATATTTGGTTATTGGTCTACTCTTTCAAAAGTGGTGCCAAAATATAAAATATATAGACAAAACGCTAATAAATCCGATTAAATGATTGGTTTTTATATGTTTGAGAAAGTTAAATCTTACTTTTATCTGTAAAAGAAAGTCGTTTTTTATAAGTTTTACTAAAATATATGCGAGTAGCATCTTTATTGTAATGTTAACTAGTAATAGTACGGTTATCAATAATGAACTTATGTAGTTTGCCACCTTTCATTTTAACAATGAAAAAGCCTAAAAAATATAATTCTTTCAACCGTTGATAAAATGGTTGAAAACTTAGAGGTAAATAAATGTTTTTTGATGAATTTAAGTAATCTATTTGCTATTTTTGCCAAATATTTAACTAGAACAATATTTTATATGCAACGCGACGAACAAATTTTTGAACTTATACAAGCTGAAAAAGAGCGCCAATTACATGGAATTGAATTGATTGCTTCAGAGAATTTTGTAAGCGAACAAGTTATGGAAGCTGCCGGATCGGTACTTACAAACAAATACGCCGAAGGTTACCCAGGTAAACGTTATTATGGAGGCTGTGAAGTGGTTGATGAAGTAGAGCAAATTGCTATAGATAGAGCAAAAGCATTGTTTGGAGCTGCATATGTAAATGTACAACCACACTCTGGAAGTCAAGCAAACACAGCTGTGTATCACGCTTGTTTAAAGCCTGGTGATAAAATATTAGGATTCGATTTGTCTCACGGTGGGCATTTAACACACGGTTCTCCAGTAAACTTTTCTGGTAAACTTTACAATCCTGTATTTTACGGCGTAGAGCAGGAAACAGGTGTTTTAAATTATGATAAAATACAAGAGATAGCAACTAAAGAGCAACCAAAATTAATAATTGCTGGTGCTTCTGCTTATTCTCGCGATATCGATTTTGAACGTTTCAGAATTATTGCAGATAGCGTTGGTGCTATTTTAATGGCCGATATATCGCATCCAGCAGGATTAATTGCAAAAGGTATTTTAAACGATCCGCTTCCACATTGTCATATTGTTACAACAACAACTCACAAGACTTTAAGAGGTCCTAGAGGTGGTATGATTATGATGGGGAAAGATTTTGAAAACCCTTTCGGAATTACACTTAAAAACGGAAACTTACGTAAAATGTCGTCTTTATTAGATTCTGCGGTTTTTCCAGGGAATCAAGGAGGGCCATTAGAGCATATTATTGCAGCTAAAGCGATTGCTTTTGGTGAAGCATTAACCGATGATTTTTTACATTACCAATTACAAGTAAAAGAAAACGCATCTGCCTTAGCTAAAGCATTAGTAGCTAAAGACTATAATATTATTTCTGGTGGAACCGATAACCATTGTATGTTAATCGATTTACGTAATAAAAATGTATCTGGTAAAGATGCAGAACAAGCTTTAGTAAAAGCCGATATTACTGTTAACAAAAACATGGTGCCTTTTGATGATAAATCACCATTTGTAACTTCAGGAATTAGAATAGGAGCTGCAGCTATTACAACAAGAGGTTTAAAAGAATCTGATATGTCAGGAATAGTCGATTTAATTGATGAGGTTATTAATAACTTCGAAGATGAAGCTGTTTTAGAAGCTGTTAAAACAAAAGTAAATGCAATGATGGCTGGAAAACCATTGTTTGTATAAACTTTAAAATACACAATATATTAAATTGAAAATCCCGCTTTATTAAGTGGGGTTTTTTGTTTTTGGACGTTTCCTATATCCTGAATTGTAGGTAGTGTTTTTACTTTTTTTAGCCATAGAATTTAGCTTTACTAAGCTCTCCATTAATCATAGCTCCCGCTGTATTTCCAGAATTTACTGCATTGGCTATTGAGCGCATAAACGTGCTATTATCTCCACAGGCAAAAACTCCGTCAGTAGTAGTTTTTTGCATCCAATCTACAATTATATAGCCATTTTCATCTATTTCACAGCCTAAGTCATTTGCGATCGTTGAATTTTGTTTAAATGGGACTGATCCATAAGCACAATCAAAACTTTTTGAATTACCGTCTTTGAATACAACTTTTTCTATTTGTCCATTTTGATGTTCAATGGATAAAATTTCTTTTTCTATGATTTGGATATTTTTTTCTTTGAAAATGTTTATATCGTTTTCATCAAAGTCTTTAGTTCCCGAAGTTAGAATTGTAATATCTTTCGTTAGATTATTTACCAAAGAAGTAAGGTGTGAGGCTCTTTCTCCATTGGCAATTATGGCAGTTTTTTTGTTTCTTATTTCGTAACCGTGACAGTATGGACAATGCACAACTGAAATTCCCCAACATTCTGTAAAGCCTTTTATATCTGGCATTAAGTCTTTAATTCCTGTTGCTAAAACCAATTTCTTTGCTGTAAAAACATCTCCTTTTGAAGTAGTTATTTCAAATCCTTTATTGTTTCTTTTTCCACTAACTCCAAGTCCGTCATAGAATTTAATACTGTCGTACTTTGATACTTGACTTTTGCCAATTTCATAAATTTCTTTTGGCTTACTTCCGTCTTGAGTTAGAAAATTATGTGAATGTGGTGTTTGCTGATTGCACGGTTTTCCTGCGTCAATTACCAAGGTCTCGCGAAGTGAACGACCTAATGTCATTGCTGTTGAAAGTCCTGCATAACTTCCGCCTATTATGATTACTTCAAATTCTTTTTTATACATTTTGTTATTGTATTGAGCAAAGAGAGTTAATGGTCTAGGTAGTGTAAGTGCTAAACCTGACGTTCCAAATAGTTTTATTATTTCTCTTCTTGTTATTGATTTACGTATTAAATGCGAAATTGTCGCAATAGTGTTTTTGACAAATATACAATCTTTTTGTATTATTGCAACTTATTCGCAATAAAGTATGAATAGAAGAAATACACCAACAAAGGAGGCAATCCTGAATTTACTATTAAATTCAAGAAAGGCGTTAAGTCAAGATGCTATTGAAAGGAAGTTGGATATTGAAATCAATAGAGCTACAATTTATAGAGTATTGAACAGGTTTTGTGAGGATGAGATAGTCCACAAAATAGTTGCAGAAGACGGGAAACAGTATTTTGCCATTTGTAAAAAATGTGAGAATCCACAAGAAGTTATTCAACATCATTTTCATTTTAGGTGTTTGTCGTGTGATACGATTGAATGTCTGGAAGTTCCTGTTGAGTACGCAGTTCCTAATGGCTATGAAGTTCAAAATGCAAATTGTGTTCTGACTGGGGTTTGTAATGACTGTTCGTAGGTTTCTTCGCATTGACCATAACTACGTTGATATGAAATCGTTTTAATACTGAAATAAATTCAATCTGAACAATTTATATGATTCGGTAAGCGAAGTTATTGTTTTTATAGTATAGCGTTATTTACAGGTTGGCTATCAACAAATTGTTCGAAACTTATAATTTTTCCATCTTTCAATTTCCAAACATGGGCTACTCTGGCTTCAAAATAGTTGTTGGTTGCTTTGTAAGTGCCAGAATATGTGCCATAGGCAACTACTTTATCTTCATTAGCAATATAATCTTCTGGTGTAAATTTGTAATCAATCCATTCACTACCTAAACGGCTAAATACATTTTTAGTAATACTTTCTAAACCTATATAAGTTCCTGCATAGGGAAAACCTTTAGCTTCTGTCCATACAATATCTTTAGCCACATGTTTAGCTAAGCTTTTGCCGTTTTCTTCCGAAGTTTTCCCTTCGTAAGTACTTTTTATAATATCTAGGTTTGTCATTGTTGTATTATTAGAAGAACAACTTGACAACATTATTAATATTGTCAAGTTGCAGATGATGTGTTTTACCATTTCATTTCACCAGTATTTACTTTTGCCCCTAATTGTAAGGCAATTTCAAAAGTAAGTTCTGGGTATGCTGTTTTAATAGTTTCAATCAAAGCTTCCGAAGTTTTGTTCGTTTTTAAGGCTTCTTCATAAAACTGAATGTAGTTTTTTGTATGTTTTACTGTTGCTATATCTAAAGCTGATTTAGAGTTTGCATGTGCAGGAATAACAATTTCTGGTTGTAACGATTCTATTTTGTTTAGAACAGAAATCCATTGATTACGTACATCTGTTGTTTGTGCATCTGCCATCCATAAGTTAAAGCTAGTTCCAAATACATTAATACCACCTATAACAGCTTTAATTGAAGGAATCGAAACAAATGTTCTTGATGGAAATTCATCTAAACCTATAATTTCTAATTTTTCACCTTCTAAATCAATACTATTACCTTTTAAAACTTGTGGTAAAATAACATTAGATGTAATGTTGTTGCCTAATCTTTCGCCCCAAACATCCAATTTTTTCTGAGCAGTAGCTTTTATATGTTCAATAGTTGTTGGTGCCGCATATACTATAACTTCTGGAAAGTATTTTTTGAAAACTTCTAAACCAAAGTAAAAGTCTGGATCGCCATGAGATACATAAATAGTGCTTAATTTTTTACCAGATTGTTTAATTTCTTGAGCCACAGCTTCGGCATCTGCTAAAGTAAATTGCGCGTCAATTAATACGGCATCTGTTTTTCCTGATACTATAACTGATGCTACACCAAAACTGTTTTCAGAGGCATTGTAAACTTGAATTTTTAAGTTATTTGCTTCTATAGTTTTGAAGCTTTGAGCTTGTGTTTCCATATTTAATAATGTTAAGATTGTTACTAATATCGTTAAATTAATTCGTTTCATGTTTATTTGTTTCTATTTAATGATACAAAGTTGCGAATAGCTTTGTTTTAAAACATTGAACTTGTTCAATAAATAGAATTTAAATAGGTATAAGGCTTATTTTATTATTTGATTAATGGTTTCTACAATTTTTGAAAATGGCGCATAACCTTGTTCAACTACAAATAATTCGCCATCTTTTTCTAGTAATAATGTAGGGTAAGAGCTTGCGTATTTTGTAGCTTTTGTAAAAGATTCTTGCGTTTGCTTTTTTATTTCTTCGGAAGAAAAGGTTTTTAAAAATACTGTTGCATCGATACTTAAAGTTTCACAAATAGAAACATATGTTTGCACGTTATTTAAATCTTTACCGAACATATATCTTGCTTTTTGAACTTCTAGAGCAAAAGGAATGGCTTTTTGTGGCGCTATGTTTTTTACACTAACTATAGCTCTTGATGGGATTTCACTGTCTAGAATAATCGTTTCGTTTTTCAGAAATTCAAAATAAGCTTCTCCAAAGGGTGTTCCTGTGTATTGTTCAATTTGTTTGTCGCCTTTCTCGAAAAAAGACACCATATTTTTATTTTGTCTCTTAGCTTGATTTCCTGTCCACATGCCAGCAGGAAGTATTTCAAATTCAATTTTGCTCTCAAATTCAGAATAGAGCTTTTGGGTATTAATAGAATTTCCATAACACCATCCGCATAAGGGATCCATCACATAAATTAGTTTCATAGTCTTTAAGTTTTGACTTTCAATATTACTTACGGAAAACCAACAAAGTAATATCAATAAGTAATGTTTCATTTTACTTCTTTTTTATTCGTGTTTTATGGTACAAAGGTGTGCTAATTGTATATTAAAAACATTGAAGAAGTTCAATAAATGTAATTTCGTTATTTTCCGAGTGCTATTTTTTTACGGATCTTGCTAACAAATTCGTGACTGATGCCAAGATAGGCCGCTATTTGTATATTGGTAAGTCTTTGGGCTAGTTTTGGATATTTTTCAATGAAATCAATATATCTTTGATCGGAGGTTTTACTCAAATTATTAATCAACTTTCGTTGTAATGCAACGTAGGTTTTTTGAGTCATAATCCTGAATAACTTTTCTATAAAAGGTAAGTGGTTATAAGCATACTCTTTATCTTTTTTAGAAATAAAAAAGACCTCACTATCTTCTAGAGCTTGTATTGTAAATTTAGAAGGTACTGTATTTGTAAAGCTATCAATATCTGTTATCCACCAGTTTTCAGAAGCAAAATAAAGAATTTGTTCATTGCCATTTTTATCAATATGTGCCACTTTAAAAAGGCCTTTTGTTACAAATGCCTCAAATTTACATACGTCGCCTTCTTTTAATAAAAAGTCTTTCTTTTTTACAGTTTTGTGTTGAAACAAGTTACAGAATGCTTCAATATCCTTCTCGTTATGATTTATATGTTTAGCTATATGTTTTTTGAGAAGTTCTGTCATACCATAAAACATTTAATCTTCCTCTGGAAATGTAATATGTTGGTAAGCCCCTAAATCTGGTGAAGCCGTTCTATTTACGTTTAAAATATCAACGGGTACTTGAGTAGCAAAAGAAGCGTTTCCTTTGTTTATAGCAGCCGATTCGTCACCAATCATTAATTTGTTTAGCGATGTATCAAGGAAATTAGGATCTTCATTAAAAATGTTTCCTTCAAATTTTGATGCATCATTTAAATCGTAATTAGGACCTGTGAAATTATTGTTTTCATCTTTAAAACGGATAAGACAATTAGTAAACTTAAAGTTGAAAACCACATTATCATCTTCAAGTTCGTCCACTAATATTTCAGGGTTATCGTTTCCGTAAATAATGCAGTTGTTAAAATTAGCTTCAGTTAAATCGGCTAGTGTGGCATTGTTTTCTTCATCTAAAATGAAATTATTTAATAAAACAGAAGGAAATTGTCTAAAGCCATTATCCCAATAATTAACGAGTGTACTATGTGTAAAATTATATTTACCACCAATGGTTCCTGCAAACGATACTTGTCCGCTATTGTTAATCACCACATTATCCCCCTTAATAGAGGTGTTTCTTCCTAAAATACCATAACTACTTGAATTATATATTTGTGAGTTTGTAATAGTTAGTTTGTTATTAATTTCATTTGGGTTACCATCACATAAAATTCCCGCAATAGCATTTTTAATAGTGGCGTAATTTATAGTATTATTTATACTGCCATCAAAAAACCAAATGGTGCCCCATTGTCCAGGAACATCTGAATAATCAGGCTCTAAACGGTCGCCTTCAAAAATAACTTCGTTTTCTAATAATTCTGGATCGGCACTTAAACTACCATTTACATTAAGAGTAGCACCTTCTCCAACTATTAAACCAGAGTTTTCATGAAAATGGATACGAGCACCAGCTTCAATGGTTAATGTTTCGTTATTAGGAACCGCAGCGAAACCATAAATAACATAAGGTTTGTCGTTTGTAAACGTAAGTTCATTTGGTAATAACTCACGACCATTTATATCGGTTTCATAAAGTTCACCTCCTATGGTAAGTTGAAGATTGTCAATTACTTTAGTTGTATTGTCTCTATCAGGATAAATAAAAACAGCATCTTGAATTAAACTAACTAACTCTACTTTTTGAAGGTTTGTATTAGTGTCAAATTCAATTTGATCTGTGTTTAAAAATGTGCCATCTAGATTTGAAAAATTACTATTATTTACAGTAGTTTCAATAAAAATAAAAATACTGTCTTTTGCTAAAACTGGAATGTTTTGAAAGGTTTTGCCTGCTAATCCATCAACGTTTAATCTGTAATTAGAAGCTTCGCCTGTGCTTAGTTTTATAGAAGGAATAAGAATGTCTTCATTACTTCTATTATATACTTTTAAGTTATAAGTACTAGAGCTTGTTTTATTAAATACAGTATCTAAATACACGGTGTCTTTTGAAAACTCTAAACTTCCTGTACTTGGTGTAAAATCAAAATCTTTACGACAAGAACTCCAAAGCATTAAAAAACTGATGGTAAAAACTAAATATATAAGGCGCTTCATTAATGAATAGTTGTATTATTTGTATGAATTATCAAAAATATAACTTTTAAAATTATGAATTAGTATGAAGCTTATTAATTTAATCCAGTAGTATTAGTTCTTTGTATGGTTTTAGTATTAAGAATAGGCTCTATTAAAAAGCTATATGAGTAATCTTTTGAAGGTATTCTAAACTCTTTATGAGGAAGTGCGTTTAAAGACCAGCTATCATCTCCACCAAGCCCCATTTGCTTGTAATCGATATTTACGGTTATAAAATCTCTTGATACCAAATTGTAGGTGTGTTGAGCTTCATCAATATCATTCGTTGAATAAGGCCATGCACTAACACTTAAGTTTTTTGAAATACCTGTTATTTTTAGCCCAATGCCTTTTGAGTTTGTTAAAGCAAACCATCGTACTTCTGTTTTATTGCTACTTTCTTGTGGTCTTATATAAGCATAGTAATCGTTTAAAACAGATTCTTTATAAAGTCCAACATCGGCACTTAACTGTCTATCTATGTAATTTTCGTGAGGTCCTTTACCAAGCCAAGTTAAATTGTCAAAAGCTTTTGGCGTTTTTAATTGAAGTCCTAATTTAGGAAGCATTGGTAAGCTATCATTTCCTTTAAAGGTAGTTTCTACTAAAATACGTCCTTTATTATCTATACTATATTTAATTTTCATGGTCGTATCTGTATTTTCAAAACCAAACACACTTTTTACTTCAACCTTAGAGTTTTTTTCTTTAGTTATATTGAATGTTTTTAAGGCACGAACTTCAGATGCTTCTTTCCAAATAGCTAAGGATTTATATGTTTTACCTCCTAAATGATCGTTATCGGTATCTGGTCTCCAGAAACTAGGGGTTAAACCGTTTTGTATTAGTCGATTGTTTTTAAAGGTATAGTTATCTAATAATCCTGTTTCAGAATTGAAATGAACAAGGAAGTCTTTACCTTTTACGGAATTGTCATTTACTTCAATAGGGGTGTTTGATTTTTTAGACGTTTTAAAGTCTTTGCTATAATTCAGTTTTATTTGTTCCCAAGCAACCTCATGATTTTTTTTAGCCCAACTTTCATCTTCTTTCAAACTAAAACCAATTCTAATAAAATATTCTGCCCCAGCTTTTAGTTTAGGAGTTTTATAAGGAATTGAAATTTTTGAAGTCTGTTTTGGAGCTAAGTTAAAAGATGTAATAATTCCTTTTTGAATGGTTTTTCCATCTTCTTGAAGTTGCCAGTTCAAATTAAACTTTGATAAATTATCGAAATTATGTCTGTTCAGTATTTCAAATTCTTTAGAATCAATGTTTGATGCTGTAATTTTTATAGGTTGAAAAACCTTTTTACATTCCCATAACGCTGGTTTCGGATTAATTGCAGGATCTACAATACCATTAATACAAAAATTTGAAGAATTAGGAAGTTCAGCATCACCCATATCACCTCCGTAAGCGTAATATTCAATTCCGTCTTTGTTTTTTTGTAATAAACCTTGATCCATCCAATCCCAAATAAAACCTCCAATCATGTTTTTATGTGAACGAATAGCATCCCAAAATTCAAATAAGTTTCCAGTAGAATTCCCCATGGAATGAGCATATTCACAATATATAATGGGCCTGGTTTCTTCTTTATATTCCGCCATACGAACCATATAATCAAGAGAAGAGTACATACGGCTAACCATATCGACATAGTCTGGATCTTTTAAAATCTTATTTTCTACTCTGTGTTTTCCTCCTGTGGTTTGTGCTCCTTCGTAATGTATAAAACGTGTATTATCGTAATCTTTAATCCAATGCGCCATGGTATCATGATTAAAGCCTGATCCAGATTCGTTTCCTAAAGACCAAAATATAATAGAAGGATGGTTTTTATCCCGTTCTACCATACGGATTGCTCGTTGTAAAAAAGCTCCAGACCATGCCACATCGTTACTTAGTTTACCTCCTAATCCATGTGTTTCTAAGTTAGCTTCGTCTATTAAATAAATACCATATTTGTCGCATAACTCATACCATATTTCGTTATTAGGGTAATGTGATGTTCTTACAGCATTTACATTGAACTGTTTCATGGTTAATATGTCTTTAGTCATAGAGGCTTCACTAACAACTTTACCATTTATAGGATCGTGGTCATGTCTATTAACTCCATATAATAAAACAGATTGCCCGTTTACAAAAAGTTCACCATCAATAATTTCAATGTTTCTGAAACCTACTTTGGTGCTTCTAGTTTCAAGAATATCCCCGTTTTTATTTTTTAAATCGAAAACTAAAGTGTATAAATTCGGATTTTCAGCGCTCCATTTTTTAGGGTTTTTCACAGATGCTTGTATTAAAGCAAAATCGTTTTCACCACGTTGCGAATAGGTTTCATTATATATGTTATTGGCAGTAATTCGTGTGGTGTCTTTAAGAATATTATTGCTATTCTCATCAAACAGTTTCATGCCTAATGTTATGTCTTTTAATGAAGTGCCATTAAAAGCTTTTATTTTCGGACGTACTTTAAGAATAGCATCTTCGTAATTTTTGTCTAAATCTGTTTGAACAAAAAAGTCGTATAACTGGACTTTTGGAGCCGCAGTTAGGTAAACATCACGATGAATACCGCTAAGTCTCCAATGGTCTTGATCTTCTAAATAGGTTCCGTCACTCCATCTATAAACTTTTACTACTAAATCATTTTTGCCTTCTTTAAGAAAAGGTGAAACATCAAAATGCGTTGGTAGCATACTGTCTTCACTATACCCTAATAACTCACCATTTAACCAAACATAGTATGCAGAACTAACGCCACCAAAAGTGAGTGTTGTTTGCATGTTTTTCCAATTGCTAGGTGTTTCAAACGTTGTTCGGTAAACACCTGTGGGGTTATCGTTTTCTGGTGTGTATGGAGGTTCAATAGGACTAAATGTATAGCCAGCACTTGTGTATAAAGCAGTACCGTAACCATTTAGTTCCCAGTTTGCAGGTACTGGTATTGTTTTCCAGTTTGAATCGTTAAATGACGGTTTTTCAACTCCAGATGGTATACCATCTGGAGTTGGCCTCCATAAAAATTTCCAGTCTCCATTTAATAGTTGATATCTTCCTGAAGTTTCTTTAGTGTTTTCTATAGCCGCTATTTCATTAGGAAATGAAAATGAGGTAGCCTTAGCTGGCATTCTATTTATTCCTGATACTTCTGGATCTTCCCAAGGTCTAATTTTATTAGCTGATTTTTTACTTACTTGACAAGTTGCTATTTGTGAAGCAAATAATAGAAGAGTAAAAAGAGAAATAGATAGTCTCATATTTTATGTGTTAAAAATTATACCAAATCTCGTATCATTTTTGTTGCAATTTCTGCCGTAATATCTCGTTGTGGCGACCCAAACATTTCATAACCTACCATGAATTTTTTAACGGTAGCACTTCGTAATAAAGGCGGGTAAAAACTCATGTGCCAATGCCAATGTTTATTAGCTTCTCCATTTGTTGGAGCTTGATGAATACCACTAGAATAGGGGAAAGAGGTGTTAAATAATTTGTCGTATGCTTTGGTTAAAACCGAAATAGCTTCAGCAAAAAGAAAGGATTCGTTATTTTCTAATTCTAAGATATTTCTTTTATGAGATTTTGGAACAATCATAGCTTCAAAAGGCCATACTGCCCAAAACGGAATAAGCACAACAAAAGCATCGTTATCAAAAATGATACGTTCGTTTTTTTCTAATTCTTGTTTCAGATAATCACCTAAAAGACTGCTTTTATTTTTAGCGTAATAGTCTAACTGTTGCGAGTCTTTTTTAACAACTTCATTTGGTAAGGTTGATTGACTCCAAATTTGGCCATGTGGATGTGGATTACTACACCCCATAACTGCTCCTTTGTTTTCAAAAATTTGAACATAATTGATAAGGTCATTTTTGCTAAGTGATTGATACTCATTTTGCCATGTAAAAACCACTTTTTCAATGTCTTTTGCATCCATATCGGCTAAACTTTTTGAGTGGTCTGGACTAAAACAAATGACTTTGCAAATACCTTGCTCGCTTTGTGCTTTAAATAAACCATCTTCTACCGAAAATGATTTTGAATCGGTTTGAAGGGCACCAAAATCATTCATAAACACAAAAGCATCATTGTAATCTGGATTTATTTCACCATTAATTCTTGTATTTCCAGCACATAAATAACAACTTGGGTCGTGAGAGGGGCTAATTTCATTAGAAACCGTTTCATTTTGTCCTTGCCATGGTCTTTTAGCACGATGTGGCGATACTAAAACCCATTCACCAGTTAATATATTAAAACGTTTATGTGAATAATCTTGTAAATCTGAATTCATTTTTTTGAAAATACGTGGTTAATTATTTTATAAGATGTGTACCGTCAGAAAGCTCTACAGAATAAATAGAACAGTCTTTATTAAATTTAGTTTTGTATGCTTTAGAAACCGTTGTTTTAAATTCGTCTACTGCTGTTTTAGCTATTAAATTTATGGTGCAACCACCAAAACCGCCTCCCATCATTCTAGCTCCTAATATGTCTTGGTTTTGTTTGGCTTGTTCTACAAGGAAATCTAATTCATCACAACTTACTTTATATTGGTTTTGTAATCCATCATGTGAACCGTATATTAATGCTCCTAGTGTTTTTAAGTCACCATCTGTCATGGCTTTTGATGCTTTTTCAGCACGTGTATTTTCTTCAATAACGAAAAGTGCTTTTTGAAAGTCTTCTTCAGAAAGTGTCGTTTTAATTTTTTCTAAATCTTTTTGAGTAGCATCTCTTAAAGCTTTAATGGCTAACATTTTTGAAACCTTTTCACACACAGATCGCCTGTCGTTATAAGCACTATCACACAAGCTATGCTTTACATTAGTATTGATAAGCATTAACTCATGATTTTCAAAATTAATTTCAAAAGGTTTTGCTTCAATGGTTCTACAATCTAAAAGTAGCGCATGGTTTTTTATACCAAACATGCTAGCATATTGATCCATAATACCACATTTAACCCCCACATAATTATGTTCTGCTTTTTGTGATATTAAAATCATTTCCGTTTTAGTTAATCCTAAATTAAATAATTCATTTAATCCAAAAACAACAGCATTTTCTAATGCGGCAGAAGAAGACATACCTGAACCAGCAGGAATATTTCCACTAAAGGTTATATTGAAATTACCAACGCTAATTCCTTTTTTCTGAATTTCTGAAATAACTCCCAAAATATAGTTTCCCCAACTTTCTTTTTCTAACGGATTGATAGCATTTGTTGAAAATTGTATAGTTTCCTCTAAATCTAGAGCTTTTGCTATAGAAGTTTTAGAATTACTTTTTTGAAGCGCAGCTACAATACCTTTATTTACTGCTGCAGGAAATACAAATCCATCATTATAATCGGTATGTTCTCCAATAATATTTATTCTACCAGGGGAAAAAACTAGGATAGGTTCTATTTTGAACGTATTAATAAAGTTGTCTTTTACTTTTTTAATGAGTACGTTGTTCATTTTATTTAATCTAATTTGTCTAAATTATTAATGCAAATATACTAATAAATGTATTATTTACATTTATTAATTGTGCTAATTTCTTTATTGATTAAAAAACTACTCAAAATAGAGTAGTTTTTAGATGTAAATTATGTGTTATCTATCTTTAAGGCATGGGATTTAAACCTTCCCATTTAACATTCCAAGTACCATCTTTAGGAAACCCTGGATTTTTAATAGTGTTTCCATCGTAACCAGCGCACATAAGAGCAACGGCAGAAAGGGTACCACCATTTCCAGGTAAATATAGAGTAAGTCTTTCATTTTGGTAATTATGTCCATTAGGTAAATAGGTGTTAGTTATTTCATCTCTAAATAAGGCTTTAATAGCATCTTCTGGTCTGTTTAAACGTGTTGCTGCCATAGCTTCAAGCGGGAAATCCCATCCCCAAGTATGATTCCATGTCCAAACCTTATCTACTAAGTCAAAGGTTCTGTTCATGACTTCTAAATCTACATAATTATTATGAGGTGTAGCACTTATAGCTCCCAAAACAGCAGGATGGTCTATTAAATGTTCACTTGTAGCATCATACGAGTTTTGTACACTTTCAGCCACTAAATACACACCATCTTTTTGAGCCATTGGTGATAATTTATCAATAATTTTTTGCCAATCGTCTTGACGCTCTAAACCTAATCGTTCTTGCCACTTTTGAGCAGTTTGTAAGGCCCATTTCCAATATGCTAATTCCCAAGGTGGGTTAAAAGTTTCTAATTTATCAAAGCATTCTTGTGCAGGAATAACGCCTTTTCCTAAAACATATCTGTCGTTTTTAGCGTCATAATTAGGGTATGATGCCATAAATTCCGCTGTAGAAAATATGAGTTTTTTGTATTTTTCTAAGTTCTCTTTTGATGGATTATTGCGATAAATCATTTCAGCTAAATAAATAACATGGGGTTGTTGCCATATTAAAAAAGAACCTACTGATGATGGTGCTTCACCAGCATCATGGTCGGTCATTTTTTGCCAACGTACGCCTTTGTAACCTTGTCTTTCTGCAATTAATTTCGCATTGTCGTAAGCATCAAAATACCACCCCATACTGTTTTCTAATAATGGCGTTCTACTCCATAGCGGAAAATGAGTTGAATGCCACCAGTACATTTCCATATGTGGTTTACCATACCAACTGTTATAGGTTAAAGCTGTTTCTTGTACGGGGTAGTTTCCTGCACATTGTACTCTAGTAAGGTATTGCGATAAAACAACACGTCTTTCTAACTCAAAAGCTCTAGCATCTGTACATTCTGAAAAATCGACAGCACCACCAGATTGCCAAAAGGTATCCCAGGCTGTGATGCTGTTTTGTTCGGTTTCGTTAAAGCTTGATATTTGTTGTTTTTCGTTTTGAGAAAAGTTAATAGCCACCTCAAAACTGTTTTCAGCATCTGGTAATATTGCATAGTAATGGTCTTCAATTTTTGATAAAGTAGCATTGGTATTAAAATTGACTTCTACAAAATAGGTGTCATTATCTAATGTTCTTTTAAAAACGAAATCTTTACTAGATTCATTTTTATTTACATCTGTTTGATGCTTATCATTATTTGAATAATTTACACCTCTATCTGAAAATTCATTTGTTGGATAAGGAAACCTTAATTTTATTTTAATACGTTTTTCTTTTAATAGGGGAGACTCAACTTTTGCTGCAATACCATCTGTTTTAGAATCGCCATAGGTAATTACTTTTACAGGAATACCATCAATTGTAAAATGACTTTCAATTTTCCCTGTCCACATATCTAGTTCTTGATTTATAGCTTTTAAATCATTTGCCGTAGCAAGTGTGCCATCGTTTTTAGTGATTTCTAAACCAATAGAACCCAATTGAAGCCTATGTGGATTTGCTCTAAAATGGTCTATAGCATTTTTAGTCCTTAAAATAGCGTTGGATTCTGTTGTGCCTAAATTGTTTTCAGCATTCTGTATTTTGGCTCTTTCAACTTGTACAGCATATAAACTATTTGAATTTCCATTAAAATCATACCCTTTTAAAGTTTCAGTAAATTCATAGTTTTCAGTGTTTGGAAAGGTATGCCATCCCCATTCAGATTGTGTTCCTAAAGGCACTCCTAGGGCATAATGTTCAGGAAAAGATTGCAACCCTGTAGCATCAACTGTAAAGGCAAATTTGCCATTCCCTACAGATAAAGATGCTAGCGTGTCTACTTTATTTATTTTAATAGTATGTCGTGTAACGAGCGCTTTGCGATCTATTTTTTTGGGTTCCTTATTTTTTTCTGTACATGAATAGATACTTAAAAAAGCAAAGGCTAAAAGATAAAAAAGTTTTGTTTTAATCATTATGTTGGGTATTAATTTCTAATTAGTGTGACACTCATTAGGCCAATTACAACTTCGTTGGCAATGGCTTTGATTTTAAGTGATTTTAGTGTTTTATTTGGGTTTAATGGTAAGTCTAAAAGAGTGGCTGCACCGCCATCTATTCCATAATCACTAAAACCTTTTATGTGTATAAAATCTTTAAACGTTCTAGTAATTTTACCTGTTTTTAAATAAACTCTTGGTGGTTTTGGAGCATCGGTTGTAAAGGCTAATCCGTTAACAAAATAATCTTGTTCTATAGGCCACCAGTTTTCAGGATTCTTTAATTCTAAGTTTTCAATACTTCCATCGGAATATATGATTTTAACACTACCATTTGTAAATCGACTCTGCATAGGATTAGTGGTTCCTGCCATCATTAAATAGGCGTGTGAAGCATTTCCTGAAAGCGGAATTTCTATAGATTCAGGAAAGTTATCCCATTGCGATACAAAGGCAATATTGTTTTTACTGATTTCTGAAGGTGTTTGAAATGGAATGTTTTGCGGACTAATAATTGTATTATCATTATTTGCTTTTTCTCGTAATCCAGAATCATCAATATTAGGTTTTACGTATGGATAACACCAGTTTCCAATACCTTGTGTTGGTAATTGTAGGGTAGGAGATGTTGGTCTTGGTGTTAAGTATTTTTGCTCAAAAATATCGGTTACTTTACTGTTGAAAATAGATTCTAATAAAACCATTTCAAATTTTGTATCAGTTGGAAGTTCTAAATCCCAATTTTGAATTCTTGAATTTTCTTCTGTTTTAGGAACAACATTTAAATGTACAGGTTGCCACCAAAGCATATTGTTTTGCTTTAGTTGAATGAAAAAGGTTTTATGGCCTTCTTTAGAATTTATTTTGAAATCTAATTGATGATTTGTTTTGTTTGTTTCTGAAATGGAAGCTTGCGGATCGTAAATTTTTAAAATGTCGGCTTTTGATGTTTTAAATTGAAACGCTTCATCTAAGGCTCCTGCGAATTCAAATATTGGGTTTTCTAAAGCTTCTCCTTTCCATTTTATTTTAATAGTGTATTCTTTTTGATAGGGACTTTCAATAATTATTTTAGGACTTCCAATAGCAGATTCATCTAATTTCCATGATACGTTTTCATTATTAATTGTGATAGAATCAATCGCTTCATAGGATGCATTGATACGTAATTGCACTGTCATTTCATGCTTAAACTTTGAAACGATAGTATACTTTGAAACGAGTTCTTCTTCCGTGAAAGCGATATAAATATCTGGAACTTCTAAAGACGCTTCTTTCCAATCTTTAGGGAAACCAGGTGTTATAGTCAACGTGTTTTCAATAGCATTGGGGTGAATGCCGAATAAACCCTCAACTAAAGAACGCGCCGCCATTCCAACAGGGTCGGCAAAATCACGATACAACTCACCACGAATGGCATCATAAACCGATAATTGTTGAAAACCACCAGGAGACGCCCCTAAATACATGCTTTCTATTAGAGCACTTTTCCATAATTTAAAAGCTGCTTCGTTTCTTCCACCTTGCCAATAAGCTAGAGAAGCATGTAAATTTTCTGCTAGAGCCACATTATTAACAGACCATGTGTAAGGTTGCCAGTTGGATGTGGATACTAATTCTAAATCGGTATACGGTAATCCTTCCGCTTTTACAGGAATATGTGGAATTTCAGTATCTACATATCTTAAAGATTGATAAGCTTGAAAGGAGTTTGCTATATTTTCATCTAAGCTGTGATAAATAGTCCAAAGCCCAGGATTATCATGTACTAATTGATTACCTAATAAATCTTTATATTCGGCAAATACACCTTTTTCTGCGACCCATAATTTTGTTTCAATAGCACTTTTAATGAGCTTCGCTTCTTTAATATAAGGATTTGGGTTTTTGTTTAATAGTTTAGCAATACTTGCTGCTAATAGATTTGCAGAATAATTATATGCCGACGCGTAAGTAACACCGCCTCCTGTATATTGTAGCGCATCACTAGCCCAAATAGTAGCGTAGGCATCATAAAGTCCGTCGTTATCGGCATCAAAATTTCGTTTTTCCCAAGCTATATGACGCTCAACAACAGGCCATATTTCTTTCATAAAAACCAAATCGCCTGTCCATTGATAATGTCTTAGTAATTGATTAATAAACACTGAGTTCATATCATAATGATGTGCTACGGTGTTTTTATTTGGATGTCTACTAATGTAGCCACGACTAAACATAGCAGTGCCTAATATTTCTTTTTGCCTTGCAAAATTTCTAGAACTATCTAATACTACGGGACCAGATTCTGGTTCTAAAACTTGCGAATTACCATAGGCTTTAAAATGAGTTTCTGCTCTATCATGCCAACCAAGAGGATCGGCAACATAAGCACCACGCCATGCATTTAAGTGCATACGCCATGCGACAGATCCGTGTAAATAGGCAGGGCTTTCCCAAATAGCATCACCAGCAATAGCCAAAGCGCCTCCTAAAGTATTGATATACTTATCTGGCGTTTTTAGCTTAACTCTTGAAGTTAAAGTTTTTACTTTTTGTAACCCTTCTTTAAATTCTGTTTCTAATTGTTTTTGACTAGAGGAAATAAGTGTATCATTATTTTCTAATTTCCAAAGGAAGGTGTCTTGATTATTTAACGCTATCTTTCCTGAAATTGCGGGTGCGTTTATTGCTTCAGTATTGAATAAATCAATAGGTGATTTTTCAAGATGAGCTTCTACAAGTTTGATGTCTGATTTAGGAAAGCTTCCAACAATACTTCTATTATTACCTGTTTTTTCTTTATTGTTTTCAGAACCATAGTTTACTAGAAAACGATTCTTTTTGATAGTATATTGGTTGTTCTTGCAATATTCAGGTTTTAAATAAAATACAGATTCTGGGTCGGCTCCAATATCACCTTCTCTATGAAATCGTTTGCCGCTAGCGCCTCCATATAGCCAAACCAGTTCTAAGTTTTTAGGAATGTTTTCAGTATCAACTTTTATAATCATGGCATCATTTTCAGCATGAGCCACCACTTGTATTTTAATTACACCATTTTGTAGTAAGGTATCCCGAATTTCATATAACATGGTTCCAGGATTATAACGAGTACTAATGGAGTCGCATATTGTAATCCATTTACTTTTAGATTTATTAGCAATACCTAATTTAAAATTACCTCCCATTTTTGTCATGTACATCGCAAATTCTGGCAAGTCGCCAGTTTCAACTCTAAAACCAGAGTTAGTACCGTATAATGCTCTGTTGAATTTTCTAGTCCCATTTTTAAGAATAAAAGATTCTCCTTCAGGTATATAGTGAGTTTTTGAGTGATAACTTTCTATATGTTGTGAAGTAGAAATTAATGAAGAAAGAATAAAAAAGAGTAAATAAAATGATTTCTTTAAATTATACATTAATAAATATTATAAGAAAATAATGATAAAGTTAAATTAATAGAAATATTTGAGTGTCCTGTACATACATGGCTTTTATATTCTTAAAAATATAGGGAAATACTTTTCATTCCGAAATATATTATTACAATATAGGTAGTTCTAATAAATTGATGTGATTTTTTTAATAAAATAGATTATTTATAATACAATCAATAACAATTTTAATATTAGTTTTGCTATATTGCTTATAACTAAAACTACAACTAATTACTATTATAATTTATGTCTCAATTAATTGAAATTAAAATTAATGAATCTTCTCGTATACCTAAATATAAACAAATAGTAGATTCAGTAATAAATGATGTTTCTAAAGGAAAATTAAAAATTGGCGAAAAAATTCCATCTATAAATGAATTAAGTGAATCTTGTTATTTGTCTAGAGATACTGTAGAGAAGGCTTATAAAATACTGAAAGAACAAAAAGTAATCATATCTGTTAAAGGTAAAGGTTATTATACAGCTAAAACAGATTTAATTTCTAAGATTCAAATTTTCTTCATGATAAATAAGCTTAGTTCTTATAAAATGATGATTTTTAATTCGTTTGTAAATAGTATTGGAATAAATGGACATGTTACCTTATCTGTTTATCATTGCGAAGAATCTATTTTTGCAAGAACTTTAGAAAAAAATCTTGGTGCTTATGATTATTATATTATCATGCCCCATTTCAAAACAGATGATTCTAATCATATTAGTACAACAAATGTTGTGCAAGATGTTATTGAAAAAATCCCTAAAGATAAATTGGTGATTTTAGATAATAATAAATTAGATATTAAAGGAAATTACGGAGCAGTTTTTCAAGATTTTCAAGAAGATATATATGCAGCACTAAGTAAAGGTGTTGATAAATTTAAAAACTATGATAAGTTAGTATTAGTATATCCTTTTAAGTCTGTTTATCCCTATCCTAAACGAATTGTACATGGTTTTAGAAAATTTTGCTCAAAATATAATTTTGATTTTGAAATTTTGAACGAAGTTTATGACGACATGGATCTTGAGAGTAAGGATATTTATGTTATTATAGAAGAAAACGATTTGGTTAATTTAGTAAGACAGGTACGTAAAAAGAAATTAACTTTAGGAGAAGATATAGGTATAATATCATACAACGAAACACCTTTAAAAGAACTTTTGGGTATAAATGTAATAAGTACTAGGTTTAAGGCTATGGGTGAATCGGCAGCAGATTTGGTGTTGAATCATAAGAAAGAAAAAATTAAAAATGTGTTTGAATACATAGAACGAAATTCTGTTTAAAATTAATTTTTTTAAATAAAATATTAAAGATTCATCATAGTACAGGATGGATCTTTTTTTTTTTGGAGATATTTTAGGCAAAAATTTATCTATGACTTTTTTAAATAAACGTATTTTATACCTTTTTTGTATTGTTGCTTCTTATAATGTCGTTGCTCAAAGTAATGATATTTATAAAAACTTTTCTTTTGGTAAAAGGCAATGTAAAGCTTCAGAAGTTATAATAGATAAGCCAATTTTGTATAATGATGAAGTTGGTTATGGGTTTGATTATAGTTCTGTAGAAAATGTAGTTTTTAATAAGAAATCTATAGAAGGAGAAAAATCAATTTATTTTTCAGTAAAATTACCAGAAGGAAATTATAAGGTAGACGTTGTATTAGGTGGAAAAAAAAGTTCAACCACAACAATAAAAGCAGAGTCTAGAAGATTAATGCTAAAGGAGCAAAAATCAAACAAAAAGGAAACACTTCAATATTCCTTTGTTGTTAATGTTAGAACGCCTAGAATTGATGATGCTAATAAGATAAATATTAAAGACAGGGAAAAGTATTATTTAAATTGGGATGATAAATTAACGTTAGAGTTTTTGGGTAATCCTATAATTCAAAGTTTAAAGATTAGTCCAGTATCGAACATTAAAACTATTTTCTTAGCGGGCGATTCCACAGTAACCGATCAAGATTTAGAACCTTGGGCATCTTGGGGGCAATTCTTTACTAACTATTTTACAAAGGATGTTGTTATAACAAATTATGCAGTTTCAGGGTCTTCTTTAAGTTCTTTTAAATCTAGAAAACGATTAGAAAAAATTGTATCAGTTATGCAATCCGGAGACTATTTATTTATTGAGTTTGGTCATAATGATGAAAAGATAAAAGGAGAAGGCAATGGTGCGTGGGGATTATACACTAACCTATTAAAAGAGTTTGTTGCCAAAGCAAGAAGCAAAGGAGGTATTCCTGTATTAGTAACCCCAACACAAAGACGTGTATTTAATTCAGATGGTACATTAAAACCAACTCATGGCGATTTTCCTGATGCTATGCGAAAAGTTGCAGCAGATTTACAAGTGCCTTTAATTGATGTTACTAAAATGACGACTAACATGTATGAAAGTTGGGGAGCTGAAACATCTAGAAAAGCGTTTGTTCAATATCCAGCTAATACTTTTCCTGGTCAAAAAAAGGAATTAAAAGACAATACACATTTTAATAGTTTTGGAGCTAATGAAATAGCTAAATGTGTTATTCAAGGTGTTAGAGATTTAGATTTAGAAATCGCAAAATATATAAAAGAAAATACACCAAGTTACAATCCTAATAACCCTGATAATTTGACTGATTGGACCGTGCCAATGAGCTTAAGATTTGAAAACACTAAACCTGACGGTAATTAATAATTATGATAAATAAAACTATAAAACACTTTATGGCATGTTTTGCCTTTGTGTTATTCTGTTGTTCGAACATGTTTTCTCAAGAAACTAAGAAAATATATCTATCTGGTAAAGATTTTAAAAACCCAGTACAATGGGAGTTTATGTGTACCGGTGGAAATAATAGTAAAACGTGGAGTACTATTAATGTACCATCTAATTGGGAATTAGAAGGTTTTGGTGAATATACCTATGGTAGATGGTATAAAGAATTAAATCAAAAAGAACCAAGTAAAGAGGAAGGTTTTTATAAATATAAATTTAATGTTCCAAAAGAATACCAAGGTCAAAATGTAGTTATTGTTTTTGGTGGCGCTATGACGGACACCGAAGTAAAAGTTAATGGGAAATCTGCAGGAGATATCCACCAAGGAGGTTTTTACGAATTCAAATATGATATTTCGTCATTGGTTAATTATGGAGAAGATAACCTTTTAGAAGCGCATGTGTCTAAACATTCAAGTAATAATACTGTTAACAATGCAGAAAGAAAAACAGATTGGTGGCTATTTGGAGGTATTTATCGCCCTGTTTGGTTAGAAGTTTCTCCTAAATCATTTATTGAGCATTTGGCGGTTGATGCTAAAATGGATGGGTCATTGAGAGCTGATTTGAATTTGAAAAATATTCCAAATAATTCCATCGTTGAAGCTAACATAAGTCCAATAGGAAGTAATAAGATATTTAAGACGATTACAATTCCTTTAAAAAACGATCTAGATGTTCAAACTATTGAAGCTAAATGGGACGATGTAAAAACATGGGATCCAGAATCACCTAATTTGTACACATTAAACTTATCGCTTAAAAATAACGGACAAACACTTCATACATCTAAAACTAAAATAGGTTTTAGAACTTTAGAGTTTCTTAAAAAAGATGGTATTTACGTAAATGGTAAAAAAATCATCATGAAAGGTATTAACAGGCATACCATTTGGCCAGAATCAGGTAGAAGTACAGATAAAATTATCAGTGAATTAGATGTTAACTTACTTAAGGATATGAATATGAATGCGGTTCGGTTTCATTATCCGCCTGACACCCATTTTTTAGAAGTTTGTGATTCTTTAGGCTTGTTTGTTTTAAATGAAGTAGCAGGTTGGCAAAACGGATACGATACAAAAACAGGAACTAAAATAATAAGAGAGACTGTACAAAGAGATGTCAATCATCCATCTGTAATTATTTGGGATCATGGTAATGAAGGCGGTTGGAATTATAAAATAGATCACGTTTTTCATGATTACGATCCACAAAAACGTATTGTAATTCATCCTTGGTCAGATTTTAATGGTTGGGATACACATCACTATCCAACGTATTTAACAGGAATGCACCGTTTTAATAATGGTGAAAATGTGTTTTTTCCAACAGAATTTATGCATGGTACTTATGATAATGGAATAGGGGCAGGATTAGACGATTTTTGGAAACGCTATAAGAAGAGTCCATTATTTGCAGGAGGTTTTATTTGGGCAATGCTTGATGAAGCCGTTTTAAGAAGAGATTGGATGGGTGAACAAAAATATGATTCTAAAGGAAACTTAGCTGCTGATGGTGTTTTAGGGCCACATAGAGAAAAGGAAGGTAGTTTTTTTACAGTAAAAGAAGTGTGGTCGCCTATTCAATTTGAATCGAAATTAATAACACAAAAATTTGATGGATCCTTTTTAGTTACTAACGAATATATTTATACAAATCTTAAAGATTGTAAATTAGAATATCGTGTTATTAAAGCCAATGAAAGTGTTTTATATACTGATGAGAAAGCAGAAGTAATAGCATCAAAACCTATTTCAATAACAAGCATAGAGCCAGGAGAAACCCGAAAAATTTATTTTGATGTTCCAGAAAATTTCTTTGAAGGAGATTGGTTAGAAATAGCAGCGCATGATAAACATGGTAGAGAAATTTATACTTGGTCGTGGCCTATACACCATGCACCGTATTTAGCAAATAAGTTTTTAGTAAAAGAAAAAGTCAAAAAGTCGGCTAAAGCTTCAAAAATAAATAGCGAAGTACTTTTAGAAAGTAAAAGTATTTCTGTTAAGCTAAGTGTTGTTTCTGGTGAAATAATAAGTATTGAAAATGAAAATGGCAATGTGCCTTTTGTAAACGGACCAAAGCCTATTGGTATGAAAGCAAAAGTTGAAGCTGTTTCTGTTGAAGAACATAAAGACGCTGCTATTTGTAATATTAAATATTCAGGAGGTATTCATTCTGCAAAATGGACACTGTTTAATGATGGACGATTAAAATTAGAATTAATCTTATTAAAAAATGCAGGGAGAACGAATGGTTTTGATGGAGCCTTTTTTGAAGGTGCTATTGATAAATTTGGTGTTACGTTCGATTTTCCTGAAGAAGGTGTTGAAGGTATAAAGTGGATTGGAAATGGCCCTTATCATGTTTGGAAAAATAGAATAAAAGGAACAACACTTGGTCTTTGGGAGAAAGATTATAATACCACTATAACAGGCGAAAGTTTTGAAAATTTAGTTTATCCAGAATTTAAAGGGTATCATGCTAATTTTATAGCAGGGAATCTTAAAACGAAACAAGGCGATTTTAAATTCTTTAGTGAAAATGATAAATTGTTTTTACGATTATTTACACCAGACCTTCCTAAGAAAGCCATATCAAAAACGTTTCCGCAACCAAAATTTCCTAAAGGAAATATCTCGTTTATGTATGAGATACCTGCTATGAGAGCTTTTAAACCTATAGAGCATCAAGGACCAGAAAGTCAACCAACAAATATTAGAATCAAAAATGGAGACGAAGGTATTCCTATGACTTTATGGTTCGATTTTAGAGAAAATTAATTCATTATTATAATTCATTTATGAAAGTATTAAAATTTTTTACTATTGTTTTTTTTGCGGTTTCATTTTCTAATTGTGCACAAGAAGATAAAATAAAGCCAACCGTTTATACAGTAGGTGATTCTACAGTGAAAAATGGTAAAGGCGATGGTTACAGTGGTCTTTGGGGTTGGGGTGATTTTATTAGTCAGCTTTTAGACACTACTAAAGTAAACGTTGAAAATCATGCATTAGGCGGAACAAGTAGTAGGACTTATCAAAATTTAGGATTATGGGACACTATAAACAATAAGCTTAAAAAAGGAGATTATGTGTTAATTCAATTTGGCCATAATGATAATGGACCAGTAAATGACACCATTAGAGCTAGAGGAACAATAAAAGGTGTTGGAGATGAAACGGAAGAGATTGATAATATGATTACTGGCGACCATGAAATAGTACATAGCTATGGTTGGTATATTGAAAAAATTGTAAAGAATACAAAAGCTAAAGGCGCTATTCCAGTAATAATGTCTCCTATTCCAAGAAACGTTTGGAAAGAAGGTAAAGTTCCAAGGAACAATATGTCTTATGGTTTATGGGCTAAACAGATTGCAGAAAGAAATGACGTTACCTTTATTGATTTAAATGATAAAATGGCATCTGAATTAGAAAAGTATGGTGAAGAAAATGTTACTGGTACTTATTTTTATAAGAGAGACCACACGCACACATCAGCAAAAGGAGCAGCTATGGCTGCCTCAATAATTGCTAACGAATTAAAACAAACAAACAATTCTCTTAAAAACTATATTATTTCTGACTCAAGAATTGTTCTTCCAAAAAAGAAAAACATCTTTTTAATAGGAGATTCAACGATGGCTGATAATGGTAATGAAAATGCCGTTGGTTGGGGTGTTCCTTTGCCTCAGTTTTGCGACACCATGCAAGTAAATATTGTAAATAAAGCAAGAGGAGGTAGAAGTACTAGAACATTTATTTATGAAGGTTTGTGGGAAGAAGCTAAAAAAGAATTTAAAAAGGGAGATATAGTTTTTATTCAATTTGGACATAATGATGCGGGAAATATTGATAAAGCAAAATACAGAGGTTCTTTAAAAGGTATTGGAGATGAAACTCAAGAAGTTAAAAGAGATAGTGTTATTGAGACCGTTCATACCTACGGTTGGTACTTGAAGAAAATGATTATAGAAACTAATGAAAAAGGTGCGTTACCAGTTGTTTTAAGTTTAACACCTCGAAATGAATGGCCAAATGGTATTGTTGAGCAAAGACATGATACTTATATTAAGTGGGCAAAAGAAGTTGCAAAATCTGAGAAAGCAGAGTATATTGATTTAAGCGATATTGTTGCGAAAAAGTACCAAGGATTAGGAAAGAAAGAAGTTAATGTCTTTTTTCCAAAGGATCATACACATACAGGTATAGAAGGAGCCACTTTTACTGCCAAAGTTTTAGCTGAAATAATTAAAAAAAATAAAACAATTGGTTTACGTGGTTGTATTTATTTAAAAAAATAGATAAGAATATAGGACTGTAACAGATTAAAACCTATTCCTTAAACGTATATTATACATTTTAAATAAAAAAAACCGCTAAACACAGGATGGTACAGGATACGAATCCTATTTGATAGCAATATTTTTGATTGTTAAATATTAGTTAAATTAACTGTATTTTTCAATTCGAACTAACTAACTAATAATTTCAAACACTATATAAGTCATTACATAATGAAGAAAAAAATATTATACTATTTACTTTTCTTACCTCTTATTTCTTTTCTATCTAGTTGTAATAGTAAAGAAGAATTTGATGAGTACTACGCAAGACCAGATGATCTTGAGCCACCTATTTACCAGCAACTAGAAGCTCAAGGTAATTTTAATAACCTTATAACGCTAATTGAAAAAGCTGGTTATAAAGATATATTGGGTAAATCTGGCTATTGGACAATGATGGCACCTAATGATGATGCTTTTGCATCTTTTTTTCAACAACAAGGCATTTCAGATGTGTCGGCTGTAGATTCAATTATGGCTTCCAAGATTGTTAGATATGCTTTAATTTATAATGCTTTTCGTACTGAAAGGCTTTCAGATTATCAATCAAGATTAGGCTGGGAAGAAGATATTTCTTTTAGACGTAGAACAGCTTATTATGATGGATTTAAAGAAAAGACTATTGATGGTAGTTCATTGATAGTAGCTGGCTCTAATAGAAATAATGCTCCTGGTGCAGATTATTATATTCCTGGAGACAATAATAATAAATACGTTACTTATTTCATGGAAGAATATGTAACATCTCTTGGACTTAGTCCTTTTGATTATAATTACTTTTATCCTAATTCAACGTATACAGGTTTTAATGTTCTTTCTGGAGAAACAGTAAAAGCTGATATTGTTGCTGAAAATGGTATTATACATGAAGTAAGTAAAGTATCATTACCACTAATAAATTTAGATCAAAAACTAGAGGAGAGTCCAAATTATAGTATTTTTAGAGATATGTTGGAAACTAATTTAGTAAATTATGTTTTCGATCAAGATGCTACAACAACCTATCAAAACTTTACTAGAAAATCTGAAGATGCATATGTGAAAGTATATGATCCTGCATTATTCTTTTCTCCAAACAATGAAAATTATATAAAGGAAGCAGATAATGATGGGCAAAGTGATGCTTATTCTTTGTTTGTTCCAGAAAATGATGTGTTACAAGATTTTATTGATGAAGTGCTTTTGAAGAATTATGAATCTTTAGAACAATTACCAAAATATATATACGAAGACTTTTTTAATGCTCATATGGTTCAAAATGCTGTCTGGCCTTCTCAGATAGCATCATATAGTAACGGTTTAGATGAAGATGTACGTTTTAATGTTGATACAGATATATCTGAAGCAAACATTTTAAGTAACGGATTTTTTTATGGAACTAATAAAGTACAGGAGTCAAACTTATTCTATAGTGTATATACTTCAGCGTATTTAGATCCAAAATTTACTTTAGCTACAAGACTTTATAATGATGGTTCTGGGTATCGTGAGATTATAAGTAATATATCTGGCAAATACACTTTGTTTTTACCTTCAGATGAAGTATTATTAAATCTTGGGTATGATTATGATATTAACAGAAGTGAGTGGGTGTATACTTCTCCTGAAACGGGTAATACATCCAGAGGAACTTTAGCAAGAACACGTTTGTTAAGAGTACTGTACAATGGAATTGTTCCAACTCCAAATGGTGAATTAGATGATTTGTCAGGTTCAGGTATAATTCGTACAGGCGATTTTGATTTAGCAGGTGAATATATAAGGTGGGAAAATAATCAAGTTTGGGCTGCAGGAGGAGAAAAGACTGAAATTGTTGGAGGAGAAGTGGTTCAAGAAGAAAATAAAATAAATATTATAGGATATGAAGATCAAAATAATGGTCGTACCTACTATATTGATGGAGTTATAGACTTTACTGAAGTTCAACCAGGATTTGACTTGTTTGCTTTAGCTCTTGAACCAAAAGGATATATAAATTTCTTCTTTTACTTATATAGCTCTTCTTTATTTGATCAGGATACTGGTAGTATTGATGGTGTGGAATTAGGGACATCTTATACTTTTGCTATTCCAAGTAATGAAGCCATTGCTCAGGCTGTTGCAGATGGTGTCTTGCCATCAAATAATAATCCATCAGATCCTGTACAAAAAAAGCAAATAGAAGATTTTATAAAATACCACATATTAGCTACTAGAACCGCATCAGATGATGGCTTGATTAATGGACAGACAGAAACTTTACTTAAAAGTGAATTAGGAAATAAAACATATATAAGTGTAATTAGCTCACCAGGAGAATTATCTTTCTTAGATTCTCAAAGTAGAACTGCAAATTATATACCTAGTGTTAGTAATAACTTAGCAGATCGTACATTAATTCATTTAATTGACAATTATCTATTATACGCAGAATAAAATGAAATATAAATTAACCAACTTACTATACTGCTTTTTATTTATACTAATTTCTATAACATCAATGCAGTTATCTGCACAAGAAACAAATAATGTTATTAGAGGTCAAGTATTAGATGCAAGTGACAAATTACCTTTACCTGGTGCAACTGTAATTGAACAAGATGCTGAAAAACGTACTATAACAGGTGTTATAACCGATTTTGATGGGAATTTTGCAATTCGTGTTAAAAGCACTACTAATCAATTAGTTATTTCAACACTAGGCTACAAGACAAAAACAATAAATATTGGAAACCAGAAGAACATAATTGTTAATATGGAAGTTTCAGTAGAAGGATTAGATGAAATTGTAATTACTGCTGAAAAAGCTGCAGAAAGTGGATTGCTTCAAGTTGCTGAGCGTAATTTAACTACAAGTGCAGTTACTATTAAGGCAGCTGATGTTGAAAATACTCAAGCAGCTTCTATTGATGAAGCACTACAGGGTAGAGTAGCAGGTGTAGATATTACTGCTGCTTCTGGTGATCCAGGAGCAGGTATGCAAATTCGTATTAGAGGAACATCTTCCATTACTGGTTCATCAGACCCTTTAGTAGTAGTTGATGGTATGCCTTATGAAACATCTATTCCTGAAGATTTTAATTTTGGTTCTGCAGATGCGCAAGGATATGCGGCTTTACTAAATGTTGCCCCTAGTGATATCGAAAGTATTACCATATTAAAAGATGCTGCGGCTACTGCCATGTGGGGTGCTAGAGCAGCCAGTGGTGTATTAGTAATTAATACAAAAAGGGGAGCTGTAGGTGCACCAAAAATTGGATATAGTTATACTGGTACCATGTCTCAACTTCCAAACACAATACCTATGCTTAGTGGCGATCAATATTCTATATTAATTCCTGAGGCTTTTATGAATCGTACTGGAGCACCTCTTAATACATTAACCGTTAAAGAATTTCAATTTGACCCACAAGAAGTGTATTGGTATAAGAATTATGGTAACAATACCAATTGGGTTGATGCAATTTCTCAAACAGGTATAACAGGTGAGCATAATTTATCTTTACAAGGTGGAGGGCAAAAGGCTCGTTATTATACTTCGGTAGGTTATTATAATTCTAAAGGTGTAACAAAAGGAACAGGTTTTGAACGTATTAATGGCCGTCTTAATTTAGATTATGTGGTTTCTGATAGAATTCGTTTTAAGGCCGATTTTTCATATACACGTACAGAAACAGAACGGAACTATGTAAATGGTACTGGTAGTGGAGATAGAGTAAGAAGTGTTGCATATGGTAAGATGCCTAATATGAGTATTTTTGAATACGATGATTTAGGTGATTTAACACCAAATTATTTTTCACCTGCACAGAATATTCAAGGAGGGTATTCACGTACATACAACCCTGTTGCTTTAGCTGAATATGCATCAAATGTGCAAACAGGAGATAGAATTGTTCCACATTTTAATTTAAAAGTAGATTTAATTCCGGAAAGATTAATTTCTACTTTCGATCTTCAGTTTGACTTTAACAGCACAAAGGCTAAAACGTTTTTACCACAAAATGCTACAGGTAGACCTTTTACAGAAACAGTTGTTAATAGAGCTTCAGATGCAGATGTTGATGCAACTACAGTAACTTCAAAAACGAACATTATATACACACCAGATTTAGGTGCTGATCATAATCTCCAAACTATTGTTTCTTTGCAAACTAGTGATTATAGATATGAGTCTCATCAAGCACTTACATCTAATACAGCATCATCTTTATTAACAGATCCATCTGTGCCTTCAAGAACACAAAATTCAGAATTAAGACTTTATAATAATAATAGCCAATCACGTAATGTCTCTGCTTTAATTAGTGCACAGTATAGCTTATTAGATAAATATATTTTAAATGTAGGTGTTCGTGGTGATGGAAATTCAAAATTTGGTCCTGATAATCGTTATGCTCTTTTTCCTTCTCTATCTGCACGTTGGAGAGTTTCAGGGGAAAAGTTTATGGAGAATTTAGATTTTGTTGATGACTTTAGTTTTAGAGCTAGTATAGGACAATCTGGAAGAGCGCCTCGTTATGATTACCGTTATTTTAATACTTATGGTAATTTTAATTCAGATTATGTTGGATATAGTGGTGTGTATCCAGAAAATATTGAGTTAGCTAATTTACGTTGGGAAACTTTAACTGGTAAAAACTTTGGTATAAACCTTAAAATGTTTGACAATCGTTTTTCAGTAGATATTGATGTGTATCAAAATAGAACTAAAGATCTTCTTTTTCAAAATATAAATGTAACAAGTGTTTCTGGATATTCTAATATTTCTGATCAAAATGTTGGTACTCTTGATAATCAAGGTTGGGAAATAGGTCTTTTTACAACCCCTTTTAAATCTGACAAGTGGCGAGTAGATTTTAATTTCAATATCTCGAGAAATGAAAATGTAATTCGTGAAATTTCAGAATTTTATCCAAGTGAAAGTGGTAATGTTGATCGTAACGGACAATTTAAACGTTTTCTTCAAACAGATAATCCATTCGGTTCTTTTTATGGTTATAGGTTCAAGGGGGTATACCCAGATACACAGTCTACGCTTGCAAAAGACGCAAATGGAGATGTGATTACAGGCCCAAATGGACAAAATGTATATATGAGATTTAATTATCCAAATACAGACTACGTGTTTCAACAGGGAGATGCTATATATGAAGATATAAATAAAGATGGTAATATAGATAGTCGTGATGTAGTGTATCTTGGTAATAGTAATCCTAAATTTACTGGAGGTTTCGGACCATCTATATCGTTTGATAATAGAATTAAGTTATTGTTATTCTTTACATATCGTTTAGATTATGATATTGTAAATGGTACTGATATGCTTGCTACTAATATGTATGGTTTTGATAATCAAAGTACAGCAACATTATCTCGTTGGAGAAACCCTGGAGATGTAACAAATATGCCGCGGGCAGTTTACGGAACAGCTTATAACTGGCTTGGTTCAGATCGTTATGTTGAAGATGCATCTTTTTTAAGATTTAGATCAGCTACTTTTAGCTATAAGTTTAGTAGCGAATTTTTGAAGAATTTAAAGTTGGATGACTTAAATCTCTTTTTTACGGCAGATAATATTTTAACTTTTACTAAGTATAGAGGTCAAGATCCAGAAGTAAACATGAGAGGTGGAGATCCTTTTGGGATAGCAATTGATTATTCTAGAACACCACCAACTAGACGTTTTACAATAGGTCTTAGAACTAGATTTTAATAATAAACTATTTGATTCATGCGAACAAAAATTATATATACTTTAGCTATTTTGATAGCAATATTAAATCTCTCTTGCGATAGCTATTTAGATTTAAAACCCGAAAACGGAACCATACGTGAAGAGTTTTGGAAAACGAAAGAAGATATTCGAGCAGCGGTAATAGGTATTTATTCATCAATGTTAAATACACCTCCAGGTTTAGGAAGCGACCGAACACTTGCAGAGTTTGTTTTTATGTATGGTGAGCTTAGAGCAGATATGATAAGTCCAGGGGGGTTTATGGTTGACGATCAAATAGATATGCTTACTTCTAATGTATTACCTTCTAATAGTTTTACTAGTTGGTCTCAATTTTACCGTATAATTAATTTTTGTAATACGGTTATTGATCTTGCTCCAGAGGTTTTAGAAAATGACCCAACTCTAACACAATCGCAACTAAATAATTATTTATCTGAAGCTTTAGCCATAAGAGCGTATTTATATTTTACATTAGCTCGTACATTTAAAGATGTACCTTTAAAATTGGAAGCGACACTTTCTGATGACGATAATTTTCAATTACCTACTACTTCACAATCAGAGGTTTTTGATCAAGTGGTTATAGATTTAATTACCGCTGAAGGTTTTGCGGTTGAAGATTATGGTGTTGAGGTAGAAAATAAAGGACGAATAACTAAGAGTGCTATAAATGCTATGTTAACAGATGTTTATTTATGGCAAGCAAATTATGGTGCAGCCTTGGCAACAGCCAATAAAGTAATAAACACAGGTAATTTTGCATTAATTGATGGAACCAATAATAATTTATGGTTTACAACTGTTTTTGCTAGAGGAAATTCTACCGAAAGTATTTTTGAGCTTCAGTATACAACTCAAAATCTTAATCCGTTTTATAGCATCTTTTTACAGCGTCCGCAATATCTAGCATCACCAATAGTTTTAGAAGGTGTCTTTGGAGTTGATTTTGAAGATGCAGAGAATAAAGATGTTCGTGGAGAAAGAGCTTCTATGGTGCCAGGTACTAACGAAATTTATAAATACACTGGTCTTAACGAATTTCAGCGTAAATCGTTGCAAGAATCAGATACTCATTGGTTTGTATATCGTTATGCTGATGTGTTATTAATGAAAGCAGAGGCTTTAAACGAGTTAAATCGTGGTAGTGAAGCTTTAGATATTATAGCAGATCTTAGACAAAAAAGAGCGGCTATTCAACTTACAGAAGAGCAACTTGGTGTCGATGACACTCAAGGTATAAGATTATATATTCTTGCTGAGCGTGCACGAGAGTTTGCCTTTGAAGGTAAGCGTTGGTTTGATCTTTTACGAAATGCTCGAAAGGAAGATTATAAATATTTAGATATTCTTTTGGCTGTTGCTCTGCAAAGCGCTCCTGCAAATCAACAACAAAGTATAATAGCTAAGATGAAAGATTCTAATAGCCATTATCTTCCTATAAATGAGAATGAATTGTTTACAAATAAGGAACTTGTTCAGAACCCGTTTTACAAATAAAAAAAGAGTCATGAAAAAAATATTTAATTCACACAATTTATTTAGACTTACACTAGCTGTTGTAATGACTATTTTTATTCTTAATTGTACATCTGAAAAATTTAAAGAATCTACAGATGAGACACTTAATATTACAGAATTTTTAAGAGTAAATGATGATTATTCATTGTTTTTAGAGATTTTAGATGTTACTGGTTATGCTGCTTTTATGAATACATATGGTACATACACATTATTTCTACCTACTAATGATGCCATCACTCAACTTTTAAATGAGCAAGGTGTTAGTTCTGTAAATGATATGCCATTAGAATATCTTCAAGAATTAGCAAAGCTTCATATCTTACCAGAAGCAGTAAATACCACTTCTTTTAACGATGGAAAAATAGCAAGCCCTAGTTTACAGGGGCAATTCTTAATTACTGGTGCTGCTTTTATAGATGGAGCTTCAAGTATTACTGTTAATAAAGAAGCTCGTATAGTAAATTCTAACATAGTTGTTGGAAATGGAATTATACATGTTTTAGATAAAACATTACTTGTGGCAGATAAAACATTAGCTGAAACTTTTGAAGAAGATCCTTCACTTTCTCTTTTTACTGAAGCACTTAAGGTTACAGGTTGGTTTGATAGATTAAATGAACCTTTAACGTATGATGCTGATAGTATATCCAATCATTTAACAATTCTTGCTCAAAAAAATGAGGTGTTTCAAGAAGCAGGGTTTAGTAATATTGATGATTTAAAATCAAGGTATAGTCATTTAGATGATCCTTTGAATCTAGAAGATAGTTTAAATCTATTTGTCGCATATCGTATTGTTCCAAGCTTAAGTTATTTAGCAGATTTAGCAGTAACACCGGCATCTCTTACAAAGGCTCCTCTAGAAGTTGTAACTTTTAAATTAGCAGCTGATAGCCTATTAATTAATGAACAAACTTTTGCTGGTGTTTTAGAAAAGGGCGTAGAAATTAATCGTAGCGAAAGTGACATTACAGCTTCAAATGGTGTTTTACATTATGTTAAAGAGAATTTTTTCATTAAAAAAAGGTTTCCATCACCAGTTTATTTTGATGTTGGAGATCAACCAGAAGTAAGACAACTTAGTTCCGTTTTTAGAAAACCTGATAATAGAGCATCTTTTCTAAAAAGTGAATTAAGTAGAGTTGATTGGCCAGATAATCAATCTTTAATTTATCGAGCTCCTGCAATTGGTGATGGTGCTTATTTAGATAGAGCTTGGCACGGAGATATTATGGAATTAACTAGGTTCAGAAATGGGTTTTTAGACCCTATAACTTTTGATACACCTGTAATTATAAAAGGAACATATAAAGTTTGGGTGTCGTACAGGCAAAATGGAAGGTCTTCAGCTGCTGTTAGTGTAAAAGTTGATGATGTAACACTTTCAAGGTTTATTAATTTCACAGAATACGGTAATACATCACTTCCAGAGCGTGTCTTAGAATCTCAAGGTTATAAAAGACATATTGAACCACATACCAACAGGTTTAATTGTAGACTAGCTGGTATTGTAGAGATTAAAACAACAGGAACACATAAGTTAACCTTAGAAGCTGTTCAAGATAGTAGAAATGGTGAAACTTGGATAGATATAGTTGAATTCAGACCTATAGATATGGATCAATTATATCCTAAGTTCGAATCAGGTGGTGATGGGCTAATTTATGAATAAGCATCATAATTAATATATATAATAATATTTAAACTAATCCATTAAGGATGATATCAATTAAAACATACACAAAAGGCTTTTTGGCCAGTTTTGCTCTTATTGCAGCTATTTCTTGCTCAGACCCTTGGGAAGAACGTAGTAATACGAACGACAAAAGCCTCACAGAAAATCTAAGTGAGCGTTTACAGAATACTTCTGAAACTTCTGAATTTGGTAAACTTTTAGTAGAAACAGGTTATGATACTGAGTTATCTAATTCTAAAACCTATACGGTTTGGGCTCCTACAAATGAAGCATTAAATCAGGTTGACCCTTCTTTTTTAAGTGATTTGAACAGCAAAAAATTATTTGTAAAAAATCATATTGCATTAACAGCTTTTTCTTCAGTTACAGAAGCTGATACTGTTACCGTACAAATGCTTTCTAATAAATACTTAGAATTCAAAAATGGTAATGTAATGGCACAGTCTCCTGTTGTTACTACAGATCAATATGCATCAAATGGCTTATTTCATATTATTAATAAAGCATTAGAGCCTAAATCTAATATTTGGCAATATATAAATGAGAAATCTGGTACTAATGAAATGAGTGCATATTTATTATCGCTAACTGAATTTAACGTGTATCAATCTGATAGTATAGCTAAGGCAAGTGAAGAAGAAATTCATGAAATGTTCGCAGATTCATTAACTAACTCCTATCTTAAAAATGTTTATAATCTAAATAATGAGAAAAATAAATATACTTTTTTCATGTTAGAAAATGATGGTTACAATTCAGAGGTAGAAAAAATGGAGCCATATTTAACAAAAAGCAATCAAGATTCTACAACCGTTTATGCTAGGTACTTTACTGCAAGAGATTTTGCTTTCCATAAGGCTGTAGCACGTGAGAATCTTCCAGATACACTTGTATCAAGTTTTGGAGTTAAAGTTCCTATTGATAAGAGTAATATTGTAGAAGAAGTGCAATTAAGTAATGGTATTGTTTATATAATGAGTACGCTTGAAGTACCTTTAGAAACACGATTATTGACAACACAAATTGAAGGAGAAGAGCCAAACGGCTTTAGTAGAGGTGATAAGCGTTCCAATACTTTTTACAGAGAAAAAGAAGATCCAAACGGGGTTATGTTTTATGATATTATGGTTCAAAATCATGGAACACCTTTGTTTACAATTAATTATAGTGCAAATAACTTGTACAGTACAACTTATAAAGTTTATTGGAGAGCTATTAACGATATACAGGGTAATGATTTTCAGCAAACTTTACGCTTTGGAGGTACTGTTTTACCAGATGGTACAGTAGAAAACCCAATAGCTGAACTTGAGTATACAGATGTTTTACAAGATGTATATGACGAAACATTTGTAGGCGAGTTTACTCTTGATGAAGCAGGTAGGCTAGACCTTATTTCTCTAGTTGCCGCTAATACAGGTAGAAACGGTGATAATACACTAACTCTAGATTACTTAAAACTAGTTCCAGTAATTAAATAAATGTCTTTTAAACCAACTATTATGCTTAAAATATTGAAACTAACTAGTCTACTCTGCATACTTTTATTAGGTGGAATTGACAGTATCCTTTATGCTCAAGATTCTACATCTGTAGATTCTAAAAAAAATAAAGGAATCCAAGTTATTGGACTTATAAAAAATGCTAAAACAGGAGAGGGAATTTCTGGAATTAATATTGCTGTTGAAGGCTTTTCTGCTGCAATTTCAGACGAAGATGGAAGCTTTTCTATTAACGTTCCGCATCTTAATAGCTTACTTTTAGTAAGCGGACAAAATTATCAAACTAAAGTTTTTCCTTTAAAAAATAGAAATAAAGAAATTGAAATTAATCTTTTTGAAGATAGTTATTCTCAATTTTATCAAACAGCAAATTTACCTAGTACAGAACAATTACAATATACTAGTCCAAAAGCAGCACAAGTTGTAGATTTTGAAAAAGACCAATGGAGTAACCCAGTTAATCAATCTGTGGGTAGTTTTTTACAAGGTCGTGTTGCAGGTCTTAATAGTGTTGGTAACTCTGGTGTACCTGGAGTTGGTTCTTATTTAACATTAAGAGGTTTTAATTCACTTTATGCAACAAATAAGCCTTTAATAATTTTAGATGGAATGATTTATGACGATGAAGATTATGGTTCAGGAATTATTCAGTATAATATTTCATCACCGCTTTCAATGTTAGATGTAAAGGATATTGAAGATATAACTGTATTAAAAGATGGTTCTTCACTATATGGAACAAAGGGAGCAAATGGGGTAATAATAATAACAACAACTCGTCCAGTAGATTTAAGTACAAAGATTGATTTCACTATGTATGGTGGTATTAATGAAGACTCTCATGAATTACCAGTAATGAACTCTGGAGAATATAGAACTTACTTGTCTCAATTATTTGCAACTGGAGGTATGAGTCAAGAACAAATTGCAGCTCAGCCTTGGATGTTAGATAATCGTGATAGTGGATCTTATTACCAATACCACAATCAAACAAATTGGCAAGATCAAGTTTTCAAAAGTAGTGCAAATCAAAGTTATTTCTTAAAAATTAGAGGTGGAGATGAAATTGCAAAGTATGGTATATCTGTTGGCTATTTAAATAGTGAAGGTATAGCTGGAAATTCTGATTTACAAAGATATAATGTAAGATTAAATTCTTCACTGCGTCTTTCGGAAAGACTTTTAGTAAATGCTAATTTGTCTTTTGTTTATAATAATGAGAACCAAAACAATCAAGGTCTTGCATATAAAACAAGTCCAATTTATTTGGGGCTAACAAAATCACCATTTACAGCAGTAAACGTTATAAACGAAACAGGAGAAGTTTCTCCAAATTTAGCAGATGTTGATATTTTTGATGTAGGTAATCCTAATGCAATTATTGAAAATGGTATTGCTATAAATAAGAATTACAGATTCTTTGGTAATCTAAAATTTCAATATGATTTTACTAAAGCATTAAAAGCAAATCTTTTAGTTGGATTAACTTATAACAAAGAGCGTGAAAACTTTTTTATTCCAGATTTTGGTGTAGCAAACATTCAATCTCCAATAGAGTTAATTACAGCGACTAATCGTAGTGGTAGTGAAGTACAACGTTACTATTCTCTTTATACAGATGGTTTTTTAAGTTTCACTAAGGACTTTAATTATAAAAGTAATATTGATGTTCGTTTAGGTTTGAGAACACAATCAAATGAGTCTGAAAGTGATTTAGGATTAGGTTTTAATTCAGCTACAGATGACTTTACAACAGTTGGAGCAGGGAGTAATCTTTTAAGACAAGTAGGAGGAGCTTTAGGAGAATGGAATTGGTATAACGCCTACTTTAGCGGACAGTATAGTCACCTAAATAAATATTTTTTAACACTTAATGCTTCATATGATGGTTCAAGCCGATTTGGAGAAGATATATCTGCTACAGGTCTAGGTTCTTTATCAGCAGCATGGTTAGTTTCATCTGAAAAGTTTATGAAAAATTCAGGTATCAATTTATTTAAACTTCGCGCAAGTATAGGAATAAGTGGTAATGACGATATTGGAAACTATACAGCACAACAATTATATGTATCTCAAAACTTATTAGGTATTCAAGGTTTGGTTAGAGGAAATATTGGAAACCCTGAATTAAAATGGGAAACAGTGCGTAAAATAAATTTAGGAACAGATTTATCGCTGTTTAATGAGCGTCTTAATGCATCTTTAGATGTTTTTGAAAATAAAACTACAGATATGATTACTTATGAAACATTAACAACCCCAAGTGGTTTTGATTACATTGTTTCTAATAGTGGTACTATGAATACTCGTGGTTTTGAAGTTGGACTTAATAGCCGATTAATTAATACACCGGATGTGAAATTCGATATAGGCTTAAATGTAGCTAGATATAAAAATGAAGTTTTAGATATACCTAATGATAGAATAATTACTCAATTTGGAGGTGCAACATACATAACTGATGAAGGACAAGATGCTAATTTGTTTTATGGATTTAAAGCAAATGGAGTTTATGCAACAACAGCTCAAGCAACTTCTGCAGGACTATCTAAACGTTTAGAAAATGGAAGTTTAATGCCTTTTAGAGGTGGAGATGTTATTTTTGAAGACATTAATGGAGATAAGGTTATTGATAATGCAGACCGACAAGTAATTGGTAATCCAAATCCAGATTTTACAGGAAGCTTAAGTACTAATTTTACTTATAAGAAATTAAGTATTTCTGCTTTATTCAATTTCTCAGAAGGAAATGATTTATACAATGGTGTACGTCAAAGTTTAGAGAAAATGAGTGGTTTCGAAAATCAAAGTACGGCAATAAACAATCGTTGGATAGCTGAAGGACAAGAAACTTCAATACCAAGAGCTACTTGGGGAGATCCATTAGGTAATGCTTCATTTTCTAGTAGATGGATAGAAAATGGATCATACATAAGACTTAAAACACTTGTTATATCTTATGATATTGATGTAGATTCTAAATCTATAAAATATATGAAGGTTTATGCTAGTGGAAATAACCTATTTACATTAACTGATTATTTAGGTTATGATCCTGAGTTTAGTGCATCATCATCTATTTTTGGTCAAGGTGCAGATATTGGTTTGATGCCTCAGTTTATGACAATACAATTAGGATTACGCTTAGGACTATAATGATTTTTAAAATGAGAAAAATGAGAACAATGATTAACAATATTAGTAAAAAAATCACTCTAGGAACCTTAGTCGTTTTTTTGGGTTTATCTTCTTGTCAGGATTATATAGAAGTTGAGCCTCAAGATAAATTAAACATAGATCAAGTTTACCGTGATGTTTTTGATGCAGATGCAGCCATAGTTGGGCTTTATGGTAAATTTATAGGCCTTGCAGAGAAATATGTTGTACTTAATGAATTAAGAGCAGATTTGCTTAGTCCAACAATTAATGCTGATTTAACGCTTCAAGAATTAAATGAACATTCAGTTAGTCAAAAAAATCCATACGCAAACCCTAAAGATTTTTATGAATTAATTAACAACTGTAATGATATTCTGAAAAATTTTCTATTAATGAGGGCAGATAATAGAATGGATGCGACCGATTTTAATCAACGGTATTCTGATGTTGGAGCTTTAAGAAGTTGGTTGTATTTACAGTTAGGAATTCATTATGGAAGTGTTCCTTATATTACTGAACCAATTGCCAATATTAATGATGTTAAAGATTTAGCTACTTATCCTAGAATTTCTTTTGATGAATTACTTGATGAGTTAATAGCATTTACAGAGGACTTACCGTATACAGATTTGTATGCTACTGGTAGTTCTTTACTTATTAATGTAGATGGATTCAGTACGGAGAAATTTTTTATAAATAAGGGATGTCTTCTTGGAGATATTCAATTATGGAAAGGTAATTATTTAGAAGCTGCAAGTCATTATAAGAATGTCATGGAAACAGGTACTGGTAGTGGTAATGATTCTGAGGTTTTTGATACATATCGTGTTAAATTTGCTGAGATTGCTTCAAATGAAGATTTAGCTGTAGGATATTTAAGATATAGAGAACAAGATGCTACAGGTTTAGTTATTAGTAATACTAAAGGGTGGGGGAGTATTTTTGCTCGTGAAGCTGATGTTTTATGGAATACAGAATGGGTTTGGTCTATACCATATTCTTTTGTGTTTTCTCCTAAATACCCTTTTGTCGATCTTTTTGCTAATGATTACCTTATTAAACCATCTCAAGAAGCTATTTCGTTATGGGATAATGAGAAACAAAACAACGGAATTCCTTATGATGCTCGTGGTCAGAAATTTAGCTATTTTATGGATGGGGAAAACCCTGTTGTAAAAAAGTATTTATATAATTATATAGATCCAGTAACTAATTTTTCTACCAATACTATTTCTTCAAATAAAACAGGGCGTTGGATGCTTTATCGCGCAGCAAAACTTCATTTACGTTTTGCTGAAGCTGCAAATCGTGATGGTCAACATCGCGTAGCAGATGCACTTTTAAATTTTGGTTTACAACGTGAGTATACTGTTCCAGGAGAAACTGATGTAACAAATATTGAACAAACGCATTTACCATTCCCATATAATTTTGATGCAAGACAAGGTGATTTTCCTTATTTTAGAAGTGATTGGCATCGAAATGGAGGTATAAGAGGTAGAGCTTATGTACAAAGAGCTGAAGTTGTTGGAGACAGTTTAATATCTATTGAAGACAATCTTATTAAAGAAAGCGCTTTAGAATTAGCTTTTGAAGGTAATCGTTGGGGAGATTTAGTTCGTGTTGCTTTACGTCGTAATGACCCTGCATTTCTTGCTGATAAAATTCGAGATAAACTTGCTAAAGAAGGAAATGCAAATGCTGAAGCTGTTCATTCTAGATTATTGAATACTGATAATTGGTATTTACCATTTACTTGGAAAGAAGACGAATAGTGAAGGGCTTAGCTCTATATAAAAATTAAGAAAATAGATTTTCATGAATATGCATTCGTGAAAATCTATTTTCTTATAATTATACCTAGAAAAATATTCCTTAAATTTATACATGAAAAAAGTAAGATTATGTTAAAGAATTTGTTTACAATTTTGACTATTATTTTTGTAAACTCCTTGATGTTTGCAAATGATTATTTCGTTGCTTCCAATGGTAATGACTCAAATAATGGAACAATATCTAACCCTGTAGAATCAATTAAAAGAGCTCAAGAGTTAGCTTCATCAGGTGACACTGTCTATATTAGAGGTGGTAACTATACCATGAGAGAAGACCAAATAGCACGGTATTTTGATATTTGGGCTTATGTTACAGAATTAAATAAAAATGGTATAAATTATTATGCATATCAAGATGAAAAACCTGTTTTTGATTATTCAAATATAAAACCAGCCAATAAACGAATTTTTGCTTTTTACCTTACAGGAAGTAATATTCATATTAGAGGGATAGAAATTATTGGTGTTCAGGTAACTATAACAACTCATACGCAGTCTGAATGTTTTGAGATTAAAGGAAGCAATAATATATTAGAGAACATTAGTATGCATAATAATATGGCTATTGGTGTTTATATTTTACGAGGTTCGAATAATTTAATTTTGAATTGTGATGCTTATGAAAACTGGGACTCAGTTTCTGAAGGAGGTAGAGGAGGAAATGTTGATGGGTTTGGTTGTCATGTTAGAAATGGAGACACTGGAAATATTTTTAGAGGTTGTCGTGCTTGGTTAAACAGTGATGATGGTTTTGATTTGATTAATTCAGCTGAACCAGTATTAATAGAAAATTGTTGGGCTTTTTATAATGGATATTCATCGGTTACAGGAACAGGAAGTGATTTAGTATCAAGAGGTGATGGTACAGGGTTTAAAGCAGGAGGTTATGGTAAAGCGGCACAATCTTTTACTCAAGTTCGAGATAGATACTCGCCTATACCAATGAACACAGTTCAATTTTGTATAGCTGCAAAAAACAGATTAAGAGGGTTTTATGCCAATCATCATTTAAACGGAAATTATTGGTATAATAATTCTGCATTTCAAAATCCTGAAAACTATAATATGCTAAATTGTAAAGCATTAAATGCTACAGATTATGGAACAGATGTTGATGGTTGGGGACATGTAATGGCTAACAATTTGGGAGCTGGTGCATCTTCGCCTTCAAACGAAGTAACAAAAATTGATAAGCCTAGATGTATTCTTAATAATAATTATTTTGATTTAAGTGTGTCTATAACACCTGAGGATTTTATTGCATATGATATTGAATTATTAAAAGCGCCAAGGAAACTTGATGGTAATCTTCCTGATACTGATTTTTTAAAATTGGCCCCAAATAGTGATCTTATAGATGCCGGATACGATGTAGGTTTTTCTTTTAATGGTGTTGCACCAGATTTAGGCTATTCAGAATCTGGAACTTTAAGTTTAAAGAAGAATGAATTTTTAAATAACTTTTCAAATTTCCCAAATCCTTTTTTAAATGAAACCAGAGTAGTTTTTAATTTAAAACAAGCTTCAAAAATAAAAACATATATTTATAACTTAATGGGGTTAAAAGTATTTGAATTACCAGAAAGAACATTTTCTACAGGTAAAAATTCATTTAATTTGAATAGAAATGAATTAGCATCTGGGAACTATTTATTAGTTTTAAAAAGCTCTGATGGTCAAAAGAATACTAAACTTATTAGTGTTAATTAATTATATTTTTTTTTTAAAATAGCAAGGGTTATTATAATTAGTCTTGTAATTTGTTTAGTCTATTATTAGTTATAGATTATTATTCTCAACTAAATAAATTATTATGAAGCATAAATTATTAATTGCCCTAATTCTTATAAACAACTTTATAGCTATAGCTGCAGAAATTACTGTAAGCACTCCTCAACAAGTTTTGTCTGCATTATCAAATGCATCAGCAGGAGATGTTATTTATGTTTTAGAAGGAACATATACATTTAATTCAAAGTTTTCAATTTCTAGAAGTGGAACAAACGGAAATTTGATTTCTTTTTTATCACATCCTGATAATAATTCCAGACCTCTTTTTGATTTTTCCTCAATGTCTGAAAGCTCATCTAATCGTGCTATATCATTATCTGGTAGTTATTGGCATATAAAAGGTATTGATGTATTTGGAGCAGGAGATAACGGTTTATTTATTAATGGAGCTTATAATTTAATAGAGTTTTGCACATTTAGCGAGTGTAAAGATACCGGTCTACAAATTGCAAGTGGAGGAAACAATAATACTATTCTTAATTGTGATTCTTTTTATAATGCAGATTCAAGTTTAGAAAATGCTGATGGTTTTGCATGTAAGTTAAATGCAGGAACAGGAAATAAATTTATTGGTTGTCGTGCTTGGCAAAATCTTGATGATGGTTGGGATGGTTATTTAAGAGGTTCTAATAATTTAACCACTACACATGAAAACTGTTGGGCTATTAAAAATGGTTATTTAAAGAATGGAACAGTAGGAGCAGGAGATGGAAATGGTTTTAAAACTGGTGGGAGCGATGACAAATTATTAAAACATAATGCTACATATAAAAATTGTATTGCTGTGGGTAATGTATATGATGGATTTGATCATAATAGTAATAGGGGAGATGTTGTAATTTATAATTGTGCATCTTATAGTAATGGTAGAAATATAAACTTTAGTAGTTCTAACATTGCAAATTTACTTGAAATTAAAAACACTGTTAGTTTCTCCGGAAATAGTAGCGATAGTTACAGAGCTACTACATTAATTTTAACTAATAATAGCTGGCAAAATGGTATTACAGCAAATGCTAGCGATTATGTTAGTTTAGATATTGCCTTATTAACATCTGCTAGAAAAGCAGACGGAAGTTTACCAGATATTGATTTCATGAAGTTAAATGCTGGAAGCGACCTTATAGATGCTGGTATTGATGTTGGATTAGCTTTTACTGGTACTGCACCAGATTTAGGTCCTTTTGAAACGTCAACACTAGGTGTTAATGAGATTAATAAGTTTGAAGGTGTTTCTAATTATCCAAACCCTTTTTCTAGTGAAACCAATGTTGTTTTTAATTTAAATCAAGCTTCAAAGGTTAAAATATCTATATATAATTTGATGGGTGTTAAGGTGTTTGATATTCCTGAAAAGAGTTACTCGCAAGGAAGAAATGTTATTGTTTTAGGTAGAAACAAATTAGCATCTGGTAATTATTTACTAGTTTTAAAAGGAAAAGATACGCAACGAAGCAGCAAAATAATTACTGTTCAATAGTTTAAATATAGTTGTTTGTTTTTAGATTTTTAGTCCATATGAAAAACCTCTTTTAAAGGTTTTTCAATGGGCGAATTATCTGGATTTGTTTCCATAATATCTCCCATGTATGCCCACCATTTTTTTACAATGGGATGGTTAGGCAAATAATTTTTATCAAAGTTTTTACTTATTTTTTGAACAGCAAAAAGTATCAAGGTTTCTTGATCTAAATATATACTGTAATCTTGTATACCGGTTTCAGATAGTAAAGCAGAGAGTTCTGGCCATATTTCGTCGTGTCTCTTTTTATATTCTGCTTCAAAACCAGGTTTTAATTTCATTTTAAAGGCATTTTTTATGGTGTCATTCATTTATTTTGATGGTTTTAGTTTAATAAAGTTTAATTCTATTTGGTATGTAATTAAGTTTATTTTAATTCAACATTTACGGTTTTATCATCTTTAATAAATTGATTTTGAAGTAATGTTTTCATTTCTGCCAATACAGAAGCATTTTCAGTAATTAAATTTTCTTTTTCCTCAGGATCTAATTCAATATTATAAAGCTGATAGGTTGCTGGCGAATTATCTTTATAGCGGTTTCTAATAATTTTCCAAGGCTTATGTATTAGGCTTTCTTGTTTGTGTCCACGAATATAAATGTCATGTGTTGTTTCTTCTTGAGAATTTAAAATTGAAGGCCAAGTATTAAAACCTTCAACACCTTTAGGAATGTCTGCATTAATTAATGAAAGTATAGTTGGCATAACATCTGAAACAGACATGAAATTTAAATTATTTTCAGAATTCAAGTGGTTTTTCCAATATAAAATGGCGGGTACACGAATAGCTCCTTCGTAGTTAGAAGCTTTCCAGTCTCTCAATGGTTTATTATTTCCTAATACAGGATTTGGTCCATGTTCGCCGTTATATTGATAAGTTGGGTACCATCTTTCCATTGCGCCATTATCGCTCATAAAAATAACTAATGTATTATCTTCTATATTTAGCTCTTTTAAGGTTTTTAAAACCTTCCCAATACTATGATCCATATGAGTCATTGCTGCTGCGTAATCTCTTCTAGAATCGTCTGCAATAGTCTCTAAATAAGGTTCTTTCCATTTGTCTTCTTCTTGTAAAGGAAAGTGAGGAGCGCTATGTGCCAATTGTAAGTAGAAGCTTTTAGTAGTATCTCGTTTTGTAGTTAGCCATTCTATGGCTTCTTTTGTTAATAAATCGGTAGTATGGCCTTCTTCTTCAATCATTTTATCATTCCTGTACCAACTCGGATCTCCATTTTTATAACGATGTGTATATTGATCTATTTGTCCGTGAAGAAACCCATATGAATAGTCAAATCCAAAGGCATTAGGTCCATTTTTTATATCTAATCCTAAATGCCATTTTCCAAACAATGCATTCTCATAATGATGCTTTTTTAGTACTTGTGGTAATGTTGTAATAGAATCTGGAAGTGTTTTTTTACTTTTTCCACTAATAGGAGCCACTATACCAATTCTACTGGCAGGCATACCTGTTAACAAAGATACTCGCGAAGGAGAACAGGTTGGGTTTGCATAAAACCTATCTAACTGCACACCATTATTAGCGAGCCAATCGATATTAGGCGTTTTAATTTCAGAACCATGATAACCAACATCATTCCAACCAGCATCATCTGCTATAATAACTAGAATGTTAGGATTTTGTTTTTTTACTTTTTGTTCTGTTTTTTTGTTACAACTTAATATCAAAAAGCATAGAAAAAGGAAGAGGATATTTATTGATTTAAACATAAATATTACTTGATTTTTAATTGAAGCGAACTATCATTTATTTCAAATTTGTTGTTTTTCAATAGTGTTATAATTTCAGCACCAGCTAATAATACAGGGCCATAGCCATGAGCCGCATAAATATTTATAGGCCTGTAATAGTAAAATGCAGGATCAAAGCCCATACCTGTACCTACACAAGTTCCTTCAACATGGCCTTTTGTGTTTACTTTTGTTGATATGGCATTCCAAGCTAATAATGCTATTGGTGAATACACCATTTTTTCAATATAACCTCTATTTATAGCTCTTGTAATTGCATAGGTATAAATCGCGGTTGCAGATGTTTCTAAATAAGTATCATTTCTATCAATTAGTTGATGCCAAAAGCCTGTGCCATTTTGATATTTCACAAGCCCTTTAATATGTGCTTGCAATTGTTTTAATACATCATTATAACCTTCATGATCCTTTGGCAGTACTTCTAATAGTTCTACAAGTGTCATGACTGCCCAACCATTAGCTCTTGCCCAATGAAATTGAGGATGCTCCTCCATAGCTTGCACCCAACCATGCATATACAATCCATTTTCTGTATTGAACATACGTTCTGAAAATTGGCGAACTTGTTTTACAGCATCATCAAAATATTTAGTATCCCCAGTTAGTTTTCCCATTTGTGCTAAAGCGGGAACACTCATAAATAAATCATCTAACCATAATGTGTTAGGTTGTGGTCTATTTCTAGCTAAAGTACCATCTGGTAAACGAAATTGTTTGTTGCTTATATAATTAATAAAATTATCAATTAAAGGTTGAAGATTGGCTTGTGATCCAGATCTTTTAGCCTTAATCATAGCAGCACAAATAGCACCGGCATCATCTAGAGCATGTGGTTTTAATGATTTTTTTATTGGAGACGCAAAATCTTTGTTGTTTGCTAGTTTTTTTGAGTAATATGGAGCTATATCTGCAAAAATTTGTAACCTTTTATTCGTGTAATCGGCATATTTTTTATCACCTGTAGCATCTGTAACGGCTAACATTCCTGCATAGGTAACACCCCATTCATAACTTGTAAGTCTAAAAACACCTTCTTCAAAAATAGTGTTTTCGCTAAGGTCTTCTAAATTAGTTATTTCCTCTTTTGTTTTATTATCTACAAGTTTAGAAGCTGTATTTGTTTCTAAAAATGAATAGACTCTATCTAAGGTTTTTGTGATGTCTTCAACAGATCTAACTCCATATGGAATAGGGTAGTCCGGTTGTAAAGCATGTAAAGGAGCATTGGTATCATTTTGCGGTTCTTCTACCACTTCTTTTTTTACTGAATTTGTACAGGAAACAAAACAAATTACTGATAAAAATATTAGATTTTTTTTGATACTGATGTTATTTGTAAATGTCTTAATATTCATTTCTTTAGGTTTGTTTTTAGTTGGTTATTTTAATATCAATTTCTGTGGAAAGTTGATTGGTTACTTTATTTAAATAGTTAACAAAAAAAGCTTCATCAACAAAACCAGAATCGCTAAGTTCCCAACCAGCAATGGCATAGTAATTAATAGGTTTATTGTTTTCAATTTTAAGTTTTGCTAAAAAAGTATTAGAAAGTGCACCTGTTTTTGGAGCTTCTGTATAACCAAGGTATAATTCTTTAGGAACAATTAGTGCCATTCCTAACCACCACTTTTTATCGTAGGTTTGTTTATCATGTGTGTATAGTGCAACGTAATTTTCATTCTCATTAATTATAGATAGTTCCTTATCATTATTAATGTTTACAATACCAACAACTAAACTTTCATCACCATGAATACCAGAAATAGACACGGTGTTTTTATATCCATATAAACCAGGATAAATTGTTGTGGTTTCTTTTACTGAATAGTTTCTGTTACCTTCATTAGGTTGCCAGTTTTGATAGTTATAGTTTAAAATAGATTTTTCTGATCCTTCTACAAGAATTTTAAAGGTTGTTTTTTCAACATTATTTATAGAATCGTTTACTGTGACACCTAGTCTCATTAATTCGTTTCTTGTGGCAAGTGCATATCCTCCAATACCTATTGAATTTCCTACTGCTAAAATATCTCTGCCCCAATCTTCCATAACATGGTAATTATCTTCTACAGCACCTTCTGAGTTTATACCTACTTGTTCTGGAGACATAGTCGATAACTTTTTTCCAAAAAGGTCTTTTGCATTTCTTCCGTCTAGATAATGTCTGAAGCCAACTTTATCATTTTCCCAAGAAGGACCATCAGTTTGGTATTGTTGATACCCGATATTTTTTGGTAATTGGTTTGCCAACATTAATTCAGCGGTTTTTGGTACAACAGGTGTCGTTGAAGATTCTCTTTTGCCAAATCGAGCACTAGTTCTAATTTTATAATTTGGCTTTTTATTAGTCCATTTAAGAGTTATTGTTTTTTTCTCTTGAGCAGAAAAATTGGCAACAAAAAAGAGTTCGTCCCAGTTACCATCTTCATCTAAATCGTTAATTTGAGATGGAATAGTGTCTAAATCATTAATTAGTAAAGGATAATAATTAATACTGTCTGTAGATACAAGGTTTCTTTTTATAGAAATAGGTTTGTCTGTTAATTCAAAATCAGAATTATTAGTTAGTATAATTTCTGTTGGAACTTCCTTTTTACAAGCAACTAACGATAGCGCTATGACTATTAATGAGATGATGTTTCTTTTCATTGTTTCGTCTTATTAAGTTTTATTTATTTTACGGCAACATCCCAAACCTTTGATAGCTTAGAAGTTCCTTTTGGTCCTTTAATTTCAAGTACTACAACATATTTCCCAGCTTCTTTGTATTGATGTATTGGGTTTTGTTCAGATGAAGTTAACCCGTCACCAAAATCCCATTTCCAAGATTCTATATTGCCATTTGATTCATCTAAAAATGAAATGATACGATTTTTTATGTCTATAGTTTTAAAACTCCATTTTGCTTCTATTTCTTTTTTTAATGAATTTTCTAGAGGCATCAGTTTAAAAGGTAAGCTGTAGCTTGCATTTCCGTACATAGTATGCTCTTTAGATAAATTCCAAAAACCATTGTTTTCTTTTGTGTTTACGTCGTCGTAATCAATTACTGCCCAGCATAAACCAATATTATTATTTTCTTTTAAAATAGATTTAATAGCTCTTTCTGGATTATTACCTGCATAATCAAAAGGTGTTATCCAAAACTCGAGAATGAGTTTACCTGCTTCACCTGGTTTAAAATTATAATTATAAGCCTTGTTTGCATAGGGTAAGTCTTTAATCCAAGGCTGACTACCCCAAACCATGGTCCAATCTTTATCTTTTGCAGGAGTGAAAATATGGTAATTTTGAGCGTGAACACCATGAAAAGAAAAGTAAGCATCCATCATACTTAAGCTTTTGTTTGGGTGAAACCTATCAATAAATGGACCTCCAGATAAATCGGCATCTACAATTAATTCGAAGGTATCATTTTGTAATCCTGATAACGAAAAATTCCAATAATCATCATAGGCTTCATATAAGAAATACAAACGATTTAATCCTTTTACCCAACCAACTTTTACTGTTACATCTAGGTTTTTTAAATCTGCTTTAGAATGTTTTCCGCTATCTTCCCATAATTGATCCATACCTACAGAGTAACTTTCTGGTACTATATCCCAGTCTTTAGTATCTCCATCAATTCTAGGAATCATATTTGTTGGAAATTGAAAAACTTGAAAGGATCTAGTTTCTTGTGAAACGGCTTTTATCCATATAAGAAAACAAAGAACCCCTGTTGTTATTAGTGTTTTATTCATTACTATTTTAATCTATATATTTTTATATCATCTATTTCTTGTCTAGATTGGGTCGTTCTAAATCCAAAATATCCTTCCTTAAATGGATCTTTATCAAAATATGAGAAATATTCCTTATTATCAACAAACACTTTAACTACACCATTGTAAACAATTGTTTTTATACTATATGTTTTATTCGCTTTTAATAAGAATTTTTGATCTCTTAAATTTTTTATAAGATATCTTTCACCGGTACCTAAATACTTTCTAAAGCGTGTTGTTGTATTTGTATTACCGCCAATACCAAAGTAATAAAGTTTTAAATTATGATATTGAGAAAAGGTTCCTTTCCTAGTAAACAAATTCAAGTTTTCAGGATCATTAGCCATCCAAAATTGGTTTAAATCAGATAATCTATCATTTAACCCATTTTCCATTATAACTTTGCGTTTATATTCTATTAAAAGATTTCCTGAAAGCTTTTTGTTTAACCAAACAGTAGCGCCACAATCTACATCAATAATTAATTTTTTATTAATAATACCAATTTTGGTGTTTCGTAAAGTATCTGTTTCTATTTCCCATTCAGTAAGGTTTTTATCAAAGGAATCTTCAAATAAAAGTGCTCCTTTTTCATAATTTATTCTTTCAATTACTTGTGTATTTGATATAAAACTTAGGCATAAAAAAAATGAAAATAATGTCCATTTATTTTGAATATTAATCATAACAAAACTCATAATGGTTTATTTCTTTTTAGTTAAAAACGCCTTATTTATTAATATGAATTGTGATTTTATCTTTATTCGTTGCTTTTGGAGCGATTGTAAATATACCATCTTGAAACATTTCGTTTTGTGCTAAATAGGTTTTGTTATTTACATTAACTGAATTTGGTTTTTTATCTAAATGAAATTTTACGATATACGTTATTTCATTTCCATTAAAATCACCTTGTGTAGCATTAATATTTAATTTAATGTTTTTTTCTGAAACTTCTGATTGAATTAGGGTTGTATTAAATTCACCTTTTTGATAGTCTAAACTTTTACCATCATCATTATAAATTGTAAAAGCATTTGATGCATTAGGATACACATCTAAAGTTAATTTTGAAATTTCTTTTTCACCAACATATTGTATTGGTTCTTGAGTTGGAATAATAGCGCCTTCTTTTACAAAAATGGGTAATTTATCTAAAGGAGATAAAACATTGTAATGCTTTTTGCCTTCAAAGGTTTTACTTGTCCAATAGTCTGTCCAAGTACCTTTTGGTAAATAAACAACTCGTGTTTGCGCTCCTTTTTCTGTTACTGGACAAATCATTAAACTTTCACCCAGCATGTATTGATTGGTTATATTATAGACATTTTTATCTTCTTGATTAGATAATACTAAGGCTCTCATAAGTGGTGTGCCTTTAGTATGATTTATATACGAATAGCTATATAAATAAGGCATTAAACTATAGCGCATATTATCATACTTTGTGAAAATACGTAATGCATCATCACCATAATTCCAAGGTTCTTTATAATTAGGATGTTCCATTCCGAATAAATGAGCAATAGGACTCAATAACCCAAACTGACACCAACGAATGTATAATTCTGGGTCTGCAACATGCTCGAAACCACCCATGCAATGTGCCCAATTACCAACACCAGAAAGACCAATGTTTAATCCGGCTTTTATAACTGGCTCAAAATATTGCCATTCACTAGGCCAATCTCCAGCAAAAATAAACGGGTAGCGTTGAATACCTGCAAAGCCTTCGCGGGTATTATTCATACCTCTAATGTTGTTATAGTCTTGAAATTTCTCATAGGCCGCTTTCGCATAAGCTAAAGGAAATACATTATGTAAAGCTTTAATTGATTCGCCTTGAGGACCTGTTTTATTACTCTCGTTTGCTTTTCTACCAAACGCACTCCCTTCATCGGTTTTTAAAAACATAGCACCTTGGTCGGCAACACGTTTTACACCATTTTCAAACCACCAATCGACAGATTTTTGATCGAAAAAATTAACAAATTCACCAGGGTTATTTTCTTCAGGATATACAAATCCTTTTTCTCTAGCTTCATCAAGCAGTCGTAATTTTTTACCATTATCAAATCGTGGTCTTAAATGAACACCAACCATATTTAATTTTAAATCGTATAAATCTGAAAACATTTTTTCTGGATTATCAAAAGTTTCACGCCACTCAAAGCTTGTAGCTCCTTTTCCGCCATTCTCACCAAAAATGCGCCATGTAGAATCTAGGTGTAAAACATCTAACGGAATTTGTAGATCTCTAAACTTTTGAGCTAAAGCCACAACATAATCTGTTGATGTTTCTTCTTCATGTCCCCAAGTTCCACCACTATAGGTTCCAACTTGTAATCCTAAAGCAAATTTTGGTAATAAAGGTGATTTTCCTGTAATAGAGGTATAGCCATCTAAAATATTAGTAAACGTTGGTCCGTAAATAAAATAATAATCTAATTCACCGCCTTCAGCACTAAAGCTATAGCTATTTGAGTTAGTTGAGCCCATATCCCAAGTAGTTGGATGTGCGTTATGAAAAAAGATACCATATCCTTTTGTACTCATAAAAAATGCCACTGGACTATAATTAGCTTTAAGCACATTGTATGCTCCGGTAATATGAGGTCTTCCAATACCTCTACCAACATCTAATCTTACTTTTTTACCACGTCTGTCTAAAAAGTCCATACGCTCACCAAAACCAAAGAAATGCTCATCAGGTTGTAGTTGTTTTATAGCACTAACGGTTTTGTTTTCTTGAAATGAACCTAAGTTGTTTTTTGTTTCAGATGATAATAAACTTCCTTTAGTATCAAAAAATTGAATTCCAAAAGGTTGTTTTTGAATTTTTAATTGAAGTAGGGCAGTAGTGATGTTAATATTAGACTCCGTTTCTTCTAATTTGTAGTTTACAGCATTCCAATTATAATTAGAAACCATCCAAGGTTCGTTAGCTTCAAAGTTGTTATTCCAACTGGTTCTATATCTAATAATTGATGGTGTACAAAGTTCAATAATTACCGTTCCGTTTTCTGTTTGTAATTTGATTATATTTTCTTTTTCTGAAATAACTTTTTCATAATTACCTATATGCTTTTGAGCACTAGTGTTTAATGATGTTAAGAACATGAAAAAGCAATAAAAAATCAAAAAATTATATTTCATAAGAATAAATTATGGTGTTTAAATTCAAAGATATTTGTTTACTGTTTTATTGGCATCCTGTGCTATACTGGAATTTTATTTAAAAAACAAAAAGCGTTATAATAGAAATTTATTATAACGCTTTTTTAATTAACTAAACTAAACAATTATTGTGGATATCCAGGGTTTTGATTTAATTTAGGATTTGCTTCAATTGCAGCTTTAGGTATAGGGAAAATAGTTCTATAAGCTTCAGAAGCTTGTTTAAACTCCCAAGTATTTCCAAATTCACCAAAACGGATTAAATCTCTTCTTCTTTGCATCTCAAAGGCTAATTCTCTACCTCTTTCATCTAATATATCGTCTAAGGTTAATGAAGCTAATGGAGCAGCATTACTTCTGTCTCTAACATCGTTAACTATAGGTAAAGCTAAATCAAATTTACCTTGTCTAGCTAAAGCTTCGGCTTTTATTAATAATACATCTGCATACCTTATAAAAGCAATGTCGTTACCTGCATTACCTCCATTTGTTTTAGGGTCTAGGCCCCATTTTATCCATTTTAAACCAGCGTTCATTGGTTGCAAACGAATACCTGTAGCAGGAATAATAGTGTAAGGAACTGGTCCTTCTGTAGAAGTTTCAGGATCATATAAGCTAGAGTTATGATCTGGAACGATACGTTCTACCATAATTGTTTCGCCGTTTCTAGGATCTTTTAAATCGCCATAAGGTATAATAAGATTTTTTCTGTCATCTCCGTCTTCATATAAAGCAAGAACAGATGGTCTAGTTCCAAAACCATTTTGAGGGGTATATGGTAAGCCAAATAAACCACCTTGAATTCCAGGAAGTACTTTTTGTACTAATGGATGTCCAACACCACCAGATACATCAGGTGAGTAAACAGCTCCAAAAATAAACTCGTTGTTACCTTCGTTATTGGCAACAAAATTGTCAAAATAATCAGGCAATAAGCTATAAGCTCCAGAGTTTATTACTAAATCAGCATATTCTATGGCTTTAGCATTTTGTTCTGTACCAGTATATACTTCTGCATTTAAATATATAGTTGCTAATAAAGCTTGAGCAGCTTCTTTAGTAAACCGACCATAATAGCTACCGCCGGCTTCTGCTTTAGTAGGTAAATCTGCTGTTGCAGCAATTAGTTCTGAAGTAACAAAATCAAAAACTTCAGCTCTTGTATTTTGTTCTGGTAAATTTAATGCATCTACTTTAGGAAGTGTAAAAACAGGAACATTTCCAAATAAATCCATTAAAAAGAAATAAGCATAAGCACGTAACGAGTGTAACTCTGCAAGTGGACCAGAAACTTCATCTTCTGATAAGGCAGAACCTTCTAAAGAAGCAATAAGTGCATTAGTTTGTCCAACCGTTTTGAAATAAGAATTCCAAGTTCCATTAATATAACTATGACTTGGAGTCCAAGTATGTTCCATTAATTCTGCAAAGTTAGCGCCTCCCCACCAACCTTGGATTTTCTCATGAACGACTACTTGATCTCCAGGAAGTTCTAAACATCTATATTCTACACCCATACCCGTTGTACGAGCAAAGTTTCTATATATTCCTGACAGGGATGATAAAACTTGTGTTTCGTTTGAATAAAATGTCTCTGGTGTGTATATAGAAAATACTTCTTCATCAAGATTACATCCTGATAATATTAGCAATAAGCAGCTAAAGCCTATTAACTTTACCTTTTTTGTTATTATTTGTATATTTTTCATACTGTATTTCTTTAAATTTTTTAATAGGTTTCTAATTAAAATGATATACTAGTTCCTATTTGGAAAGTTCTTGGTCTTGGATAAACAAGATAATCTATACCAATAGATCTTGTTCTAACTTCTGGATCGAAACCTGAATAACCTGTAATAACAAATAAGTTAGTTCCGCTAACATAAACTTTAGCTTTTTTAATAAAGCTAACTTTATCTACATCGAAGTTGTACCCAATTGTTAAATTATCTAATCTTAAATAACTACCGTCTTCAAGCCATTGAGAAGAATATTGAGCTGTTTGTGCTCTACTTGCTCCTGTGTTTAAAGCAGATTTAAGAACATTTACTCCGGGTGCTTGACTAACATACGAAAATTCAGCAGCTGTATTATTGTAAATGTCATTACCTACAACACCTCTAAAATTCATAGTAACATCAATATTTTTGTAATTAAAGGTGTTATTAAAACCAAATGTCCAATCTGGATTAGCATCACCAATTGCAACTTCATCAGCACCATCTGTACCATCAACGTCAAGATATGTTTCTAACCCATCTGCATCATATCCTGTAAATTCCCATCCATAAAACGTATTTAAAGGTAGGCCTGGTTTAATTATTTGTGTATTAGCATTATTACCAACTACACCAGAACCGCTTGATGTTCTAATTTCATCTCTTTGAAAGTTTTCGTTAGAAAGACTAATTACTTCATTTTTATTAGTCGCAAAATTTAAGTTTGTAGACCATCTGAAATTTTCATTACTAATAACATCTGCATTTAAACTCAGCTCTAAACCTTTGTTTTCAACTTTTCCAACATTAGCCCATTGAAAAGGAACAACTGATGGAGCTGCTGTAGTGAATTGTAATAATAAGTCATTTGTTTTTTTTATGTAATAATCTATGGATCCTCCAATACGATTGTCGAATAATCCAAAATCTACACCAAAATTTAATTGAGTCGTTTCTTCCCATTGTAAATTAGGGTTTGCAAAGTTTGTAGGTAATACACTTGGTATTGCTTGACCACCAAAAACATAAACAGCAGACCCGGCTATTGAAAGTTGCTCTGAACCAAGGTAATTAGGTATTTCTTGATTTCCTGTAACCCCATAACCAATACGTAATTTTAAGTTGCTTATTTTGGAGTCTACCATAAAATCTTCGTCTGATATATTCCAAGCTAGGGCACCAGAAGGGAATGTACCCCATTTATGATTTTGAAACTTACTAGAACCATCACGTCTTAAAGTTAAAGTAAGTAAATACCTGTCTTTTAATTTGTAGTTAATACGTCCATAATAAGATGATAGTTTACTAGCTTCTTTGTAAGATGTGTTAGATTGAATCGTTCCCGATTGTATTAAATTCCATCTTGTAGCGTCAGAAACAAAATTATTTGCTGATGTAAAGGTGTTTTCTGATTGGAATTTTTGATAAGAATAACCTGCTAAAACAGTAATATGGTTGTCATCATTTATTTGTTTATTATAGGTAAGGTTTGTTTCTGTTAGTATATTTAGGTTTTTGTATTTGCTAATAGATGCAATACCTCCTTGTCCTTCACCTGCTGGATGCGTTGAAGGAATTTGAGTAAACCTATTTACATTTTCAGCTGAATGACCTATTTTAGTAGATAAAGTTAAATCGTCAGTTAATTTGAAAGATGTATCTAAATTACCTAATAATAAAGAACTATGACTTTCATCTGTCACATCTCTCCAAGAAACAGGATTTACTCGTAGTGCACCAATTTGATAATAGCTACCGTCAGGATTTCTAACAGGTAATGTTGGTGCCCAACGTAAAGCGTCTTTTAGTAAGTTACCTCCTTCATCTCCAATATTAGAGTTTACTGCAGCTCTTTGGTCATCAACATTTGCATATGTTAAATTTAAACCAATTTTAAGTCTGTCGTTTAATGTTGTATGATTAGCTTGTAATCGGCCTGTCATTTTTTCGAGTTCAGAATTTAATAATATACCTTCTTGGTTATTATATCCAAATGAACCTGTAATGTTTGTAGATTCAGAGCCTCCTGCAAAAGAAATATTATGATTTTGTGTAATAGCAGTTCTAAAAACTTCTTTTTGCCAGTTTGTATCTACTCCTTGATCTGATAAAGGCAAGCTATTATCATTTGCATATGCTCTATATTCATCTGCAGATAAAAAAGGAAGATATTCAGGAACACTTGAAACTCCCATATAAGAGTCGTATGATAAAAAATCACCATACTTTCCTTTGTTTTTAGTTGTAATAATAATAACTCCATTAGCTCCTCTTGATCCATAAATAGCTGAAGCCGAAGCGTCTTTTAATACATCAATGCTTTCTATGTCTGCTGGATTTATTAAGCTTAAAGGGTTAATCGATTCTTCAGAATGAGGAGATGAACCAGAAGATACAGTTTTTACTGTGTTATTAGCACTTCCAAATTGCATCATTACTCCGTCTATAACATATAGAGGGTCGTTACCTGCAGATATAGAACTAGTTCCTCTAATTCTAATTGTTGAAGATGCTCCTGGTTGTCCGCTACTTTGTACAATATTTACACCCGCTATTTTACCTTGAAGTAATTGCTCGGGAGCAACTGGTAAAGCGTCTATAAAGTTTTCAGACTTTATAGATGATATTGCTCCAGTTAAATCTTTACGTTTTTGTGTACCATAACCAACAACAACAACTTCATCAAGTTGAGCGTTGTCTGCTTTAAGTGAGACATTATAAATGTCTTCGTTTTCAATCAAAACTTCAACACTTTTATAGCCTATATAAGAGAATACAAGTGTTTCTCCAGCAGCTGCAGTAATAGTGTAGTTACCATCGAAATCTGTACTAGTGCCATTTTTAGTACCTTTAATTATAAGATTGACTCCTGGTACAGGAATATTGTTTTCATCTGTTACTGTACCACTAATCTGTTTTTGAGTAACAGCATTTGTAACAGTAGGTAAATGACTTTCGTCTTTTAAAACAGCTGGCTTTTTCTTTACTATAACAGTTTGATTTTTGCTAAATTCGAAGGTGAAATTTATAGGTGCTAAAAACTTATCTAATAATACACCTGCTTTAATAACGCCTTTTTTTAAGGGTAACTCTGGTGCTTTCTTAATTAAATCATGCCTATAAACAAACTTATAATCGGTTTGCTTATTTATAAGCTTAAATAACTGTTTGACATTTACAGTCCTGTCTGAATCAATTATGATGTCGGTATCCTGCGAAAAGGCATCCTTAGACCCAAAAGCAAAGGAAATTGTACAACATAAGAAGATAAATGTTTTCATAATACATTTTAGAAGTTTATCCTTTTTACAGAATACCTCCCTAATAAAATTAATTTTCATAATTTAGTCTTGGTTTTAGTTAAACGTGGTTTTAATTAATTAATCAACTAGGAAAAAGGCTATTACCTTCGAACGTGTAGCCTTTTCCTTTTTTTTATTTCACAATAATTGTTTTTTTGCTAATATTAAATTCTATGTCTTCTTCTCCAGTTGCCTGAATAAGTTCTAAAATGTTCTCTATCGATTTAGTACGTTCTAAAATTCCTGTAAAAACATAATTTTTTCGTTCTGCTGTTTCAAAAACAACTTCTACATTATACCAACGAGACAATACTTGCATCATGTCTCCTAGAGTTTCTTCGTTAAAAGAAAAGTTTCCTTTTACCCAGGCAATTTCTTGCATCGCATCAATTTCTGATACTTTTATTGAATTAGGGTTTTTATTGTTTATAATAGATTGTTGGTTCGGTTTTATGGTTTTTTTTGTATTCCCACTGTTAACTTGAACACTACCATTTACTAATGTTGTAGCAATTTCATCCTCGTTATTATAAGCTTTAATGTTAAACTCTGTTCCTAAAACATTAATTTCTTGTTGCTTAGTAATAACTTTAAATGCATCACCATTATGATTTGTACTTGGAGATACTTCAAAATAAGCTTCGCCATATAACAGTTCTACTATACGCGTTTCGCCTTTTATAAATTCTGTTGGATATTTTATTTTTGATTCAGAATTCAACCACACTTTTGTTCCATCTACTAATTTGATAAAGAATTCGCCTCCGCGAGGAATTGCTAAATAATTATACGAAGGAGATTTTTTTGTGTTTTTATTTAGTAATGTTTCAGAATACACAAGTTCTTCTCCATTACTACTAACTTTTTCGGATTTATAAGCTTTTCCTTTTTCAAGATGAACTTGGTTGCCATTTTCTAAAGTAAGGATGGCTTTACTAGAGCCAATATCTATTGGTGTTGTAATTACAATTTCTGTTTCCTTTTTATTATTATGTATGAAACCTAAAGTTAATAATAGAGCAAAAGAGGCAGCTATGGCTATTTTTTTGTAGATGGCTATTCTGCGTACTTTTTCAGCTTTCTTGAGCTTTTTGTTTATGTTTTTTTTTGCTTTATGCAAATCGTAATCACTCATACAAGCTGTTGTTAAATATTCTACCTTAACTAAACGGTTAAATTCAGTATGGTTCTTTTTTGTTTCTAGCCAATTATTCAGTAATTCTAGTTCATGCGAAGATGCTTCCTTATTAAGGAACTTAACTATTATTTTATGAATTTCTGACTTGTTCATTTTACATGTTATATTACTAATTACGTAATAATTTGCGCCACCCCTCTATTATTTCTTAATTTTTTTTAATTTTTTTGAGTATTTGATATAAAAACATGTAAAAAAATGAGTATTTATCAGTGTTAAAAAAATGCTAAATGCTTGGAATCATGAAGGATTAAGACTTGTTTTTTAAAATTTAGGACTAATTTTTAATAAAAAAAATAATTTTATTTTTAAGTGTAAATAAAAAACGTAACAGGATGCTACAGGATAGCATTCCATTTATTAGATTATATATTTACAAAAAAACTAGATAAAAAATTGAATTTTTCTGAAAATCTTACGCTTGCCCAACAATTGAAATTAGGTAATACTAAGGCTTACGATTTTTTAATGAATACTTATTACAAGAATTTATGCATATATGCTTTTACATTAACTAATAATAAAGCTAAAGCAGAAGATATTGTCCAAAATGTATTTGTGAAAATTTGGGTAAATAGAAAAAATATTAATACTCATTTTGATATTAAGAATTACGTTTATAAATCAGTTTATAATGAATTCGTTGATCAATTTAGAAAAAACAAACCTGTAATTTATTTAGAGAAGAAATATTTAGAAGCACTTGATTTGGTGGTTGAAAATGAATATGAGAATTTAAATGAATTAATAAAATTGGTAAACGAAGAAATAAAAAATTTACCACCAAAATGCAGACAAATTTTTATACTTAATAAAAAGGATGGTCTAACACACACCGAAATATCTGAGCATCTAAATATATCAATTAAGACTATTGAAGGACATATGACAAGAGCTTTTAAAGTTCTTGCTGATAATTTGAGCCCTAAAGTTGAAGCTATTCTTTTTTTGCTTTATGACTTTAATAATGAGATGCAGGAGCTTAAATAATTATAAAAGCAGCAAATTTTCTAATTATTCTTTTTTTAGAAGATAAAAATTTATAAAATTAATTACCTCATTTTAAGTAATTATAAAACCTAATACCAATTCTGTATTGAAATTACTGTAAAATAAAATGATAATTTTTTTCTTTATACAAGATAGAAAAATAAAGCATAGCTGTAGTTACGGTTTCTTTTTATATTGAAGTAGAAAGGAAAAAGGCGCGTTTTATTACGGTAATTTTAATGCGGAATTGGTATAAACAGGATGCTACAGGATAGCATTTAATTTGGTACATTTTATATTTACAAAAGATTTTAAAGCGTTTTTTTATGAAACATTCATAATTAAATTTTCAATACCCAAGGAAAGAATTAAATGAATGTTACATGTGACCAAAAAAGAATAATTATAAACACATGAAAGCTCCTATAATATATTTTTTCTTATTTATTTTACTTGGTTTTTCATGTAAAGAAAATAAAGCAACTCAAGATACGGTCACTCAAATAAATCAAGAGCAAATTCCTGTAATGAAAACAGGCAAAGCAAGTTCCCTAGCAAAAGTTTGGATAGATTCTGAGACTGGACATAAAGTAGAAAAATTAGTTGATAGAGTAGGAGATAATAGAAGTTTTTATTTTCATAACAATCCTTTTTTACCAACAGAAGACAACAAAGGGTGGCTTATGATTTTTTATGGAAGCACTAAAACGGGTAAGCAATTATTTTCTTTTAATTTAGAAACAAAAGAAATTACTCAAATTACCCATAAAAAAGGAAACAAAAAAGGAGAAATTGTTGGCGATAAAACACGTAAGGTGTATTACAGGATGCGTGACAGTATTTTTGCCACACATATTGATACACATAAAACCGAGTTTATTTATAAATTCCCAGAAGATATGGTGGGGTCTATTGCTACTTTAAATGCAGATGAAACATTATTGGGAGGTGTATTGTCATCAAAAGAAGAACAAGAAATATTTAGGAAAAATCCAGAAAAGAGAAATTTTTTCGATAAAATTTATGAAGCTAAGCTAAAACGAACACTTGTTACTATTAATGTTTCTAATGGTAAATTAACACAATTGTTTGATGAACATGCTTGGTTAAATCATGAACAATTTTCACCAACAGATCCAAATTTATTTATGTATTGTCATGAAGGACCTTGGCATAAAGTTGATAGAATTTGGAATATAGATATAACTACAAAGGAGCGAAACCTTATCCATAAAAGAACAGTTCATAGAGAAATAGCAGGACATGAGTTTTTTAGTCCAGATGGTAAAACTATTTGGTTCGATCTTCAAATTCCCAGAGGAGAAACATTTTATTTAGCAGGAAAGCATTTGGATACAGGTAAAGAAACACGATATGTACTTAAAAGAAATGAATGGTCTATTCATTATAATGTATCACCAGATTTAAAAACATTTGCTGGAGATGGAGGCGATGAAGGGCAAGTGGCTCATGCAAAAGATGGTCAATGGATATATCATTTTGTACCAAAAGGAGATAGTCTAATATCTACTAAACTGGTAAACATGAAAAATCATAATTATCATTTAGAACCTAATGTACATTTTTCACCAGACGGAAAACAAATCATTTTTAGAGCTAATTTTGAAGGGAAATCTCAAATATATGCTGTAGATATACAAAAACACCACTAAAATTATATAATGCAAAAAACGAATTTATTTATAATAATAGCACTAAGTGTTTTAGTGCTTTCGTGTTTAGAGTCACAAAACACAAAGGTTTCAGATACTAGTGTGTTACCTGAAATAACCAATCAGCAAAAACCATGGACACGTTGGTGGTGGATGGGTAGTGCAGTTGATTCGGTTAATATTAAACAAAATTTAATCGATTTACAAAAAGTAGGTATTGGAGGTGTTGAAATTGCACCTATTTACGGAGTTAAAGGAGAAGAAGATAACTTCATTGATTATTTGTCGCCTAAATGGATGAATATGCTTAATTATACTATAGCTGTTGCCGATAGTTTAAATATGCAAGTCGATTTAACTTTAGGTACCGGTTGGCCATATGGCGGACCACAAGTAACGCCTGAATTTGCTGCTACAAAACTGATTACTCAAAATTATGAAGTAAAAAAAGGACATACTTTTTCTAAAGAAATTAAAGTTGAAAACCCAAAAGAAAAGCGACCAGCAAAGCTAAATTGTCTTTTAGCTTTTGGCGAGAATGGAACTTATTTAGATTTAACGAAGCAGGTTGAAAATAATAGTATTAGTTGGAAAGCAGAAGATGATAATTATAAAATTTATGCTGTTTTTACAGGTAAAACAGGTCAAAAAGTAAAACGAGCAGCACCTGGTGCGAGTGGATTTACGTTAGATCATTATTCTGAAGAAGCTCTTAATGTTTATGTAAAACCTTTTGATAACGCATTGGTTGGCTTTGATGGAAAAATAAGATCTGTTTTTAATGATAGTTATGAAGTTTATGGCACCAATTTTACACCAAACTTTTTTGAAGCTTTTGAGCAATTTAGAGGTTACGATTTAAAACCACATATACCGTTATTATTAAGTGAAGAAGATAGTGAAGAAGGTAATCGTGTAAAAAGTGATTATAGAGAAACGTTATCTAATTTGTTGCTTTATAAATTTGACGAACCTTGGACAAATTGGGCTAATAAGCATGATTTTAAATCTAGATTACAAGCTCATGGATCGCCAGGGAATTTAATCGATTTATATGCATCGGCAGATATTCCAGAATGTGAAACATTTGGTTCGATGCCCTATGATGTATTAGGGTTAAGAAGAGAAAAAGAAGATATTAGAGAAGGCGATGCCGATCCTGTGATGTTAAAGTTTTCCTCATCTGCCGCTCATATTTCGGGTAAACCGTTAACATCATCAGAAACCTTTACTTGGTTACGCGATCATTTTAAAGTAGCCTTATCTCAATGTAAACCAGAGGTTGAAGATTTATTGTTAAATGGTGTAAATCATGTGTTTTTACATGGCACAACCTATTCTCCAAAACGTGCCGAATGGCCAGGGTGGAAATTTTATGCATCTGTTAATTTTAATCCTAATTTAGCACTTGGTGAAGATGAAAATCAATTGTTCTCATACATTGCTAATTGTCAATCGTTATTACAATCGGGGAATCCTGATAACGAAAACTTATTGTATTGGCCTATTTATGATGTTTGGAATTCGTATTTAAATAACAATCTGTTTTTTCAGTTTAAAATACATTCTTTAGACGAGTGGTTACATAATCAGCCTTTCTACGAAACCACTAAAAGTCTTATGGAAAAAGGCTATGGACTAGATTTTATTTCAGATAATTTTATTGAAACAGCTACTTTCGAAAACGGCAAAATAAAATTACCTGGTGGCAGTTACAAAACTTTAATTGTTCCTACGTCAAGCAATATGCCTTTGGCTACTTTAAATAAGTTAATCGAATTAAAGAAGCAAGGTGCTAAAATTATTTTTCAGAACCTTCCGAAATCGGTTCCAGGATTTAAAAATTATAAGGAGCAGAATGATGCCATGCAAAAACTGATTTCAGATAATAAGTCAATTGTCTTTCATTCAGAAAATATTTTTGCTGATTTAAAAGAAGCTCAAGTGCAACCAGAAAAATTAGTTGAAACAGGTTTAAAATATATAAGAAGAGATGCTAATGGTGATAAAATTTATTATTTGGTAAATCATACGTCAAAAACGATAGATCAATTTATTCCTGTAAATGTAAAATCAGAAAATGTTATTATTTTCAATCCTAATACATCGGTTTACGGTAAGGCTGAAACAAAAACTGAAGGCGATATTACTTTAGTAAAAGTTCAAATAAAGTCTGGTGAGAGTTTGTTTTTGAAAACAAGCAATAAGAATGATGTTGAAGCTTGGAATTATTTTACAGCGACTGATGCTGTTTATAATTTAGAAGGCGACTGGGATATTTCATTTTTAAGAGGCGGACCAACTTTACCTGAGAGCGGTAAGGTTTCAGAATTAAATTCTTGGACAACATTAAGCAAGAAAGCAGAAGATTTTTCAGGAACAGCTAAGTATGAAATCTCATTTCAAAATCCAGATAAAAACGCTGAAAACTGGCTTTTAAAACTAGGAGATGTTAGAGAAAGTGCTAAAGTTTGGGTGAATGATAAATTTATAGGAACACTTTGGTCAAACCCTTTTGAAATTAATGTTGGAACACTTCTTGAAGGTGAGAATACACTAACTTTAAAAGTTACAAATCTTTCAGCAAATAGAATTAGAGCAAAAGAATTTAGAGGCGAAGAGTGGAAGAATTTTTATGAAATAAATATGGTTAACAAAGATTATCAAAAATTTGATGCCACTAAATGGAATCCAATGCCTTCAGGTGTTTTAGGACCTGTAACTATAACAGCTTTAAAGAAAAATTAATTTACATAATATTATAAAATGAACAAACACATATTAATAGTTTGCCTTTCAGTTTTAAGTTTACAAACTGCTTTTGGCCAAACTTCAGATAAGAAGAAAGTTTTAGAAAGCATGCAACTTGCTAACGATTATTTCATGAATAAATGGCAAGATGTTGGAAAAACCATAGTAACCAATAAAGAACGTCCAAGTAATATTTGGACACGTGGCGTGTATTATGAAGGATTAATGGCTTTATATGAAATTTATCCGAAGGAAGCGTATTACGATTATGCTTATGATTGGTCTGAGTTTCACAAATGGGGGTTTAGAAACGGAAGTGCAAACCGTAATGCAGATGATTATTGTGCTGCTCAAACTTATATAGATTTATACAATTTAGAACCAGATCCTAAAAAACTAAAAAACACAAAGGCAACTATTAATATGTTGTTGAACACACCGCAGTTAGATGATTGGTCGTGGATTGATGCCATACAAATGGGTATGCCTGTATTTGCTAAATTAGGTGTTTTAGAAAATGATAATCGTTATTTCGAAAAAATGTACGATATGTATATGTACACCAGAGATAAACATGGAGATAATGGATTGTTTAATCCCAAAGATGGACTTTGGTGGCGTGATGCCGATTTCGATCCGCCTTATACAGAACCAAATGGTGAAGATAGTTATTGGAGTAGAGGTAATGGTTGGGTAATTGCAGCCTTGGCAAAAGTTTTAACTATTATTCCAGAAGATGCACCACATAGAGAGCAGTATATTATGGATTTAAAATCGATGGCTCAAGCTCTTGTACCTATTCAAAGAAAAGATGGTTTTTGGAATGTAAGTTTACATGATCCTAAGCATTATGGAGGCAAAGAAACATCAGGAACCGCTTTATTTGTTTATGGTATGGCTTACGGAATAAACAATGGTATTTTAGATAAAGACAAATATATGCCTGTAATAGAAAAAGCTTGGAATGCCATGATTAAAGAAAGCTTACATGATAATGGTTTTTTAGGTTATTTACAGTCTACAGGAAAAGAACCAAAGGATGGTCAACCTTTATCGTATGATAAAGTTCCAGACTTCGAAGATTACGGTTTAGGATGTTTTTTATTAGCAGGTGCTGAAATTTATAGATTGAATTAATTAATGAAATATTTTTTATCGATTTTAAGTTTGATTCTTGGAAGTCAAATTTTATTAGCCAATACTTTTTCAATAGATAAAGAAAACATAAATCAACAAGATTTTGAAGTTTTAACTTCAGAGCATCAATCAATTATCTTATACGATAAAAATGGTAGTTCTTTAGATTCTATCTCCGCTTATTTATTAGCTGATGATATTTTTAAAGTAACAAACTATAGACCAGAAGTTCTTACTAATATTAAGAAGGCAAAAGGTCATGTTATTGTTATAGGTACTATCAAATCAAAACTTTTAAAGAAGTTTTTATGTAAAACAAATATTAAATCAGGATTTGAAAACCAATGGGAAAGTTATTCATATCAAACAATTTTAAATCCGAATAAAAGAATAAAGAAAGCGTTTGTCATAGCTGGAACAAATCCAAGAGGTACTGCTTATGGCGTTTTTAATATTTCAAAAAAAATAGGTGTTTCTCCTTGGTATTGGTGGGCAGATGTTCCTGTTAAAAAGCAAAACGAATTAATTTTAAACGCATCTAATTTTTATAGTAAAGCACCATCTGTAAACTATCGTGGTATTTTTTTAAACGATGAAGATTGGGGATTACAGCCATGGGCAGCAAAAACATTTGAACCCGAAACGGACGATATTGGTCCGAAAACTTATGCTAAAATTTTCGAATTATTATTACGTTTAAATGCCAATTCTATTTGGCCTGCGATGCATCCAAGTACCAAAGCGTTTTTCTATTATCCGGGTAATGCTAAAATGGCAAACTTGTATAATATTGTTATAGGTACGTCTCACGCAGAACCTATGTTAAGAAACAACGTAGACGAATGGGATAAAGAGAAATTTGGCAGTTTTAATTATAAAACAAATAAAGCCACTGTTTATAATTATTGGGAAACTCGCGTAAAAGAGGCAAAAAATATTGATGCTATTTATACATTGGGTATGCGAGGTGTACATGATAGCGGAATGGAAGGCGTAAAAAGTAAAGATGAAGCCGTTTCAATTTTAGATGGCATTATTAAGGATCAAAGAAACATGCTGAAAAGTTATATTAATAAGGATGTAACTAATATTCCTCAAGCATTTACTGTTTATAAAGAAGTTTTAGATTTATATCAAAACGGTCTTGTTGTACCTGAAGATATTGCCTTGGTTTGGACAGATGATAATTACGGATATATTAGAAATTTAAGTAATACAGAAGAGCGTAAACGTGGTGGTGGAGCAGGCGTTTATTACCATGCATCTTATTGGGGAAGACCTCATGATTATTTATGGTTAAGCACTACACATCCGGGATTGATACGAGAGGAAATGATGAAGGCTTATAATTTGAATAATAAAAATATTTGGATATTAAATGTTGGTGATATTAAACCTGCTGAATACAATACACAGTTATTTTTAGATATGGCTTATGATGCTGATAAATTTCAAAATCCAGAATATATTACAACGCATCAAGAAGAATTTTATGGAAATATTTTTGGTTCAGAATTAGGAAAAAGTATTTCGAATATTAGAGCAGATTATTTTCAATTAGCATTTGAACGTAAGCCTGAATTTATGGGCTGGAGCCAAACAGAAAGAACAACACCTATATACAATACAGCTTATAACACATTAAGTAATGGTGATGAAATTCAAGAGCGTATTGATGCTTATGACTCTATTGAAACAGAAGTTGATGTTATTGAAAAAAACTTGCCAGAGCATTTAAAAAGTGCTTTTACACAATTAGTTGGTTATCCTGTAAAGGCATCTTCTCATATGAACAAGAAATTCTTGTTTAGAGATAAAGCGATGACTTATGCTAAACAAGGAAGAAAAAGCGCTTTAAATTATGCAAGATTATCACATAAATCTTATAATGAGATAACATCTTTAACAAAAGGATATAATCAATTATCAGAAGGTAAATGGAATGGTATGATGGATATGAAACCTCGAAGACTTCCTGTTTTTGATGATCCTGAAATAATTTTAGCTAAAGTAAATACAAAAGGAAGTATTGGTGTTTCAGTTGAAGATACATTAAAAACGGATAGTGGAGAATTGCGATTACCAACGTTTTATATTAACGATTCAAAATCATACTTCATTGACATTTATTTAAAGAATGATGAAAATGGAACTTGGTCTTTTAATGAGTTCTCTAAGTGGATAAAACTGAGTGAAAACATCGGTAGTTTAGATACTTCAAGTATTAATGAAGATCGTATTTTTGTTTCAATTGATTGGGATGCTTGGGTTGAAGCTGGAGCACCTAAATCAGAAGTTCTAAATGTTCAGTTAAATTCAATTGAGAAAATTATTCATATAAATATATCTGATAACTATCAAAAAACACCTAAAAATAGTGTTGTTGAAAAAAATGGAATAGCTGTTATCTATGCAAATCACTTGTCTTCTAAAAATAACGTTGATTCTTTAAAATGGGAAGAAATTAAAGAATTTGGACATTCAAAATCGGTGATGCAATCCTCACCATTAGAAGCGTTACCAGTTTTAAATCATGAGGATGCTCCTGTTTTAAATTACGAATTATTTACTGAAACAATCACAGAAAACGCCATACTAAAACTAGTAGCTATACCAACACATCCAGTGTCAACCGATAGCGAACTTAGAGTGGCAGTACAATGGAATGAAGAACCCATTCAAATAATTAGTTTTAAAACAGAAGGTAGAAGTAATACTTGGAAACAAAATGTATTGAGTAATACAGCTATTAAACAAATTCAAGTACCTATTAAGAAACAAGGCAAGCAAGAATTGAAGGTTTATATGGTTGATTCTGGTGTGTTGTTAGATTATTTTGTTCTAGATACACGAAATAAAAAAAGTATTCCTTATAAGTTAATGCCAGAAACCATATTAAATTCTCTAAAAGAATAAGAATAGATAAAAAAGGGAAATAGTATATTTAGAGGTTCTTTTTGGAATACATAATAAATTAATGATTCAAGAATTTAAAACAACTAACTATGAATGGGATTAATAAAACATTATTTTTAAGTTTAATTTTTGGAATTATCATTAATATGCATTCACAAAATAAAGAAATCAAACTTTGGGATGAGGTACCAAATTCTAAAGAAAATAAAGATTATCAAGAAGTTTTTAGATTAGATTCAGAAGGTAAACCAAACGCTATTAGAAAGGTTGTTAACCCAAGACTTAAACTGTTTTTGGTAGATAATAAAAAAACAGATAATACGGCTGTAATAATTTATCCTGGTGGTGGGTATGCTGTTTTGTCACACGATAAAGAAGGTGATAAAATAGCAGAATGGCTTAATTCTATTGGTATTTCAGCATTTGTTTTAAAGTATAGATTGCCAAGTGATATCATTATGAATGATAAAACTATTGGTCCGCTTCAAGATGCTCAAGAAGCCATGAGAATGTTGAGACGAAACGCTAAAGAATGGAATATAAATCCTAATAAAATTGGAGTGATAGGGTTTTCAGCAGGTGGTCATTTAGCATCAACAATTTCTACACATTATAATGATAACGTTTATGTTTCAGATAAAACCAGTGCGCGACCAGATTTCTCTATGCTGATTTATCCTGTAATTTCTATGGAAGATGGCATTACTCACAATGGTTCAAAAGTTAATCTTTTAGGAGATACTCCTTCTGAAGCATTAATTGAAAAATACTCAAATGAAAAACAGGTAAATGAAAACACACCTCCTACTATTTTAATCCATGCTTCAGATGATGGATCTGTTCCTGTTGAAAACAGTATTAATTATTATTTAGCGTTAAAGGAAAAGAATGTTAAAGCCGAAATGCATATTTATGAAAATGGCGGACACGGTTTTGGTTTAGGAAGATTTGGAACACATTTAAACTGGCCAAAAGCATGCGAAGATTGGTTAATAGCAAATAAGTTTATCCCCGAAAAAGAGATTTATATGTTTTCTTATTTCAAAGGAAATGGAGAAGACGGTTTGCATTTAGCATATAGTGAAGACGGTTATTCATGGGAATCGTTAAAAAACGACACTTCTTTTTTAACGCCAGAAGTAGGAAAAGATAAATTAATGCGCGACCCTTGTATTATAAAAGGTGGCGATGGTTTATATCATATGGTATGGACAGTGAGTTGGACAGATAAAGGTATTGGATATGCACATTCTAAAGATTTAATTAATTGGTCTGAACAACAATTTATTCCAGTAATGCAACACGAAGAAGGGACTCGTAACACATGGGCTCCTGAAATTACTTATGACAAAGAGAGTAAGGTGTATATGATTTATTGGGCGTCTACAATCAGAGGGCAATTTCCAGAAACTCAAATAAAAGAAGATGATGGTTATAATCACAGAATGTATTATGCAACTACTAAAGATTTTAAAACCTTTAGCAATACTAAATTATTATACGAACCAGGATTTAATGTTATTGATGCTACCATTAAAAAGCAAAACAATAAATACGTTATGTTTTTAAAGGATGAGACAAAAAATCCTGTTCAGAAAAACCTCAAAATAGCATATGCTGATACATTAACAGGGCCGTATACAAAAGCAAGTGCTCCTATTACAGGAAACTATTGGGCCGAAGGACCAACAGTTATAAATATAGATGGTAATTGGATTGTTTATTTTGATAAATACAAAGACCATAAGTATGGAGCCATTAAATCTACAGACTTAAAAACTTGGGAAGATATTTCAGATAAAATTAAATTTCCTAATGGCACAAGACACGGTAGTGTTTTTAAAGTTTCTTTGGAAGCGTTTAATAAATTTAAAGATTAATTATTTATTCCTTAAATGTTTTAAAAATATTTACACAATTTTCTTTTAAAGCATTATTATGATAATCTCTTATTTTTTTCTTATTTGTTAATATTTACTTGTTTTTATTAAATATACTTTTTTAAAAGTATATCAGAACCATATGTTTATTGGTGATAGATTTATATGCTTGGTAGGTTTTTTATTACTAAATTGTTTTTTTTCTTAATAAAAAAATAATTTACACGCCTTATATCCGATTAGTTGTGCAGTTCGTCTAAAAATCAAAATCTCTCAGGTAAGTGCAGGATACTAGAAATGATATAACACAATATATTTAAAAAATGTAATGGATTACATTAATAAAAAACTTACCAATTTCTTAAAATGTAATCGATTACCTTAAAATAATTACTAATTAAAACAACTTTACTAAAATTATGAAAAAAACTTTACTAAAAAACGTATTATCGTTTTGTGCTTTAGTATTCGCTATGGGGGCTTTAAGTGCACAAAATACTGTTACTTGGACAGGAGCCGTAGATTCTGTATTTGTTAACCCTGCAAACTGGAGTCCAGTTGGAATACCAGATGGAACTTCTGATGTAGTTATTGATTCAACTACAATTAAACCTTTTTATATAACATCTGTACAAGATGCAGGTAATTCGGATAATTATATTTCACATTTAACTGGTTCTGGTGGTGTATTAAATATTTCTGGACCAATTTTAGTTGGTGGCGGTGGTGGTAATTACTTTGGAGGTAATTTAACACTTAATGCAGGTGCAGATGTAAATATCAGAAATCAAGGTCGTTTTGGTCAAGCTGGAAACCCATCTGTAATTAATGTTTATGGAGGTCTTTTAAATACTAAAAATCAATTAATAGTTGGTGATGGTGGAGACTGTACTTTTAATATAAATGGTGCTGATGCTAAAGTAACTTCTACTGCTGATGGTTTGATTTTGGGAGGTTACGCAGGAAATGGTGTTATTAATCTTTACAACGGTGATTTAATACTTAACGGGTCAGTGCTTATCAATGAAGCTGGTGCTGGTGATGGTTACATGGTTATTTATTATAAAAGTGATACCGATAGAGGTACTTTAAAATTACCTGGAGACCAAAAAACTCTTGTAGATGGATTAATTGCTGCTAATAAAATAAGACCAAGACCAAGTCAAATGTTGGGAGTAATAGTAGCAAACGATACAACTTCTGTTATTGCTTATGAGCCTAAATCTACAGGTGATAATATTGATTTAATAACTTGGACTGGAGCTGAAGATACAGATTTCTTAAATCCAAACAACTGGGATTTAGGAGTTATTCCGAATGAGTTTGATGATGTGCAGATAGAAACTTCTGCTAATGCACCAGTATTAAGTACGGCATTAAGGGACGTTGATTCTGATAATAACTTTTTACAAGGTGTGGTTAGTCACTTATATGGTAGATCTGGTACAGCTCTTACCATTGCTGCGCCTTTAGCTGTTTATGGAGGAAGTGGAAATTACATGGGAGGAGATTTAACACTAGAAGACGGAGCTGATGTAAATATTAGAAATCAAGCACGTTTTGGTGGTTCAAATAACCCATCTTTAGTTAATATAAATGGTGGAATATTAAATTCGAAGAATTATTTAATTGTTGGTGATAACGGCGACTGTGAGTTTAACGTAAATGGAGGTGAAGTAACATCTACTGGTCAAGGAATTATCTTAGGAGGATATAATGGTTACGGAGCAGTAAACTTAAATGGAGGTAGTATGAAATTAAAAGGCTTAGCAATTGATGGACGTGCTGATCGTGCTGGTGCTGGCCACATTACTATTGATGGTGGTAGTTTAATTGTTGTTGGAGACCAAAGAGGAGAATTAGAAGGGTTAATTGCTGATGGTAAAATAAAAGCAGCTCCTGGTAAAGACATAATTTCTAATTTCGATTTTACAAACACAACATTTACAACTGTTGATGCGGCTGGTCCAAAAGAAGTAGCTTACCTTACAAAAGCTAAAACCATGGCTGCTGGAGCTTCTACTGTAGATAATGATGCAATCATTAGAATGCTACAAGCTGATGCTAATTTCAATGTAACAGTAGTACAAGATCCAGACGCTAATATTGATCTTTCTGGTTACGATTTGGTAATTGTACAAGAAACGTTTGGTTCAGGTGATGCTATATTTACTGGTTCTGCTAGTATTAGAAATATTAGTGTGCCAATGATTATTAATAAAACATATGCTTGGAAAAGTGGTAAGCCTGGTATTACAGAAGCTGATGCAAGTATTGTAGAATCTACGTCTTTATCAGTATCTGTTAATCATAGTCCTAGAAGAGCTGACCCATTATTTAGTGGTATAGATTTTTCAGGTGGAAACGACATCCAAATATTTGCTGATTTAAGCACTGATGATATTGGTACTGCAGGAGGTGGAGCTAAAGGACTTCAAGTTCTTAATGATATCGATATTACTGGTAACAACATTGGTGGTAGTACAGGTTCAATGCATGCTGAAACAGCAGACGTTACAACTCCAAGTGCAGCCATTGTATTCAATGAATTACGTGCTGGTGTTCAATTAGGAGAAGATGCTTTAGATGTACTTCAAGTACCTGTAATTGCTTTCTCAATGAATTATGGAGCTATTGCATTAGGGGATGGTGAAAATATTTCTTCTGAAGCTTTAACTATCTGGAGAAATGCTGCATATCACTTAACTGGTATGATGTCTCCAAATACATTATATGTAAACCCTGATTATATAGCATTAGGAATTGATGATATTACTAAATCTAATGTTTCAACTAATGTAAAATCTTATGGTAATAGAGTTTATGTTTCAAATGTAAAATCTGCAACAGAAGTAAATATCTATAGTATTACTGGAGCATTAGTAAAATCTTTAAAAACTAATGAAGATACTAACTTTGCATTTAAATCAGGACTTTGGATTGCGACTGTTAAAACAATTGAAGGTCAAAAATCTGTAAAATTTATTACTAAATAAAATACATAAAATTTAATTAATAGTATCTTTTATAATTTTAGTAAGGGTGTATATTTAAATATACACCCTTACTTATATATAGAAAACAAATGAATTGGCTAAGACTATAAAGGTTTTTCCAAATCCAACAAATGGTGTTTTTAATGTTAGTTTAAGTAATAAATCCTTAATACAGTTAATTCAGAATTGTATAGTATAAGTGGAGCTTTAATTTCATCACAAAAACATAATGTTAATCAAGATAAGATTGAGTTAAATATTACTGATAAGCCATCTGAAATGTTTTTTCTTAAAGTGTTATTAGAAGAACCTGTAACATTAAAAGTAATAAAACATTAATCTTTTTTACTTTTTATTATAGATTTTAATTTAAAAAAATATGATTTAAAAAAAGCTATTTCTTTTTAAAGAAATAGCTTTTTTGTTTAGTTCTAAAACTTATCTTATCTGTTTAATTCTAATGCAGCCATTATAAATGGACCTAAACCATGAGAGTTGTTCGTTAAGATAGGTTCACTTAAATAGTATTCATAAGAACCATCTCTATAGGGGTTACCTCCTAAACCTGCACTTTTACAAATTTGATTTAAATGTATTTCTCCATTTGCATCAACTGTAACTAATTTATTAATTAAACCATCAAAACCTTTATTAGCAATATTTTCAAATTTAGCTGGTAAGTATCCTTTATGAGCACCTTTTGCAAAGGCATATATAAACATTGAAGATCCAGAGGCTTCTAAATAATTCCCTTCTCTATCTTGCATATTAGGTACTTGGTACCATAATCCAGATTCGTCTTGAAAATTACTTACAGCTTCTGCTAATTCATTTAAATAATCAACTAACAGTTGGTGTTTTGGGTGCTCTTTTGGCAAATAATCTAGCACATCAACTAAGGCCATAGAATACCATCCTAATGCTCTTAACCATATATTAGGAGCACACCCTGTTTCTTTGTTTGCCCAATCCATTTGTTTGCTTTCATCCCAAGCATGAAAATACAAACCTGTATTTTTGTCAAAAGTTTTATCATGCAAAAGTTGAAATTGGTGAGCTATATCATCAAAGTTTTTACCGTTTTCAAATTCAGCAGTATACCGAGCATAGAATGGTTCTCCCATATATAAACCATCTAACCACATTTGGTTAGGATATATTTTCTTGTGCCAAAATCCATTAGATTTTGTTCTTGGATGTCCATCTAACTGGCTTCTTAAAAGTTTTAATGCGATTAAATACTTTGCATCCTTAGTTTTATCATATAGGTTAAAGAGAAGTTTGCCAGAATTTATTAAATCAATATTATAACTTTCAAGTTTATAACCTTTGATAGTACCCGTGCTATCAATCATTAAATCTACAAAATCTTTGATATAGTTATAATATTTTTCATTTTTAGTTTTATCGTAAAGCCTTTCGTAAGCCTTTAAAACTAGACCTACTTTATATTCCCATTTTGGTTCAGGAATATGATCGATATCCCAAGCTTGAGGGTTACGTTTTATTATTGAAAGTGCCATACGTTGAGACCATTTTAAAGTGTCAGAAATAGTTAGTTGTTTTGTTTCCTCAACTTTAGGGCTTTCCTTTTTTTCTTGTTTACAACTATTAAATAAGGCTACACAAAAAAGTATAAGAGCAAGAATAGAGATGTGTTTGTTAAATTTCATTGTTTTATTATTTTAATTCTTGGTAAAAAATAACCCGCAACAATTGTGAAGCGGGTTATTAGTATTATAAAAGATATTAATTATTCTGATGCGTGACCGTATCCTTGAGTAATTAAACCGTTTGAAGTTGATAATGTTGTAAAAGGAACAGCTCTCATATAGCGAGGTGGTTCACCTGCTGAATAATAAGAATCTGGATATCCTTTAAAAATATCTGATGTGTATTGACTTTCATTGGCAATAATATTTGATCCCCAATCAGATTTTTCATAACCATCAGCTTCTAAAGCTGCTGCTATAGGTCCATCTGGATCAATGTATTCATATAAACCACGAATTGCTAAGTTAACTTTATCGCTAGAAAGTGTAGCAATATAGTCTGTCCATAAATCACTAGTACCTCTCCAACCTGGAACTAATACAGGATATTTAGGATCTGCAGTAGTAATACCATCAGGAGTTTGAGTTGTTAAAAGATTCAAAGAAGGATCTATGTCCGTTTTAATATTTACATATTTAGTCCAAACATAATTAGAAATTGTCATTCCAGTTTCAGGGAATGTGTAAAATCCATCAGCTTTTAAACCTTCTACCATAGCTATTTGTCTGTCACGTAACTTTTTGATTCTCTCAGGCATAGTACCATAAAGTGTCATGTCCCAACGTGTTTTACCTTCAGCAGCTAATTCTAACTTACGTTCTTGAGCTATTGCGTCAATTAAACTTTGACCAGAAAGTCCATTTATGTATGCTGTAACCTTAGTTGCTTGGTCAGCAGCACTAAATGCACGACTACGTACTTTTGTTAGTTCAGTTTTTGCATTAGCATCCTCACCAAGTGCAGCATAAGCATAAGCAAGGTCTAATATAACATCACCCATTCTTACTTGCTGCCAGTTACAACCTGATTGACGTTGTCTTGTTGTATATGGCTCTGCAAAACGAGATTCATCAAGTTTGTTATGAGCTAAACCTCCTTTTTCACGACTTCCAGGATTAAAATTAATTAATCTTTCAGAAGCTGCTCCAGAATTTGCAGTTACACAAGCTGTTACATCACGACGCATATCACCTTCTATAAAATCTCCATAGTAAAAACTAGCATAAATACGACTTTGACCATAATTTTTACATGGATAAGCATTTCTACCTCCACCACCTGATGGACGACCAAATGAATATGGGAAATCTGAATTTTGACCACGTGTATAACCTGATTCATATAAAGATTCTGGACTTATTTCTAAATCCATTAAATATTGGAAGTTACGTTGAAAAGGGTTATTAAAACCAGCACCACGCTCATCATTCGTTATTAAACGAGCAGAGCCAGGGTTATCTAAAACTTTTCTGTAATGATCTTTAGCAATATTCATATAAGTTTGCCAATCGCTACGTCTAACGTATTTTGCTTGCCAAGTTGAGTTTTCTATTCCTATTTGATCAAAAGAAACACTTCCGTAATCAAAATCTGTACGACGTAATTGATAACCTGCAGCATCAAATGCCATTCTACCAGCTACATAATCAGCATAGGTTCCAGAAAAACGCTCAGCAGTTAGTCCGCCATCACCTAATCTATACATTAAAGGAATTGCTTTTTTAAGAGCTGCAATTTCTTTCTCGTAAATTACATCACGAGAAGTCATTCCTAAAGTATCAGTTTGAGCTGTACTTCTAATAGCGTAGTCATAATAAGGTACATCACCAAAATAACGTACTAGCAATTTGTAAGCAGTTGATCGAAAAGCAACTGCTTCTCCGTATAATTGTGTCCAAGCGCTAGGTTGGCCTGCAGCTACAGCAGCTTGATAATCTTCATTAGCCTCTAGTGCCTCTAACATGATATTAACTCTATTAATAATGATATAGCATTCATTCCATTGCTTAGAAGAGTTACCATCGTTAATGTTGAATTCTGAAGCAAACAGTCCTTCTGGAATATGACGTCCTTGAGACGCATAATTTTCAGGATGACATTCAGAATCTGATCCTACAACTTCTGTTTCATAAAACATTAATCTGTCTAAATCATACCAAATTTCATATAATCCCGCAAGAACTTTAAAAGCCTCACTAGGCGATCCAAAAACAAAATCTTCATCAACACTGGAAAGTGCTTGTACCTCTAGGAAATCTTCCTTACAGGCTGTATTTAAAAGTATAGATACAGATAGTATTAAATAAAATATTTTTTTCATAATTTAATTTTTTTTTAATTAAAACTCAATGTTTACACCAAATGTGTAAGTACGAGGTCTTGGGTAGGCATTTAAATCTAAACCTGGTGTTGGGAAATTACCACTACCATCATTGTCGTTTACATTAACTTCTGGATCGAACCCTTTGTAGCCAGTTAGAGTAAAAGCATTAAATATAGATCCATAAAAACGGAATCTATTTAAACCTAATCTGTCAATAATATTTTGTGGTAAAGAGTACCCTAAAGTAAATGTGTTAAGTCTTAAGTATGATCCATCTTCAACTCCAAAAGTAGAACTTACCGCGCTTTCAGGATAAGGTAAGTAAGTTGTTGCATTTGCATTAAGTGCATCTAGTGCAGCAGGTTCAACTACTTTAGTTAATTGACCATTTACTATATCGTAAATTTTATAATGTCCAGCTAATTCTTGAAATCTATTTCTAAATAATCCAGATTCTTTATTACCTAAATAAGCTTGTACGCGATTTGCATTATAAATATCGTTGCCAACACTCCAAGTAAAATCTGCATTAAAATCGAAGTTTTTATAGTTACCACTTAAATTAAAACCACCTGTATGATCTGGGTTTGTATCACCAATAACACCAATGTCATTATCGTCAATAACTCCATCATTATTAATATCTCTTAGTTTTTGAACACCAGGATATGCCGTTTGAGCACCAGGTTTATTACTAAAAGTACCATAAATATTAGGTAATATTCCACTTGCAATATCTGGAACTCCAGCTTTTAGAGTATATATTTGAGTCCCAGGATCATAGTCAAAATCTGCAGTAGTATACATCCCATCATGTGTGTAACCTCTTAGTAAACCTACAGGATCTCCAACACGTAAGAAGTAGTCGTTACGAGGGTTAAGGCGTACACCACCAAATCCAGAACTGTATTCTCCATTAACGCTATCCACAAGTTCATCAATATTGCCTTTATTAATATTGATGTTAAAACTTCCATATAGGTTAAAATCTTCAGAGCTTATAAGGGTTCCTCCTAAAGAGAATTCAATCCCTTTATTGCTTGTAGCACCAATGTTGTTAAAACCACTACTGAAACCTGTAAGAGCACTTCTAGGAGTTTTCACCAATAGGTCTTCAACACTATTTTTATATAGGTCTATAGCACCAGTTACATTGCCATTAAATAATGTAAAATCGAAACCTAAGTTTCTAGTAATAGTTGTTTCCCATACTAAATTTGAGTTAGCAAGTTCACCAGTTGCTGGAATGTTTGAAGATTGTCTTGTTTCTCCTATTGAGAATCTAGTTTGAGCAGCTCTCCAGTTTTGTTTCCATAATTCTGCATCAATACCATCTGCTCCAACAGCTCCATATGATATACGTACTTTAAGGTCGTCTAACCAACTAACATCATTTAAGAATTCTTCTTCAGATACACGCCATGCAAAGGCAGCAGCAGGGAAATACCCCCAGTTTTTTGTTGGTGCAAAATTAGAAGATCCATCTGCACGAAAGGTTCCAGTAAATAAATATTTGCCTTTAAACCCGTAAGTTAGTCTAGTAAATAAGGACTGTTGAGTAGTTGGAGTACCTCCAACTGTAGTGTATGAGTGATTGGCAGCGCCATCATCAGGGTCTCGATAATATTCTTGCATGTTGTTCCATGCACGTTCAGCATCATAAGCTTCTGGAAATTTTGATGCATTTATAGTAACAGTTTCACTACCAGTGTCAGCAACTTCATAACCAGCTAATAATCCTAATTTGTGGTTTTCACCTAATCCTTGAAAGTCATAGTTTAATGTGTTTATCCACCTGTAGTTCCAGCCTTGTTTTTGTTGTGTTCTAGCAGAACCAACTAGGTTTATACCATCTTCAGTAACTTCATTTTGAGGGCCACCAGACCAAGATTTACTATTACTCCATAAACTTACTAAGCTAAAATCTGTTTTTGCAGTAAGACCAGGTATAACTTCGTAGCTTAAAGATGTATTGGTAACCAATGTACGTGAAACGCCATCATTTTGATTATTATTTAAAGCAGCAATAGGGCTAAAGTCATCATCTAAAACACCAAGATAATCCCCTAATTGTGTATTACTTGTTATATCAGAATCACCAAGGATATCAGCAGAATTAATAGGGCGGAAGTAGTAAGCTGTTGAGTTACCTCCATTGTCACCTTCACTTATTTGAGAATAACGTGTGTTAAGTGAAAATTTAAGTTTGCTACCTAAGTTTTGGTCTAATCTTAATTGAAGGTTTGTTCTTTCAAAAAATGATCCAACTTTATTTCCTTCTTGGTCAAAATGATTTAATGCTAAAAGGTATTTAGCATTTTCGTTTCCACCAGAAACATTAACATTGTGACTATGCGAAAAAGCACTATTATATAATTCTTTAGTATAATCACGACTTGAAATATTTTTGTAATAATCAATGCCTGCAGAATTACTTCCATTTTGACTACCAATTAGCCATAATCTTTCCCAAGCATCGCTGTATTGACTACCAATAGCATCACCATATGCCCAGTTATAAGCTATATAATCATATCCGTTCATTACTGGTAAGTATTCTGGAATTGTACTAAACTGCGTAAAACCATCGTATGTTACTTTTGGCTTACCAGATTTACCACCTTTAGTAGTAACTATAATTACACCATTTGCACCACGAGCACCATAAATAGCTGTAGAAGATGCATCCTTTAATACATCAATACTTAAAATTTGGTCACCAGGTATATTATCTATAGAACCTACTGGGAAACCATCAACAACAAATAATGGTTGGTTACTTTGAGTAAGAGAACCACCACCACGAACACGTATAGCAATATTTGCACCTGGACGTCCATCTTGAGTTGTAACTCTTACACCAGGAAGTTTACCTTGTATAGCTTGAGCAGCATTTGCTACAGGTACTTTTACAATGTCTTCTCCTGATACAGATGCAATTGCACCAGTAACATCACGTCTTGTAGTGCTACCATAACCAATTACAACAATTTCATCAAGTTTACCAGCTTCTTCTGCCATATTTACATCGATGGTAGATTTACTGCCTACAGTAATTTCTTTTGTAGTATAACCAAGGTAACTAAATACTAAAACGTCACTAGATTTAGCTTTAAGAGTATAGTTACCATCAAAATCGGTAGCTGTACCTGTTGTCGTATTTTTTATAATTACCGAGACACCTGGTAAAGGAATTCCAGATTCATCTGAAACAGTACCTTTAACAGTATTTTCGTTTTGCCCATAAATAGGTAGGCATAGTATTAATCCTAATAAAAAGAAGTAATACTTAATGTTTTTGTTTGTTTTCATTCTTTTTTGTTTAGTTGAGTTTTTTAATTTTGTTTGTTTGTTAGTTTGATTGTTGTTTTTTGCATACGCGATTTTTGTATTAAGTTATTAAATCATCCAATCGATTGCAATCATTTAATGCTTTCCAAAATTTACGAATAGTAGAAGATGTAATTTATTTGCAAGTGCCTTTTATAACTGTAATCGATTACACAAATGTATCAAAAAAAAAATATCTTGCAAATATTTTGATATAAAAACAATAAAAGAGTATAAATATTATTGAATTAATATTTTGAAAGCATTAAAACAGTTGAAAACACTTTAAGTATTAGGTGCTCTATAATTAAAAGTAATTATATATTTTTAAAGAAAAATAAAAACAAAAAAACACAAAATAATAAAAATACAGTATGTTAAATGTTATATTTAATGATATCCCAGAATGATAATTTATGTTATATAAATAGTAATACGTATAACAGTTGTTGTAAACAAAAAACCCACTTCAGTTAAGAAGCGGGTTTTATAAAAAAGTTATTTTTAATTAACTTTTATTTTTTTAGATTAAAACTAAATATTAGTTATAAGCTGGGTTTTGAGGAAAATCTCTATTTTGATTTAAATCTAATGCAGATTGCGGAATAGGTCTTAATATTTTAAGATTTCCACCAGCTCCTGTAAAATTACTTTCTTCAATTTCAGCATTATACATTGAAGCTCTTTCAACTAATTTACCTGTACGTTTTAAATCGAACCATCTGTGATATTCTCCAAATAATTCTCTTGCACGTTCATCTAATATATAATCAATATCAAATTCACCTAAAGTAGCAGGTGTAACACCAGCTCTTCTTCTCACCTCATTTAATCTTGCTAAACCAGTTGTAGGATTGCTTTGTAAATAAGCTTCAGCAGCAACTAAGTAAGTTTCTGCAAGACGCCCTAATATAATATCTCTTGTACTAGATCTACCACCAAAAGCAGTACTTGGATCTGGATCATCAAATTTTCTTACGCAAATTACTTCGTAATCTAAAGAAACTGTATCTGTCCACTCTGAAGAATATTCCCCCCAATTATGGTATTCAAAGCCAGAAGCTAAGTTTTTTGTAGCTAAATAATTTGCTTTATCTGCTGGTGTAAACCATTGTGGCTCATAAAATTCATTAACAGCTAGATCTCCATGATCTTCTTTAGGTACTCTGTAATAAGTAAAGTATGAAGGTCCTCCTGGGTATGTTGCATCAGACCAATAAAATATTTCTGTCATAAATGTAGATTCCCAACGGGTATCATCTTGAGTAAATAGACCTAAAGCAAAATTAGTAGGACAAGCTGAATAATCTCTAGCAGGAGCCTGACCTTCTACTTCTGTTCCTCCTAAATAGGATCCAAAATAAGCATATTGTCTGCTTCCTAAACCATTATTATCAGCACTAATTGAGCCAGCATCAAATTGAACTGAAAAAATAACTTCTTCATTCAAATCATTTTCTGGAGTAAAAACTTCTTCATGAGTTAAGTTTAAAGTTTGTCCAGCAATCACTTCATCTGCTAAAGTTGCAGCTGTTGCAAAATCACTAGCAGTACCAAAAGTCTCGTAAGCTCTAGTTAAGTGTACTTTAGCTAATAAATTTTTAGCTGCTCTTTTATTTACACGGCCATCATAAGCACCATTACCTAAAGTAGCTACTGCTTCATTCAAATCAGTAATGATTTGAGTGTATACTTCTTCTGCAGAATTTCTATCAAATTCTAATACTGGAGTATCAATATAATCTGTAATAGCTACGCCACCATATGATTGAACTAATAAGAAATAAGATAATGCTCTAATAAATTTAACCTCACCAATTCGAGCAGGTACTTCATCAGTTTGCTCTGTTATTTCAGAATAATAAATTGCTCTATTTGCAAGTTGAATGGCTTCATACGCTTCTCTATATAAATCATCAACACCATTAGTTGTAGAGTTTAACTCTGTATATTCTGTTAAACCAACTATACCACGTCCTCTTCCTTTTGAGTATAAATCTGTACCACCAATAAACATAAATGGTGAATCTCCATATATATTTCTAAGCTGGGCATAGTTTGCGTTAACTAAAGAGTTAAACCCTTCTGGAGTTACATAAAAACTTTCAGCAGAAACATTAGAAAGGTTTTCTTCTTCTATAAAATCACTACAAGAACTAAATGTAGCAATAAGTATTCCTAAAATTAATATTTTTCTCATTTTCTTTTTTTTAAAGTTTTAAACTTAATCCTAATTGGTATGTAACAGAACTAGGTCTCGCTACATTTTGATCTGCAGCAGCCCATTCTGGTTCCCAACCTTCAAAATCTTTGTTTGCAAATACAAACGGATTTAAAATATTAGCATAAATTCTTAAACTTTTTATTTTTAATTTATCTAATATTTGATCGTTAAGAGAATATCCAAGAGCTATATTTTTAATTTTTACAAAAGATGCATCTCTATAAAAACCAAAATCAGTTCCCCAAAATTGTCCTTGTCCACGAGGCCTTGGTACTTCATTTGACACTTGGGCTGGTAAGCCAGCGCTATTTACTGGAACATAGTAACTATCCCATGCTAAGTGTTGACGCCCTCTATCATTTGGGTCACCAAAACTATCATTAAGAAAATCACTTTTTACTAGTACGCCTTGCATTGCAATAGCAGAGATAGATAAGTCAAAATTACCAACAGTTAAGTTTGATGTTAATCCTGCAATCCAATCTGGTTGCTCTGTACCTAAAATAATTCTATCATCGTCTGGATCAATTTTACCATCATTATTAATATCTTTAGCTATAGCTTCACCTTCGTTCATCCCATAGACAGCTGCTTCAGCTGCTTGGTCGGCTTGCCAAACGCCATCAAATAGATAGTTGTAATGAGGTCTATATGGCTTTCCAACAAATAATCCATTACCTGGGTCATCTACTTCACTTTGTCCATAAAATGATATTACTTCATTTTTATTTTTTGAAAATGAAAAATTAGTTGTCCAAGTCACTTTATCAGTTTGTATATTTCTTGTTAATAAAGCAATTTCAATACCTTTATTACTTATATCTCCAATATTGTTATTAACTTTTCCAGCTCCAGTTTCTATAGGTAATACTTGTTCAAGTATTAAATCTTTAGATAATCTATCATATACATCGATACTACCTGATATTCTTTGATTTAAAAATCCAAAATCAATACCAAAATTTAATTCTCTTGTTTTTTCCCATGTTAAATTTTTATTAGCTAATTGATCTGCTATGTTGCCATTTGCATCATTTCCATCAAAGTCATAATAAGTTTGCGTAGGAACTCCATTTAGTGTTGTGTAAGGATCAACATTATCATTACCTGTATAACCAATACTAGCTCTTGCTTTTAAGTTTGAAATAAAGCTATTATTGTTTAAAAATGATTCATTTGAAAGTTTCCATGCTAATGCTACTGAAGGGAAAAAATCCCATTTATTACCTGCTGATAATACAGAAGACCCATCCCATCTATTAGATGCTGTTAATAAATATTTATCTTGGTATGAATAATTTAAACGAGCCGCATAAGAACTTAAAGTATTCTTTCTAAAGCCTGACTTATTAATAAAAGTTGACGGCAATCCAGAACCAATATTATACCAATCTGATTCAAAAGTTTGATTTCTAGATGATAAAAAAGAAGTTTCAGTTCTATTAGAATACAAACTTTGTAGTCCTAAAAAGCTAAACACATGGTCTTCATTTATTGTATAATTTATATTAAATTGATTATCCCAAGTATAATTAAAATTTTCTGAGTTATCAATACTAGAATTAATACCATTACCACCACCAGCATAAGAATCTACACCATATGCTCGACCTCTTCTAACACTTCCTTGTCCAGCTGAGAAACTTGTTTTAAATGATAACCAATCTAAAGCTTTATATTCTAAAAACATATTAGCAAGTGTTCTCCATCTTCTTCTTTCGTCTGATGAATTTGCTATTTCTACTAAAGGGTTTCTAGTACTTGTTTTATTAAATGCCCAATCTCCATTAGGGTACTTTAATTTACCAGGCTGTGCCCATAATTCTCCTACCAATTGGTTTCCGTCTGCATCGATTGCCCATGGTGATGTTAGTGGGCTTAATCTAAGTGCATCTCTCATGGCTTGACCACTACCAAGTTGGTTAATTTCATGAGCTATAGTTAGATTTATACCAGCAGAAAATTTATCATTTATATTATGACTTACACCAGCTTTAAAAGTGTAATTATCTCTTGATTCCTTTTGAAGCTGACCTTCATCATTTTGAACACCAATTGCGATGTTATAAGCTAATCCATTTTCAGCTCTACCAGCTACAGAAATATAGTTGTTTTGTAAAACACCATCTCTAAGAACAGCATCAGCCCAATCAAATTCAAACCCTGCGTTCGCTCTTTTTACTAATTCAGGACTATTATTACTTGCTAATGTGAAATTTTGAGCAGGTGTTTGTGCAAGAGGATCTCTAGATAGATATGCAGTTTGGTGATAAGCCCACCATTCCGCGCCAGTCATAAACTCCGGTAATCTAGCTGTTTTAACAATACCATATGAGCTTTCGAAAGAAACATTTACGCCTGATTTAGCAGTTGTGCCACTTTTTGTTGTAACAATAACAACTCCATTGGCTCCTCTAGAACCATAAATAGCAGCAGAAGATGCATCTTTTAAAACATCTATTTGTGCTATATCTTGAGGGTTTAAAAATTCAATATTATCCGTTGGCACACCATCCACTATATATAATGGTTGTTGGTCTGCTCTATCTGTATTAAATGTATTTATACCTCTAATATTTACATTAAAGCCATCACCAAGACGTCCAGTATTATTAGTAATTACTACACCAGGTAAATTACCTTGAATTGCTTCTAAGGGGTTGTTAACACTTCTTTGAGTTATTTCTTCAGTTGAAATACTAGTAACAGATCCAGTTAGATCAGTTCTTTTTACAGAACCATAACCTACAACAACAACTTCATCTAATAAACCAGCTTCTTCAACCAAAGTAATATTGATGGTTGATTTTCCGTTTACAGATACTTCTTGTGATGTATAGCCTAAATAGCTAAAAACTAATATAGCATCAGAACTTGCCTTAAGGGTATAATTACCATCAAAATCGGTAGCAGTTCCTGTAGTTGTGTTTTTAATAATTACTGACACACCTGGTAGAGGCATTCCAGATTCATCTGATACTGTACCATTTATATCTGATGCGTTTTGCGCATAAATAGGTAAGCATAGTAGCATTCCTAGAAGGAAGAAATAATACTTAATGTTTTTCTTTGTTTTCATTCTTTTTGTTTAGTTAATTTAATTATTGTTTAATTTTTGTAAATAGAGTTTTTTTACATAGGCTTTTTTTTAAGTTATTAATAAATCTAAATCATATTTGTATACATATTCATTATGAATTTGTTTTTCCTTTAACATACAAAAAACATACAATCGATTGTATGTTTTTGTATGTTTCTACTGATTTTTTTTAATTCAATCGATTACAATCGATTGTATAAAAATTACAATCGATTGTACAAAAATAGAAAAATATATATATATTGCAAGAGATTTTTGCATAAAAGCAAAAATAGAAAGAAAATCGAAGTGTTTTAGTAAAAAAAACGATAATTTGTATTGTTTTTGATTAATCTACTTTATTGTAGCTTGCATCATAATTTTTTAGATATTAACTTTTATTAATGTATTTTTGTTAACTATAGCCAATTAATTTTCATGACAAAAAAAACAACTATTTATGATATTGCTAAAAGACTTGATATAACTGCTGCAACAGTTTCTAGAGCTTTAAATAATAATTCTAAAATTAGCGCTGCTACACGTGAATTAGTTTTTAAGACAGCCAAAGAAATGAATTATGAGCAAAATAAATTGGCTTTAGCATTAAAAAGTGGAAAGAGTTATAATGTTGGGGTTATAGTTCCAAGAATTGATACTAATTTTTTCGCCTCTGTAATTAGAGGTATTGAAGAAGAGCTTTATCCAAAAGGTTATCATGTAATAATTTGCCAAACTCATGATCAGCAAAATTTAGAAATTGAAAATATAAATTCTTTATTGAATGCTCAGGTAGATGGTGTTTTAATGTCGATATCCAATGCTAAAATTGAAAAAGACACTAGTTTTAATAAGCTAATTAAAAAAAATGTGCCATTAATATTTTTTGATAGAAAGAAAGATATACATGGAGTAAGCTCTGTTACTATTGACGATTTTAAGGGGGCATACGATGCTACTAATCATCTAATAAATCAGGGCTATAAGCGAATCGCCCATTTATCTAATAATCGTTCATTACAAATTTTTCAGAATAGATACTTAGGTTATAAACAGGCTATAATTGATAACGGACTTGAATTTGATGAGAGTTTAGTTATTGAAACAATTAGTAAAGTTGTTGAAGGAAGAAAAACTACTAAAATATTTTTAGATATGGACAACCGTCCTGATGCAATATTTTCTTCAAGTGATTTTACAGCTCTTGGTGCTATTCAAGAAATTAAAGCAAATGGGCTTAAAATCCCTGAAGATATAAGTGTGGTTGGTTTTAGTAATGAACCGTTTACGAAATTTATGGAACTATCAATAACATCTGTAGATCAATCTCCTATACAAATGGGAAGAATTGCAGCTCAGGTATTTCTTGAAGAGGTTAATAGTAAAGGAGAAAAAACTGAAAAACATATTGTTTTGGCTCCCGAATTAATTGTTAGAAAGTCTTCTCAAAAATTGTCACAATTAGTTTAATTAAAATATATAGTAACAAAAAAGGCAGGATTTTAATCCTGCCTTTTTTGTCTAAACTCTAATTAGAGATTTTTTATTTAACTATTTTTCTGTGCATATTTACTAAATACAAGAAATAAAATACCACATAGTAACCAAGCAGGAAGGGTTACAAATGATAAAAACACATCAAATTGTACTGATATAAAATAAAAGATTCCAAAACTGATTGCCCAAGCAAATAGAACAGACTTGTTGAATTTTATGTTTGCATGTTCTGCATAATTTTTAATAATACCATATTTTTTATGGAAAAAATGTTCAAATACTATAACGGCTCCAAAAGGCGCTAAGATAAATCCGTATAAAGCAACAAAACCTAATAATTTCATTGCAAATGCAGGAAATAATCCAGCTATTGTTGCTACAGTACCAGCAATTATAGTAACCCAAAACGTAGATACTTTTGGTATAATAGCTTGAAATGCTAAGCCAGCTCTATAAATAGTAGGGTTTGCTGTAGTCCATCCAGCTAAAACAACAGCTATAATTCCAAAAACACCAATGGCATTATAGGCTAATGGACCTGGAGCAACTGGAGGGGCTTCACCATTTGATAAGAACGATATAGCTTCTGGAGACTTTAAATAAACAGCATATAATAAGCAAGCTGAAATCCAAGCCATATAATGACCAACATACATACCTCCAGCAGTTGTCCATCCAGAACTTGCCTTTTTTGCAAATCTGAAAACAGACAGGTCAGACATTCCAATATGCATAGCTGCATTAGCAAACCATGACCAAATTAAAACGTGCCAAAAAGTATATTTTATTTGTCCAGGAAACGGATCTTTTCCTTCACCCCAAATATCCCAAAATTCAGAAAAACTTGAAACTCCTAATTGACTTAATGCAACAATACCGCAAGCTACAAATGCTATTACAATTATTGGAGACATCCAATTTGCTGCTTTAGATACTGTATCGTATCCTCTTGCTGCAATAATAGAAATTACAGCACCAATTACTAAAACAATAATAATCCACGTCATACCATTTGGCATGGTATCATCAAGTTTTGGCATTGGCATATCAAAAGGGATTCCAACTGCTGTTGCAGAAACCGTTATCATAGAACCTGCTAAGAAGCAAAAAAGAATGCCGTTTGCTAAATTATAACCTGTAACTAGGTTTTTACCACATATTTTTTCTAGTTGAAAATAAAGAGTTAATCTGTTTTTAACAGCAATTTCTGCTGTTAAAAATCTCCAAGATAAAACAGCTAATAAGTTACCTAATAAAAGGCCAATTATTAAATCGAAAGCACTAACACCTGCGGTTAAAAACAAAGGACCTATCATAAATTCTGTCCCAGCGGCATGTTCACCTGCGTACATGCCAAGGAAGCTTTTCCAGCCTTTTAATTTTGATTGTGGAACAGGAGTTCTTTCAAATTCACCGCCAGCAATCTCTTCCATTATTTCTTCTTCTTTGTGGTATTGTGTCATAGTTGTCTTATTTAGTTTGGTTGGGTTATGTGGTGTATGTGGTGATTTTATTTCGGTTATTTAATTATAAAGGGTACATGCTTCTTTAGTGAGTAATTCTTTTTTAGAAATTTGGAATTTAATTTTTTGTCTGAAATTGAAATGGCAGCACCTAAAGCAGATCCTAAAGAAGAATCTGTAGTTCTTAATTTCATATTTCTAAAGTGATGTGATAGTAATTTAACGAAAAGGTCATTATCACTAAAACCACCATCTACATATAATCGTTTTATATTATCATTACCAATAACATCTTTAATACTTTTAATTTGTAAAAGCACAAGTTCTGTCATAAGTTGGTGGTAAGCATCTTCAAAGTTATTGTGTGTTATCTTTGTTTCAGAAGGCATATCAATATCAGCAATACTTTCCCATTTAAACATGTGATTAAAATCTTTTACGATTTCAAAATATGTATCATAATTAAATTTTACATGGCGATGATAATCTTCAGAAACACCAAAATGCTTATCTAATTTACCTACTTGTATTTTATACTCGTTACCTAAAAATAAACGAGTTGCCTTTACCGCTTTACCATTAATTCGCATATAATTTATGGAATCTTTGTTTTGGTTTTCATTTAAAATAGGATGCTCTGTAAAGGGGTTTAAAGTAATACTCCAAGTACCTGTAGAAACCAAAACAAATTTTTTCTTTACACTACGAACATAAGGTAGTAGAGCAGAAGAACTATCATGAATACCAACACCAATTTTGATGCGTTTTCCATTATAGTTCATGTTAATACTCGTTTCAGTAGATACTATTGTTGGTAGTATATTATTTAAACCTTCTTTATATACCCATAAGTGATAATCTTTTTTAGTATAATCCCATAACGCTGTATGACAACCAATGCTAGTATATTCACTTAAAGGTATACCTGTGAAAATATAACTAAGGTATTGTGGTAAGTGTAGTGAATGCTTAATCTTTTTAAAAACTTCTGGTTTTGTATGTTTTATCCAATAAAGTTGTAAACCAGAGTTTAAAAGACTTAAATCGAAACACCCAGTCGTGTTTAAAAAAGATTCTCTAGGTCCGTATTTTTCAATAAAAGAATCAATAACACTTTGATCAATAGGTTTTGTATAGTTGTACAGCGGTGTAAGAACGTCTCCATTTTCATCCAGATGAACAAAGCTAGCACCATAGGTTGAAAAATTAATAGCTTGTACATTAAATTCTGAAGCCTCAAGAATACTTTCAAATACTTTTTTTAACCATGCTTGAAGCGCAGGTAAGTTTTCGGTAGGATAACCATCTTCATCTTCAATTTCATCAAAATGAGTGTATTCTTTATATACTTCTTTGTAATCTTTATCAAAAAGAAAGAATTTTTTATTGGTTTTACCAATATCAAAAACCGCTGTTACATTTATCATATTATAATCCTGTAGCTACAGTGTTTTTACCTCTTTCTTTAATTAATTCATTTCTAACATCTAGAGAACGATATGCATTTATTGGGCTTAAAGCACCACCACTTTCTAATCTAGCTTTTTCTAAAAGAGGTCTTACATCTGTTCTGTAGGCGTTTTGTAATATTTCTTGACATTTAACAACATCATTGTTTAATTGAGCAGACTTTAATTCATCTTGATCAATTAAAAGCGCTTTAGCATAAGCTTCTTGAATGGCTTCAAGAGATTGAATTAAATCTTCTAAAGGATCTTTTACATTATGACTTGCATCAATCATCCACGCTAAATCAGGATTTTGTGGATTGTTTTGCATACCATAAACCAGTTCGTTAAAAATTAAGAATAGGGCATAAGGTTTGATACTCCCAACAGTTAAATCGTCATCACCATATTTGCTATCATTAAAGTGGAAACCACCTAGTTTACCTTTAGACATTAAAATTGAAACAATTTGTTCAATATTACTGTTAGGTAAATGATGTCCTAAATCTACTAAAGAATATGCTTTCTCTCCACAAGCATTTGCTAACATAAACGATGTTCCCCAATCTTGAATTACAGTACTGTAAAAGTTTGGCTCGTAAGGTTTGTATTCTATAAGCATGCTCCAATCGTTAGGTAAGCCTTTATAAATATCTTTTAAACTGTTTTCTGTGTTTTGAAGCGCTGTTTGAAAGTTATTTTGCCCTGGAAAACAAGATCCATCTGCTAACCAAACTGTTAAGCTTTTAGAACCTAGTTTGTCTCCAATATTAATAACATCTAAATTATGTTGAATAGCCTGTTGTCTTACAGCCTCACTTGTATTACTTAAAGATCCGTATTTGTAACTTTCTTTAGCATTTACTTGATCTTGAAACGTATTTGAGTTTACAGCATCAAATTTAATATCTAACGAACCGGCTAATTCTTTTATCGCATTATAATCTTCAGGAATATCCCAAGGAATATGAAGAGAAACTGCCCCAGCCGTTTGGGTTAATGAATGAAGAATACCAACATCTTGAATTTTTTGCTCTAAGTTTGAAGGTTCTCCGTAAAAAGAAAAACGACCAAAACGTGTACCTCCAGCACCCAATGCCCAACTTGGAATAGCTACTTGAAAATCTTGTAGTTTTTTTATAATGCTATTAACATTAACACCTTTGTTAGTTAAGCTATTTGATAAGAAATCGAAATGATCTTGATGAGACTTAAGGTCTTTATTATTAGTGTCTTGAATATGACTTTGTTCTATTTTCATGAGTTTTATCTATTGTCTTTATTGGTCATTTGAAGCATTCATTCAATTATTTAGATTTCAATATTTAATTGTGAATGCTTTGTTTGAGTATAGATTGTTAAAAAAAACTTCCATATATATGTGTCCATATGCTATGGAAGTTTTTTATAAACTAAAACTAACTCAAATTTTGTTAGCGTACAAATGCATTAGCCATTCCACCATCAACATTAATTATGTTTCCTGTAGATTTATCTAATATGCCTACTAAAGTAAATACGCCATTTGCGATATCATCTGGAGTGATGATTTCGTTTAATAAATTTCTTTTTGCATAAAAAGCTGGTAATTCTTCAACAGTAATTCCATTGGCTTTAGCTCTTCCTTCGGCCCAAGCACCTTCCCATATTTTACTTCCTACAATAACACCATCTGGGTTTACTGTATTCACTCTAATTTTATCTTTTGCTAATTCTGCCGCTAATAAACGTACCATGTGTTGTTGTGCAGCTTTGGCAGTTCCGTAAGCAACATTGTTAGGGCCAGCAACCAATCCGTTTTTACTTGCAATGGCAATATAATCACCTCCAAGTCCTTGTTTACGCATAATGGCTGCAGATTGTTTTGCTAAGTCAAATTGACCTTTTACCAAAATACTTTGTAAGATGTTCCAATCTTTATCAGTGGTATCTTCTAAGGCTTTAGAAATAGCTAATCCAGCACTATGAACTATAATATCTACACCACCAAACTCTATACATGCCTTTTTGTAAGCCGATGCAATAGACTCTGTATTGGTTACATCGCAAATAGCATATGTAGATACATCTCTTTTATAAGTAGCATGAGCTTGTTTTAAGCTATCTTCATTAATATCTGTTAATACTACATTGGCACCTTCGGCAGCTAATTTATCTGCAATAGCTTTGCCAATACCACCACCAGCTCCAGTAACAAAAGCTACTTTACGAGATAACGGTTGCTCTTTTGGCATTCTAGAAAGTTTAGCTTCTTCTAATAACCAATATTCAATATCAAAAGCTTCTTGTCTTGGTAATGATGTGTATGACGTAATTGCTTCTGCACCACGCATGACGTTTATAGCGTTAATGTAAAACTCACTAGCAACACGCGTTGTTTGTTTGTTTTTTGCAAAACTGAACATACCTACTCCTGGGTAAATAATAATTACTGGGTTAGGATCACGCATTGCTGGACTATTATCTTTTTTACAAGTGTTATAATAATCTGCATACTCTTGTCTGTACTGTGCAAATGCTGGTTCTAATTTTTTAAGAATCGCATCAGAATCAGATACATCTTCATTAGTATCAAGTGTTAATACTAATGGTTGAATTTTTGTACGTAAGAAATGATCTGGACAAGACGTTCCCATAGGAGCTAATCGTTCTAAATCATGACTATTAATATATTCTAAAACAACATCATTATCAGAAAAATGACCTATCATACTTTTTTCTGAAGAGCATAAACCTCTTAATAAAGGCATTAATTGTGCTGCTTTTTCTAAACGTTCTTCTTGAGGAAGACTTTGAACTTTTTGTCCACCAAAAACAGAACCTTTTTCTTTGATTTTTTTCTCAATATATTCAGAAGCTGTTTCAATAACTTCTAAACTATTCATATAACACTCATAAGAAGTATCGCCCCAAGTGAATAAACCATGACTCCCTAAAACAATACCTCTAATGCCAGGGTTATCAGCTAAACATTTTTCTAACTGAAGTCCTAAATCGAAACCAGGGCGTTGCCATGGCACCCACCCCATAGTATCTCCCCAAATTTCTTTGGTTACTTTTTCGCTATCTTCTGCTGCTGCTACAGCAATAAGTGCATCTGGATGTAAATGATCTATATGTGCAAAAGGTAATAATCCGTGAAGCGGTGTATCAATAGATGGTGCTTTACTATCTAAATCATAAATACAATGATTAAATAATCCAACCATACGGTCTTCATCATCTAAACCTCCATATACATTTTTTAAATCGCGCAATCTACCAGTATATAAACCAGCAATTCCTGCACGTGTTAAAGTTCCAATATCACCACCAGAACCTTTTACCCACATAACTTCAACGTCTTCGTTTGTTAAAGGGTCTTTTTCTATGGTTTTACAGCTTGTGTTTCCACCACCGTAATTGGTGATTCTTAAATCGGCTCCTAATATGTTTGAACGGTATAAAAATAAAGCAACTTGATCGTCTTTTAAAGACGCTGCTTTTTCTTCATTCCATAAGTAATCTACGTAATTAAATTTTTTTGTAATTGTATTCATGAGGATGATTAAAATATTTCGTGCTAAAATAAATGAACATTAAAAAATCTCTATCCTGTACTGTACTGTAATTCTAGAAAAAAATGATTTTTTTAATTGAATTATTTAAGCTTTTAAAAAGATAGTTAAACTTAGGGCTCCATGTGCTCCAATTACTAGAGATTGTTCAATATCAGCAGTTTTTGAAGGACCTGAAATAAATACCCCAAAATCTGTTGAAGATTCTGAAAGTTTATGATAAGCTTGGTGCATATATGGTTTAATGTTTTCTTTTGAAAGTACAAAGACAAGATGCTTGGTGATAAAGGGTAAAGCTCTCATCGGAAGGCTTTTATCCGTTACCCAAACAGCACCATTTTCGGCAACTCCTAAATCGCTTTCAAGAATTAGAATATCTAAATCTTCTAGCTCTTGTGGCTTTTTTATGGTTTCAAAATTAATAGTATTGAAATCTTGAGTGTCTGATAATGTCGAAAAATTAACAGAAGTATTAGGGATCATTTCTGTTATTTGTTTAATAACATCTTGATTAGATTTGGCCTCTAAAACATTACCACCTACAACTTCTACTTTTTTAGTGAATTCTTTAATTAAATCGTATCCGTCATCAAATAAAGTTTCATCTATTTGAGGTAAGCTAATAGCTTCTGGTTTGTTTGCCTTTATTCTAGCTAAAATTGTATCTCTGCTTGCCATGATTTAATCTTTTTTCTTGTTATTTTCTCTTTCATTATACCACTGATCAAAACTTTGTTTTGGTCCTGTTGGTAAATCTCTAGCTTTCCCCCAAGCATTCGGTTTTGAGTTTATTATAGATTTAGGTAAACTTCTTAAAGACCAACGCGCTATTTTTCCAACTTTTTCAAATTGAGCAGGTTTTGAGAATACTTTACCCATCATTTCCATAGATTTCTTCTTAATAAAAGGCTGTGGTGTTTCTTTTGTAATTATTTGTCGCCACTTATATAATTGCGCATGAATATCAATTTTTACAGGACACACATCTGAACAAGAACCACATAGGGTAGAGGCAAAAGGTAAAGAACTGTGTTTTGTTAAATCTTTTCCTGGCGATAAAATAGAACCAATAGGTCCTGGGATGGTTGCATCGTAACTATGACCACCACTTCTTCTGTAAATTGGACATGTATTCATACATGCACCACAACGAATGCAGTGTAATGACGCTCTAAAATCGGGTCTGCTTAATTGTTCTGAGCGCCCATTATCAACAATAACAACATGCATTTTAGCACCTTTTCTAGGTTTTTTAAAATGCGATGAATAGGTTGTTATAGGTTGCCCTGTTGCAGATCTTGCTAATAAGCGTAAAAACACAGATAAATGTTCTTGTTTCGGAATTATTTTTTCAACACCCATACAAGCAATGTGAACAGGCGCTAAATGTGCTCCCATATCGGCATTTCCTTCGTTTGTACAAACTACAAATCCACCAGTATCTGCAATAGCAAAGTTAACACCTGTAATAGCGGCGTCTGCTTCAATAAATTTTTCTCGTAAATGCTTTCTAGCCTCACCTGTTAAATACTGCGGGTCACCATCACAAGGTTTAGTGCCTAAATGTTCTTGAAACAATTCATCTACTTCATGCTTGTTTTTATGAATAGCGGGTAGTACAATATGACTTGGTGGTTCTTTTGCTAATTGTACAATACGTTCACCTAAATCAGTATCAATAACTTCAATATCATCAGCTTCTAAAAATGGATTTAAATGACATTCTTCAGTAAGCATCGATTTACTTTTAACAACTTTTTTGGCGTTGTTGTCTTTAAGAATTTTATGTATTATTTGGTTGTGTTCTTTTCCATTAGCAGCCCAATGTACTTCTATGCCATTTTTTTTGGCATTTTCTTCAAATTGAATTAAATAAGAATCTAGATTAGATAGCATATGTGCTTTTATGCCATGCCCTAAGTTTCTTAATTCCTCCCAACCTTTTACTTGGTGAACAGATAAATCTCTTTTATGTCTAACAAACCATAAGGCTTTGTCATGCCAATCGACTCTTTTTTCATCTTTATTAAATATACTGGCTAGTTGTGAATGACTCATAGTGGTTTTATTAGAAGTTACTGTTTAAAATTTCAGCAATATGTAAAATTTTAAGGGGTTGATTATTACGGTTTACTAAACCTTCTAAATGCATTAAGCAAGAGGTATCTGTAGCTGTAATAACTTCTACGCCACTTTCTAAGTGGTCTTTAATTTTATCTTTTCCCATTTTTACAGAGATAGCTTCTTCGGTAACAGCAAATGTGCCACCAAATCCGCAACATTCATCGCTTCTTTTTACAGGCATTAATTCGGTACCTTTAACTTCTTGTAAAAGCGTTTCTATGAATGAAAAAGAATCGCCAACAACTTCGGAACAAGAGCCTAATCTTAATCCTCTTAGTCCGTGACAACTTTTATGAACGCCTACTTTATGAGGAAACGAAGCTCCAACATTTTTTACTTCTAAAACGTTCAATATGAAATCACATAATTCGTAAACATTATTACGAACCTTAGTAACAGCATCTGTTTGCGGAATAATATTGTAATGCTTTTTAACGTGATAGGCGCAACTTCCAGAAGGTGTTACTATATAATCAAAATCTTTAAAGTTGTCTACAAAATTATTGCATGCACCTTCAGACTCGTATTCATACCCTGAATTTGCCATGGGTTGTCCGCAACAGGTTTGCCCTGACGGATATACCACATCGACGTTTAATTTTTCTAAAAGCTCTAAAGTAGCCTTTCCTACTTGAGGGTATAATTGATTAATATAACAGGGTATGAATAAGCCTACTCGCATGATTTTTATTTTATTGTTTATATGCTACCACATTTTGTTTTGAAGTACCTAAACCTTCAATACCAAGTTCTACAACATCGCCTGGTTTTAAGTATACAGGTGGTTTTAAACCAAGACCAACACCAAAAGGCGTTCCTGTAGAAATAATATCTCCAGGTAATAAAGTCATAAATTGACTAATATGACTAATAGATTGTTGAATGTTAAAAATAAAGTCGGAAGTTGAACTGTTTTGCATTACTTCACCATTTAATTTTAACCATAAGTTTAAATTATTTGGGTCTTTAATTTCATCGGTAGTAGCAATAAAAGGTCCGATAGGAGCGAAGGTGTCGCAACTTTTTCCTTTTACCCATTGTCCAGAACGTTCTAATTGAAAAGCACGTTCGCTAACATCGTTATGTAATACGTAACCCGCAATATGATCGAAAACATCATCTTCTTCAACATAAGATGCTTTTTTACCAATTACAACAGATAACTCAACTTCCCAGTCGGTTTTAGTACTTCCTTTAGGAATCATGATATCATCATTAGGACCAACGATAGCAGAGGTAGCTTTAAAAAATAATACAGGTTCTTTAGGAACATCCATACCAGCTTCGGCAGCATGTTGCGCATAGTTTAAACCAATACATACAATTTTAGAAGGTCTTGTTAAAGGCGCTCCTAAACGTACGTTATCATCAACTTCAGGACAATTAGATTGATTTGTCTCTAACCAAGTTTTTAATTTTTCAATACCATTATTTCCAAAAAAAGCTTCATCATAATCGGTTCCAAATGCCGATACATCTAGTCTTGTTCCGTTTGCTAATTGAACACCTGGTTTTTCATTATTGACGTCTCCAAATCGTATTAATTTCATCTTCTATATATTTAAATTCTTAATTTCCGTTTAATGTTACAAAACCGCCATCAATGGCGTAGTTTGAACCTGTAATAAAACCTGCTTCATCAGAGCATAAGAACAAGGTTAAATCGGCTATTTCTTGTGTACTTCCCATACGACCAATAGGTTGGGTTTTTGATAATTTATCAAACATTTCGGCTTCTTTTCCAGGGTAGTTGTTTTTTATAAAACCATCAACAAATGGTGTGTGTACTCTTCCTGGAGCAATGCAGTTACAACGAATTCCATCGTTTATATAATCTTTAGCAACAGAATAAGTCATGGTAAGAACAGCACCTTTAGTCATTGAATAGGCAAATCTATCATTGATCCCAACAGTTGAAGCAACAGATGCTAAATTTAAAATAACACCACCACCATTACTTTTTAATGAAGGAATTGCGGCTTTTATACAATTATAAACACCTTTGATATTGACGTTGTATAAACGATCTAAATCTCCTTCTTCAACATTTTCAATATTTCCAATATGGGGAATACCAGCATTATTTATTAGAATATCAATTTTTTCGTTTTGGGTAATGTTATTAATAATATTAACAACATTTTGTTGATTAGAAACATCGCATTTATGAGCTTCTCCTTGTGCATCAATAGCTTTTATTTCTGAAATAGTTTCTTCTGCAGCTTCTATATTGAAATCTAAAATATGAACTTTAGCACCTTGTTTAGCAAAGGTTAGCGATATAGCTTTTCCTATGCCACTTCCGCCACCAGTTACAATAGCGACTTTGTTTTTTAAACTGAATTTGGCCATTTTTATAATGATTTATTTTGATGATTAATGTTGAATCTAAATAAGTAGATTAAACATTGATACAATAGTACAAGGAATATGTAAGTGAGTCTTCCTAAAATTTGATGAATTATGATACTATTTTTGCTTTAGGAAGTTGTTTTTGATGTTAAATGCAATGTATCAATCTGATTTTAAAGCTTCTTCGTTATGGTTTTTTACATAAACCGACGGCGTACAATACATTATTAGTTTAAACTGCCTGTTAAAGTTTGAAATATTATTGAAACCAGACTCGTAGCAAACAGCAGCTATATTAAATTTGTTTTCGAGTAGTAATTTACAAGCATAGCCAATGCGTATTTCTGATACGTAACGTGAAAATGTTTTGCGATTAATACGCTTGAAATAACGGCTGAACGCAGAAGCATTCATATGTGCAATTTTAGCGGCTTCTTCTAGACTTATGTTTTTGTTGAAATTTTTAAAAATATAAGCTTGTACCTTATCTTGCGTATCACTTTTAGTAGCGTTAAAAGAATTTATAAAACCTAGACTCGATAAGCGTTTTACCTCTTTATGTTTCGCTAATTTATTGAGTATTTGTAAAAAAGACATGGTTTTTTCAAAACCATCTAATTCCAGCATATTTTGAATATCATGAATGATACTTTTGTCTGTATTAAGAAATTTTAGACCAAAACGCGAGCGCTCAAAAAGTTCTAAAAGGTGAATCATTTCTGGAGTTTCAAAAAATGTTCTGCCTAAATAATCTTGTTTAAAATGTATAGCGATGGCTTTAGCAGATTGTTTCGGACTTTTTTTAAAATAATCTTCATCGTTCAACCACATGTGCGGCAAATTTTTTCCTATGAGTACAATATCTCCAACACTAAATTTTTCAATGCTATCACCAATAAAACAGGTGCCTTCACTTTTTAGCACAACAACAAGTTCTAGTTCTGGGTGATAATGCCATATTTTTAAAAAGTATGGATATTCATTTACTTTCGTTGTAAATGAACTGTTTGTTAGGTTACTTCTGTCTAATAAATGAAGTTTCATAAAACATATTAATAATACTTAAAAGACTAAATTAATATTAATTATGAAATATAAGCAAAAATAGTATTAAGTTTTTATTCAATTTTTTTTAAAGAAGAATCTCTAATAATGAGTTCAGAATCTATGATTGTATTGTTTAATTTTGGTTTCCAATTAGGAGTATTGACTCTTTTTAAAAATGTTTCGGCAGCTAATTGCCCTATAATTTCACTACGCTGATTGATAGTGGAGATTGAAGGTTTTACAAAAGATGTAAAGGTTTCGTTACTAAAACCAACTAACGCAATGTCTTCTGGAACCCGAATATTGTTTTCTTCCATGACTTGAAGTGCTCCCATAGCCGCAAAATCGCCTGCCGCATAAACAGCATCTGGTCTTTCAGAAAGATCTAATAATTCTTTCATAATTTTCCGACCATCTTCAATGTACAAAGTGCTTTCAGAAATTAATTCTTCAGCAATTGGAAGCTTATATTTTAAAAGCGCATCCTTATAACCTACAATTCTGTTTTTGTAAATTCTAGTATGATTATGTCCTCCAATATGGGCAATTCTTTTGCATCCTTGATTTTTAAGGTGTTCAATAATTTTAAAACTACTCTGGTAATCGTCAATTCCAATATAATCAACAGCTAAAGCGTCTTCACCACGGTCAAACATAATTAAGGGAACACCATTAGATTTTATTTTTTCGAAATGCTCTAATGTTTTTGTTTCATTAGCCATTGATGCAATGATGCCATCCACTTGAGTTAAAAGCAGCGATTCAATATTTTTACATTCTCTTGTAAACGATTCGTTTGATTGTGTTATAATAATATTATAGCCCTCTTTACTTAAAACGTTTTCGATTTTTTCAACAACTGAAGAGAAAAAATGACTGTTAGCTCTAGGTATCATGACACCAACTAAATTACTTTTTCCTTTTCGTAAAGCTGTAGCTATGTGGTTTGGTTGATAATTTAATGATTCTGCAATTTGCTTTACTGCTGCTTTCGTTTTATCGCTAATTCTAGGATGGTTGTTTAAAGCTTTTGATACAGCAGAAGGTGTAATGTTTAAAGCATTAGCAATATCTTTTATGGTTATTTTCTTTTTATTTTTCAAAAAAAAGGATAAGTTTGTTCAATCGATTGAACAAATATAATTTATTATTTTTCTAATACAATAATAAAGGGAATTATGTCTTAAAACAATTTGTATAATTGAATTAATAATAGCAATTAAATAGAAGCATGAAGTACATAGTTTGTGAAAAACCAGGTGAGTTTATCTTAAAAGAAAAAGATGCACCTATAAGAAAATCAGGAGAGGCTTTATTAAGAATTAGCAAAGTAGGTATCTGCGGAACCGATATCCATGCTTATGGAGGAAATCAAGCTTTTTTTACATACCCTAGAATTTTAGGTCATGAATTAGCTTCAGAAGTCATAGAAATTGATACTAATGAAAAAGGTATTAAAGCAGGAGATAAAGTTGTAGTGATGCCTTATGTTAGTTGTGGAGAATGTATAGCGTGTAAAAATGGAAACCCAAATTGCTGCACAAATATACGCGTACTTGGTGTGCATGCAGATGGCGGTATGCAAGAACAAATTTCTGTGCCTGTTAATATTTTATTACCTGCTAATAATTTATCTGATAACGAAATGGCTATTGTAGAACCTTTAGCTATTGGAGCACATGCAGTTAGAAGAGCAAATATTAAACCAGGTGAAACGGTTGCTGTTGTTGGTTGCGGACCTATTGGTATTGGTATTATGAAATTAGCGCAAATTGCTGGTGCAAAAGTGATTGCCATTGATATGAATGAGCAACGATTGCAATATGCTAAAGAAAAAATAGGTGTTGATTATATAGTGAAAGCGGGAGATAATGCTGTAAATGATATTTCTGAAATTACAAATGGCGATTTATGTACAGCAGTATTTGATGCGTCTGGAAATAAATTTGCTTTAGAAGCTTGCCCTAGTTATATGTCGCATGGCGGCCGATTTGTTTTAGTTGGTTTATCTAAAGGCGAATTAACTTATAATCATCCAGCAGTACATGCTAAAGAAATGACTTTAATGTGTAGTAGAAATGCAACCACAGAAGATTTTGAACATGTTATAAGTGTGCTAAATCAATTTCCAACAGACTCTTTTATAACGCACTCTGTACCTTATACAGATATGATAGCACAATTTGATAGTTGGTTAAAGCCTGAAACTGGCGTTATAAAAGCAACTGTAAGTTTTAATTAAAAAGATATTATAATGATAATAGATACGCATCAACATTTTTGGAAATATGAACCTATTAAACACGAATGGCTTGATGACGATATGGCTGTTATTCGTCGCGATTTTTTACCATTAGATTTAGAAAAAGTATATCATGAGAATGGTATTGATGGATGTGTCGCAGTTCAAGCAGACCAAACTATAGCTGAAAATGATTTTTTGTTAGATTTAGCATCTAGTAATAATTTTATTAAGGGCATAGTTGGTTGGGTAGATTTGCGCGGACATGCTCTTGATTCTGATTTAGAAAAATACAGTGCATTTAATAAAATGAAAGGTTTTAGGCATGTCGTACAAGAAGAAGCAGATCCTAATTTTTTGTTACGTCCAGATTTTTTAAGAGGCATTTCAAAATTAGAATCACATGGCTTTACTTATGATGTATTAATTTTTCCGCATCAATTAGGAGCAACTTTAGAGTTTGTGAAACGTTTTCCAAATCAGAAATTTGTAATCGATCATATTGCAAAACCCTATATAAAAGATGATTTTTTTGATGGTTGGGCCGTAATTATGCAAGAAATTGCAAAGCAAGAAAATGTGTATTGTAAACTTTCTGGAATGATAACTGAAGCAGATTATAATACTTGGACACCAAAGCAGCTAGAGCCTTATATGGATTTAGTTTTAAATGCTTTTGGAACAAAACGTATTATGTTTGGTTCGGACTGGCCGGTGTGTTTGGTGGCTGGAAATTATTCGCAAGTAAAATCAATTGTCACAAATTTTATAGCAAACCTTTCAGAAACTGAACAAGAAGCTATTATGGGGAGAAATGCTATTCAATTTTATAATTTAAAATAAGTATCATGGATTTAGGTTTAAAAGGAAAAGTGGTAGTTGTAACTGGAGCTGCAGGAATTAAAGGTAGTATAGGAGAAACCATTGTACAGCATTTAGCCGCAGAAGGAGCTATTCCTGTAATTGTGTGTCGTAACGATCGTGGATTTGGATATGAAAAAGCATTACAAGAACAAGGTATTGATGCTTTATTTGTAAAAACAGATTTATCTGATTATAAACAAATAGAACAAGCCACAAAAGTTATAGAAAACAAATACGGTAGAGTAGATGCGCTTATAAATAATGTAGGTGTTAATGATGGTGCAGGTTTAAATGCTTCTATGGACGATTTTATGTATTCTATTAAATTAAATATGGTTAGCTATTTTGCAATGACGAAGTATTGTTTACCTATGATTAAAAAAGTTAAAGGAAACATTTTAAATATTGGTTCTAAAGTAGCGCTAACTGGGCAAGGAGAAACCTCTGGTTATGCAGCTGCTAAAGGTGGTGTTTATGGCTTAACAAGAGAATGGGCAGTCGATTTAATTAAATATGGCATTCGTTCAAATGCTATTGTAATTGCCGAAAGTTGGACACCTGCTTACGATACTTGGATTAAAACGTTGGAAAACGGAGAGGAAAAACTTCAATCTATTGTAAAAAAAATACCTTTGGAAAACAGAATGACAACACCTTCAGAAATCGCAAATCAATGTTTGTTTACTATTTCTGAAATATCATCACATACTACAGGTCAATTCATTACAGTTGATGGTGGCTATGTTCATTTAGACCGAGCTTTATTAACAGAATAAGTGTATATTAAACATTTGTTTTTTTATCAATACTTTTTTAGTAATATTGCTTTACTAACTAATTAATGATAAGAATGAGTAAATCAACTAAGATTCCTGTAGTTTCAAAAAGCATTATTGTTCCTTTTATTTTAGTCACTTCTTTATTTGCATTATGGGGTTTTGCTAATGCAGTAACAGACCCAATGGTAAATGCATTTAAAAAGGTTTTAGAATTATCAAATACACAAGCTTCTTGGGTTCAAATGGCGTTTTATGGTGGCTATTTTTGTATGGCATTACCCGCGGCTATGTTTATGCGTAAATATTCATATAAAGTAGGGGTATTAATAGGTTTAGGTTTATATGCTGGAGGCGCTTTATTATTTTATCCAGCTGCTATTACGGAAAAATTTTGGTTTTTCTGTTTAGGTTTATATGTGTTAACTTTTGGCTTAGCTTTTTTAGAAACAGCAGCAAATCCATATATATTAGCTATGGGCGCAAAAGAAACAGCTACCCAAAGATTAAATTTAGCACAATCAGTAAATCCAATAGGGCTATTGGCTGGCTTGTTGGTTGCTAAATATTTTGTTTATGATAACTTACAGTCTGATGATATTACCGATTTTAGTGCTTTAGATGAAGCTAAAAGAGCTATGATAAGAATGGCTGATTTAGCTGTGATTCGTGACCCTTATGTTGTTTTAGGCTTGGTTATTTCGGCTGTATTTGTTTTGTTTTTGGTTAATAAGATGCCACAATCTAAAGAAGAAGTAAACATGCCTAGTTTAGGTAGTACTTTTTCAAAGCTAGCAGGTAATAGTAAATATATTTTGGGGGTACTTGCTCAAATATTATATGTAGGTGCACAAATCATGACATGGACTTATATCTATCAATATGCAGAAGCTATTGATTTAGCTAATGTAGGTGTAGTTGGTTATGAAAAAATTGATGTATTTGATTATCAGTTTATAGCTTTTATATTATTTACTGTTGGTCGTATTGTTGGAACTGCTATGTTGCGTTTTATGAGCCCAGGTAAATTGCTAATGTTTTTTGCTTTATTAGCAGTTGTTTTTGTAGCAGGCACAATGTTTATTCAGGGTATGTTTGGATTATATAGCTTAGTTGGTATTTCTTTCTGTATGTCTTTAATGTTTCCAACTATATATGGTATTGCGTTAAATGATTTAACTGAAGAACAATCTAAAGTAGGATCTGCAGGATTAGTAATGGCTATTGTAGGAGGTGCTTTAATGCCTATGTTACAAGGAATGATAATCGATAAAGGAGGAAATGGTGTTGCGGATACTACAATAATGGGAGTATCTGAGGTAAGTTTTTCTTTTATTTTACCACTACTTTGTTTTGTATATATAGCTTGGTATGGTATATATGTATTTAAGAAGCATGAAACAAAAATTATATAATAAATATCATGAAACATTCATAACCAAATTTTCAATACTCAAAGAAATAATTAAATGAATGTTACTTCAGACCAATCAAAAAATAATTATAAACAGATGAAAAAGTTTGTCCTTTTTTGTGATTTAAAAGATGATGCTATATTAATTGAAGAATATAAAAAACATCATAAATCTGTTTGGCCAGAAGTCATTAAAAGTATTAAGAATTCTGGAATTGAAACCATGGAAATCTATAATAATGGTAATAGATTATTTATGATTATTGAAGCCAATGATACGTTTTCATTTGAAGTTAAAGCTAAAAATGATGCTTCTAATATTAATGTACAAGCATGGGAGGATTTAATGTGGAAATACCAACAAAAGATACCTTGGGCTAAAGAGGGAGAGAAATGGTTGCTTTTAGAACAAATTTTTAAACTAAACCAATAATGTTATCTAATTTGATTTTTTGTTGTGATTTTTGATGTAAGATTATACAATAATTTAAATTATAAGAAGTTAATGTTAATCTTTTAATTAATATAAACTTTCTTATTTACAAGTCTTCCTAGATCTGTTTCTATGCTTACTATTGCATAATTAGACTTTATTTTTCTTATAGGGATTTTAATTGTTTTAGAATTAATTTTTATAACAGATATTACATTTTGACCATGCATATTATAAACATTAATATTTTTAATTTTGGTTAATGCATTTGTATTTACATATAATTCTTTAGAATTACTTAAATAGCTAATTTTAGTTTTCTCTATATTACTTTCTTCAATATTCAATATGCTTTTAGCTACACTACTATTTACACTATTTGCATTACTTTCATTTTTGAAAGTTATATAAAATCGATCTGAGTATTCTCCACTGTCAACATTAGAAGCATAATTTGAACTATTGATTTGAGTATATGTGTTAAGTAAACTATCGTATATGAATATATCAATTGGAGAGTCGAAGTTTTCTAATGTATCTAATGCTATTTCAATATTTCCATTTTGTGACATAAACATCCAGAATGGATATTTTTTATTTTCATCAAATGATCCTACACCCTGGATAGTACATCGTTGATTATCTACTAGCCAATTTAAATCATATGGGTAATCATCTTTATTTATGGCATCATAACCATAATCATAAGCATCACTAGCCGAATTGTCTTTTGTAAATGCTAATAATAGATGTCTTGTAAAGCCGTTAGGCATTTTAAAATCAATACGTATGCGTTGTATATTACTATAGGCAACGTTTAAACTACTATTATTTATTTCATTATTAGTTTTTGCTATACTGTTAGTAAAAACAAAAAGAAGCATTATCAGGAATATGTTTGTAATTCTTGTCATTAGATTTGGGGTTTAATTGACAATAAATATTTATATATCAAATATATAAATTTACTTTCTATTAAACACTATAAAACGACATAAAAAAACGATGAAATGCATTTTTTTGTATATAATTAAGTTTTAACCTACAAAAATAGCGTAATATATTTTTTTGTAATTAATTATTTATCAATAACAACTTTTTTATTCATGCTACCAGTTGGTGTTTGAACAATAATAATATAAGTTCCTTCAGAAATACTCTTGCTAACTGGAATTCTCATTTCATTAGATAATGAAGGAGAGTTGGTTTTATTCCATGTTTTTATTGTTTGACCTAACATATTTGTTAAATAAACTTGCTTTACTTCATTATTACTAGGTATTTTAATAAATATCTCTTTACTATTTTTTAAGTAGTTTACAATTACATTATCTAATATTATATCATCATCAGATAAAGAATTATTGTCTTTTGCAAAGGTTATAAAAAATCTATCAGTATAATCACCTACATCTAATGACGTTTCAAATTTTTGATTATTTCCATTAATTTTGGTGTAAGTTCCTAGTAGTGAATCATAAATATAAACTTTTGTGTCAGCAGGCATATTTTCTAACTCACTAACAGCTATTTCAATAGAGCCCCCTGTTTTTGAAAATAAGCCAATTGGATATTGCTTGGTGTCATTAAATACTCCAACACCTTGTATAACATATTTTTCATTATCAATTAGAAATAACATGTCATTAGGATTATTATCTAAAACTTTGGCATCATAACCATAATCAAAATTATCAGAAGCTTCATTATTTGGAGTAAAGGCAAGTAATAAATACCTTCTTGCTCCTTCAGGAGTACTATAAATTAGTCTTATTCGCTGGATAGGGTTGTCATTACCAGAAATTGTATTAGACGAATTATCGTTATTATTTTTTGTTTTTCTAGATTTTAAAAATATAGAATTAGTAGATGATTCTCTTTGAAAATCACGTTGGTCATTCTCAAACTTAATATTGTTACTAATTTTATTGGTGCTAGCAGAACTGGTAAAGAATCCTTGTCCAACGGGAATATAATCTCCTGGTATTAAACTAGAACTACCTGAACCACTTATATAAAAATTATCAGTTGTATTATATACTTCTCCAGTTGGAGGTGATATTCCACCAGCAAGAGTATATATAGCATATCCACCTTCATAATCTTTTAAAACATGGGTGTTATTAGAGTCAAAATGAATCCAGAAATATAAGGAACCGTTAATACTTCCTGTAGTATTTGGATTAGCTGTAGTTGCACCACCATTAGGATTTAGTAGCGGTATATTATCTTTAATAAATTCTTGAGCATCCAATGCAGAAGGATATGGATTTCCTATTAAGGCATCATTACCTATAGTAATAGGTGAAGTAATAGTCCCATTGTTGGGTTTTCCTATAAAAACATAATTTTGTAATGTACTAGCGGCACCACTTCCTTTCATTGTATACCCTAAGCCAACCTTGAAATTACTAGTTTCTCCTAAATATCTCCATTTGGCATAGGTATTTGATGCATAATTTTCGTATGCATATATCCAACGTCTACTTAAAGTCTTACCACTTGTACTAGGGTTTGCAAAAGCACTATTTGTCCATTGTAATGTTAATGGTGTAGCAGAGTTAGTTCCGTCAAACATTACTGTACTTACATTATGATCTACATTATTATTACTTGTATTTATTATGCTAACTGGAGATGACCAATAGTTGTAATTAAAATAATTGGTTGAACCTTGTTGGTCTTGTTCTATATGTCCACCACTTGTAACATCTAAAATGCTTTCACTTACTTGTGAGTCAGTATATCTTTTTTGAATTAATTGAGATTCTCCAACTAAATCAATAATTCCATCTAATTTTAAGTAGTGGGTTATCCATAGCCCATGTCCAGAATTAGTTTCGTCTTGATTAGCACCAGGACTTGTAATTGTTAATTTTGTATTAGGTGTATCCATTAATAAACCTAGTAGGGTAATGTCTTTTGATTCAGATAATAAATTATGAGAGGACACAACAATATTCCAATCTATAGGTGTTTTGTAATTAGCTGGATGGCTTGGGTCAAGATCATTTATGTCTTTTCCTATTCCATTAGAATTAGGGTAATCCCAAACGCTATTACCCCATTGCCATGGAGTACTTATACTCGTATCTATCCATGTACCAGAGTTTTTAGTAAAATAAGGAAGTGGTGCAGTTTCCTCTTGCCAAGTAGTTATGTTAATAAGCTTTCCTTGAGAAGATCCTGCATTTGGCATTAAATAGCCATTAGCAATATCTGTTGTACTTTGGTTCATTTGATAATAACTTATTAAATTATTCCAAGTTAATCCTGCTATATCTTCATTTAATATACTACCACGAACTAATGCTCCATTATTTTCGATTTCTTGGTTCATCATTTGATGAATTTGATCTTCGTTTAAAGCAATGTTCCATATTTTTAATTCATCCAGCCATCCATAAAAATAGTTTACAGGCCTAAAAGGAGCATTTATATTTTGATCCATAGCTCCAAGAATAAAGTCAGCATTATTAATAATAGGAGCATTGCCTGTAGTCGTTTTTAATAAAATTCCATCTATATATAGATTATAATTTGAACCATCAAAAGCAACTGTTATGTGATACCACCTATTACCATCTATATTATAGTTTGAAGCAATAGATTCAGAACCATTCCAATTGAATGAAATTTTATTGTTTACTAACCTTAAATCATAACCAGTTGATAAATTATTAGCAAACCTTTTAGATAAAATAGTTTGTGTATTTGTATTTGTAGTTTCAGATTTAATCCAGACTTCAATACTAAATGGCGTAGAATTTAAGTTAAAATTATTATTAAAATTGACATTATCATCAATACCATCAAAATCAAGACTGCTACATGTGCTAAAAGTCACTGACATCTCATCTGTTTTACTAGGACATGAGTTAATATTGTCTGAAATTGTCCATCGTAAAACATAAGTTCCTTCATTAGGGCTATAAAAATTAGAACTTGGGCTAGATGGATTAGAAAAAACTTCATTCCCGTCTATAGGTCCTGATATAATAGTCCATAAACCTTCTCCAACAGCAGGGTTATTCGCAGCTAGTGTTATATTTTCAGTACCACACAATGGAGTTTGATCGACACCAGCATTAGCATCTGTGATTTCTAATGGCTGATTTAGAGATATTTGTAAGTTTCTAGTACAAAAATTAGCATCTACAATAGAAACATTATGAGTAGTAGCGTTTAATCCAGTTGCTGTTAGACCTGTTTGACCATCTGACCAAGTAATAGTATATGGTGTTGTGCCTCCAGAAACAGTAACACTTGCTGAACCACTATTATCACCAAAACAATTTAGGTTTTGTCCAGTTATACTAGCTGTAAGTTCTGTAGGTTCGCTTATTGTTGTACTGGCAGTAACTTGACAATTCTTACTGTCGGTAATTGTTACAGTATAGGTACCAGCTCCTAAGCCAGAAACGGTTGATGTAGTTTGCACTGGAGTTGTATCCCAAGCATATGTGTAGCCTGGTGTACCTCCATTAGCAATAACACTAACTGTACCGTTAGTATCTCCAAAGCATAATAAATCGCTAGAAGACGCAGTAGCAGTAATAACAGGAGCATTAGAAATGATAACTTGTGCACCTTGTTGACACCCTTGAGCATCTGTAACAGTTACTGTATATGGACCACCAGCAGGTAATCCTGTTGCAGTTTGAGTCGTTTGGCCATCAAACCATAAATAAGAATAAGGAGCAGTTCCACCACTAGGAATAGCTGTTCCTGTTCCACTAGAATCACCAAAACATTCTGTATTTGTTCTACTGGTTGCTACAGTTAATTGTTGAGGTTGAGAAAGTGTTATCGAGGTTGTACTTGTACAATTATTTACATCTGTAACAGTTACAGAATATGATACGTTTGCTTGTAAATTATTAGCTGTTGCAGTAGTATCTCCGTTATTCCATTGATAGGAATATGGAGCTGTTCCTCCACTTGTAACAGAAGCTGTTGCAGAACCATTGTTAAAACCAAAACATGTCGGGTCCGTTGGTGCTATAGATAAAACAATTTCATCTGGACCAATTAAAGTAACGGTATCAGTTATTATACAACCGTTAAGATCAGTTACTGTTACTGTATAATCTCCAACACCAAGACTACTTGCTGTTGCAGTAGTTTGACCATTAGACCACAGATACGTATAAGGAGGTGTGCCTCCAGATGCTACCGCTGTAGCAGAACCATTTGTATCTCCAAAACAAGAGACATTTACACCATTTAAATCAACGGCAGTAGCAGTAACATCAGGATAACTTGTTGGTTGTCCAATTGTAACAGAAAGTGCAGGTAGAGTTGTTCCATCAGCATCAGAAACGACTACTGTATATACACCAGCGATTAAGCCCGTTGCAGTTGCACCCGTTTGACCATCAGACCATAAATAAGAGTAAGGTTCTGTTCCTCCAAATGCTTCTACAGTAGCTGTACCACTATTGTCTCCAAAACATAAAGCATCTGTACCATTTATAAAAGCTGTTAAAGGTGTTTCAACTGTAAGGTCTCCTGCAGCACAAAAACATTTAGGTGCAGCTGGTCCACAACTATTTTGTGCTCTCTGTTTCCATGAAAATAACAATCCTGTAATTTCAATTTCACTACCACAAATATAATCTGAATCTAATAAGAGTCTTCCTTGTCCATCTGGAATAGGAATAGCAGGTGAACCTGGATAAATACAATCTTCAACTGATTGTGTTGTTGCTAATCCTGTAAAAGGATCAGTAACTTGATATCCAGCTATTACATATAAATTGTACTTAGGTTGTGCATTACTTGTTATCGTAAACCATACATATACAGGTAATGCGTCTCCACCAGAACATTGCTCAATGGGTGTACCATTTTCATCTCCAATAAAAAAGTCAGTAAAATCGTAATCATTGGAAACACAACGGTCGCAATCAACATTATACTCGAAACAAACTCTTATATTATGTATTTGTGTTATGGTAACAGACTGCCCTGTATTATCTGATACAGTTAATGTTATTATTTTATCACCAGCTGTAGCGTATTCAACTGATTGTGTTCCTGAATTAGTGCCAGTAGCTGGTATGGCATCTAGACCAAAATCCCAAGAATAAGTATATGGTGCTTGACCTCCTTGAATTACGGGCACAATAGTCATGGTTTCTACATCATCTTCTCCAATACATTCGCTAGAAGTCGTCATTGATATGACTAAAGGGTCACCAATATTAATACTTGTAGTTGCAGTACAACCGCTTTCATCAGTTACAACCACAGTATAAGTTCCATCAGTTAATCCAGTTGCTGTTTGTGTGGTTTGTCCATCATCCCATAAATAAGTATATGGTTCGTCTCCTCCAGTAGGATTGGCAGTAGCCGATCCATTAGATAGTCCAGGGCCAGTTGTATTTATTCCTGTAGCAGATACTCCAAGTTGAGTTGGTAAAGCATTAGTAACACTAACTGATGAAGAAAAACATCCGTTAACATCAGTAACCGTTACTGAATATGTTCCTGGTATTAAATTTGTTATTGTTTGAGTTGTAGCTCCTGTATTCCATAAGTATGTAAATGGACCAGTTCCACCATTAGGAACAGCAGTAGCAGATCCACCAGTACCTCCAAAACAACCTTCTTGTCCTAACACGGTATGTGTAAGCACGTCTGGTTCTGTAACTTGAATAAATACAACTTCAGAACAACCACTAGAATCAGTAACAGTTACTGAGTAAAATCCAGTAGGTAAATTACTTACGGTATCTACACTAGCTAAACCTACACCAGCATTATTACTCCATAAGTAAAAATATGGAGCCGTACCTCCAGAGGCTGTTACTGTTGCAGTACCGTCTGAATCTCCATTACAACTAGGTTGTGTAAATGAACCACTCGTAATCAATTCCGTTGGGTTACTATATGTTGTAGTAACTCTAGATGTACAATTATTAGCATCGGTTACATCAACCCAATAATTACCAGGAGCTAAATTACTAATTGTTTGAGAAGTTTCACCGGTATTCCAAACATACGTATATGGACCAATACCTCCTGATGGATTTATTGTTGCAACACCATCATTAGCATCTTTACAAGTAATTTCTATTTTTGCTATAGTTCCAGAAAGATTAGTAGGTTGGGTAATTACAACATTATATGTTGCACTACAATTATTAGTATCTGTAAGAGTTAAACCATATGTTCCAGCAATTAAATTTGATATATCTTCAGAAGAACTTGTAAACCCTCCAGGACCAACCCAAGAATAAGTGTAATTAGGTGTGCCTCCTGTTACGCTAACGTTTATTGCTCCTACATTTCCTTGATAACAAAGCACATCACTTTTTGAATCTAAAGAGATTGTTATTGGATCAATAATAATAATTTGATTAGCAGTTATAATATTTCCATTTCCATCGTCAAATACCCATGGTATAGTAGTAGTTGTTGTTATTGGAAAAGAGATGTTAGTAGATCCAAATAATGTTCCCGAACAATTATCGGTTGTTGTTGGTACCGAAGGTGAATAACTACAACCATGAGTAATCGTAGGCAAGCTAGGGATAATTGGATCGGTAGTATCTTCAATTATAACATTTTGAGGTACAGTTATAAAATTACCATTACCATCATTAAATGTCCAATTAATAACATGTGTACCTTGTGTTGAATATGTTAATTGATCTGTTGTTGTTCCGTTTATAACACCTGCACAAATATCTGTAGTTTGTGGTACTGTTGCAGTTGCTGTACATTCACCAGTAATATCGGCTAATATAGGTGTAACCGGATCTACATTGTCAATAACTGTAACAGTAAAGCTACAAGAAACTTGTCTGTTAGCATTATCAGTAACAGTATATTCTATAACTGTAACGCCTAGAGGAAACGCATCGCCTGAAGTTAATCCAGAAACATCTGTTTGTGTTGTTATTGCTCCAGGACAATTATCTGTACCAGTAGGAATCGTATAGTTTATTATTGCTGAACAAAGTCCAGGATCTGTGTTTTGTGTAATATTACTAGGGCATGAAATGGTAGGATCTTCGGTATCAGTTATTGTAACATTGAAGCTACAAGTTGAGGTGTTTCCAGAGGTGTCAGTTACAACAAACGTATTTGTAGTTGTTCCAACCGGAAAAGCACTTCCAGAAGGCAATCCTAATGTTTGAGTAATTATTTCACCTGTACAATTATCTGAAGAAGTAACATTATAAGTTACAACAGTAGAACAGTTTCCAGAATCATTATTTGTTGATATGTTTCCAGGGCAAGTTATGGTAGGCGGTACATTATCTTCAACAGTAACTACTGCAACACAAGTATCAGTTTGACCATTACCATCATTAACCGTAAGGGTTACATTGTTAGCACCTAAATTGGCACAAGTAAAAGCTGTTTGAGATGCGCTTAAAGTAAATCCACAATTATCAGAAGAACCACCATCAATATCATCTGCAACTATAGAAGCATTACCAGCAGCATCTAGTTGAATCGTTATGTTTTGACAAAGTGCCGTAGGCGGTACATTATCTTCAACAGTAACTTGTGTAGTACATGTATCTGTACTATTATCACTGGTATCAGTAACTGTTAAAGTTATTGTTATAGGAGATAACCCAATATCAGCACAACTAAAACTAGTTCTATCTGCCGAAAAGCTTAAAGCACCTCCTCCTGTGCTTCCATTATTTAAATTTGCAGGGTCTAGTATAGCATTACCAGTTGCATCTAAATTGATAGTATAATTACCAATACAATTAGCTACCGAAGTAATAGATGTTTTTTCTATTGATGATTTATCATTATCTATAATTATCGTTTCATCATCATCAAACAACTCAACAAAAAAAGAAACAACTTTATATTGTATATTATATATTGGTGTAGCAGGAGTAGGGTTATTACTCAAATTACGAGCATTTATATTACTACTAGATAGTAATATAAAAAACAAAAAGAAGATTTTGTAAAAAATAATTTTCTTCATAAATAGTTAACTTTAGGGCATTGCAAAAACATAAATTACTATTATTAAAAATTATTTTAATAATAGATTAATTTGATTTGGTTTAAAGTGCTATTAACCAATTATGTAGGGTGACTGTAAAAGTATTAGTAAAGGAGAGGACATAACAAATATAATCGTCCAAATACACTTTTATTCTACATAGCTACACATATTTTTTTATTGTTATTATTAATTATTTAAACAGTTTATGTAAAAAACATCTACTATAAGGGCTAATAAACTCTTCGCAAACTATTTTTCGGAACAAATATAGTATAAAAATCGACAATCATCCATGAAAAGCAAAAAAAATCGACGAAATGCATTATTAATGTCAATTTTATTTTTCCTTTTGCTAAGCACATCTTAATAAAAAGCATTAAGGACTTAACGTATTTAATGTTTTTTTTGATTTTAATAAATTCCTTTTTGTAACTAATTTATTTATGGTAAGTTAGTCCTTTCTCAATTCAATCTTTTAGTTTTGAATAGGAAATGAATAATAACCAACTATAACCAATTTACATGAAACTACGCGCATTAATATGTAATCGATTATTTAAATTTGTACTCACAAGTTTATTTGTTCTATTCAATTTAAATTTAAATGCACAGACTTTAGCTTTTCCAGAAGCTACAGGTTTTGGTAGGTATACAACAGGTGCAAGAGGACATGCAAATCCTCAAATTTATTTAGTAACCAATTTAAACGATAGCGGAGCAGGATCATTTCGAGATGCTGTAAGTCAAGAAGGGCGTTTTGTTATATTTAAAGTAGGTGGGATTATTAATTTGCAATCTCAAATTGTAGTAGCAAAGAACACTACTATTGCAGGACAAACAGCTACAGGAGAAGGTATTGTATTAGCGGGTCCAAGAGTAACATTTACTGGAGCAAGCAACACTATTTCACGGTATATTCGTATTCGCTATGTAGGAGGGGCTAAAAATCAAGATGCATCTGGTTTGTCAAATGGAGCTAACATGATTTTCGATCATATGACGGTTAGTTGGGGAACAGATGAAGTATTTTCTATTAATTGGGATGGAAAAGGCACAAGTCCAGATAATATAACCATTCAAAATTCTATAATAGGTCAAGGTTTACATAGGCACAATCATTCAGCAGGTGGTTTAATGCAACCATCAGATGGTAAGATTAGCATTATTGGTAATTTATATATCAGTAACAAAACCCGAAACCCTAAAGTAAAAGGGATTAACGAGTTTGTAAATAATGTGGTTTATAATTGGGGAAACTATGGTAATACTTATGGGCATACAGAATCTGGAGACGCCTATATTATGGGTGGTGATTCGGCTGGAACTTCAGAAGTAAACATTATCAATAACTATTTTATTGGAGGTCCTTATACCAGTAATTCAGTATTTACACCGTTTAATAGAGGTAATTCTAATTTCTTTTTATATGGTTCTGGTAATTATTTTGATAATAATAAGAATGGTATATTAGATGGCACGTTAGTTTCTGAGGATTTATCAGGTTATCCAACAGGTGATGCTTTAAGTATTCAACCTTCACCTTATGATTATCCTATGAAAAACGCACCATTAACAGCGCAAGAGGCTTTTGATAAAGCTGTGTTAAATGTAGGAGCGTCGTTTCCTAAACGCGATCAAGTTGATAGCTTAATGATAGATAATTTAGCGTCTAAAGGAACTGAAGCTTTTTATGTTTACCGTGAATCCGATTTACCATTTATTAATGGTGGTTTAGGACATGTTTATGGAGCACCTTCACCTTTAGATTCTGATAATGATGGTATACCAGATGCTTGGGAAGATACCAATGGTTTAGATAAAAATAGTGCAGCCGATGCTTTAACAGTAAGCAGCACTAACGCTCCATATTTAAATATTGAAGTTTATATTAATGGCTTAGTAAATGATACACCGCCAGAATTTATTATACCGCCATCTAATATTAATTTTACGAATGCATCATCAGTAGAAGTGCCTCCAAGTAGTTCTTTAACTGTTAACTGGAGTGATAACGCAGATAATGAAGATAATTATATTTTAGAGCGTTCACTTGATGGCAATAATTTTTCTGTTATAACAACACTAGAAGCAAATAGCAAAAGTTTTGATGATACAGACCTAATTCCAAATACTAAATATTACTATCGAGTTAAAGCTACAAACGTTACTGATTCATCTGTTTATAGCGCTATAGCTTCATTAATAACACCTGCTATTCCATCTGCACCAGACAAGACAACGAATCCAACACCTGCTATGGATTTTAATTTTGTAGAATTAAATAGTACCAATCTTGTTTTAAAATGGAATGGAAGTTCTAATACAGAAACTTATACTGTTTATTTTGGTGACGATGAATCTAATCTTAATAAGTTGGCAGATGTTTTAAGCGCTACTTATGAAGTTAAAGGACTAACTCCAGGGACTAATTACTTTTGGCGAATAGATGCTTCTAATAATAAAGGGAATACTACAGGAGATGTATGGACTTTTAGAACTATTACAGAAATTGCAGAAGGAGAAGTAGGGTATTGGCCGTTTAATGAAGCACCGTTTGATGGCGGTCAAATTACAGATATTACAAGTTATCAAAACCACGGAGCGTTAGATGTAAATTATGATAATGCTAGTGTAAGAGTGTCAGGAAAAGCAAACAATGCTATAAGTTTTTCAACAGCAACAAATGCGGCTATTATGTCTAGTATTCCAAATCAAGATCAATTGTATCTTGATAAACATTCATTTACTATTTCATTTTGGATGAATGCTGAAACTTACTTATTGCCAACAGGTTCAGCTAGTTCTTATTTATTATGTAAAGGGTCGTTTGTTAAAAATACAGATACGGGTGCAACAGGTAAACGTTTTAATGTTGAATTTAAAAATAGTGAATTTCGTTTTGCAATAGATGATAATGTTACCAAAAAGGAATTATCAATAAGTGGTGGACAATTTTTTACAGGTAATTGGGAACATGTGGTTGTTATGAGAGATATTGCAGCTCATAAATTAAGAGTCTATTTAAATGGTAGTTTTTTAAGTGATCTTAATGAAACTGGCGTTACTGGTATTGCAGAAGTAAGTGATTTAATTTTAGGGAACATAGGAGAAATAGAATTGTTAAACGGAACAGATCCTGCTCCTTATAAAGGAAAAATAGATGAGCTTAAAATATTTAATTATCCGTTGAGTGCATCAGAGGTGTCAAGTATATATCATAATGTGCTTTCGATCAATGATGAATTTAGTAAGAATAAGAACACTATTAGTGTACATCCTAACCCTGTTGCTAAACAAATTAATATAAAAATTCCATCTTATAATCAACCTTTTGTAATTGCTACTTTAAGTGATATTACAGGTAAGTTGATTATTAAAGAAAAAGTAGATAGTAATGGAGATGGGCGTTTTACCATTAATATTGCCAATAAAAAATTATCAGGAATATATATACTTAATATTAAAGGGAATAGTTTAAATGATAATTTAAAAATTGTAGCTGAATAAATTATTAAGCCATAATACTTTTTAACTTATTATGGTTTTTAAAAAAAAGCCTTAAATCTACATATAAGGCTTTTGCGGAGAAATATGCTCCGATGACCTTTAAGTTTTATCAGTAATATCATGTTTTACCAGTTTTTAAGAATCAAAATGTTCTCATATAAATAGCGATAACTAATTTAAAAATGAAAATTTATGTTGAAGATTAGAGTTTAAATAATACTTTATTAGATGCTTTCAACTAATAATTAAGCCTTAATTATACATAATAAACATGAAATTTTGTATTAGTGTTATTCCTTTATAAATATCTTGATAAGCTCAAAATCGATAAGTTTTTTAATTTGATGTGATAAACCTATTTTATTTTTTTATTCCCTAAATAAGATTTTAAGTTATTTAGTTTTATACTAAAAAATTTTAAATTGTATTTTAGCACTTATTTATTAACTATCCATAGATTTATAAAAAGATCAATTTTTACCTTTCAAAACTATATGTGCAAATATTTTATTTTAAGTAAGCTATTTAGAAGAGTTTTATTTATTCTTCTAATATTATTTTCTGCACAAGGATTCTCTCAATATTCTAATCTTAAATTTGAAAATTTAGACACAAGTAAAGGATTGTCTAGCAGTACTTGTACAGAAATATTTCAAGACAGTGAAGGTTTTATGTGGTTTGGAACTATTGATGGCTTAAATAGGTATGATGGCTATATGTTTGAAACATACAGACCAATTTTAAATGATACTACATCTATAAGTAATAATAGAATTAATGCTATTGTTGAGGATGGAATGGGGGATTTATGGATAGGAACAAACAATGGATTAAATGTATTTGATAAAAAGAAAGAAATATTTTATAGAATTCCATTGCATAGTGATGAGTTCGATTTTGTAGATCAAAGTAATATAATTAGTGATTTATTTTTTGATAGTGAAACAAATTTACTATGGATAGCTACAAAAAAAGGAATTGGTAAATTAAATATAGATAGTAAAGGTGAAAAAGTAAGGAATACAGATTTTAATATTAAGCATTATTCAAATAATAAAAATAATTCTAATTCTATAGATAATAATAACGTTACTAAAATAGTAAAGGATAGTAATGGCGTTATTTGGGCAATTTCAGAAGGAGATTTTCTTAATGCGTATAATTCAGAAAAAGATAATTTTAATAGAATAAAAATAAACATTCCAAATTCTTATTTATTAAATCATGTAATTAAGGAATTACTTGTAGATAAAGAAGGCGATTTCTGGTTTGGAAGTAACATGTCTTTATTAATTGTTTGGGACAGGCAAAAAAACGAATTTAAAAAGGTTTTTTCAGAAGAAAGTAATGCTCAAATATTTGATATTTATCAAGATGACAAGGGGATTATTTGGATTGCTACCGATGGTGATGGCTTATTTCTTTTTGATAAAAACAAAGGGCTTTTACAGCATATAGTTTATAATCCATTAAATGCATTCTCTCTCCCAAATAATCAGCCTGCAAATATATTAGAAGATAAAGACGGGATTTTTTGGTTTGGATCTTATAATAAAGGAATAAGTAAATTGGTGCAATCTAAATCGTCATTTGGACATTATTTTTATGAATTAGGAAATAAAAAAGGTTTAAGTTCTAAGATTGCACAATCAGTTTTACAAGATAGTAATGATAGAATTTGGGTAGGAATTGATGGAGGAGGTCTTAACTTATTTGATGAAAATAAAGAGGTTTTCAAACATTATAGAGCAGATTCTAATAACCCAAATACTTTAAGCTCTGATAAAATAGTGTATTTATCTGAAAGTTTTGATAAATCTATATGGATTTGTACTTGGGATGGAGGTTTAAATAAGTTTAACCCTAAAACGGAAAGTTTTGAACAATATAAATATCAAAACCATAATCCACATTCAATAGGACAAAACATAGTTTGGTGTGCTGTTGAAGATAAAGAACATAGACTTTGGGTTGGTACTCAAACAGAAGGATTAAATTTATTTGATCCAATTACAAAAAAATTTACAAAATTTAAATACGAGCAAAATAATAGTAAAAGCTTAATTAGTGATCTTGTATTTTCTATTTTTATAGATTCCAAAAACAGGTTATTGGTTGGAACTTCACAAGGTTTAGCTATTGTGAATTTAGATAATTTAGATCGTTATATACCAAATAAAATAGATTTTTTAGAATTAAAAGAACAACCAATACAAGGGAATCGTATAAACTTTATAACAGAAGATCATTTAGGGAATATTTGGTTAGGAACAGATATAGGAATGTATCAATTAGATGCTGAATTAAAATTAGTTAAATCCTATACAACAACACAAGGATTACCAAATAATTTAGTTTTAGCCATACAGGAAGATGATGATTTTAATTTATGGATAACAACAAAAAGTGGTTTATCAAAATATCAAGTTAAAGAAGATACGTTTTATAATTTCAACACTCAAGATGGAGTACAAGGTGTAGAATTTCAAAGTAAGTCTATAGATAAAACCAGCGACGGTAGAATAATTGCAGGAGGAATAAATGGCTTTAACATATTTAAACCAAAAGATATAGTAATTAAGTCAAAATCTATTAAGCCTATTATAACTAAGCTTAAAATGTTCAACGAAGTGGTGAAAGTTGGGCAGAAAATAGAAGACAAAATAATTTTAAAGAATTCTATTTCTAATACAGATGTATTAGAGTTAAAATATAATCAAGGCTTTTTGTCCTTTGAATTTGTTGCGTTCAATTATAAAAATCAAAAGCATGTAAAATATTCATATAGAATGTTAGGTTTACATGAAAATTTTATAAGGGCAGGTGAAGACAGGTCTGCAAATTATTCCAGTATTCCACCAGGAAATTATGTTTTTCAGGTAAAGGCTTCGCTCAATGAAAATTGGGAAGAAGCAGAAATTACATCTATAAATATAGATGTTGCTCCTCCAATATGGAAAACTTGGTGGGCTTATTTACTATATGTGTTGTTTTTTTTAGCTATTCTTTGGTTTGGGATGTATTATTATAAAAAAATTATAAATGAGGAAAAAGAGCATGAGTTAGATCAAATGAAATTAAGTTTTTTTATTAATGTTTCTCATGAATTAAGAACACCATTAACGCTTATATTAAACCCTGTAGATAAAATTATTTCATCATTTAATAATCCTGAAATTGTAAAATTAAATGCTTATACTTTACAAAGAAGTGCCAGAAGATTATATTATTTAGTTAATCAATTATTAGACTTTAGAAAAATGGATTTGGGAAAAGTTCATCTAAAATTGGTACATGGAGATATTGTTAAATTTAGTAATGGGATTTATAAGTTGTTTGAAGGTTTGGCAGAATCAAAAGGAGTAAAGTATGAATTTAAAAGTTCTTTTGACGAATTACCTATGAACTTTGATTTTGATAAAGTAGAAAAAATTATTACTAATTTAATTTCTAATTCTATTAAATATACTAAAAATGGAGGCAAAATAATACTTTCAATTTCTAACCCTAATGAAAAAAATAAAGATTTGTTTTCAAAAATTTTGAATAAGAAAACTTTTAAAGATTTTGTTCAAATAGAAATAAAAGATACAGGTATAGGGTTTAAAAAAGAACAACTAAAAGATGTTTTTGGAAGATTTGTTAATGCAGGTAACACTAAAACGGGTATGGGAATTGGCTTGAATATTACTCAAGGTCTTGTAAAAGTACATGGTGGAGAAATATTTGTAGAAAGTAAGTATAAAGAGGGAACCATTTTTACTGTTTTACTTCCATTAAATCTCAAAAATGAAAATAATGAAATAATTAGTGGAAATAAGTATTTAAATGAATTTGATTTAAACAGTATACATTCTACAGAGTATGAAATTGGAGTTTCCACAGATACTATAGATAAACAAATTAAAGATTTAGATTCTAGTTCAGATGGAAAGAAAAAGCAAGTTATATTAGTTGTAGAAGACAATAAGGAGTTACGTAAACATTTAGTTTATGAATTTAGTAATTCATTCAAAATAATTGAAGCTGTAAATGGAAAAGATGGATTAGAAAAAGTAAAAAAACACCATCCAGATTTAATCATAAGCGATGTTATGATGCCAAAAATGGATGGGTTTGAGTTGTGTAGGTTAGTAAAAACTGAAATTGAAATTTGTCATATTCCAATTATTTTATTAACAGCAAGAAGTCTTGAAGAAGATCAAATAGAGGGCTATAATACTGGTGCAGATGAGTATTTGTCAAAACCCTTTAATGTAAGTATTTTAAAAGCAAGAGTTAGAAATTTATTAGAAGCTAAAAAAAGATTGAGAGATAAGTTTGCTTCTATAGGAGGTGTTGTTTCATCTAGTGAAATAACCTCTAATAGTTTAGATGAGGCTCTTTTAGATAAAGCTACTAAGGCCATAATAGATAATATATCAGATCCAGATTATAAATTAGATAATTTGTTAAGTGAAATAGGTATTGGTAGATCTCAGTTTTATAGAAAAATAAATTCTATTACAGGTCAAAATCCTAGTAGTTTTATTAGAACAATTCGTTTAAAATATGCTTCAGAATTATTATTTAAAAATGAATATTCAATAAAAGAAATTACTCATATGTCTGGCTTTAATTCAACAGCTTATTTTAGTAAAACTTTCCGAGAATTATACGGATTAACTCCAACTGAATATTTAGAGCAAAAACTTAAAGGTCTTCAAAAATAGTCTTGTATTCAGCTGTTTACCCTATGTTTTATAGTGAAATGGGTTATAAATAATCAAATTTGAATTTTAATTTACACTTTCAATCTTTCTTTTGTGATAAAATTGTAAAGTGATTTTAAGAAGTTTTCTTAAAGTCAATTTTATTAATTATAACTAAAACATTTTTGATTATGAAAAGACTTTACATATCAAGTTATTTTTATTGAAACTTATCCATTAACAGAAAAAATGTTAATAGCAAAAGAAAATAAGAATGACTAATACAAACTTAGTTTTGTATTAACTGTAAAAACAACTAAAACTAATTACGAAAATTTAAATTACAATTTTATGAGTGAATTAAAAAGCAATCAGTTAAAAATGAAATCCTTATCAGGAACCATTTGGATAATGGCATTTTTGATTTGTGGTTTTTCTGCTAAATTGTACGCAAGTACAGCGAATTCTACTATTACAAAAATAGATGATATTCAAAATATTACTGTTAAAGGAAATGTATCATCACAAGATGATAATTTAACCTTGCCAGGTGTAAATGTTATTGTAAAAGGAACCACTAGAGGAGCAACAACAGATTTTGATGGAAACTTTTCTATTAACGCATCTATTGGAGATGTTTTAGTCTTTAGTTATATAGGTTATATAACTAAAGAAGTAAAAATTACTAATGATGATTTTATTAATGTGTCTATAAAAGAAGACGTAGCAGCTTTAGATGAAGTTGTTATTGTTGGTTATGGAGCAAAGAAAAAAGAATCATTAACAGGAGCTATCGAACAAATTAAGTCCGAAGTTTTTGAAGATAGAGCAATTACAAATCCTGCTCTATCATTACAAGGTCAAACTCCAGGTTTAACAGTTACACGAAGCTCTCCAAGACCAGGGAATGAAGGTGTCTCTTTGCAAATACGTGGAGCAACATCGGTAAATGGAGGTGGTCCTTTAATTATTATTGATGGTTCTCCAGTTGTTAGTAATTCAGAGTTTTATCAAATGAACCCAGATGATATTGCCTCTATTAGTGTACTTAAGGATGGTTCTGCTTCAATTTATGGTTCTCGTGCATCTAATGGTGTTATTTTGGTAACTACTAAAAAAGGTAAAGGAGGAATTAAGGTTGAATATAGTGGTAGCTATAGATATAGTACAATTGGTATTCGCCCTCCATCACCTTCTATGGAAGAGTATGCATCACTTTGGCTAGAAGCTGCAGAACAAGATGGTGCAACTCGTGATTATTGGGGATGGGATACTCAAGAAAATCTTGAGCGTTTACAAAATGGAGAAGAAGGAATTTATTCTACACGCTTTTGGGGTGATATATTTATAGGTAGAGCAACTAGGTTTGATGAACTTTTTGGAGATAGTGAGGCTTATCAACATAATTTAAGTTTATCAGGCAGTAGTGAAAAATCAAGATACAGGTTATCAGCTGGTTTAGCAGATAATAAAGGTGCATTAAAAACAGCATATGATGGTCAAAAGCAACAAAGTATCCGTTTTAATTATGATTTTGATGTTAGTGATAGATTAAAAATTGAAAGTGGTATTGTATATCAACTTTCAAATGTTTCAGGTCCCTCTACAGGTTTAGATGCTACTGCAGGTTCTTACGATCCACCTTTTTTTCCGGCTTATAATCCATATGGTCAGTGGTATGCAAATTTTGGAATTGCAGGAAATAGAAATTCTACAGCTGCAACAACTGATGGAGGTAAAAGAAGTGTTCAAGATAAATTCACGAAGTTAAACTTCAATGCCACATATAATATTATAGATGGTCTAGATATTAAAGCAAATGCTTCATTTAGCGATATGCAAAAGAGAGTAGATGAATATAGATTAACAGTACAGCCTTATACATGGGACGGACAGATTTCACCAGAAAGAATTAACTCAACATCATTAATTAAGGCAGAAACATTAAATAGAACTTATGAAAATTATGGTGTGTTTGCAAACTATAAAATTTCAACAGAAAATGGTCATAATTTTGAGTTCATGTTAGGTCAAACTGCTGAAAGACAAAAAGAAAAGTTGTTAAGAGCAGAACGTAAAGGAATTGAAGATTTTGGTGTTTATGATTTAGGAATTGCTCCTATTGATAATATTACAAATGGTGGAGGTGCAAACCATTGGGGTATTTATTCTACTATTTCAAGATTTAATTACAATTTTAAAGAGAAATATTTATTAGAATTAGTAGGTCGTAGAGATGGATCTTCAAGATTTGCTGAAAATTTTAAATATTCAAATTTCGGAAGTATTACAGCTGGTTGGTTAATTTCTTCAGAGAAATTTTTAGAAGGCACTTTTGTTAATTATCTTAAATTAAGAGGAAGTTATGGTACTTCAGGAAATCAAGTAGGTATTGGTCTATACGATTACGTATCAAGAATTGGTAATGGATCACTTCCTTTTGGTGTAACACCAGGTCTACAAAATACAGCTAGAGTAAATGGTTTAACAAGTAGAACAAGAACCTGGGAAGCAGTTAAAATGCGCAATATTGGTTTAGATTTTGGTCTTTTTAGTAATAAATTAACCGGTAGTTTTGATTATTATCAAAAAGATAATAATGGGATGTTAATAGATGTTATTTATCCATCGGTATTAGGAGGAACTGCTCCTAAGTCAAATAGTGGACATTTAAAAAGTACAGGATGGGAAGCAATGATAGGATGGAGAGAAAATAAAGGAGATTTCTCTTATAATATTTCTCTTAATATGTCGGATAGTAAGAATAATTTGGTAAGTATGCAAGGAGCTACTTCATTTTCAGCAGGACAGGTTAGTGCAAGAGAAGGATATCCATTAGATTCCTATTTCCTTTATAAAACTGATGGGTTTTTTCAATCTCAGGATGAGGTAGATGATTACTATACTACATATACATCAGTAAATCAAGGAGAACTTCCAATACAATCTGATGCAAATCAAGCTATAAGAGTTGGTGATACACGAAAAATTGATGCAGACGGTAATGGTTATATCGATGATGTTGGTGGTGCAGAAGATACTGGTGATGCTGTATTTATGGGAGACGCTGCTCCTCATTATATTTATGGTATTAACCTAGGAGCTTCATATAAAGGTTTCGATTTTACAGCATTTTTTCAAGGTGTTTTAGAACAAAATGTATTGAGAACAGGTTTTATGAGATATCCTTTCTATAGAGTTTGGACAAACCAAACGACAGCTTACCTTGGGAAAACATGGACACCAGAGAACACAGGAGCTGTATATCCAAGAATGACCAATAACATAGTGCGATCTGCTCACAACTGGGCTAATAATGATTTTATGTTACAGAATAATCGTTATTTACGATTGAAAAATATTGTAATTGGTTATACCATTCCAAAAGATTTGACTCAAAAAATCGGATTTGATAAAGTTAGATTTTACTTTTCAGGCAATGACCTTTTTGAATTTACTAGTTTAAAAGATGGATATGATCCAGAATTTGGAGAGAGTACTCAAAGTATTTATCCATTTTCAAGAACATTCGCGGTTGGTTTAAACTTAACATTTTAATCTGAAAAAAATTTATTATGAAAAAAATTATAATTCCAATTACAATTCTTTTTCTAGCATTATTTAGCTGCGAAAAAGATTTTTTAGAACTCGATCCCTTAGATTCGGTTACAGAATCAGCTTATTTTAATACACCCGATCAATTTGAAAATGCAGCTAACCAATTTTATAGTCAAATGGTAAGCTGGAGACCTAGAAAAGCATCTGGTACACCAAGTAATTTTAATAGCAATATTTTTGATTTCATGGGACTTGGTTCAGATTTAAGAGGATTACCACTTGAAGAAGGAAGAGGTGCTAATTTGATACAAAATGATGATAAATATTGGTCAAACTCTTATTATTATTTAAGAGATGTGAATATTTTACTTCAAAAAGCAGAGGATTATGCTGGAGATAAAGCTGAAATTACTCAGTCTATAGCCACTGCTCATTTCTTTAGAGCATGGCATCATTATTTCTTGTTACAGCGTTTTGGAGGTGTTCCTATTGTTACGACTGTTGTAGATTTAGATTCACCAGAACTTTATGGGGCTAGAAATAGTAGATATGAAGTATTTGCTCAAATAGTTAAAGATTTAGATGCTGCAATTTTAGGATTACCAATTGAGCAAAGTATATCGTCTAGCGATAAAGGAAAGATTAGTAAATGGGGTGCACAAGCTTTCAAAGCTAAAGTATTACTTTATGAAGCTACTTGGGAAAAATATGTTGGAACTACAACCGACTTCACAGGATCTGGTGGTCCGTCTGGTGATATTGCTGCTTATTTAAATGAGGCTATTACATTAAGTAAAAGTGTTATTGATAATGGTGGGTATCAACTTTGGAATGGCAATGACCAATTGAATAATTTAAGTAATCATTATTTATTTAATCTTGAAGATTCTGGTTCAAACCCTGCAGGTTTGGATAAGAGCTCCAATAATGAGTTTATTATTCAAGGAATTTATGATTTTGCTTTATATCAAGCAGGAGAACAGATTAGTCATACAGTTTTTGAGAGATTATCTCCAAATAGAAAAATGATGGATCTGGTTTTATGTACAGATGGTTTACCAATTGATAAATCACCATTATTTCAAGGTTATAATAAAACTTCAGACGAATTTCAAAATAGAGATTTTAGACTGACTGCATATTTTGGTGAAAACATACCTGAGGATGGTTCTATTGCCTTACCAGGTTCTGGTGGAGGAACCGTTTCTGGATCTGGAATTTCTGCACGTAAATTTAGATCTTATAATTATGGTACTTATAGAGCTGCAAGAGAAGAAGGATTTAATTATCCTCATTTAAGATTGGCTGAAGTATATTTAATATATGCTGAAGCACTTATGGAAAGAGACGGTGCTATTTCAGATACTAATTTAAATTTATCAATAAATAAAGTAAGGGCTCGTGCTGGTGTTGCTCCTTTAACAAATGCTTTAGCTACTTCTAATGGATTAGATATCCTAAATGAAATTCGTAGAGAAAGAGCTGTAGAATTGTATGGAGAAAACAATAGATTTAACGATCTAAAGAGATGGGGTGTTGCAGAAGAAGAACTTAATAAAGATGTTTTAGGAGCTGTAGTTGAAGGCACTATTTATGAAAGTAATACAAGTCTTTATGATCCATCAAAATATGTTTGGGGTGAAAAAACAATTCAAACAGCAGTTGGTATGAGAAGGGTTGTTGTTATAGACCCAGCTGTAAATAGAAATTTTGCAAGAAAGAACTATTTGTTTCCTATACCATCAACTCAAAGAGCCTTAAATCCTGCTTTAGAACAGAATCCAGGTTGGTAATGTATAATTAAATAATTTTGAAATTTAAAAAATTATAAAAATGAAAAAAAATCGTATAATCACAAATATTTTCACATTGCTAGCATTTGGTTTTATTACCTTTTTTGTTGGTTGTGTAGATAATGATGAACTAAGTGTTTATCAATACCCAGAACCTATAATTACTGATTTTAGTCCTACTTCAGGACAACCAGGTCAAAAAATAACCATAAATGGTACCGATTTCGGTACTTTTAATAAAGCTGTTACTGTCTTTTTTGGTGAAGTTGCTACAAATGCAGAAGAGATTGTTAGTTTAACAAATAATCAAATAGTTGTTAGAGTACCTTCAGGAGTTTCTGCAGGAGAAACTCCAATTACTGTTAAGGTTTGGACATATAATAAGCTTACCGAAACTAATTTCAATGTTTTACCAGGAGCTAAGGCTAATAGTTTATCGGTTTCAGAAGGTAATGCAGGAGATCAAATATCCATTATTGGAGAAAATTTTGGTAATGACCCAAATGCTTTAACTATAGAGTTTGCAGGAGGTATTACTGCAGATATTATTTCTATTAATGATTCTGAAATTGTAGTAACAGTTCCAGAAGGAGGTCAAACAGGAGCCGTTAATATATTATTTGATGATATTGTAATAACTGGTCCAGTATTTACATACCCATTTGTTGGTCTAGATTTCCAATTTAATACAGATAATGATGCTGAAGGTTGGATAATTAATAGTCAGGGTAACGGTAGTTTTGAAGTAAGTGGAGGACAATATAATGTTACTTTTGATCAAACGCAAAGTAAAAGACGAGCTGATTTTAGACTTGATGGAGGAGCAGATGTACATGCGGGTAAATTTCCTATTATTGCTATTAAAATAAATAAGCCTTCGAGTGGGAATTTTATTTTAGATACTAATTTAGGTAAATATAAAAATGGTTCAAATAATTGGGATGGTGTTCTACAAGGTGATATCTATTATTATGATATCAGAAATACGTTTGGTTCTGGTGCAGAGTTGTCTCAAACAGAAGGTACATCTTTAACAACTTTTCAATGGAAAATAGCAGATATAACAACAGACGAAGTTGGGTACTCAGTTGATTGGGTTAGGTCTTTTGAAAGTTTAGAAAAGTTAATGGAATACACCGTTTTACCTTACGGGAAATTTATATATGAATTTGATGATCCAAATGCAACTGACTATTGGGTAGGTCAACAAAATGCTACAAATGTTGTTGAAGATAGTAAATTAAAAGTAACTTTTGAAGCGTTACAATTTGATGGAACTAAACGTCGCTCTGATCTTAAGTTTATAGAAGATGGGATATTTCCTGAGGGTTCTCCAACTGGAAAATGGCATTATAGTACAGAGTTTCCAATTTTAGCTTTTAAATTAGCTTTTACAGGTACTGGAGCTCCTGTACCTGGTTCTGGAAATATAAAATTAGACCGTTTTAATGGAGCACAAAATAATGCTTATTTAACTGATTTTGTAGATGATAATGTAATTTATTATGATTGTTCTATTGATGGAGGGTTTACTCAAGATGGAGATTTAGCATCTTTCCAACTAAAAATAGCCGATATAACTTCTACAGAAGAAACAGGTTATGAGGTATTTTGGATTAGTAGTTTTAGAAATGTAGATGAACTGGCAGCATATATTGCCACTCACTAAACTATAAAGTAATTTATTTTACAATAAAAATGGAACCAGTAAATGGTTCCATTTTTGTTTTCAGTTTATATTGTCTCTTAAGAATTATATATTGCTATAAATTTAAAAAAACATATAATTTATATTCTTTGGGTAATAATTTACATTAACAAAAATTAGTTTTATGTAAAATTGTAGTATCAATTAATTTTTATAGAATATTAAAATATTGAATGCGTTATGAAAAAAAACTTTTTTAAAATATTGCTAATTTGTCTTCCATTTTTGGTGCTAACTAACTATAGTTGTTCCTCAGATGGAGGCTCTGAGATTGTTAACCCAAGCCCTGATCCTGATCCAGACCCAGATCCAGACCCAGATCCAGATCCAAAAACCTTTGTTCATCCTGGATTATTAGTGACGAATGCAGATTTTGACAGAATTAAAACGAAAGTTAATGCCAGCGCAGAACCATGGTTATCAGGATGGAATAAACTAACCAGTAATTCACATGCACAATTGAGCTACAATTTTAGTCCTGTTGTAAAGTTAATAAGGGGCGGGAAATCAAGAGAAGAACCAGAACCAGATAATTATTCAAAAGCTTTTAATGATGCTGCAGCAGCATTTCAATTAGCTATTAGATGGAAAGTCACAGGAGACAATGCTTATGCAGACAAATCTATAGCCATTTTAAATGCTTGGGCTTCAACCTGTAAATCTATAACAGGTAATAGTAATAGGGCATTAGGAGCAGGAATATATGGATATCAATTTGCCAATGCTGGAGAAATAATGAGGTCTTATACTGGTTGGGTTGCTTCAGACTTTGATACATTTAAACAATGGCTTGTAGATGTCTTTTATCCAATTAACAAGGCTTTTTTAGATAACCATTGGAATACTTGTATTAGTCATTACTGGGCTAACTGGGATTTAGTTAATTTGGCGGCTGTTATTTCTATAGGAGTTTTAACTGATAATGAGGAGATGTATGATTATGCAATTAAATATTTAAAAACGGGTGGTGGAAATGGAAATTTAAATAAAGCTATTTATTATATACATCCAAACGGGTTGGGTCAGTTACAAGAAAGTGGAAGAGATCAAGGACACGCCTTACTTTGTGTTGGTTATTTTTCTGAAATTGCCGCAATGGCAAGTAATCAAGGTGATGATTTGTTCGAATATGACGATAATAAAATTTTAAAAGCTATAGAATACGCAGCAAAGTATAATGTTGCAGGTTTAGGCGTACCATTTGAACCTTATAATAACTGTGATGATGTTAATCACACCCAAATAAGTGAGCAGGGTAGAGGTGAAAAAAGACCTATTTGGGCTTTACCTTACTATCAATATGTTGTAAAAAGAGGTCTTACTTCTCCATATTTAAAATTAGCAGTTGATTTTTATGGTGCTGAAGGAGGAGGAGGAGATTATGGACCTAATAGTGGAGGTTACGATTCCTTAGGTTTTGGAACCTTACTTTACGCTATTGATTGATAATCTTATTGTTAGGTTTAATTAGTCCTAAATATATTTTATGTATTAAAAAGTGTTTTTTTTGTAAAAACAAGCAAAAAGGGATATAATTTATAGGCTTTGGCTTATGTTTTATATCCCTTTTTTATTTTCATTGTTAGGTTTGTTTTATAATCTTAAAAGTCTTATTTGTAGTCTTTTAGTTGGGTTGTGAAGGTTAAAACCATAACCTTAAATTATGGTTAAAAATTAAACTAAATATTTATTATGAAAAAACATTTACACTTTTTATTAATAGCTTTAATGCTATGCGTCTCAAGTTTTATTTCAGCTCAAGGAGGAATAAATCAAAATTTTGCTTCATTAGGAAATTGGTTTGTAGATGATAAACCTAATGGAACTAGTTCAGTTTCTGGAGGTCATTTAATCGTAACTATGGGAGATCAAGGTAATGGAAAATATCGTGCTGACTTAAAAAATGACAATGCAACTTATACTATAAATTCTACTACAGATAAAATAATTGCGGTTAAATTTATTGGAGATAAACCAGCTACTGGAGCTTTTAAAGTCGAGCTAAGAAATGAAACAGCTGGAGCTTGGATGAATAATGGTGGAGGTAAATATAATCCTACTGGTTCTATAACAACTGCTAAAGGGAATTTAATTTATTACTTTGATTTTAGTGGAGATGCTAATTACACAACTGGAGATATTTCTATTTCTAGAATAGGATTTACAATTGCAGATGTTGTAGATCCTACAAACTATACAATAGACTGGGTTGCAAGTTTTATAGACGTTACAGCTTTAGAAGCATATAAAGATACAATGGATGATGGAGCTTCTGATGATGATGAAACTTTAGGAGTTAACGATGTTTTGGTTAAAAACAAAACTCTTAAATTATATCCAAACCCTTCAGTTAATAATTCTTTTAATATAAATTTAGAGACAGGATTTTTAAAAGAAACAACAGAAGTAAAAGTGTATAGTATAATAGGTGAATTAGTTTTACAAAAACAGCTAAAAACAAATTCTAAATTAACAACTATAAATCATAACTTAAAATCAGGAATGTATCTTGTAATGATTGAGAATAGAACAGCAAAATTAATTGTTGAATAGTTTTATATATTATTTATAGTATTTTTTTAAGCAACACTAAATTTAGTGTTGCTTTTTTGTTAAATTTATTAAAAAAGGGTTCTTTTTTATAAGGTATGAATGATAGTTTATACTTATAACAAGTTATTCTTAGTAATATTGAATATATATTTTTCCTATTTAAAAATAAGAGTGTTTTTTTGAATTTTTGAGTATGACACTTATAAAGACTATGCATAAATAGTTTCAGCAATAATTAACAGTTAAATAATTTTAGGTACAATGTTAAAATCCCTTTTTAGAACTATTAAAAATATCTTTTTTGTGTTTTTCACAGTGGTATTAAATGCTAATGTAAAAAACACAAATATTGATGGGTTACAAAATACTGAAACCATACAATCACCTAATGGGAAATTGAATTTTAGTTTTTATCAAAAAAAAACTGTTGATGGTACTACTCAAATGTACTATAAAGTTAACTTCAATAAACAATCTGTGATTTTAGAATCTGAATTAGGGATTCTTATACAGAATAACTTATTTGAATCTGCATTAGCAATAGAAAACGACCATAGTAAATTTTGGTGTGAAAATTTAGAATTAAAATCTATTGATAGAGAAACTGTTCATAATTCTTGGAATCCAATTTATGGAGAAAGAAGTGTAGTCAAGAATCATTATAACCAATTAGTACTTCATTTTAATAAATATGGAGGAAAAGGACATTTAGAAGAAGGTGAAAATGGAACGAGTTACGATAAGAGACGTAGTTATAATATGGATATTATTGTTCGTGTTTATAATGAAGGAGTTGCTTTTCGTTATCATTTTCCAGAAACTTCTAACGGATTGTTTTTACATATTGAAGGAGAACAAACTAGTTACACCTTACCTGATAACACCATGGCTTATTATGAAACCTGGGCTCAAGGACCTTATAGTTATTTACCATTAAAAAATTGGCCAGACGAGTCAGAACGTCCATTAACATTAGATTTAGAAAACGGACTTCATGTAGCACTTTTGGAGGCTCAAATGATTGATTATAGTAGAGGTAAATTTAAGTTAAGTGAAGCTAAACCTAATACTATCACTTTGTCAATGTATGACAAAGTTGATGTAATAACTCCATATTCAACACCTTGGCGTGTAATTATGGTAGCAGAAAAACCAGGTGAATTATTAGAGAATAATGATATTGTTTTAAATTTAAATAACCCGAATCAGATAAAAAACACTTCATGGATTAAACCTGGAAAAGTTATTAGATCTAATTTAACAACAAAAGAAGCCAAAGAATGTGTAGATTTTGCAGCACAACGTAATTTACAATATGTGCATTTAGATGCGGGTTGGTACGGTCCAGAAATGAAAGTAAGTTCAGATGCTATTACCATTGCAAAAGATATTAAAATGCAAGAATTAGTGAATTATGCAGCGAGTAAAGATATTGGCATTTTTGTATATATAAATCAAAGAGCACTTACGAATAAATTAGATGAAGTTTTTACCCAATGTAGAAAGTGGGGTATTAAAGGTGTAAAGTTTGGTTTTGTTCAAATAGGCTCTAGTCAATGGACAACTTGGATGCATAATGCTATAAAGAAAGCTGCTGAATATCAATTAATGGTTGATGTTCATGACGAGTATCGCCCAACAGGATTTAGTAGAACTTACCCTAATTTAATGACTCAAGAAGGTATTCGTGGTAATGAAGAAATGCCAGATGCTACGCATAACACAACCTTGCCTTTTACACGTTATTTAGCTGGCGCAGGAGATTACACTATATGCTATTATAACAACCGCATAAAAACAACACATGCACATCAATTGGCACTTTCTGTAGTTTTTTATAGTCCTATTCAATTTATATACTGGTATGATAAACCTAGTGCTTATAATGGAGAACCAGAAATAGCATTTTTTGATGCTGTTCCAACAATTTGGGATGAAACAAAAGTTTTAAATGGTGAAATAGGAAAGCATATAGCTATAGCCCGAAAGTCTAGTCAAGATTGGTTTATAGGTGCAATTACAAATAATGATGCAAGAAGTTTAGAAATTAGTTTAGACTTTTTAGATGAGGGTACTAGCTATGAAGCTTTTTTATATTTAGACGATGCCAGTATAAAAACAAAGACAAAGGTGAGGGTTAAAAAACAAAAAGTAAAAAAAGGACAAAAAATAGAATTAAACCTATTAGCTTCTGGAGGTGTAGCTATCCATATAAAAAAAATATAAGAAAATAGTTTGAGTTAGTTTTTTTGTAAGTTCTAGAGTAGTTTGCTAGAGTTTACTTTTCAAACAAAATGTTAGTATAATATTATTTTGTTTGAGTTTTTGTTTAGAATTAATAGCAGTTGTTAGTAGTTTTTACTAGCAGCTGTTATTTTTAATGTAAAAATGAATTTTATAATAATGAAAAGACTTATTGTTTTAATTGGATTATTGATATTAATAATTAATATAGATTCTAATGCTCAAGAATTACCAGTTCCTGAAAGTATGGGAGAATTGCATCCTCGTGTTTTTGGACAAAATATGGAGTTAGATGATGTTAAAAAACTTGTCGAAAATAAAAAATGGGCTTATCAGATTATTAATAAAACAAAAAATAGGTTAGAAAAATATATCAATTTAATTGAAAAAGATTCAACATGGTTGGTTTCAAGGTTGCAAATGTATTGGAACACGAAATCAACACAAGTATATATTAACGGCGGGAAATACGATCATGCCGAAGGAAAAGCGCCTGTGCCTACAGTTAAATTTATTGGAGGTAGAGGTACACCTTCAGATTATAAAAGACCCAAGTTAGAAGATGTAAAGCCTTATATGGATGATCCAAGAGGATTATACCTTCATAACAAGACTACTAATACATGGGAATGGGCTGCTATACCTTCGACAAGTGGGATTACAGCTTCTATTAACCGAGAAATTTTAAGTATTGCAAGAGATGCTGCTTTTTTATATTGGTATCAAGGTGATAAAAAATATGCAGATTTAGCATATAATGTATTAAACACCTATTTAAAAGGAGTGTATTATTTAAATGAACCTATTGATTTAAGTCACGGCCACCATCAAACATTAGTAAGTTATACGCAATTTGAAGTCATACAAGAACATGTTTTGAATGAAGTGACACAGTGCTATGATTTTTTGCATAAATATATCAAAACGAGTCACCCTAATGGTTTGAAAATTTTCGCTGCTACACTTCAAAAATGGGCAGATTTAATAATTAAAAACGGGGTAAGTTTTAACAATTGGAACTTATTACAAGCTGCTCATATTTCAAATATTGCATTAGTATTAGAAAATAATGACTACTATGAAAATGGTAAGGGTGGACCTTACTATTTAAATCTGGTTATGAATAAAACTTCTACGAGACAGTGGTCAATGAAAAAAATGATGGATTATGGTTATGATTATAACACTGGTGTTTGGAATGAAAGCCCTGGCTATTCAATGAATGTTTTAAATGATTTTATTCATTTTGCTGAATTTTATGACCGTAACTTTAATATCGATTTAATTAAAGAAATGCCTGTTTTAAAACAATCGGTAATAACGGCTCCAGAGTACTTATATCCTAATAAATTTAAAGTAGCTTTTGGAGATGGGCATTATAAGCATCTTAGATCAGAACCTATAAAGTATTTAATAGAAAATGCTCAAAAGTATAACAAGCAAGAAGACGAGATTTACTTTACTAAAATGCTTAAAACAATTTATGATGAGCATGAATATGAAAGCGATTTTGTAGGCAGAAAAATTTCAGATTTATTTTCACATGAGGGTTTAAAATTAGATAAAGATATTGAAATTGGTAAATTAACAGATTTTACATCTCCTTTATTTTATGCTCCTAATACAAGTTGGTTAGTACAACGTCAAGGAAATATAGAAAATGATGCCTTAATGATTAGTCAAATAGGTTCTTTAGGTAATCATATGCATTCTAATGGTATAGCCATGGAGTTATATGGAAAAGGATTGCCATTAGCTCCAGAAATGGGACATGGTTCAAGTTATTTTTCTATTGAATATGCTGAATATTACACACAGTTTCCCGCTCATAACACAGTTATTGTAAATGGAAAATCGAAATATCCTGAAATGAAAAGCAATCATGCTTTTAAAGTGTTAGGAATGTATCCTAAGAGTAAAAATAAAGAAGGAAATCTTAATGGATACACTTTTTCTGATGTTGTTTTTTTAGAACCAGAAACCCATAGTGATCAACGTAGAGTATTGGGAATTATTAAGAACAAAGAAGGTGGGTTTTATATTGATATATTCCGTTCTAAACAAAAAGAAAATAAAGATGTTAAACATGAATATTTCTTCCATAATTTAGGACATAAATTAAGTTTAACCAATGCTAATAATGAACCTTTTAAATTAAAACCAACATCCTCTTTGGCTTTTGGAGATGGCGATTTAATGGCGTATGATTATATGTGGAATAAAGAATCAGTCAAAACCAATGCCGATTTTAAAGGACAATTTTCATTAAAAATGGAAAATCGTACTGTAAATATGAATTTATGGTTTAAAGGTGAGGAAAACCGAGAAGTATTTTCTGTAATGTCTCCAAAATCTACAGCTTTTCGTCACGGTCCACTTCCAAAAGAAATGAATAATAATCCAATTCCAACATTGGTAGTAAAACAAAATGGAGAAGCTTGGTCTCGTCCTTTTGTAGCCATTTATGAGCCAGCTGAAAATGGAGATACAGCTATAAAAACTGTTGATTATTTTGGAAATAAAGAGAACGTAGGAATTCATGTTATAGAAAAAACTGGTAAAGAAAATTTTGTATTTTCTAATACAGATACTAATGATATATTGGCAACAAAACAACTATTTGTAAAAGGAACTTATGCCGTTATTAGCCGTCAAAACAAGGGTTTTACTTTGTTTTTAGGAAAAGGAAAATCAATTTCTAATGCCACATATACACTTGAAGTTAAAGGTAATCCAGCTTCAGCTTCCTTAAAAAAGGAAAATAACCAATGGTTTCTTTCTACTGAAGGTGTAACAGATTTAAAAGTTAAAGTATCGAATAAAATTAAAAAAGCATTGTTAACAGATGCTTCAGGTAAAGAATATATTGGTAAGTACGATAGAAAATCTAAATCGGTAGTTTTTAATCTTCCTGTACTTTCTTATCAAGCTATTAAAATGGTTATAAACTAAAAATGAGGATAGTTAAAATAAATAAACTAGTAGGAATTATTTTTGTATTTATATGCTACCAAATTTCAGCACAAGAAAACCTCATTATTTATGAAGTTCCTGGAGGCTATAAGTATTCAGCTCATAACGATGATTTTACTGTTCAAGTTAGAGAAGTAAACGGAGAATGGAAAGACCTTTTTGAATATAATGTAGAAGTAGATTTAGATACAAAATCTAAAGCTTCTATGGTTCATTTCGATTTTAATAAAAAAGTAGAAATAAAGGTTAGAAAGAACAATGGATTGATAAATAAGGCTGAGATAAGACCAAAATCATCTGGAGTTATTCCTATTGTGAATGGAAATGAAATCACATTTATGTTGGATAAACCAACAAACATTTCCTTAGAACTTAACAGCGATAAATTGCAAAACTTACATGTTTTTGCTAACTCAATAGAAAAAAACAGACCAGATCCTAAAGATCCAAATGTTATTTATTTTGGACCAGGAATACATAAACCCAAAGATCAACCAGGAGATGTATATCATATTCCATCAGGAAAAACGGTTTATGTGCATGGAGGTGCCATTATAAAAGCAAAGTTTTTAGTTAATAAAGCTCAAGATGTAAAAATTATAGGCAGAGGTATTGTAATGCAACCAGAAAGAGGGGTTGAAATAAGGCATTCTAAAAATATAGAGGTAGATGGTTTAATTTTTATAAATCCTAAACATTATACTATATATGGTGGTGAAACAAAAGGATTAATAATTAAAAACATAAAATCATTTAGCAATCAAGGATGGAGTGATGGTATTGATTTAATGTCTTGTTCTAATGTAGAAATTGATAATGTGTTTATGAGGAATTCAGATGATTGCATTGCTATTTACGGCCATCGTTGGGATTTTTACGGAGATGCTAGAAATTACGAAATTAAAAATTCAATTCTTTGGGCAGATATAGCACACCCAATAAATATAGGTATTCATGGAAATGCAGAAAAGGAAGGTGAAATTATTGAAAACATGCATTTCTATAATATTGATATTTTAGAGCATGATGAAGATGATCGTAATTATCAAGGCTGTATGAGTATTGTAGCTACAGACAAAAATTTGGTAAGAAATGTAACCTTTGAAGAGATTAGAATTGAGTCAATTCAAGAAGGTCAGCTTTTTAATTTAAGGGTTTTATATAATGATAAATACAGTGCTGCTCCAGGTAAAGGAATTCAAAATATAATCTTTAAAAACATTAGTTATACAGGAGGTAGTATCAATTCATCTATTATCCAAGGATATGATGCAACCAGAATGATTGATGGTGTTTCTTTTGAAAACATTAGTTTAAATGAAGAAAATCTTAAAGATTTTTCATCTGAAAATATTATGGTTGGAGACTTTGTTGAAAATATAAAAATTATAAAATAAAATGATTAAAAATATGTCTTTTAAAATATCAGTATTCTTAATGATAATGATACTTTTTTCATGTAAAAACCAATTAACAAAACAAGAAGTGATTGTTAAAGTAGAAAACAATTTAGATTTTTTTAGAAAAGAAGTTGTTGGTCTAGATGCTAAAAATCTTTCAGTATTGTTAAAAAACACTGCTAAAGAAAACCTTAAAGTAAAAAAGCAAGAAACTCAAGAGTATGTAACTACGCAGTGGATAGATAACAATCAAGATGGTGTAATGGATCAATTACTTTTTCAAGCAGAAACAACAGCAAATTCCTCTGTAGAATATGTGGTTGTTGTTGATAGTTTGCAAAACCCTAAAGAAACAAAAGCAATTACCTTTTCTAGATTGGTTCCAGAAAGAACAGATGATTATACTTGGGAAAACGACAAAGTAGCTTTTAGAACATATGGACCTGAAGCACAGCGAAGAATTGAACAGAATGAATATGGAGGAACATTATCTAGTGGTATAGACCTTTGGTTAAAACGCGTAGATTATTCTATTATTGATAAATGGTATTCAAAAAATCTAGAATCAGAAGGGTATTATCATATTGATCATGGTGAAGGTTATGATCCTTATCATGTAGGGAAAAGTAGAGGAGCTGGAGGTACTGGTATTTGGGAAAACGATAGTTTATATGTTTCTAAAAATTTTGTTTCTTATAGAACCATAGCAACAGGACCTTTAAGAACAGTTTTTGAATTAAACTATGCATCATGGAGTGATTATAACGTAAAAGAAACCAAAAGAATTTCCTTAGACTTAGGTAGTAATTTTTCGAAATTTAATATCAAATTAAATTCAGAAAATGAAGTTCCAAATTATACCATTGGAATAGCAAAACATGAAGGTAAAGGAGATGTTAAACTTAATAACCAAAAAGGGTTGTTTATGCATTGGGAACCTATTAATGATGCTTTTGTAGGTGAAGGCATAATTATAGATGCTGCATTGGTAAAGGAATCAATAAATCATAATTCAAATACACCCGATCAAAGCCAGGTATTAATTATTACACACCCTAAAGGTAATACACTTAGTTATTATGCAGGTTTTGCTTGGACAAAAAGTGGTCAGGTTGCTAATGTTAATGATTGGTATCATATGTTAGAAAGACAAAAAGAAATTGTAAAATCTCCATTGGTTTTGTCTGTTATAAATAATTAAGTAAATAATGACAACAAAAAATAAAATGATAATAAGGAAAGTTTTTTTTCTGCTTTTAGTAATATCAATACAGTCTATTGTTGCTCAACAGTATGTCTCTAAAGTATGGCAGTCAGATAATGAAAACGGAACATATACAAATCCTGTATTATATGCAGATTACTCAGACCCAGATGTAATTAGAGTAGGGGATAATTTTTATATGACTGTGAGTAGTTTTAATTGTACTCCTGGTTTACCAATATTACATTCTAAAGATTTGGTAAATTGGAAAATTGTAAGTTATGCTTTAGAAAAGCTAATTCCAGAAGAAGTTTTTGATGTTCCTCAGCATAGTAAAGGTGTTTGGGCGCCTTCCTTAAGGTATCATAACAACGAGTTTTATATTTATTGGGGCGATCCAGATTTTGGTGTATACATGATTAAAACAAGTGATATCTATGGAAAGTGGTCAAAACCTATATTAGTTTTAGAAGGAAAAGGTATTATAGACCCTTGTCCTTTATGGGATGGAGAAAACACCTATTTAATACATGCTTGGGCAGGAAGTCGTGCAGGAATTAATAGCATGTTAACCATGCGAACTATGAATAACGAAGGAACAAAAGTTTTAGATGAAGGAAGAAACGTGTTTGATGGCCATGAAAATAATCATACAGTAGAAGGACCAAAATTATATAAAAAAGATGACTACTATTATATTTTAGCACCAGCAGGAGGTGTAGAAACTGGATGGCAGTTAGCATTGCGATCTAAAAATATTTATGGTCCTTACGAAGAAAAAATTGTATTAGAGCAAGGAAGTACAACTATTAATGGACCACATCAAGGCGCTTGGGTAATTTCTCCCGATGGAGCATCTTGGTTTGTTCATTTTCAAGATCAGGCTGTTTATGGAAGAGTACTTTGGTTAACTCCAATATCGTGGGAAAATAATTGGCCGAATATGGGAAAAGATATAGATGAAAATGGGGTAGGAGAACCTATAATTACATATAAAAAGCCAGTTCAAGCTATGGCTATATCTTCTCCACAAGAAAGTGATGAGTTTAAAAACGGTAAACCAGGTTTACAATGGCAATGGTATGCTAATTCTTCTGTAAAATGGAGTGCTCAAATACCAGGAAGTAACTATTTAAGATTGTTTACTATTAGTAAAAAAGAAGAACCTAACCTTTGGAATGTTCCAAGTTTATTGTTGCAAAAATTACCTGCTCCAAATTTTAAAGCAACAACTAAAGTTACATTAAATACAGAATGGAATACACCGGGTAAAAGAGCAGGATTGTTGATGATGGGACAGTCTTATGCATATGTCGGAATTGCATATCATGATGAGAAATATTGGGTTCAACAAGTAGTATGTAGAGATGCTATTAATGGTATAGAAGAAAAAGTAGTTTCAGAAAAAGAATTAAAATCAAATACTGTTTATTTAAGAATGGAAGTATCTGCTCCTGATGCAACATGTTTATTTTATTATAGTGAAAAAGGTGAAAAGTTTAATAAAATTGGAACTAGCTTTATTGCAGAAAAAGATCTTTGGATAAGTGCTAAAGTGGGATTTTTCGCTATAAGTGAAAAAAATGTGAGAATGGGTGGTTATGCAGATTTTGATTGGTATAGAGTAGACAAATTATAAAACCTTAATAGTTTTGTATTGCTAAAAAATAATTTGGTGATATTATAAAAGTAAAAGCGCATATTTATTTAATATGTGCTTTTTTTTATGGAAAAATAAAACTTGCAAATTTTATAGAATGTAAGTTTTATAAAAAACATCTAATTATTAAGATTAATGATTAATAAAGGTTGTCTTCTAAATAGCTGTTTTTCAGGTTGTAATTATTTTTTAAGGGAGTTATACCTATAATTTATATGGTTTGAATCATAATTTATGTGCTTGTGGATTTATTCTTAATAATATTGACACTATCAAATATACTTGTAAGGTAATAGTTATAAATACAATTTTTACCAACATAAAAATTAATAAAAATTTGATGAAACTGAAGTGCAATATGAATATTAAATTAAAATTTTTAGGTGTAATTTTTTTAGCAATTTTTATATCTGGGTGTAATACGTCTAAATCGCAAACAAATAATTTTAATGTAGATAAACAATTAGAATATTGTGTTGATCAATCTTCTAAAGCATTAAAATTAATTTCTTCAGAAGGTAATATTCCAAGAAATATCGCTCCCAATTCTAAAGACTGGAGATATGTAGATTATAAAGATTGGACTAGTGGATTTTGGTCTGGTGAACTTTGGTATTTATATGAATTTACAGAAAGCAAAAAGTTAAAAAAAGAGGCTGATAAATTTACAATGTATTTAAAGCCTTTGTCAGTAACACCGGCATTAGATCATGATTTAGGCTTTCAAGTATTTAATAGTTATGGTAATGGTTATAGGTTAACTCATAACGAAGCATATAAAGATGTAATTCTTAACACAGCAGATACGCTTGCAACTCTTTTTAATCCTAATGTAGGGACCATTTTATCTTGGCCTAGAGAAGTCCCTAATATGGAGTGGCCACAACATAATACAATTATGGATAATATGATTAACCTAGAACTCTTGTTTTGGGCTTCTAAAAATGGTGGTAATAAATCATTATATAATATGGCAGTAAGTCATGCTAATGTTACCATGGAAAATCATTTTAGACCAGATTACTCATCCTACCATGTTGTTGTTTACGATAAAGACACAGGAAAAAAAATAAAAGGTGTTACACATCAAGGATATAGTGATGATAGTATGTGGGCAAGAGGTCAAGCTTGGGCCATTTATGGATATACAATGGTATATAGAGAAACAAAGGATCTAAAGTTTTTAGATTTTACTCATAAGGCAACTAAGGTATATTTAGAAAATTTACCAAACGATTTAATTCCTTATTGGGATTTCAATTCACCTAATATTCCAAACACAGAAAGAGATGCTTCTGCAGCAACAATTGTTGCTTCTGCTTTGTTAGAGTTGTCAACGTTTACAAAAGATAAAGAACTATCAGAAGAATATTTTCAAAAAGCTGAAAAAATGTTGATGGAACTTTCTGAAAATTATCAAAGTAAAAATGTAAACTCATCTTGTTTATTGCACTCAACAGGTCATAAACCTGCAGGGTCTGAAATAGATTATTCAATTATATATGCTGATTATTACTATGTAGAAGCTTTATTAAGGTATAAAAAAATAATAGAGGGTAAGCCATTATTAACACCATTAAAATAAAAAGAAGTAGATTATGAATAATAAAAAAATACTAATCTGGTCTATAACAGCAGCATTAGCTGGTTTTTTATTTGGATTTGATACCGTTGTTATATCTGGTGCCGAAAAAAAGTTACAACTACTTTGGGGATCTAGCGATGCTTTTCATGGTATAGTAGTTATAGGCATGGCGCTCTGGGGAACAGTAATAGGAGCCTTTTTTGGGGGTATTCCTGCAAATAAACTAGGAAGAAGAAATACTTTAATTTGGATTGGTGTTTTTTATACCGTTTCCGCTATAGGTTCTTGTGTTGCCAATGATGCTATTACTTTTGCAATATTTAGATTTATAGGAGGTTTAGGAGTTGGTGCCTCTACTATAGCTGCTCCAGCTTATATCTCAGAAATTGCTCCAGCAAAAGACAGAGGGAAGTTAGTTGGTTTGTATCAGTTTAATATTGTTTTTGGAATTCTAATAGCTTTTGGATCTAATTATTTGTTTAACGGAATAGGTGATAATGATTGGCGTTGGATGGTAGGGATAGAAACAATTCCTGCGTTAATATATGTGTTATTGTCATTTACATTACCAAAAAGTCCTAGATGGTTATTAACAAAATTGAAGGTAGTAGAAGCAAAACAGGTTTTAGAAAAAATTAATCCTAATGAGGATTCAGATAAGTTAATTGCTCAAATTAAAGTAGAGATGGATAATACTGTTCTAAATGAGAATATATTTATAAAAAAATATAGGTTTCCAATAATTTTAGCATTTTTAATTGCATTTTTCAATCAATTGTCAGGTATAAATGCATTATTGTATTATGCTCCAAGAATTTTAGCAGAAGCAGGTTTAGAAGAAAGCTCTGCGCTTTTAAGTAGTATAGGTGTTGGAGTTGTTAATATGATTTTTACTCTAATAGGAATAAATCTTATTGATAAATTAGGAAGAAAACAGCTAATGTATATAGGGTCTATTGGATATATTGTTTCCTTAACATTAGTTTCCATGGCATTCTTCTTTAATTGGGAAGGTAATTATATGCCTATATTTTTGTTTTTATTTGTTGCTGCACATGCCATTGGTCAAGGGACTGTAATATGGGTGTTTATTTCAGAAATATTTCCAAACCATTTAAGGGGTGCAGGCCAATCATTTGGTAGTTCGGTACATTGGGTTTTAGCTGCTATAGTACCTTCTTTTGTTCCTGTTTTATTTTCTACAATTGGTGCAGGATGGGTCTTTGCCTTTTTTGCATTCATGATGATTTTACAATTATTGTTTGTAATAATTTTAATGCCTGAAACCAAAAGAAAAACTCTAGAAGAATTGCAAAGAGTTGTTTTAAAAGACTAGTTTTTAGTTTTTTATATTATTTTTTCTGTTAATAGAAAATGTATAGTTTTCAGAATACTATAAATATTGTAATACACAATATAGAAATACAAAACATTTAACAATCTTATAAAAATAAAAACCCATAACTTTCGCTATGGGTTTTTTCGCGGAGAAAGAGGAACCCACCAACCCTTTTTCTATATATTACATACTTATCTAAAACCTTTGTAATCCCTTGTTAATAAAGGTTTTTACTGTTTTTATAATTAAAATTTAATTAAGTGAATAATGTATAAATATAGTAATTGTGGGGATAATGTGGGGATAATTTTGTATCTTTATATTGCTCACTTTTAAAATGTTATCACATTATGGCTACTATTAATTACCTTGTAAAAGGTACAAAAGGATATTCTAATGTCCTATTACGTTTTAAAAACGGAAGAAAATTTGATTATACAGCTTCAACAGATTTAAAAGTTTTGCCAAATCATTGGAGTTCTGCAAAGCAAAAAGTAAAAAACTCTAATGATGCAGCTTACAAAGATGAAGTAAACCAACATCTATTTGAACTCGAAAACTTTATAATTACAGAATTTAATTCAGATAATTCTAAAGGTGTTTATATTGATAGAGATTGGCTTCAAACTAAAATAGCTAATCATTTTAACAGACCTGTAAATGATGATGCGATTGATCAGGTATTTTTCCTCCCATTTGTAGAAAGGTTTATTGAGTTAGCACCATCAAGAATTATTAAGGGTAAAAATAAGCCAGTAAGTTCTGGAACTATTACAAAATATACAACTACTAAGAATAAAATAATCGAATATGAAAAGAAGTTCAAAACAAAACTAAAATTCACAGATTTAAATCTAACCTTTTATGATAGGTTTGTAAACTATTTAACCCAAGACCAGAAGATTAATTTAGGTACAGTAGGTAATTATATAGGTACTATTAAAACAATGGCCAGAGATGCAAAGCTTCAAGGCTTACCGGTTCATGAGCATATTAATCATCCTAAATTCTTTGCTCCTAAAGTAAAAGCCGATAGCATCTATTTAAGAGATGAACAAATAAATAAAATATACAATCACGATTATAAAGGTGTAGAGCGATTAGAGAACGCAAGAGACTTGTTTATAATTGGTTTAAGAACAGGATTAAGAATATCAGATTTTTTAAGATTAAAAGCTACTAATATAAAAGAAGGTTTTATTGAGATAGAAACTCAAAAAACTGGTCAAAACGTTGTTATTCCAATGCATCCACAAGTAAAAAAAATTCTAGAAAAGCATAATGGATTTCCTAGAAAAATTTCAGACCAAAAATTTAATTTACATATAAAAGATGTGTGTGAGGAAGCAGGTTTTACTCAACAAATAGAAGGGAGTATGATTAACCCTAAAACCAAAAGAAAAGAAAAAGGTACTTATGCTATGCATAAGCTAGTAACATCCCATATATGTCGCAGAAGTTTCGCTTCTAACTTATATGGTAAACTGCCTAATATGGTTATTATGGCTATTACAGGTCATCAAACAGAAGTACAATTCTTAAAATACATAAAAATCACACCAAAAGAGAACGCGAAAACACTTCAAGATTATTGGTTAAAGCAGAATAAAGAAAATAATATTGAAAAAGTTAATATGAAAGTAGCAAAGTAAGATAAGGTTTAATAAATTTAAATCTTTTTAACTTTTTCTATGAGTAAAGAATTTTATGGTTTTGATAAGTTTTGTGAACTTTTAAATGATAGTAACATTTTAAAGAGACATTCTGTAGCTGGAATTATTAAAATGCTTCAGTTGTGTATTTCTGAAATTAAATCTGATGTTTTACTAAAATTAAGTAATGAAGGGCAAAATGATTATTATTTAGGATATTTAATACACGAAATTGATAAACAGGACTATTTAAAAGATTTTGGGATTGAAAAAATTCAGCATGTTTTAGATAATCTAAATGTAACTGTTGATGATTTAATAAATACAACTTACCCTTATGAACTAAATGATGTCATTGATGTTAAACTATCTTGGGAAGAATACTATGAGAATTTTGATTATTTAAGAAGTATTCAAGAAAATTTACTTCTATATTTTTTAAATTTTTATGCTAATGAATTAAAAGTGTTTTTGGAATCTTTAAAATCTACTAATAACCAGAAAGAGTTACAAGTAGTAAATGATTCTAAAAAAAAGGAGCAAGAAACAAAGAATGTTTTTGGAAGTATTTCATTCAAATTTGAAAAAGTCAAAACCGCTGATGACTTTTATCAAATGCATAAGGAAACCCCTTTTTTCAAAGAACCTTTAGCAAAAAACTCAAATTTTTTAAAAGAGCTTTTTGAATTTTTATCTGATGAAAACAGACCAGTTAAAACAACTTATGAAATTTTTGACAAGAAGCTAAACTTATATCTTATAAACGGATACTCATTATTTTATATGAGATTTCCTAATGCCGAAAGTGTTGTAATATATCCAGCTTCTTTAAAAATGAAATATTTAGAAGATTTAAAAAAGAGGAAAAGAAATTTGAGAATTTATAATTTAGAAGAACTAAATAAGATTATTAAACAGACTTATGAATTAAGGGATTTGTACACAGAAAAGTTTTCAGAATTTTTTAATTATGATGAAAAAATAAAAAAGAACGCCGATATTTATTCTGCAATATTATTACAAGCTGTAAGAGAGTTGTTAAAAACAGCAATTCCATATTTTAAAGATTATACTCCAGATCAAATTTTAGGATTTAATGATAATAGATTAAATATTGCTAAAAGCGAAATTAAATATAGTTTTCAAACCTTTCATAATCTTATTAGGCACATTGGGCTCAATCATACACCTTATTTAGAACATAAAGCAGTTGAGTTTATTTCAGGTCAAATAAATATTGTTAATAAAAATATTTTTGAATTTTCATATTTATATGAAGTTTTAGAAAGTGAATCTAATAAAATATATAATGATAAGGTTTATGAAAAAATCATTGAAAAAAATAAGCTATTAGAAACACATAAGTATTATGAAAGTGGCAATGAAGAATCTAAAAAAAGTACACCAAAGTTTAGAAATGATATTTTTATAAGTGTAGAATCTCAAAACTGGTTTAATGATGCACTTCAAGAATTAGCAGCAATTGATAATAAGAATAAGCCTGAAAGAAGTTTTCAAGCTATTAGTAATGCAATCTTCAGAGATGAAAATTGTAAGTCTTTAATTTTCAAAAATAGATTATCATTAAAAAAGTACATTCAGTTTTTAAATGATGAATATAAAGCAGAAATCAAGAATGAAACTAATTTGTCCAATCACCAGAATTATATTGAAGATGTTAAGGACTTAATCAAAATTTCCCAAAACAATTTATCAACGAATAAATCCGAATAAATCCGAATTTTCAACGAATAAGCTTTGTACTTATTTAGCATCGTAGAACAATAAAACGTATCCACGATGCAAGAAAGTAAAATGACACAAGTATTCGGTATCACACCTACCGAATTAAAAGAAGACATCATCAATGATGTTAGAGCAGAATTAAATGTAATTGCTCAAAATTTCCAACCTATTAAACCTCCTGAATATCTTACCAGACAAGAAGTAGCTGTTATTCTAAAAGTATCTTTAGTAACGCTAACAGATTGGAATAAAAAAGGCATTTTAAAGCCTTATAGATTAGGAAATTTAATTAGATATAAACAAGCTGAATTAGAAGAAGCATTAATTAGTATTAATTCTAAGAACAGATAATATGAGCAATTTTAAGCACCCATTTAACGACTCTTTAAAAAAGATATTAGATAGATTAGAATATTTGATTAAACAAAATACATTTAAAAATAAGCTAGATCCAAATTATGTATTGTTAGATAATTCAGAGATTTTACAATTATTTAAAATTTCACCTAAAACAGCTGTAAATTGGAGGGAAGAGCAAATATTACCCTTTTGTCAAATTAAAGGTAAGATTTACTATAAGTTATCAGATATACACAAAGTAATAGATGAAAATTACATTTCTAGTAAAAAAAAATTGTAAAAACACCTAAGGTTAATATTCCGTTGCAAATGTGCAATTGGGTAACAATTAATAATAAAGAAAATCCATTCAGACTTTATTTGTATTTAAAGCTAAGTTATCCATCTGGTAAAATTCAATGGAGTAAAACTGATATTGATTTGGCAAGAATTACTCTATGTAATACATCTAAGACAGTAAAAAGTAATTTTAAGAAAGTTCAAGATTTAGGTTGGTTGTATTATGACGATGAATTTCAGTTTTATAGACTCCATGCATTAGAAAAAATTAGAGACAAGAACAATTGGGTCTTAAGAAGAGCCTATCCTTTTACCTATAAAGATTTAACACATATAAGAGCATCTCTAGGCGCAATTATATACACTCAACTTTACAAAACATATTGCAGGAAATATTTAAAACGTAGTAGCAACGTGCTAAAAAGTAGAAGCGCCAATGAGTCTATTGCGTTTTCCTGTGATATTAAAAAATATGCAGAAGTTTCTGTGTTAAGCGTAAAAGAGTTTTACGGTCTAACAATTAATAAAGCGGTAAGACTAAAACAAGAAGCCGAAAAATATGGCTTGATTGAGGTTAAAAAACAGTACTTCAAAATAAATAAAAACCAAGTTTATGCCACAAAAAAAGGTAATGAATATAGAGGAGATAGGCAAAATGTAGTTTTTGTCAATGGGGAGTACTATTTACAGCTAATTGATAGAATTTACTCCAATTTATATTTTAAAAGAAGGAAGAAAATAGAAACATTATAAGTAGATATATATAATAGATAGTTGTTGTATTAAGACTATATATTAATGCTATAACTCTTGTTTAATAAATAGATAAATAAAGAAAGAAAGGAATTACGTTAAACCGTACAGGGAATATCAATATATATTTCTATTTTTATGAGTTCATTAAAAGAGCAATAGAAAAGACTAAATGAACGCATCCCAAATAGAAAAAAACGTAATAGCATTAGTTGAAAAATTCAATAAAGAAGAATTTGTATTCGACTTACTGAAAGCATACGGTATTTCTAAAACATCTATTACACGATTAAAGAAGGGGGATTTTAACTTATCTAAAATTGATGGTGAAGTGCTTTATAAAAGTAAATTGCTTTTTAAAGAAGTAGAACCTGGTACTTTATTAAATACTATTGACGAATTAACAAAAGATACAGATTCATTAAAACACAACCCAAGATTTGTAATTGTAACAGATTATAAAACATTATTAGCAAAAGACATAAGAACAGGTTTAGCATTAGATACACCTATTCTTGAAATACATAAACATTTCGGTTTCTTTTTACCTTGGGCAGGTCAAGAGAAGTATACTCAAAAAAACGAGAATTATGCAGATAGAAAAGCGTCATACAAAATGGCGAAGCTCTATGATATATTGGTTACAGAAAACCCAAACATATACGATGATGGTGGTCATAACTTAAATATATTCCTATCTCGTTTATTATTTTGTTTTTTTGCAGAAGACACAGATATATTTCCAATTGAGGGAATGTTTACAGATACATTAGAGCAACATACTCAAAAAGATGGTAGTGATACACATACATTTTTAGATAGGCTTTTTAAAGTCCTTAATACAAAAGATAACAGTAAAGAAGCAGCTCATTTTAAAGAGTTTCCTTATGTCAATGGTGGTTTGTTTAGAGACACAATAGTATCACCGAAGTTTACTAAAGAAGCACGAAAAATAATTATTGAGTGTGGCGATTTAGATTGGAGCGAAATCAATCCAGATATTTTCGGTTCTATGATACAGGCAGTAGTAAATCCTGCATATCGTAGTGGTTTAGGGATGCATTATACTTCTGTACCTAATATTATGAAGGTGATTGAACCTTTGTTTTTGAATGAATTAAACGAAGAATTTGAAAAGCATTTTAATGATGTAAAAAAACTAAATAAACTCATTAACAGAATTGCAAAAATTAAAATGTTTGATCCTGCTTGTGGTAGTGGTAATTTTTTAATTATTGCTTATAAACAATTAAGGCGATTAGAAATAAAGATTTTAGCAAGAATCTATGAAATTAACCATCAGCTTAATTTAGGTTTTCCAGATGTGTACACTAAAATTAAACTCTCTCAATTTTATGGTATAGAATTAGACGATTTTGCACACGAAATGGCAATTTTATCTTTATGGTTAGCAGAACACCAAATGAATAAAGAGTTTGTTAGTGAACTTCACGATTATGGTAAAGCGGAAGACATTTTACCGCTTAAAGAAGCTGGTAATATTACACAAGGTAATGCCACACGTTTAAACTGGGAAGATACTTGTCCTAAAAATGAAAATGATGAAATTTATATTTTAGGGAATCCGCCTTATTTGGGTACTCGTAATCAAGATAAAATTCAAAAAGAAGATATGGCATTTGTGTTTAGGGGTGTTAAAAATTTTAAATCCCTTGACTATATTTCTGCTTGGTTTTATAAGGCTAATCATTTTATAAATGGAATTAATTCTAAATATGCATTTGTAACAACAAATTCTATTTGCCAAGGTGATCAAGTAAATATTCTTTGGCAATTATTAATTGGTGATAGTAAAGAAATTGATTTTGCTTATCAAACATTTAATTGGACTAACAATGCAAAAGGCAATGCAGGTGTATCAGTTGTAATTATAGGTTTAAGAAATGTATCTACTGGAGCAAAATACATATGGAGTGGTAAGATTGTAAAGAAGGCTAAAAACATTAACCCTTATCTTGTTGAAGGTTCAAACATTTTTTTAAGTAGGAAGTCTGCTTCAATAGGTGGTCTACCAAAAATGATTAAAGGAAGTATCCCTGCAGATGGAGGTCATTTAATTTTAGATGAAAATGAGTTTAATGAACTCTCTAAAAATAAAAAAGTAAGACCTTTTTTAAAACCATTTATTGGTGCTCAAGAAGTTATTAAGAACTTAAAAAGATGGTGTCTGTATATTACTGTAGATTCTTTAGAGGAAATAAAAGATGAGGTTGAAATAATCAAAAGACTTAAAGGTGTTGAAGTAATGAGATTATCAAGTTCAAAAAAAACAACAGTTGCTCTTGCTAAATTCCCTTACCGTTTTGCAGAAGATAGATATTATAATAAACCCTGTTTAATTGTTCCTTGTGTAACTTCACAACGTCGTGATTATATACCAATAGACTTTATTGAAGCTGGTCCAGTTATTTATGCTTCAGCACAAGCAGTATATGAAGCAGAGGCTTGGGTTTTTGGTGTCATTAATTCGAGGATGCATATGTCTTGGGTAAGTACAGTAGCAGGAAGATTAAGAGAAGATTACAGATATTCATCTTCAATATGTTATAATACATTTCCGTTTCCAAAAATCAATCAAAAACAAAAAGAACAAATCAATCTACACGTTTTTGAAGTATTAGAAGAACGTGAAAAACATTCAGGTAAAACATTAGCACAATTATACGACCCTGATAAAATGCCTAAAGGTTTAAAAGAAGCGCATCATCAATTAGATTTAGCTATAGAGCGTTGCTATCGTTTAAAACCTTTTGAAAGTGATACAGAGCGTTTAGAATATCTTTTTAAAGAATATGAAAAGATGATAAATAAAAACACCTTATTAGAAAAACCAAAAAGAACACGTAAAAAGAAAGCCTAATATATGCCAGATATAGTATACGTAAAATACCAACAAACAGGAAAAAGTAAAAGTACCAACGAATATGGTATGAGAGAAATGCAACAAAAAGCATTTGAAGCTCGTACTGCTCAATATTTATTAATTAAAGCACCGCCAGCTTCTGGTAAATCTCGTGCCTTAATGTTTATTGGCTTAGATAAATTAATAAATCAAGATATTAAAAAGGTTATTGTAGCAGTTCCCGAAAGGTCTATTGGTAGTTCGTTTGCTAAAACAGAATTAAAGAAGTTTGGTTTTTTTGCAGATTGGGAACCTAATCCAAGATATAATTTATGTACACCTGGTATTGAAAAAAGCAAAGTAACAGCATTCTTAAACTTTTTAGAAAGTGATGAAAAAATACTAATCTGTACACACGCTACTTTACGTTTTGCATTTGATGCAATAGACGAAAAACAACTCAATGATTGTTTATTGGCAATAGATGAATTTCATCACGTATCAGTAGATGGAGATAACAAGTTAGGTATTGTACTAAGTAGTATAATGGAAAAATCTACTACACATATAGTGGCGATGACAGGTTCATTTTTTAGAGGAGATTCTGTACCTATTTTATTACCAGAAGATGAAGCAAAATTCACAAAAGTTAAGTATGATTATTACCAACAATTAAATGGTTACAATTATCTAAAATCTTTGGGGATAGGTTATCATTTTTACCAAGGTAGATATACGTCTGCTATTAATGAAGTATTAGACGAAAATAAAAAGACAATTATTCATATTCCAAGTGTAAATTCTGGTGAATCTACAAAAGATAAATATGAAGAAGTTAATAGAATTATAGATAGTTTAGGGGAATTAGATTATCAAGACCCAGATACTGGTGTTCTATATGTTAAAAGTAAAACCACAGGGAAAACATTAAAAATCGCAGATTTAGTTCACGATAATCAAAAGGATAGAGATAAAATACAAGAGTATTTACGTAAAATAAAAAGGGTAGATGATATAGATATTATTATCGCTCTAGGTATGGCGAAGGAAGGTTTTGATTGGCCATATTGCGAACACGCTTTAACAGTTGGTTATAGAGGGTCATTAACAGAAATCATTCAAATTATAGGAAGAGCAACACGTGATAGTGAAAACAAAACACACTCACAGTTTACTAATTTAATTGCTCAACCAGATGCAGAAGATGATTTGGTAAAGCTATCTGTAAATAATATGCTTAAGGCAATTACAGCGTCGCTATTAATGGAGCAAGTATTAGCACCTAATTTTAAGTTTAAACCTAAATTTCCAGAAGAAGATAACGAGGATTCAGAAGATGATGAAAACACTATAAAAATAAGAGGTTTTAAGCTTCCGAGCTCACAAAGAGCAAAAGATATTATTGAAAGTGATTTGAATGACTTGAAGGCAAAAATAATGCAAGATGACCAAATGCTTAAAGCAATGCCTGGAAATGTAGACCCAGAGGTCATTAATAAGGTGTTAATTCCAAAAATCATTAAAGAAACTTATCCAGATTTATCTGATGAAGAGGTAGAAGCAGTTCGTCAACACATAGTTGTAGATTCAGTTATAAAAAATGGAACTATAGAAGAACAAGGAGATAAGCGTTTTATTCGTATGGCAGATAGTTTTGTAAATATAGATGACATTAATATTGATTTAATAGACACTATCAATCCATTTCAAAAAGCGTTTGAAATCTTATCTAAATCAGTAACTGCATCTGTATTTAAAGCCATTCAAGAAACTATTGATGCCACAAGAATACAAATGACAGAAGAAGAAGCCATTATATTATGGCCTAAAATAAAAAATTGGATAGCAAAAACAGGAGAACAACCAAGTATACAAGCTTTTGACCCACAAGAAAGACGTTTAGCAGAAGCCATAATATTTTTAAAAGAACAAAAGCGAAAAGCAGCATCTAATGAGTAAAAAGAAAACATTAGAAGATATATTTAATGATGACGAGTTTGGGATTTTAGATTCTAAACCCCAAAACTCTAATGCTAAAACTGAAGATGAACGACTAATAGAGTCGTTCCAAGAAATTAATGCCTTTTTTGAAACGAATAATCGTGAGCCAAAAAGTAATGTAATGCCAGTTTCTGAACATAAGTTGGGAGGCAGATTAAAAGCGTTAAGAAATGATGCGAAAAAAGTAGAAATATTAAAGCTTTATGATTACCATAATCTATTAAATATCAAAGAAGAAGTTAAGTCCGTTGCAGATATTCTAAAGGATGATGATTTAGGAATATTAGATACAGATGAAACCTTATCAATATTTAAGTTAAAAAATGTACCGAGCTCAACTGAAAGAGCAGACTCTGATTTTGTAGCACAAAGAACAGCTATGAAAGACAAGGAGTTTTTACCTTATGAAGCAATGTTTAAAGACGTACATAAGCAATTACGAGAAAGAAAAATTTCATTAAAACGGTTTAGAAATCCGGAAAAAAACTTAAAAAAAGGAAACTATTATGTTTTAGATGGTGTTCTTTTATATTTAGAAGAAATTGATTTAAGTAGAACTCTCGAAGATGAACCTGTAAGTGATAAAAACAGAAAAGACGGAAGAACAAGGATAATTTTTGAGAATGGTACTTTGAGTAATATGCTTTATAGGTCAATAGGTAAACAGTTACTTGAAAATGGCCACTTAGTAACCAAAACAGAAGTCGAAACTGCTAAAGAATTATTTGATAATGTAAATTCTGTAAGTGAAGAAGATTTAGAAACAGGATGGATTTATATACTTAAATCTAAATCTACTCATAAAGAAATATCCTCGCTAAAAAATCTTTATAAAATAGGTTATTCAACTGTTCCTGTTCCTGAGCGTATTAAAAACGCATCTAAAGAACCTACCTATTTAATGGCAGAAGTTGACATTATAGCATCATATAAAACCTATAACCTAAATGCTCAAAAGTTTGAACAATTAATTCATCGCTTTTTTGCAGAGGTATGTTTAAACGTTGATATTCATGATGATAAAGGAAGAAGAATAACACCAAGAGAATGGTTTGTTGTTCCATTAACAATTATAGATAAAGTTATTCAATTGATATTGTCTGGCGATATAGTGAATTATAAGTATAATGCTGAAATTAATCAGTTAATTCAATTATGATATGCTGTTCTTAATCATTGTATTTGTGTTTTTAACATTTTTAAGTTTTGGCATCTTTTTTTATTTACTCTTAGATAAATATAACCCAAGGTGGTTATTTAAAGTTAAGTGGAATAACAATATAGTAATTATTTCATTTTTTCTTTTGTTTGTTTCATCTCTATTTTTAGCAGGTGCCAGTTTAGTTACCGATTATTTTATTGACAATGTAAATAAAATTTCTACAGATTATACAAAAGTTGGAGCTTTTGGAGATTTGGTAGGTGGCATTCTAAATCCGGCTGTAGCATTCATTGGTATAATCGCAGCATCTTTAGCTTTTTATGCACAATACCGTGCCAATGTACAAGTACAGAAACAGTTTCAAATACAACAGTTTGAGTCTCAATTTTACGAAATGCTGCGTTTACACAAAGAAAATGTGAATGAAATGAGGATTACCGGTTATGATGTGTCCATTCAAGAGTCTATTCAAGAGGTAAATAATGATAATGGAGAGCCAATTAAAAATAGAACTACTACAAAATCACAAACAATAAAATACACGGAGTCAAGAAAAGTATTTGTAACAATGCATACTGAATTGATTGCTTTGTATCAATTTTTAGAATTTTATAATGAACAATATAAGACCTCAATTGAAAAGGAAGAGCTATTAACTTATGCATATAAGCTATTCTTCTTTGGTATAAAATCTGAAATCCCATCATCTGAAGTGATTGATGACCTTTCAATGATTCGTTTTAAAAATCATTTGAACAACGTAAGAAATAGACATCGAAATAGTAATGGAAAAACCAATGTTTTTGAAAGAGCTAATGAAGATGTTTGGATGACAAATGTAGAGTTATATATTAAATATAGTCCTTTTTCTGGTCACGAATCAAGGTTAGGGCACTACTATAGACATTTATATTCTACAGTTAAGTTTGTTGTTAGTAAAGAAGGAACATTATTTGATTATAAGCAGATTAGAGAATATTTGAGAATTTTAAGATCTCAAATGTCCAATGATGAACAACTTATGTTGTATTATAATTGTATTATTGGCTTTGGTCAAGATTGGGAAATAAATGGATTTCTTACAAAGTATAGAATGATTCATAATTTGCCTGTAGATAAGGTTAAGTATGCTACTCATCCTAGAGACCATTTTAGAGAATACATAAATTCTTTAAAAAAAGAAGATGGTCCTTTATTTGAATGGGGTGATAATTAAGAGCTATGATAATAAAAACACTAAAGCATTATTCTAATATAGCTCATAATATTCTTAATTCTGAAACACAATATTTATCTAACAAAGAAATTATTTCAGTATTATTTAAGAGTAATAATACTGCAAACTTTGAAAGTGTTGTAAAAAATAGAATCACAATAATTGATAGTTATTACTCTACACAAATGAGTAAACGCTTATATGGTATTGATGAATTAGCAAATAACCTTGCTCAATATTCAGATGATACTTTAAAAACTGAAACAACTAAATTTCTCAATAACCCAAATGAGGCTTCTATAATTAATTCTTTATTTTTAAAAGAATATGGTATTAACAAGTCTGGGAAACCATTTGGAAAAGCAATCTCTTTAATATCTAAATATATCTATTTTTTAAATGATGGTAATTTCCCAATTTATGATAGTTTGGCTATAGACTCATATAAACTACTTAAAAAGAATAGCCTTATTACTATTAAAAGTACAATAAAAGAGGATAATTATTTTGGTTATTTGAAGCAACTTAATTTAGACACAAATATAAACAACTATGAAAAGTTAGATAATCTACTTTGGTTGTTAGGTAAATTATCAAAAGGTAGTTTTGCTATTTTAATGAATAAAGATAAGTATGAAAGTTTAATCAAAGATTTAAGTGTAAAATTAAAGTCTGTTAAGAGTAAACAAAAGGACAACCTAATTCGTCAACACATCAAAGAAATATATCAAACTTCAGATTTATTTACTAATAATCAAAAGACCTTTTTTGAATTTGTTTTTAGTTTGAAGTAATGAGTCCCCACAACCCAAAACCCAGTTTTTTTCGTATCTCAAAATACTCTGTCTTTTGTGTTGTTCCGCTCACCAGACAAGTTTAGCGTTTTTTTGTCTTTAAGGTAATAGCATATCACAGCTTTGGTTCGCAAAAAAACAAACCAAACTGCAATAAGCTATTCTGTTATTATTATATCATAAAACCCTAAACTCTCCCAAGCTATGTTACATAATACAAGTTATAATACTTCCCTATTATGGTTACACTATCGTGCATTTTATTATTTCGGGCGTAGTTATAACTGGTATTATGTAAAATATCCGCTTATCCAACGCTCACTTCCGAATAAACAACCACATTTTTAACAATAATTAAACAGTCGAACATTTAATGGGTAACATTAATTTAGAATAATATACGTTATCTCATTCATCTGCACAAAACCATCGTTAAGTCCAAGTTTTCCTTACCTCAAGTCTTTGTTTGTTTCATTTCGTTAACAAATATTAAAGTTCATTAATACGTAGTAACTTATTACTAAAACCGAAAGTTTTTAAATGGTACTAAACAAGAAACTTAAGTACATAAAAAAAATAAAAAAGTTAGCAAATATAAGTGCCTTGCTACAGCAAACGCTAAAAGCCCGTAAAGGTCAAGCCCTACGGGTTTTGAATAAAACTTTTTTCACAATTTTTCTTTTTCTTCATTAAACATTTTAATTCAAAAAACTTTTATCCAAAAACCTTGACAGTCTTATCCAAGGCACTTTAGAGTAGCACATCTTTTTTCTTTCTTTTCCAAAAATAATGGCTAGAAGAATGCATAAAAAAAATAAATAAGTTTATAAAATCATGTGTAAAAATGACGTAAAGGAATGTATTTAAAGGTAAATGAATCCATAAAGCTTCAAAACTGAAAAGAAAAATTATATTATTGTTATATAATTAGAAAATTAAGTTTTAAACTATATCAAGACCGTACCAAGTCCGAAAGAGTATTAATTAAAAATTGTTATATGTTATGGGAAAGATAGCCCAAGGAATCTTAGGAGGATTATCAGGAAAAGTAGGAAATGTTATTGGCGGAAGTTGGAAAGGTATTGATTATTTAAGAATAAAGCCTACAAGTGTTTCAAATCCAAGAACAGCTGGACAAGTAAACCAAAGAAATAAGTTTACCGTAACTTTAGAGTATTTGCAGCCAAATCTTGCATTTATTCAAAAAGGGTATAAAAATTATGCAATTAAAAAAACGGAGTTTAATGCTGCAATGTCTTATGTGCTAAATAATGCTATTACTGGTATAGAGCCTGACTTTAATGTTGATTACTCAAAAGCATTATTAAGTAGAGGGAATTTATCAGGAGTATTAAATCCTGATAATAATTTAGCAATACCAGGAGAAGTAACATTTACATGGGGTGATAATTCTGCTGAAGGAAATGCAAATAGAACAGATAAAGCAATGTTGTTAGTTTACAATCCAATTAAAAAGGAATCTATTGCCCAATTAGAAGGAGCAGATAGAACGATTGGAACTGAAAGAGTAATAATTCCTTCTACCTATGCAGGTGATACAGTAGAGCTTTTTATGGCTTTTATTTCTGCTGATGGTACACAAGTATCAAACAGCGTTTATTTAGGTAGTGGTACGGCATCTTAAAAGTGATCCTAATTAAATGGTTAAAAGACCGTTGCATTAATTTGTAACGGTTTTTTTATGCTATTTTGTAATAAAATGAAGCGGGGATTATGTGGGGATATATTAAAAATAAAAACCCTAACTAATTGATTATCAACCGTTAGGGTTTGTTTTAAGCGGAGAAAGAGGGATTCGAACCCCCGGAGGTGTGACCCTCAACAGTTTTCAAGACTGCCGCATTCGACCACTCTGCCATTTCTCCTTGAGTGACTAATCAAGCTATATGCCTGAATGCGGGTGCAAATATAGCGTCCTTTTTCATTCTAGTCAAATAAAAATCTATTTTTTTATAAAATAATTTATAACTCATTTATTAGTAGACATTTTATGGTTTATTTTATATAAAAAGATAATTCCAAACCTTATTTTTGCCAAAACTAAAATTATTACATGGGTATTATAAAACAGTTGCAATGGCGCTATGCTACTAAAAATTTTGATACAACAAAAAAGCTGTCAGAAGAGAAGTTAGATGTTTTAAAACAAGCATTTAATTTAACAGCCACTTCATTCGGGTTACAAACTATTAAAATGATTGTTATAGAAAAGGAAACTCTACGAGCACCTTTAGTTGAGCATTCATACCATCAAAAGCAAGTTTTAGAAGCGTCTCATTTGCTGGTTATATGTATTCAAAATAAAATTGAAGAAATAGATGTGAATAGTTATTACACAAACATAAAAAACATAAGAGATACTCCTGATTCTATTTTAGATCCGTATAGAAAAGATCTTATTAAAATGATGGATAAAAAAACGATATCAGAACAGCAGCAATGGTCTAAAAATCAAGCTTACATAGCTTTAGGGAATTTAATGACTGTTTGTGCTGTAGAATGTATAGATGCCTGTCCAATGGAAGGTTTTATTCCATCTAAGTACGACGAGTTACTTCAGTTAGATAAAAAAGGACTAAAGTCGGTATTATTGTTACCTGTAGGGTATAGAGCTAAAGACGATATGTTTTCAGAATTAAAAAAAGTTAGAAAACCTCTAGAAGAAACCATTATAGAAATGTAATAAGTTAATTGTTTGGGTAGGAGTATTTATAATTTTATGTTTAATAAAATAAATGAGTAATCCTTAATGTAATAATAAGTACAAATAAACTAAAAGAACAAATAAATATATGCCAGGATTTGAATTATTCGGAGATGCAGAAAGAAAAGAAGTAAACGATGTATTAGATAACGGTGTTTTAATGCGCTACGGCTTTGATGGAATGAGAAATGGATATTGGAAAGCTAAAGAGCTAGAAACTCAACTACAAACTTCTTTACAGTCAAACTATGTACAATTAGTATCTAGCGGAACAGCAGCTGTTTCTGTAGCTTTAGCATCAGCAGGAGTAGGAGCAGGAGACGAAGTTATTATGCCAACATTTACTTTTGTAGCTAGTTTTGAAGCTATTATGATGCTTGGTGCTATACCAATTTTAGTAGATATTGATGATACTTTAGGATTAAATCCAGAAGCGGTAGAGCAAGCTATTACGCCAAAAACAAAAGCTATTATGGTGGTTCAAATGTGTGGAAGTATGGCAAATATGGATGCATTACAGGTGGTTGCTAATAAACATAATGTTTTATTGGTTGAAGATGCTTGTCAAGCTATAGGTGGAACCTATAAAGGAAAACCTTTAGGAAGTATTGGTGATTTAGGTTGCTTTTCATTCGATTTTGTTAAAACCATTACTTGTGGCGAAGGTGGAGCTGTAATAACTAATAATAAAGAATATTATACAAATGCCGATCATTATAGCGATCATGGTCACGATCATGTTGGTAATGATAGGGGAGCAGAGACACATCCGTTTATAGGTTATAATTTTAGAATTTCAGAATTGCATGCAGCAGTTGGTTTAGCACAAGTAAAACGTTTACCAGAATTTATTGCACTTCAGAAAAAAAATTATAGTATTATAAGAGAAGCTTTATCACAAATTCCTGAAGTAACTTTTAGAACGGTTCCAGAAGGAGGTGAAGAGAGTTATTCTTTTTTAAATTTCTTTTTGCCAGATTTAGAAACAACAAATAAAGTTATTAAAGAGTTTAAAGAAACTGGAGTAGACGTATGTTGGAATTATTATAACAATAATTGGCATTATGTTAGAGAATGGAATCATTTAAAAGATTTAAAATCGTTATTCCCAATTTCTGCTGAGGTAAAAGAAGGATTAGAGTACCTTAAAACTAAAGAGTTTCCAGAATCAGATCATTTTATAGGAAGAAATATCTCTTGTTTAATAAAATTATCATGGGCAGAGCAAGAAGTGATAGAAAGAGCTAATAGAATGGCTGAAGCTATAAAAAGTGTGCTTTAATCTTTGCTTAGTAAATGATTACACTATACTCGTAAATAAAAAAGTCTCAGATTAATTTTAATCTGAGACTTTTTTATTAAACAACCTTTAAAGTTGTTTTAATAATTAACATAATCAACAATTTCTAATCCGTAACCAATTAAACCAACACGTTTGGTTTGTATGGTGTTAGAAATTAAACGCAGTTTATGTATGTTTAAATCGTGTAATATTTGAGCTCCAATACCAAAATCTCTGTCGTCCATATCAATTTTTGGAGCTTTTGTAATGCTATTAGCGTCTTGATTTTCTTTTAAAAATGACAATCTATTTAAAATATTCATAGATTGTGATTCTTGGTTTATAAAAATAATAGCGCCTTTTCCTGCATCATTAATTACCTTAAACATATCGTCTAACTGCTTATCAGCGTTATTCGTTAGTGTGCCTAAAATATCATTATTAACTAGCGTAGAGTTTATTCTAGTTAAAACCTTTTCATTGTCATTCCATTGTCCTTTCGTTAAAGTTATATGGACTTGATTATTAGTGTTTTGTTTGTATGCTCTTAATCTAAAACTACCAAAACGAGTTTCTATTTGAAAATCTTCTTTTTTCTCAATTAAGGAATCGTGCTGCATTCTATATGCAACTAAATCTTCAATAGAAACTATTTTAATATTTAACTTTTTTGCAATTTCAATGAGTTGTGGTAAGCGCGCCATGGTACCATCTTCATTCATTATTTCTACAATAACACCAGCTGGTTTTAAACCTGCTAATCTTGCGAAATCTATGGCTGCTTCAGTATGCCCTGTACGTCTTAAAACGCCACCGTTTTTAGCTACTAAAGGAAAAATATGACCTGGTCTAGCTAATTCAAAAGGTTTAGTATCATCTTCAACAAGCGCTTTTACAGTTAAAGATCTATCGCTAGCAGAAATACCTGTTGTTACGCCTTTGCCTTTTAAATCTACCGAAACGGTAAAGGCTGTTTCCATATGATCTGTGTTATTTCTAACCATCATATCTAGTTCTAGTTCTTTACAACGTTTTTCGGTAAGCGGTGCACATATAAGACCTCTTCCTTCAGTTGCCATAAAGTTTATCATTTCTGGTGTTACTTTATCAGCAGCAGCAACAAAATCGCCTTCGTTTTCACGGTTTGCATCATCAACAACTATAATAACTTTACCATCTCTAATATCTTCAATAGCATCATGTATGGTGTTCAGTTTTAATTCTGAAGTTGTATTTTCTATCATGGATTTAAGTGTAATTTTTGCAAAGATATTGCTTATTTTAAAGAATCTAAACAATTAAGCTTTAAGTCTTCTTTCATTTTAACATTTAGAAACAAGTTTACTATGAAATAAAGCGGTATTCCCATTATAAGTAAAAAGATATTAGGAGATTTTTCTTTTTTATTTATGTGTTTATAAAAAGAAAAGGTATTTATTAAAGACTTTAAATAATAAATTAAAAACAAAAATAAAGACACTAAACTAAGTTGTATAGATGCAGATGCTAGTGACGGTAATTTATTGTTGTTAAAAACAAAATGTAAAACTAATAAAACAACTCCTATGCAATATAGTGTAATTGCATATTTAGAATGGTCTTTATAGTCTGTATATTTTTCTTTAGAAATCTTATAGTCTTTATCAATACTTAAACCATTTTCAAGAAGGTTATTAATTGTTTTACCTCTTTTATTTAAAAGGACTAGTGCTTCATAACGACAGTTTTCATCGTGCCCTAATTTTTCATAATTAGAAATTACATTAAGCAATTCTTCATCTTTATAATTACCAAGAAACTTGTAGTCTACAATTTCTTTCTCTTTAATGTTGAATATTTTCTTGAGTGGTAATATAATACTATCTGTATCAAACAATCCTTTATCTTCAGTAGCACGTTTAGTTAAATATATTCCTAAAGGAAGCATGATTAAGGTGGAAAACCAACTAGCTAAAACTGGATTAAAATCACCACTTTTACCACTATTGGTGGCGAAAATACCAATAAAATGATATGATAAAAATAATAAGATTGCTATAACCATTGGTAAGCCAATACCTCCTTTTCTAATTAATGCTCCTAGTGGTGCACCAACAAAGAAAAGTATAATACAAGCAAACCCTAAAGCGAATTTCTCATGAAAAGAGATAATATGTCTGTTAAATGTGATTTTAGATATTTTATATGAATTTATTTTTTGGTCAATTATTTGTTTTGCACTTATAGTAGATTTTAAAGTTACATCAACTATTTGAGATTTATTTTTGGTATCAAAAGCATTTAGAATAGGTCCTGTATTTGTCAAATCGTTTTTAGAATCTGGAGCTAACTCTTTACTAAATCTAACAATGCTAGAACGAGTATATAAGTTAGAAGCAATTCCCTTTTGAACCTTATAGTGTAATTCAGCTAATGAATCTAAAGTTTCGTCCAAATCTACAATATCTAACATGTTATATCTATCAGTATGAGATTCCTCATCAAAATTAACATTGCCAAGTTGAGACAAATCTATATTTATAATATTTTTTTCAAAAGGTCCTTTAGCAAATGGTTTTTTGTTTTTACTACTTATATCATTTCTAGGTAAATCTTGATAGTAATTACCATTAAATAAAATAAGTTGTAAGTTTCCAGAACTTTCATCATAAAAAAACTCGCCATTTTTAGCTTTAATAGTTTTAGCATTTGTTCTTCCGTCTCCTCCTTTTATATGTATGGTAATATTTTCTAAATATTGGTCGTTGTCTCCTGTTTTCTTTTCTACTTTTATGTTGTATTCTGTACCTTCTATTTGATTAAATTGACCTTCAACAATGGCCATAGAAGGTTTGGTTTTAGCTATGTTCTTTCTTAGGTTATAAAACTTCATCTCAGACCAAGGGATAGCATTGTTAGCAAAGAAGAAAGTAACAATACCAACACCAACAATAAAAATACTTAATCCCGACATAGCACGTTGTAACGAAATACCTGTAGACTTCATGGCGGCAAACTCGTAGTTTTCTGCAAAACTACCGAATACCATAATGGAGGATAGTAATATGGTGAGCGGTAATACTAAAGGAATTAGCTTAGGAAAGACATAAATTACGAATTTGTACATAATATCTAAGCCTATATCTTTTCCAGCAAACTCTTTGATGTATAGCCAAATAGATTGCAAAATAAAAATCAGTATGAGTATAATAAACACACTGAAAAAAGTTTTAAGATATGTAGTTAGTATGTAACGGTCTAGTATTTTCAAGGTGTTTACCTAATCTAAATTGTTGATGTAATAATCTTTGTATTTATTGGCATCAAAGGTAAATAAGCTTTTTGATAAAGGCTCGTTTGTTTTAAAAGAATTAACAGTAAGTGTTGTTTTTGAGCCGTTTTTTCCAATTTGAATTAAATTGTAAATATGTTTAGTATTAGCGTCTATTCCTAAAAGGATGTATTTAATTTCAGAATCTGAATCAATAGGTGTTAATTTTACATACTGAATTTTTCTACCTTTTATATTTTGCTCAACGTCTAAAGCATACATATACCCATCTTCATAAAATGAAAGCATTTTACTTGGAGTAATGGCATCTTCTTCATTATCACTTTCAGAAGATATTGTAACCTCTTCATCTTCTGGACTAATACTGTATAGAGTTTTTCCATCATATAGGCGTGTTACACCAAGTATGTTAAGTTTGTATTTTTCACCTTGTAAAATAACATCACCTTTAGTTTCTTGTTTTATATTTTCAGAAGTGTTTTCTAAAACATATTTAAAGTCTATTGAAATATTATCGTAGCTTTTTACTTTTTCAGAAACTTCGTTTAATAAATTTTTAGCTTTATTTTGAGAAAAAACATTAATAGATAGTGTTATTAATAATAATGTTATAATTTTATTCATCATCTTCATTTTAAATTATATTTCGTTTTCCAAATGTTGATCTAGTGCTGTTAAATCTGTTATTAGTACTTGTCTTGCTTTGCTACCTTCAAAAGGACCAACAATACCTGCGGCTTCTAATTGATCTATAATTCTGCCCGCACGATTGTAACCTAATTTAAGTTTACGTTGTAATAATGAAGCAGAACCTTGTTGAGCTGTAACAATAACAATAGCAGCGTCTTTAAACAGTTTATCCCTGTCTGATATATCTATATCAAGACTTGTGCCACTTTCTTCTCCAACGTATTCTGGTAATTGATAAGCGTCTGGATATGCTTTTTGGGCACCAATAAAATCAACGATTCTTTCAACTTCTGGAGTATCAACAAAAGCACATTGTACACGAATTAAATCGTTTCCTTGTGTGTATAACATATCTCCACGACCAATAAGTTGATCGGCACCTGAGCCATCTAAGATGGTACGAGAATCTATTTTTGAGGTTACTCTAAAAGCAATACGTGCTGGGAAGTTTGCTTTTATAATACCTGTAATTACATTAACCGAAGGACGTTGAGTTGCAATTATTAAATGAATACCAATGGCACGCGCTAATTGTGCCAATCGCGCAATGGGTGTTTCTACTTCTTTTCCTGCAGTCATTATTAAATCGGCAAACTCATCAACCACTAAAATAATATATGGCAGGAATTGATGCCCGTCATTAGGATTTAATTTACGAGCCTTAAATTTAGCATTATATTCGGCAATATTTCTACATAAAGCATTTTTAAGTAGCTCGTAGCGATTGTCCATTTCAATACACAAAGAGTTTAGTGTATTTATAACTTTGGTGTTATCTGTTATAATAGCATCTTCACTATCTGGAAGTTTTGCTAAATAATGACGTTCAATTTTATTAAATAAAGTAAGCTCTACCTTTTTAGGGTCGACTAGTATAAACTTAACTTCAGCTGGATGTTTTTTGTATAATAATGATGTTAATACAGCATTTAATCCAACAGATTTTCCTTGTCCGGTAGCACCTGCCATAAGTAAGTGTGGCATTTTGGCTAAATCGACTACTAAAGTTTCGTTACTAATTGTTTTTCCTAAGGCAATAGGTAATTGCATGTCGGATTTTTGAAATTTTTGTGATGCAATAGCTGATCGCATTGAAACGATTGTTGAATTTTTATTAGGAACCTCAATACCAATAGTTCCTTTTCCAGGAATAGGAGCAATGATACGTATACCTAATGCAGCTAAAGAAAGAGCAATATCATCTTCTAAATTTTTAATTTTAGAAATCCGTACTCCAGCTTCTGGTACAATTTCATAGAGAGTAACTGTTGGTCCAATAGTGGCTTTAATACTTGCAATACCAATTTTATAATTACTTAAAGTATCAACAATTTTATTTTTATTTTCTTCAAGTTCGTCTTGGTTTATTGTAATGCCTCCAGTATCATATTGTTTTAAAAGATCTAAAGGAGGGAATTGATAATTTCCGAGTTCTAAAGTGGGATCGAATTGTCCAAAATCTTCAACAAGTTTATTTGCTAAATTATCGGTTTCAGATAGTTCTTCAGGAACTTCAACAACTTTTATTTCTAAATCTTCATCTATTGTTTCTTCTTCAACAACTTTAACTTCAAGTTTTGTTTTTTCCTTTAAAACAATTTCTTTAGGTTTTGTAGGCTTCTTTGGTTCAGGGTTATTATTATCTAGAGGAATTTCAAAAGCAGATTTAAAAGCTTCTACTTCTTCGGTTAAATTATTATCTAAAGGAACGATGATATCATCTTTCATTTCTGAAAATTCATCCTTTATATTCTTTTTTGCAGATGTAAATAGTGTTGTGAAGCTTTCAAAAGTAAGTTTAAAACGTATGGCTAAATAGGTTATTAATCCGAATAAAAGTAAAAGCGACACACCAATTTTACCAATATAATCTTGAAGAAAACTATTAATTTCAAAGCCAATAGTACCTCCTAAAAGATCATTATTATTTCCAAAGAAACCTAAAAGGATTGAAGACCATATTACGATTAAAGTACCCCAAAACCAATGTTTTCTTAGTTTGCTTTTGTTTATATTCATTAAAGTATAAATACCAGAAATAAATATAAGTCCAGAGAAAATGAATGATGGAATTCCAAAACCTTTTTGAATAAAGAAATCGCTTAACCAAGCACCTAATTTGCTTAACCAGTTTTCGGCTTTTGCATCGCGTGAAGCAAATTCAGAAAGTGTACTTTGGTCTGTTTCTCCCGTAAAGAAAAAAGAAATAAAAGCAATGCATAATAAAACACCAAAAAGTACAAGAAAACTACCTACAACTAATTTTTGTTGACTAGATAGCTTGAAATTAGGCTTTTTAAGTTTTTTACGTGGTGTTTTTTTTGTTTTGCTTTTCGCCATTAAGGTTAGTTTCTATATTTTATGGTAGAAATCTGTTATTTATTGTTTGTGCTTTTACAAAGGAACAAAAATACAAATTACTAACGTTTATCCTAGGGGTAATAGTATTTAAAAAATCTTTGGAATATATATTATTAAACCAATTGCTATAGCAAAAAGTGATGCTATAAAAACGGATCCAGCGGCAATATCTTTAATTAACCCTATTTTACTATGATGTTCTGGATGTATAAAGTTAGCAATTTCTTCAATGGCTGTATTAAGCCCCTCAGTACTCATTACTAAGCCAATTGCTAAAAGTTGAATAATCCACTCGTTTGAGGAAATGTTGAAAAAGAATCCTGCAGCTGTAACCAAAATAGCTAGTGTAAATTGAATTTTTATGCTAGCCTCTGTTTTTAAAAGAAGAAAAGCACCTTTAGTAGCGTAGCCAATGCTTTTAATTCTATTTAATAAGAAGGATTCTTTTTCAGACATCTATAATATATTATGAATATAAAGCTTCTAATGCAGCTTTGTAATTTGGTTCGTCTACTATTTCAGGAACTTGTTCTGTATACAAAACGGTACCGTTTTCATCTAAAACAACTACACAACGTGAGTGTAAAGCTTCTAATGGTCCAGTGATGAAGTTTAAGCCATAATCTTTACCAAAACTACCATCTTTATAGTCAGAAAGATTAATAACATTATCTAAGCCTTCGGCACCACAAAAACGAGCTTGAGCAAATGGTAAATCGTGAGAAATGCAAAGTACTTTAGTGTTTTCTAATTCGCTTGCTTCTTTGTTAAATTGTCTAACAGATTGTGCGCAAGTACCAGTATCTATACTTGGGAAAATATTTAATACAACTTTGCTTCCAGCAAAATCATTTAAACTTTTAGAAGATAAATCTGTTGCTGTTAATGTAAAGTTAGGTGCTTTTGATCCTATTTTTGGTAATTCGCCAGAGGTTTCAATTGGACCTCCTTTTAGTGTAACTGTTGCCATTTTTTTGTTTTTAATTTTAGAATTTAAAAATATGAATATTTAATCTTTCAAACGGTGTTTTTGTAAAAATTGTTTAACAAAAAAACGCTTTATCTTTTTTATCAGATAAAGCGTTTGTAATTTTATTTTAAATAAAGTTTACGAATCAATAGAACCTAAAACACGTTTCATAAAACCGTTTAAAGCATCTTTTTTAGTAGTACCATCTTTAACCATTTTGTTAACTTCAATAGCGCCATACATATTAGAGATTAATTCTCCTATAACGTCTAATTCTTCATCTTTTAAAGAAGGAACTTCGGTTAAAGCTTCTAGAGTTTCAATAGTTTCTATAACGAAATCTTCGTCATTATCTTCTATAAACTGAGTTAAGTGTTTAATTACTGGTAATTTCATCTACTAATTCTTTTAAAACATCAAACTTATTGGTTTGAACTTGGTTTACAAATGCACCATTTTTAAATGTGGCAAATGTTGGTAAATTGTCAACGTTTGCTAGTTTTCTTGATTCAGGGAATTTTTCAGCATCAGCAATTACAAAAACTGCATTGTCGTTTTCTGAAGCTAATTTTTTAAATTTAGGCTTCATAATTCTACAATTTCCACACCAAGTTGCAGCGTATTGTACAACTACTATATCGTTACTGTTTACAATTTCTTGTAAATTGTCTTGTGCTAATTCTTGCATAACTTTATAATTTAGTGTGAAGCTAAATATTCTGCAGTTCCTTTAGCATTAGGAGCCATAGCATCTTTTCCTTCTTCCCAGTTTGCAGGACAAACTTCTCCTTTTTCCTGTACATGTGTTAAAGCGTCTACTAAACGAATATATTCACCAACATTTCTACCTAATGGCATATTGTTAATACTTTCGTGTTGTACAACACCATCTTCATCAATAATATAAGTTGCTCTGTAAGTTACATTATCACCTTCAACTTGAACGGTTCCTGTTTCTTCATCAAACGTTTCGTTTGTAATATCAAGAATACCTAAAATACTAGATAAGTTTCTATTACTGTCTGCTAAAATAGGGTATGTTACACCTTCAATTCCTCCATTATCTTTTGCAGCACTTAACCATGCAAAATGAACTTCAGGTGTGTCGCAAGATGCTCCAATTACAATAGTGTTACGTTTTTCAAATTCTGGTAATGCTGCTTGAAATGCATGTAATTCTGTTGGACATACAAATGTGAAATCTTTTGGGTACCAAAATAAAACTACTTTCTTCTTCTTGTTAACTGCTTCTTCAAGAACGTTTACTTTAAAAGTATCGCCCATTTCGTTCATTGCGTCAACGTTTAAATTTGGGAATTTTTTTCCTACTAATGCCATGTGTTTTTATATTTAATTATTATTAATTTTCGATAATACAAAGATAAGACACAAGCTAAAATATTGATGAAAATAAAATTTTAATTTTTTATTTAGCTATAAGTTTAATTTATGATGTTTTTAAGTTGTCATAAATTTATCTTATTTACTGGTGAGTTGTTTTATTTTAATTGAAAACGCAGCAAATAAAAGTGTGGTGAAAGGACTTAGCCAATTAAAGAACGCATAACCTGCATATGAGAAGGTGTCTACACCAAGAACGCCACTTTGGTAAGCTCCGCAAGTATTCCAAGGTACTAATACAGATGTAACAGTACCTGAATCTTCTAAGGTTCTGCTTAAATTTTCGGGAGCTAATCCTTTATCTTCAAATGCTTTTTTATACATTCTTCCAGGTATAACGATTGCTAAATATTGATCTGAAGCTATAGCATTTAATCCTACGCAACTAATCACAGTGCTAGCAAATAATCCAAATATACTGTCAAATAGACTTAAAACAGATTTGCTTATTCTTGATAAAGCTCCAATAGCATCCATGACACCTCCAAATACCATAGCACAAATAACTAACCATATAGTACCTAGCATTCCAGCCATTCCTCCAGAAGAGAATAATTCATTAAGTTGTTCGCTACTAGTACTAATTGAAGAATCTACAGTTATAGAAGTCATTATACCTTTGTATGCAGAAATAAAATTAAGTTCTTCAGATCCAGCAACTTGTTTTACTATATCTGGTTGAAAAATAATAGCGAAAATACCACCTAATAGAGCTCCAATGAATAATGCAATTAAAGGAGGCGTCTTTTTTATAATCATAAATATAACTGCACATGGGACAAGAAACACCCATGGAGTGATATTTATAGATTCTTCAATAGCTGTAATCATTCCAGATGTATCAGTTGTTCCAGAAACATCAATTGATAAGCTTATTATTATAAATATAATAAGTGTTAAAACAATAGTTGGAATAGTGGTGTACGTCATATATTTTATATGAGAAAATAATTCACCACCAGCCATTGCAGGTGCTAGGTTTGTAGTATCACTTAATGGCGACATTTTATCTCCAAAGTATGCTCCAGAAATAACTGCTCCAGCTGTCATACCTGAATCTATACCTAAAGCATTTCCAATACCAACTAAAGCAATACCTACCGTTGCTGATGTTGCCCAAGAACTACCTGTTGCAATTGATATGAGCGCACAAATTATAACACAAGCGGGTAAAAATATACTAGGACTTAATATTTGTAAGCCATAATATACTATTGTTGGAATAATACCACTTATTAACCATGTTCCTGCCAAAGCCCCAACAAATAATATTATTAGTATAGCTCCAATTGTAGATTTAATGTTTTCAGCAATTTCCTCCATCATTTGAGCAAAAGATACTTTATTAAGCATACCAACAATTACTGCTATAGCAGCTCCTATAAGCATTATAAATTGATTACTGCCACTAAGAGCATCATCTCCAAAAACATACTTAACATTAAAAAATAGCATGATTACCAATGCGATAACAGGAATTAAAGCTTCCCATATATTAAGTTCTTTATTTTCAACTATATGTTCATCTTGTGGTCCTCTTGGCTTTATTTCTTGGCTATCCATTATTAAGAGTTTTAAATTTTAAATGTAATGTTACGATTTTAGTAGAATGTATGCAAATCATATGAGTTGGTTACATTTGCATGTTATTTTTAAATTATATAATGGATTCATTAACTCAAATTGTATTAGGAGCTGCCTGTGGTGAGGCAGTACTTGGAAAAAAGGCAGGGAATAAAGCCTTGTTATTTGGAGCTATTGGTGGTACAATACCAGATTTAGATGTTTTGGTTGGTGGTTGGTTGCATGGTAATGAAATTGACGCGATGTTATTTCATAGAGGGTTTATGCACTCCATTTTATTTTCTGTTTTAGCAGCTTTTCTATTAGGATGGCTTGTTTATAAGCTCTACAATTCTGGTAAACGATTGCATACTACAACACAAAAAGATTGGGTTTATTATTCTTTTGGTCACTTTTTACGCATCCCATATTAGATTGTTTTACGCCTTATGGCACACAGTTATTTGCGCCTTTTAGTAATTATCGTGTGGCATTTAATAATATAGCGGTTGCAGACCCACTATATACGTTGCCTTTTTTAATATGTATGATTGTTTTAATGTTTTTTAAAAGAACAACTGTTAAAAGACAATTATGGTTAAAGTTTGGAATTGGTATAAGTTCTATATATATGATTTTTACTTTAGGAAATAAATTATATATCGATTCAGTTTTTATAAAATCTTTAAAAGATAGCGATGTAAATGCCATACGATTTACTACACAACCAGCTATTTTAAATAATATACTTTGGTATGGTATCGCTGAAACCGATACCTCTTATTTTGTTGCTAATTATTCGTTGTTTGATACAAAAAACAGGTTTTTAAACTTTAAAGCTATTCCTAAAAAGCGCGATTTAAAACCTTCAAAATTTAATGATATTAAGAATTTAGCATGGTTTAGTAATCAATATTACAGCGTTTATAAAATTGGTGATAATCAATATCAATACAATGATTTAAGATATCCTATTTTAGATGAAAATACTCCAAATACATCTGTGTTTAGTTTATTGCTTTATAAAGATGAAAATAGACTCAATATGAAACCTTTTGAACCTAAATTTGATAGTTTGGGAGCTATTATGGCTTCTATGTGGCTACGTATTAAAGGGAATTAAAGACGCATCATTTTGCAAAAGAGTGTTTCTTTATGTAATTAATGCTTGACGATATTATAAATCATCAAGCATTAATTACAAAAATAATAATAGGTTTTTTACTTTATATTTTTTCAGATAATAAACTAATGTTACTATCTATTGTTTGACCTTGTACACTCATCTTCATAGCTATATTTGATTCCATTGGAACCCCTGTTTTTTTGTCAATATTCATGTCTCCTGTAATGTCTCCTTCAGCCAATCCTAAAATAGAACCAGAAATATCTAAAATAATTTCATTTTCAGAAATTGATTTTACAGTATATACAAATTTCATTTTCATACCTTTAGATTCTTTCTCCATTTCCCAAGTACTTCCTACTTTTATAGCTTCTTTAGGATAAGTAACATTGCTTAATTGGTTACCAATGTCATTTAATCCAGGAACATTAGGCTCTACTTTCATTTCTGTAACTTCCCCTAAATTATTTCCTTTAGCTGAAATAATTGCACTTAGCATAGGAGCCATTTGTGTTTTCATCATTTTTCCCATATCGTCTAATTCTTCATCTTTCATATCAGAATCAAAATTTATTTCTTGCCCTCCAGCATTCGAATTCATGGCTATCTTGGTGAATTTTATTTTACTATCATACGTATCATCTTTAACATTGATAATATCCATTTCCATGATCATCTTCATGTCCATAATTCCTGCAGCTCCCATTTTTTGAGATACTTCTATAGACATTTTGTATTTATCGCCTTTGTTGTAGTTTAATCTTAATAAGGTAGATTCTTGAGCATTGCTTATTAGAACAAATGCTAGCATTAAAAAAGTTAATGTTTTTTTCATTTTATAAGTTTTTATATGCAGCTAATATAATAAAGTAATGTAAGAAAAATACATAAACAATGTTGTTTAAATTATAATACACCAACAGTAACCATACATTGCCTCATAGTTAGGTAAGTGCGCTCAATATCGTCATCTAAACCAATAGAAAATCTAATTAGTCCATTGCTTAGTCCCATAGCTTGTTGTCCGTCTTCTGGAATTTCAGAAGATGTTGAAGTACCGGGAGCGCTAAATAGCGTTTTATAAAATCCTAAGCTAACCGCTAAGTAACCTAGGTTTTTGTTTTGCATGAGTTCCATGAGTTTATTTGCTTTTTCTAAAGACCACACATCAATAGTTAGCATACCTCCAAATCCATATTTTTCATTCATCATATTTTTAAATAAGTTATGAGACGGGTGCGATTGTAATCCAGGGTATACGGTTTTTAAACCATCAGACTCAAATTTTTCTGCTAAATACATGGCGTTTTTACTATGCTGTTGCATTCTTATATGAAGTGTTCTTAAGTTTTTTAAAACTGAGGAAGCTCTTAAACTATCCATTGTAGAGCCTAATAGCATAGAAGCTCCGGTATTTACATTTCGTAAATCGTTTATGAAGTCTTGCGTACCACAAACAACACCTCCAACAGTATCGCTAGAGCCATTTATAAATTTTGTTAAACTGTGAATTACAACATCTGCTCCTAAAATAGCAGGAGAAATTGATAACGGAGAAAATGTATTATCTACGACTAATTTTAAGTTGTGTTTTTTAGCAATTTCAGATAAACCTTTTATATCTGCCACTTCTAATAGTGGATTGCTAACCGATTCGCAATACAATACTTTTGTGTTTTGTGTAATAGCAGCTTCAACTTTTTGTAAATTAGTAATATCAACAAAAGTGGTTTCAATATTAAAACGAGGTGTAAAGTTTTTTAAAAAAGCATAAGTGCCTCCGTAAATGGTTCTACTAGATATAATATGATCGCCAGTATTACAAAGTTGTAGTAAAACAGGGGTGATGGCTCCCATTCCTGAAGCAGATACATTGGCAGTTTCTGTACCTTCCATAGCCGCTAAAGCTTCACCTAAATATAAATTAGAAGGCGAGGAGTGGCGTGAGTATAAATAACAACCATCTGCATTGCCTTCAAAGGTGTCAAACATAGTTTTTGCTGAGAGGAAGGTATATGTTGAAGAATCTGATATAGATGGGTTTACTCCTCCGAATTCTCCAAAATATTGTAAGTCTTGTATATTGTTTGCGGGTTTAAATGCCATAATGTAAGTTTTAGTATTTAAACAAAATTGATTATATTTAGAATTAAAAACAATAGATTGGTAATTTTTTGATATATAAAACTATGATAATTGATAATTATAGATTATTTTATTGTAGTTTTAAGTCTTGAATATGTTTTAATGAAAAATTTTCCATTATGATTTTTGATGCTATAGATAAAAAGTTATTAGAATATTTGCAAAAGGACAGTAAGCAAACAAATAAAGAGCTATCTAATAAGTTAAATTTGTCTGTTACTGCTGTTTATGAACGTATAAAAAAGCTTGAAAAAGAAGGGTTTATAAATAAATATGTGGCATTGGTTAATAAACAGCAGGTCGATAAATCGTTTGTTGCTTTTTGTCATATTAAACTTATTCAGCACACTCAAGATTATGTTGTAAAATTTGAAAAAGAAGTCACTAATTTAAATGAAGTGTTAGAGTGTTATCATATTAGTGGTGATTACGACTACTTACTAAAAGTATTAGTAAAAGATATGGTAGCTTTTAGAGAGTTTATGGTAAATAAGTTAACATCAATTAACCATATTGGTAGTACACATAGTATGTTTGTAATAAATGAAGTAAAGCACACTACAGCAATTAATTTTTAAAATGAATTCAATATCCTATAAAAGTATCGAGTTTTTTATCATTTATATACTAATACCAGTTAGTTATTCACTTCCTTATTCTTTGTATTTAAAGCTCTCTCTTGGGATTTTGGGATTATTTTACATCATTTATATTTTATTGAAAGTTGAAAATCAAAAAATTAAAATAACTCCTAAGTTAAATTGGAAACGCTTTTGGAAAGAAACATTAATTAAACTTTTAATAATTGCCGTTTTAACAACGTTTTTTGTTTGGTTAACTCATGCAGAGGTGCTTTTTGAAATTGTTATTAATAAACCTATTATGTGGGGTAAATTTATTTTTATATATAGCTTGTTTTCGGTGTATCCACAAGAGTTATTGTATAGAACGTTCTTTTTTAAACGTTATAACCTGTTATTTAAAAACATATCACTTTTCATTTTTGTAAATGCCATCGTGTTTTCTTTAGCACATTTGTTTTTTAAGAACTCTTTGGTGATAATTTTAACTTTTTTAGGAGGTTTGCTATTTGCATTTACGTTTAATAAAACAAAATCAACACTTTTAGTATCTGTCGAACATGCTATTTATGGTAGTTGGTTATTTACTGTTGGTATGGGTGGTATGCTAGGTTTTCCTACTTAAAATATTTTAACATTTAATAACTCTCACAGAGTTGAGTCTTTTTTATTACTTTTAAAAAACTTTTTTAACTAAAATTAAATGTAAATATGAAAAAAATAAGTTACATGATTTTGGGAATTATATTGGGTGCATTGGCTACCTATTATTTTTGCCCAAGAGATATTGAATTGGATAGAGAGGTAACAAATATTGTTATACCAAAAGATACAATTTCGGTGGCAGAAGCTATTAAATTAAGTAATAATTGGGCAAATAATAACCCAACAGAAATAGATTCTACTTTAGAAGTAGAAGGATCAAAAAAAGCAACACGTTCTGTATGGTGGTCATTAAAAGATGTTAACGAATATTTGGCATACGCAAAGGCAAAATCTGATACATTAGGTTATAATATGACTGGTATACGGGTATATTTAGGTAAATATGATAATAATGCTAAGCCCCCTAAAAAAAATAGAAACACAATGTTTATTGTTCCAACAGGAAATAAATCGGTTTCTAAGGCAAATAGTATAAATATAGTTTTACCGCCTTCAGATGATGATATTCCTGCACCACCTTTAAATAGAGGAGATGGAGGAACAAAACCTTATGCCCCTTAATTTAATGTGGAAGAATTCTTAAAAGAAAATTATAGTTTATTAACACATGTTTTTGAAGCTATTGCAGCAATAACAGGATTGTTATTATTTAAAAAATATAAGTTTACTGTTGTTAAATATTTTATATATTTTTTAGTTTATTTAACTATCTGCGATTTAGCAAATCAGTATAACAGCTTTGTTCAACCAGATATGTTTTTAAGTTTTTTAGTAGGAACTGTGTTTACTAAAAATTATTGGTGGTGTACATTATATTGGGATATTGGTGCTATTTTATTTTTTGTTTTTTATTTTAATATAATATTAAAAAAAGAATCTTTCAAAAAAATAATTTCTATTAGTGGTTTAGTTTTTTTTGTGTTTTCAATAGGGTGTATTATTATTAATTGGGATGATTTTTTTGTTAAATTCTTTACAAGTATCGTTGTGTTCGGTGCCGTTATAATAATTTTGTGTTGTATGTTTTATTTTGTAGAAATTTTACAAAGTGATAAAGTTTTAACATTTTATAAATCTATGAATTTCTATATTGCTACTGGAATATTTATTTGGTGGTTAATTATTACTCCTATTGTATTTTATGATGTTTACTATGTGTATGATAGTCTAAAAAATATATATATTGATTGGGATTTTACTATGCTAAGACAGCAGATTTATTTGTTTTCAAACATTTTAATGTATTCAACTTTTACCTTTGCTTTAATATGGTGCAAACCTCAGAACGATTAGTTAGTTCAGCTTCAGAACGATATTTATTAGTTTATATGATTGCTGTTTTAGTAATTATAATAACTTTATTTATAGTGTTTTTTGTAGTTTTTTTGAAACGAAAAAATAAATTACTATTAGATAAAATGAAACAACAACAGGCTTTTGAAGAGGAGATTACATTAGCTCAAACAGAAACTCAAGAACAGACTTTAAAAAATATTGGCTGGGAATTACATGATAATGTAGGTCAGTTACTTTCATTTGCTAGTATGCAGTTAAGTATTTTAAAAATGCAAGTTGCTGATGATGTTAAAGATAAATTTTCAGATACAACACATGCTTTAAGACAAAGCTTATCGGAAGTTAGAGCGCTTTCCAAAACATTAAATAATGAGGTGGTTTTGAATATTGGTTTTGAAAAATCTATAACTAATGAGTTAAACCGACTTAAAAAAATGAAGTTTAATTCTGCGGAGCTTAAAATAATAGGAGATAAGGTTGATTTTTCAAATAGAAAACACGAAATCATTATTTTTAGAATTTTACAAGAGTTTTTATCTAATTCGGTAAAATATTCTGAAGCTAAAAATTTAGAGATTACTTTAGATTATAAACCTGATAAATTATTAATTACAGCAAAAGATGATGGAGTAGGTTTTAATATAAGAAATATAGAAATGGGGTCAGGTTTAATTAATATGAAAAGTAGAGCCGCTTTAATTAATGCAGAATTAGAGATTGTTTCAAAACTTAAAGGAGGTGTTTTATTAACATTAAACTACCCCTACTAAATAGCAATATTTAACTATAACAAGCGTCCCAAATAGGATCTTTTGGTAAAGGTGCAGTAATTGTTACTGGTTCTTTTTTTACAGGATGAATAAATTCAATATATCTAGCATGTAAATGAATGCTAGCATCTTTATTACTTCTGTCAAAACCATATTTTAAATCACCTTTTATCGGGCTACCAATATTTGATAGTTGTGAGCGTATTTGATGATGCCTACCAGTTTCTAAATTAATTTCAATTAAGAAATAATTATCTAATTTTTTTAATAATTCATAATGAAGAATAGCCTTTTTACTATCTTTTATTTCCTTAGTATAAGCAGTAGATTTGTTGTTTTTAGGGTTCTTTTTTAGCCAGTTAATTAAAGTGTCACTATCCTTTTTAGGTTTGTTTTTAATAATAGCCCAATAAGTTTTCTGTATATCTTTCGAAACAAAAAGTGCATTTAACCGTGGTAATACCTTGCTCGTTTTTGCAAATATAACCAAGCCGGTTGTTGGTCTGTCTAGTCTGTGTACGGTTCCTAAATAAACATTTCCTGGTTTGTTGTACTTGTCTTTAATGTATTCTTTAACAACATCACTTAGTGGTTTGTCTCCTGTTTTATCGCCTTGTACAATATCGCCAGCTCGTTTATTAACCACAATAATGTGATTGTCTTCAAATAAGACTTGAAGATTTTTTTTATTTGAAACTATTTTCGTTGACACTAATTTTACTATTTTCTTTATTGAGCAAAGGCGCTAAGACGCAAAGTTTTAAAGCATATGAATTAACTGGTTGCTAATACGGGACTAAAAAGACTTAATACTGTTCAGAATCATTAGGGAAATCTTTAGATTTTACATCACCAACATATTGAGAAATAGCACTTGTCATATCTTCATATAAGTTCATATATCGACGTAAAAAGCGAGGATGAAATTCATGTGTCATTCCTATCATATCATGCAAAACTAAAACTTGTCCATCAACACCATTTCCAGCTCCAATACCAATTATAGGAATGCTAACGCTTTCTGCAACCAGTTTTGCTAAAGCAGCAGGTATTTTTTCAAGTACAATGGCAAAGCACCCAATACGTTCTAGTGTTTTAGCGTCTTTAATTAAATCTGCTGCTTCTTTTTCCTCTTTAGCACGAACTGTATAGGTGCCAAATTTATAGATAGATTGTGGTGTTAAACCCAAATGTCCCATAACAGGAATTCCCGCGTTTAAAATACGTTTTATAGAATCTTTTATTTCTCTACCACCTTCTAGTTTTACAGAATGTGCACCACTTTCTTTCATAATTCTAATAGCAGAGCGTAAGGCTTCTTTAGGATCACTTTGGTAACTACCAAACGGTAAATCTACTACTACTAAAGCACGATCTATAGCTCTAATTACAGAAGATGCATGGTAAATCATTTGGTCTAATGTAATAGGTAATGTTGTTTCATGTCCTGCCATAACATTACTAGCAGAATCACCAACAAGAATAACGTCTACACCAGCACTATCAACAATTTTTGCCATGGTATAATCATAGGCTGTAAGCATCGATATTTTTTCACCATTAGTTTTCATATCAACTAATGTTTTTACTGTAATACGTTTGTATTCTTTTTTTGCTACAGACATGTCTTTTTAATTTTTATAGTATGTAAAAATACTAAAACAAATTCGTTTGAAGTTAAAATAATAAGGCGACTTAAATTTAAAACTTGCATAATTTGTTTTAATATTTTTAATCAATTAATTCACCATTTACTTTTACATTTTTAAATGTAAGGCCTTCAATTATCGTTTTATCATAATCACCATTTTTGGCTTCAACATTTATATTTTCAAACGTAAAATTTGTAAGCTTATCATATTCAGTAATTTTCATATCGTAAAAAATATCACATTTGACGTCAATATTTCTCATAGTAATGTTATCAGAATAAGATAGAGGCACATCTTCTCTTCCTTTTAAATCGAAGAATTGTGTCCAAGGTTTAATATAAATAAAGCTATGTACTTGGCCTGTAATATTTTCAACAGTAATGTATTCATAATTTTGAGCTGTATCTGGGCGCATTTTTAACCATAATAAACGTTTGGCATCAGTTGCTTTACAATTACGCATTACTATATTTTTATTGTGAATGGATTCGCTACCATTAGTTAATGCGGCATGGCAAAAACCAAATTCACAATCTTCAATAATAATATTAGTATTTTCTCCATTACTTGCATCTTTATCTGCCCAAGGTCCTTTTCCTCCTTTTAATGCAATAGCATCATCATTTACAGCCATATAACATCCTTTAACTAATACATTAGAACACACATCTAAATCTATTGCATCTGTGCTTGGAGCTTTAATAGGTTTGTGTGGAGAGGTAATACGCAAATCTAAAATCTTAACATTATTACATTGATAATAGTGGCTAGACCAAAAACCAGAATTTCTAAGGTGTACATCTTGTAATTGTACATTGTCACATTTCCAAATAAATACTAAACGAGGTCGAGATACTTCAAGGTTTGTGCATTTAGGGTTTTCTTTTCTACGTTGCCAAAAGGCTTTCCAGTAGTTTAATCCGTTACCATCAATAATACCGTTACCAGTAATAGTGAATCCGTTCACTCCAAAAGCATTTACAAGCGCAGAAAAATATTCTATACTTTGGCCTTCAATTCTAGAAGCTTTAAAAGGGTAATCTACAATATTATCAGATCCTTTTAATACACCACCTTTAGTAACATGTAAATGGGTGTTAGGTTTAAAAAATAAAGCACCACTTAAAAATGTACCTTCTGGTATAACAATAACGCCACCACCATTTCTGTAGGCTTCATCTATGGTGTTTTGAATTGCAACAGTTTGTACAATGGTACTGTCATTAGTTACTCCATAATCAGTTATCGTATAAAGTTTACCAAGGCTGGCATAGTTTATTTTTGAATCGTCTAAAAACCAATCTGGTATGATGGTTCCGTCAGGAAAAACGTTTTCATTGCTTGCTTTTTGTTTTGTTTGTTGCGAACATGATACGAATATCAAAGCGACAACTAATAAATAGATGTTTTTCATTTTTTTAATAGGGTAAGTTTAGTGATTATGTTTTTAATATTGAAAGTATGTAAAAATAGTAAATTAAGTGTAGAGTATTAAAAATTTCTTGAAAGATATAATGCTAACAATCTGCCATATTAACACTAATAGCTAAACCTCCTTCACTGGTTTCTTTATATTTAGTATTCATGTCATTTGCAGTTTTCCACATGGTATTTACAACTTTATCAAACGGTACTTTGGTGTTTTCAGGATTGGTATCAAGCGCTAATTCAGAAGCATTAATAGCTTTAATTGCTCCCATAGCATTACGCTCAATACATGGTATTTGTACTAAACCTCCAATAGGATCACAGGTTAATCCTAAATGATGCTCCATAGCAATTTCAGCAGCAATTAGAACTTGTTCTGGTGAGCCACCTTGTAGTTCGCATAAGGCTGCTGCTGCCATTGCAGATGACACACCTATTTCTGCTTGACAGCCACCCATGGCTGCCGATATAGTAGCTCCCTTTTTAAAGAGGCTGCCAATTTCACCAGCAACTAATAAAAAACGTTTAATATCTTCAAAGTCACCATCATGGTTTTCAATAACCAAATAGTACATTAAAACGGCAGGAATAACGCCTGCACTACCATTTGTAGGAGCTGTTACAATACGACCTAATGAGGCATTAACTTCGTTAACAGCAAGCGCAAAACAGCTAACCCATTTTATGATTTGACGAAATTTAACTTCGGTATTTCTAATGGCAGCTATCCATTCATTAGGGTTTGTATAAGTGGCATCTCCAATTAATAATTTGTTAGTGTCATATGCTCGACGTCTAACATTTAAACCTCCAGGTAAAAAACCTTCGGTATGACTTCCATTATACATGCATTCAAGCATAGTGTCCCAAATGCGTTCTAATTCAGAATCAATGGTTTCAATAGGTCTAATGGATTTTTCGTTTTCTAAAACAACTTCAGAAATTGATTTATTAAGTGTGTTACAATAGTTTAATAATTCGGTTCCTAGAGAAATAGGATATGGAAAGGTTGTTTTAAAGATTTTCTTTTGCTTCTTTGAGTTTTTTCTTTTCTTTTTAACAACAAAACCACCGCCAATAGAATAAAAAGTAGAGCTTGTTTTTTTGTCGTCTAGATATGCTGTAAACTTTAAAGCATTTGCATGAAATGGTAAAAAATCCTTATTAAAAATAATATCGGTTTCAGGATTAAAACGTATTGGTTTTTCGTTGTTAAGTAGTAATGTGTTTGTTTCTTTTATAGAGTTTATTAGTATTTTAATACTTTCTGTAGGCACTCTTTCTGGGTCGGACCCTAATAAACCAAGCATAATAGCAAAATCTGTAGCATGTCCTTTTCCAGTTAATGATAAGGAGCCGTATAGGTTTACTTTAATTTTTTTTACCTTGTTAAATTCATCTTTCTTTTTAAGTTCTTTTAACCAGCGTTCGGCAGCACGCCAAGGCCCTAAGGTATGTGAACTGGAAGGACCAATACCAATTTTTAACATGTCGAAAACAGAAATGGACTCCATGAATTAACGTTTTAGTTTAAAACAAATATATATTCTTTTTTTAGTTGATTAGTACTATCTAAAGTTAATAGTTTGTTGTTTTCTGATGGTATTTATCTTTGCGTAATGGATAGCAATGAAATATTTATATTCATGAGTTCAATAATTTAAAAATTAATAATTTACGAATAAAAGCCCGCAGCGAAGTACGAGCGAGAACTTGTAGTGAATAGCCCGACCCCTTGTGGTTGCGCCCAAAATAAATGACAAATGATAAATGACAGGTGACTGAATTTTTTACTCGATTTAAGTAATACTGATTGTTTCGAGAGCTTACTGTGATAGAAATATGACACTGTGTCAGCATTTCTGGGTTGGCATAATCATTGACTTTAGTACCATGAATTTAAAAATGAACATTCAACACAATAAATAAAAAATATTATGAGTAAAATTATTGGAATCGATTTAGGTACAACCAACTCTTGCGTTTCTGTTATGGAAGGTAATGAAGCTGTTGTAATCCCAAACGCAGAAGGTAAGCGTACTACGCCATCGGTTATTGCATTTGTAGAAGGAGGCGAAATTAAAGTTGGTGACCCAGCAAAACGTCAAGCAGTTACTAACCCAACAAAAACAGTTTATTCGGTTAAACGTTTTATGGGTAATAAATATTCTGAATCTAAAGCAGAAGCAGAACGCGTACCATATAAAGTAGTAAAAGGAGATAACGATACACCTCGTGTAGATATTGATGGTCGTTTATATACACCTCAAGAATTATCGGCTATGATTCTTCAAAAAATGAAGAAAACAGCTGAAGATTATTTAGGACAAGACGTAAGTGAAGCTGTTATTACTGTACCGGCTTACTTTAACGATAGTCAACGTCAAGCAACTAAAGAAGCTGGTGAAATTGCTGGTTTAAAAGTTAGACGTATTATTAACGAACCTACTGCAGCTGCATTAGCTTACGGTATGGACAAAAAAGGTGTTGACCAAAAAATAGTTGTTTTTGATTTTGGTGGAGGAACACATGATGTATCTATTCTAGAATTAGGTGACGGTGTATTTGAAGTATTATCTACAGACGGTGATACACACTTAGGTGGTGATGATGTTGATGATAAAATTATTAACTGGTTAGCCGATGAGTTTAATGCTGAAGAGTCTATGGATTTACGTCAAGATCCTATGTCTTTACAACGTTTAAAAGAAGCTGCTGAAAAAGCGAAGATTGAATTATCTGCTTCTGCACAAACAGAAATAAACTTACCATATATTACGGCTACAGCTAGTGGACCAAAACACTTAGTACGTACGTTAACACGTTCTAAATTTGAACAATTAATTGACGATTTAGTAAAACGTACTATCGAGCCTTGTCAATCTGCATTAAAATCTGCAGGTTTATCAAAATCTGATATTGATGAAGTTATTTTAGTAGGTGGTTCTACACGTATTCCTGCTGTACAAGCGGCTGTTGAAAAATTCTTCGGAAAAACACCAAGTAAAGGTGTTAATCCTGATGAAGTAGTATCTTTAGGAGCTGGTATTCAAGGTGGTGTATTGACAGGAGATGTTAAAGATGTATTACTTTTAGATGTAACACCTTTATCTTTAGGTATTGAAACTATGGGTAATGTATTTACTAAGCTTATTGAAGCGAATACAACAATTCCTACTAAAAAATCGCAAGTATTCTCTACAGCAGCCGATAATCAGCCTTCAGTAGAAATTCACGTATTACAAGGTGAACGTGCTATGGCAGCCGATAATAAAACAATTGGACGTTTCCATTTAAGTGATATTCCACCAGCAAGACGTGGGACACCACAAATTGAAGTAACGTTTGATATTGATGCCAATGGTATTATTAAAGTATCTGCGGAAGATAAAGCAACTGGTAAGAAACAAGATATTCGTATCGAAGCATCTTCTGGATTAAGCGAAGAAGAAATCGAGAAAATGAAAGCAGATGCTGAAGCAAATGCTGATGCAGATAAAGCTGCAGCTGAAAATGCTCAGAAATTAAATGAAGCAGATTCTATGATTTTTCAAACGGAAAAACAATTAGAAGAGTTTGGTGATAAATTATCTGATGATAAAAAACAACCTATTGTTGATGCTTTAGAAGAGTTGAAAAAAGCTTACGAATCTAAAGATTTAGAGGTTATTACACCTGCTTTAGATAAAATAAACGAAGCTTGGAAAGTGGCTTCTGAAGAAATGTACAAAGCACAGGCAGAAGCTCAAGGAGGAGCTCCAGGACCAGATGCAGGAGCAGGAGAACCAGCTCAAGCAGGAGGTGATAATGTAGAAGATGTAGATTTTGAAGAAGTTAAGTAAGTAGAGAACCGATTTTTTAAAATTGAGTGAATCACTTATTCTGAGCGAAGTCAAAGGGTTTTATATCTAAGCTAGAAGTCGCAAGACTGAAGTTTTAAATAATAAAAACGCAACCAGAAATGGTTGCGTTTTTTGTTTATACTTATTATTCTTCTAACTCAATAAACAAAAAGAAAACTGTTACTTTTGCATCAAATTTCTAATATGTACTTTTCAACAAAATTAAAGTCAGATTACAATCCTAAGCGTTTAGCAGTAAAGCTTAATGCCAAAGGTGAACAGTTTGTTGTAAAAGGACATCCTTGGGTGTTTTCAGATAATATTATTAAAATAAATACCGATGCCAAATCAGGTGATTTAGCAATCATTTTTGGTAAAAATAAAAACCGTGTTGTTGGTTTAGGTTTATATGATGCTAATTCTCCTATAAGCATTAAAATGTTGCATAGCAGCATTGAAAAGGCAGAGATAAATGCTGCTTTTTTTCATAACAAAATAGAAATAGCCTATAACAAACGTCAAAATTTATTAAAGACAAACACGAATAGTTATCGTTTATTATTTGGTGAAAACGACGGTTTTCCAGGGTTAATAGCCGATGTGTATGCTTCTGTTTTAGTAGTTAAAATTTATTCTGAAATATGGCTGCCTTATTTAGATACTATTATTCCAAGTTTACAAGAAGTTTCTGAAGTAAAAACGGTTGTTATTCGTTTAAGTAGAAGTTTAGAACAGTCTAAAGCGCACCAACTAAAAAATGGAGATGTTGTTTATGGCGTTTTAGATAACGAAGTGGTTCAGTTTGTAGAGCATGGTGTTAACTTTTCGGCAAATGTTATTAAAGGACATAAAACAGGTTACTTTTTAGATCATCGAGCTAATAGAAAACAAGTAGGAGAGTGGAGTATGAATAAAACAGTTTTAGATGTGTTCTCTTATGCTGGTGGGTTTTCGGTACATGCTTTATATAATGACGCTAAAGAAGTAACTAGTTTAGATATAAGTAAACAAGCTTTAGAAATTGCTCTTGAAAATGGAAAGTTAAATAATTATAAAGGTAAACATAAAACCATTGCTGGTGATGCTTTTGAAGCACTTAGAAAGTTAATTAAAAATAAAGTAACGTTTGATGTTGTTGTTATAGATCCACCTAGTTTTGCAAAACAAGCTTCAGAAATAGATTTAGCAAAAAAGAAGTACGCACAATTAGCAGAGTTAGGAGAAAAACTAACAGCTAGAAATGGATTGTTAGTGTTAGCTTCTTGCTCATCAAGAGTGCTTAGTCAAGCTTTTTTCGATATTAATGGTCAAACTTTAGCATCATCAAATAGAAAATATGAAGTCATACTAAAAACCCAACATGATGAAGATCATCCTATTGGGTTTCCAGAAGGCGCATATTTAAAATGTGCTTATTATCGTTTTTTAGATTAATTAATATAGATTTTTTACAAGAATAAACCGTTTTCATTGGTTTTTACTGTAATTATTTCATCTTCATTTTTAATCTTTATTTTATATTCTTGTGTTACTGTGTCTTTTTCGCTTTGGTATTTAATATAATAAGCATCACCTATTATACCCCAATTAGGAAATCGTTTAGCTATAGATTGTAAAACTACTAGAGGTAATCTTACATCATTATAATTTTCTCTAGTTTCAACAATTTTTCCATTTATATTATACACTGCTGTAATTTCTCCATCAGGAATATTAAAAGATACTTTATATGTGTCATACTCATCATTATACAATGAAGTATATATAGTGTTATTTCTATAGTTTACAACTTTCTCTTCTAAATATTTAACACATTTAGAGGCATTGTTGTGATCTACAGCATTTAAGTATTTGTTGTTTAAATCAATTACTGTTTCTGATAATTCGACTGTTTGAGCATTTGTTAACGTGATTAATCCTAAAAAGAGGAAACCTAATATTATTTTTTTCATGATTTATTGGTATTTAGTTTATAGTATAAAATTAGATATATAGGTATAATAATAAAATGATAAATATCATGAAATCAGTGTTTTATGGTTGTTTTTGTTGAAGTATTTATAACTAATTGATTATCAGTTACTATGCGCGCATAATATTTTACTATATTTGAATAAAAATAATTATGGCTACAAAACTCACTAAGCTTTTAAGTATAAAACACCCTATTATTCAGGCTCCTATGTTTTTAGTTTCAAACGTAGCAATGGTAAAAGAGGCTATGCATGGAGGTATTGCAGGATGTATTCCTGCATTAAATTATAGAACACTCGACGAGTTAAGAATAGCCTTAAGACAGTTAAAAGCAGCTAAACCTAAAGAAGGCGCTTTTGGTTTTAATTTAATAGTAAATAAATCAAACTTAAAATATAAAGAGCAACTACGTGTTATTTGTGAAGAAGGTTGTGATTTTATAATTACATCTTTAGGTAGTCCAGAGGAAACAATAAATCAAGCTCATAAAGTAGGAATTAAAGTTTTTTGTGATGTAGTCGATTTAAAATTTGCAAAAAAAGTAGAAGCTTTAGGCGCCGATGCTATTATTGCGGTTAATAATAAAGCAGGAGGACATAGAGGTAATGAAACGCCAAAAGCACTTATTGAAAATCTTAGTAAAAATTGTAGTATTCCAATAATTTCTGCTGGTGGTGTTGGCTGTAAAGCTGATGTTGATACTATGTTAAGCTATGGAGCAGAAGGTGTTTCAGTTGGAAGTCCGTTTATAGCTTCAATTGAAGCAAGTGTTACTAACGAATATAAACAAGCTTGTGTAGATTATGGAGCAGATGATATTGTTATGACAGAACGTATTTCTGGCACACCTTGTACAGTTATTAATACGCCATATGTGCAGAAAATTGGAACGAAACAAACTTGGTTAGAATCGATTTTAAATAAAAATAGAAAACTTAAAAAATGGGTTAAAATGATTCGCTTTTCAATAGGCATGAATGCTACTAAAAACGCAGCAACTAAAGCAACTTATAAAACGGTATGGGTTGCAGGTCCTAGTATAGAACATACTCATAAAATTCTACCAACAAAAGATATTATTAGGTATTTGACTAGTTAACTAAAGCAATCTCTTTGTTTTTTTTCTTTTTCTTGTTGCCAACAAATAAACTCAAGCTAGCACTTGCTGTTAATCCACCGACTACAGTAGCAAGAACATCTGCATTATCAAAACTATTTTCAGTCTTTGTACTATCATAAACTTCTTTAGTAATACCCGCAAGAGCAGACGCCCCTAAGCTATACCAAAAAGCTTTGCTTTTATTTTTTGTTTTGGAATATACAAAAGTATATGTTACTCCTGAAATTAAAGCACCTGCTGCAACATGGTATTCACCATCATTTGATATAAACTGAGCATGACACAATCCTGTAAACATTAGGGTAAGAACTAGAACAATTGTTTTCATAAATATTTTTAATTTGGTAATGTAAAATATCTAATTAATTTATAGATAAGACAAAATATTCGTTTGTATAAGTATATTTACGATAAAGTGTTTAAAAACTTTAAATTTGATTTTAATTTAAATAATATATAATGAATAGTAGAAAACTAGGAAATAATGGATTTAATGTGAGTGAGGTTGGTTTAGGTTGTTGGCAATTAGGTGCAGATTGGGGACAAGATATTTCAAAAGAAATAGCTTTTAGTATTTTAAATGAAGCTGTTAAAAATGGTATAACATTTTTTGATACAGCCGATGTTTATGGTGATGGAAAAAGTGAAACTCTAATAGGTGAATTTTTAAAAACTTGTGATACACCAATACGTGTAGCCACAAAGTTTGGTAGAACTGGAGATGCGTATCCAGATAAATATTCAAAAGCAGTTTTAAGAAATGCCGTTGAAGGTTCTTTAAAACGATTAGGAGTAGATGCGTTAGATTTATTACAATTACACTGTATTCCAACTCAGTATTTAATAGATGGTGATATTTTTAATTGGCTACGCGAATTACAGCAAGAAGGTTTGATAAAGCATTTTGGAGCAAGTGTAGAAACTGTTGAAGAAGGTTTAATTTGTATAGAACAAGAAGGCTTATTATCACTACAAGTTATTTTTAATGTATTCCGTCAAAAATTAGTAACCGAGTTATTTCCAAAAGCAAAAGAAAAAGGAGTAGGTATTATAGTGCGTTTGCCATTAGCAAGTGGTTTGCTTTCTGGTAAGTTTAGTGCTGATACTACTTTTCCAGAGAACGATCATAGAAATTATAATAGAAACGGAGACGCTTTTAATGTAGGTGAAACTTTTGCAGGCCTGCCTTTTGAAAAAGGATTAGAATTTGTAGAAACTATAAAAAAAGACATTTTACCAAGTAACTTATCTATGGTGCAATTGGCATTACGTTGGTTGTTAGATCATGATGCTGTAAGTGTAATTATTCCTGGTGCAAGTTCCACCAATCAAGTCATTTCAAATGCTGAAGTTTCTAATATAGATGCTATGTCTTCTGAAACACATGAAGCTTTAATACAATTATATAAATCAGCCATTCATAACGAAATTCGTGGTGCATATTAAATCAAAGTTATATAAATACAAAAAAGTTAGGGTTTACTGAATACCAAACGTATTATATAAAACAGAAGCCTAAAACGAAATTTGTGAAGGAAATTGAGAGCATTAATATTAAGGCAAGTTATCTTGATTTATTAACTTAGATTACACCAATTAAACTTTTAACCAAAGACTAAATATAATGATTCGATTCACGCTATTAACCATTTGTTTTTTAATTACTAAATTGGTTTTATCTCAAAACCCATTTATTACGCACATGTATACTGCCGACCCATCAGCTAGGGTATTTAACGATACATTGTATGTTTATCCATCTCATGATAAAGATGATGCTATAAAATTTACTATGGAAGACTGGCATGTGTTTTCCACTACTGATATGGAAACATGGACAGACCACGGAAAAGCATTTTCTGTAGATAACCTTAATTGGGCAAGTTCTCAGGCTTGGGCACCAGATTGCATTAATAGAAACGGTAAATATTATTTTTATTATCCTGTAGAGCATAGTAAAATTGGTGTTGCCGTTGGTAATAAACCCACAGGTCCATTCGTAGATCCGTTAAGTAAGCCATTAATTCATACCAATACAGAAGGTGTTGTTTGTAATCGCGATTTTATTGATCCTGCTGTATTTATAGATGATGACGGACAAGCTTATTTATATATGGGGCAACTGGTTGTAAATGCTATAAAGCTAAATCAAGATATGATTTCTTATGATGGAGAAGTTCATTTATTAGAAGGTACCGATGATTTTTTTGAAGCTATTTGGATGCATAAATACAAAGGCAAATATTATTTATCTTATGTTGGCGAAAGTGGTGAGATTAAATACGGAATGAGTGATAATCCGTTAGGGCCTTTTGATTATAAAGGTATTATTTTACCTAAAATGAATAGTGGTACGAATCATCATTCTATTGTAGAATATAAAGGACAATGGTATATGTTTTATCATAACTCCGATTTGTATTACAAAAATAACCCAGATATTGAGCGTAAGTTTGGTTGGGGACATAAAACGAGTCCGCATCCATACCGAAGATCTATTTGTTTTGATAAATTATTTTATAATGATGATGGTACTATACAACCAGTCATACCAACCAAATAACTAAACACAAGATGAGAATTACTTTTTTACTTTTTTTAACTATTGCTTTTACAGCATTTAGTTGTGCAAAACCAGAACCTCTAGAGCAAATTGGTTTGCATCGAACGTTTGAAAAAACATTAGAAAATAAAAATGTGTATGCTAATAAGTTTAATGATGTTGAATTGAATACAACATTCATTTCACCTTCAGGAAAAACAACTGAGTTTTTTGGTTTTTTTGATGGCGATGGTAAAGGCGGTGGAGATGTTACTACTGGAAATATTTGGAAAATGCGTTTTATTCCAAATGAAATAGGAGTATGGACTTATAAATGGAATTGGAGTGATGCTACTGAAGGAGGAGAAGCAAAGTTTGAATGTACTTCTGAAGAAGCAGGTAAAGGTATTTTAAAGGCTTATAAAGAAAACCCAAGGTGGTTTGCTTATAATGGCGAAGAACCTGTATGGTTAAAATCTTATTATGAAAGCGGTCATGCTTCTATAGCACAACCTTTAGATTGGATTACAAAAAATGTATACCAACCTATGATAGATCATGGGTATAATCATTTACAAGTTAATTGGCTGTTATCTTTATGCTGTTTTGAGCAATATTATCATGATGGACCAGTGCCAACAACTCAAGACTTAACATTGTATAAAGAGGGTAAAGCATCAAGCACTATGCGTTTAGATGTATGGAAGCTTATGGAAAGCCATGTAGAATGGTTAAATAATAAAGATGTAGGCTTACACATGTTTCTTGGTTTTGATGGTAGTAGAAATGATGGTCCAAAATGGACAAGTTTAAGTGATGCTGAAAAAGATTTTTATGTGCGTTATGTAGTTGCCAGATTAGCACCATATGCAAATATTGCGGGTTGGGGCTATGTTTGGGAAGTTCCAGGAGACAGACAAGAAGAAGAACTTGGTTGGGCACAATTAGTTAAAAAATACGATGTGTTTAATCATTTACGTACTTATGAAGATGAGTATCCCATTAATAACGAATACCATCGTGAAGCATATAATTTTGCAGCTATAGAAAATCATTATATATTTTCTGAAGAACGTGATGTTGATAGACCTTATTGGAAAGAACCATGGACACATCACGAGGCTTGTTTAGCTGGCTATGTTCCAGGGAAACCTGTATATATGATTGAAGGTAACGCATTATGGAGACGTTTTTGGCAGAAACGTACAAAGGCAACTTTAGACGATTTACGTCAAGCAGCTTGGGCATGTGTTACTGCTGGAGCTTCTTTTAATTGGTGCGGACAAGCAGGCGAAGACGAACTGGTAGCTTTTGGTCCTGAAGGTTTACCATTTTTTAAAGATGATAACCCGTATTTAGCATCTACTTTAGAATTAGATATTTTAAGTGATGTCATGATGAATGAGATTACATTCTACAAGATGATTCCAACGGATGCTTTATTATCTAATCATGATGCTAAAAAAGTATGGTGTTTATCTGAAAAAGGAAACCAATACTTAGTATTTACAACAAGTGGAAACCCGTTTGATTTACAATTAGAAGCAGGCGATTATAAAAATGCTATTTGGTTAGATGCTAAAACAGGTAACAAAATAATTATAGATGCTATTTCAGTATCTAATAATGACTCCGTTACATTTACAGCACCAGATACTTTAACCGATTGGGTTTTGATAATTAAGAAATAATAATAAAAACGCGAATGTTGTGATGTTTCAGTCATTCCTCTTTTCGACAAGACAAACGTATGGTTTTACATAATCGAGTTATTTCTGCTTTAGGAGGAATTGTATAAATATTATAAAAAAAACATTTTAGTGACATTGATTTAATTAACTTTATCGCTTCAAATTCTAATATTTAAATAATGAAATTTACAAAGTATCTTTTGTTCATTAGTATCATTGCTTTTTGTTCTTGTAAGCCAGTAGAAACATTAACAGAAACCAAAAAGAATACACCTAAAAACGTCATTCTTTTAATAGGAGATGGTACTGGTTTGTCACAAGTGTCTTCAGCTTTTTATTTTAAAGAAACAGCGCCTAATTATGGTCGTTTTAAACATATTGGATTAATTAATACGTCTTCTTCTAGTCATGATATTACAGACTCTGCAGCTGGAGCTACGGCCTTTGCAGCAGGTACAAAAACTTATAATGGCGCCATTGGTGTTGCTAAAGATTCAACGGAGTTAATCTCATTGGTTGAAATTGTATCACCATTACAGATTAAAACAGGTGTTATATCTACATCATCTTTAACACACGCAACACCTGCTAGTTTTTTAGCACATGCTTTAAGTAGAAATTTTGATGAAGAAATTGCCTCAGACATAGTAGAATCTGATATTGATTTTCTTGCTGGTGGTGGAATTAAGTTTTTTAATAAAAGGAAAGACGGAAGAAATCTTTTTGATGATTTAACAGCTAAATCATTTAAAATTGACACAACAGCCTTGGGTAGTATTGAAAGTATAAAATCGGCATCAAAGTTTGCATATGTATTGGGTGAAAAACATATGCCGGCAGTAGCAAAAGGAAGAGGTGATTTTTTACCTAATGCAACAGAACTTGGAATTCAATTTTTGAATAAAGACAATTCTAATTTCTTTTTAATGGTTGAAGGCTCTCAAGTAGATTGGGGCGGACATGATAACGACAGCGATTTTCTTATTTCAGAATTAATAGATTTTGATAATGCCATTGGAAAAGCACTAGATTTTGCCAAACGAGATGGGAATACTTTAGTCATTGTAACTGCCGACCACGAAACAGGAGGGTTTACGCTAGCATCTACAAAGAAAAAAGATGCAGATGGTAAAGAGTATAGCGATTATAACGACATTACACCAACTTTCTCTACAGGAGGGCATTCAGCAACTTTAATACCTGTTTTTGCTTATGGTCCGGGAGCAGAAGAGTTCTCAGGTGTATACCAGAATAACGAAATATTTCATAAAATATTAAAGGTTACAAACTGGAAGCCTAAGAATTAAGCAATATGTTAAGCAGGCGCTAGTTATTTCAACGATAGGAGAAATCACATAAAGAGAATTCTAGGTTTTTAAAATAATAGATATTATCTCAAACGTACCTCATTACTGCATAATAAAAAAAGGCTCTACAAGAAAATCTATATTTACCCCTTGTCCTTATTCATTTTCCAATAAATTAATATAACAATAGCAATAATTACAGCTAAGCCTATTAAGAGCTTAATAATGTTCATAATACCATTCATTATTAAATTGGAATCGATAGGGGCGCTGCTACTAGAATAATTTTCTGGAGCATATAATATATACGAAATACTTTGGTCTAGTTTACTAATGTCTTTGGTATACTGCTTATATTCTTCAGGAGAAATGTAATCTTTTTGAGTTTTAAAAAAATGTGAGATATCTATAATTTTATCTCGTTTTTGATAATTAACATCTAATTCATAATAAAACCCAGAAGAATTTATATCAATGTCTAATTTTTCAATAGGCCAATTTGTAGGAACTTTTAATCTAATTCTATGCGATCTTGATATAGGATAGTACAAAGCATAATCTTCGTTTCTAGTTTCTTTTTTTGGTTCAAAAATGATATTAACTAAACTTGTTGGCATAAAAGTAGCAGACAAATAACCTTTCTTTTCAATCATAGGCTGCCATAAACTATCTAATTGGTATTCTTCATTTAATGTAAATATATTTTCTTTTATATTATCTGAGTATTTTGGAGGGTTAACTGATGACACATTAAAATAATAGGCCGAGTAATAGGCTTCTAGTTCCTTTTTTATAGCACTAATACTGTACGATTTAAAATAGTTACGCATATTATCCGCTTCACTTTCGTAATAAGTTGTAGTTACTACTAAATTAGCACCTTTTCCAACACCTTCGAGAGTGTATTCTTCCATAGTATCTACACGATTATCAAAAGAAGATACAATATCATCAAAAATATCATTGTCCTTTTTTAAAACTAAACCACATTCATAATTTGGGAAATATGTTGTATTGTATTCGCCACCTTGATTAGAAATGGTAGGATCGTACCAAAACTCGTTTTTAGCACCATCAATAATTTTAACAACACAATGATTAAAAAATTTAGGAGACGGTAGTAAGTCTTTTGTGGTATGTTTTAAAGTAGTATTAACAAGCATTGGGTAACTGGTAATTCCCATTCTATTAAGCATAGTTGTCATTAATAAACTTTTGTCTTTACAATCGCCAAAACGTCTTTCAAAAACAGTGTTTGGTGTAAAAGGTTTATAGCCACCAATACCAGATTCTAAACCTAAATACCTAACATCGTCTTGTACAAAATTTAGAGTGGCTTTTATTTTTTCACCTTCGGTTTTATAAGTATTATTTATCTCTTTTATTTTGGCTAAAAGTTCTAGACTTAAAGGTTCTTTTATTTTAAAAAGGTTTGCACCCCAGTTAACAACCTCTTTCCACGAGTTGTATTCGCTAACAAAAACGGTTTCAAAAAGAAGTTTCCACTCTGGTGTGTTTTCTTCGTAATCTAATTTTTCGGTATTTGTAGAAAGCCATCTGTATTGATGTAAATTACCTTTTTTAGAAATCTCAGGTTTTATTTCGGTATTAAAAGACTTAATATTTAATTCATTTTTAGATAAAATACGGCCATGAATTTTGCCAATAGGTACTAAATCGTTTAGGTAAAAAGATACCGAGAATTTTTTATGCAATGGATTAAATCCTTTTATAGTAAATGAGTAATCTATAATATCGCCAGCTCTAACATCAGAAATATTTAAAACAGCCGAGAGCGACCCATCATACAAATACATTTCGGCATTAGGCTCACGTCTCATTACCTGAAAATTTGCAATATCTAATTTGTTTAGAACCTTTCCGTTTCTAATAATATTAACCTTATGTAGGGCTAGGGTTTGGTATGTTGGGTCGTAATCTATAGTAATGTTAGAGGCGTTTTGCACACCAATGTTGTCAATAATTTTGGTAGTTAATCTAGAATACGCTTCTTGTTTGGGTATGTTAACTTGGTTGTCGTAAAGTAAGGTTACAGAACCTTCGGCAACATCGTCTTTATTCATTTCAGATTTGTAATAATCGACATGATCTATCCAAGAAGGTTCTTTTTTTTTAATGACTTGAGAAAATAGGGAAGACGAACTTATAAAAGTAATTAGGAGAGCAATAACGACGTTTTTCATATAAAAAGGATGCAATAGTTTCGTAGAGTAAATGTAAATGTTTGAAAATTCTTAACAAATATATTTTTGAAATTAAATTATTTAAACCATAAAATAATTACATTGTTTTGCGTGTGAGTATTATGCGATGTCTCAATCGTGCCTCATGTCGACATGACAAACGAGTGTTTTTTACAATTACGAGTCATTTCGACGTTAGGAGAAATCACCTAAAGCGTACTACTAAGTTTTTATTTAATCTAATAAAATCAAACAAACACTTTTCAATATTTTGGTAGGTATATTTATTGACAACTGTTTATAACTTGTTGTAAATTATCATATTAAACAATTGATTTTGTGGTAAGAAAATTCTAGCTTCGCTTATCGGATGATATAAATCATTGAAACAGATTCATATCTTAAACGTTGGCAAACATATATCTAAAAATGAAACTCATCAATCTATTCATAATTCTACTTCTGATTTTTAGCTGTTCTAATAAAAAAAATATAGCAGAATTTGAAAAAGTTTTGGGAAAAGAAAATAGCAAAACTCTGACTTATCTTGTCAACGATTTTGAATCGGACTTTCTTAAAAGACAATACCCGAATTTAAACACAAAAAGTGCATACAAGCAATTTTTAACTGAACTGATAAAAGAGGATACAGAATATTGGAATAAGTTTTCAAAAAGCAGCAGGAAAATTTTTGAAAAAAGTGATTTGAGACTAGAAGTTTACAGTGTTCCTGACTCGATTTGGATTGAACGTGACCCAAAAAAACTGACTTTGAGTTATAATGGAGTTCCAATGTTAAAAATTAGGCGTAAATATTTATTGCCAGATGGAACTTTCGGATACAATACTTCTGAATCTTCGTTTAGATACAAAGATCCGATTAATGTGGATTCCATCATCGAATCTCGAAAAAATTGGATTGATATAAATTATGTTGGTAGCTATTCAAGAGCATTAAATTCAATCACTAACAAATCCGATTATTTGACCAAATACCTTGACATACGAGAAGCTGCTGGAATAATTCACCCATTTATTATTGCAGGCGGAATGTTAAAATCTAAAGTTGATTTTAATGACTATTTCATAAAACGATTAATAATAACTGAAATAGTTTATTGAAACAAAATACGATTTGCCAACAAAGCATAAAATTAATGGCTGGTTCTAGCCTACTTGGAAAATTCCTGCGGAATTTTCCGCTGGCAAGTTTCTATTTATTAAATTAGTGCCTAAACGCGCCACTAATATTATACGTAACCGATAAGCGTAACTCTTGAAACCCTCCCGAATTCCCAATCTAGTTTATATTTCCTAAATTAGTAGATACATAAATACATTAGCAATTACCATGTCAAAAACCAGAACGTCATCCATCGAAATGGATTCGGAGGAATTTCGAAAAATCGGGTATCAATTAATTGATGATATTTCTAATTTTATTGGTTCCATAGATAAAAAACCAGTGACTCCAAATGAGAGTCCGAATCAATTACAAAGCATTTTAGGTGACGCGCCCTTACCCGAAAACGGAACAGATGCAAACGAATTGATGTCTAAAGCAACCGATTTATTGTTTAACCATTCCTTACTTAACGGGCATCCTAAGTTTTTTGGCTATATAACATCTTCTGCAGCTCCAATTGGCGCATTGGCCGATTTACTAGTAGCTTCTGTAAACCCTAATGTTGGCGCTCATATTTTAAGCCCGATAGCAACCGAAATTGAAAAACAAACGGTTAAGTGGTTATGTGAGTTTATTGGTGTATCACCCAACTATGGTGGCATATTAGTTAGTGGTGGTAATATGGCGAATTTCACGGCGTTTTTAGCGGCAAGAACTGCGAAAGCACCAAAAAGTGTTAAGGAAGAAGGTATTCAAAATACATCTAATAAATTAACAGTTTACTGTTCTAAAACAACACATACCTGGATTGAAAAAGCAGCTATTTTATTTGGCTTAGGTACAAACGCGGTACGTTGGATACAAACGGATGCTTCCAATAAAATGGATATTAAGGTTTTAGAATCTACCATAAAAAAGGATTTAGAAAACAATTGCACACCATTAATGGTAGTTGGAACTGCTGGCGATGTTAGTACAGGCATGGTTGATGATTTAAGTGCTATAGCTACTATTTGTAAAACATACAACTTGTGGTTTCATATTGATGGAGCTTATGGTGCGCCAGCTGCTATTATTCCAAAACTAAAACAGATGTTTGAAGGCATTATGGATGCTGATTCTATTGCTTTAGATCCTCATAAATGGTTGTATAGTCCACTTGAAGCTGGTTGTACTTTGGTAAAGAATCCGCAACATTTAATTGATACCTATAGTTCGCATCCAGAATATTATAACTTTAGTAATAATGAAGATGATGTTGCTCAGAATTTTTATGAGTACGGATTTCAAAACTCGCGTGGTTTTAGAGCTTTAAAAGTTTGGTTAGCATTACAACAAGTAGGTAGAAGTGGTTATGAAAAACTAATTAGTGAAGATATTCAGCTTTCTGAAATGTTATTCAACCTTGCTAACAAACATCCTGAATTAGAAGCGGTTTCTCAAAATTTAAGCATTGCTACGTTTCGTTATAAACCTTTGGAAGGTAATAATGACAGCGAATACCTTAATAGGTTAAATGAAGATTTATTAAATGAATTACAAACTGGCGGTGATGTGTTTTTATCTAACGCTATTGGTAAAGAACACTATTGTTTGAGAGCTTGTATTGTCAATTTCAGAACTTCAGAAAAAGACATTAAAGAAATTATAGATATAGTTGTTAGAGTAGGGAAGAAAGTGCATTTAAAATTGTCTGAATAAATAATGGAGTGAAAATTATAAAGTGATATCATTCTTTATATCTTCCCATTCTTCTTTTATAATACCGTAACAACATGTGCTTCGTTTAAAACCATCAAGCATAAGCGTATCTTTACGTAAAATACCTTCTAATTTTGCACCTAATTTTTCAACTGCTTTTCTAGATTTTATATTACGTTCGTCTATACGAAACTCAACCTTATCGAACTTCAGGGTTTCAAAAGCATATTGTAGCATTAAAAACTTCATATTGGCATTAAGTCCGCTACCTTGAAATTGTGTTCCAATCCAAGTCCACCCAATATGTAATACTTTATTTTTCCAATTTATTAATCCAAAACGTGTACAACCAGCATATGCATTCGTTTGCTTATCAAAAACTATAAAAGGTATAGCGGTGTTTTTGTAATAAGCATCAACAGCAGTTTGAATATAACTTTTTAAATCTTCAGGTGTATCAATTTTACTTGGGGAGTATTGTACCAAATTAGGTTGCTGAGCAATTTCAGTAATAAGCTTATAATTGCTTAAACCTAAAACTGATAATTTTACACGTTCGTTTTCTAGAGTTGGTATTTTCATAGTTTTTATTCCTGAGAAGACAGGAATTTTTTTTAATTAAAACTAAATCAAATATAATTATTTGTACTTTGAAAATAAAAAAAAGCATTCGATTTATTATCAAATGCCTTTTCTATATTTTTATTCTTCTTAATTATTAAATACCTTCTAAAAGCTTACCTAATCTATCAAAAGCAGAACCCCAGCCGTTATAGAATCCCATTTGTTCTTGCTGTTTGCAATACTCTTCAGTTTCATGTACGACGCTAAATGTGAATTTTGTTTTATCACCTTGTGCTTCAAAAAAAGCTTGTAACTCTACATTCTCTGTCATAGGTTTAAAATCGGCACTGGTAATAATTTTTTCCATTTCTACAATTTCTTTGTAGGTACCTTCAGAAATAAAATCGTTTCCATCTGGCATTGGCATAGTGTATTTCCATGTACCCCCAACTTTAAAATCATGTTCAATAACTTTTAAGCTCATACCTTGAGGTGCCCACCATTTTAATATATGTTCTGATGCTGTCCAAGCTTTCCAAACAATGTCTATTGGTGCATCAAATATTTTTTCTAGTGTAAGCGTTCTGTTGTTTAAATCACTCATTGTTGTCTGTTTTGTGTTTTAATTGATTAACGTAGTCTTCAAAAGAATCAATTCGTTTTTCCCATTCCTTATTATATTTATCAATCCATAGGAAAGCAGGAATTAAATTCTGATGATTGATATAACAAATGCGTTCTCGTCCTTTTTTTTCAAAGGAAACAATACCACATTCGTCAAGAATTTTCAAATGCTTTGAAATAGCTGGCCTGCTAATTTCAAATTTATCAGCCACTTCATTTATAGTAAGCTTACTTTTTGAAAGAAGATCGATTATATCTCTTCGTACGGGATCTGCTATAGCTTGAAATACATCTCTTCTCATAAATTAAGTAACTGATTGGTTACAAATATAAATGTAACTATTCGGTTACGCAAAAATAATTTAATAAATTTAATTTTTTTTTGAATAGGAGGTCAGACTTACCAAAAACTAATTTGCAATTATTCTAATGAATTCAAAATAAAATAGCGTTTAGAATAGCATGGCGTTTTGTGTTTTTACCAACACAAAAGAAACACATTATTTTATGTCAATATCTAAAGAAGACATTTTAGAGCAAGCCAACAAAGTGAGTAAAACACCTTAATGGAAACCTTAAACATTGAGATTGTAGATTATGGTGACAATTTTTAGTCGCAAGAATGCCTATAAATTCTAGAGTGTATCAGCCTGATGGTGTGTTGCATGGTGGAGCTACGGCAGCATTAGCTGAAAGTGTTGGTAGTTGCGTCTCATATTTTTATTGATACCGAGAAGTTTTTTGTGCGTGGTATAGAAATTACTGCAAACCATTTAAAAAGCGTCAAAGAAGGTTTTGTTCGATGTGTTATAAATATGGAAATTGCAGTTGGTAAGCCTGAAATGTATATTGTTGAAAATGACTTGGGAATATCTGAATATGTCGCTTTATAATAAACAACTTTTGCTAATGTCATAGTAAATTAATTACTAGCTTAAGAGTAACTTCATTTCATTATCTTGTTTAAACTCCCAATCCAAGTCCAACCAATAAGTAATACTTTATTATTCCAATTAATTAAGCAAAACGTGTACAACCAGCATAGGTATTTATTAATTTATCAAACACAATAAAAGGTATTGTGGTTTTTTGATAATAAGTATCCACAGCATTTTGAACATAGTTTTTTTAATCGTCTGATGTATCAATTTTACTAAATTGGGTTGTTTGGCAATTTCTAATAATTGCTTAAATCTAAAAGCGAAAGTTTAGTGCGGTTATTTTCTAAGTTAGGAGAATGCTTCATCAAAAATAGAAAATTAATATAAAAAAAACTAAACAGTTGGTCGTGAATTATTGATTTTTAACGAATTAATGTTGGTAAATTGATTTAAATATTTATATTGTTATATTATTCCCTTAAGAATATTAGGATAACCTTTAATGGTTAATTTTATTGATTAATAGCAAAATAATTTATTTAGTATAATTTTTTATGCTTAATAAATTCCCTGTTATCTGCCTATAATATTTACTTCCTGTTAGGTAAACACGACTATTAATTAATTTCTACTATTATGCAAAATTTTACAAAACCAAATGGCTGGTCTATTCAAAGTACCGTCATTAAAAATTTAATCTATTGTTGTTTAACAATGGGGATGTTTCTTTTGTCCACGACAATTTATGGACAAGGGATTAGTTTGGCTCAGGCAGGAAATGAAGACAGTGCAAATCCTGATGACCCAATGATGTGGCAAAATGGTAATTTAAATCCAAATCAGGCTCATTATATTGAAGGACATTCAGTAGCGTATAGAGCGACTATGATTAATATGCCAATAAATCAAGAAGTTATTCTAACCTTAGGATATGATTTGGTTAATGGTTCAAAATATGCTATAGATTTTATAACACATTATCAGCAACTTCAACCACATAATTTTGGGGTACCCCATACCAATGAAGAAGAAGTAAATCCTTTACTTCCATCTGCTTTGTCTGCTCCAGATGATAGACTTGATATTACGCTTCCTTCTTATTTAGCAGCTCCAAACGATGGTATTACAGGTGTTCAAAATGCTAGAAATGAGTTTAATGCATTAGTAACTAATGGAGATGATGATGGTTATGGAGCCCTTGGAGATGGATTTATATCTATATGGGGCGCCGATTTTAATAATGGCTATGGAGTTACTTACGAATATTTTGAAAGTGGCACTCCACTAAATGCTGTGGAAGTTTTAGACTTGACTAGAGGAGAAACAAAAGTAGAATTTACGGTTAAATTTACGCCATCTCAAGAAACTGTAATAATGTCTTGGGGAGGACATATTGCTCTAAGACAAGATTGGGGACTTAGTCCTATTTTATCGGCTGGTGGCATTAATGGATCACCATATCATATGAGAGTTATAGATTGGAATTTAGGGAATTTAGGTAACCAAGATCGGTCTTTGCAAATTGCATTGGCTGCGCCTCTTTGTCCTAGTGATTTTCCAGAAAACCCAACTGGGTTATGTACTAATTCACAGGGGGAACCTATAGATTGTCCAACTAGTTTATGTGCTGGAGATACTCAATATTTTGGTGTTCCAGAAGCTTCAGGAGCCGATACGTATTCATGGACATTTGTTAGTAACACCGCAGGAGCATCTTTTGATGGTGGGATAACTGATACCGCAAATGTATCTGTTACTACAATACAAGGAGGGTCGTATACTGTTCAAGTAGAATTAGGAAATGAATCAGGTGTTATCGTGACTTGTGAAGAAACAATTACTGTATCTCAAGTTACTTGCAATGCCGTTCCTAGTAATGTAAGTTGTAATGGGGGATCAGATGGTTCAATTACAGTAACTGGTACAGGAGGTAGTGGCGATTATGAATTTAGTATTAATAATGGTACGGATTGGTTTGCTGATGGGGGCGATGATGAGCATACATTTAGCACGTTATCCGCGTCAGGTACAGATTATACTATTTTAGTTAGGGATGCTAATGATACAGATTGTTCTAGCAGTTGCACTGCTAATGTGAATGAGCCAGATAATGTTACCCTAGTAACCTCAAGCACGAATGTAACATGTTATGATGATGCCGATGGCACATTAACCATAGTAAGTACTTCAGGTACAGGTACACCAATCTTCTCATTATCTACAGATGATGGACCATTTGTTGTATCAGACGAGGCTACGATCGAGGG
>NZ_JBISCD010000013.1:0-282 GCF_044386045.1 Thalassobellus sediminis | reverse complement strand
ACGAGTGTAACTTATAATGTAACGGACTTATGTGAGTCTGGTCAAGATACAGCTACATTTACAGTAACTCCTGCTGATGCGTTAACAATTAGTGATGTTCAAGATCTTACTGTGAATGCTTGTGACTTTGATGATCAAGCGGCGTTAGATACAGCCTTTGCTAATTGGATTGCTGGGTTTAGTGTAACTGGTGGTTGTGATCCGCAAGCTACAGATATTAGTGTACTTACTACTCCTGCTTTATGTGAGGGTGGTAATACGAGTGTAACTTATAATGTAACG
>NZ_JBISCD010000039.1:0-505201 GCF_044386045.1 Thalassobellus sediminis | reverse complement strand
ACGAATGTAACATGTTATGATGATGCCGATGGCACATTAACCATAGTAAGTACTTCAGGTACAGGTACACCAATCTTCTCATTATCTACAGATGATGGACCATTTGTTGTATCAGACGAGGCTACGATCGAGGGCGGAAGTTATGGACCGGGTAAATATGTTATTAAAGTCGCCTATCCAGATGGAGAAGGTAATACAGGTGTTTGTGAGTTTACACAAGAAGAGAATATTACACAGCCACCTTTACTACAATGCTCAATTACAAATAATAGTGCGGTTACAAATATTTGTTTAGGAGAATCTATTAGTTTAACAGCAAACCCAACAGGTGGAACTACAAATTACAGCTATGAATGGACAAGTGATAATGGTGCTTCATTTTCACCCAATAATGCAAGTGGAACTGTAAGTGTTTCTAGTTTTGCATTAGGTGCTACAAAAATTACGCTCAAAATAACAGATGCGAATTTGTGTATTACCACTTGTGAAATTGATATTACTACCCAGAAGTGTGTTGATGAATGTACATGGACACCAGGTTTTTGGAAAAATCACCCAGCAGAAATCTGTGGTGTACTAGGTGGTACAGTTACCAAGGTTAAAGGTAAAAGTTCGTGTTCTGGCGAAACGTCTACAATAGGATTTATTCTTTGTGGTGAAGAATATACCTTAACAGCTAGTGATATTACATGCTTGTTCAAATATAGTGCTAGTACTCGTGGAAAGAATAAAACACCACCTTCTTGTACTCCTGCGGTAGTTGCCATAGCAGAGCATTTTGCTCCATTCCCTAATGGCGAAACATTATTACATCATTTATTAGCGGCAAGATTGAATTTATTATATAATGGAGGAACATTTGGAGACAATCTTGTAGGTGACTTAGTATGTATTGATGTGGTTAACGGAGTTAATATACCTAATATTTTTAATGGTACACCAGATGTAACCATGAATGAGGTAGCTTCAATAAATTTCTGTCTCAATGATTTCGATTCGGCAGCAGAATTATCAACTTATATAGAGCCTTTAACAGCTTTTAATGAATGTAACGATACCTGTGGTTTACCGTCTCAACAAGAAATTTCATCACAGAGTTTTAGTAAATCATCAATGACTGCTAAAAGGATAGACTTTACAGCATATCCGGTACCTTACTCTAATGTACTTAATATACGATATAACTACAGTTTTGATACCAATATAGCAATTGATATCTATGATATTCGTGGTGCGCGTGTTATGAGTAAGGATATTACTAATTACAAAAAAGGTTCACAAGGTAATGTGCAGTTTGATATGACAAGAAATACAAATCGAGTACTATTTGTTAGGTTATCAACTAACAGAGGAGATTTAATTAAGAAAATAATTTCCGTAGATAGACAATAGTCTTTTAGATTAATAGCTAATTTATTTTAACAAAAAGCAGTCATGAAAGTGACTGCTTTTTTATTTAATACTGTAAATAAGGTTTGTGAGGTAAGCATAAAGTAAAAACTGTATACCAATATTAAATATTATTGAAGGTTTTAATTAACTTGTTTTGCGTTAAATATTTCCGGATATTTCTTTTTTTGTTGAATTCATTTTTGACTTCGGTTTTGTACATTTACCATCAAAAGTTAAAAACAAATTATTTTATGCCATTATCTAAGAAAGAACTTTTAGAGCAAGTTAATAAGACTTGTAAAAACACTTTAATGGAAACCTTAAACATTGAGGTTATTGACTATGGCGAAAATTTTTTAGTTGCTAGAATGCCTGTAACACCTAGAGTGCATCAGCCAGATGGTGTTTTACATGGTGGTGCTACAGCAGCTTTGGCTGAAAGTGTTGGTAGTTTTGCGTCTCATATTTTTATAGATACTGAGAATTTTTTTGTACGTGGTATAGAGATTACTGCAAACCATTTAAAAAGTATTAAAGAGGGATTTGTGTATGCAAAAGCTACTTTTATTCATAAAGGAAGAACCACACAATTGCTTGATATAAGAGTTACCGATGAAGCTAATAATTTAATATCGGTTTGTAAGCTATCTACTATTTCGTTACCTAAAAAGCAGTAGTTAATGATTCACGACGATTTTTTTAAACGTATTGAAAGCCAATACAACACTAACTTACCTTTTGTAGTTTACAGAAAGCCAAATAAAACAAAGGTTATTGGCGTACTACAAAATACAGAGGATTTAATTTTTGCTAAAGATTTTACCGAAAAGGGTTTTGTTTTTTCTCCATTTGATGATGCCGAAAAAACGGTTTTAATGCCTTTAGAAGTTTCAGAGTTAATAGCTTCGTCTTATGCCATTTCAGAATCAGTTGAAAGGTCTCAATTGCATAATGATGTAGATGAGGCTTCTAAAGAATTTCACATTAACCTTATAAAAACAGGAGTAGAGGCCATAAAAGGCAATCAGTTTAAAAAAGTGGTATTATCTAGAACAGAACGTGTTCTTATTTCAGAAACAAATCCTATTTCTGTATTTAAAAAGTTACTAAATAAATATGATTCGGCATTTGTATATTGTTGGTATCATCCAAAAATAGGGTTGTGGTTAGGAGCAACACCTGAAACATTGGTAAAAATAGAGGGCTCTCAGTTTTCTATTATGGCATTGGCAGGTACACAAGATTATAAAGAAACTTTAGATGTGGTTTGGCAAGACAAAGAGAGGCAAGAGCAGAAATTTGTTACCGATTATATTGTTGATAGTTTACAAAACAAGGTAGAGCATTTAAAAATATCGGATACTGAAACTGTAAAAGCAGGTAATTTATTGCATTTAAAAACCATGATTTCTGCACGTTTAAAACCTAATGCTTCTTTAAAGGAGGTTATTACAAATATTCATCCTACGCCAGCAGTTTGTGGCTTGCCTAAAGCAGAAGCGAAACAATTTATTATAAAAAATGAAAATTATAACCGTGAGTTTTATACAGGGTTTTTAGGTGAGTTAAATTTTGATATTAAAAAAGCACCACGTTCAGGTAGACGTAATATTGAAAACAGAGCCTATGCAATAACCAAAAAAAGCACACAGCTTTATGTTAATTTACGTTGTATGCAAATTCAAGATAGAAAAGCTATTATTTATGTTGGTGGTGGTATTACTACAAGCTCTAATGCCGAAAGTGAGTGGGAGGAAACCGTATCGAAATCACAAGTAATTAAAAGTATTTTGTAATTAGGGTATTTAATAGGCTATTATTACTTTTACGTTTTGATTAAAAGTATATGATTTACCCTAAAATTCCGCTTGCTCAAACCGTTATTCAACTTTGTAAAGCAAAAGGAATACAACATATAGTTATTTCTCCAGGTAGTAGAAATGCGCCATTAACCATAGGATTTACAAACGATTCTTATTTTACATGTTACAGTATTGTTGATGAGCGTTGTGCTGCATTTTTTGCATTAGGTATCGCGCAACAAATTAATAAACCAACAGCAGTTCTTTGTACATCTGGGAGTGCGCTTTTAAACTATTATCCAGCTGTAGCAGAGGCTTTTTATAGCAATATTCCGTTAGTGGTATTATCGGCAGATAGACCAAAGCATTTAATTGGTATTGGAGATGGACAAACTATTAATCAGAAAAATGTATTTAAAAATCATATTTTATATTCAGCTAATTTAAAGCTCGATTTAAAAGATGAAAAAAACATTCCTGGTAATGAAGAGTTGCCAATAATTAAAAATTTAGAGGATAAGCTAGAACGTTTCTTAGGCTTGCAAAAAGATATTCAAACCTTTAATGAAGAAGAAATTAATATAGCTATAAATTTTTCAAATATAAAGAAAGGGCCAGTACATATAAATATTCCGTTTGATGAACCGCTTTATGATATGGTAGATAAATTAAGTGTATTTCCAAAAGTAATGACGCCCGATATTAAAGAAAAAACTATTGAGAAGCATATTGTTTTAGAATGTTTAGAAGATTGGAATACCGCTAATAAAAAAATGATTTTAGTAGGAGTGAATCAACCTAACGCTATCCAGCAAAAATGGTTAGATGAATTGACTGAAGATGATAGTGTTGTTGTGTTTACCGAAACCACTTCAAACTTTCATAACAAAACCTTTTTTCCTAGTATCGATCAAATTATTGCACCTTTATCAGAAGAGGAACAGAAGGAATTACAACCCGATATTCTTTTAACTTTTGGCGGCTTAATTGTTTCAAAAAAAATCAAACAGTTATTAAGAAAATATCAGCCTAAGCAACATTGGCATTTAGATGAAAAATCAGCAAATGACACTTTTTTCTGTTTAAGCCAGCATATAGAAACAACTCCTAATACATTTTTTGAAGCCTTTTTACCTAAAATTACACATTATGTAAAGAGCGACTATAAAGCTAATTGGATAGCTGTAAAACAACAACGTTTATTGAAACATAAGCAGTATTTAAAACAAGTACCGTTTAGCGATTTTAAAGTTTTTGATACAATTTTTAAAGCCATTCCTAATCACTATATTTTGCAGGTTGGCAATAGTTCTGCTATTAGATATTCGCAGTTGTTTAATATAAATAAAACTTTAGAGGTGTTTTGTAATAGAGGCACCAGTGGAATTGATGGAAGTACATCTACAGCTATAGGGTGTGCGGTTGCAAATACCAAGCCAACTATATTTGTTACAGGCGATTTAAGTTTTTTATACGATAGTAATGCGCTTTGGAATAATTATGTTCCTGATAATTTTAGAATTATTGTTATTAACAACCAAGGTGGTGGTATTTTTAGAATTTTGCCAGGACATAAAAATACCGAGAATTTTGATACATATTTTGAAACCAATCACAATTTAACAGCCGAACATTTATGTAAAATGTATGATTTTGAATATATTACAGCATCTAACGAAGCTACATTAGATATCAGTTTGGAATCTTTTTATGAAAAAAGTACAAAACCTAAATTACTAGAAATCTTCACTCCTAAACATTTAAATGATGAGGTGCTTTTAAATTATTTCAAGTTTATTAAATAAAATGTGACTTATACTTATTAGCTGTGTCTAAAAAAATAGTTATCTTTAAAACGGTTATCAATTAAAGTATTTATAAACACATTAAAAACAACAAATTATTATGAGTAAACGTGATGAACTTATTGTTAAGTACGCAGCAGATTTAAAAGACAAATGTGGTGTAACACCAGACATGGATTTATTAACTAAAGTGACTATTGGTTGTGGTCCTTCAATTTATAACGCTGATGCTTCAACGGTTTCTGGATCAGATGAGTCTGAATTAGCGACTGTAAAAAACAACTTTTTAATTAAAAAGTTAGGTCTTGCTGATAGTGCAGATTTAGATAAAGGTATTGACGCTGTTATGGAAACTTACGGAAAATCAAATCGTAATAAATATAGAGCGGTTGTTTATTATTTATTAACAAAACATTTCAAAAAAGAGTCTGCATATTAATTTATAGCAGCATTATATATAGAACTCGTTTAAGCTTTTTCTATTTGTTAAAAAATTGCTGTTTTCAGCTCTGTTTTTATCATTTTCTCTTTTCGTAGCGCTGCTATGCAATTTAAAAATGACTTCAACAGAACTAAAAACTTCTAATTTTCACTTAAAAATAAAAAGTTTAAACAAGTTCTTTAAAAAGCGTTACAATTATTGTAGCGCTTTTTCTTTTTCAAAAAACTAATATCATTACCTTTGCCAAATGATACATTTAGGAGAGATAAATACATTAGAAATACTTCGTGAAACAGATCACGGTGCTTATTTAATTGATGATGATGATAATCAAGTGTTATTACCAAACCGTTATGTTCCTAAGGAATTTAAAATTTGGGAGAAGCTTGAAGTCTTTGTGTATTTAGATAATGAACAACGCCCAGTTGCAACCACAGATATGCCATATATTAAGCGTGGTGAATTTGCTTTATTGCGTTGTAACGAAGTTACTGAACATGGTGCTTTTTTAGATTGGGGTTTAGTGAAAGAATTGTTTTGCCCATTTAGAGAGCAAGCTTTTAAAATGAAACCAGGCGGTTGGTATTTGGTACATTGTTACTTAGATGAAAAATCTGAAAGGTTAGTTGCTTCTAGTAAAACCAATCGTTTTTTAGATAATAATGAATTAACCGTAGCTCAATTTGATGCTGTAGATTTAATTGTGTCGCATCCATCTGATATTGGAATGAATGTGATTGTAAATAAAAAACACTTAGGATTAATTTATAAAGATCAAATTTTCTCTGATATAAGTGTGGGCGATAAGCTAAAAGGTATCGTTAAAAAAATCCGCCCAGGAAACAAGTTAGATATTGGTTTAGGTCAAATAGGTTATAGAAATATAGAGCCTAATGCCGAACGTATTATGCATGAATTACATGATAATAGTGGTTATTTAAATTTGACTGATAAATCGAGTCCAGAACTTATAAAAGACACACTTCAAATGAGTAAGAAAAACTTCAAAAAAGCAATTGGCTCGTTGTATAAGCAAAAGGAAATAGAAATTAAACCTGATGGTATTTATTTAGTTTAAAGGAAATAAATCACTTTTTTTTATTTTGTTGTAAACGTTATCAATGGCTTCGTTAATAGTATCGTAGTTTACTTTTGTTGAAAGACAGAAATCATTTTCCATTTCGGCATTCATTTTGCTTGCAAGATCATGAGCAACTACACCGTAAGCGTATAGGTTTTTTGCTCGCTTTTTAAACAATGGTGTATCTAAAAGATTAACAGAATAAGAATTAATTCTGTTAGCAATAACACCATATGGTTTAGATTCTCCAAAATAAGAATTAAGTTCATCAATAATTAATGAAGAATTATTAATATCAAAATGTACACCTTCATTAAGCTCTACAACCGCAATATGATTGAAAAAAAATATGTTACCTAATTGGTTCTTTACAAATTTTAAAATTTGATTTGAAAAATCTGATTCAATTATTTTCATTTTGTTGTAAATTTATACCTCGTTGTTATGGGGTGGTTCAAACTATAAATTATTATTATTTTAAATTATCTAAAGTTTTGACACACAATTATGTAAGAAGTCACTAGTGCTTTTTGTCTTACTTCCAAATAAGGTTTTTTTTTAACATTGTGTATCTGTATTAAAGTACAAGTTTAAATTATTGATAAACAGTTTGTTATTGATTTATTTCTGGTTTTAAAAAATCACAAATTAAAGGTGTTTATTTCTTTTTATACTAGGAAATATTTTTTTTGATGTTGTTCTGATTAAAATTGAAATGTTTTGTGTTGATAGATATAGTGCATAGCATCTCAAATTTAGTATTTTTGTGATATGATTCATAAAGACACCATAGTAGCATTAGCAACACCTTCAGGAGCAGGAGCTATTGCAGTTATTAGATTATCTGGAGCAGATGCTTTATCTATAGCAGATAGTTGTTTTCAATCTGTAAAAAGTGAAAAATCACTTAGTAGCCAAAAAACGCATACCATTCATTTAGGACATATTATTGATGATAAGAAAACTATAGATGAAGTTTTGGTATCTGTTTTTAAAAACCCAAATTCTTATACAGGTGAAAATGTAATAGAAATTTCATGTCATGGGTCAAATTATATTCAACAAGAAATTATTCAATTATTTCTTCGGAAAGGATGCCGTATGGCAACAGCTGGTGAGTTTACATTACGTGCTTTTTTAAATGGTAAGTTAGATTTATCTCAAGCTGAAGCAGTAGCCGATTTAATTTCGAGTGATAATGAGGCGTCTCATCAAATAGCAATGCAACAAATGCGTGGCGGATTTTCATCTGAAATCGCGAAACTGCGAGAAGAACTTATGAATTTTGCTTCACTCATAGAACTTGAATTAGATTTTGCAGAGGAAGATGTAGAGTTTGCTGATAGAAGTCAATTTAAAGATTTAGTAGAGCGTATAAGCTTTGTTTTAAAACGATTAATCGATTCATTTGCTGTTGGTAACGTAATTAAAAATGGTATTCCTGTTGCTATTGTTGGTGAGCCAAATGTTGGTAAATCAACACTTTTAAATGCTTTACTAAATGAAGAGCGAGCCATTGTTTCAGATATAGCAGGAACTACAAGAGATACTATTGAAGATGAAATATCTATAGGAGGCATTGGGTTTCGTTTTATTGATACTGCAGGTATTCGCGAAACAAAGGATGTAGTAGAAAGTATAGGTATTAAAAAAACCTTTGAAAAAATAGATCAAGCTCAGGTAGTTGTTTTTCTTGCCGATAGTAATAATTTTAAAGATGAATCTTTTGTGCATACTTTTAAAATAGAGGTAGAGAAGATTAAAAATAAATACCCTTTAAAACCCTTGTTGATTGTAGCTAATAAGGTTGATAAATTAAATGAAGATCAGATAAAAATTCTGCAAAAGGATATTGAAAATATTCATTTGTTATCAGCTAAAAACGGATTAGGTGTCGATGAACTAAAAGATAAATTACTCAGTTTTGTTAATACAGGTGCTTTAAGAAATAACGACACAATTATTACAAATTCAAGACATTACGATTCTTTATTAAAAGCTTTAGATGAAATAGATAAAGTTAAGCACGGATTAGAATCAGGGCTTTCAGGAGACTTAATGGCTATAGATATTCGTCAAGCATTATACTACTTTGGAGAAATTACTGGTGAGATTACAAGCGATGATTTACTTGGTAATATTTTTGCTAATTTTTGTATTGGGAAGTAATGCAGCATTAGTTAAAAACAAGTACTTAAATTATTATTTTGCTTTCTTAGCTAAATCAATATATAATTTTAAGTACCTGTTAGTTTTTTCTTTTTTTTAAGACTTGTAATTATTATTATTTATTGGTATTTTCAATAATAATGGCATAACCCATACCAACACCTACACACATAGTTGCTAATGCGTATCTGCCTCCTGTTCTAATTAATTCGTTTGTTGCTGCTTGCACTATTCTTGTTCCAGACATGCCAAGTGGATGTCCAATAGCAATAGCGCCTCCATTAGGATTGATTCTTGGGTCGTTATCCTCGAGTCCCAATTGTCTTGTACAAGCTAAGGCTTGTGCAGAAAAAGCTTCGTTAAATTCCATAACATCCATGTCGCTTAGTTTTAATCCTGCTTTTTGTAACGCTTTTTTTGTAGCGTAAACAGGACCAATTCCCATAACTTTAGGTTCAACACCAACAACTGCAGATGTAACAATGCGAGCCTTTGGTTTCAAATTATATTTTTTTAAAGCTTCTTCAGATACTACTAACATGGCTGCGGCTCCATCATTTAATCCAGACGCATTTCCAGCAGTTACTGTACCATCTTTTTTAAATACAGTTCTAAGTGTTGCTAGTTTTTCTAAAGATGAATTAGGTTTAATAAATTCATCTTGGTTAACAATTATAGCATCTCCTTTTCTTTGAGGTATTTCAACAGAGCAAATTTCTTCTGCTAAAACGCCATTTTTTTGAGCTTTACTAGCTTTCATTTGAGAGTTATAAGCAAATAAATCTTGATCTTCTCTACTTATTGAATACAATTTAGCTAAATTTTCTGCGGTAATTCCCATGGCATCTGTACCGTACATTTCATGGAGTTTTTTGTTTACAAAACGCCATCCAAAACTAGAATCTTCCATTTTTGAATTGTTTCCATAAGCTAATGTAGGTTTCGAAATTACTAATGGCCCGCGAGACATATGTTCCATGCCTCCAGAAATAAAAACATCGCCATCATCAGCTTTAATAGCTCTGTTAGCATGAATAATTGCAGACATACCAGAAGAACATAATCTGTTAATAGTTTCTCCAGGTACAGAGTAGGGTAGTCCAGCCAGTAATAAAGCCATGCGAGCTACATTGCGGTTGTCTTCTCCTGCTTGGTTGTGGCAACCAAGAATCACATCATCAATAGCATTTTTAGGTACATTAGGATATTTTTCTAATAAAGCTTTTATAGGTATTGCAGCTAAATCATCTGCTCTAACAGGTGCTAATATGCCTCTAAAACTTCCTATAGGGGTTCTTAAAGCGTCAATTATATATGCTTCTCTCATGCTTCTTTAATTTAGTTTTTCAATAAATTTGGCTTCTGTTTTCAATCTCACTTCTTCTAATGAGCTTCCTGGTAATATTTCAATTAGTGTTAATTGACTATCTATAAATTTAAAAACAGCTAATTCTGTAATTAACATATCTACACAATTATAATCTGTTATAGGTAATGTACACTTTTCTACAACTTTAGATGCGCCAGATCGATCTGTGTGTCTTAAAGTTATAATTAATTTTTTTGCTCCAGATGCTAAGTCCATGGCACCTCCAACACCTAATAATGGTTTTCCTGGTACAGCCCAATTGGCTAAGTTTCCAGAGGCATCTACTTCTAAACCACCCATTACTGCAACGTCTATATGGCCACCACGTATCATTGCAAAACTATCGGCACTATCAAAATAGCTACTTCCAGGTAATGCTGTAACAGGGACTTTACCTGCATTTACAGGGTAATACATGGCGCCTTTACCATCTGCTGGTTCTGGACCAACACCTAGCATACCATTTTCGGTATGTAAAATAATGCCGTCTTCAGGTTTTATTAAATCTGCAACAAGTGTTGGTATTCCTATGCCTAAATTTACAACATCTCCTTTATTTAATTCTGTAAAAGCTCTTTTAGCCATATTCATTCGCTTTTCATCAATAACTTTAGAAGATCCCACGGATGCAGAAGTTCCTAAGTCTGCTTCAGATAATGTTTTTTGAACTAAAAAATCAACAAAACAACCTGGTGTGTGAATTTCGTTAGGATTAATGTCTCCAACTGGAACTATTTCTTGAACTTCAGCAATGACTATATCTGCTGCTGTTGCCATAGCTCTGTTAAAGTTTTGTTCGGTCATTCGGTATTGTAAATTTCCAGCAGTATCAGCTTTCCAAGCTCTTATAATAGCAACATTACCACGAATACCTTCGATAAAAACTTGTTCTATATCATTAATGTTTTTTGTTTCTCTGTCTTTTGCAATTAATGTACCGGCAGAAGTTGGTGTGTAAAACCCGCCTATTCCAGCTCCTCCAGCTCGAATAGCTTCTGCTAATGTACCTTGGGGTAATAATTCGTATTCAATAGTGCCTGTTTGAGCTGCTTTTACAGCTTCTGGATTTGACGTAAAGAAAGATCCAATCATTTTTTTTAATTGACCATTGTTTAATAACCGTCCTCCACCCATATTAGGTTCACCTACATTATTGGCTATAAAAGTTAAGTTTTTAGTGTTGGTTTCTGCTAAAGCGTGGATAATATGCACAGGGTTTCCTGTCATTCCAAAACCTCCACCTAGTATAGTGTCTCCATTCTTTACTAATGCTGCTGCTTCTTTTGCAGTTATTTGCGGTACTTGTTTCATATTTTATAATATTATTCAAATGATTTAAATGGCATGCCTACATAGTTTTCGGCAATGGTTGTTTTGTATGCTTTTGACATTTTTATATAATCAATTTTTGCTTTTTGTAAACGGTATGTGTAAGAGCCGTGTGTATCTTGTTTATGAAAAAGCGTGGTCATAAAGTTTGAAAAATCTTGTGCTCTCCAAATTCTTTTCAGTGCTTCTTCAGTATAATTATCTAGTTGTTTTGTAGAATTGTTTTTGTAATAATCTACAAATCCATCAACTAAATGTTTAACATCTGCAACAGCTAAATTTAAGCCTTTTCCTCCTGTAGGCGGTACAATATGGCCAGCATCTCCAGCTAAAAATAAATTACCATAACGAAGGTTGTCAATCATGTGACTTCGCATTGGTGTTATGCTTTTGTCGAAAATGGGGCCTGATTTTAATTCCCAGCCTTTGGTTGCTAATCGTGTTGAAAGCTCTTTCCAAATACGATCGTCTGGCCAATCATCTAAATTTTCATTATTATCTACTTGTAAATATAAGCGGCTAACAGTTTCAGAACGAAGACTGTGTAATGCGAAACCATTTTCATGATACGCATAAATTAATTCATCAGTAGATGGTGTAACATTAGCTAAAATTCCTAACCAACTAAAAGGGTAGGTTATATCATAAGATTTATAGCTGTCTTTTGGCATTGTTTTTCTTCCTATACCATGAAAACCGTCGCAAGCAGCAACAAAATCACATGCTATAACACCTGGTTTACCATCTTTTTCAAAATGAATTTTTGGATTATCTGTATCAAAATCTACAATCTTTTTGGCTCCAGCTTCAAAATAAAGTTGCTCTCCCTGTTCTAACCAAGCGTCAGTTAAATCTTTTATAACTTCTTGTTGGCCATAAATTGTTATTTTTCTACCGTCGGTTAATTCTGAAAAAGGTACATGTATTCGCTCTTCGTCAAAACTTAAAAACACACCATCATGCTCAATACCTTCTTTTTCTAAGCGATTGCTTAATCCTAATTCTTTAATAATATCAACGGTGTTTTGTTCTAATAATCCTGCTCTTACTCTGCCTTCAACATAAGGTCTTGAGCGCAGTTCTATGATAACAGATGCAATACCGTGTTTTTTTAGCCAGTGTGCTAAAACTAATCCCGCAGGACCAGCGCCAATAATGCCAACTTGTGTTTTAATTGCTTTCATTTAGGTAGAAGTTAAATTCTTAATTCGTTAAAGACTTCTTCTGCAGTGTGTATGGCTTCATTAGCAGCAGGAAGCCCACAATAAATACCAGATTGCATAATAACTTCTTTGATTTCATTTTTAGTAACACCATTATTAAAAGCAGCTTTAATATGCATTTTAAATTCAGGTTTTCTGTTAAGTGGAATTAGCATTGCTAATGTTATTAAGCTTCTATTATGTTTGTTTAGTCCTGGTCTTGTCCAAATTTCTCCCCACGCGTAGTGTGAAATGAATTCTTGAAAATCACTATTGAATTCATTTTTGTTTAGAGTAGATTTATCAACGTGTGTATTTCCTAAAACGGTTCTTCTAACATGCATACCTCTATCATAAGTTTTATTTCCTACTATAAAATCGATGAGTGTTTCCGCATAGTATGCCGGTAATTCTGTGCTAGGTAAATGTCTGGCGTTAAATACTTTTAGTTCTGCCCCTGCAATTTCTTTTTGCATAACTTTTGCCTGAGCTATATTTGTGACTTCATCTTCATCTCCTGTGATAATAAGGGTTTCTAAAGAGATTTTTTTGATTTCCGATCTAAAATCAGCTGCTCCAATGGCAGCACAACAAGCAGTGTAACCTAATGTGCTATTGGCTAAAAACACCTCTTTCATTTCTGCAATTCGAGAAGGATTTGTTTTATGATAACTCTCTGTAAACCATTTTTCCATAGTTGCATTTGCAATAGCTTGCATACCTTGTTTGTTAATGGTTTTAATACGTTCATTCCATCGATTTACTGTACCAATTTTAGAATCGGTATTACTGATAATTAACTTGTGTAGTCTTTCTGGGTGGTTTATGCCTAGATATTGTCCAATTAATCCTCCCATAGATAATCCGCAGAAATAGACTTTATCAATATGAAGCTCGTCAAGAAGGTTAATAACATCTTGACCAAGCATAGCTATAGTGTAAGTTCCTTCAGTTAATTCACTTTGTCCATGTCCACGAGTGTCATATTGAAGAACTCTAAAATACGGCAATAAATATGGTACAAGTTCATCCCACATTTTTAGGTCTGCTCCTAAAGAATTAGAGAACATTAGTACTGGACTATTGGGGGTTCCTTGAATTTTATAATTAGTTTTCATTTTTATTTTCAGTCTTTATATTAAATGTTGCTTCTGTAAGCGGTGTCAATTACTACGTGTCCGTTAGCAACTCTGCTTACGCAAGCGCACATTTTTAAGTTTTTACTTTTTTCTTCTTCACTAAAAAATAAATCACGGTGGTCTATATCACCAGTATATTCTATAATATCAACTTGACATAAGCCACATTCTCCCTTTTTGCAATCGTACATGATTTCTAAATCTTCTTCTTCTAAAGCTTGCAATAAGGTTTGGTTTTCGCCTACAACTAATTCTTTATTAAAACGTGCGATTTTTACTGTAAAATTTTGAGGTGCAAATAAGCCGGAAGCTCCAAATGTTTCAAAATGTAAATGTGTATTTTCAAAAGGACTAGCTTCCCAAGTTTTACGAACACTGTTCATAAGTAATAAGGGGCCGCATAGGTATATGTGTGTCTGGTTATTTGCTAAAGTGTTTAGTTTATCCATATCAAAATACCCGCTTTCGTCACTGTAATGTAATTCTAGTCTATCACCTAAAAGTGTTTTTAAATGTTCTATAAAAGGCATTTCTTCTTTATTTCGACCTAAATATAACATTCGTAAACTAATGTCTTTTCTTGAGCACAATTGCTCTGCCATACCTAATATTGGTGTGATTCCAATACCTCCAGCAATAAGTAAATAATCACTGGCATTGTATTTTAATTCGAAATGATTGGTAGGCTGAGAGATTTTTATTTGGTTTCCTTTTTTTAAAGACCACATATAGTTTGATCCACCACGACTAGAGGGTAGGCGTTTTACAGCAATGGTATAAGGCTTTTTTTGTTGATATTGACCTACTAACGAGTAACTACGAATTTCTGTAACTCCATTTATTAAGATGGAAACGTCTATATGTGAGCCAACAGTAAAATTTTTAACACCATTTTCAGGAGTTAATTGTATTTTCATGACATTGTTAGCTATTAATTCGGTATTGTTAATGGTGGCGTTAACCCAAGTGTTTCTGTAGCGCATTAGTCTTGATTTTCGTTTTCAACCATTTTGTCTGTAATTCTTCTAGCCCACATAGCACCAGCATCTATATTTAAATTATAAAATTCTCGTGTTGGATTTGTGTTTATAGCTCTCTGTTGTGCTTCAAGTATGTCTTCGTCTTGTGCAAAGATGGAAGCTACACCGTTTTTTAGTTCGGTGGTATTGCTTTGATCTTTAAGATTGTAGTTTCTGCTAAAAGCCCAAAAATAATAGCAGGTTTGATTTGTAGAAGGTGTAATGGTATTTAATACATAGCCATTAACTCCTTGAGATCTATCGCCTTCGGGAGCACCTGTGTCGCTAACAGCAACACCTACATCTATATTCACGGTACAAGGTGCTTCAAATTTTATAACTTGCCAACGATCAACTAAGCCATCATGCTTTATTTTTTTATTTAATTGACCATGCCAAAATGGAGGTGGTTTAATACCTTTCATCCAACGGGTTACTGTAGCTGTATGTTCATCATAATGTACATCAAAAGGAGCTTCGGCTACATTTCTATCACCAATACTTTCAGAATGTACAAACGTTTCGTGTGTTAAATCCATTAAATTGTCAACTACTAATTTATAGTTGCATTTAACTTCAATCATTTTTCCGTCTCCTGCCCATTCAGGATCATTATTCCAATGCATATCTGGTATTTTGTTGCTATCTGCAACTGCAGGATCACCCATCCATACCCAAATAAAACGATGTTTTTCTACAGTAGGATACGAGCGTACGCAAGCAGAAGGATTAATGGTTTCTTGAGAGGGCATATAAGTGCATTGACCTTCGTTATTAAATTCTAATCCATGATAACCACAGACTACGGTATCTCCTCGTAGTTTTCCTTTTGATAACGGAAGTAAGCGGTGCCAACAAGCATCTTCTAAAACTACTGGAGTACCATCTTTTTTACGATAAAGAACTAAGGGTTTGTTACAAATAGTTCTTGGTAACAACTCATGCTTTAATTCTACATCCCATGCTACTGCATACCAAGCATTCATTGGGAAAGATTCATTCATAGTGAATGTAGTGGTATTCTTGGTCATTTTATTTAGTTTTAAGTTGTAGTTCTTAATAAAGTTTAAGAATAATTATTTAGAATTTTTTCAACCCATTTTACGCTATTTCCAATAGCATTTTCTGGTTGAAATAGTGTGTCAATATTATTTATTTCAGGGTGTGTTTCTATAATTATTTGTTTTAAATGTTTTCCTTCAGAAATAGAGCGTTTACATGCTTTTTTGATAGCTTCATGTGCTTGCATTTTACCTAAAGTATTTGATAATACAAAAGCTACTTTTTCTGCATAAATAAGACCGTTTGTTATTTCTACATTTTGAAGCATGCGTTCTGTGTCTACTTCTAAATTTTCAATTAAATCAATACTTTTTTCAATAGAACCGCATGTTAAACCTATTAATTGAGTTAATGTTTCCCATTCGGCATGCCAATAACCTGCAGACCGCTCGTGCTCTTGTAGCATACTTGATAGCATTGTAGATACTAGTCCAGGTGTTCTGGTGCTATTACTTAATATGAGTGCGCATGTTACAGGGTTTCTTTTGTGTGGCATGGTACTAGATCCTCCTTTGCCTTCTTGAGCGCCTTCAAATGCTTCTGAAACTTCTGTTTGCATCATTAAGGATATGTCTTTTGCAATTTTGCCTAGAGAACCGCTTAAAATCCCAAGAATACTAGCTAATTCGTTTAAACCATCTCTTTGCGACTGCCATGGAGAAGTGTTTTTTAGATTTAAATGTTCGGCAAATTTAATTTGAACTTCATCTGTAATATTGTTGTTGCCGCTACCAACAGCACCACTTAATTGTATTTGTAGAACATTAGCTTTAACTGTTTGCAATCTAATTTTAGATCGGGTAATACTTTCTAGCCAATTTGCGGTTTTTAATCCGAAAGTTATAGGGCGTGCTTGCTGTAGTAAGGTGCGACCTATAACAATAGTGTGTTTGTGTTCTTTAGTAATATTTATTAAGCTTTTTTCTAGAATGTTTAGCTTGTTTTCCATCCAAGAAATAACTTGTTTTATTAAAAGGATAGAAGAGGTGTCTATAATATCTTGGCTAGTAGCGCCAAAATGCACATATTTTGAAGCTTCAAAATTAGAATTTTTTATAACTTTTGTTAATTGCTGTACTAATGGAATAGCGGCATTTCCACCCAGTTTTATGTCGGTTTTTAATTTGTCAATATCTATATATTCAACATTGCAGCTAAATGCAATAATTTCAGCAGCTTCAATAGGTATTAAACCTAATTCAGCTTGAGCTTTAGCAAGTGTTGCTTCAGTATTTAGCATATTAATTATTACAGATTTATCAGATAATAGCTGATTTATTTCAGTAGAGTAAAATGTTTCAGAGTATAAAGACATGAAAATTGACTATTAAATTTGAAAAAATACAGTTTCTTTTAATCCCTGCATATAAATATTAAACTCGTAACCTTCACTAGTTTTATTGGCTATTACAGTATGTTGTCTTTCTTTAGGGATAGATTTTAGAGTAATATCGCTATTGTTTAGTGCTTCATCAGAAAAATAAATGCGTGTATATGAGTGTAATAATTGCCCGCGCATGAAAAGAATAACGTTTATATAAGGTGCTTGACCATCAATAGAGTTAGGTTTAATAGTTGAAAAAGAAAATCGATTGTCTGCATCGGTACCTGTGCCATATCTACCAAACAGTTTAGTTTCTCCATCATTTTGCCATAATTCTATCATGGCATCATTTATTGTGTTGCCTTCACCATCATAAACTTTACCGTAAATGGTTATTGTGTCTGTGTTTTTTAAAGGGTCGACCATTTTATTGTCAATCCAACTTTTAAAATTATAGCCATATTGCTCAGGTGTTAATCCGTAAGCAAAATAAGGGCCTATTGTTTGTGAAGGTGTTTGTAGTGATGTTTTATTTGTTGTTGCCATGGTTATTTGTTTTCAAATGGTGTTGCGTTGTGTCCTCTTAAAACAATATCAAATCGATATCCTAATGCGTATTCGGGTTCTGTTGCAGTAAGGTCGAAACTTGAAATTAATAATTCTCTTCCTCTTTTAGGAATAGCATTATATATAGGGTCAAATTCTAATAGTGGATCACTTGGAAAATACATTTGTGTAATAAGTCTGCTAGAAATATCGCCTCCAAAAAGCGAAAAATGGATATGATTAGGTCGCCATGCATTCGGATGATTTCCCCAAGGGTAAGCACCAGGTTTTATTGTGTAAAATTTATAATTTCCATTTGCATCAGTCATACATCTACCAGCGCCTAAGAAATTTGGATCTAATGGAGCATTGTGTTGGTCTGCTTTATGTACATATCTTCCAGCAGCATTTGCTTGCCATATTTCCATTAAAGTATTAGGAATAGGTTGTCCTAATTCATTTGTTACTTTTCCACTAACTACAATACGCTCTCCAATAGGTTCGCCATCTTTTATTGCATTTTTAGTTAAGTCATGATCTAAGGATCCTAATTCAAAATCTTTAAAAACAGGACTTGATAATTCAGATAGTGTTTTTTTTGTGATAATTAAAGGTTTGCTGGGAGCTCTAAGGATAGTAGATTTGTAATCTGGAGCCTTATATGAAGGTTGTACCTCCATATCAAATTGGTTATAAATTAGTTTACTCATGACACTTATTTTGTTTCCTTCAAAAATATTTAATTAGACAGGTTTAGTGTTGGATTAAATAATTTTATAATTGCACAAAATTAACATTTTGTAAAATATTGTTTTCTTTTTTTTGCTAATTAATAATATAAATGTTTAATTTACAGTAAATTAAAATTTAATTTGTTTTTATGTATAATTAACTATAGTGTAATATATTAACATATTATGAAGCCTATATTACAGTTTAAAGGACCTTATGGTGATAACCAAGCCTCTTTTATATCAGATTTTATTCATTTTGAGTCCTTAGAAAAGCGAAGCAAAATATATGCATGGGAAATAAGTCAGCACGTGCATTCAGAATTATTTCAGATGTTTATAATACGCTCAGGAAAAGGCGTGTTGATTTCTGGGAAAAATAAAATAGTTATCTCTAGTCCGTGTGTTATTAATGTTCCAGCATCTATTATGCATGGGTTTAGTTTTGATTCTAATATAGAAGGATATGTATTGACGTTTTCTGATAATTATTTTGAAAGTATTTTAAAAAATAATGCACAGCTGTATTTGAAATTAAATAAGTTAAGCCAATTTGTTTATAATGATAATATCAAATCTTTTGATGATTTTACATATTTAGTTCATAAATTAAAAAATGAGATTTTAGAAGACCGTGTTGAAAAACAATTTAGTCTTCAATCTTATTTTCAGTTACTTTTTTTAAAGCTATATAGAAAAGGGTATGAAAATGAATATGTTGAATTAAATGCATCTAACAAAACATTGGTGCATTTTAGAAATTTTCAAAAGCTAATTAAACAGTCGCTACAAAACCCTTTAACAATTGAACAGTATTCAGAGAAATTAAATATAACACAAATGCATCTTAATAGGGTGTGTCATGCGGTTGTAGGTGAATCTGCTTTAAAGGTTGTTCAAGGTTTTGTAATTAGTGAGGCAAAAAAATACTTATTAAATACCTCTTATACGGTTTCGGAGATTGCATATTTTTTAAATTTTAATGACCCTGCTTATTTTAGTAGGCTTTTTAAAAAAGTAGTAGGAGTGCCACCTGGCGAATTTAGAAAAGCTTAGTATTTGAGTGCTTTAGAATACAATATGTTAGGTATATCTGTTTTTAATGTAAAAAATGATTGATTTTGAATACTTATAGCTTGTAATTGATTCTTGTAAATGATTTTTTTTTGTCATTTTTGTAAAATATTTACAACTTATTTATCAAATAGTTGGTTTTTAGCCTTGTTGTTTGTGGATTTGAGAATTTTAATTATCGCTTATAAATATTTAAGCAATAGTTTTTTTTTGAATTAATAGGTTGAATTTTGTTAAAAGATTGGGTGATAATAAATTATAAAAGAAATTAATTATGCGAGTTATAGATTTATCAGTTACAATATCTGAGAAGGTAAAAGAGCCGCTTCCAACTAAAATTGCTTATGAAAACCATGAAGAGTGTGTAGAGAATATTGGAAAAATATTGTTTAAAGATGTAGAAGGAGATATTTTTATGAATGGCAAAGGATTGGCTGGAGAAATAATAAGCTTAGCAACTCATTCTGGTACTCATGTTGATGCTCCGTATCATTATTCACCAACCTGTAATGGTGAGCCTTCAAGAACTATAGATGAATTACCATTAGAATGGTTTTTTAGTGATGGTGTAGTTTTGGATTTTACAGATAAGCCAGACGGATATTTAATTGAACCTGAAGATTTAATAGAAAAACTGGCAGCTATTAATTACAGGTTAAAACCTTTTGATATTGTGCTTATACGATGTGATGCAGATAAAAGAATTCATGATGATGATTATGTGAAAATTCATGTTGGTGCTTCGGCAAAAGCAACACATTGGTTAATTGATCAAGGTATAAAAGTAGTAGGGACAGATGGATGGGGTTGGGATATACCTTTGCATATTCAAGTAGAAAAATATAAAAAGAATCCAAAACCTGGAATTATTTGGGAAGCGCATTATGTTGGGATTGATAAAGAATATTGTCAGATAGAGAAATTATCTAATCTAGATCAGTTGCCTCCATATGGTTTTAAGGTATCTTGTTTTCCAACTAAAATAGAAAAGGCTAGTGCAGGATGGACAAGAGCTGTTGCTATAATAGATTAAAATTGTAGTATAAGATGCTTGAAAATAATTTTGGTTTTTGTTTCTGAAATATATTTTTTTTAGTTTAAAATTTCATTTTAATGAAAATAAAATGTAGATTTAAAATATGTCAGAACAAAATAAAATACCAACTTTAAATGTATCGGAAATAAGTAGTTATCACGATTCTCTTTTTGGTTCTATTCCTAAAACATCTAATGTTAAGTATAAAGATTATCATGTTAACAATCTAGATATTATTAAAAATAAAGCTGCTTTTAAAGTGCGTCCTCACCGAAAAACAGTTCACGATTTTTTGTTTTTAACAAAAGGATATTCAAAAAGAAGTAAGGGGCTAAATAATATAGAATTTGATGGTCCAGCAGTATTTTTTCTACCTGCTTTTCAAATTACTCAACATTCAAGAATGAGTGATGATGCTGAAGGGTATTTTTGTCATTTCGATCAAAGTTTGTTTGATTTTTTACCAAAAGGCTATTTAATAGATCGGTTTTCTTTTTTTAAATTACAATCTAATCCAGTAGTTAAATTATCAGAAGAAACAAGAGTAAATTGTGAAAACATATTAAAACGAATGTTGCTTTTGTATAAGACAGGAGAGAAGACAAGAAGAAATCTTGTAGCATCTTATTTATTAACTTTTTTCGAGGAAGTTCATAAAGAAGTGGTTGTTGAAACTAATAAAAGTAAGAATTCTTATTTTAGAATAACTGAAGCCTATAAGCAAGCCTTAACAGAGTATATTTATAAGTATAAACAAATTTCTGATTATGCCGATTTATTAAATATATCTCCCAACTATTTAAATAAGTGTGTAAAGGCAAGTGTTAATAAAACTGCTCAAGATTTATTAAAGGAAATGTTAGTTTTAGAAGCTAAATCTCTTATAAAGTATTCAGATTTACACGTATCAGAAATTGCTGTTAAATTGTGTGACCAAACCCCAAGTAACTTTGCCCGTTTTTTTAAAAAGCAAACAGGAATGACTCCTAAAGAATATTCTCAAATGAGTTAATTTTAATAGTTTTTCTTAAAAAGCAAAAGAGTAGCATAATCTCTTTAGGAATTAATATTTGGTATACAAACAGCGTTAAGATTATTTAAGGTTATTTCATTATTGAATGAGTTAGTAAAATAGGCTTTGTGTTTTTTTAGATTGATAATGAATACTTTTGCCCTTTTTTTGATTCTCATCGTGTATTATTATATCTTAATTTTGAAGAGTTGAATTTTGTCATAATAATATTTTTTTTAATAAAACATGATGAATTTCATAAAAAATAGCAGATATTAATAAACACCAATTAACTATGAAAACAATTATTAAACTAAGTTTAACTTTATTTTGTTTCTTTTTGAACATTCATGTCAATGCTCAAGAAAGTGAAATTACAGGAAAAGTTAGCGATGAAAGCGGAATGTCTTTACCAGGTGTATCCATCTATATTGATGGAACTTCTAAAGGAGCAGTAACTGATTTTGATGGAGAATTTACTATCAAAAACATTGAAAAAGGAGAGCATCAATTAATTTTCTCATTTATTGGATATGCCAAACAAAGAAAATTGGTGTCAGTGCCTTTAAAAGAGCCTCTAGCTATTGTTATGTTAGAAGATTTATCAAAACTTGATGAAGTTGTTATTACAGGAGTATTTGATGCTAGAAGCAGAATGGATGCTTCAGTAGCTATAACAACTATAGGTGCTACACAATTGGCAAGAGTTGCTCCAACGAGTTCATCTGATTTGCTAAAAAACATTCCTGGTGTTTTTGTAAACCAAGCAAGGGGAGAAGTATGGAACTCTGTATATTCTAGGGGGTTGTCAGCTAACTCGATTGATAATATTAATGGGTACCGATATGTGTCTTTACAAGAGGATGGGTTGCCAATAACAAATGTAGAATTATTTCCAGATTTATTTTTGAGAGCAGATGCTATGACTGAACGAGTTGAGGCAGTTAGAGGAGGTACTGCATCTATACTTGGAGCAAACGCACCAGGAGGAATATTTAATTATGTTTCTAAAACAGGAGGGAATGAATTTGCAGGTGAAATTAGAGCTAAATATGGTCTAGAAGGAAATGGCGAAAACCCATATTATAGAGCTGATTTTAATGTAGGAGGTCCTCTTTCAAATGGTTGGACCTATAACGTAGGAGGTTTTTATCGTAAATCTGATGGAGCTAGAGATCGTGGTTACCCTATAAATATTGGAGGGCAAATTAGAGCTAACTTCCTTAAAAAATACAAAACAGGATCTTTTAAATTAAATCTAAAATATTTAAATGATAAAAATGATAGAATGGCTTTTATTCCATCAACTAATTGGAATGATCCTCAAATAGCAGATGGTTTCTCTAAGTATGACTCATACGCTCTTTATGATTTTTCTATTGAAATACCATTCAATGAAGAGGGTAACAGGACGTTTAATTCTACAGATTTATTACATAATATAGATCGTTCTATTGGTTTTAATTGGAGGCAAGATCTTGGCAATGGATTTTCATTGAAAAATGACTTTAAATACTCTAGAAAAGATGACGAAAGAAATGGTACAGCAGTAGTAACACCTATTAGTACTACCAACTTTTTATTTTACGCTATACCTAGTTTACTAGGTGGTCCAAACCCAGCAAGAACAGGTACTTATAATTTTGCAGATCCACGAACTGGACAGGTATTTGGTACTGTAGATCTTGCATTTGATCCTACACAGCAAGGACCTCCATTTCGATTAACACCTGGTGCTAATAATAATTTCCCAGGGTCTAATATACAACCAAATTCATTATTGTTTATGCCAATGTTTTATCAAGATATAGATAGAAATGAATTTGCTAATCAATTAGTATTTAGTAAAAAAACAGAAAAAGGGAGTTTTAATTTAGGAAGTTTTTATAGCCGTTCTAAGTTAGATGTAACTAACTGGAGTAAAGGAATGGGTTTAAGTGGTGGTTTAATTCAAGATCGTCCTGTACCTGCTCAAATAACATTATCAGCTAATAACGGTAATACTTATGAAGTAACTAGTCCAGAAGGTTTTATGAATGTTGGTTGGACAGGTTCAGACAATGGAGAAACAACTCAAGGTATATTTGCACTTTTCTTTGGTCATAACTGGAAAATAACTCCAAAACTAACTTTAGATTATGGAATTAGATATGAAAATGTAACCTCAGAAGGATTTAATAATGTTGGAGTACCAAATCCACGCCAAGGAGATCCAAGTTTTGGAGGATTGGATGGAAATCCATTAACAATTTGGGATAATGGAGGAGGAACAGAAGGAGCTCCTGTTAATTATGATTATAACTTAGATAGTTTTTCATACACAGCCGGTCTTAATTACAAGTTTAGTGAAGAACAAGCTATTTACGCTAGATTTGCACGTGGAAATAAAGCACCGTCTACATTCTTTTACTTAGACTTAAATGATGATTTCTTAGTTGAAAATACTCCAGCTCTTTTAGAGGAAATTACACAATTTGAAATTGGTTATAAAGTTAGTACAGATAATCTGAAACTGGTATTTACACCTTTTTATAGTAATTTAAATAATGTGCCTAATATTCAAACTTTTTCTAACACTGATGGTACACGATATTCACCAGAATTTCAATTTAATGAGTATACAACATTAGGTCTTGAAATTGAAACAACTTATAACATTACCGATAAGTGGTTAGTTAGAGCCAATGCCGTTTTTCAAAAAGCAAAGGCTGATAAATACACTGCTTGGGATGAAGGTAGAGATGGACCTGGTGATGATTCTATTATCGATTATTCTGGTAATGAGGCAGATAATAGTTCTAACGTAATTTTCAATATTAATCCTATTTACAACGGTAAAAAATTCTATGGTTCTTTAAACTATAGTTATATGGGAGCTAGACAGGCTAACGTACCTAACTCTTTTCTTTTGCCAGCCTTTGGTAATGTTGATTTGGCCTTTGGATATGATTTTTCTAAAAAATTCGGTTTACAGTTAAATATTAATAATGTTTTAGATAACTATGGTATTATGGGGTGGCAAGGTCCAGGAGGTTTCCCTTCTGCTTTAAACAGAGATGGATTTCCGCCAGAATATATAGCTAACAACCCGAATGCAATATTTTCAACGCAAGGAAGTATGCCTAGAGCTTATTTCTTAACAGCAACTTATAGATTCTAATGCTATTGTTTTGAACTAATTATTTCTAAGGACACCAGACTTTTAATATTTGGTGTCTTTAGGAGTACTTTTAATAATAATTAGCTTTTTTCTTAAATTGATTAATTCATTTTTAAATTAAATATAATGAGAACACTTGTTTTAGTTGTAATGACTCTGTTTTTAGCGAGTTGTAAACAGTCCAATAATCAAAATAATGTAATAAAGCAAACTGATACAAAGCCTAATATAGTTTTGATTATGGCAGATGATATGGGGTTTTCAGATTTAGGTAATTATGGTTCTGAAATTAGCACACCAAATATCGATCGACTTGCAACTGAAGGTACACGATTAAGAAGATTTTATAATAACACTATTTGTGCGCCCTCTAGAACAAGTTTGCTTACTGGGCAGTATCCGCATAAAGCGGGTATTGGTTTTTTTAATGAAGATTTAGGTATTCCAGGGTATGAAGGGTATCTAAACAAAGAATCATTAACACTGGGTGAAGTATTTAAAAATGGCGGTTATTCTACATATATGTCTGGTAAATGGCATGTAGGTAATGAACGACCTCATTGGCCTTTGCAAAGAGGTTTTGATAATTTCTTTGGTTTTTTAGATGGCGGCGCTAGTTATTTTGATACAAAACCAATATTAAAAGGCCCTCCTTCATCGGCATTTTTATACGCTGATAATGAGGTTTATAATATAGGTAAAGAAGATTTTTACTTAACAGACGAATTAACAAGTAGAGCAATTGAATTTGTAAAAAGCACTCCAGAAGATAAACCTTTCTTTTTATACATGGCTTATAATGCACCACATTGGCCACTTCATGCTAAGCCAGAAGATATTGCAAAATACAAAGGAAAGTATGATGCAGGTTGGGATGAATTACGAAATATTCGTTTTGAGAACATAAAAAAAATGGGATTGGCAGATGAAAATTGGACTCCAGTAAAAGATAAATTACTGCCAGCTTGGAATAGTTTAAGTGAAGAAGAAAAAAGTGATTGGGCATTAAAAATGGAGGTTTATGCTGCTATGGTAGATAATTTAGATCAAAACATAGGAAAATTAATTAGCTATTTAGAAACTACCAATCAATTAGATAACACCATGATTATTTTTCTTTCTGATAATGGTGCAGAAAATATGGATGTTGGTAAAATGCCTTTCGTAGTAAAGCGTAATGAAGGATCGGTAGGTACAGCAGGATCTATGGAAGCTTACACAAAAAAATGGGCTCAAGTATCAAATAGTCCTTTAAGAAGTTACAAGTCTTCTCCTTATGAAGGAGGTACAGCAACACCTTTTATTGTTCGCTACCCTAAGCAGGTTGGAGCTGGTAAAATTTTAAAAGGAGGTGCGCATGTGGTCGATATTATGCCAACCTTGTTAAACTTTGCCGGCATTGATTATCCAGAAACTTTTAATGGCATAAAGGCTAACGCTCTTGCAGGAGAAAGTTTTTTACCGCTATTGAAAGGAGATAACTGGGAAAGAAACCAACCTATTTGTTTCGAATGGTTTGGTGACCGAGCAGTTTGGATGGGTGATTTAAAAGCTGTTTCAGTTTATCCAGGGAATACTTGGGAGTTATATGATTTAGCTATTGATAGAACAGAATCAAATGATATTTCAGCTTTACATCCAGAAACCATATCAAAAATAGATGCTATTTATAAAGATTGGGCAAAAATAAATGGAGCTATAGATTGGACAGATGAAATGACAATAAAAACTGGATTTAGAAAACAACCACATTAAATTTTATAAATAATGAAAAAATTATTCACATACGAAAACGGTATTGTAACCTTAATGTCACTTGTTTTTGGTTGTTTGTTTTTTGACCGTTTAGCACTTAATTATCTTATCCCATACGTGGCAAAAGATTTAGCGTTAAATAATACGCAAATAGGTTTATTAGCAGCAGGTCTATCTTTAGCATGGGCTGCGTCGAGTTACTATACTACTGCTTGGTCAGATTCTAGAAACAAAAATAAAGCAACTTTTATTATTGCTATTTTCATTTTTTCTATCTGTTCCTTCGGGTCTGGTATGGCAATAGGATTTGGTACTTTACTGGTTGCTCGTATTGTTATGGGGCTAGCAGAAGGTCCGTTAATCCCATTAGCTCAAGTTTTTGTAGAGAGAGAATCTTCGCCTCATCGTTTAGGTTTAAATGTAGGGCTTTTACAAGGTGTTGGAGCAGCTCTTTTTGGGTCTATTTTAGCACCCATTATTTTAGTAGCTATCGCTGAAAATATAGGATGGAGAAATGCCTTTTACGTAGCAGCAGCTCCAGGTTTTCTTCTAGGAGTTATAGTGTATTTTTATGTAAAACCTAGTACTGCTGAAAGTGTAGGTATTGCCAAAAAATCTAGTTTTTCGGTTTCAGAATTACTTAAATATCATAATATGAAATGGGGTATTCCATTGGCTTGTTGTGTTTTTGGTTGGTGGTTTGCTACTATACCATTCATCACAAAATATTTTACTACTACTCAAGGTATGACAGGTGATGAAATGAAGATGACTATGGGGCTTTTAGGTGTTTCAATGTTGGTAGCATCTCTTGTACTTCCTGGTATTTCTGATAAAATTGGAAGAAAAAAAGCACTTTATATCGCTGTTATTTTAGGAATTTTATACCCTTTTGCCGTTTATTATTTAAATGGTTCAGTATTACATAGACCAGCCATGTTTCTTTCTTATTTTATGGTAGGAGCTATACCTCTTGTTGCAGCAATTGTGCCATCAGAGGCAGTTCCAAATCATTTAAAAGCAAAAGCTATAGGTTTAACAACAGCAGTAGCTGAAATTGTAGGAGGTGTAATAGTACCTGCTATTTCTGGAGCGCTTTCCGATATAATTCATGAATCTGCTTTCCTATGGGTAGCAGCAGTATTAGCGGTTTTGTCTTTGTTTTTTCTTTTCAAGTTAAAGGAAACAAAAGGGAAAGAATTTCCTGTTCATGTACTTGATTAAGTTTTAGGAAAATAAAGCTTAGAATTAGTTAAATATAGATTAAGTCTTTTTTTAGTTGATAGTGAAGTATTGCAATTAGTAATGAAATATAAAATTTTTTGATTTTTAGAATATGAGTAAAAAGGCAAATAAATATAAACTAAGGTTAGAGCTTTTGGAGCTGCTAAGACCAGATGATAAAACGTATGAACCTATTGATTTAGAGTTTGATAATCATGATAATATATTTACGATTATAGAACGGATGAAACAAAGAGATAGATTTAAAACAGAACAACAATCTGTAGAGTTTGCAATAGGATTAAAATTATTTAGCGAGGTTATGTTGAAAAACAAGGATAATCCTTTGTTTGAAGCTTTTAGGCCTGCTTTTGGTGAATTAATGAAGAAAATAAAGTCAAATTAATCATTTATGCATCTAGATCCAAGTTTTAATAAAGTTTTAGATGATTATGATAAACGCTTGAATGATGAAAATCATTTAATGAAATCATTATCTGGAATTGATGCAATGAAGCGTCGAGATGAGTTTTTGCTTCCTGTTGGTGAAGATGCTGCTATTTTTATGAATACTTTAATAAAAGCAGCTAAATCTAAAAGCATTTTAGAGATAGGAACCTCTTATGGCTATTCAACACTTTGGTTAGCCGAAGCAGCTAGAACAAATGGAGGTAAGGTTATTACTTTAGAGAATAATTTAGATAAAATGATGTATGCCAAAGATAAAATATCTAAAGCTGGTTTGTCAAAATTTGTCGATTTCAGACTTGGTGATGCTTTATTTAACATAAAAAATGCTAAAGAAACTTTTGACTTTGTTCTTTTAGATTTATGGAAAGAATTATATGTACCCTGTTTCAATTTGTTTTCATCCAAATTAAATGATGGCGCATGGGTATTGGGTGATAATATGATTTTTCCACCAATTTCTAAAAAAGAATCAGAAGCTTATCAAAATATAATTAGAACGAAAGAGGCTTTTACATCAATATTGTTACCCATAGGAAGTGGAATAGAAGTTAGTCAATATCATTCACGATAAAGATTAAATATTCATTTTGGGTTAAAATGAATAAAAAAAGTGTCAAATTATTCTTAAAAACAAATAAATAGATTGATTTTGAATATTAATAGAATGTATTTGATTCACTAAAAGTAGGTTACTGCTTTATTTTTGTAATAATAAATTAATAAAAAAACGTATAAATTTTAATAGATATGGCAAAGAATCCGCATTATTTTTCACAAATGGCACATGTAGAAGTGCTAACCAAAGATCTAGATAAATCAGTAGAATTTTTTGGTGATATAGTTGGAATGGATATAACTGGTAGAGAAGAAGGTTCAGTTTATCTAAGAGCTTGGGGTGATTATTTTCATCATACATTAAAGTTGACTCAAAGTGATACTTCAGGACTTGGCCATATAGGATGGCGTGCAGATAGCCCTGAAGCTTTAGATGAGGCAGTAGAATATTTAGAAAGTATTGGTGCTGGTAGAGGTTGGAATGAAGGAGACCAAGGTCATGGAAAAGCATTTAGATTTCAATCTCCTGAAGGTCATATGCATGAAGTATTTTGGGATGTTGTATGGTTAAGAGAAGAAGGAGAGCGTGGTAGTATTTATGCAGATAGATATGCAAGTAACAGAGGAAATGGAGCTAATCCACGACGTTTTGATCATGTAACATATATGGTGTCTAAAGGAGCATATCCAGCTGAAAAGGAATTTTGGAAAGCCTTAGGGTTTAAAAACCCTGATGAAATAAGAATTTCTGATGAACAGCCACCAATTGGCGGATTGCATACTCTAGCTAATCTATCACACGACATTGCTGTTTTTACAGACCCTAATATAGAGCCAAATCAAGGTGTTTTAAACCATATTTGTTGGAATGTAGATAGTAGAGAAGAAGTGCTTTTAGCTTTAGACTATTTTACCGAAAAAGGTTATAAGAGTGTTATGGGAGCGCCTACAAGACATAAGGCAGATGAAGGATTCTTTATTTATATTATAGATCCTGGAAGTGGCGTTTTATTTGAATATTATGCTTGTGCAAGATTGGTGTTTGCACCAGATCATTTAGACGTACATTATTTACAAGATAATCCAAATGATGCATGGGGCTTTGCAAATCCTTTCAAAGAAATGGGGAAAGGTAAAAAAATGGGGCTTTCAGAAGATGGCACCGTTAAACCAGCAGATATTTAATTTTTCAATAAATAGAAATTTTTAATTTTAAAAATATATAAAACTATGTGGCATTTTTTTCCAGGTAAGTATATGCCTTCTTATCAAGTAAATAGAGCATTAACACAGGCGCATTACGGCGGTGGTGAATTTGCTGAAATTTTAGAAGCGGCTGGTAATATTGACCCAGATAATAGAGAAACATTTAACATTGCTTGGTTAAATAAAGGAAACGAGGTTTATGAATGGGCAGAAGAATATGAAAATAAAAAGGCCTTTGTTTCTGCTAGACGTACTTATTTAAGAGCTTTTAATTATTTGCGTACAGCAGAGTTTTTTATGAATCTTCAAGATGATAGAAAAATTCCAACGTATTTAAAGGCTCGTGAAGCTTTTATAAAAGCAACTAAATATTTTGAAGAAAAACCGTTGCAGGTTGAAGTACCTTTTGAAGGTTCCTTTTTACCAGGGTATCTTTTTAAACCAAAAGGTGTTAAGAATCCGCCCGTAATGGTCATGTTTGGAGGCTTGGATAGTCTTGCCGAAGAACTTTATTTTGGAATTGGAGACCACTTGATGGAGAGAGGAGTCGCTTTATTGGCTATGGATGGTCCAGGACAGGGAGCTGCGTTAAGATTAAATCATATTCATTCTCGTCACGATTATAATGTTGCTGGTACTGCGGTTTTAGATTGGGTACTAGAAAACTTAAAAGAAGAAGTAGATACTACAAGTGTAGGTATAGCAGGAGTTTCAATGGGTGGTTATATGGCGGCACGTTGTGCAGCATTCGAACCTCGCTTTAAAGTATGTATGGTGTTTGGGGCTGTTTGGTCTTACTATTCTGTTTGGGCAGGTAGAAGTGGTAAACACCCATTAGCAGAAATTGTTCAGCATATCATGGGAGTGAATAGTTATGAAGATGTTCTTAAGAAATTAGAAGGTTTTACTTTAGAGAATGGTATAGCAGAAAAAATATCTATGCCAACATTCATAATGCATGGCGGAGGTGATAAACAAAACTTTGTTGAACACGCTATTAATTTAGAAAAGCACCTGACTTGTGAACATCAAATGAAAATTGTTCCTGATGGAGAAAGTGGATCACAACATTGTCAGGTTGATAATTTCATGCCTGCTTTAGACATGTTTGATTGGATAGCCGATAAAATCCATGAATAATTAACCAACTAAAAACCAGCAAACTATGAAGACAGTAAATAAAGTATTAATTGTAGGAGGTGGTATTGGCGGTCAATCTGTTGCAATTGCTTTAGCTCAAAAAGGGGTTGAAGTTGAAATAGCAGAAAAACTAGATGCTTATGATGTATATGGAGTTGGTATCATTCAACAAATTAATGCACTTAAGGCATTAGATGCTTTAGGTCTTGCAGATGAAACCATGAAACATGGATATCCTTACGGACAGTTAAAAATGCATACTTCAACAGGTCATTTTATAGGTCTTGCAGGTGCTCCTTCAATGGGGAAATATCCTAGTCATAATGGTATTTCAAGACGTACTTTACATGAAATTATGTATGATAAAGCTATTAAGATCGGGGTGCAATATAGAATGGGGACAACCGTAACACATATTGAAAATTCTAAAGATGACGTTACTGTAACATTTTCAGATAAAACTAAAAAGACTTATGATATTTTGATTGCATCAGATGGCATAAATTCTGATATGCGTAAATTGATTTTTGGAGATTTTAAACCAAGCTATATGGGAGTATCTGTGTGGCGTTATGCTTTTAAAAAGCATGAAGATTTAGATACCGCTTATATGTATTACGGAAAACGTAGTAAGATTGGGTTTGTTCCTATGTCTGAAGATAGTATGTATATGTTCTTAGTATCTGCAGAAGGAGCCGATAATCCTAGGATTAAAAAATCAGATTATATTCCTATGCTAAAAGAGTATCTATCTGAATATTCTGTAAAGATTGTAAAAGATGTTATAGGGCAAATAACCGAACCAGACTTGGTGAATTACAGGCCAATAGAGGCAAGTCATTTACCAGACCCTTGGTTTAAAAATAGAGCTATAGTTATTGGTGATGGTGCTCATGCAACCGTTCCGCAATTAGGTTCTGGAGCTGCACTAGCTCTAGAGGATGGTGTTGTTCTAGCTGAAGAATTGGATAAAGCTGCAACTATTGATGATGCTTTTAATGCGTTTATGAAAAGACGTTATCAGCGTTGTATGGCTATTGTAGATGCATCAGAAACCTTGGCAGAATGGGAACTTCTGGAATTTGAAGGGAAGTCGCTACCTGAAGGTGCGAATGTTGGAAAAGTAATAGGTCAGGCTACGGGTGTTTTAATGAAACCATTTTAAACAATTAAAAATATACTATGAAATTAGTTACTTTTCAGAAAAAAGATGAATCAGTACATATTGGTTGGTTAAAAGGTGATGGTGTTGTTGAAATGCAAAAGGCAGATAAGCGTTTGCCAAATGATATGCTAACCTTTATAGATAATCATGAGGTATATTTTAAAATTATAAACGATAATAATTTAGAAAGTTTAGAAGCACATTATAAATTATCTGAAGTTAAGTTATTAGCTCCATTAACCAATCCAAGAAGTTTTAGAGATTATGTTGCTTTTGAAGAACATATGCTTAACGCATCTAAATCTTTTGGTCATACAGTAAGTGAAGCTTGGTATGATATGCCTATATTTTACTTTACCAATCATCAAGCTATTTATGGTCCTAATGATAAGATTAAAAGACCAGTTGGTGAAGAGAAAATGGATATTGAATTAGAAATAGCTGTTATTATTGGAAAAAAGGGTAAAGATATAAAGGTGGAAGATGCTAATGATTATATTTTTGGTTACACTGTTTTTAATGATTGGACAGCAAGAGCTATACAAAGAAAAGAAATGACAGTTCCTTTAGGGCCGCATAAAGGAAAAGATTTTGCGAATGCCATAGGGCCTTGTATTGTTACTAAAGATGAAATGGAGTCTTTTAGATGCTCTATTTCTCGAGAATCACATCCTAAACATTTAGCCATGCCTAAGCATACCGATGGTAGACTAGATTTAAAAATGACTGCCAAAATTAATGGTAAAACTATTTGTGAAGGGAATTATAAAACGGTTCATTATACATTTCCAGAAATGATGGAGAGAGCTTCTGAAAACAATGTTACACTTATGCCTGGAGATATTTTAGGAAGTGGTACTGTTGGCTGGGGAAGTTTAATAGAGAATAATTTTTCAGTACACAGGCCTCTAGAACCTGGAGATGTAGTAGAATTAGAAATTGAAAACATAGGAATATTAAAAAATACAGTAGTTTGAGTTAGTTTACTTTTTTTTGTGTTGATACTGTAAAAAATGCCCAAAACAATTTGTTTTGGGCATTTTTAATGTTAAATTAATCTTAATCTGTCTTTCTTAAAAAGGTTTGTATTTGTGTTTGTTAGAATGAAAATAATAGCATTTTCATAAGTATAATTTAACCACGCATACTTATAAACAACTAATTTAAAGAAATTGCGTATTATGAATGCTATGTTATTTTAATTTGTCCTAAAATTAGTTAAATAAACACGAGAGATAAAATATTAACATACAAAAAAATCGACAAAAAGATTGTTTTTAACGATTAATTGCATAAATTTGTCTTTTAAACCCTTAAATCTAAGATATGAAAATTAAAATTGTGTTACTTAGTTTTAGCTTTTTTTTGATAGCTGGTATAGGTTTTGCTCAAAAAAATAAAGAGGCTAAAAGTATAATTTCTAAAGTAGCTATAAAAAAATACCACAATAAAGAAGACCTAGAGCGCATGCAAAAAGGTGAGTTACTTGTTTTATATGTAGAGCGTATTGAAAGTCTTGTTAAGTTATTACCTTATATTGCATTTGCTACAAAGCCAGGAGTTACAATGACTACTTTAGGAATTCCAAATGATAGCGATAATAGAAAAGCATTAGATGATCAATTTGAAGCTACTGAAGATTTTTTAGAATCAACAGGAGAGTTTCAAAGGCGTATATTACCATATTCTGATACAGATAATTTAATTGCTGCTATACTATTTTACGAAGAAACTATGAAATCTTTGCATGAGTATAGTGAATTTCATTAATAATTAATTTTTTTCATAAATAAAGAGACTTTACTATATAGTCTCTTTTTTATATTAATTGCATTTCATCGGTTAATATATATTAATAAATCAAAGATTATGTGTATTTTGTCGAAAAAATTGGTATTTCATAGTGTTTTTTGTATTTTTGATTAATGTTTTTAAGTGCCCCAAATCTACTTAAACGATAAATATTTAGTTATGAAAATTTTTACTTACACAATATTGATATTTCTTTTTGTAATTGGAAATGTCTTTGCTCAACAAGAAAAAGGAATAATTGGTGCTAATAATTGGTTATATAATTGGACCGAATTCGAACCAAGTCAAAATGATTATCCGGAGCCAACACAAATCTTAACAGGTAATATTACTAATGACTTAACACTTTCTAAAAGAGACACTTATTTGCTTTTAGGTAATGTTTTTGTAACTAACGATGCTACTTTAACGATAGAGCCTGGAACTATAATAATTGGAGATTATGATTCAAAAGCATCTTTAACTATTTCTAAAGGTTCTAAAATAATAGCCGATGGTCTAGAAACAGACCCTATTGTTTTTACTTCTAGCAAAAGTGTTAAAAGAGCAGGAGATTGGGGAGGTTTAATTATATTAGGTGAAGCTCCAACTAATAAATTTGGTAATGGTTCTGTATCTGCGTTTTACACTCAATTAGCTGAAGATGCTTATGGGAACACAAATTACGGTGGAGAAAATTATCAAAGTAATTCTGGAGTATTAAGATATGTAAGAATAGAATATGCAGGAAAAAGAATAAAAGCAGCTGGATATTTTAACGGATTATTATTAGCAAGTGTAGGAAACGAAACTGTTTTTGAAAATATTATGATAAGTCATTCTGCAGGAGATTCGTTTGAAGTTTTAGGTGGCGATATTTGTTTAAACAAGGTTGTATCATATAAATCAAATAGTAATGATTTTAAGTTCAATTATGGAGCACAATGTAAAATTAATAATTCATTAGCAGTTAGGTCTCCATATATTTCTAGTAGTGAAGGTTCAAGATGTATAATGGTTTTATCTTATGACAAAAGAGAATTAGTAGATTTCACCAAAAAAGGAACTTTAGTTGTTGCAAAGAATTTAACATTATTAAATGAGAGTGATAATTTAAAGTCTGATATTAGTATGGGCTTAGTTAAAGAAGCTGTTTTTATTGGTCAAAATACATCTCTTGATATGGATAAAAGTGTAATTTCTGGTTTTAACCCAGCCGTTTTATTTGAAGATAAAATTCAGATTAATCAAGATAATTTAGAAAAAATCAAGTTTGCTAATATGTATTTTAATAATTGTAATGGAAACATTTTTGTTGAAAACAATTCAAATAATGAAGATTTAGAAAACTGGTATGGTAATAGTGCATTTTATAATGTTTACTCAAAAAGCGATAATTCAGAAACCTTTATTGATTTAGATAATAGTAAAAAACCAGACTTTAGATTGCGTATTAATAAAATAATAGCATCTAAAGATCATTATGCCTCTGAAGATTTATTAAGGGTAGATGACTAAGGTTATTGCTCACTAAAATAATAATGCTGATAGGTATTATTATTTTATAAATAAAATTAATATCTAATGAAGAATTATGTTATTATTAATCTGTCGGTTTTTGTTTTTTTATGTTTTTTTCAAACTATAGAGGCTCAAATAGTTATTAGCACACCAAGTTTAGGTTTTACCCAAGCTTGTGCTAGTCCTTCTTTTAATACATATAATGTCTCATTTACTTTTTCTCCTGATACTTCGTTAGGAACAACAAATCAATTTATTCTTGAACTTTCTGATGAATCTGGTAGTTTTTCAAATGCTACAGCTATTTATACAACAGAACAAGGAGCTATTACTACATCACCAGCTAATTTAACTTTTTCTTTTCCAACCACAATTGCAGGAGAAAGTTATAAACTTCGAATAAAGAGTACAACTCCAGTAGCAACTAGTACTGGTTCTGTTTCGTTTGCTGCTTATTATAAAATTCAAGATGAACCTTTTACTATTAATAATTTAATTTCTACGGGAGTATATTGTACTGGTGGTAGTTATTTGTTAACTATTGATAACCCTGGGAATGATTCAAATAATTCGCCTTTGCAATATCCATCACTTACTTTTAATTGGTATAAGGAAACGAGTCTTACTACATCTGTTTTTGTGACTTCAGGTAATACTTTATCTGTAAATGAACCAGGAGTTTATTTTGCTGAAACAAATTATGGTACGTGTACTTCACAATCATCTTCTAACCATGTAACAGTAAGTGAATCTAAAACAGGAGGTATTTCTACAATTAGTTCTAGTTTAGGTAATCCATACTGTTTAAGTCAAGGAGCAACAACATTAAGTGCTATAAACGCAAATGGATATCAGTGGTATAAAGATGGTGAAGTTATAACTGGTGCAACTAATCAAATGTATGAAACTAATGAAGCTGGAGAATATTCAGTAGATATAGATTTAGGTGATTGTAATACAAGTGCTTCTATTAATTTAGAAAACACAGGATTTACTAGTAGTATTGATGTTTTAGAAGTTAATCCTATAGAAGAAAATGAAACTTTAATTGCTACGGTAACAACTACTGCAGTTAATCCAGAGTTTGTATGGTATTTAAATGATGTCGCTATATCTGGAGCCATCAGTAATAGTCATGAAGCTACTCAAGCAGGAAATTATAAAGTTGTAATTACTCAAACCACAGGATGTTTAGCGTCAACCGAGTTTCAATTTAAAGTAAGTACACAATTTCCAAGTGTTGCAAATATTCCAAATTTAATAAGTCCGAATGGAGATGGTGTAAATGATACATGGATAATCCCTCAGGAGTATGTAAGCGGAACAAATACAGAAGTTATAATAATGAGTGCTCAAGGAGAAGTTGTTCTAAAAACCAATGATTATCAAAATAATTGGCCAATAAATCAATTAGATTTTAAAGAGATAAACCCTGTTTACTATTATATAATTACAACCGAAACTAACAATATAAGAAAAGGCTCTATAACAGTTGTCAAATAAAAAATGAAAAAATATCTATTACATATAGTCTTATTTTTCTGTTTTTCGCAACAGTTTTACTCTCAAGAGGGTGGGGTTGTTGCGTTTGAGTTACCTGTTAGAAACTCTTTAAAATTTAATAGATATGCTATTAACCCAACTTTTAGTTTTGTTAGAGAGCAAAATAAATATATCAGTTTTACTAATAAAAGGCAATGGGTTCAGTTTGATAATGCACCGCAAACGTATTTATTTAGCTATGCAGGGAGGTTTAAAGAAAATATAGGGGCAGGAGTTGCTGTTTTTCAGCAAGATTATGGTGTGTTAACTACTTTTGGAGGTGTTTTAAATTTTGCTTATAATGCTGTTTTGGGTAGAGATAGTAATTTAACTTTTGGTATGAATCTTGGGGCTTATAAAAGCGGATTAAATTCAGGTAAAGTTATAACTAATTTTGATGATTTATCATTAAACAATATTCCATCTAACACTATATTTACTGTAAATCCAGGTATAAATTATGGAACAGGTTTTATAGATTTAGGAGTTTCTATAAATAATCTAGTATCTTATAATTTACAAACTTCTAAAATCATTGAAGATAATCCAGAACAAAGTATACAAGGTCATATTATGTATACTGGTTATTTAAATAGTCGTGGTTTTTTTGATGAAAGTAAATTTTCTGGGCTAGTTAGATCAGAATTTAAAAAAGATAAAACAGTAATTTCAGCTATAATGATGCTTACTGTTCCAAAAGGAATTTGGGCACAAGTAGGATATAATACGCTTTATGGTCTTTCTGCAGGAATTGGTTTAAATATTACCAATCAAATTTCATTGGAGTATAATTATGAACAGTCTATGGGGGATTTGTCAACCTTTGGAAATTCTCATGAAGTTACTTTAGCTTATAAATTTAAAAATGTATTTAAATATGATTATAGTGGTGATGATGATGAACAATCGGTATTCATTTCAACTAGAAAATCAAGACGAGTAATTTCAAAATCCAAATCTTCAATAACAGAAAAAGTAGATAGAGTCGCTATAGCAGAAGCTAAAGAAAAGGCTAAGATTGAAGCATTAGAAAAATTAAAGGCAAAACAAGAAGCTAGAGCAAGAGTGGTTGCAGAAGCAAAAGCGAAAAGAGAAGCTAAAATTAACGCAATTTCTGAAGATAAAAATTTAGCTAAAGCTTCTCAAGAAACTCAAGAAAAATTAGAAGATCAGTTTATAACTGAAGTTGAGAATAAAGAACAATTTACTACTGAAACGAAAATAAAAGATGAAGCTAAATTAAAAGAAGAATTAGCTAAGCAAAAATTAGCAAAGGAAGAAGCGGATTTAAGATTGAAAGAAGAAGAGCAGAAGCGAGTTGAAGAAGCAACTAAGCAGCGATTAATAGATGAAGCTAAAGCTAAAGCTAAAGAAGAGGAAGCATCCAGAGTTAAAATAGCTAAAGAGCAGGCTAAAAAAGAAGAATTAGCTAAACAAAAATTAGCAAAGGAAGAAGCGGATTTAAGATTAAAAGAAGAAGAGCAGAAACGAGTTGAAGAAGCAACTAAGCAACGATTAATAGATGAAGCTAAAGCTAAAGCATTAGCTAAGCAGAAATTAGCAGAAGAGCAATTAAGAATTGAAGAAGAAAATAGACTTAAAACTATTGCTGAAGAAAAAGTAAAAAAAGAAGTATTAAAGCAAGAAAGAGAAAATCAATTAATGGATACACTAGAATTAGATGGTGTGTTAGTTAAAGTTGCTCGCGATAAAGAATCTTTAGAAATAAAGAAAATAATAGAATTAACAGAAAATTCTAAAATTGAACAACAAGATTTATTAACTAAGTTAAAAGCTTTTATTACAACTAAGCAGCAAGATTTAGATGATTTAAAAGAAGAGAATGATTTAAGTGAACAAGGGGTTATTAGTGCTAAACCAAAGGTGTTTAAAAGTGTTTCTGCAGAAAACAGAGCAATAGAAGTGTTAACTGAAAATCTTAATAATCTAATTAATTCTCAAGAATCCAAATTGATAGAGCTTCAAGATTTGTTTAGCAAAAGATTAAAAATAGTTAAAGATAAAACTGAAGCTACAAATGTATTTTATCAACAAAAGATTGAGGAATTACAATCTGTTCAATCAAGAGCAATTCAAACAAAAGCAAGTTTACTTTCTACTTTAGAAGTTGTTAAAGTTGCTACTGAAATAGAAAGAAAACGAAGAATAAAACGTGCATCTTATGATAATGAAGAAGATCGTTATAATAAAGATAGAGCATCATTAAATCAAATAAAACAAAATACGCCTTTAAGTGCAGAACCATTAAGTGAGTCAGATTTTGATTTTGGGGAAGAGTTAAATAATAATATCAAAATTGTAAAAAATGTTTCTAATGAAGAAAGTGGTTATTATTTAGTAATAGCAGTTCATAGTGATGTTAATAAAAGAGATGAGTTTTTAAGAAAAGTTATTGCATCAGGACAGAATAATGTTAATTTCTTTTTTGATGTAAATACTAGTAAATACTATATTTATTACAATAAGTACGATTACATAGATTCTGCTAAGAATGCTATGAAATCAAAAGAAAACAAACCTTACAATAGTAAAATGTCTATGGTTAAAATAGAAAATTAAGAGTATCTTCTAATCTTTGTTTCTCAAATCTGATTAATTTAAATAAATCCTCAAATCTTTTTTTGTAAGTAAAATATTTAATTTTATAGGTTAAAAGCGGTTTAAAAGACTTATTTGTCGATAAAACGCATTAATTTTGGTTCGTTTTTTCATTGTTACAAAAAAAATACCGATATTTATGCCGTTTAAAAACTTTAAATAAAGGATGAAATTCATTTTTTGTAGTATTAGTAATCTTTTTTGTAATTAAGCAATTAAATAACGAGTGACATTTCTTTTTTATTCCCCAAAGTTTAAAAGAAATTCTAAATATAGCCACCATGAAAAAAACTACTTATGTAAACAAAGGAATTGTTTTTTTATTGTTTATTACTCTGTTTTGTAGTAACTATGTTTTTGCTCAATTACCTGTCCCTTTTTCACCTAGACTTCCTGGTGGAAGTATAAAAGTAAAAGGAGATATCATTTTAATTGGTAATAGTATAGTTACAGCTAAAGATTTGCCTTTGCCATATAATGGTACAGAAATAAATAATAATAATGAAGGTGTTTATGTAAATGTTGCAAGTGGAGGTGACCCATCAATATTTAGTTCAAGTAGCGCAGATTTAGCTATAAACAATAATTGTAAAAATATTTTATACGCTGGTTTATATTGGGCTTCTGTTTATCCATTAGAAGTAGCTAATAATAGAAGTGTGCAATTTGAAGGCACACCTAGACTGGAAGATTGGAATCAAATTAAGTTTAAACTTCCAACAGGCGGATTTATAGATCTAGTAGCTGATAATAACCCTGATCCAGTAGGTGATGAGGATGATATTATTTTTGATGGATATGAATATTATGGTTCTGGCGTAGAAAATTCATTTAAAGATTCACCAATAATATGTTATAAGAATGTAACAAGCTTATTACAAGGTTTACCAGAAGCAGATGGTGAATATACTGTAGCAAATTTAAGAGCTACAAGAGGAATAAGAAGAGGAGGGTGTTCAGCGGGATGGACATTAGTAGTTATTTATGAAAGCCCTATATTGCCAAGTAAATTTATTTCAGTTTTTGATGGATATGCTGGTGTACAAAATACCACAGAATTAGATATTCCAGTTTCAGGTTTTCAAACCTTGCCAAGTCCTTTACCAGTAAATTCTAATATTGGAGTTGCAGCTTTGGAAGGTGATATTGGTATTACTGGTGATTCATTTCAATTCAAAGCAAGTACATCAGGTACTTATACCGTATTAAGTGACGTAATAAATCAACCAAATAATTTTTTTAATTCTAGTATTACTATTGATGGTGCACATGTTACTAATAGAAATCCAGCAAGTTTAAATACTCTTGGTTTAGATGTTAATAATTTTAGATTACCAAATCCATTAAACTCCGTTTTGCCTAATGATGCTACTGCTGGAGATTTAAAATTAACCACTAATGGAGATGGATATGGTGTGTTTTTAACATCTTTTGCTGTTGAAATTATAGAACCTAAGATAACATTAACTAAAATAGTTGAAGATCCAGCAGGGAATGATATTGGAAATCAATTGGTTAATCTTGGTGATGAATTAAATTATGTAATTGGTTTTCAAAATACCGGTAATGATGATGCGACCAATCTTATTATTAGAGATATACTGCCTATAAATATTGATTTTAATTATCCAACAGATATGGGGTTATTACCTCCTGGAGTAACAGTTCAAAGTTATAACTCAACAACTAGAGAACTTATTTTTAGTGTCGATGATTCTGTAGTTGAAGAGAATGACCCTGTTCAAGAAATACGTTTTAAGGTAACTGTAGTATCTTCATGTAGTTTATTAAATGACGCTTGCTCTAATATAATAACAAATCAAGCTTATGTAACATATAATGGTACAATAAATTCAACTTTTGTTATTACTGATGATCCAAGTTTTAGTGCTAATACTGGGTGTTTATTAACACCTGCTGCAACAAATTTTTTAGCAGATTTAAATTGTACTTTTGAGGAAGAAGTAATACTTTGTGGTGATAATGTTTTATTAACTTCAGGTAGTGGATATGATGCCTATTCATGGTCTACGAGTCCTTCAGGAACTCCAGTGATAGGGACTACACAATCTATTACAGTTACAACACCAGGAACATATTATGTAAGTAACACTGCTATCGCACCTTGTCAATCCACAGAGCAAACGTTTGAAGTTATTACATTTGGAGCTAATGTTACAAATCCAGTTATCCCTTTTGCAGATCAAGTGGTTACTTGTCCTAATGATGGTAAATTATTGCCTAATATCTTTTTGTGTGGTGCAAACGATTCAAGGTTTATTCAAACAGGTATCACTGATACAACATCTATGATATGGGAAAAATTAGATGAAACAAGTTGTACTGCAATTATAAATCAAGATTGTGCTAATGAAGATTCTGCTTGTACTTGGAACCAAATAACAACCGGTCCAGATTTTATTGCAGATACTGCGGGTCAATATAGGTTGACTTTAAATTATACAGGAGGTTGCTTTAATCAGTTTTACTTCAATATTTATACAAATTTATTAGTACCTACAGCTACAACAAAAGATATAATTTGTACAACACCCGGAGAAATTAATGTTGGAGGAGTTCCAAGTGGTTACGAATATAGTATTGATGGTATAAATTATCAACCAACTAATATTTTTCCTATAACTTCACCAGGTATTTATAGTGTAAACGTAAGGCAAATTGGAGTAACTCCAAACCCATGTGTTTTTTCAGTTCCAGATGTACAAATAAGACAACGTGATTTTACGGTTTCAACAAATATAATCCAACCATTTTGTAATGGAGATTTTGGTAGTGTAATTGTCGCAGCAAATGACGCTCGTCCTCAATATTATTTCTCAATTTATGAAGGAGCTACTCTTGTAAATAGCGTAGGGCCAATTATAGCAAGTGACTATACTTTTAATAATTTAAACCCAGGAATTTATACTGTAAATGTTTCTACTGAAGATGGTTGTTTATATACTGGAGATATAGAAATTATAAATCCTCTATTATTAGAAGCTACATCTGCTTTAACAAAACCATTAACTTGTACAGATGGAGAAATTACAGTCTATCCAGTTGGAGGAACGGAACCATATTTCTATTTTGTAAACAGTACAACAATTTTTCAAACATCACCTATAATTAACGTAACAACAACAGGTGTTTATGATATTACTGTTGTAGATTCAAATAATTGTTCTGCAGATACATCAATAACAGTAAATACAATACCTTCTCCTGATTTCACAGTATCTAAAACAGATATTTTATGTGCTGATGCAGTAAATTCAGGCAGCATAGATTTTAACGTTACAAATCTTAATGGAAATACTTTAGAATATAGTATAGATAATGGAGTTACGTTTTCGAACTCATCAGTTTTCACTGGTTTGAGTGCTGGAGATTATGAAGTTTTAGTTCAGTATACTTATGGAACCGATGTTTGTATTACAACACCACAAGCTATTACTATTGAAATTGCTCCAGCAATTAACGGAGCAGCTACATTAACAACGCCTTATACATGTACAACTAATGGTGTAATAACCGTTTCAGGAGTTACTGGAGGAATAGGGCCTTATGTTTATAGTATAGATGGTATAAATTTTCAGCCGGGTCTTACTTTTTCTGGATTAACAGATGGAACTTATACAGTAACCATACAAGATGCTAATAACTGTTCATTTGTTACGGCACCTGTAATTATAGATTCTTTAAACCCTCCAACAGATTTAGATTTTACTAATACGTCTATAAGTTGTCCAGTATTAACTTCAGATGTAACCTTAACCCCAACAGGAGGAACAACACCTTTGGAGTATAGAATAATATTGCCAACAACAACGGGTTATCAAACTTCAAATGTTTTTACAGGATTAGTATCTGATACTTATACTTTTGAAGTACGAGATGCTAATGATTGTACGTATGCAGAATCCTATACAATCTCTCCATTACCACCTGTTACAGTAAACATGATAATAACTAAAGATTTAGATTGTACTGCATCACCCGATGGTATTATTACTGGAAATATTTCAAATGGTATAGCACCATTTACCTATCAAGTTTCTTTTAATGGAGTTGCTTATGGAAGTTCTACTTCTGTTACAGGATCATCCTTTACGCATACAGCTACTACAGATGGTACGTATCAATTTCAAATAACCGATGCAAATGGATGTACTACCGAATCGGGAGTTCAAACAATTAATGCTATTTCATTACCTGAAATAAGTTCAATTTCATCAACTCCAAATATTTGTAGTGGTGATACAAACGGAACTATAGATATTACTATTAATAATTCTGTTGGCACACCACCATTTACAATTAATGTTCGTAATGATACAACTGGAAGTAATTTTGGCAGTCAAACTAGTGGACTGCCTTCTGGTAATTACACCGTTACTGTAACCGATTCTAAATCTTGTATGGATACTGCAACTTTAACAATTGCAGCACCTGATCCTATAAATGTTGTTTATCATCCAGAACCAATAACATGCGACCCTATAGGAGGTGTTTCAAAAGGTTCGGTTGTTGTTGATGGTGTATCTGGAGGAACCGCACCTTATAATTATTTTGTAACAGGAACAAACGGATATTTTGACTCAGAACTTAATGCTTCTGGTTCTATTTCTACTACGTTTGATGTAGTTGATTTTGGATTATATCAAATTAACGTTGTTGATGCTAATGGCTGTTCTGTTTTAATACAAGATGTATTAGTGGCATCGCCGCCAGACCATTTTGATATTACAGTTTCCTCACCGCCAGCAGATTGTTCTACAGGAGGTTCAGCCTTAGTTGCTGTAGGTACTGCTCTTGCTAGTGCAGGTCCATTTCATTTTGCAATTTATACTGGACCAGGAATGACATATACGGCTCCAACAGCTTTTCCTTGGCAAGATGAAGATGCTATAGCTAGTAAGCAAACTACGTTTAATAATTTAATACCAGGAGCAACATATACATTTATTGTTTTTGATGAGTCAACAGGTTGTTATTATTATGAAACGTCTACAACTCCAATTCCAACAAATTCAACATTAACAACTAATGCATTAACCTCCAATAATATTACTTGCGTTGGAAGCGCTGATGGTAATGTAAGTTTTGATGTAACAAGTGTTTATCCTGCTACAACAAATATTACTTATGAAATATTTGATTCGCAAACTTTAACATCTACAGGTATTTCAGGAACTGGAACTATTCCAGTAAATGGTACATTAAATGTTTCAAATTTTGGATCACTAGATTTTGGTAATTATTTTGTTTTAATTACCGAAGGGGCAGGAGCAACAAATTCAGGTTGTAGTGTAGTAAGTGTTCCTTTTAATATTTCAGAATCAGCATTCGATTTAAATATTTCTGCTACTGTAGATAAGAATGCTAATTGTAATCCGAATTCAGGAGTTATTAATGCTATTGCAAGAGATGGTACAGCACCATATTTATATCAAATAACTACATCAGCAACGCCTCCTTTAGATACTGATCCATCTTGGGCATTAACTAATGTGTTTAATATGGATGCAAATAGTTATTATGTGCATGTTAAAGATGCTTATGGTTGTATTAGGTCTACACCTGTTTTAGTTTTACCATCTGATCCAGAACCAGTAATTACAGCTACTCTAAACAATCAATGTACTGTAACAGAAGGTAACTTTGAAATAGATGTAACATTAACTACAGCAGGCATTGCCCCATATAGTTATAGTATAGATGGCGGTGTTTTTCAAACACGTACAACACCATTTTCTATATCAAATTTAGCTTCGGGAACACATACTGTTGAGGTACAGGATGCTAACGGATGTGGTAATTTAGTATCAATAGATATTGTAGCACCAATAGCTATAATACCTAATGTTACAACATTACCAACATGTAATGACGCTGATGGAGAAATAGCAGTAACAGGTTCAGGTGGAACAGGAATTTATAGTTATTCTATTAGTCCAAGCCCTGCTTCAATAAGTTTAAGTGGTAATGTGTTTTCTGGTGTCCCATCAGGCACATATACTGTAGCTATTACAGATACAGTAACCTTGTGTTCTGAAAGTGTAGAGGTCTTTTTGCAAGCTGCAACACTTCCAAGCATAACTATTACATCTCCAACTGCTGTAACATGTTTTGGAGATAATAATGGAACATTTGAAATTAATGTTAGTGGGTATTCAGGATCTTATACATATGAGGTTTTTGATAGCTCTTCTACTTCTGTTTTTGGTGTAGTTTCAGCTAATACGACAACGAATCCAGTATTGGTTTCTGGTCTTTTAGCCGATAGTTATACGGTTGTTATAAATGAAACATCAAGTCCTTTTTGTTCTGCAACTACAGGAACTGTAATTATTTCAAGCCCTACATCAGTATTATCAGTAGTCGCAACAGAAACTTCTAGTGTAACTTGTGATGACGATAAAGGAACAATCACTTCAGTTGCAAGTGGAGGTTGGGGAACTTATGAATATGAATTAACAGGAGCAGCAACGGTTGCATATTCTTCAAACGGAACATTTACAAATTTATCTGCAGGAGTTTATACGGTTAACGTAAGAGATGCAAGAAGTTGTATAGCTTCAGATGATGTTACTCTTATTATTCCAGATCCTATTGATGCTGTTGTTACAGCAAATACAACATTATTAACTTGTTTTGGAGATACTAATGCAAGTATAACAGCAAGTGCAGTTACAGGCGGGCAAGTAAGTAATTATTCATTTACATTAAATATGCTATCTCCTACTATAACATCATCTGGACCACAATCTTCTCCTGTTTTTACAGGATTAGGAGTAGGGACATATAATGTAGTTATCACTGATGGATATAATTGTGAATTTACTTCTGCAGATATTATAATTACAGAGCCAACAGAAGTACAGGCATCATTAGTTAAAGTAGTATCCCAAACTTGTTTGACTGATTCAACATTAGAATTAAGTGCTACAGGAGGTTCTGGAACTTATGAATATAGTGCTACTGAAACTTTTACAACAGTTTTAGGTTCATTTTCTTCATCTGTTATAATCCCTGTTAGTGATGGTTCTTATATGTATTACGTTAGAGATGCTAATGGTTGTAATGCTAATGTTTCAAATGAAATAACTATTGATCCGCTTCCAGTATTAGAAGTTACAATTGATGCTACCAACGCTAAAATTAATTGTGCTGGTGATTCTACAGGTGTTATTGTTGCAACTGCTCAAGGTGGTTTAGGAAGTTATGTTTATACTTTACAAGATGACACAGGAACTAATATTTCACCACTTAATCAAAATGCTACGGGTGTTTTTACAGATCTTTCTGTTGGTTCTTATCAAGTAAGAGTAGATAGTGGAGATTGTTTTACAACATCTACAATCATTCCAATAACAGAACCTTCTTTGCCATTAGATATTAATTTTAATGTTACAAATGTTACTTGTACTGGAGCTAATAATGGCTTGTTAGAAATTGTAGCAACTGGTGGAACAGGAATTATAAAATATGCTATTTCACCACAGTTAAATCAATTTTTTGAATCACCAATTTTTGAAAATCTAGCATCAGGAAATTATCAAGCTATAGCACAAGATGAACTAGGTTGTTTTGTTCTTTTTGATTTTGTAATTAACGATCCTATACCTGTTTCTCTTAGTATTGTACCAAATTCTATAATTCCAGAATTGTGTAATGGAGATGATAATGGAGCTTTTAGCATAGAAATATCTGGAGGAGAGATGCCATACAGTGTTGCTTTAGATGATATTAATGGTATTTATACAACAGGAACTTTAACTCAAGCACAGTTTGATTTTACAAGTTTATCTGGTGGCGATCATATTGTTTATGTAAGTGATGCTCTAGGTTGTGAGTCTGAATGGAATATAACGTTCCCCGAATCTGTACTTATTAATCCGTTTGTAGATGTAGAATATGGTTGTTCAAATAATTTATCAACTAATACTGTAACAGTTAGTGTTGATGCCAGTATTACAGATCTTTCAAATTTAAGCTATTCACTAGATGGAGGCCCATATCAAACAAGTAATGTATTTATAAATGTACCTCAAGGCTTAAATCATTATATCGATGTAAGTCATACAAATGGTTGTATTAAACGAACAGACTTTTTTGATATTTTAGTTTATGATCCTTTAACATTGGTATTACAAGATGGTGAACTAAATCAAATTGTTGCTGTTGCATCTGGTGGATCTGGTGATTATGAATTTACATTAAATGGAGAGCCATATGGTAGTGAAAACACATTTATTATTTATGCATCTGGAGATTATACAGTTACTGTAACTGACCGTTTTGGATGTGTAGCTTCTGCTACACGGTATTATGAATACATAGATGTATGTATACCTAATTATTTTACACCTAATGATGATGGTAATTTAGATGAATGGGGGCCAGGATGTACTAATCAATATAAAGACCTAGAGTTTAATATTTTTGATAGATATGGTCGTAAAATTGCCACCTTACGAGTTGGTGAAAAATGGGATGGTAGATATAATGGAGCAGAACTTCCAACTGGAGATTATTGGTATGTTGTAAAGTTAAATGATACAAAAGATAATCGTCAATTTGTAGGACACTTTACGCTTTATAGATAAGGATAATTAATGGTATTAACCATTAAATATAAATAAACAAATGCGAAAATTAATTATATATATACTTTTCTTTTTTATAGCAAACAGCTATGGACAGGAATTGAATTTGCCTGTTTTTACACAGCATTTAGCAGATAATAATTTTGTTGTATCTCCAACATATGCAGGTATTGGTGATAATTTAAAAATAAGAGCTAACGGATTGACACAATGGGTTGGTATAAAAGGAGCACCAGATAATCAATCGCTTTATGGTGATTTTAGAATATCAAATCGTTCAGGTGTCGGATTTTCAATGTATAATGATAGAAATGGAAATACTATTCAAACAGGTTTTAAGTTTTCTTTTGCACATCATCTTACCTTAGATTATTATTCTAAACAATATTTATCTTTTGGTATTTCTTATAACATTAATAATTTCAGAATAGATATTAATAATTTTAATACCACTTATGAAAACCCAATTATAGATCCTTTTGTTACAGATGATAGAAGAACTTCGAATAACAATTTTGATGCTGGTTTTTTGTATAGAAATAAAGGTTTTTTTTTAAGTTTTAATGTTAATAATCTTTTAGATAAAGATATTGATAATAATATTAGGGTAGCAGAACCTAACTTGCTTTTAAACTATCAAATATATTCGGGGTACACTTTTAATGGCCCCAAAAAAAGTGGTTTAGAGTTTGAACCATCTGTATATTACCAAATGTTTGCGAGCGATAAACGTTCTAGTACCGATTTAAATTTTAAAGTACGAAAGTTTAATAGAAAAGAAGATTATGTTTGGGCAGGTATCTCGTATCGTTTCCTTAACGATCAATTATTAAAACCTTTAAACATAGGTCCTATGGTAGGGTTTCAAAAGAGTGTTTTCTATTTTGGGTATGCTTATCAAATAACGACTAATGAGTTATCAGCTTATAATTCTGGAACACACGTTATAACTATTGGGTTGAATTTTTTACAAGGTATTAGCGATTGCCCTTGTGTGCAAAGTGCGGTGCATAAATAGCTTTATAAATAAAAAAGAATTATAATCTTTTTTAGCTGAGGTTACATTAAAATCATAAATATTTAATATAATAATATCAACGAATTCGACTATTTTTGCGGCTCAAAAAAAATGAGTTAATGGAATTAAGGTCTAAACAGCGTATAGCGTTAAGCACATACTTTTTTTTATCAGGTATTTGTTTTTCTAGTTGGGCGTCTCGAATTCCAACAATAAAATCTTTTTTTAATTTTAATGAGGCCGAATTAGGAACTATTCTTTTGGCAATGCCAATAAGTTCTCTCATAGGATTACCCATTTCTGGTTGGTTAGTATCAAAGTTTGATAGTAGAACCCCTTTAATAGTAGCCTTTATCTTTTTTTCTATATCACTTACCTTAATAGGTTTTGCAAGCACTCCTTTTTTATTAGTAGCTGCCGTTTGCTTTTTTTCATTTTGTATGCGTATCATAAATATTTCTATGAATACACAATCTATAACCTTGCAAAAAAAGTTTGAGAAACGTGTTGTAGGAACTTTTCATGGTCTTTGGAGTACAGGAGGATTAGTTGGAGTTGGGTTTTCTACATTAATGGTGAAAATGAATATTGCTATTCAAATACACTTGTCTATTATTTCAATAATGGTGTTGTTAATAGCTTTAATAGCTTATAAATACACACTAAAAAACGATAAATCATCATCAGGTAACAAATTAATATTAGGTAAGCCAGATCCATTTATATTGTATTTGGGCGTTATAATTTTTATAGGTGCCATATGTGAAGGCGGCATGTTTGATTGGAGTGGGGTGTATTTTAAAGAAGTTGTAAAAGAAGACGTCTTTACATATGGCTACCTTATGTTTATGCTAACCATGGCATTATCTAGGTTCTTTTCAGATAGATTGGTAAACCAAATAGGAATACAAAAAACATATATTTTAAGCTCAGTAGTCATTTCATCTGGCATGTTAATAGCAATTGTATTTCCTTATTTTTGGTCGGCATTATTCGGGTTTTGCTTGGTAGGATTTGGTACAGCAGCTATTTTTCCAATGACAATATCGTTAGCAGGAACTTCAAAAAAATATTCTCCAGGTATGGCAATTTCTATAATAACTACCTATGCTATTTTTGGTATGTTATTAGGTCCGCCGTTAATAGGCTATTTAGCACATGCTTTTAATTTACAAAAGGCCTTTTTATTGTTTGTAATTCTTGGCTTTATGTTTATTCCTGTTTCTTATTCGTTTTTTAAATACCAGTCAAAAAATAATTAGGGCGTTATCTTTATCCTGGGTTTAGGTCAGGACCAAGGTCTGGCTATCCGTTATAGTTTTGGCTCGAGACTCACCTCGCCAAAAGCTGTCACTACTATCCATAACGCAAAACACTACTACCTAAAAAGGTTAGTGATTTTATAAAACAATTTACCAACATTAGTGCGCTCAATTTCACCATTTTTTAATTTTTGTTTGCGTATTTTTCTTTGTCTTTTATAAAAGGCAGCACCATTTTTTCTGGCAAATTCTCTTTTTCTTTTTTGTTCCAATACTTCTTCAGGAGTTAATTGGTATGTTGAAGTACAAGATGTCGCACCTCCAACTACTACAATACCACCAAGGTAGCTTTCTTCTAATTCTAATAAAATAGGTTTAGAAAAATCAGCAGTTAGTTTAAGCTCTTTAGTTATAAAGCCAACATAGCTTATTATTAATATATCATCTGCTTTAGCTTCAATAGAAAAGTTTCCATCAAAATCTGTTGTTGTACCAATTTTAGAACTTTTAATAATAATATTAGCTCCAGGTAAAGGTATTTTATCAGCATCCAAAATAACACCTTTTATTAAGTTGTTTTCTACTTTAGGAGTGCTTTTAATTTTTCCTTGAATCTCATGATTATGTGTTTTATCAACTAGAACCGTTTGAGGCTTCTCTTGAGCAAATGATTCCTGACTCGAGATTCCTAAAAGAGCAAATAGTCCAGACGCTACATAAGATAAATAATTGTTTTTTTCTTTTCTGCTAAAGACTAAATCACGTTTTAATTGAGTGTTTTTAAATCGCCCGCAAACATTTCCATTTTTAGTGAATGTTTGTACAATTTGTTCGTCTGTTTTTGAAGTAAAATCATAAACAGTTTTTTTACATACAGCACAATGTCTACCTTTTTCTTCTGGAGTCATAGTGTTCCAGTCTTCATGACATGGTTTCGGAATATCAATAGTTATTACTTTTCTCATAGTTCAAATAACTATAAGAAAAACATTAAATAAAACTAAAAATGAGTGAACGCCCCTTTCTAGTGAGTGAAATCATTTTAGTTGTAAGTAATTCTACCTTTCAAAAACTTTAATCATTTTAAAAGACTTAAATAAATGAAATAAGCCAGGTAAAATAATAAGCCCTCCAACAATTAACGAAGCACCCAAAACTGTGATAACACTTTCAGTTGCTGCCGTATCTATAAGGCTAATTTCTTTATTAGCTGCTATAATTAAATCTGGAAAATGTGTAATAAAAGCAGCAATCATAATTAATACAACCTGTATGCCTGCTAAATATCGGCTAATAATTTGATGAGCATTTTTTATGCTTTTCAATAAAGGGTATATTAAAATAGCCGACAAAACAACCAAACTTATAGCATAAGGATTGTCTATAAAATCGGTTACAAAGGATACATTATAAATAAAGCCATAGCATAATAAAACAAATCCCATTGCAATTACAATAATGGTAGCTATTTTAGATTTTTTAGCATATATGCTTGTATCTTCATCATTAGCTTCACCAATTAATAATACAGCAGTTAAAAAGGCACATAGTGCCGCAAAAAAACATCCTACTAAAATAGAAAAACCATTAAACCAAGGGTTTATAAACAATTCGTAAAAGGTGAAATTTTCATAGTTGTCAGTTATAATTAATTGGCCAGATAACATAGCACCAAAAGTGGTTCCTAAAAAAATAGGAGTGAGGAGGCTGGATATTCTAAACATCCAATCATATAGAATTTGCGAACTATCTTTATATGCATCATAATGTCTAAATACAAAAGCAACCCCTCTTAGCGTAATTCCTAATAAAATAAGGGTTAACGGAACATGTAAATACACAACAAGCACGTTATAAAAATCTGGAAAACCTACCCATAAAATAACCATAAGAATAATAATCCATATATGATTTGCTTCCCAAACAGGCCCCATAACACGATACACCGTTTTTTTTGTGATGATTTGATTGTCTTCAGAAGAAAATAATTCAATAATACCTGCTCCAAAATCGGCTCCAGCTAAAACAACATAAAGTAGTAACGAAAACATTAAAAAGAATAAAACAACGTATAACATATTAAGCTAGTTTAGAATTGTTAAGCGATTTTATTTGACGCATCATAAGCCATGTTACAGCTACAGTTAGTATGCTGTAAAGTACCACATACATATAAAAGCTATATACCATTCCTGGCATGGGAGTAACGGCATCTTTTGTTTTCATAATATTATGAATAATCCATGGTTGTCTACCAACTTCGGTAACTATCCAACCAGCTTCTAGTGCTATAAACCCCATAGGAGCTAATATGGTAAATAGCAACCAAAACCGTTTATTAAGCCACCATTTTTTCTTTTTTAAACTTATAAAAAATAAAATTCCAACTATTAAAAGTAGCGTGCCAATACCCACCATAACTTGAAATGCATAATGTACAATGGCAACTTTAGGTCTTTCATCTTCAGGAAAATCGTTAAGTCCTTTTACTTCGGCATCAAAATCTCCAAACGCTAAAAAAGAAAGCGCCTTCGGAATTTCAATTTTATACGATACTTCTTGTTTTTCTTCATCTACAATCCCTCCAATATAAAGAGGAGCGCCTTTGCTTGTTTTATAATGGGCTTCCATAGCAGCTAATTTAGCTGGTTGGCGTTGTGCTATATCTTTTGCAGAAATATCGCCACTTAATGGTTGTAAAATAGCAGCAATAGCTCCAAAGGTTATGGCGATTTTAAAAGCTTTTTTATGAAGTTCTACATGTTGCTTCTTATATATTTGAAAAGCATGAATACCTGCTACAGCAAACCCTGTTGCTGTAAAGGCAGCAAGTGTCATGTGTAAAGCTTGAGTAAACCAAGCAGGATTGAACAAGGCTTTTACGGGGTCTATATTTAAAAATTCACCATTTATATAATCAAACCCAGAAGGTGCATTCATCCATCCATTAGCAGATACTACGAGTATACCCGACAAAACACCAGAAATACCAACAATAACACCTGTAAGCCAATGAAATTTTTCAGGCAGTTTTTTCCAACCATATAAATAAAATCCTAAGGCTATGGCTTCAACAAAAAAAGCAGCACCTTCTAATGAAAAAGGCATGCCTATTATAGGACCAGCATATTTCATGAATTCTGGCCACAATAACCCCAATTCAAATGATAAGGCAGTTCCAGAAACTGCGCCTGTAACAAAAAAAATGGCAACACCTTTTTGCCATGATTTAGTTAGTTTTAAATAAATAGGATCTTTTGTGTTTAGCCATTTTTTATGAGCAACAATCATAAAAAAAGGCATTACCATACCAATACAAGCAAACACAATGTGAAAAATTAGGGTAAATGCCATTTGTAACCTAGCAGCATCTAAATTATCCATAAAATTAGGCTTTAAAATAGTATCACAAAGATACTTTTTAAAGCCTGATTTTTAGGTAACAATTATGACAAAAGAGTGAAAAATTTTACCGAGAAAATAATAACTATTTTACTTTTCAATAATCTCAACTTCAAATAATTTATCCCAACGTTTTCCAGTAACAAATACTGTTTTTGTAATTGGGTTGAAAGCAATCCCGTTTAGTACGTCTAAACCTTGGTGTTGAGTTACTAACTTTTTTAAAGGCGAAAAATCTATAACACCAATTACGGCTCCGTTTTTAGGATTAATAATCGCAACGCCATCTTTTTGGTATCGGTTTGCATAAATGTTTCCATTTATCCATTCCATTTCATTGATACCAATAATTTTTCCTTTGTTTGTATATACTTGAATAAAAGATTCTTCAACTAAAGTTTCAGGGGTTAATAGCCATATTTTTTCTGTACCATCACTTTTATATATTATGTTATCATTATTGCAAAGTCCCCAGCCTTCTTTACTATTACCATATTTAAAGCTACTTAATTTGTTGAAAGAATTAATATCGTAAACAAATCCTGTACCTTCTCTCCAAGTTAATTGATATACTTTATCATGTAAAATAGTTAAACCTTCGCCAAAGTATTCATCTGCTAAATCTATGTTTTTTATGATGTCACCTGTTTTATAATCAATATGTCTGAGTTTAGATTCTTTGTATTGACCAGTACTTTCATATAAATTATCATTAGCAAATTCAATGCCTTGTGTATAAGATGTTATATCGTGCGGGTATTCATTAATAATCTTATACGTGTAAATTTTAGGTGCTTCATTATTTAAAATAGTAATCGTAGTATTTACAGTTTGCTTTTCGTTGTTGAAATATACATTAGCTTCAATTGTTTGTTTTCCTAATTTTCGATTTTTCAAACTAATTTTATCACTTATATATTTGCCTTCAAAAGTATAAGTGATAGAATCTATTGTATATTTTTTTTTGTTTTCTATAGATAGTTTTAGGGTCTCATTGATAGAGATATTACCTTTTATAGCGTTAGTTTTAATAGAAAAATCATTTTTTTTATGACCTGTTTTTGATCCACATGCAATAAGAGATCCGCTTAAAAATATGATTGCTAAGTATTTAATAATTTTCATGGCTACTGTAAAATTTTAAGCAAGGTATTTATTTAAAATCAGTTTAAAAAATCATTGTGAAATTTTTAAAAGGTTGTATCTTTGCACTCGGCAAGTCCTACACAACCAGCTCCTGTTGAATCCTCCAGGTCGGGAACGAAGCAAAGGTAAATGGTCGTAGCGGTGTGATGTAGGTAGCTTGCCTTTTTTTGTACAATAAACTCAAATCTTGAAAGCTATGGCGAATCAAGATTTTTTAGTTTTTGAACATTTCCTCATTAGAGGATATCTTATAATTAATATTGTATTTTTAAGGAATAAATAATAAAGAGTATGTCTAAAGTTGTTTTAATAACAGGAGGTTCTTCTGGTATTGGTAAATCTATAGGAGAGTTTTTAAGTGAAAAAGGTTTTAAAGTTTATGGAACCAGCAGAAATCCAGATAATTATCCTGAAAGCAAGTTTCCTATTTTAGCTTTAGATGTAGCGAATAATGATACTGTTTTACAAACAGTTAAGACTATAATTGAAACAGAAGGACAATTAGATGTTGTAATAAATAATGCAGGAGCCGGAATTACGGGGCCTATTGAAGAAGTACCAGAAGAAGAAATTAAAGCTAATTTTGAAACTAATTTTTTCGGCCCCATAAAAGTTATTAAAGCGGTATTGCCACAAATGCGTAAACAACAATCTGGTTTAATTATTAACATTACATCAATAGCAGGTTATATGGGCTTGCCTTATAGAGGTATTTATAGTGCTAGTAAAGGTGCTTTAGAACTTTTAACGGAGGCTTTTAGAATGGAAATAAAAGATTTTAATATAAAAATGACTAATGTAGCTCCGGGTGATTTTGCTACTAATATTGCTGCAGGAAGATACCACGCTCCGCTTTTAGATGATTCTCCTTATAAAAAGCCTTACGGTGATACTTTAGACCTTATGAATACGCATGTTGATAATGGTAGCGATCCGTATTTAATGGCAAAAGAAGTATTTAAAATTATAAATACAAGTACACCTAAAGTACATTATAAAGTAGGGGAGTTTATGCAGAAATTTTCTATTGTTTTAAAACGAGTTTTACCAGACACCGTTTATGAAAAACTCATTATGAACCACTATAAACTATAGGGCTATTTATTAATTAAGCCTAAAAGTTGTTCTTCAAAATTTCTAGAAAATATATTGGTATTACTATTTGCAATCTTTTTGTTTTCATCTATAAGAATAGTTTTAGTCATAGGATGAATTGCAAAAGTTTCAATTGATGCTTCAGGATTTTTAAAGTGATATTCATCACTACATGAATAGCGGTTTTCTTTTAAAAACTGTTTCGATTTTTTTATGTCGTAGTCATCAATATTAATAGAAATAAACCTAACTTCAGGATATTTTTTCTTTAAACCGTTGATTTTTATGTGGTTATCTTTAAAGTGGGCGTAATATGTATGAGACCAAAAACTTATAACAGTTGGAGAATTAACAAGGTTATTAATATTTAATTCATCATTTTTATAGTTAATTAAAGTAACGTTCGGAATTACCGATCCAATTTTTAAATTATTTATTGAATTAGTAAAACGCGTTATCATTTTTTTACCTTTTTCATCTTTACTTTTTTTCAAGTAGGCGTTTAAAATCACATCATTATTTTTTAAGTCTTTATTTCTCGAAATATAGTTTACTGTAAAGTGATACAGTAAATCATCCTTTATATACGGATTACTAACTAAACTATCTATAAGATTAAGCCGGTCTATATTATAGCATAAATCACTTCTTTTAAATTGATCATCAAGTTTATGATGGCCAAAATGTTCTTGAAGAGCTAAATTGTTGAAACTAGATTTTAAAAAATTATTATAAATGAAATTATTTTCCTTTAATAAACTATCATTATAGCTAACATTTTTTCTGTAATTGTAAAAATCTTTTGGTAACGATTTTAAAACATCTTTTTTGCTATCGCCACGGTGCCATAACGGGTATACTTCTTTACTAAAGTAGTAGTTATATTCGTTATTGGTTTTTGCTATTTTTTCAAATAAATTAGAAGGTTTATATTTTTTTAAAAAAGCAGTTAGTTTTTGTTTTTTTAGTAATGAGAGTGAATCTAATTTGTCTTGATAATCTTCTGGACTTAGCTGACAATACTTGTAAATTTTTTTTTCAATTTTCTCATTTTCTAGAAAGTCATTAATTAAGTAGTTGTTTTTTTTAGCTCCAACACCAGTAAACACTAAAGATTCATCAAAATCTATGGTGTTTAATCTTAATAGTAGACTATCATTTGGTTCTAAAAAAACTATTTGAAATTCGCCACCATGTTTAAAAGTATAAATGCCTTCTTTTAGGTTGTTGATTTTATATATAAATCTGTTTCTGCCATCTAGCTTAATAGTATCTATGACAGTGTTCGATTTAGATAAAATTATTAAGTTATTATTTGGGTTAATAATTTCACCACCCAAATAGGCAAAATTACCTTCAGCCTTATTGGAATCATTTTCACATCCAAAAAGCATAAGTGATGATATAATAACTGATAAAAATAATTTCATAAGTCCCTCTGCAAATAATTACTAACAAAAATATAGCTTGTATTCATAAACTCATGTTAATGCGTTGTTAAATCTTTTTACATCAACAAACCGTATAGCAAGAGAGATTACAGAAAAATAGATGCGCTATGTTTCGTCTTACCAATTGATTTTTCTACTTTTGCAAAAACTTTCAAAACAGATATATGTCAAGGAGTAAATCTTATTATATTGAAAGTTTATCAAGTCTTTATTAATAAATTATAAACATCTGAGTAAAATATAAAACAATCTCTATGTTATCAGTATCTAATCTTTCGGTTCAATTCGGAAAACGTGTTCTTTTTGATGAAGTAAATACCACATTTAATAATGGTAATTGCTACGGCATCATTGGTGCAAACGGAGCAGGGAAATCAACTTTGTTAAAGATTATTTCAGGCAAGCAAGAGCCAACTTCAGGTCATGTGTCTTTAGAATCTGGAAAGCGTATGTCTGTGTTAGAGCAAGATCATAATTTATATGATGAGCACACCGTTTTAGAAACTATTTTAATGGGAAATAAACCATTGTTTGAGATTAAAACTCAAATAGATGCGCTTTATGCTGATTATTCTGATGAAAATGCTGATAAGATAGGTGAGCTTCAAGTACGTTTTGAAGAAATGGATGGTTGGAATGCCGATAGTAATGCAGCCGCCATGTTATCTAACTTAGGTATTAAAGAAGAGTTTCATTATACATTAATGGGCGATTTAGATGGAAAACAAAAAGTACGTGTGTTATTAGCACAAGCTTTATTTGGAAATCCGGATGTCTTAATTATGGATGAGCCTACCAATGATTTAGATTATGAAACTATTTCATGGTTAGAAAACTTTTTAGCTAATTATGATAATTGTGTGATTGTAGTATCGCACGATAGACACTTTTTAGATGCTGTTTGTACACATATTTCTGATATCGATTTTGGAAAGGTAAATCATTATTCTGGTAATTATACGTTTTGGTATGAGTCGTCTCAATTAGCAGCACGCCAACACGCACAACAAAACAAAAAAGCCGAAGAGAAAAAGAAAGAGTTAGAAGAGTTTATTCGTCGTTTTTCTGCCAATGTTGCAAAAAGTAAACAAGCAACTAGTAGAAAAAAGATGATTGATAAACTTGATATTGGTGATATTAGAAGAACAAGCCGTCGTTATCCTGCTATTATTTTTGAACGCGAAAGAGAAGCTGGAGATCAAATTCTTAATATTGAAGGTTTAAGTGCTTCTACTGATGGTGAAGTATTGTTTAGAAATATTGATTTAAATTTAGTAAAAGGTGATAAAGTAGTTGTATTCTCAAGAGATTCTAGAGCAACAACAGCTTTTTATCAAATTATAAATAATAAAGAACAAGCTGATGTAGGTAAGTTTGCATGGGGTGTAACAACTACACAATCATATTTACCATTAGATAATAGTGAGTTTTTTAATAATGATTTAACGCTTATTGATTGGTTACGCCAATGGGCGAAAACCGAAGAGGAACGTGAAGAAGTTAACATTCGTGGTTTTTTAGGAAAAATGATTTTTAGTGGGGAAGAGGCTTTCAAAAAATCATCGGTATTATCTGGAGGAGAAAAAGTACGTTGTATGTTATCTAGAATGATGATGACAAGAGCGAATGTACTTCAATTAGATGAGCCAACAAATCACTTAGATTTAGAGAGTATTACAGCATTTAATAATTCATTAAAGAATTTTAAAGGCACTATTTTATTCACAACACACGATCATGAGTTTGCGCAAACGGTAGGTAATAGAGTGGTAGAATTAACTCCAAATGGCGTTATTGATAGATACACAACGTTTGATGAATACATGCAAGACAAGAAAATAAAGGAATTGCGTGATAAAATGTATACTGTTTAAAGGTCTTAAATAGTAAGTATAAAAAAAGGATGCTCTGAATTTATTCAGAGCATCCTTTTTTTATTATAAAGATTAATATTAGTCTTTTAATTCTGTAGTAATGCTTTCAATAATTGGAGTTGCTTTTTCAATTTCATCTTTGTGAACATAAACCTGTTTGAAAATAGTATTTGATGTACCAAATATTGGAAGTAAACCAGAGTCTGTCTGATCTTTAAGTACAGGGATAATATCTAATTTTTCTAGTTCAGAAATTATACGTTGTACAATTATTAATTCTCCAGTATAAATTTTGATATAGTTTGAATCAATCATGATGTCTTATGTTTATGTGTTCTCTTAAATATACAAAAAATAAGTAAGATTTTATAAGATTTCTTTTATAAGTTTGTACTCATAAATTAATACATGAAACAAGTCGGTACGATTTTAATTAGTGCATTCTTTACTTTGTTTATTCTGTTTATACATTTGAAAACAGGAATAACTACTATGATAAATGGAGGAGGTCTTTCAATATCTAATGAGGCATTATCAGAAACGGTTAATTTACATAAATTCCACCCAGTATTTCTTAGAAGAAAAATTACTACTTGGTGCATTGAAGGATTATCAAATATTTTAAATTTAGAAATAGGACTTTCATTTGTAATTGTAAATTTTTTCTTTTTGTTTTTAAGTGGTGTGCTTATATATTTTCTATCGAAGCAAATAACGCAAAACTCAAAATTTAGTCTTATCAGTATGATTGCATATTTTTTATGTTTCTCTAATTTATTTGCATTTTTCCCGCCAGTTTATACTTATGATGAACCGTTGCAGTTTTGTTTTATTTTATCTAGTTTATTATTGTTTTTTAAAAACAAGTATTGGTGGTTTATTTTTCTTTTTTCAATTAGCCTAATTATAAGAGAGAGTGGTGTTATATTATTACCAGGATTGTTTTTTGTTTTTATATATAATTTTAAAAAAAGTATAACAGAAAATTTAAAGAGTTTAGAGTTTTTAAAAAAAACATCTGGGATATTAATTCCTATAGTAGTGTATTTGTTTTATGTATATATTATAATGGTTGATAATGATTCTAAGCATGATTCAAAACAATATTTTTTACAACGATTTTCATATATTAAATGGAATTTGCAAAGTTTTCAATTTGCTATTGAATCTATTTGTTCGATGTTATTGATATATGCTTTGCCTTTGTATTTTTTATGTTATTATTATAGGAATAAAAAACAGGTAAGTGTTATAAATAGTAAATTGATTAAGGCTTTTTTAATAACTTTAATCATTAATACATTGATAGTGTTTTTAAACACTAAAGCTAGAGAAGTAAGGTTATTTGTTATTCCTTTATTTTATTTTTGGCCAATTTTTGGAGCTTTTTTTCTAAACGATTTCAAACTTTTATTTAATTTAAGCGCATACCGTAGCTTGTTACTAAATAAGACCTATGTTTTTTATGTTGTTATTTTAAATATTTTGACTTTCATTTTTTCGTTTGTTCTTTATAAACCAACTTCAGGCCCAAGGTTAGGTGTTTTTAATCTATATCTTTTTATTTCGTTTAGCATTATTATAGCTCATTTTATTATTAATAAATCTAAACCCAAAACTCATCAATAAAAAAAGCCAGCTAATGCTGACTTTTAAAAATATATAATATTTTATCTTAATTCTGCACCAAGTTGTGTTTCAAAACTAGATTGTAATTTAGACATTATTTTATCTATTTGCTTGTCGTTAAGCGTTTTGTTTTCATCTTGTAATGTAAAACTAACAGCATAACTCTTTTTACCCTTTGGAAGGTTTTTACCTTGGTAAACATCAAATAAATTAACACTTTTAAGTAATTGCTTTTCGCTTTGTTTTGCTAATTTATAAATAGATTCAAAAGATACATTGTCATCTAATAATAATGCAAAGTCACGCTTAACAGCTGGATACTTTGCAATGGTTTTAAAAGTGATTTTATTTCTCTTTACAATTTCTAAAATAGTATCCCAATTAAAATCTGCGAATAATACTTCTTGAGAAATATCGAAATGTTTTAAAATAGGATTCTTAATGATACCAAAATCAACCAACTTTGTTTTTCCTTGACTAAAACTTAAGCCTTCACTAAATAAATCATTAGCTGCAGGGCTTTCATTAAACCTAGAAATTCCTAAACGTTCTAAAACAGTCGTAATATTTCCTTTTAAGTAAAAGAAATCACCTTTTTTAGAGGGCGATAACCAGTTTTCTCGTGATTGATTTCCTGTAATAAATAGTCCTAAATGTTTATATTCTTCACGCTTATCTTTATAACCGTGGTAAGTTTTTCCAAATTCAAAAAGTTTTAAATCACTTCGTTTTCGGTTGATATTAAAAGATAGGGCTTCTAGTCCTGAAAATAATAAAGACTGTCTTAAAACAGATAAATCATTACTTAAAGGATTAAGCATAGAAATATTATGCTCTTCTTTTAATTGCTCACTTAATGCTGCATAATTAGGCGTTGTCAAAGAGTTTGAAAGAATTTCAAAAAAACCTTGAGAAGCTAATTGATTCCCTATAATATTCTGAATTTTATAATCTTCAAAACGTGTGGTTGAAGAAATAGAGGCATTTAATTTTTCGGTAGTTTTTATATTATTATAACCGTAAACACGTAAAATTTCTTCAATAACATCAGCTTCTCTAATAACATCATTGCGAAAAGCAGGTACGGTTAAACCTAACCCTGTTTCGGTAACATTATTTACTTTTATATCTAAGGAAGCTAAAATACGTTTAATAGTTTCTTTTGGAATTTCTTCACCAATTAATTTTTTTGCACTATCAAAACTAAGGCGAACTTCAAAATCTTTTATTTTATTAGGATATACATCTAGAATATCACATGTAATTTCTCCTCCAGCAATTTCCTGAATTAATAGGGCTGCGCGTTTTAATGCATACTCAGTAATATTAGGATCAATACCACGTTCAAATCTAAAAGAAGCATCGGTGTTTAAAGCGTGACGTTTAGCTGATTTTCGAATACTTACAGGATTAAAATAGGCACTTTCTAAAAAGATACTTGTTGTAGTTTCAGTAACTCCAGAATTTAGGCCACCAAAAACACCTGCAATACACATAGGTTTTTCTTCATCGCAAATCATTAAATCATCTTCATGTAATTCACGTTCTACACCATCTAAAGTCACAAATTTAGTGCCTGCTTCTAAAGTTTTTACTTCAATTTTATTTCCAGAAATTTTAACAGCATCAAAAGCATGTAACGGTTGTCCTAAATCATGTAACACATAATTTGTAGCATCAACAATGTTGTTTATTGGGCTTAATCCAATTGCTTTTAAACGGTGCTGTAACCAAGTAGGAGATTCTTTAACTTTTAAACCAGAAATAGTTACACCACAATAACGAGGTGCTAAATCTTTGTTTTTTACATCAATATCAATTTTTAATGTACGATTATCAACATGAAACGCACTAACCGATGGTGTTATTAATTCTAAATTAATATCTTTTTGTACTAAACCTGCTTTTAAATCACGAGCAGTTCCTAGATGACTCATGGCATCTGCTCTGTTTGGTGTTAAGCCAATTTCAAAAACTTGATCGTTTTCTATATCAAAAATATCAGCTGCAGGTGTTCCTACTTTTAAAGTATCGTCTAAAACCATGATACCTTCATGAGACTTACCTAAACCTAGTTCATCTTCGGCACAAATCATTCCGAAACTTTCTTCGCCTCTAATTTTACCTTTTTTTATGGTCCAAGCTTCTCCTTCTTCAGAATATAACGTAGTTCCTATTGTTGCAACAGGTACTTTTTGTCCAGCGGCTACATTTGGTGCGCCACAAACAATTTGCACAGGAGCTTCTAAGCCAATATTTACAGTGGTTACTTTTAGTTTATCTGCATTTGGATGTTTTATACAAGTTAAAACCTCTCCAACAACAATACCTTCTAATCCCCCTTTTACAGATTGATAGGCTTCAATACCTTCAACTTCTAGTCCTAAATCTGTAAGTAATTCACTGGTTTGTTCTGGAGTCCAATCTATTTTTAAGAATTGTTTTATCCAATTGTATGAAATCTTCATAAATCATTAACGTATTAAGCTTGCAAAGATAAAATATTGCTGCAAGCATTCAAACAAAGCGTTGTAATTTGTGTGGTTAAAAAGAAATAAATATTAAAGTGTATTTTAATTACTTTGAATAAGCTTTATTTTCAGTTTTCACATATGGAATTGTAAATAATATTATTTTTCTATTTTATACCAATTATACATTATTCCATTTCCATTATATTCATCTGTTTTGTAAAGTATCAATCCTATTTTTTCAAGAACCTTACAAGAAGCTATGTTTTCAGCTAAAGCAATACCTATTATTCTATTAAGTTTTAATTTTTCAAAACCATATTCAATAATTTTATTTGAAGCTTCAGACGCTAACCCCATACCCCAATATTTTGGTAAAAATCTAAAACCTATATCGGTTTCATTAAATTCAGGTAAATATTTTAAGCCCGCAAAACCAATAATTCTATTTTCAGGTTTATAAATTACTGCCCATCTTCCATAACCATATTTAAAGTAATCTTTATACCAAACATTTTTGATAATTTCTTTGGCAGTATTTAATGATTCAATTACTTTGTCTCCGGTGTATTTATTAACTTCAGTATTAGACCCAAATTCATAAACTTCTTTATAATCATTTAAGTTAAATTCTCTGAGTATTAATCTTTTTGTTTCTATTATTGGAATCATTTTATAAATAAATTATAAATCTTCAAGCATCAAATTATAATCGTATTGTAAATCTTCATGTAAAGATGCTATTATTTTTTTAGAAAGTAATATTTGTCTATCATACATGTTTTGTAGCTGGGTACTTCTTTTTATTGTAGGTTTAAAATATTTTAGTTTTTCGCAAAAGTAGAGTAGGAGTTCAACTTCGGTTTCTTTCTTTTGAGAATATCGAACATACTTTTTTACGTTTCTAAGAATTTTGCGTACACTCTTTCTTATGTAAAAATAACTATCTCTATTTATTAATTCAAACTCATTATCCATGTAGGTTTTAACGGTTTGTATATAACCATCTTCATCAGCAGATTCAAACAATAAATAAGTAAGAAGCTCTTTGTTTTCTTTTTTAAATCGAGATAAGCGCAAGCATAACTCCATTAATTCGTTAGAAGACAGATGTTTTAATTCTTTTTTTATAGTAACAACTGAGACTGCTTTCATTTAAAGTTTATAGTGTTTTTTTATCGTTCGTTTTACCGAATATAACCGTAACAAACCAATAATTAATATTACAGGACATATTGTTAATAAAATAATACCAAAGGATTTCATTTCAGAAAAGAACTCTAATTTTAATAATGTTATTCCTGTTCCAAGAAATACAATAAACGTTCTAAAATAGGCAAGAAAGGTTCTTTCGTTAGCTAGTTTTGTTCGTTCTATAGCCAACCAATCTCTGGTTATTAATGGTGGTTTTTTATCCATTATTTTCATTTGTTTATAAATATAAAAAAACCATTACAAGTGTAATGGTTTAAAATATTATTTATTTCGTTTTTATTTTATCTCAATTTAGGAAAATCTGTAGGGTTTAATTCATGCATAACCTTATAAACTGCTTCAAAAATATCTTCGGCAGATGGTTTAGAGAAATAATCACCATCGTTACCATAAGCAGGTCTGTGCGCTTTAGCAGTTAATGTTTTTGGTTCGCTATCTAAATATTGAAATGCTTTCTGTGTATTTAAAATTTCATTTAAAATATATGCTGAAGCACCTCCAGGAACATCTTCATCAATAATCATAACGTGATTTGTTTTAGCAATGCTTTTAACAATATCATGATTTAAATCGAATGGCAGCAATGATTGTACATCAATAATTTCAACATCAATGCCAATAGATAGTAATTCTTTAGCAGTTTCTTCTACAATGCGAAGCGTAGAACCATAAGAAACTAAAGTAATATCTGTACCTTCTTTTACAGTTTCTACAACACCAATAGGTGTTTTAACAATACCTAAATTATTAGGCATTTTTTCTTTTAATCTATAACCGTTTAAACATTCAACTACTATTGCAGGATCGTCACCTTGTAAAAGTGTATTATAAAAACCTGCTGCTTTTGTCATGTTTCTTGGCACTAAAACATGTACTCCTCTAACTAAATTAAGAATGCCTCCCATTTGTGAACCAGAATGCCAGATACCTTCTAATCGGTGTCCACGAGTTCTTATAATTAATGGAGCCTTTTGTTTGCCTTTTGTTCTATAATGAGTTGTCGCTAAATCGTCGCTTATAATTTGTATAGCATAAAGAATATAATCTAAATATTGTATTTCTGCTATGGGTCTTAATCCGCGAAGTGCCATACCTATGCCTTGACCTATGATAGATGCTTCGCGTATACCAACATCGGCAACTCGTAATTCACCATATTTTTCTTGTAAACCTTCTAAACCTTGATTTACATCACCAATATTACCAGAATCTTCACCAAAAACTAAGGCTTCAGGGTAGTTTTGAAAAATGGCATCAAAATTATCACGAAGAATAATACGACCATCAACTTGAAGAGCATCATCTTCATAGCTTGGTTTAACTTCTTTAATAAGAATATTAGATCGATTTGTTTCTGAATATAAATGTGAACTAAATTTAGGTTGTATTTTATTAAAAAGTTCATTAACCCAATTACTAAGCAACTTTTTTTCTGTGGAAATATCACCAATAGTATATCTTAATGCTTTTCTAGCATGTGATAATATATCTTTTCTTGTTGGCTCATCAATAATAGCTAACGAATCTTTAAGTTTTTTAATGAATATACCGTTAACACTGGATGATGTTACTTGAGTTAATATAGAAAGCAATTCTTGTTGTTCTTTTTGAATAGGCTTTAAAAACGTAGTCCAAGCATTTTTTTTAGCTACTCTAACATCTCGTTTTATGTTTCTTTCAATTTCAATGAGTGTTTCATTGGTAGCAATGCCGCTTTCAATAATCCATTCTCTCATTTTAGTATTACAATCATATTTGGCTTCCCAATCTAATCGTTCTACACTTTTATAGCGTTCATGAGAGCCTGAAGTAGAATGCCCTTGTGGTTGTGTTAATTCTAAAACATGAATTAAAACAGGTACGTGTTCTTCTCTTGCGATAGTAGAAGCTTCTTGATATGTTTCAATAAGATTAGGATAATCCCAACCTTTTACGCATAAAATTTCGAAGCCTTTTTCCTCTTTATTTCTTTGAAAACCTTTTAATATTTCTGAGATGTTTTCTTTTGTTGTTTGGTGTTTAGCGTGTACTGAAATACCATATTCGTCATCCCAAATACTAATAATCATAGGTACTTGAAGTACACCTGCTGCATTTATAGTTTCAAAAAAGAGCCCTTCACTTGTACTGGCATTTCCAATGGTTCCCCAAGCAACTTCGTTTCCTTTTTTTGAAAAATGAGTAGTATTTATACCTCCAACTTGCCTATATATTTTTGAAGCTTGTGCTAAACCTAACAAACGAGGCATTTGTGCAGCAGTTGGTGAGATATCGGCACTAGAGTTGTATTGCTCAGTTAAATCTTTCCAACTTCCATTATCATTCAAACTATGTGTTACAAAATGGCCTCCCATTTGTCTACCTGCAGACATGGGTTCTAATTCTAAATTAGTATTAGCATATAATCCAGCAAAAAATTGTTCTAGAGATAGTTCTCCAATAGCCATCATGAATGTTTGATCTCTATAATATCCAGATCTCCAATCGCCTTTTAAAAAGGCTTTAGCCATGGCTAGTTGGGGTATTTCTTTGCCATCACCAAAAATACCAAACTTTGCTTTTCCTGTTAATACTTCTCTGCGGCCAAGAATACTACATTCTCTGCTTGTTGCTGCAATTTTATAATCATTTAATACTTCTGTTTTAAAGTCTTCAAATGATATATTGTTTTTCAAGTCTGGAATGGTTTGCATATTGGTAGAATTTCACTTTTGCAAAAGTAGGTAAAGTTTCTCTTTTTTGCAATTATATAAACTTTAAAATTACTGAGTAATTTTTAAAATAATTCACATATTCTTATGTAAAATGATAATAATATATTTAAAACCTATTTTTCGTGATAAAAACGCAATATTTAACTGATTTAAAACCATCTCCTTCTGAATAAACCTAAAAGCGCTTGTGGGTCTACAGTAAACTTAAATCTTATTTTTTCATCATAATTAGGTTGCCCTATTTCCCAGCCTAAATTGGAGTATAAGGGAAAGTAAATTTCGAAATAATCAGTTACTAGATTTAATCTGATTCCAGAATCATATACAAAATGAGGCGATTTAAATTTGTTTTTTACCAAACCAATATCTCCATAAAGTAAAACATATTTCCATAATGTTGTACTACTATTTATCGATGTAATCCATTGGTTAGCAAAAGGGGTATCTAGTTTAGATTTAAATCCACCTTCTGCGGTTATATATTGTTGGCTAAAAAGGCCTGAAGCTTCAGAGCGTCCTAGATAAGGGTAATCAAATAAATAATCGGTAGGTCTATCTAATGCAAAGCTGAAGTAATTCGATGAAGGATCATTTTTATTAGTTAAAAAAGCTCCAGCGTATATTCTTAAGTTTAATTGTCTGTTACTTTCAAACAAACGTCTGTATTCATAATTAAAAGATACTTTACTAAACTTTTTAGCAATTTGAAGATCTGTACGCCATTTGCTAAAATTAATTAGGTTGTCGTTTGAATGTACATATCTAGCATTAAATATACTGTAATTTGGCTCATCACTAGTCAATGTATTATTTTCATCTTTATCTCTTTGTATATTTACATATCTAAAAATAAGAGACTTACGTTTATTGGATCTAAAATCATTTTTCTCTCTAAACAAAAAAGTTATGGATGGTGTTATTTGTTTTACAAACAAATCTGGAGCATAGGAAGAATAGCTTCCAACAACTCCATAATTAATATAAAATAAGCTGCTATTTTCTAAATAATGAATTTTAGAAATGGCAGCAGATCCAGTTAAAGATTTAGATTTAAAAGCATAAACAGGTTCGAATTTATAATTAAAGAGTCTTCTTAAAATAGTAGTATTATAGGTTCTTATACCTAAGGTAAGCCCATCATAAATATTATTAAACTCAGCTACAGGCATAAAAAACACTTGGCTATAGTGAGGATCTTCAATATCTTTAAAAAGTCTAAATTGTAATGGTTTATTATTGAAAAAGAAGCCTTTTAAAGACTTCCAGTTATCTCTTAAATTTACTTCTGGAATAGTTTGATTATAATTTAAAACCAGTTTGTTAGCATTGTTTTTTGGAATTGTTATTGTTTTACTTTCTTGAATATTTTCAATCCATGTTTTCGAGATAATACTATCATTATTTAAAGTGTATAACGAAACAGGCATACTATTATCTCGTTTATTTTTAATAGTTAGCGTAATGGAATCATCCGTTTTTATAACTTTTTTTATTTTGAAGTCTATTTTTTTTCGAGTGGTAAGATAGTCTGTGAAAAACCAATCTATATTTTTATTGGTCTTAGATTTTAAATAGCTTTCAAAGTCTTTTGTTGTTGTTTCTTTAAGTTTATTCTCAGTTAAGAAAGAAGTTATTGTGTTTTCTAAAACATGGCTATTAACAAAATCATCTAAGTACTTAAGACCAATACCAGCTTTATATTTGCTAGCAATATTTTTATTAAATTTTAGCAAAGAATCTTTTTGCATAGTTAATACTTGATCTTTATTAGTTCTAGCCATTAGCATAAATACAAGAATGTATTTATCATTAAAACGCATATCTGCTGCATGAAAAGAACGCATACCCCAAAAATTGGCTAATGAGCCTAAAAATTTCATGTTAGGATAGTGTTCGTCTACATAATTCATTAGATAGAAAATTTGAAGACCATCAAATAACCATTGTTCTTTTCTTGGATTTATTAATAAAGTGTTTTCAAGGTAATTGTGTAGTGCTATTTTTAATAGCTTGAGTTCGTATTGAAAATGGTTAGGATAGGGTTTTATGAATTTAGGCAAAAAATTCAAACCATAAATAGGATCTTTATTATAATCAATGTCTGTTAAAAGAAGTTTGTTATGAGGGTGCTTCCCAAAATTATCTAATAAAAAATTTGTCACTTTTTCTGTAATTAATACTTTATCAATTACTTCTAAGCCATCATCATTAATATTGGAAATTATTGTAAAATCATCAGTTTGTATGGCGTTGAAGTTAGAGATTTTATTTAGGAATAACTTATTGTTTAATCTGTTTTTTCCTTCTAATATTATTGTTTGTTTGTTCGAGTCTTCCTCTTTGTTTTTAATATCTAACTCCGAAGTTAGTGTATAACCTTTTGGGTGTTCAATTTTTAATGTTAAATCTGCCTTTGGAATATATAAATCATCTAAATTTTTATTACTATAATATTGCCATTGGCCATTATAAACAGCAGGAGTTATATACCAATACCTTAAGTTTAAATCTCCAGAACTGGTATAGCCATAGCTTGTAAACTTATCGCTAGGTATTTGTACTATATATTCTAAATTAATAGTATAAAAATTATTAGGCTTTAAAGGTGTGCTTAAAGCAACTTGAATAATATCTATTTGGTCTTTTAATTGATTGAATACTAGATTTTTATTGTCCTGTTTTATTGATGTAATTACAGAGTAGCCACGATCTTCATTTTTAGCTAAATGAAATTTATTATTGTATTCGTCAGCAATTCTAAGAGCTAAAGGCGTTTTTTTAGTTGAGTAACTATTATTCCAATCGTTTAAATAAATAGTATCTAATACGTTGTTTGAAGTATTATGATATTGAATGGTTTGAGATATTTTTATCTGTTTAGACTCCATATCAAAAACAGCCTTTAAATCAATTTTATTTTGACCAAAGCCTGTAAAGAAAATTAGGGTAAATATGGTGCAAATTAAAAGGCGTAATTTCAATGTATTAAAATCATTAAAGGTTCATTAGTCATTCAAGGCACTGCAATATAGCAAAATAAGACGGTTTTGCTATTAATTATTAATTAAGAGCTGTAACAAAAATATGTATGTATTAAAAATTAGGGCTTAATTCAGAGTTTTCGTAAAATGCATCTAATATATTTATAACTTCCTCTTCAGTATCAACTAAATGTATTAAATCTAAATCTTTTGCACTGATGTTGCCAAATTTTTCTAAAAGTGTAGATTTTACCCAGTCCATAAGTCCTTCCCAAAAATCGGTACCAACTAATATTATAGGAAATTTTTCAATTTTATGTGTTTGAATAAGTGTTATGGCTTCAAATAATTCGTCTAAGGTTCCAAAACCTCCAGGCATGACTACAAAACCTTGAGAATATTTTACAAACATGACTTTTCTAACAAAGAAATAATCAAAATCTAAACTTTTATCAGAATCTATATAAGGATTATCATGTTGCTCAAAAGGTAAGTCAATATTTAATCCAACCGAAGTTCCTCCACCTAAATGTGCGCCTTTATTACCTGCTTCCATAATACCAGGACCACCACCAGTAATAACACCATAGCCAGATTCTACAATACTTTTAGCAATACTTTCTGCTAGTTTATAGTATTTGTGTTCAGGTTTTGTTCTTGCAGATCCAAAAATTGAGACACAAGGACCTATTTTACTCATTTTTTCAAAACCATTGACAAACTCGCCCATGATTTTAAAAATAGCCCAAGAATCGTTTGTTTTTATTTCGTTCCAGCCTTTAGGATGATGTTCTGTTACCATACTTCTGTATTTATGTTTTTATTAACTTGTTTAAACAAGTCATTAATTAGTAAATTTTATTGGTTATAAATCTAATTCTTTTTTTAAGAATTTAGCTGTATAACTTTTTTTATGTTTCACAATGTCTTCTGGAGAACCTTCAACTATAATTTGTCCGCCACCTTTTCCGCCTTCATAGCCAATATCAATAATATGATCAACGGTTTTAATAACGTCTAAATTGTGTTCAATAATTAATACGGTATTTCCTTTGTTGGCTAATTTATTGAGCACAACCATTAATACTCGAATATCTTCAAAATGCAATCCTGTTGTAGGTTCGTCTAAAATATAAAAAGTATTACCTGTATCTCGTTTACTTAATTCGGTTGCTAATTTTATACGTTGAGCTTCTCCACCAGATAGGGTTGTGCTTTGTTGCCCTAATGTTATATAACCTAATCCAACATCCTTGATGGTTTTTAGTTTGTTGTAAATTTTTGGAATGTGTTCAAAGAAATCTACAGCTTCATTAATGGTCATATTTAAAACATCGCTGATGCTTTTTCCTTTATAACGAATTTCTAAAGTTTCACGGTTAAAACGTTTTCCTTGGCAAGTTTCACATTCTACATACACATCAGGAAGGAAATTCATTTCAATAACACGTAAACCACCTCCTTGACAGGTTTCACAACGTCCGCCTTTTACATTAAAGCTAAAACGTCCTGCTTTATAACCGCGAATCATAGCTTCAGGGATTTTAGCAAATAATGCTCTAATTTCACTAAAAGTACCTGTGTAAGTTACTGGATTACTACGTGGTGTTCTACCAATAGGCGATTGGTTAATATCAATAACTTTATCAATGTGTTCTAAACCTTTTATGCTCTTGTAAGGCATGGGTTTTTTTACGCCATTAAAATAATGTGCATTTAAAATTGGGTAGAGGGTTTCATTAATTAAAGTCGATTTACCACTACCAGAAACACCAGTAATACCAATCATTTTTCCTAAAGGAAATTTAACCGATACATTTTTTAAATTATTACCTGTACAACCTTTAAGTTCTAAAAATTTGCCGTTGCCTTTGCGTCGTTTTTTAGGAATCTCTATTTCTTTATTACCATTTAAATAATCGGCAGTTAAGGTATCGTGAGTTAAAAGTTCTTCGGGTGTACCGATGCTAATAATTTCACCACCATATTTTCCAGCTTTAGGTCCAATGTCAATTACATAATCAGCACGTTCAATCATATCTTTGTCGTGTTCAACAACAATAACTGAATTACCAATATCACGAAGAGATACTAACGAATTAATTAGTTTTTCATTATCGCGTTGATGCAGACCAATACTAGGTTCGTCTAAAATATAGAGGACTCCAACTAATTGAGAACCTATTTGTGTAGCTAGTCTAATACGCTGTGCTTCTCCACCGGATAACGATTTAGAACTTCTGTTTAATGATAAATAATTTAAACCAACATCCAATAAAAACTGTAATCTTGATTTTATTTCTTTTACAACTTCTTCGGCTATTTTAAGTTGTTTTTCAGATAAGTGATTGTGTAAATCTTTAAACCAATTGGCTAATTCAACAATATCTGTATTAGCAAGTTCGGCTATGTTTTTATTGTTTATTTTGAAATAAAGTGATTCTTTTTTTAAACGAGAACCTTCACAAACCGGACATTTAATTTTGTCCATATAATCTTTAGCCCAACGTTTTAAAGAGGTTGATTCTGCTGTTTTATATTGATTTTCAATAAAATTAGCAACGCCTTCAAAATCTATTTTATAATCGCGGGTAACACCTAATGTTTTACTCTCAACTGAAAATTTATCGTTACCACCATACAAAATCATTTGTTTGGCTTCCTCAGGAATATCTTTGTACGCATCGGTTAGTTTAAAATTAAAACGCTGCGCAATTGTTTCAAACTGTTTAAAAATCCAACTATTTTTTTCCGCGCCATGAGGTGCTAGAGCTCCATTTTGTATTGAAAGAGAATCGTCTGGAATAATCTTATCTTCGTTTACCTGATATAATTCGCCAATGCCATTACAATTATCGCAGGCACCTTTTGGAGAATTAAATGAAAAATTATTGGGTTCAGGGTTTGGATATGAAATACCACTTGACGGACACATTAAATTCCGACTAAAATAGCGTGTTTCTTTAGTGTCTTGATCTAAAACCATTAATACATCATCACCATGATACATAGCCGTGTTTATGGTTTCGGTAAGGCGTTTATCATTATCAGCTGTATCATCAATTTTTAAGCGATCAATAACAATCTCAATATCGTGATTTTTATAGCGATCTAATTTTAAGCCTTTTACAATGTCTTTAATTTCGCCATCGGTTCTAACTTTAACAAAACCTTGCTTCGCTATTTGTTCAAACAGTTCACGATAGTGACCTTTACGGGAGCGTACTACAGGAGCTAAAATATTTATTCGCTTTCCGTTAAAGTTTTTAATAATAAGTTCTTTAATTTGCTCATCACTATAACTAATCATTTTATCGCCTGTATTGTAGCTATACGCATCGCTAGCACGCGCAAATAATAAACGTAAAAAATCATAAATTTCAGTGATAGTACCTACAGTAGACCGTGGTGATTTACTGGTTGTTTTTTGCTCAATAGCAATAACGGGGGAAAGGCCATCAATTTTATCTACATCAGGGCGTTCTAAACCTCCTAAAAATTGTCTAGCATAGGCCGAAAATGTTTCAATGTAACGACGTTGTCCTTCGGCATAAATAGTATCAAAAGCTAATGATGATTTTCCGCTGCCTGATAATCCTGTAATAACTACCAGTTTTTCACGAGGAATGGAAACATCAATATTTTTAAGATTGTGAACTCGGGCTCCTTTTACTTCAATAAAATCATTAAATTGGCTCATAAATAGGCAAAAGCGCAAAGTTACAATTTTTGATGTTAAATTCTTGTGAAGTTTATTCCTGTTTTATTTTATCAATAAGCTTATCAAATATTATTGATTTGTTGCGTTTAGATAATTAATTAGAAATTTCATGTTTTTAATATAGTTCCCTGTTGAAATATATTTTTGATTTGTTTTATTTCTAAAAGGAGAGGTGTCAGTTTCATCACCAACCCTTGTAGAGTTATAATCATTGGTGAGTTCTGTTTTTACACCGTCTCCAATATATGGATTACTAATATATGCCTTAGTTGTTAGCCAACGGTTTTGGTTATCTAATGCATTAATAATTTCTATTATTTTAGCTTCATCAACCTTAAATTGAAAGCTAAACCTATTTAAATTGTAATATTTTTGAGGTGTCTCTTCATTTTTAAATTGTGCTGGTTTTAAAGGAGAATTTTTAGAAACTTCTTCAGGAGTTAGTTTTGAGATTTTATTGTATTCATTTTTAAGTTTCTGGAGAGGCACACCACTTTTTCCATAATAATGAGACAATAGATTTTTATCATCTTCATCTACATAATATCTACCATACTTTACATTAGAGCCTTTTCTATGCACATAAATGGCTTTATTTGTTTTAACATCTACAAAGGTTGAGTGTGTTCTATGTTTTTCAATTTTGTCAGCAGGAAGTTTTACTATTTCTAACCAACTAATAGCTTTTGGGACACCATCTAAAAAAGATTTGTCACCCGTTAATTCATAAAACTTCATTAAAAGAAAAGTGTTTTCGCTAGTTGCTCCAGGTAAATAAGCAGCAGGTTCATAGGTTCTAGCGCTGGCAGCTTTCATTTCCATATCTACTTGTTGTCCCCAAGCACCGCAACTATCTTGTGATATTTTATAAAAATTCATACCTCGATAAATTGGATCAAGAAACCGTTGTTCTCCTAAAACTAAATAGCATTGAATAAGTAAATTAATGTTCTCCCAAATAACATCGTCATTAAATGTGTAAAATGATGAATAGTCTGGAAGTCCATCTTTACTATAATCATACATTAGAGGATACCTTTGTGGCCAACCACCATTAGGATATTGACTAATTAAAATGAAATTTATAGCTTTATCTAAGGCAGGTTTGTATGAAGGATCCATTTTTTCTAGATACATCCTTAATAAAAATCTTGTGGCATCCGTAGTAACATCGTCATCAAAAGTTGAATTTCCATAATAATGCTGAAATTCTTCTAGTCGCCATCCATTTTTGCCAATAGTATTATACCATTGTTTTAGTGATCGATCTCCTGCAAAATCTACCATATAATTCCAGCCACCTTCATGACTTTGCCCCCAAATTACCGCTGCTGCTGCTTTTTTAGCAGCTTCATAATAGTATTCGTTATGAGTAGCTCTGTAAGCATCTAAAAATAGGTGTCCCATACCAATTGTTCCAGCACCTTGCATCCAGATCATGGTTTTATAAGCTTCCATTTCTCCCCACTGTCGTGAAAAATCTGGCATATAATACCAAACATAACCACCATTAGTACTAACTTCTTCAACCATAAATTCGGTTGCTTTAAGCATGGTTCCTAATACTTGTTCTTTAGATGTTTTTTCTTGTGCGTCTAGTTTTAGTCCTACTATTAAAATTATGAAAAGAAGTAGATAGTGGTTCGCTGTTTTCATATTACTTAGTTGGTTTTAATACAAATAAAGAACATGAATTTGGAAACAAATGGGAAAGAATTCTTAATAATTCAAATTCATGATTCTTGCTTTAAAAACTCATAAATTCATTTGGTTTAAGTTGTTTTGGAGACACTTTAACTTTGTATATGTCTCCTTTAAACCAAGAGCGTTTATTTAATCGTACACCTGCAGAACTTTTACCTGTTTCAATAGGATTAAACGTGTAAGGCTCTGTTAATTCAAGTTTTCCGTTAACATAGGTACTAAGACTATTTGCAGACACAACTAAAGCAACATGATACCATTGCCCTAAAGGATGCAACAAGTTTTCGTCAATGAGTGCTAATTTATTTTCTCCAGAAGCTACAAAACCATCAAAATACCAGTTATTCTCTAAAGCTCTTATTTCTAGTAACATTCTATCTCCAGAAACTTCACCCATGTGAACAACACGTTGCTCAAAAGGAGAATTTAATGACGGATTAAAAATCATTTCTATAGTAAATTCCTTTACCGATTTTAGAGGCATTTCATTAATGAATAAAGCATCATCAATTCCATTAAAATAAACGGCTTCACCATGTGAAGATTGAACTATTTTAGGATTACCACTAATTTCTAGATTATTAGGTTTTGTTTTTAGGATATTCGCTAGTGTCCATTCGGTTGTGTTATTTTGAGCTTGTTGTTTTTTAGAGTTTTTACAATTAAAAAGAAAAGTAAAACATAATGTAATTAATACAATTTTTACTGTGGTATTTATTCTAGTATATTTAATAATCATAAATTTATTTTTGTTTAAATTGATTACTAATAAAAAGGTAATCAATTAATTATTCAAATATATTTAAAAAAGAGACCTTTCTCAAAATGTTAGTTACTAAATTAATTTTTAAAAGAATAATACTTAATAACTACCATAACTCGTAACACAAAATGAAACAATTAAAACAACTAATCCAATAACTAGGATTGCATAGGTTTCTTTTTTTACATGTTTCCATTCTTTCATTATTACACCTACAATATAACTAAAGAAAATAAGCATAGACATATGTAATACCCAACTAGCAAACTGAAATTCTCCCATTTTTACATGTCCTAAGCCATAAAAGAAAAACTGTAAACACCATAACATACCTGTTAAAGATGATAAGAACCAATTTCTTAAAAGATTGCTTTTAGGTACTTCTATTGCTGTATTTTTTTTAGGGAAAAATTCCTTTATTGTATTTTGTTTAAAACTTAAGACTAAATACCATATAAAGTTTACAACAAAACAACCTAAGGTTGATACTACTAGTTTCGCATTTCCTTCAAAATGACCTGCACCATTTTCGGCTGCCATATCTGCAATAGGTTGCCCAAATTCTAAAGATAGATTAAACACCCCAGAAAGTACGCCTGCAATAATACTCAATGCTAAACCTAACATCATGTTAAAGCCCGTTTTGTTTAGTTTTTCGCTACTTATATCTTTTTCTTTTTTAAAACCTGCCCATCCACAAATAACAACCCCAAGAATAGATAATAGCATTCCTAAAAGGACAATACTACCTCCTGGTTTTGTGAAGAAATCTTGAAAACCACCAAACACCATAAGTGGCATAACCGTACCAATTACCGCAGAAATACCAATAGCAATAGTATAGGTTAAAGAATAACCAATATGGTTAATGGCTTTGCCAAAAGACATACCACCAAAACCATAAATACCACCTAACAAAAAGGCCATCCAAAAGGGTTTTGAAGGTGCTTCAGCCATTATGGAAAAAAAATCAGGTACCGTTAACCAAGCTAATAGCATAGGCATGACTAGCCATGCAAAAATGGATTGTGCTAACCAATAGGTATTCCATGACCATCCTTTTGTTTTGGTACTTGGTAAATAACAACTTGCTGCTGATATGCCTCCTACTGCATGAAGAAGCGTTCCTATTAAAGAATTTGGTGCACTCATTTTGGTTTTTTTTTAGTTAGTTGATTATTTTGAAACTCATTAGCAATTATAATCTAATGGGTGATTCTAAGCTTTTCTTTTAACGAGTAATAAATGATCGCAAACCAAAACAACTTCGCCTTTTTGATTTATGATTTCAACATGTTCGGTTACAGTTCCCATTTCAGGTCTTTTTGCATCGGCTTTATTTGAAATGGTAATTTCAGAATGAATGGTATCACCAATGTGAACGGGTTTTACAAATCGCATTCTATCGTAGCCTTTTGAAAATGCTTCAGGGTTTATTTCGGAAGCTGTTAAACCGATACCTATACTAAAAATCATGGTGCCATGTGCAATACGTTGTCCAAAGGGTTGTGTTTTACACCAAGCTTTATCCATATGATGCGGAAAGAAATCGCCTGTATGTCCTGCGTGCACAACGAAATCGGTTTCGGTTATAGTTCTTCCTAAGGTAACACGTTTGTCGTCTAATTTATAATCTTCGAAAAATGTTGATTTGAAATACATATCTTATTTTTTTAATCGTTTTATTGTTTATAGTTACTCTGTGCGTTAGGGATTGCAGCGGCATCCTTTTGTTTTTATAAAAAAAACATTCCTAGTTTTTAGGATGTTATTTTATTTGATTGTGGATTCTTGCCTGTTCAGGAATGACAAAAAAACAAAAGATACAGCGTAAAGCCCGACCTTAACCCTGAACTTAATTCAGGATTAAGGTAACGCCCAATTAATTTAAATCTTTTAATGAAACACCGCCGTTTTTATTGCTAACATAACAAGCTTCAACCACTTTCATAGTATCTAAAACGTCCTGAACACTGGCGTGTAACACTTTGTCTGAACCTTCTTTAAAGCGCATTAAGTTAGACATGGTACCGATGAATGATTCTGGAAACCATGAGCCTTCCAAATCGATGGTTTTCCATTCGTATGGCTTTCCAGCTTCTGCAATGGCGTATTCAAAAATGTCTGGTAAACCATCAGGATAATTCATTAACAAGCCCATTTTGGCTTTTATAGCGCCTTTTGTGCCTTCCCATTTTATATAACTTTCTTGATGTTCTGCTCCAAAATGATGGTCGTGATTGGTGTTTATTTTAACACTTTTGGTATCGCCATAATCTAAAATGATAGTAGAGCGACACGAGGACAAATCTTTTGATGGATGCTTCCAAGTTTTTGCCATAACGCCGTTTGGATTTCCTAAAAACGAGCGAATACAGTCTATATAATGTACGCTGTGAAATAGTATTTCTAAGCGTGGATGTTGTTTAATAACAGGAAATAATTCCCAAGGTGTATTTACGGTGACTTTAAATTCTAGATCGTATAAATCGCCTATAAGCCCTTGATCGATAATGTTTCTTGCTGCACTAACAAACGATGCAAATCGTAATTGAAAATTGATGGCAGCAACTAGGTTTTTACGCTCACAAACAGCTACAATTTCTTTGGCTTGTTTATAATCGTTACCCATTGGTTTTTGAATAAGTACAGCAGCACCATCGGGTAATTGTTCTAAAATGCCTATGTATTGATCTGGCAATACCGTAATGTCATAAACCGCATTTTTAGGTGCGTGTTTTACTGCATCAGCAACGGTATCAAATACATGCTCAATATTATGGTCTTTTGCCATAACGTGTGCTTTTGAAATAGTTCGGTTTGTTATTCCAAATACTTTAAAACCTGCCATTTTATAAGCTGGTAAATGAGCATCTTTTACAATACCACTTGCGCCAATGATAATAATTGGTTGCTGTGTTTTAGGTAACAAAGGTTTATAAGTGATATGCATTTTAAATGATTTTTTGGATGTTATTTTGTGTGTCTTCTAATAGTTGCTTTGATGGTACATTTTCATTTATAGCGTTTAAAACCATAGCGTCAATTAGGGCTGCCACTTTTGGCCAAATAGGTGTTTGTGGAAGCGTTAATGCGTTTTCGTGAAGCCTACTTAATTTATGATAATAGGGAATGGTTTTATTGATTTCTGTATCATTCCAAGTTGATTTTCTACAACCAATACCGCCTTCGTTAGTTAAAAGTTTATCGCTTTTGGCCGTGGTTGCGAATCTTAAAAAATCATAGGCTATTTTTTTATTTTTACTTCCTGAACCAATAGTGTATAACCAATACACATTTAAGGATGCTGATTTGTGATTTTCACTATGAGGTAATTCGGCAATATCAACGTTTCCTTTTACTTTAGAATCATCGATAACTTCGCACATTGAGGCAAAGCCAAACCAATTTATTGCCATGGCAGCTTCACCTGTAGCAAATGCCATACCTGCTTCTACAGAACCAAATTCTTTTGATTTTGGATGTGTTGTTTTTTGATTGTTTACGAGTTTTCTGTAGAAATCTAATGCCTCAATAGCTTCTGGTTGGTTGATGTTTATTTGATTATTATCATCTAATAACGAACCACCACGTGTCCATAATTGCAAACAAAAATCGAAAACCATATTATGGCCATCAGGATAATTAGCAAATACACAACCATATAGGTTTTGTTCTGGACGATTAAAAAACGCTGCTATATCAGTGAATTGATTCCACGTTTTTGGTGGTTGTAAATCGTAACCATATTGGTTTTTAAAGGTTGTTTGCTCTGTTTTATTTTCAAATAAATCTTTTCTATAAATTAAACATTCTGGCCCATCATGAAATGGTAATCCATAAACTTGATTATTAATTTCTTGTAAGTGGAGTAGGGATTTGTGCCAACCTTCAGGAAAATCTTGAGGTGGATTTTGATTTATTAGCGGTGATAAATTTTCAACTGCTTCAGCGTTTACTGCATCAAAAATCCAATCTGTATTAATATGAGCAATATCCCAATCGCCATTTTTTAAACCATGATTTGCTAAGGTTTGTTCGTATAAGTCATGAAGTACTAAAGGAATCATTTCTGCTTCAATAGACAGGTTGTTTTCTAAACAAAAAGCATCCCACAATTTTTGAAGTGTTGTTTCAAAAGGATCAAATTTCCGAACTGCAATTCTTATCTTTTCCATTACATATTGATTAATTCTTCTAATATTTTCTTGTTGTGTTCACCTAATTTAGGAGAGCCTTTACTTGATGTTAATAGTTCGCCATCAATTTTAATAGGACAGCGTGTGGTTTCGTATGAATAGCCATCTCCCATGGTTACTTTTTGAATAAAATCTAAGACTTTAAAACCGTCTTCTTCAAAAAGTTCTTGATAGTTTAACACTTTCGCACACCAAATATCGGCGGGTTCTAAAATAGCTAGCCAGTAGTCTGTATCTTGTGTTTTAAGATGTTTTGCTAATACTTTTTTGATGTCGTTACGTAATTCAAAGGTGTTTTCTGGAAACTGCAACAACTCCTCACAGTTTAATAATTCTGATAAAACAGGAATTGATCCCATGGCTAGTGCTAAAAAGCCATTATTCGTTTTATAGATCCCATAAGGTGCGCCTAAATATGCGTGTGCATTATTGCTCTTTGTTCTAACAGGAAGCTCACCGCCATCATTAAAATAAGTTGTAATGGTTTCAAATTGAAAATCGATTGCCGATTCTAACATACTTACCTGAACAAATGCTCCCATATTACTAACCGTTTTTCTGTAAAGTGCCGCTAAAATACCTTGTGCTAAATGAGCGCCTGCCAACATATCGACGATAGATAAACCCATAGCAACAGGACCATCGTTTTTATTGCCTGTTAACCAAGTCAAAGCTGTTAAGGACTGTAGCAATAAATCTTGCCCGGGATGTTTAATTAAATCGGGATGATTGCCATAGCCAGATATTTCGGCATAAACAACATTGGGATTTATAGCTTTAACATCGTTGTAACTTAGCCCGATGCGTTCCATAACACCTGGTCTAAAATTATGCATTACAACATCTGCTTTTTCCAATAATACTTTAATTGTTTTTAGATCTTCAGCATCTTTTAAATCGGCTGCAAAAGACTCTTTGTTTCTATTTATAGTATGAAAAATGGAGGATTCTTCATTCATTATTAAATCGGAACAATACAGTGTACGGCAAATATCTCCTGTAATAGGTTTTTCAATTTTAATAACGCGCGCACCTAAATCTGCCAATCGTAAACTAGCGGATGGGCCAGATAAAAACTGACTAAAATCTACTATTAAATAATCTTCTAATGGTCGCATTTAATTATTAAAAAATTGTTCGTGAATCGTTTTATTATCTTCTCCAACTTGTGGCGCCGCTTTAATACTTGTCAAAATATTGCCATCAAATTGTATTGGTAATCTTGTGGTTATCATTTCTTTTCCTTCAGCATTTTTTACAATTTGTTTTAGCTGTAAATCGTTTATAAAGGTTTGATTATTCAAATCATTATAATTCAATACTTTTTCACACCACATGCCATTTTTTCGTAAAAGTTCAATCCAATGTTCTGAACTTTTAGTGGTTATTCGCTTTCTAAGTATTTTTCTAATAGCTGCTCGTCCTGTAAACCACGTTTTTTTATTAGAATAAGCACTTAAATCAACATTAAGAATATCACCTAATTGCATTAAATCGCCCATGGCTAAAGCTATATAGCCATTATTGGTTTCGTAAATACCATAAGGCGCACTTAAAAAAGCATGAGCACTGCCTTTTACATTTCCTCTATCTGCTAATTGCCCACCATTATTTAAATAAATAGTTAAAGCTTCAAATTGCACATCTAAAATTGATTCTAACAAACTTACTTCAACTAAAACACCTTTTCCTGTTTTGGCACGTTTAAGTAAAGCTGCTAAAATGCCTTGTACAAAATGATTACCACACATTAAATCGGCAACCGCCAATCCAAAAGGCACAGGGCCTTGGCTACTCTTTCCGCTTAGCCATGTTAATCCTGAAAGTGATTGTACTAATAAATCTTGTCCTGGTTTTTTTGCCCACGGACCTTCGCTTCCATAACCGGTAATAGTACCATAAATTATTTTTGGATTAATGCTTAAAACATCTTGAAACGTTAATCCTATTTTTTCCATAACGCCAGGTCGGAAATTGTGCGTAATAACATCAGCCTTGGCTATTAGTTTTTTTACCTGTTCTAAATCGTTTGGATCTTTTAAATTAGCCGCAAACGATTCTTTATTTCTGTTGATAGTATGAAACAGCATACTGCTGTCATCAACAAACAAATCTTTAATGCTTAATTGCCTGCAAGCTTCTCCTTTAACGGGACGTTCTATTTTAATGACACGCGCACCTAAATCGGCCAATTTTAAACCTGCCGAAGGTCCTGCCAAAAATTGAGAAAACTCTAATACCAATAAACCTTCTAATGGCTTCACTGTTTTATTTTATTAATGCGTTAATGATTCTTTATAAATGTCATTCATTTTGTCTATAGCTGCTTTAACAGAAACTTTGCCTGATACAGCTTCATGAATAACAGGACTTGCTTCATCTTGAAAATGCATATAACCATAATATTGTGGACGCATAGTGGCTTCATCTAAAGTTTGTAAGGTGTCTTTAAAAAAGTCTTTACACTGCTTATTTACATCATCATTTAACCATGATTTTCTGTGTCCTGGTTGTCCTCCAAAGTCAAAATACAATCCAGATTGCATTTTTTCTGTAGCTATAAACTCAGCATATTTCATGGCAGCATCTGCGTGTTCTGTTTTTGAAGATACCGCAATACCTGCGCCTCCTAAGGTAGAACGCAGTCTTTTACCATTAAAAGTAACCAAGCCTCCTGCTTTTAAAGTATGATCTGCATAGTTTTTTTTCGAATAGTTTGAATATCCATAATTAAACGGACTGTAAACTATATCATTTGTTTGTGTCATATGTTCAGCCATTTTTATAGGATTTATTTCTAAACAAAATGACGGTGCTAAATCGACTAGTTCTTTATAGTTTTTTATAGCTTCAATCATAATATGACGAGGCGCTACTTCCGTTTTACTTTCAAAAACATTGGCTCCCAAAGCGATACACATCATGTAATGATGCATTAAGGTATCAATAGGAATGGATGCAAAAGCGACTTTTCCTGTTTTTGTTAGTTCTAATAATTCCTTCCAAGTTTTAGGGATTTGTATGTTTTGCTGACTAACTAAATCTTCTCTCCACGTAGCAATGGGTGTAGCAGCATCGGTTGCTAAAGTCCATTGTTTACCATTCATATTGTAGCTGGCATGCGATTTCCCTACACTATTATTTGCTAATTCTTTTATAAAATCGGCATCCAAATAATCATCAAATGGCAAAAGAACCTGATCTCTTGCTGCTATGGAAACATGGGGATTATCCATGATTAGCAAATCGTATTGACTTGTTAATTCATTTAAAGAGGCATCTGCAAAGGCTTGTAAGGATCGCTTTTCCCAAGTAATTCGTATGTTAGGGTGTAACTCTTCGAATCGTTGTGCTGTCGCAACTACCGAGGTAAATCCGCGAGTATGATTCCAAGCTATTCCTTTTAATGTTATCATTTATTTTATTCTATCTTAAAAATTAATTTAATAATCCATTAGGCCATTCATAACTCCCTGGCTTTATGGTAATATATTTATTAGGGTTATTATCATATTGCATTCTAAAAACACCCGATGCCAGTTCTTCAATTGGTGTAAACGATTTCCAATGTAATTCGTTTAACAAATCGTAGGCAGTAGCACCACCTTCAATAAAAAGATTATTTGTATTAGAAGCTTCCACAAATCTTTTTGCTATTAAGCTCATTCTGGTTTTTAAATTTAATGAACTATTTTTAAGTTGAATGATTTCATTTGAAATTCTTAAAGCTACTTTTTTATTATCATTATAGATACCAGATATTTTTTCTATAAAATCGTTTAAAGCATTTTGGTTGAGTTTGTCTTCAAGAAGAATTTTAGGAAACGTTACCAAAGGGCAATTTGTTTTTTCTAAATTTTTTGAAAACTGAACACTCTTAGGATGCGTACTTCCTGAAAGGAGTACATAATCATTTTTATAGTTGTGTTTCGTTTGATTAATTTTTGAAGTTGCTAATTTCATTTTTATTAGTAATTGCTCGAAAAAAGCAGCACTTCCTGCTATAACAGTATCATCAGTATATAAATTGATGGATTGCTTTAATGCCTCTACAGCATCGCAATCTGGTATAAAAATACCTTTTGAATTGATTTTTGTAATAGTTCCTGTATGGATGTCTATTTTAGATGGCTTATTACATCTGTTATGAATAAGATTTTTTACTGAGGCTGTTTTTGAAGGGAAATCAGGATCGGTTGCAAATCCCGTTTTTTCAATGGAGATGTTGTTTATTAAATAAGTGCCGTTTTTTATACAGCGATTTCCTTCAGGATTTGAAGGTTGTAAAAGCACACGGTCTTTCTCGTGTACATCAAGTAAAGCTGAAAGTTCTGTTAAAACATGGCCTCTTAAAACAGAATCACATTTTTTAAATAAGATACTGTTTGATTTTTTCAAAATGTCTTCGGCTAGATGAAAATGCGTTTCATAAGCTTCATCTTCTGTCATTGATCGTGAATCGGTAGCAATAATATTAACCGCAGCTTCTTTCTCTGGAATCGTATCAATCCCAAAAGAAACCTCTACGCCGTAGCGAAGACAAATTCCTGCTATTTCAGCAGCACCTGTTATATCATCTGCAATTACAGTTATCATTATTTTTTGTGTTTTGCCATTACAATAGCATAATCTATAGCAACAAGCATAGCATCAGCCGAAGCAATACCTTGTCCCGCTATTTCAAATGCTGTTCCGTGATCTACAGAAGTTCTAATAATAGGCAGACCTAAAGTGATATTAACCCCTTTAACACTCTTCATGGTTTCCTTTTCATTATCCCATTTAAAACCTTCTAATTTAAACGGAATATGACCTTGATCGTGATACATAGCAACACAGCCATCAAATTTTCCTTGTACTGCTTTTACAAACATAGTATCTGGAGGAAAAGGGCCTTCAACAGTATAGCCTAATGCATTCGCTTTTTCTATAGCTGGAATTATTTCATTGACTTCTTCATCTCCAAATAATTGATTTTCTCCTGCATGCGGATTCAATCCTGCAATGGCTATTCTAGGGGTTTTAATACCGAATTTTTTGCAAGCATCATCCAATAAAGTAATCACTTCAAATACGCGATCTGTTTTGCATAAATCGCAGGCTTGCCGCAATGAAACATGTGTACTGTTATGAATCACTCTAAAGTTTTCATCAGCCAAAAGCATAGCGAATTTTTTAGTGTCTGTGTATTCTGCATAAATTTCAGTATGCCCAGAATATTTATGTCCCGCTTTATGGATAGATTCTTTATTAATAGGCGCTGTAACTGTAGCATCAATTTCTTTAGCTAAAGCTAATTCTATGTTTTTTATAACAGCCTCAAAAGCTGCTTTTCCAGCCATGGCGGTAACCATTCCTGGTTGTAAATTAGCATTATCAACATTTTTTAAATCGTAAACATCAATAATCCCACATTCGAATTTAGCATCCTTTACATTTTGAATCGCATTAATTTTTAATGAAGATTTTAATGCGTTTATTTCATTTTGCATGGTTTGTGCATCTCCAACAACTAAAGGGTTACATCGATTGTAAACATCTTGTAATGCTAATGTTTTTATGATTATTTCTGGACCAATGCCTGCAGGATCGCCCATTGAAATTCCTATTTTTGATTTCATCAATTTTATTTTAAAGCAATTTTGTATAAATATTTATAGCATCTTCTCGTGTAACTTCTCTTGGATTGTTTTTAAGCAATCGAGTTACTTTCATAGCGATGTCTGCTAGTTCGGGAATATCGTTTTCAGAAACTCCAATTTCAGATAGTTTTTGTGGTATATTACATGCTCTTGATAAGGCTTCAATTTTTTCTATACCTACGGTTGCAATATGCTCATCCTTACCATTCCACGTTATTCCCATAGCACGTGCTACATCGGCATGTCTTTTCGGGTTTGCCGATAAATTAAAGCGTAACACTCCGGGCATTAAAATAGCATTTGATAAACCATGTGCAATGTGGAATTTTCCACCTAATCCATAGGATAATGCATGAACTGCAGAAGTGTTTACAGGTCCTAAACATAAGCCTCCATACATTGAACCTAATAATAGGGCAGAACGCGCTTCAATATCATTTCCATCTTCATAAGCTTTTTGAATGTTTTCAGAAATAAGCTGGATGCCTTTTAATGCGTAAGTATCAACTGCTGGATGTGCAAATTTATTAGTGTAGGCCTCAATACAATGCGATAAAGCATCAATACCAGTTTCAGCGGTTAGTTTTGGAGGTAATGTAAGTGTTAATATTGGGTCGAGATAACAAGCGTCTGGCACTAAATAAGGACTAATAATACCGCTTTTAGCTTGTGTTTCTTCATTTAATAAAATGGCATTTGGTGACACTTCACTTCCTGTACCTGATGTAGTAGGAATACAAATTAGTTTTATTTTTCTTCCATTTAAAAAACCAATACCTACAATATCTTCAAGATTTTGTTCATTGTTGATGAGTGCAGCAAGTAGTTTTGCACAATCTAATACGCTTCCACCACCAACACCAATGATACAATCAGGATTGGATGATTTGGTTGCTTCTATAAGTTCATTAAATTGAGCAAATGTAGGTTCTCCAACATATTTGTATTCTACAAGTAGAACTGTTTTGTTTTTAGATTGAATATCTTTTACGGTTGTTTTAACAGCAGATAATAGAGGTGTTGCAACCAATAATAATATACTGTTTGAATTTTCTATAATAGCATCTTTTGAAAGATCTTTTATTGAATCTTCTCCGAAAACAATTTTTTGAGGTTGTAATAATGTGATTGAATTCATTTTGTATGTTATGATTCTTTTTCTTTTAATTTGAAATATCCGTAGATGGTTAATTCGTCTTTTACTTCTTCAGATTTGAACAGGAAACTAGCAAAATAACCAACGACTAATACAATTAGGTGGCTATAAACTCCTAACATGTATTTATGATGTGGAAAATTATAATCACCTAAATCTAATATTAACGCATCTCCAATTTTTGTTGTTGTTAATATGGCATAAGCTGTAAAAATGATACAAGTCGCAATACCAATGTGCAAACCTTGTTTGTTAGCTCGTTTTGAGAATAGTCCTAAAAGAAAGATTCCAACAATACCGGCTGAGAAAATGGCATATAATTTAAAAACGACACCTAATACACCTTGTCCGCTCCATGCAGCATATAATAATGCGACACCTGCCATAGAAATTCCTGCAAATAATACCAATAAACGCCCAACAATTAGGCGTTGTTTATCTGTACGATTAGGGTTGAAACGCTGATAAAAATCTTCGACACCAATAGCTGCTAAACAATTCATATCAGAATCTAAACTAGAAACTGCTGCTGCAATTAAAGCAGCTAGTACTAAGCCTACGGCACCAACGGGTAATTCGGTTCCAATAAAATACGTAAATACTTGGTCTGCTTTCATACCTTCTGGTAAACTGGCTCCTCCTGTGTTATAAAATACAAATAGCAAAGAGCCAATAAGCATAAATAAACCCCAAACAGGGACACTTGCTAAAACACCAATATAGGCGGCTTTTTTAGCATCTTTATCATTCTTGGCAGTTAAGTAGCGCTGCACAATGGTTTGATCAGTGCCATATTTCTGTAAAGCATAAAATGCTCCATTAATAACCAGTACCCAAAAGGTTAATTCTGAAAAACTAAAATCATAAGGGCCAAAATCTATTTTTTTCATTGAAACGGCTTCACTTATCATGTGTCCAGCACCTCCTTCAGAATTAAATAATAAAATACCTACACATAACAATCCGCCTCCAATAAGTAAAAAACCTTGAATAACATCCATCCAAATAACAGCTTCCATACCGCCTAATAATGTTAGAATTATAATGATTACTGTTAAAAATAAAATAAAGGTAGTAACATCTATACCTGTAAGTGTTGCTAACGCTAAACTTACCAAATATAAAACGGTTCCCATTTTTGAAAAATGCGTTAAAATAAAGGCGACAGAGCTGTACATTCTTGCAAATACGCTAAAACGACGCTCGAAATATTCATAGGTACTTAATCTGATTACTTTTCGGAACAGTGGCACAATAACCCAAATTAACCCAATTAGTACAATAGGCACCATTAAACCTTGAACGAGTAAAATCCAGTTAGATTTGTAAGCCGCTGCTGGATATGCTAAAAATGTAACACTACTTATTAAAGTTGCAAATATTGAAATTCCAATTGCCCAAGCTGGTATAGTTTTACTTCCTGAGAAATATTGATCGGAACTTTTTTGTCGATTTGCAAAGTAAAAACCTGCTCCTAGAGTAAAGGCAACAGAAATAATTACAATAACAATATCAATCCAATGAATGTTTAGCATAATAATTTAGTTTAATTGGTATTTATTAATCCACCTCGGTTAATGGTGGCATCATGGTTTTATTACATATTCCTTTTATGTTCAATAGCGACTTTAAAACGGCTAATGATTGTCCTAAGGTTTTATCTTTTTGATATTGTTGTGCAATCACATCAGTTTCTTCTTGTAATCTATCACAATTATTCCAATCTTTTTTTAATGCAGCGTCATAGAACGCTTTATACATTTCTGGCACATAATTACCAGTACTAGGAACAATTCCATCGGCACCTAGTTTTAAACTTTCAGCACTTTGAGCGCCCCAACCACAGAAAAAAGAGAAGTTTTCATTTTCTTTATATAAGTTTATAAACTTTTTCATGCGATTTTCATCTCGCTCAGAATCTTTTAGTCCCCATATGTTTGGATGTGTAGATAGGTTCTCCACTACATTTAATGGAATAGACATTTGAGTAGTTGCTGTAATGTTATACATCATTATTGGTCCAGATATTTTGTCAGCAAGTGTTTTGTAAAAAGAAGTCATTTGCTCTGGGGTAAGTCCGTAATATGAGGGAAGCGTAGCAACAACACAATCGGCTCCAATTTCTATATATGTATTACCACGATTAATTAAATCACCAACCTGATTGCCAACTAAACCTGCATAAATACATTGGTTTTCTCCTTTAGAATCTACAGCGGCTTTAACCAATCTAAAACTTTCGGTTTCATTTATAGAGCTAGATTCACCGGTGGTTCCTAAAACAAGCGGATGTATATTGTTTTCTGAAAATAAAGTTACAAGCCTTTTTACAGCGTCAATATCTACAGTGAAATCTTTATTTAGTGGTGTTATCATGGGTACTACAACACCTGAAAAACGTTTATGCATATAATTGTAATAGTTTATAAATTAGTTTGTGTCTGAATTGTAAAGTGTAATATGCAATATTGGTAAATGAATAATAAAACTGTGTAATTTTTGAGCGGTGACCGATTTTGTAACTTTGTATAATTTGAAACAAAAAGGGTATGTATTATATTATACACACCCTTTAAAAATTATAATTTTTAAATTATTATCTAGTAAGTAATTTTACTGATTTCTCACCTTCTGCATTTTTAACAGTAGCAATCCAAAGACCAGACTTAAATGTGAAATTAGTGTCTTCATTTGTTTTGATAGATTTAACTAAAGCACCAGTAATATTATAAATTTTTACTTCGGTTTGGGATTTAACGTTTGAGATATATACTTTATTGTTAACAGCTTTTATATCCGTTGAGACACGAGTGTTTTTTTCTAAACCTAATGTTTTACTGTAAACACCATTAACATAAATTTTAGTTTCAAGGTTATCCCCAAGAGAAGCGTCTACTTTGCCTAAATATATTCTATAAACACGTATTGTACCACCTCTATTTGCAAGTTTGTAAGTTCCTGCGTCAACTGCTTGGAACTGCATAACTCTTACAGCTTCATCTCCTGTATCGATGCCATTTATAGGTCCGGAAACACTACCAGTACCTGCGCCTTTATCATCAATGTTAACAGGTGTTCCTGAGCCTAAAAACGTTTCAAATTTAATATAGCCTGTGCTAAAACCTAAACTTCCATTATCTCCAATTTCAGTATATTGCCCTGAAGCAATTATGGTTACCCATTGTCCTGCATTTAAAGTTATTAAAAAACCACGACCATCTCTTTTGTCCCATCTTTCTTCTCCTGGAGTTGTAAATTGGATACAACCAGGGTATAAATTAGAATCCATACTATCAGGCATAGTATATAAATCGTCATACCTTGTAATATCGGTTCTTGTGGTTAGAAGTCTGTCGCTATTACTATCTCTTTGAAAAACTAAATTGGTAGATCCGTCTAAATCTGGTTTGTTTTTAGGTTTTGTAGAATCACTACCTCCACTTAATAAAGTCCCACCTGGTGGTGTGTGAATTGTGCCTCTTGCAGATAATTCAAAATCTCCACTTGCATAATTTGAGTTAAAAGTAGCTAAGAAAATTGAATTTCTGCTTTGACCATTTTCATTTTCAAAACCTACATTTGGAAATCTTGCTACTCCATTTTCATCAATATATTCAATTTGTCTTTGGTAGTTAGCAAATGCGTTTAAATATTCTAAAGGCATTACATTTTCATATCCATCTCCTAATTCTTTAGCTCCAAAATCCCAATATTTAATATCTTGGGAATGTAAAATTGCTGTAAAAAACAGGAGAGGTAAAATGTATTTAAGTAATTTTTTTTGCATTGTAAATAAATTTATTATACAATATTATCAAAATAATAGAGTAAGGGTGTAATTTTTGAACGGCGACCAATTTTGTAACTTTGCATAATTTGAAACAAAAAGGGTGTGTATTTTATAATACACACCCTTTAAAAATTATAATTTTTAGATTATTATCTAGTAAGTAATTTTACCGATTTTTGACCTTCTGCATTTTTTACAGTAGCGATCCAAAGACCAGACTTAAATGTGAAATTAGTATCTTCATTTGTTTTGATAGATTTAACTAAAGCACCAGTAATATTATAAATTTTTACTTCGGTTTGGGATTTAACGTTTGAGATATATACTCTATTGTTAACAGCTTTTACATCCGTTGAGACACGAGTGTTTTTTTCTAAACCTAATGTTTTACTGTAAACACCATTAACATAAATTTTAGTTTCAAGACCCGCACCAAGAGAAGCGTCAACTTGACCTAAATATATTCTATAAACTCTTATTTTACCACCTCTATTGGCAAGTCTATAATATCCTGCATCTATTGCTTGAAACTGCATAACTCTAACAGCTTCATCACCTTTATCAGTTCCGTCTATAGGTCCATCAAAATTACCTAGACCCTCACCTTGATCTGCAACTTCTACAACTGCTCCTGTTCCTCCTAAAGTTTCAAAACTAAAATAACCAGTCTTAAAGCCTAAGCTTCCATCACCTTCAATATCTGTATATTGTCCAGATCCTACAACAGTAATCCATTGTCCAGCTTCTAAATTTATACTAAAACCTCTATATCTACTAGTATTGTATCTTTTATCTCCTGGTGTTGTAAATTGTATACAACCAGGAAATAAATCTTTATCCATTCCATCAGGCATAGTTAAAGGATCATCATAGCGAGTAATATCTTTTCTTGTAGTTATAATTCTATCACTATTACTATCTCTAGCAAAAACCAAATCAATGGTACCATCTAAATCTGGTAATGGTGGTTTTGTATATAAACTTTCTCCACTTAATAAAGTTCCTCCTGGAGGTGTAGGTGAAGAACCTTTAGATGTTATTTGAAAATTGCCAGAAGCGTAATTTGCATTAAAAGTAGTATTGTAAATTGCTTCACGGCTTTGTCCGCTTTCATTAACATAACCAGCATTTGGTGTGTAAATATTAGTTCCATCATTATATTCTATTTGGCGATTGTAGTTAGCAAAGGCATTTAAATATTCTAAAGGAAGCATGTTTTCATATCCAGCACCTAGTTCTTTGGCTCCAAAGTCCCAATATTTTATGTCTTGGGCTTGTAATGTTGCTGTAAAAAGCAACATTGGTAATATGATTAAAAGTAGTTTTTGTTTCATTTTTTTTAGTTTTAAGATTAATATTATTAGTTGAAAATTATTCTAAAATTTTAGCTATAAAAAAACTATAACTTATTAGATATAACATGCAATATAATAAGTCAATAAATATTTTGGTGTTACTATTGTACGGCGACCAATTTTATAAATTTACTAAATTTTAATATAATATGATTTTATATATATTAAAATTTATTTATTTAACTCATGAAATCATTAAGAATTTGGAAATACATTAGTGATATCTAGTGTGACCTATTAATATTATTTAGGAGGCATTTATTACAACAGATTAGAAGCAATTGAAAGAGATAGTATTTTTTTAGTTATTGAATTCGCAGATAGTGATTTGTATAATGTTAATTTTTTGATATTGAAAGGATTAATTAGAAGATTTAATATCGGTAATCTCTAAGCCAAAGAAAAGGAATTTATGAAATGTAGGTAATAATACACCATTATCTAAAGTAACCCAATTTGACCAAGAAGCCTCTAAGCCATCAATGGGTAATATAGAAGTCCACATTTTAAAAGCTTTGGGTTTGCCAGTATTATCTAACAACCATAAGTATGAATCTCCTGGTGTTGAGCCGCCAGTTTTGTATGTAACTAACAAGGCTTCTGTATTATTTTCTAAAGTAGCTAGTTTGCGTTCTACACCATCATCAAAAACTTTATAAGGCGCAATTAACCAAAAAGACTCATTATTAAAAAATTTAAGAGCTTTTTCAATAAGCTCTTCTCTTAGTTCACTTTCTATAATAAAACCATGTATATAAACTTTACTTTTTGAGTAGTTGTTTAGATCGAGAATCACTTTGTTTTCTTTCCAATATACTTCACAGATTTTTTTTGTTTTATTCCATTTATAATGACGACGTTTTTTAAAAGTCCATTCTATGTAATCTGTATTTTTGTAAGCTTCATAGTTTAATGCATTTAGCATTTTGTTAGCTAGAGCATCTGCTTGATCACCTTCTAAACCAGTAGGTAAATCTTCATTGTATTTAAAATAAAGAAAACCAAAAAAAAGTAAGCTTGGTAATGTGAAGAAAATAATTACACCTGTTACTATTTTTAATATTTTTTTTGATTTGATGGGCATAGATTTAATTATTAAACTTTTAGATAAATAATTAATATGCCTCTAAATTATTAATTAATAGCTAATTAATATAGTGAAAACGATAAAAACCGATAGATGTTATATGTCCTCGATTATCGGTAAAAGAGTTTGTAGTTAATCTTTGAAAAAGGAATTCTGGCGAAACAAATTTTTTAAAGTAATTCTAAAGAATGCTTTTCTAGCTTTTGTTTAGAAAAAGTAATTAGCTCATCAAAGAATATTGTAAACTCATTTTCAAATTCATTGTAAAATTCTTCTAGCTCTTGAATAGCTTCATTCATACCAGAACGATTCTTAGTTCGCCTGTTCATACCATCTAAAACTCTAGAAATCCCTTCAATAGACGCATAGCTAAATAGCCAATTATCGGTTATCATAAAAGGCATCATTTTTTGAATTCTTAAAGGTAACATATCATAATGTACTTCAAGAGAATCGTAAAAAGTGTTTACATAATCTTCTAAAGGTATATTACAATATTTACTCCAGTTTTTAGCTAAAAAATGATCGTAAAGAATATCAACAATAACACCAGAATAATGTCCGTATTTTTCATGTAAACGCTTCGTGCTTTTTCTAACGGTTTTATGCGCATCAGTATAGGTATCAATGTTTCTGTGCAATAAAATGCCAATTTGAATGTCTTTAGGATATTTTTTGTAATCTTTTCCTTTAATGCCATCGGCTATAAAATTACCGATTGTAATTAAATCACTATCTCCAGAAAGGTATATATGTGCTAAATAATTCATTTGTGAAATTTACGAATAACGAATTAACAAATACAAGTTTGAAATACTATATTTGTTTTTTTAACTAAAAAGTAACTATGACATTAATAAAATCAATTTCAGGAATTAGAGGAACTATTGGCGGACAAGTAGGCGAAAACCTAACGCCAATTGATGCAGTTAAATTTGCATCTGCTTATGGAGTTTGGATTAAGCAGCAACGTGACAAGGGGAACTACAAAGTAGTTGTTGGTAGAGACGCACGTATTTCTGGTAAGATGATGCAGAATTTGGTTATGAATACCTTAATTGGACTAGGAATTGATGTGGTTGATTTAGGTCTTTCTACAACACCAACTGTAGAAGTTGCAGTTCCTATGGAGCATGCCGATGGTGGTATAATATTAACTGCAAGTCATAATCCAAAACAATGGAATGCATTAAAATTATTAAATAAAGATGGTGAGTTTCTTGATGGAGATGAAGGGGCTAAAATTTTAGAAATAGCAGAAAGTGATGCTATGAATTTTGCTAATGTCGATAGTTTAGGAAGTATAACAAAGAATAGAGCATATATAGATTTACATATTATTGAAGTTTTGGATTTAGAACTAGTAACAGTAAAACCAATTGAAGAAGCTCGTTTTAGAGTAGTGGTTGATGGCGTAAATTCTACAGGTGGTATTGCAATTCCATTATTATTAGAACGTTTAGGCGTTGATGTTATTAAATTATATTGTGAACCAACTGGACATTTTCCTCATAACCCAGAACCTTTAAAAGAACATTTAACAGATTTATCTGAAGCTGTAAAAAAACATAAAGCCGATTTTGGAATTGTAGTAGATCCAGATGTAGATCGTTTAGCGTTTATGGATGAAAATGGTGAGATGTTTGGTGAAGAATATACTTTAGTAGCTTGTGCCGATTATGTTTTGAGTAGAAACCCTGGTAATACAGTAAGTAATATGAGTTCTACTAGAGCTTTGCGCGATGTTACAGAAAAACATGGAGGCACTTATGAAGCAAGTGCTGTAGGTGAAGTAAATGTGGTTAAACTCATGAAAAAGAATAAAGTAGTAATTGGTGGTGAAGGTAACGGAGGCATTATTTATCCTGCTTCGCATTATGGACGTGATGCTCTTGTTGGAGTTGCTCTATTTTTAAGTTTATTAGCAGATAAAAGGATGAGTGTTAGCCAACTTAGAAAAACATATCCTAATTATTTTATGAGTAAAAAGAAAATACAATTAACACCTGGTTTAGATGTTGATGGTATTTTAAAAGCAATGGAAGATCGTTACCAAAATGAACAGCTAACAACTATTGATGGGGTTAAAATAGATTTTTCTGAAAGTTGGGTGCATTTACGAAAAAGTAATACAGAGCCAATTATTAGAATATATACAGAAGCAAAATCTCAAGATGAAGCAGATGCTTTAGCTGATAAGTTTATTAAAGAAATTGGAGCTATAGCTAAAATTTAAAACTATTTAGTAAAATAAAAACGACAAAGCAATCTTGTTACAAGATTGCTTTGTCGTTTTAAATAATTATGAATTTTTATTTCTTTCCTTTATGTTTCCAGCGTTTATGTGTCCAGAAGTAATATTCAGGTGCATCATAAATTTGTTTTTCAACTTCACTTAAAAACATATCAGTAAGTTCGTAATCGTTATAGTCGTTAGAGTTTTCAGCAAGCGTCATAATTTCAGCTTCATAGTGTCCACGTTTTGTTTTTGTTACTTTTAAAAACGCTGTCGATAAATCTAATTTTTTAGCTAAACGTTCAGCACCTGTAAAACAAGGAACTTCTATACCCATAAAAGCACTCCAATGCACATCTTTACTAAGCCTAGGAGATTGGTCGCTCAAAAATCCAGTGATACTTTTAATACCATTAGATTCGTTTTTGTTAATAACTGCTATGGTTTCCTTTGTGCTAATTAATGAGGTGTTAAATTTTGATCGAATATCTCTAACTAATTTATCAAAATATTTGTTTGCCAATTGTTTATAGACAGCTAGACCTTTAAAGTTAATGTAGTTTTGAATTACAATAGACCATTCCCAACTAGCATAATGTCCAAAAATGAGAATAATACTTTTGTTTAGACCTTCAAGTCGTTTTAATTCTTCAGGATTTTTAATTTTAAAACGTTTTCTTAATGATGCTTCAGAAATAGTCATGGTTTTGGCCATTTCTAAAAACATATCACATAAATGGTGATAGAATTTTTTTCTAATAATTGTTATTTCTTTTTCTGTTTTTTCTGGAAAAACAAGCTTTAAATTACTTGTTACTACTTTTTTTCTATACCCAATTATGTAATACAGTAATATATAGACACCATCAGATACAAAGTATAATATTTTAAAGGGCAAAATAGAAATTAACCACAAAAGTGGATAAACAAGAATATATGCTAGAAATTGCATGAATTAATTTTAGATTTGTAACAGCAAATATATGCTAATTAGAAATTAAACTTTTAAGTAATGGGGAATTTAGATTTAGTTACAATTATAATTATAGCAGCTAATGTTATTATATCTTATAAAGGCTTTAGTGATTATAGTTTTTTCGATCAATATAAGTTTAATGTTGGAGGTTTAAAGCGTGGAGAAAAAATACGCTTGTTTAGCTCAGGGTTTTTACATGTAGATACTCAGCATTTGTTGTTTAATATGGTGACACTTTATTTTTTTTCTGGAAGAGTCATTTATGAATTAGGAACCATAGGTTTTTTAGCTGTTTATTTAGGAAGTTTGATTTTTGGAAATTTATTATCATTTTATTTTCATAAAAATGAATATCATTATAATGCTGTAGGTGCTAGTGGAGCGGTTACTGGAGTTATCTATTCGGCAATTTTATTTGACCCTTGGATGGAAATAAATATAATTATACCAGGTTTTGTTTTCGGAATAGGCTATTTGCTTTATTCAATTTACGGAATGAAAAAAAGAATAGGTAACATAGGCCATGATGCGCATTTTGGTGGAGCTATTGGCGGCTATATTATTACATTGGTTTTTGCGCCTTGGCTATTTGAAACCAATTTACTTTTTGTGGGAATACTTGCTTTGCCTATTTTATTATTATTTGCTTTACAGAAAGCTGGGAAAATGTAATAATTAAATTTAGTTATTGAATTCTGCATAATGGCATAGCTATTGAATTTATATAAAAGTTGAATCAATTATTTTAAATTTAAAATATTGATTTTCAGTTGTTTAAAATTTTATATAATTTTTAATCTTAAAAGATTAATGTGTTTTGGTGACACATTGACTTAAATATATATATGAAGAAATCTAAATTTACTACCCTTGACAGTTTGTCATTACAGGAATTTGATGAAAACTCAGAGTTAATTCCATTAATGACTCCTGAAGATGAAGAAGAAATAAATAATGAAGAATTGCCAGAAACACTGCCAATTTTATCATTACGTAATACCGTGTTATTTCCTGGTGTTGTAATTCCTATTACTGCTGGCAGAGATAAATCTATTAAGCTTATAAATGATGCTAATAAAGGCGGAAAAGTTATAGGTGTTGTGGCGCAAAAGGATGAATCGGTTGAAAATCCAACGGCTAAAGAAATTCATGAAACAGGAACTGTTGCTAGAATTTTACGTGTTTTAAAAATGCCTGATGGTAACGTAACAGTTATTATACAAGGGAAAAAACGCTTTAAGGTTGCCGAGGTACTTACCGAAGAACCTTATATGAATGCCACCATCAGAGATATACCTGAAGCTAAACCTGCTATTAAAAACAAGGAGTTTACGGCTATTATAGACTCTATTAAAGATTTAGCTTTAGAGATTATTAAAGAAAGTCCAAACATTCCTAGTGAAGCTTCTTTCGCTATAAAAAATATTGAAAGCAATTCGTTTTTAGTAAACTTCGTGTCGTCTAATATGAATTTGTCTGTTAATGAAAAACAGACGCTTTTAGAAATGGATGACCTTAAAAAGCGTGCACTGGCAACGCTTAAGTTTATGAATGTTGAGTTTCAAAAGCTAGAACTTAAAAACGATATCCAATCTAAAGTACAGATGGATATGAGTCAACAACAACGTGAGTATTTCTTGCATCAGCAAATGAAAACCATTCAAGAAGAATTGGGAGGCGTAAGTCATGATGAAGAAATTGAAGATATGAAAGCGCGTGCTGTTGATAAAAAATGGAATGAAGACGTTGCTAAACATTTTGACAAAGAAATAGCCAAAATGCAACGCATGAATCCGCAAGTGGCAGAGTATTCTATTCAACGTAACTATTTAGAGCTGTTTTTAGATTTACCTTGGAATGAGTTTAGCACGGATAAATTCGACTTAAAACATGCTATGAAAGTCTTAAACCGCGATCATTTCGGATTAGAAGATGTTAAGAAAAGAATCATCGAATATTTAGCGGTATTGAAACTTCGTAATGATATGAAATCTCCGATTTTATGTCTTTACGGCCCTCCAGGAGTTGGGAAAACATCTTTAGGAAAATCTATTGCAGAAGCTTTAGGTAGAGAATATGTGCGTATTTCATTAGGTGGTTTACGTGACGAAGCAGAAATAAGAGGACATAGAAAAACCTATATTGGTGCAATGCCAGGTCGTATTATTCAGAGTCTTAAAAAGGCAGGGACATCAAATCCTGTATTTGTTTTAGATGAAATTGATAAATTATCTAATTCTAATCAAGGCGATCCTTCTTCTGCCATGTTAGAGGTTTTAGATCCTGAACAAAATAGCGAGTTTTACGATAACTTTTTAGAAATGGGTTACGACCTTTCTAAAGTTATGTTTATTGCAACTTCAAATAGTTTATCTACTATACAGCCAGCTTTACTAGATCGTATGGAAATTATAAATGTTTCTGGTTATACAATTGAAGAAAAAGTAGAAATTGCAAAGCGTCATTTATTACCAAAGCAGTTGAAAGAACATGGTTTAACCGATAAACACTTAAAAATAGCAAAACCTCAATTAGAGAAAATTGTTGAAGGTTATACTAGAGAATCAGGTGTTCGTGGTTTAGAAAAACAAGTAGCTAAAATGGTACGTTATGCTGCTAAGAATATAGCCATGGAAGAAGATTACGATATAAAAGTATCTAATGATGATGTTATAGAAGTATTAGGCGGACCAAAATTAGAACGCGATAAATATGAAAATAATAATGTTGCAGGCGTTGTTACAGGGTTAGCTTGGACACGTGTTGGTGGCGATATTTTATTTATAGAATCTATTCTTTCTAAGGGTAAAGGAGGATTAACTATTACTGGTAACCTTGGTAAGGTTATGAAAGAATCTGCTACTATTGCCATGGAATATATAAAAGCAAATGCCGATGAATTTGGTATTGATATAGCTGTTTTTGATAAGTATAAAGTACATATTCACGTGCCAGAAGGAGCAACCCCAAAAGATGGACCAAGTGCAGGTGTTACTATGCTAACATCTTTAGTGTCATTATTTACTCAGAAAAAAGTAAAGAAAAGTTTAGCAATGACAGGCGAAATAACACTTCGTGGAAAAGTGCTACCTGTTGGAGGTATTAAAGAAAAGATTTTGGCTGCTAAACGTGCTAGAATTAAAGAAATTTTAATGTGCGAAGAAAACCGTAGAGATATTGAGGAAATTAAACCTGAATATTTAAAAGGCTTAACGTTTCATTATGTGACAGATATGAGTGATGTTATAAAATTAGCGCTTACTAATCAAAAAGTTAAAAACGCTAAGAAATTATAAAATTTAAAAACCGAAAAGCCTCGATTTTATTTTCGAGGTTTTTTTATGTTTTAAAATAAAAAAAACTTGCTAACGTTTAAAGATAGATTTGCTTACTTTGTATCGTAAATATGTTAAAGAAAATTATCACTTTTATTTGTTTCTCTTGGTGTGTGACTGCTATATCACAAGTTGGAGGAGAGGCTACCTATCAATTTCTTAATTTGGTGTCGTCACCTCGTCAAGCTGCATTAGGTGGGAAAGTAATAACTAATGTAGATTACGATGTAACTCAAGCACTTTTTAATCCTGCTACTATAAATGTAGATATGGATAACCAGTTAGCTATAAATTATTCAAATTATTTGGGGGGAATTAGTTATGGTACAGCAGCATATGCATACACAGTAGATAGACGTACTCAAACATTTCACGCAGGAATTACTTATGTAAACTATGGATCGTTTGATGGTTATGACGAAAATGGTAATTCTACAGGCACTTTTACTGGTAATGAAGCAGCTTTATCGTTTGGATATGCACTTCAGATAGGGTATTCCGATTTTTATTTTGGAGCCAATGCAAAATTAATTACTTCTAGATTAGAACAATACAATTCATTAGGTGCTGCTGTAGATTTAGGATTATTATATATAGATGAAGATTTAGATTTTCATGCGGCTTTGTCAATTAGGAATTTAGGAACCCAAATAACAACGTATGCAGATTTGAATGAGCGTTTGCCTTTTGAGGTTTCTTTTGGTATGTCTCAGCGTTTAGAAAATGTACCTATTCGTTGGCATGTAACGTTCGAAAATCTTCAGAATTGGCCAATTGCTAGACCTAACCCTGCACGTGTTACTAGTGATTTAGGAGGTAATAGTACATCAGAAAAAATAGGTTTTTTAGGTCAAGTTATTAGGCATACTATTTTAGGAGCCGAATTGTTTCCAGAAGGCGGATTTAATATAAGATTAGGATACAATTTTAGAAGAGGAGAAGAGTTACGAATCATAGATCAGCGTAATTTTTCAGGTATATCTGCCGGATTTTCAATTAAAATGAATAAAATGCGATTTAGTTATACACATGCTAAATACACAAGTGCAGCCAATTCAAACTTTTTTGGTTTACAAATAGATTTACAGTAAAGAATAGTTTTCAGTAAACAGTAGCAGTATTCAGTTTTACTCAATGTTTTTTATTTAATAATAATTAAAGTGATTAGTATTTTTCATTTTAGTGCAGTTTAAGTACTTTAGGCTCTTTAAATTTTTAAGATTATAATGAATAAAATTACCATTGCCATAGACGGTTTTTCATCAACAGGAAAAAGTACAGTTGCCAAACAGTTAGCTAAACATTTAGGCTATGTATATGTTGATACAGGAGCTATGTATAGAGCGGTAACATTTTATACCATGCAAAACGGACTTATAAGTAAGGACGATTTTAATGTAGAAGCGCTTATTTATCAATTACCAAAAATAAATATAAGTTTCGCCTTTAATGAAACTTTAGGTTTTGCCGAAGTGTATTTAAATAATGTAAATATTGAAAAGGAAATTAGAACACTTGAGGTTTCTAGTTTTGTTAGTAAAGTGGCAGCTATTTCCGAAGTTAGACAGCAATTAGTAAAACAACAACAAAAATTAGGAGACAATAAAGGTGTTGTTATGGATGGGCGCGATATTGGAACCGTTGTCTTTCCTATGGCAGAACTTAAATTATTTATGACAGCTTCTGCTGAAAAAAGAGCTATTAGACGTTATGAAGAATTAATAGAAAGAGGAGATGATGTCGCTTATGACGATGTTCTTAAAAATGTGGAAGAGCGTGATTATTTAGATTCTAACAGAAAAGATTCGCCTTTAACAAAAGCAAAGGATGCTATTGAAATTGATAATTCTAACCTAACTTTAGAGGAGCAGTTTAATAAAATACTACAATTAGCTAAAATGACTATTGAGGATAATGAATAAAAAAAAGCGGCAATTAATTGCCGCTTTTTTTTATAATAAATCTATTAAATTATAGATTAGGAATTTTTAATTCTTGTCCTGGGTGAATAACATCAGGGTTGCTTAAAATATCTGTATTCGCTTTAAAAATAGCGTTATATTTAGAAGCACTATCGTAATATTTTTTAGCGATTCCTCCAAGAGTTTCTCCGCTTACAACAGTATGAACTGCATAAACACTTGTGTCTTCAACAGTAATGTTAGCTAAAATATCTTTAGGTTCAGCACCACCAATTTCTTTAATTTTATCCCAAATTAGGTTTTTTTCGTATTGTGTACTTGCCATTCCTTTTACTTTAAGAACACCATTTTCTTCTGTTACGTTACCATCTTTAATGTTTAATGCTTCTCCTAAATCTAGTACTGCTTGGTATTTTGCTTTCATTGTCATAATTTAATAATTTTTAATGTTATTTGCGCTCGTTAATATAGTAAATTTCTTATTCAATACTATATTAATAAACAGTTAAGGTTTCTTCTTGTAAGTTAAGACACTTAGGTTTTTAAAAAGTCACATAAATTTTTATTTATTCATTTTTAGGTAATTATCTCAATAATATGTATTTTTGCACTCCTTTTAGCGGATCGTCGGAAAGATAAAAGGAATGAAACTAAAAATAAATAACACTTCTGTGTGTTAAACGCTTAAATCTTCCGAAACATACAGAATACAAAAAGGTAATTACATAGATTTTCGAAAAGACGGATTTTTATAATAATTACAAGATTATTTTAAATGGCTGAAAAAGCAAAACAAGCTGAAGTTGAAGCAACTGAAGCAACAACTGTTGAAGCTCCAGTAGTATCTGAAGCACAAGCAAACCCTGAAAAATTCTTAGCAGATTTTAACTGGCACAATTACCAAGAAGGTATTGATGAAGTTGATGATCAACAACTTAAAGAATTTGAAAAATTAGTAGCAGAAAATTTCGTTGACACTTTAAATGATGAAGTTGTTGAAGGTACAGTAGTTCACATTTCTGATAGAGATGCTATTATTGATATCAACGCTAAATCTGAAGGTGTTATTTCTTTAAACGAATTTCGTTACAATCCAGACTTAAAAGTTGGAGACAAAGTAGAAGTATTAATTGATGTTCGTGAAGATGCAACAGGACAATTAGTATTATCTCACAGAAAAGCAAGAGTAATTAAAGCATGGGATCGTGTAAACAATGCGCATGATACTGGCGAAATCGTTAATGGTTTTGTAAAATGCAGAACTAAAGGTGGTATGATTGTAGATGTTTTTGGAATTGAAGCGTTCTTACCAGGTTCTCAAATTGATGTGAAGCCAATTAGAGATTACGATCAGTATGTTAATAAAACTATGGAATTCAAAGTTGTAAAAATCAACCACGAATTTAAAAACGTAGTAGTATCTCATAAAGCTTTAATTGAAGCAGATATTGAAGTACAGAAAAAGGAAATCATCGGTCAATTAGAAAAAGGTCAAGTACTAGAAGGTGTTGTTAAAAACATAACTTCTTACGGTGTATTTATCGATCTTGGTGGTGTTGACGGATTAGTTCATATTACAGATTTATCTTGGTCTAGAATCAATCATCCAAATGAAATTGTTGAGTTAGATCAAAAATTAAATGTTGTTATTCTTGATTTTGATGAAAACAAATCTAGAATCCAATTAGGTCTTAAACAATTATCTAAACACCCATGGGAAGCTCTTGCAGAAGAGGTGAAAGTTGGTGATAAAGTAAAAGGTAAAGTAGTTGTAATCGCAGATTACGGTGCATTTATTGAAGTTGCTGATGGTGTTGAAGGATTAATTCACGTTTCTGAAATGTCTTGGTCTACACACTTACGTTCTGCTCAAGATTTTGTTTCTGTTGGAGATGAAGTTGAAGCACAAATCTTAACTTTAGATAGAGAAGATCGTAAAATGTCTCTTGGTATTAAACAATTAAGTACAGATCCTTGGACAGATATTACAGGTAAATACCCATTAGCTTCTAAGCATACAGGTATTGTGCGTAACTTTACAAACTTTGGTGTTTTTGTTGAATTAGAAGAAGGTATTGATGGATTGATTTACATCTCTGATTTATCTTGGACTAAGAAAATCAAACATCCATCTGAGTTCTGTGCAGTTGGTGATAAATTGGATGTTGTTGTATTAGAGTTAGATGTTGAAGGACGTAAATTATCTTTAGGTCATAAACAAACAACTGTTAATCCTTGGGATAAATATGAAACTGAGTTTGCTTTAGAAACAGTTCATACTGCTGAGATTTCTGAAATCGTAGACAAAGGTGCTACTGTAGAGTTTAACGAAGATATCGTTGCTTTTGTACCTTCTCGTCACCTTGAAAAGGAAGATGGTAAGAAACTTAAAAAAGGAGATAGTGCTGAGTTTAAAATCATTGAATTTAACAAAGAATTTAAACGTGTTGTAGCATCTCATACTGCCATATTCAAAGCAGAAGAGATTAAAAACGTTAAAGCAGCAGCTAAGAAAGCAGCAAGTGCAGCGGCTGAAGCAAAACCAACTCTTGGGGATGCTAATGATGCTTTACAAGCTCTTAAAGATAAAATGGACGGGAAATAATATTTCTTAATCATTTATAAAATTAAAGCCTTCAAGAAATTGAAGGCTTTTTTTATGGGTAAAAAAAATTGAAAGATATTTCTTGTTATATTTGATTTGAATAAAAAAATAGTAAACTTAAAATGAAAAAAATCTATTTAACACTTATTACATTGTTATTTATTATTTCTGCTAATGCTCAATTTGGTGTTCAAAAAAGTAAAATTGATGAAATAAAGAGCTTAAAAGAGAAACCATTAAAGGTGGTTTTTGCTTATGAAAAAGGAGAATTAGCAAAAAAAGGTTTTAATGAATATTTAAAAAAGGTTATTAATGAAATTTGGACATTTTCTCCTTCTGTTGAGTTTATTTCACCTGAAATTTATAAAACATTATTAAAAGACAAAAAGAGTAGTGATTCATATGCTTATTTGGAATTTATAAAATATAATTGGAGAATGGCTCCAGGTAATAGTTTTATTATTAGTGTCCAAAACGATTTTGTTGTGCCTCATTACGTTACAATTTATAATGATGAAGATACAAATTATTCGTATGGAGATATATATTTTTGTTTAAAACGATTACATAGTGATTTAGTTTCGGCCGTTAGTGAAGATCGTAAAGAATTGAAAAAATATCGAAGAGGTTTAATTACTTCCCTCTATAAAAAAGATATCGAAAATAAGACTCTTTTAATTGATGAGAATCAAATAATAGAGGAATTTAAAAAAGAAATCATCAAATACTATCCTTATGATTATCAATTAGTAACTAAAGATTTTATTGATAAGGTAATAACTGAAGAACAAGCTAACTATGTTGTCATAAAAAAAATTATGCAAGTAACTAGACCAATTACAAAGACTTCTCCAGGTACTAGTGTTAGTGTGGCTGATAGGCATAATAGCCAAATATCCTCAACATCTTCACATGTGACATATTTTAATAGCCTATATGACACAGAAAAGGGGAAAGTTATTTATTTAGGATATCCTCGTTATAACGATAAGAAGTTAGAAGAAACCGATTTTAAGCGATTAAAGAATGCAATAAAGTAAATTCAAATAAATTTAATGATTACGATTAAAAGATTTTAAACCTCGTATTTCATGAAGCATTTTTATTTTTAATTTTTTTGATGTATTAAAGATTTTTCCACTAAAGTTTGTATAGATTACTACCGCTGCGAACCATGCGCTAGGGATAGCAGAGGAAAGCCCACAGCGAGGTACGAGCGAGGACTTGTAGCGTATAGCCCGACCCGATAGGGTAGCGCCATAATAAAGATTAAGTTTTGGGTTTTAACTTCTAATTTTTTGCATTACCTTTGTACTCCAAACACGTTTGGATATTAAATATGAGTCAAAAAGTTTTACTTAACGCAAAAGAGGTAAACATCATTCTTCATCGATTGGCTTGTCAGCTTATTGAAAAACATAACGATTTCTCTAACACCGTTTTAATTGGTTTACAACCACGTGGTGTGTTTTTAGCAGATCGTTTAGCTAAAATTTTAAAAGAAGATTATAAGGTTAAAAACGTACAACTAGGGCATTTAGATATTACGTTTTATAGAGATGATTTTAGACGTAGTGAAAAACCTTTAGAAGCTAATAGCACAAAAATTAATTTTTTAGTTGAAGATAAAAACATTGTTTTTATTGATGATGTTTTATACACAGGGCGAAGTATTAGAGCAGCTTTAACTGCGATACAGTCTTTTGGTAGACCCAATGAAATTGAACTGTTAACGCTTATTGATAGACGCTTTAGTAGGCATTTACCTATTCAGCCAAATTATAGAGGGCGACAAGTAGATGTTATAAATAATGAAAAAGTAAAAGTAAACTGGAAAGAGCATGACAATGAAGATTCGGTTTATTTAATTGAAAAATAAATAGTTAATCATGAGCGAGTTAAGTGTAAATCACTTATTAGGAATCAAATATCTAAATAAAAAAGATATTGAACTTATTTTTGAAACTGCCGATCATTTTAAAGAAGTGATTAATAGACCCATTAAAAAAGTACCTTCGCTTAGAGATATTACTATTGCTAATCTTTTTTTTGAAAACTCAACCAGAACAAAATTATCTTTTGAATTAGCTGAAAAACGATTGTCGGCAGATGTTATTAATTTTTCATCGGCACAATCATCAGTTAAAAAAGGGGAAACTTTAATAGATACTGTAAACAACATTTTATCTATGAAAGTAGATATGGTGGTTATGAGGCATCCAAATCCTGGAGCTGGCGTCTTTTTATCAAAGCATGTTAATGCTAGTATTATTAATGCAGGTGATGGTGCTCATGAGCATCCAACACAAGCTTTATTAGATTCATATTCTATTAGAGAAAAACTTGGCGAAGTTGGCGGAAAAAAAGTAGTAATTGTTGGAGATATTTTACACAGTAGAGTAGCACTTTCAAATATATTTGCACTACAACTTCAAGGTGCAGAAGTAATGGTTTGCGGACCAAAAACACTAATTCCTAAGCACATTAGTAAGCTTGGAGTAAAAGTTGAAACAAGCTTAATTAAGGCGTTGAATTGGTGTGATGTAGCAAACATGCTTCGTGTTCAAAACGAGCGCATGGATATTAGCTATTTCCCATCTACAAGAGAGTACACACAACAGTTTGGAGTTAATAAAGAATTGTTAGATTCTTTAGATAAAGAAATTACAATTATGCACCCTGGCCCAATAAATAGAGGTGTAGAAATTACTAGTGATGTTGCAGATTCTAAACAGGCCATCATCTTAGATCAAGTTCAAAATGGCGTTGCTATAAGAATGGCAGCTATTTATTTATTAGCGTCTAAAATAAAACAGTAAATCTATGATTATTGATAAAAACGGTAATACTTCAATTATTACCCAAGAAAAAGCTACAGTTATAGAGTTAGTTAAAAAATTACAAACATTATATCCTAAATTTAAGAACGATAATATTATTGTTATGTTAGCGTCTTTAAGTAAGTTAAACAATAAGGATATTGCTGAATTTCTTCAAATATCTAATATACACAGAGAAGAAAATCACTCTTTTGTTATTGTTTCAGACAATGTAGATTTAGATACAATTCCAGATGATATTATACTTGTACCTACGTTACAAGAAGCTTATGATATTATTGAAATGGAAGACATAGAGCGTGATTTAGGGCTTTAATTATGAGTAAGTTTCATCTTGCCCAAGTAAATATTGCTAAAATGTTGGCTCCAATGGATGATCCAATTATGCAAGATTTTGTAAATAATGTTGATAAAATGAATGCCATTGCAGATGATGCGGATGGTTTTGTTTGGAGATTGAAAGATGAAGATAAAGAAGAAGCTATTCGTGTTTTTCAAGATGATTCTATAATAATAAACATGTCTGTTTGGGAAAATTTAGAATCCCTTTTTAATTACACCTACAATTCTGGTCATATTGAAGTTTTTAAACGAAAAAAGGAATGGTTTAGTAAAATGAAAATGATGCATATGGCATTTTGGTATATACCAGAAGGCTATGAACCAACATTTGAAGATGCAAAAACTAGATTAGATTATATTAATACACACGGAGATACACCTTTTGCTTTTTCATTTAAAAGTAAATTTTCTGTAAACGATGCACTAAATTACAAACAATAAACATCTACAGATGAAACTTTCCATATTAGGTTGTTATAGTGCGACTCCAAGAACTTTAAATAATACAACGTCTCAGGTTTTAGAGATTAACAATCATATGTTTTTAATTGATTGTGGCGAAGGTACACAAGTACAATTACGAAAACATAAAATTAAGTTTAATCGTATTAAGCATATATTTATATCGCATTTACATGGCGATCATTTTTTTGGACTTGTAGGTTTAATTTCAACATTTAGATTACTTACAAGAGAAACCGATTTACATATTTACGGACCAAAAGGCATTAAAGAAATTGTTGTGTTACAAATGAAATTAGCCGATTCTTGGACTAATTATAAGCTTTATTTTCACGAATTAACTTCCGAAAAATCGGAATTAATTTTTGAAGATGATAAAGTAGAAGTACATACCATTCCATTAAAACACAGAGTTTATACCAATGGTTTTTTGTTTAAAGAGAAAGCAGGGGAACGTAAATTAAATGTTTATGCTGCCGAATCTGCTAATATTAATAAAGCTTATTACAGAAAGCTAAAACAAGGTTTTGATGTAGAAAATGAAGCTGGAGAGTTGGTAAAAAATGAACTCGTAACAAAACCTGGTAATCCTCCAAAGAGTTATGCGTTTTGTAGCGATACTTGTTATAAAGAAGATATTGTTCCTATTATAAAAAATGTAAGTGTTATTTATCACGAATCTACTTTTTTAGATAAGCATGCACACTTAGCGTCTAAAACAAAACATTCTACTGCTAAAGAAGCTGCTAGTATAGCTAAATTATCAAACGCAGGCACATTGTTATTAGGACATTATTCTACCCGTTATGATAGCTTAAAACCTTTTAAAGAAGAAGCACAAGCGGTTTTTAGTAATGTTGAATTATGCGAAGACGGAAAAGTTTTTGACTTTAGTAATTAAACTCTCTTAAGCTTAAAGACCATTCTATAGCTTCTTTTAAATTGAGGCAACGTTTAATACTTTTTTCAGAAAAAACTTTTTCAAGTGATGCGTTATAGAAAGTAAAGCTTGTATATGCGACAATTGAACTAGCAATTATAATTTTATATTTATCTAATGTTTGTTTCCATGTATGTGGATCTATAGAATATGAATTAATTCGATTTGAAATGTAGGCTAAACTTGTATCATGGTTATAGTGCTTAATTAAATCGTCCATAACAAGCTGGATTTTTTCCCAATTAAAATGTACACCGTCATTTAATTCTGAAATAAAAAACTTTTCACATAAATAAAAGTTACCAAAAGGGTACTCTAATTTTTTAAACTTAAACTCTTTAGAATATTTACTGTTTTCAAAGTGCATACTATTAATTAATTCTTAAATTTATATGTTTTTATTTAACAACAAAAAAAATTAACATATAAAAATAATTCTTTATTTATAATGAATACAGACTTAGGAGATTACAGGAAATCATACGAAAAAGGAGCATTGCTTTTAAGTGAAGTACCAGAAAACCCTATGGAATTATTTCAAAAATGGTTTTATGAAGTTGATTCATTTTTTGCTGAAGATGAAACCAATGCTATGACAGTTTCAACAATAGGATTAGATGGTTATCCTAAGAATAGAGTAGTGTTATTAAAAAAATATACTTATGAAGGTTTTATTTTTTACACTAATTATAAAAGTGAAAAAGGTAGGGCAATTGAAGCTAATCCAAATGTTTGCTTGTCATTTTTTTGGCATGGAGCCGAACGTCAAATTATTATAAAAGGAAAAGCTGAAAAGATTGCAGAGAATTTAAGTGATGGTTATTTTGAATCTCGCCCCAGAGGAAGTCAATTAGGTGCTTTAGTTTCAAATCAAAGTGAGGTAATAAAGGATAGAAAATTTCTTGAAAACAAACTCTTACAAATAGGAAAACAATATGAAGGTAAAGAAATTTTACGACCTGATACATGGGGTGGCTATATTGTAAAACCTAATGAAATTGAATTTTGGCAAGGGCGTCCTAATAGGTTACATGATAGAGTTAGATATCAACTTTTAGAAGATTACAGATGGTCCATTAATCGATTATCTCCTTAAAAAGTCGCTTAATTACATGTTTAACTATATTTACATTGTATTTAATCGACTATATGTAATAAAAATCGATTAACAACATGTTTTTAGTCGATTTTAACATTTTGTTAACAGTTTTTGCTTAAGTAGTCAACTAACTTTACAATACCAAATCTAAAGTTACCTACTTATGAAGCTATTAACCAAACTGCCATTATTGGCATTATTAGCTGTGTTTACATTATTTTCATGTACAACCGACAGCTTTGAAGATAAAGCAGATGCAATTGCTTTGAATTTAACCGATATTCCCCAAACAAAACCTATAGAAGTTCAAATTTTAGAACTCATTAACAATCACAGATTATCTTTGGGCTTAAGTCCTTTGTTAGATATGACTCTTATAAAATCTGTGGCCTATACTCATACAGATTACATGGTTGATAACAATGAAGTTTCTCATGCAAATTTTTATCAACGTAGTGAATATTTAAAATCTAATGCTAATGCTAAAAAAGTATCAGAAAATGTTGCTTATGGTTATACATCAGCTGAATCTGTTGTAAGAGCTTGGTTAAAAAGTGAAAGTCATAAAGCTAATATAGAAGGAGACTTTACAAATTTTGGTATTTCAGCTGAAGAAAGCGAGCTTGGAAAGTGGTATTACACGAACATATTTATAAAAAAATAATAACAATATAACCTTTAGTTTTCTGATTAATAGCAACAAAGTGTAATGTGGTTATTGTGTATTGAAGAAAATATATGGTTATTTTTAATAACTTAATTGTTATTATATAGCTTTAGGTATAAAATCCTCTCAAAATTGAGAGGATTTTTTTATTATAAATTTTCGTTGCTAGCTTTTTGCCAAAAATAAATTGCGAAAAAGGTTGTGATTAATGGAATCATAATGCCATATTCATCAATCCAATAGGTTGTGTTATCATTATAAATGGTCATTGGAGTACATACTTTTTGTATGTAAATATTGTGAATAGAATGATATACAGCTGCAGGCCAAAAACTATTAGATTTAAATGTATAGTATGCCAGTATTACAGAAATTCCAATTATCATAATCGTAAATGCAACTATATGAAATAAAAGAAGTTCTCCTTTTCCGTAAATCAAATTTATTAACGGATAATGCCATAGAGCCCAAATAATACCGCTTAAAATAGAAAGTGCTTTGAAAGGCATAACTTTTCTTAATTCGAATATAAAAAATCCACGCCAACCAATTTCTTCACCTAGTGTAGATCCTAAATTTTTTATGACTCCAACTGATAATAATAGAAAAATCATTACAATTATTACAATTGTTTGATTTGTACTGTCAATATTTAATTCTTTACTCCATTTTAAAATTCTATTAGTATTTATTAAATCTCCAAAACCAAATATCCAAATTAATATATAACTAATTGAAGTATATGCTATAGGTGTAAAATAGGCTAGTTTTAAATACTTAAATTTTTTTAAATTCCAAGGAAGACTTGAAATAGTTCTATTTCTAATTTTTAATGTTATAAATGAAGCGATAGCTGGACATAGCATTAAATAGCCAATATATATGCTTGTTGGGTTTAATTTTAAAATTGCATAATAAGCTAAAGAACTTAAAGTAAATAATATTAATAAAAATAGAATTATTGTTTTCCAGGTTTCTTTAATTTCCGACGTAATTTTATATATTTTCATTAGAGTCACCTTTAAAAGATGACGATAACAATAAAGTTTTGTTACACAAAGAAGAATAGATTGCTTTAATAAACTAAAAAACCACCAAAAGATTAGAGCTTTTGATGGTCTTTTAATTAGTATTATATGGTTATATTATTCCATTTTTATGACAATAAACTGTGTGCGTCTGTTAAGTTGATGTTGCTTTTCAGTACATTTAATAGTGCCATTGCAACCATTTACTAAATTTTGTTCGCCATAACCATTGTATCCAGTTATTCTATCTGGGCTAACACCTTTATTTATTAAATATTTATAGGTAGCCACCGCTCTTTCAATAGATAATTTTTTATTGTATTTTGCTGTTCCTCTAGAATCTGTATATGATTTAATTTCAATAACCATATCTGGATATGTATTCATCATTAAGTTAACTATTCTATCTAATTCAGTAGTACTTTCTTTTCTAATATTATATTTATTAAAATCAAAGTAAATAGGGTATAGTTCTGTAATAGGTAAGACCTCTTTTTTGTTGTTTAGTACAAAATCTGCTGTAATAATTTTTACACTACGTTCTATTCCTTTAGTTGTAATAACCTTAGATTTATCTGTATAACCATCCTTTTTAACATTTAGGTTGTAGTTAGAATCTCTATCAACATTTATTTCATAATAACCTTCTTCATCTGTTTCTAAATAGCTAATTATATTTCCATTATTATCAAGTAATTCAACAGTAGCGTTTGCAATAGGATTATTAAGTGTATCAGCAACTGTTCCTTCTATTTTTAATTGTGGAATTCTGTCGTAGGCATAAATATCGTCACTACCAATACCTCCATTTCTATTGGAAGCAAAATAACCTGATAAACCATCATCATTCATAAAGAAAGAGAAATCATCTTTACTTGAATTTACTGGAACACCTAAATTAATAACACTAACAATATTATTTTTTTTGTCAGAAACTGTTCCAAAAATATCTAATAACCCTAAACCTGGGTGTCCGTCTGAAGCAAAAAACAAAACATCTTCACTATTAATAAAAGGGAATCGCTCATTTTTATTAGTGTTGATAATATTTCCTGCATTTTTAGGTTCACTATAAGAACCATTATTTATTTCTACATAAAAAATATCTGTTCCACCAATTGATCCAGGCATATCTGAAGCAAAATATAATTTTGTCTCATCTTTATTTAATGCAGGATGGCCAGTAGAGTAGGAGTTATTATTAAATGGTAGTTCTTCGATATTTGTCCATTTGTCGTCAGCTAAAGTTGCCTTATAAATTTTAAGATTACTTATTCCTTCTTCATTTTTTCCTAAAACGTTTTTATTATAATCATTTCTTGAAAAATAGATGGTTTTTCCATCTTTTGTCATAGTTAAAGGGCCGTCATGATAAATAGAATTAATTGATCCTTTTAGTTTTGTTTTATGATCAATTAAACTATCGGTTCTGTTATTAGCTGTATAGATATCTAAAAAAGGTTCTCCATTCCATCCATAGATATGATTTGTTGAAACACCTTCGTCTCTTGAGGATGCAAAATATATTTTCCCATCTTGTTCATAAGCCCCAAAATCGCTATATTTTGAATTGAAATTTACATCAGTTAAAAAGTATTGTAGCTTTGCATTAAAAATAGAATTAACAAAATCGCTATCTTTTAGAAGATTATTTTCATTAATTTTTCCTCCAGCTTTTTTAAAACGACGCATCCATACTCGGTATTTTTTATAATTTTCAACTGCTCTTAAAGCTTGAGCATAATTGTAATAATATTCTACAGGAATATTTTCTTGCTCGACTACTTTTTGATAATAAACAACTGCACTATCTGGATTTCTTAAAAAAGCATAGCAATCTGCTAATTGCCTGGTTGCATAATTTGAATTGTAATTTTTTTCTATAAGTGATTTATATTCTTTTACTGCATTTGTATAAGAGAATTTATTGAATAAATTGTCGGCTTTTTTTTGTGTGCCATATTGTGCAAATGTCGAAAAGCCAATAAAAGATAAAATACAAGCTAATAAGTAGTTTTTTAGTTTCATGGGGTTATATTTTTAAAAAGCTATTTTGCTTTTAAGTTTATTTATCACAAAATAGTATTGCGATCATATTATCTATTCCATTTTAACCACAATAAATTGTGTTCTTCTGTTTAATTGGTGATCATTTTCCTCACAGTCAGATTCATCTTCACATCCATTTGTTAATCTACGTTCTCCAAATCCTTGGTGTTCAGTAATGCGTTCTGGTGCTACACCATGAGAAATTAAATATTCATATGTTGAGTTAGCTCTATCAATAGATAGTTTATCGTTATATGATAATTTACCTCTAGAATCTGTGTGTGACTCAATACGTATTACCATTTCAGGGTACTCATTTAGCATTAAATCAACAATTTTATCAAGCTCTAAAGCTGCATCTTCTCTAATATTATGCTTATCGAAATCAAAATAAATAGTGTTTAATTCAGCAAGTTTTACAACATCTTGAACAGGGTTTAATATTAAATTAGCAGTAATCGTTTTAAGTTCTGTTTGTAGGTTTTTTGATGTAAAATTTCTATAATCATCAATATATTTTTCTTGACTAGCAATAATTTTGTAATCTTTATTTCTATCTATATTTATTTGATAATATCCTTCTTCGTCAGTTTGCATGTAAGCTATTTGCTGATCTTTTTCATCATACAAGGTAATCTTTGCGTTTGCTATTGGTTTTACATTAATAGCATCAGTAACTACTCCTTCCACATGTAAAACTAGTTCTCTATGGTATGCATATATATCATCACTACCACGACCACCAGTTCTATTAGATGCGAAATACCCCGTAATACCATTTGAATTCATAGTAAAAGAAAAATCATCTTTATTAGAATTGACCGGAACTCCTAAGTTGATAACATCTACAAACTCATCTTCGTTATCTTCGCTTTTAATTGTTCCAAAAATATCTAATAAGCCTAGACCTGTATGTCCATCTGATGAAAAGAAGAGCACACCTTCATTATTTATAAAAGGGAATCCTTCTGCGCTTTCTGTATTTATGACATCTCCTAAATTTTTTAGATTATTTAGGTTACCATCAGCAAGAATATCAATTTTCCATATATCTGAACCTCCTTTAGTTCCAGGTCTGTCTGAAGTAAAATATAACTCAGTATCATCAATATTTAATGCAGGATGTTGTGTTGAAAAACCATCTCCATTTATTGAAAGGTCTTCAATATTTGTCCATAAACCATCTACTAATGTTGCACGGTAAATTTTCATATTGGTTAATCCTTTTCTATCTTTAATTTCAATATCTTTATTAAAATTATTTCTAGAAAAATACATTGTTTTACCATCTTTTGTAATTGCTATAGGGCCATCATGATATATAGAGTTAATGTCCCCTTTTATTTTACCTGTATGATCTACATTACTTTTAGATTTAGCATCTGTAACATAGACATCTAAAAAAGGTTGTTCATTCCAACCATATAAGCGTTTAATACCAACACCCTCATCTCTAGCTGATGTGAAATAAACTTTTCCATCATATTCAATAGCTCCAAAATCACTAAATTTAGAATTAAAACGTACTCTGTCTAAAAAATACTGTTGTTTAGCACCAAAAACACTTGTAATAAAATTAATATCTTTTGAGAAATCATTTGAATTTACTACACCTCCAGAGTCTTTGTAACGCTTTAGCCATATTTGGGAATCGTCATATTTTTTTATACCACGAAGTGATTGCGCATATTTATAGTAGTATTCTACAGGTACATTTTCTTGATTAACAACACTTTTATAATATTTAGAAGCATTTTTTGGATCTCTTAAAAAAGCATAACAATCTGCAAGCTGTCTTGTAGCATATTCTTTATTGTAATTATCCTGAATAAGTTCTTTGTATACTTTAGCAGCTTTTACAAAAGAAAACTTATTAAATAATGTATCGGCTTTTTTTTGTTTTCCTTGTTGAGAAAAGGCATTAAAACTCAATAGCAGTATGATACAAACTAATATGTAATTTTTGATTTTCATATTAAATTATGATTAGAAATATCTTGGTGATTTTAATTTCGAACTTAAGAATTTGAATTCGTAAATAAGTAATACCTCGTGTGTTCCATTCGTATATCTTGATATATCTGAAATCGGTTTTTCGTAAGCGTAACCAACACGTAATTGTCTTGAAACTTGAAAGTCAAGAAAACCTCCTATTGCACCAGTAGATTCATTAATCCTATATGAACCTCCTAGCCAAAATTTCTCGTTAAATAAGAAATTTGCAGTTAGATCATATGATATAGGGGCTCCATTAGTTGCTTTAATTAAGTAAGAAGGTTTGAATTTAACTGTTTTGCTTAAATCGAATACATAGCCTCCAGTGAAATAATAGCTTAAACGTTCTAAAGCTTCAAATCCTTCTTCTGTATTTCTATCAGTATTTAATACTCTAGGTGTAGATAAACCAACATACCATTTATTAGTACTCCAAAATACCCCTAAACCAATATTTGGAGTCCAACGATTTTGAATTCCATAAATTAAGGGGTCTGAGCTTTCAGATTCTCTAAAATCTGCATCTAAACTATATTGAGTAAAACCTGCTTTTATTCCAAAAGCTAATTTTCCATCCACTCCTGTTGGAATTGAATATGAAAAATCTCCATATAAATAAGAGAAATTTTCTGGTCCTAAATCATCTTCAATAAAAGATAATCCTAACCCTATTCTATCATTTCTCAAAGGTGTATGAATAGAAAGTGTTTGAGTTATTGGGCCGCCGTCAAAGCCTACCCATTGGCTTCTGTGTAATCCAACAATACTTAAAGCTTCTCTACTTCCAGCATATGCAGGGTTAATAGAAATTGCATTGTACATGTATTGGGTAAATTGCGGTAGCTGTTGTGCTACCGAAATAGTACAGCTAAACAACAAAATAGCGATTATGTAATTTTTTAAAAGTTTCATAGGTTAGGTATTTTATTTGGTTCCTAAGTAAATTGGGCCTGTAAATGGTTTCAATCCACTATTTTTTAATACAATTATATAATAGTAAGTTCCGTTTGGTACTTTCTCAGCATTTCCTAGAGAACCTTTTGGAGCAGATCCATTCCAATCTCCATGTGATCCAGAAGTGTCAAGACTACCTAATGTGTAATTATTTGATTCATATACTAAGGCTCCCCAACGGTTAAATATTTGTACTTCTGCAACAAAACCACATAAATCAATACCCATTATATCAAAGGTTTCATTGTAACTATCTCCATTAGGAGTTACTGCTTTAGAAATTTCAATATCATTTTCACCACAAGGTAATACTACACAATCGGCATTTATATTCATGGATAACTCAATGACAGTTATACAACCATTTTCTGAAGTTGTGTATTTGAATAGATAATCAATTCCACCATCTTCAGGTAAAAAATCATCGCTAAGTTCTAGAGTTGTAGGATTAAATAGATTACCACTAATTGTAGCTATAGGGTCTCCTTCAACTATCTCCCAAGTTCCATTTAAACTAGTATTACTTAAAAAAGAATTTAGATCAACTATACCATCGTCATAACATCTAGGTTGAGAAGTTATTTGAGTAACAACTTCATCCAAAGTAACATTGATAGTTTGAGTGAATTCAGCTGTATTGTTACACTCATCTGTTACCGTCCAAGTTCTTACAATTTGGTAATCCATTAAATTGTTTTCATCATATGAATTTGTTTCTTCAAATTTTTCTATAATATTTACAGAACAATTATCTGTGAATTCTATTGATGGAATATCTGGAATATTTGTACAACTTACATCTAATACTACATCGAAAGGTGAAGCTGTAGGTGCTTGAGTATCTTGAACTTTAATAGTTTGTGTATGTGTTATTATTGAATTACATTGATCAATAGCCGTCCAAGTTCTTATCAATATGTAAGAAGAAGGGCAATCACCATCAATCATTTTATTTTCATTATAATTCACTTCTATAGTTCCACAACTTGTTGATGCAGTTAGGTTACTTGCACTAGGAACATTATCGCATTCTACAGTTAGATCTTCAGGTAAATTTTGTTGATCAAAAACAACAGGTGTTACTGGAGTTACCGTAAATGTAGCTGTATCTTGTCCAGACTCACATAAGTCTGTTACATTATAAGTTACACTCGTATTACCACCCTCACATAAAGCAGGAGCAGTAAGTGCACTAATATCTGTAGCTTGCGGATCACAACCACCAGTTACACTAAATCCAGCAATCCAATTAGCAAAGGCTGAATCTAAAGCCGCTTGATCATCAAAGTCACAAGCATTCACAGTAAGATCTTGAACATCACTAATTGTTAAGGCATCAGCAGGAGTTACCGTAAATGTAGCTGTATCTTGTCCAGACTCACATAAGTCCGTTACATTATAAGTTACACTCGTATTACCACCCTCACATAAAGCAGGAGCAGTAAGTGCACTAATATCTGTAGCTTGTGGATTAAAACCACCAGTTACACTAAACCCAGCAATCCAATTAGCAAAGGCTGTATCTAAAGCTGCTTGATCATCAAAGTCACAAGCATTCACAGTAAGATCTTGAACATCACTAATTGTTAAAGGGTTTACAGAAATTACTTCAAAAGTAGCTATGTCTTGTCCTGTTTGACATAAATCTGTTACATTGTAAATAATATTTACAGATCCACCACATAAAGCAGGGGCTGTATATTGTTCAGCAAATACCCCCGATGGATTACATCCTCCGCTTACAGAGAAATTGTTTAACCATAAAGCGAAAGCATCATCTAAGTCTTTTTGAGTTGAATAAGTTCCAGCAGAAACTGTTTCATTTTGTACATCACTAATTGTTAAGGCATCAGCAGGAGTTACCGTAAATGTAGCTGTATCTTGCCCAGACTCACATAAGTCCGTTACATTATAAGTTACACTCGTATTACCACCCTCACATAAAACAGGAGCAGTAAGCGCACTAATATCTGTAGCTTGCGGATCACAACCACCAGTTACACTAAACCCAGCAATCCAATTAGCAAAGGCTGTATCTAACGCTGCTTGATCATCAAAGTCACAAGCATTCACAGTAAGATCTTGAACATCACTAATTGTTAACGCATCAGCAGGAGTTACTGTAAATGTAGCTGTATCTTGACCAGACTCACATAAGTCCGTTACATTATAAGTTACACTCGTATTACCACCCTCACATAAAGCAGGAGCAGCAAGTGCACTAATATCTGTAGCTTGTGGATTAAAACCACCAGTTACATTAAACCCAGCGATCCAATTAGCAAAGGCTGAATCTAAAGCCGCTTGGTCAGCAAAGTCACAAGCATTCACAGTAAGATCTTGAACATCACTAATTGTTAAAGGGTTTACAGAAATTACTTCAAAAGTAGCTATGTCTTGTCCTGTTTGGCATAAATCTGATACATTGTAAATAATATTTACAGAACCACCACATAAAGCAGGAGCTGTATATTGTTCAGCAAATTCCCCCGATGGATTACATCCTCCGCTTACAGAGAAATTGTTTAACCATAAAGCGAAAGCATCATCTAAGTCTTTTTGAGTTGAATAAGTTCCAGCAGGAACTGTTTCATTTTGAACATCACTAATAACTAAATCATCAGCAGGAATTAAAGTATAGGTAGCATCATGAGAATGACCTTGGCAATCATCATTAACTGTAAAGGTAATAGTAACTGTTCCACCAGTACAAAAATCTATAGACTGAGAACCATAGTTAGTTGTTATTGTAGGGGAGCATCCACCTTCGATAACTCTTGTATCAAATTGTTCTTGAGCTACCCATGCAGCTATATCTGCATCTAGAGCTGCTTGAGCATCTAAAAGATTAGAGTTATTAAAAGAACAAGCCTCAACAGTTTTGTTGTCTGGTTCTTCATGCCCAATATCTTGTTGTTTAGTGAGATTGAAATCAGCGGTAATAGTATTAATAGTTTCACAAAGATCTGTAATAGTCCAAGTAACAGTAGCAGTACCACCAGAACATTTATCAGGAACGGTAGCCGAAGCGCTATTGTTAGTTAACACAGGAGAACACCCACCAGCTTCTGCAATAGCAGTTGACTGAGCATTTACCCAATTTGTAAAAGCAGTATCTATTTCACCTTGATTATTAAAATCACAAGACTGAAGATCTGCATCAGAAGGATTGTTATAAGTAATCTCAGGAGATTCTATGTTAATAATTTGATCAACTTGTGTAGCATTATTACATTCATCTGTAATAGTATAAGTTCTAGTAATAACAATTGGACAACTGCCATTTGCGCTATCAGAAAAAGTAACAGTTAAGTTTGCATCATTAGAACAAGCATCAGATATATCTAAGCCAAGTGATTCAAGGCCAGCTACTGTAGTTTCTGCAGCAGGTTTTGCATTAGCATCACAACCATTAGCGTTAAAAGAGCTAAGAGTTCCTGTAATAACTGGAACAGTGTTATCTTGAATGGTTATTAATTGAGTATGAGTATGAAAATTTCCAGTATTATCATATAAGCTCCAAGTACGAGTTATAATCGATTCATTTGCACAACTACCAGGCGCAATGCTATCAGAGTATTGAGGGTCTAAAGGAGTAGTGTCACAATTATCGATATTTAATCTTGTGATAGTTCCAGTCAAGGTTAAATCATTTGGATCATCTTCGCAGCTAATTGTAATGGCTGAAGGCGCATCAAAACGAGGATATTCATCATCAACTACCGTTACAGTTTGGTTACATGAAGCTGTTATATCTGCGTTATCTGTTACAATCCAAGTAACTATAGTTTCACCTAAATCAAATTCAAAAGTAGCAGGATTAATATCTACACCACCAACTTGGGCGACTACAGATTTTATCCCACAGTTATCATTTGTTATAGGGGTACCTAGTGATACAGTTGTTGAACAATTACCTAGCCCATCATCAGAAGTATTGGCTAAAACATTATCTGGACAAGTAATTACAGGAGCTTGCGCATCAGTAATAGTTACTATCTGATCACAAGTTAAGCTGTCGTTAGTACCATCGTTAGCCACCCATGTAATAGTTGTAATTCCAACAGGGTATGGATCAGATAATGGTAAGTTGTCAGAACGCGTACCAGTAAATGTAAATGTAGTAGCACAGTTATCAGTAGCTGTAGGCTCAACAATATTTAGGTTTGTAGCCTGACAAGAATTAGCATCAGCATCAACATTAATAGGAGCAGGACAAGTAATTAATGGGATTTGAGTATCATTAACAGTTACATCAAAAGAACAAGTATCAACATTGTTAGATCCATCAGTTATAGTCCAAGTTACAGTAGTAGTTCCTACAGGAAAAGTAGCTCCATTTAAAGTAGTACCATTATTATAGTCATTTAAAACAGAAAAAACAGCACAGTCTTCGGTAATTGCAGTAGGGTTTAAGTTATTGTTCGTTACAGTATAACCACAACTATCAGTATCATTGCTAAATTCAAAATCTCCAGGACAAGTAATTTCTGGGTCTGAATCTGTTATTATAATTTCTTGTGAAGTAGTTGCAGAATTACATGCTGGTAAAGTTCCAGCATCATTATTTGTTACAGTAAATGTTACAGTATAGGTTCCAGGTGTTGTATATGTGTGAGTAGGATCTATTTCATCACTTGTATTTCCATCACCAAAAACCCATAAATAAGTAGGAGCAGTTCCTACATTATCGGCTTCTCCATCAAAATCTACACTTAATCCACATGTACCATTTCCAGTTGTACTTGGGTTGACGTACATTGTGCTTGCAGTAACTGATGCAAGAAAAGTTATTTCAAAATCGGCAAAAACATCCACGCTTTGATTTGCACAAGAAGAACCTTCAATACCTAATGCTATGCTTAAGTTAGCTCTTATAGTATAAGTTCCTGGTAGTGTAACATCGATTGTAGTGTTTTCAGTATTTGTATTTGAAAAAGTAACATCTCCAGGCCCAGTATTATTAGGAGATACTTCCCAAGAGTATGTTACAGTACCACTAATTAGACCTCCAAGATTAATACCTATATCTGTAGGGCCAAAGCATACAGTTCCACTCGGTAAATCAGGATTTATCTCAAAATCAGGGTCTAACTGAGGTGTTCCACCTGCGTCGATTAAATCAGCAAATATAATACAGTTGTTACCTCCACCTACACATCGTGAATATTCAATATCTCCAATTCTTATTTGTACATTGTTGTTGCACGATTGACTACCGGATACACCAATAGGCTCACCGAAAGTAGAATCTGTATCTTCTATTTTGATTGCTGTATTTTCAAATAATATTAAAACAGCTTTAGCAGTCCACCATATGTGGCCACCTTCTTCAATAATAATTTTATCTACTGTGTCAGGAATAGTTACATCATCAGTAATAGTAATAATAACACCAGCAGGAATAGTCACTTCCCCACCACAATTATTTAATGGATCATTAATGTATGCGACTAATTGCGATCCTGTCATACTACTTGGAATCGTACAATCTGCATGGGCTTGATAAAATCCTATAAACAGTAAAGTAAAAGCAAACAAATAATGCTTTATTTGAACGCTTGTTTTTGTTAACAGATTAAATGTAGTTGTTTTCATAGGTCAAAAAAATTGAGTAACAAAATGTTACTTTATTGTTAATTTAGGTATTAGGTATTATTAGTTACAACATTTTAATTGCAATCTAAATTCTAATTTTATAAAGTAGTGAGGGAAGAATGTCGGTTAAGCGATTCTAAAACTTATAATATTAAACTAGATTTGGGCTCTCTTAATTTTATATTTAAAACAAATGAACATACAATGATTTATATTTTCAAAAAATTATGATAAAAAACTAAAAAAACCGATAAAGAGTACGAAAATTACATATAAAGACTTTTGTGTTAATTTTTGTTTTCATATTGATTATTAGTTGTTTAGCTATTAAATTTTATAATTATTTTTAGCATTTCTGCTATTTTACTTACCTTTAAGAAGCAAATAAAATGAATTTTATCGATAAAAACAACATTTTAACGATAAATAACGCGTTTAATCGAATTTTTATGAAAAAACTAATATTAGTAAGGCATGCCAAATCTTCATGGAAACATAATGTAATAGATCATGAAAGACCTTTAAATGAAAGAGGGCTAAGTGATGCTAATATGGTTTCAAAATCGCTATATAGCAAGGAGGAAGGATTAGATATGTTAATGTCTAGTGATGCTATAAGAGCTAAAACTACCGCCGATATATTTATTTCTAACCTTAATATTAGTAACGATATTGTTTCTTTTAATCATGATTTATATGATTTTGAAGGCAGAAACTTAAAGAGAGTTATAGAAGAATGTAATAATTCAATTAATAATTTAATGGTTTTTGGGCATAATCATGCCATTACAGCGTTTGTAAATAGTTTTGGAGATCAATACATAGAAAATGTTCCTACCTGTGGTGTTGTTAGTATTGAATTTGAGATTAAAGATTGGAATGATTTAAAACAAGGTAAAACGGTGTTTACATTGTTTCCTAAAGATTTAAAACAATAGTACTAATTAAATCATCTTAATTATTAACAATTTCACAAAGCTTTTTTGTAAGGCTATTTATGTGAAATAGAATATATTTGTTCAGTAATTATAATCCAGTTAAATTCAATGACTAAATCAGAAAACCAAGATAATATTTATATAAACAGAGAAATAAGCTGGTTGCAATTTAATGCTAGAGTTTTGCAAGAAGCTTCTGATGAGACTGTTCCGTTAATTGAGCGATTAAGGTTTTTAGGAATATTTTCTAATAATTTAGATGAATTTTTCAAAGTTAGATATGCTACAGTTAAACGTATTGTAGAAGCAGGAAAAGGCGGTAAAAGTGAACTTGGAGGTATTAAAGCTAAGGAACTTTTGGAGCAGATAACCAAAATTGTAATAAAACAACAAAGTAAGAGTTTAGAAATTTTACATACAATTGGAAGCCGATTAGAAGATGAAAATATTTATATAATAAATGAAGAACAGATTGATAGTTCTCAACATGACTTTATAAAAAAATATTTTATACAAACGGTAAGTCCAGCATTGGTAACTATTATTTTAAATGATTCAGTTGTTTTACCTAATTTAAAAGATAGTGCAGCTTATTTAGCAGTAAAAATGTTGATGACAGATGGAACAAAGCAATTTGCGCTTATTGAAATACCTAAAGCAATAAACAGATTTGTTGTATTACCAGAACAAGACGAAAAGAGTTTTATAATAATGATTGATGATTTAATACGTCATTCTTTAAGTGATATTTTTAATATTTTTGATTACAAAAGTATTTCTGCACATATGATTAAGATTACTCGTGATGGTGAACTTGATTTTGAAAGTGATTTAAGTAAAAGTTTTATTGAAAAAATATCAGACAGTGTTAAGCACAGAGAAGTAGGAGAACCTGTTCGTTTTGTATATGATAAAACCATAGATGGTGATACTTTACAATATTTAATGTCTAAAATGGGTATTGATACTACCGATAGTATTATTCCTGGAGGTAGATACCACAATAGAAGAGATTATACAAGCTTCCCTAGTTTAGGTAGAACCGATTTACTGTATAATAAAATAGAACCGCTACCTATAAAAGGACTTAGTTTAGAGGCAAGCATATTTAAAGCTATAAAAGAAAAAGATTATTTGCTTTATGCGCCATATCAAACATTCTCATATGTGGTTAAGTTTTTAAGAGAAGCAGCCTTAGATCCAGCTGTAAAAACAATTAAAATTACCATATACCGTTTAGCCGAAATTTCGCATATAGCCAGTTCTTTAATTAATGCCGCAATTAATGGTAAGTCGGTTACTGTATCAATAGAGTTACGTGCACGATTTGATGAGCAAGCGAATATTAATTATGCTCAACAAATGGAAGAAGAAGGCGTTAATTTGGTTTTTGGTGTTGCAGGGTTAAAAGTGCATAGTAAAATGTGTGTTATAGAACGCGAAGAGAATAAAAAACTAAAACGTTACGGCTTTGTAAGTACAGGTAATTTTAATGAATCTACTGCTAAGATTTATACAGATTATACATTGTTTACATCAGATCAGCGTATTTTAAAAGATGTAAATAAAATTTTCAGCTTTTTTGAAACCAATTATAAAATATACCGATATAAACATTTAATAACCTCTCCGCATTACACACAAAAAGCAGTTTTTAAATTAATTGATGCTGAAATTAAAAATGTAAAGGAAGGAAAAGAAGGTTTAATAAAACTGAAAATGAATAGTATATCAAGTTATAAAATGGTTGATAAACTATATGAAGCAAGTAGAGCGGGAGTAAAAATTAAAATGATTATTAGAGGACTTTGTTGTTTAATTCCTGGAGTAAAAGGAATGAGTGAAAACATAGAAGTAATAAGTGTTGTTGATAAATTTTTAGAACATACCAGAGTTTATATTTTTGGAAATGATGGCGATACTAAAGTTTATATTTCTTCGGCAGATTGGATGACAAGAAATATTGATAATAGGGTAGAGGTAAGTTGTCCTATTTATGATGAATATATAAAACAAGAAATTTTAGATACTTATAATATTTGTTGGAATGATAATGTGAAAGCACGATTATTAAATGAATCGCAAGACAATGAATATCGAGTAAATGATAAGCCAAAAGTAAGATCTCAGTTTGCTACTTACGATTATTACTTAAATAAGATAAAAAGTTAATATGCTTTCAATAAAAAAATATGCAGCTATAGATATTGGATCAAATGCAGTAAGATTGCTAATTTCAAATATTATTGAGCAAAAAGGTAAACCAGTTCAGTTTAAGAAAAATTCATTAGTGCGTGTTCCTATTCGTTTAGGAGCCGATGTTTTTGTTAAAAATAAAATTTCTAAAGAGAATACACAACGTATATTAGATACGATGTTAGCGTTTAAACTCTTAATGAAATCTCATAAGGTGGTTAAATATAAAGCCTGTGCAACATCGGCAATGCGTGAATCGGAAAATGGTAAAAAAGTTGTCGATTTAGTTTTAGAACATGCCGGTATAAGTATTGATGTTATTGGAGGTGAAGAAGAAGCAGCCATTATTGCAGCCACAGATTTAAATAAATATATAGATAATAATAAAACATATTTATATGTTGATGTAGGTGGGGGTAGTACAGAGTTTACAGTAATTCATCAAGGAGAACAAGTTGCATCGCGTTCTTTTAAAATAGGAACGGTTCGTTTGCTCAATGATATAGTTAAAAAAGAATCTTGGCAAGAATTAGAATCATGGATTAAAACAAACACTGAGAGTTATGAAAAAATTAGTGTTATAGGGTCTGGTGGAAATATTAATAAAATATTTAAAGTATCAGGAAAAGCCATGGGGAAACCATTAACTTATTTTTATTTAACATCTTATTATAACACGCTTCAAACTTATTCTTATGAAGAACGAATTACAGAACTATCCTTAAATCAAGATAGAGCCGATGTAATAATTCCAGCCATGAGAATTTACCTGTCGTCAATGAAATGGAGTGGAGCAAAAAATATATATGTTCCAAAAATAGGGTTAGCAGATGGTATTATAAAAAGTATATATTATGATACTGTTTCTAGCAATACACAGTAATATTTTGCAGTTTATCTTTTAAAATATTAGTATTTGACATAATTAATATATATTCGTCATCATATAATTATAACCCAAAACTATTTAATTATGAAAAGATTATTACTATTAACAATCCTACTTGTTATTTCTTTTTCTGGATTTTCTCAAGAAAATGAGACTGAAGAAAAGAAGTCTAAAGGCTCAACTTTTCAAGGAGTTAAGTATGGAGTTAGATCAGGTTTAACTATTTCTAACTTAAATTTTGATGATTCTCCAACAATAGAGAATAGGCATAGAAACAGTTTTTATATTGGTTTTTTTGCAGATATTGGTTTATCTAAATCTATTTCATTAGTTCCAGAAATTCAATTTTCTCCTGAAGGTGCTAAAATAGAAATTTTAAATTTAGATTATATTCAAGCTCCTATTTTATTTAGATTTAGACTAAGTGAGAAAATTCATTTAGGCTTAGGTCCACAAGTTGGAATAAAAGTTCGTAAGGTTGACGATAGTGCTAAAAATTTCGCCTATTCTGGTGTAGCAGGATTAGAATATAAATTAACACACGTACTATTTGCTGATGTTAGATATATATACGGTTTATCAAATGTTTTTGATGACACTTTTGGTGTTGAAGCAAAAAACACAAATATTCAAATTGGAGTTGGTTATAAATTTTAACCGTGAATAGCTTCAGTTTTACCTAATTTACTCATAATATCAGATTCATATTCAAGAAGTTGTTGCCATTTGGTGTCAACTTCTTTTTTATTACCATACTTTCTAGCAAATCCTAAAAACATGGTGTAATGATTTGCTTCACTAGCCATTAAATTTCTATAAAAGTTTGCTAACTCTTTATCTTCTAATTCTTCAGATAATAATCTAAAACGTTCACAACTTCTGGCTTCTATTAATGCAGCATATAAAAGTCTATGTACCAATTGTGTTGTTCTGCTACCACCTTTAGGAAAAAACTTTAATAGCTGTATAACATAATCATCTTTTCTATCTCTACCAAGTACCCAACCACGTTTTATAATAATATCATGTACCATTTTAAAATGACTCATTTCTTCTTTTACTAAAGCTGTCATTTCTTGAACTAATTCGGTGTATTCAGGAAAGCCTACAATTAATGAAATAGCTGTACTTGTTGCCTTTTGTTCGCAAAAAGCATGGTCGGTTAGTATTTCTTCAATGTTTTTTTCAACAATATTAACCCAACGTGGGTCTGTTGGTAGTTTTAATCCTAGCATAATTATATAGTGCTTTCAGTAAGGTTTATTTCCATTATTTTGATGCCTCCAAAGGTATCAATACTTATAGCAAAATCTTTAAAAATATCTGTTTCAGGAATATGAAACGATGTGTTTAAGTTTATATAAGTATCAGTTGATGTTTCATAGTTTATCCAAACATATTGCATAATCGCGTTTTTCCAAAAAGAAGGTGTCTCGTAATTTTGGAATAATGTTTTATTTATAATACCATTAGAAATAACTTTTTCATCTTTTAAAACTAATATGTTTGCTTCAAAGTTTTTATAATTTTTATGAACTAAAGCATCATTATCAGATTTTGTTGTTTTAGAAATAAAGTCATTTTCAAGCGCATTGTATTTTAACTTTACTTGAAAGCCATTATTAAAAATAGTATCTGTAATAATCTCTACAGACTCATTTGGGAAGAATTTTGTTTGATTAGAAAACGATTTTAAAAGGTTTGATTCTTGTAAAACTTCAGCATTCGATTTGTATCTTCTGTCTCTACCATCACAACTAATAAAAACAATACTTAGCAATAAAACAGATAATAGTAACTTTTTCATATGTAAGGTTTTAAATGTCTAAATCGAAAGTTCTTCTTAAAAGATCTAAATTAGGGTTTTTTTCGTTTAATTTCTCAAATTTATCAGCCGGAGTGTAAGTATATTGTTTTTCAAGAACTTCATTTACACTAATATCTAGACTAATATCATAGTTGCTTAATGATTTCCTTAAATAGGCCATTAAATCATATTGCTGACGCTCTAATTCAACCTTGTTTGTCGCATTTGGGTATTCTAAATGTACGGTTGTTCCTTTAACTTTAGGCGTATCCATAGATAGAATAGAAGCTAAATTATGCTTTCCTTTTTCTATTAAAATTTGAGTAAATTTTTTCCAATGGGCTATTAAGTCCGCTTCAGTAAAATCTTCTTTTGGCAAATCTTCTTCATCAATAACAACATCCATTTGTTTTATTTGATGCTCTTTTTTTGCCCGAATACTACTTAATGACAGTCCAGAAGTTCTTTTTGTGCCTTGTTTTAATATAATTTTTTTAGGTTCCTTTACTTGTAAAGATTCTACATGCTTAGATGCTGCAGTAGTGACTTCCGTTTTATTTGGAGTTGTATTATTTTCTGTAGAAACTTGTTCAGGAACTTTAACAGGAACAGGCGTAATGCCTTTCTTTTTAAAATATGAAGCTGGTATTATGTAATGTTTGCTATTTTTTTTTTCTCCATCAAAAGTGATAGAGGCAAGCTGCATGATACATAATTCAACGAGGAGTCGTTGATTTTTACTGGTTTTATATTTGAGATCGCAGTCGTTAGCAAGTTCAATACCTTTTAAAAGGAAATCTTGAGACGCTTTTTGCGACTGCTTTAAGTATTTCTCTTTTGTTTGATCGCCAACTTCAAGCAATTCAATGGTTTCGGTAGTTTTACTAACTAATAAATCTCTAAAATGAGATGCTAAACCAGCAATATAATGATGTCCATCAAAACCTTTTGATAGCGTATTATTAAATTGTAGTAGAAGTTCAGGTATTTTATTTTCTAAAATATAATCTGTACTTGTAAAATAAGTATCGTAATCAAGAACATTCAAATTCTCTGTAACGGCTTGTCTTGTTAGGTTTTTTCCTGAAAAACTAACAACACGATCGAATATAGAAAGCGCGTCACGCATAGCACCATCTGCCTTTTGAGCAATAATGTGTAGCGCATCATCATCAGCAGTAATGCCTTGTTGTTCTGCAATATATTTTAAATATTCTTTAGCGTCTTTAACGGTAATACGTTTAAAATCAAAAATTTGACAACGCGATAAGATGGTTGGAATTATTTTATGTTTCTCTGTAGTGGCAAGAATAAAAATACAATGCTTTGGTGGCTCTTCTAAAGTTTTAAGAAAGGCATTAAAAGCTGCCTGAGATAACATGTGTACCTCATCAATAATATAGACTTTGTATTTTCCAACTTGTGGTGGTATACGAACCTGATCGGTTAAACTTCTAATATCATCAACCGAGTTATTTGATGCGGCATCTAACTCGAAAATATTAAAAGCAAAATCCTCGTCTTCGGTTTCATTGCCTTCACTATTAATCATTTTAGCCAAAATACGAGCGCAAGTTGTTTTACCAACTCCACGTGGTCCTGTAAATAGTAAAGCTTGTGCTAAATGATTGTGTTCTATGGCATTTAGTAGGGTATTTGTAATAGCTTGCTGCCCCACAACGTCTTTAAACGTTTGAGGTCTGTATTTTCTAGCTGATACTACAAAGTGTTCCAAATTACCTAATTATTTAAACATCTTTTGATGCTTTTTGAATAGATAACAAAGTTAAAAATTCAATTGATAATTTAGAATTTTGAACTTAGAATTTAATAGGAGTTATTAACAAATGAAATTAATTGTGATGTTATGTTTTTCTTTATTTTGTCAGAAAAAATAGCTAACTTCGTTTAACATTAGATATAAAGAATTAAAACGATTTCATATCAAGTCGTTGGGCAACATTAAAAACAAACTGAATGGATTTAACAAACTTTAGAAAACAACTACAAGAAGATTTAAACTTTATTAAGGAAAGTTATTTATATCTAGACCCAAATCTTAAAAAAGATGAATATGCTTTTAATTTTTGGATACAAACAAAAATGTATGAAGTTGATGAAGAAGTTGCAATAAACAATATAACAGAATATAATGATAAAGGAATTGATTGTTTTGTCCATTATGAGGAAACAAAAGAATTATTTCTCATTCAAAACAAATATTATAGTGAAAATACAAATTTAAATGTCAAAGAAGTATCACATTTTTTAACTACATCATTAGGAAAATTAGAGGAAGGAAACTACAAAAATTTAGAATTACAAAAAGCTTATAATTTAGCTAAATCTGATAATAGTTATAAAGTTTGGTTACATTTTTATATAACAAATGATAAGATAACCCAAGATATAATAAATGTTATAAACGAATTTAATAAAGGATCTCGTCAAGTTCTTTGTGAAATAAGAGCAAAACACTTTTCTTTAGCGGATATCTATGATTTATATTTTGGTGCTTCATTTAAAAAAGATATTAAGTTTAAACATATTATTACTACAAAAAACAGAGGTACTTTTCTACAAATAAAACCAGAAGACTATAATCTACCTGGAATGTCAGAAGCTTATTATATTATGACACCAATTACAACTTTATATGAAATGTATAAAGAATCAAAGAAAAATGACTATCCTCTATTTGAAGAAAATATAAGAGAATACTTAGGAAAAAGTTCCATAAATACTGGAATAATTAAAACTTTAAGAGATGAAAATGAAAGGAAAAATTTCTTTTATTATAACAATGGAGTTACAATAATATGTGATTCTTCAAAAAAAATAACAAGTAACAAATTAGAACTTGACCAACCCCAAATTGTAAATGGTTGTCAAACTGTGAATACTATTTATGAAGTTTTAGATTCTTATTCACCAAATGAAATAACAACTACTTTTAATGGTGTTTACGTTATGACAAAAATTCTAATTCAAACGAACAAAACACCTGACTTTTATAAAAAGGTAGTAAAATTTACAAATTCTCAAAATTCTATAAATGAGAAAGCTTTTGCATCGACTACAGAGTATTTTTTAAGAATTCAAGAACACTTTTTAGAAAAAGGTTTTTTATTATTGGTAAAACCAAGTGATAAACATAAATATTCAAAATTAACACCAGTTGAGAAAAATAAACTAGTTGCTAAAGCTTCAAAAGCTATAAAAAATATAGATTCAAACTTTACTAGAATTACTGACATAGCAATACCTCTTGATAAGCTATTACAAGTTGCTTTAGCATATATTAAAGATGGTTATTTTGCTTACACGAAGAAAAGTCAAGTTTTAAAACCAACAAGTGAACTTTACAAAACTTTTTCAACTAAAATAACAGAGTACTTAACAGTTGATAACCTAATATATCTTTATTTACTTTACAGAAAAGCTGAAATCGATAAAAAAAATAGTGAAGATCAAAAAACGCCAATGCCATATTATTTAATAAGTTATTTAAGTTTCTACTTAAAAGAGAAAAACTCAAATAACCTGAATAAAGTTATCGAGATGATTTCAGAAAAATCAAAAGATGATTTTAATAAAATTTACGATTATTTCAAAGATCTAACAGCACAATATAAAGCTGAGTCACCACTAGAGTATAATGTAATGATTAAGAATAAAATAGATAAAAAAATATTAGAAGAACAAATAAATACATTAAATAGATTAGCACCTTATAAAATTGGAAAAGATTTTATAAGAGAAATTGAGGAAATATAACGTTGCCCAACAAAGCATAAAATTAATGGCTGGTTCTAGCCTACTAGGAAAATTCCTGTTGAATTTTCCGCTGGCATGTTTCTATTTATTAAATTAGTGCTTAAACACACTATTAACATTATACGTAACCATTAAACAAACCTCTCCAAAATAAGACAACTTTTCATTTAAAAAAGCATAAGCCAGCAAACACCTGCGTTAAGGATTGCAGTGAAAAGCCCACAGCGACGTTAGGAGTGAGGACTTGTAGCCCTTCGACTTCGCTCAGGATAAACTTCAAGCCTGACCCTTGGTCCTGAACTAAATTCAGGATAAGGGTAACGCCCAAATGTTTAAATTTTAAAAATAAAAACAATTTTAACTGAATTTTAGACAAGCTTAGGAAAATGTTTTTTATTTAGATTTTAATTTCAGTTTGTTGTAGTTTTGCGGGAAGTAGATTGCCTTATCGCTTTTGTGCTGAATTTATTTCAGTACTTGGGAGGAAAGTCCGGACACCGTAGTGCAATATAGTGGTTAATGGCCACCAGCCGTGAGGTTAGGAAAAGTGCAACAGAAAGTATGTACAGGTAATGCTGTAGTGAAACCAGGTAAACTCTATGTGGTGCAATGTCATGTAAACCAGTGCTTGAGGGCGGCACGCTCGATACTGGAGGGTAGGCAGCTAAAGTGTATTGGTAACAATACACTCAGATAAATGATAAGGGTATTCTAACTCTTTTTTTGGAGCGATCCTGAAACGAGTTTAGGATATACAGAATCCGGCTTATAAATTTACTTACCTATAAAAAAACCCTTCTTTAATTTAAAGAAGGGTTTTTGGGTTAAAAAAGGTTGGTTGGTTAATCTGTTTTTGGAGAATAGCTTAAGTCTGGTCTCATTTCTCCAGTATATTCTTCTACTCGGGTAGTGTAATTCATGATTTTGCTAAAGGTATCCCATCTGTCTGGTCCTAAAACCTCCTTGTTGGCTTTGCTTTTTTGAGCCGAATCAATTTCATCTTTTGAAGCAATAGAGACTAGGTAGAAATTTTCCATAGTGCCAAAACCATTTTTATATATTCGGTAATATTGTTTGGATCCCTTGCTAGTGTACATGTCTTTTACTGCTTTTAAGCCTTCTTTCATTTTTTCTGCATTTTCTGGTGTGTAATACATATAAAACCAATCTCTGTAGTTTTCATCTGCTGGAGCATTTGTAGCTCCTTCTGGCATGTATGAAAGGGTATCGTCTTTTATAAGAATATAAGATCCGTGAGAATCGTAACATTTGTCAAAACGTTGAAATAGTTCTTTCCATTTGTCTCCCATTGTTTTTGCCATTTCTGCAAAGGGACGTTTATCTAAATCGGCAAAATTTTCGATAGGCGTGATGTAAAAATATTTAAAATCGCTAGTTGAGGCTGTAAACCATGTAGCTTGAACATTGTTTGTTACGCTTGCCTCGTTAAACTCTTTGGCAATTTTTTCATATTCCATGAGCATGGAAGGTTTTACATTGTCTTGATGTACTTGAAAAGCCTGTTGTGCTTGTGATATATTAAAAGTAAAGCATAAAAAGAGCATTACAAAAAAGCTTGTTTTAATTGTTTTCATGATGTTTTAGTTTAGTATATTTCTCTTATAGATTATTCTTCTTCTTCTTCTTTTGTTGATTCTGCTTCAACCTCTGCTATAGCTGTAAATTCAGCATTCATAGATGTAGCATCAAAATATACATGTTCTTCAACAACTTTACCATCAATAAATTGGACTGCTAAGTGAACAGGTATTACTAATTCCTTAGCATTTGCTGCAAATGTGCCTTTATGAGTTGCCCAATAATAAACCCAAGTTTCATCTTCTTTGTCAAGTACCATTTCAATATATTCTTTATCATGGTTAAATCCATAAGAAGACATAGCACTAGTCATTCCTTTTAGTCCATTAGCTCTTTCTTCAACACTCATTGGTTTAACAGAATTAACATAAATTTTAGCAGTATCAGCAAAATGACTTTTCCAAGCATCCCAATCACCACTTTCGTATGCTGCTATACCAGCTTTTAGGGTTTCAGTTTCGACAGAATTCGCAAAATAACGTTGTGGTTGATTTTGGCAAGCAATAAATACAATTAATGCAAGTGTAATAAAAAAAAGTTTTTTCATGTTGTTTATGGTTTTAGTTGTTAATATTAAGTTTAATCCATAAACAAATAGCCCAATAAATTGGGAAAGAGGAAGATGTAAATAGAGCCAGGGACTCTTAAGGAGATATCTAAAGTACTAAATAAAAGCGAATTAACAAAATTTTTGTTTTTCTAACCTTACATGTTTTCAAAAAAACTAAACATGTTACCGCCATAACTTTTAGAGTAATTATAGTTTGGTAAAGCAGATAAATTAGTGTGTTTTGAATGCTCTATAATTAGTACGCCTTGTTCTAATAGTAGATTATTTTTAAATACTAATTCTGGAATTTTAGAGAACAATTCTTCAGAAAAATTATATGGAGGATCGGCAAAAATAACATCTGCTTGTATTTTGGTTTTTTCTAAAAATTTAAAGACGTCACTTTTTATTGTTTGTAGTGGCATATCAAATTTATTAGCTGTTTGATTAATAAACTTAATACAACCAAAGTCTTGATCTACACAAGTAATCTGTTCAGTGCCTCTTGATGCAAATTCATAACTTATATTGCCTGTTCCAGCAAAAAGGTCTAGTACAGCTATATCATTAAAATAAAACGTATTATTTAATATGTTGAATAATGACTCTTTTGCCATATCTGTTGTGGGGCGAACAGGTAGGTTTTTAGGAGCTACTATTTTTCTACTTTTATATAAACCGGATATAATACGCATTAAAAACTTTTAATTAAGGTGAAATTACTAAAATGGCTTACTGGTTGTGCTTCTATATTGTATTTATAGTTGTCTTCTCTATTTCCTAAAAACACATATCGAATGTATTTATAGGCAATAACATATAATTCGTCTTTAGTATCTATATTTCCTAGAAAAATTAAATTTAAAGTTTCTGGGTTTAACTTTAATTGTTCTGCAGTGAAGAGTAAGTAATAAATAAAATCTTCTTTAGTTTTATATTCAAAAGTGTTATAAAAAATTAGGCTCGTATTGTTTACAACAACTATTTCAAAATTAGATTTATTTATATTAACATATACTTTTGTTTTATCTGAATTCTTTTCTATGAGTAAAATTTGTTCAATTAAAACGGTAGAAGCGTGCTTAAATGTAAATTCACCAAATTTATCATAAATAAAATTATTAATATTTATATATGGTACATAAACATTCACACTGTCGTTTATAAGAATGTTATCAAAAGTTATAAAATCTGATTTTAAAATTTTAGAGTTAAACTTTAAATAATCAGCTAAACAATCTTCATTAAAAAGAGCTTTTGGCACTAAGGTTGAAAGCTCATTATCATGTATAATAGATACATTGTTAAAGTTGTCTTGTAATTCTTCTTCAGTATTAAATATGTGCTGTAATTTATCTAAAAGTTCTAATGTGTTTAGCTTTTTATTAAAATCAAAATATTTTAGACTAGTGATAGTATTACTATCTCTTTGTAGGGTACAAAAAGAAAGTCCACTCAAACTTATTTGAATGGACAGATCTAGATTAGTTAGTTTGTTAAAATTTTTACTCGTTGTTGCCATAAGTTTTTGGCCAGTTACCTCCAGTATTAACTTCATCCATAGATCCTACTTTAAGAGCATCTCCGTTTACGCCTTCTACTGAAACAACTTCATTTTCTTGACTTATTAAATCTTTATCTTGATCAAACAAAATAACGGCTTTTTTAACTTTAGCTTCAAAAACAGGAATTTTAGCATCACTTTGTTCAATAAAACCAGCTTTAAGTTCGAACTTAGCCCCTGGTTCACCAACAGGAATATTCATCATAGTTTTATATCTATCTGAAGCTTTAAATAAAGAATCTTTTACAGGTACAAAACCTAGAGTATCAATTATGACAGTGTCTTTAGGAATATCTACTCCAAATATTTTTGATTGTACTAAGTCTTTAACACTTGAATCACGACGTTGTGTAATCGTGTATTCAGCAGTATCAATAAATTTTATTAGGTTATCAAAATTACCAGCAAATACCCCGGTAACTTGTTTATGTGCTAATTGAGCATCTCTAATATCAATTAAATTTTTAATAACTTCAGCGTAACGCTTCTCCTTTGTTTGGTCAAATAAAACAGGATTGTAAACAGACATAAACGTCTGGTATCCTAGAAAAAATATTAACACCCACAATACGATAGTTAATACAGATTTAAATTTAGAAGGAACAAATTTGTCAACTAGCTTTACTAAGCCAATTGTAACTAATATTACAGCAACTGTAATCAGAATAAATGTTAGCATAATGGGTTTTTATTAAAAATAAATTATTATAATGGTATTTAGCAAATCTACAAATTTTTTTTAATCGTAAAAACCAAAGCACGTAAAAATCATTTATATATTTGAATAATTTATAATCCATCTAATTTAAATGACTTCATCCGAATTTTATTCCCTTATAAAACAGGACTTTCCGTTTCAACCTACCATAAAACAAAATATTGTTTTACAGCAATTATCCGAGTTTATTTTTAATAAATCGCCTGATGCGCTTTATTTATTAAAAGGGTATGCAGGTACAGGGAAAACAACCATTATAGGCTGTATTGTTAGTAATTTATGGAAAGCAAAAAAAAGCGCTGTACTAATGGCACCAACGGGTAGAGCTGCTAAAGTAATTTCAAATTACTCAAAAAAAGAAGCCTTTACTATTCATAAAAAAATATATTTTCCTAAGAAAGATCAGGGTGGAGGTGTTAAATTTGTTTTACAACCTAATAAGCATAAAAATACCATTTTTATTGTTGATGAAGCTTCAATGATACCTGATACACCAGGGGATTCTAAACTTTTTGAAAATGGCTCTCTTTTAGATGATTTAATGCAGTACGTTTATTCTGGTCATAAATGTAAATTGCTTTTAATAGGTGACACGGCACAACTTCCTCCTGTAAAATTAGATTTAAGTCCTGCTCTAAATGAAAATACGTTAGCTTTAAATTACAACAAAGAAGTAACAAGAATGGAGTTAGATGAAGTCATGCGGCAAGAACATGATTCAGGAATTCTTGTTAACGCCACTTTTTTACGAGAAACATTGTCTAGTTCATTTCATGATGCTTTTAAGTTTGATTTAAACAATTTTAAAGATATTGTTAGGCTAGTTGATGGTTATGATATTATGGATGCTATAAACGATGCTTATAGTAATTTAGGAAACGAAGAAACAGCTATTATTGTTAGAAGTAACAAACGAGCTAATTTATATAACCAGCAAATACGCAGTCGTATTTTATTTAATGAAAATGAATTATCGGCTGGTGATTATTTAATGGTTGTTAAGAATAATTATTTTTGGATTAAGCCTAATACGGATGCAGGGTTTATAGCAAATGGTGATATAATTGAAGTTTTAGAAATATTTAAAATTGAAGAACTTTATGGTTTTCGCTTTGCTGAAGTAAAGGTAAGAATGGTTGATTACCCAAATATGCGTCCGTTTGAAACCGTTTTATTATTAAATACTATTGATGCTGAAACACCTTCTTTAGCTTATGAGGATTCTAACAGGCTTTATCAAGAAGTTATGAAAGATTATGATAGTGAAACGGCCAAGTATAAAAAGTTTTTAAAAGTAAAGGCAAACAAACATTTTAATGCCTTACAAGTTAAGTTTTCTTATGCCATTACTTGTCATAAATCTCAAGGGGGGCAATGGAATACAGTTTTTGTAGAACAACCTTATTTGCCAAATGGTATAGATAAAGATTATTTACGTTGGTTATACACTGCTGTAACTAGAGCTAAAGAAAAGTTGTATCTTATTGGTTTTAAAGACGATTTTTTTGAGGAATAGTTTTTGATTATATTTAACTATGACAATAGAAACAATTATAAGTATTTGTTTGGGAGTAGGACTTGCTGCTTCTGTTGGTTTTCGAGTGTTTTTACCATTATTCGCATTAAGTTTAGCTTCATACTTTGATATTTGGCAACTTAATGAATCTTGGCAATGGATAGGAAGTACAACAGCACTAATAACTTTAGGTGTTGCTACAGTAGTAGAAATATTTGCATATTTTATTCCGTATATAGATAACTTATTAGACAGTATAGCAGTACCATTGGCAGCATTAGCAGGAACCGCAGTCATGATGTCTACCGTGGCCGATTTAAGCCCTGTTGTTACATGGTCTTTAGCAATTATAGCAGGAGGAGGTACAGCAGCAGCAATTGCAGGAACATCAAGTACTACAAGATTAGCATCTACTGCTACAACAGGCGGTTTAGCAAACCCTATTGTTGCGACTATAGAAACGGGTACTTCGGTTGTTATGTCTATTATTTCAATTTTTTTTCCTGTACTTGCTATCGTTTTAGTAGTGATACTATTTATTGTGATTTTTAAATTATATAAAAAGTTTAAATCCAAAAAAAATTAACTCATTAAATAGTACTATTTTTGACAAAGAATTGAATATTGAATAAATGAAAATAATTTCTATGATTCCAGCGCGTTATAGCGCAACACGTTTTCCTGCAAAACTTATGCAAGACCTTGGTGGTAAAACAGTAATACGTCGTACATACGAAGCTACTGTTGCAACCAATTTATTTGATGATGTTTTTGTGGTTACCGATAGTGATATTATTTATAATGAAATTGTAAATAACGGAGGAAAAGCCATCATGAGTAAAAAGGAACACGACTGTGGAAGTGACAGAATTGCTGAAGCTGTTGAGTTTTTAGATATAGATGTGGTAATAAATGTTCAAGGAGACGAACCTTTTACTGATAAAGAATCATTAATTAAACTTATTGATGTGTTTAAAAACGACCCTGATAAAGAAGTCGATTTAGCATCATTAATGGTTCATATTACAGATATTGACGAAATTAATAATCCTAATACAGTAAAGGTTATTGTAGATCAATCTGATTTTGCATTATATTTTTCACGTAGCCCAATTCCATATCCAAGAGAAACTAATGTAGGCGCCAAATATTTTAAGCATAAAGGCGTTTATGCATTTAGAAAGCAAGCTATATTAGATTTTTATAATTTACCAATGCTTCCTTTAGAAGCTTCAGAAAAAATAGAGTGCATTCGTTATTTAGAATACGGAAAACGTATTAAAATGGTTGAAACAGATATACAAGGTGTAGAAATTGATACTCCTGAAGATTTAGAACGCGCCAAAAAAGAATGGAAATAGATTATAAAAACATAAAAGTTATTGGTTTTGATGCTGATGATACACTTTGGGTAAACGAGACCTATTTTCGTGATGCCGAAGCTGAATTTGCTAGTTTATTATCTAAATATGAAACGCCTAATAAAATAGATCAAGAATTATTTAAAAAAGAAATAGGTAATTTACCATTATATGGCTATGGTGTTAAAGCTTTTGTATTGTCTATGGTAGAAATGGCTTTAGAATTATCAAATTTTGAAGTATCTAATAAAACTATTGAAGCCATTTTAAACATAGGTAAAGATATGTTGAATAAACCTGTTGAATTACTAGATGGTGTTGAAGCTGTTTTAAAAAGTCTATCAAAAGAATATAGATTAATTTTAGCTACAAAAGGTGATTTGCTAGATCAGGAACGAAAATTAGAAAAATCTGGTTTAACTAATTATTTTCATCATATCGAAGTTTTAAGTGATAAGAAAGAAGCTAATTATTCTAAATTATTAAATCATTTAGATATAAAGCCTTCAGAATTTTTAATGATTGGAAATTCATTAAAGTCAGACGTTTTGCCTTTAGTAAATATAAAATCAAATGCCATACACGTACCTTTTCATACTACTTGGGCACATGAACAAGTAAGCGAAAAAGAAACGAATGGAAAAGCATATAAAACCTTAGAGAGCTTAAAAGATATTTTAGAATTATTATAATAAATAGTTCTATCAAATAATATTTCTTTTTAGTTGAAAAACAAAATATTTATCAAAGTAAAATTAAATAATACTATTTTTACTTTTTGAAAAAGAAAATAAATTAAATGAGTTATAAAAACTTTCCAATGGTGCCAAGAGTTATTTTTGGTAGAGGTAGTTTCAGCCAACTAAATGATATAATTGCCCCAAAGCGATTAAGTATTAAAGCCCCTTTCATTTATTTAATAGATGATGTATTTAAAAATAATACCTGGTTAATATCAAGAATAAGTTTATCGTATGACGATAAGATAATTTATATTTCGGCTAATGAAGAACCTAAAACATCTCAAGTAGATGAATTAGTTGAAGATATTATTTTAAATACAAAAGAACGACCTTCTGGCATTATAGGTATTGGTGGTGGTACGCTTCTAGATTTGGCCAAGGCAGTATCTATTATGTTAACTAATGAAGGCGATGCTAAAGATTATCAAGGATGGGATTTGGTAAAAAATCCTGCTATTTATCATGTTGGTGTACCAACTATATCAGGAACAGGAGCAGAAGTGTCAAGAACAACAGTGCTCACTGGACCAGAAAAAAAACTAGGTATAAATTCTGATTTTACACCTTTTGACCAAGTCATTTTAGACCCTGAACTGACTAAAGATGTGCCAACAGATCAATGGTTTTATACGGGAATGGATTGTTATATTCATTGCATAGAATCTTTAAATGGAACCTATCTAAACGCTTTTAGTCAGAGTTATGGAGAAAAAGCTTTTGATTTGTGTAATGAAGTGTTTTTAGATAATAACTTGTCAATAAAAGGTTCTCAAGATAAACTTATGATGGCAAGCTGGCATGGAGGTATGAGTATTGCATATTCACAAGTTGGTGTTGCACACGCAATGAGTTATGGATTATCCTATTTGTTAGGAACTAAACATGGTATTGGTAATTGTATTGTATTTAATCATTTAGAAGAGTTCTATCCTGAAGGAGTAAAGCTTTTTCAAAAAATGATGTCTACTCATAATATTGTTTTACCTAAAGATATTTGTTCCAATTTAAGCAATAACGAGTTTGATATTATGATCAGAATAGCTTTAAGTTTAGAACCGTTATGGGAAAATGCATTAGGTAAAAATTGGAAAACAATAGCAACTCCTAAAAAATTAAAAGAACTTTATAAAAAAATGTAATATGCAATGGTTAGCCAAACTTATTTATTTTAAAATATTAGGTTGGCAAGTTGTTGGTAATACTAATTTTTCTAAAGATACAATTAAGAAAGCAGTTATAATTGCTGTACCACATACCAGTTGGCACGATTTCTATATTGGTGTTTTGTTACGATCTGTGTCAAACATTAAAATCAATTTTGTTGGAAAAAAAGAATTGTTTGTATTTCCTATGGGTTGGTTTTTTAGAGCTTTAGGAGGTACGCCAATTGATAGGTTTACAAAAGAAAATAAGGTTGATGCTATAGCTAAACTATTTAAAGAAAAGAAAGAATTTAGGATGGCTTTATCACCTGAAGGAACAAGAAAAAAAGTAAAAGAATGGCGTACAGGGTTCTATTATATAGCTAAAAAAGCGAATGTACCTATCATCATGGTAGGTTTCGATTTTGAAAATAAAAAGAATAAAATTTCAGAACCATTTTATATTACAAATAGTATAGAAAATGATTTTAAATTTATGCATAATTTTTTTAAGGGAATAAAAGGAAAGATCCATATATATTCTTAGTGTTATCTAATAAATAGATTAATTTTGGCATAAATATTGATTTAAGAGTATTGTATTAATCAATGAAACATAAAGTAAACAATTATTTGTTCCTAAAAAGAAACATTGAGTTTATACTTAAAAATCAAAAGCTACCTTTTAAGGTAGCTTTTTTATTTTCAAAACCACACAATCTCTAATATTTCAGTATCTTTAAAAAATATGATAAAAGATACAAAAATAGCAGTTCTTATTGATGGAGATAATATCCCTTCAAAATATATTTCAGAAATGATGGAAGAAATTGCTAAATATGGTACGCCTACTATAAAAAGGATATATGGAGATTGGACTAAGCCACATCTTTCTAAATGGAAAAATATTCTGTTAGAAAACGCCATAACGCCCATTCAGCAATATGCGTATACTACAGGAAAAAATGCTACAGATTCGGCCATGATAATTGATGCGATGGATATTTTATATTCCGAAAAGGTTAATGGTTTTTGTTTAGTGTCTTCAGATAGTGATTTTACAAAACTAGCAACCAGATTACGAGAGGCAGGTATGCAAGTTTATGGAATGGGAGAGAAGAAAACACCAAATCCTTTTATTGTTGCATGTGATAAATTTATTTATTTAGAAATTCTTAAAAATGATAATGAAAAGGAAACTAAGGAAGGAGCTCATAAAAAAGAAAATTTATATAATATAACACCGAAAGTCATTAGACTTCTTAAAAACTCTGTTAACGATGCAGCCGATGATGATGGTTGGGCTTTTTTAGGAGACGTGGGCTCATTAATTCTTAAAAAGCAACCCAACTTTGATCCTAGAAACTTTGGCTTTGCAAAATTAACTCCTTTGTTTAAATCGTTAGATCAATTTGAAATGGAACAACGCGACCAATCAAATGGACGATTCAAATTAATTTATGTTAAGAATAAATAGTTTACCCGTTTTTTAAATAACACCTAAAATTTTATCCATAACCCAATTGGCATGTATTGCCGATTGTCCTAAAGAAGGATGTAAATAATCTTTATTTATTAACATATCTCTAATACCTTCCACATGGTGTATTTGTACATGTTTAGGGTGTTCAATAAACAATTCTTCGTTTTTAGTATTACTTTCCAATACAATAGAATTATCATTAAAAACAGAAAATTTAATGTGCCCTTCACTTCCATAAATAACAACTTCGTCTAAATGATTATGACAGTCAAAGTTCCAAAAGGCAGATCCTGTTATATTTGTTTCATGTAGCCAACATGCTGTTATGGCATCTTTAGCTGTGTAATTTTCTTGTTGATTTAAGCCAATACCATTAGCAGTTTTTATATTACCAAGTAGAAAAGCGAACAAGTCAAAACCATGACTCGCTAAATCATCAAAATAGCCTCCAGGAGCAATTTTAGCATCTGTACGCCAATTATAGTCTCTAGATTTATCGATGTCATTAGCTGGTTTACTAAAATTCCAATTTATATGTCTTTCATCCCCAATATAATTATTTTCTAACCACTCTTTAATCTTAGTAAACCTTGGTAAAGAGCGTCTGTAATAAGCAACAAATAACGGAATTTCTTTTTCTTTAAAAGCATTATATACTTCCAGACTATCTGCGTAATTAGGTGTCATTGGTTTTTCAATACAGCAAATTTTTCCAGCTTCAGCTACTTTTATTGCATACAATTTATGGGTGTCTGGAGGTGTTGCTATATATATGGCATCAATGGTATCATCATTTATTAAGGCATCAGCATCGGTATAAGTAGTTTCTATATTATGACGCTTAGCATAATCTTTTAGTTTTTCAACATCACGTCGCATAACAGCTTTTATATTAAAACCTTCTGTTAATTGATAAGCTGGTCCACTTTTTACTTCAGTAACATCGCCACACCCAATAATTCCCCAATTGATAGTTTGCATAATTTTTTGTCTTAAAAACAAAAAAGAGCTGTGAAACTCTTTTTGTATATATTTTTTATTTTAGTTACTCTGCTGATTCTTCCATGGTGTGATATACAGATTGTACATCATCATCTTCTTCAAGTTTTTCTAATAGTTTTTCAACATCAGCAACTTGTTCTGGTGTTAAAGGTTTTGTTACTTGAGGAATACGCTCAAATCCAGACGATAAAATTTCAATTTCACGACTTTCTAATTCCGCTTGAATGGCTCCAAAACTTTCAAAAGGGGCATAAATTAAAATACCATCATCATCAGCAAAAACTTCTTCGGCACCAAAATCAATAAATTCTAATTCTAATTCTTCAGGATCTAATCCTTCTGCATTTATTCTGAAATTACAAGTATGATCGAACATAAAAACCACAGAACCTGATGTACCTAAACTACCGTCACATTTATTAAAATAACTACGAACGTTTGCTACGGTTCTTGTATTATTATCGGTTGCAGTTTCTACTAAAATAGCAATACCGTGTGGTGCATAACCTTCAAAAATAACTTCTTTATAATCGCCTTGACCTTTTTCGCTAGCCTTTTTAATAGCACGCTCTACGTTATCTTTAGGCATGTTAACAGATTTTGCATTCTGTATAACAGCTCTTAAACGCGAATTACTATCTGGATCTGGACCTCCTTCTTTTACTGCCATGACTATGTCTTTACCTATACGTGTAAAGGCTTTACTCATTGCAGACCAACGCTTCATTTTACGTGCTTTTCTAAATTCAAAAGCTCTTCCCATAATACTGTGTTTTTATTTTTATTCCCTTGAAAAAAGGAATTTTTTAATTTAAAAAAAATTTAATCTAACAAAGTTAAAAACCTATTGCTTAATTGCAAATTATTCCTCATCAGGTTCTACAATATTTTCTATTGCTTCAGCTAATTTAAAATCTAAATGAGTTACACCATTTGCAGAATGTGTAGATAACGAAATAGTAAGTACATTGTAAACATTAGACCAATTAGGATGATGATTTAAGGCTTCACATTCAAACGCAATACGGCTCATGGCACTAAAGCAATCTTTGAAATTTTCAAATTCAAATTCTGCATGAATAGCATTATCATAATATTCCCAATCTGGAAACTGTAACAATTTTTTTTCTATATCATCTTCAGATAATTTACTCATAATTAAGATGTTTATTTGTTGCTGAAAATTTTCACCAATTTAGTCATTTGAAAGCTTATATTTCTAATTCTGTTAATATTTCTTGACTTAATAATTGTAAATTTTTTGGAAGTAAATTATATTTTGGTAATACTGCTAAATACCGATCGTCGTTAGTTGTATAAACTTGTTTGTAAACAACATTTTTTAACTCTAAAGATTTAATTATTTCTTTAATAAAGTCGTCATGATGCACCAAATCATTAGAACCTAGGTGGTAAATACCATATTTGTTTCTGTTAATTATATAATGAATTTGTTGTGTTAACTTGTTATCGTTAGTAACATTTATTATTAAATTAGGAAACACTTCTACAGGTGTTTTTTCTTTTACCTGCTGAATAATTTCTAACACTCTAGGTGATTGCGCACCAAATACCATAGGAAGTCTTATAATAGCAACTTGTTTTTTAGGTAAGCGCAACAACATATTTTCAATTTTTATCTTGAAATGCCCATAAATGCTATTACTATAGGTTTTATCTAGTTCGTAACTTGGATACTTACTGTAACCATCAAAAACAACAGCAGAGGAAATATAAATAATTTTAATTTTATTAGTATACACATATTCTGCCAAGTGTTTATGTGCAACAAATTGAGCAGCAAAATCGCCTCGAAGTGCCGAAATAATGATGGTAGGTTTTACAATATCTAGAATTTCATAAACATCATCTTCTTCAATATTATACTGAAAAAAGTGTTTGTTTTTTTCTAAAGTTTTGTTTGTTATTCGGTATGTACCAAAGGTTCTGAAATAGGAGCAGAGTTCTTTATAAATGACGCCACCTAAAAATCCGCTGGCGCCTAAAATTAAAATTCTATGCTTGTCATTTCGTTTTATCATACATCAAACTTCACATTAACAACAAACTAGAAAATAGATAGTTTTGTTTGGCTAGTAAATTGTTCAAGTGCTAGCATTCCTAATTTAGAATTTCCTTTTTTATTGAGTCCTGGAGACCATGTAGTTATAACAAAATGATCGGGTAGAAGCGCTACAATACCACCGCCAACACCACTTTTCCCTGGTAATCCAACCTCAAAAGCAAATTCTCCAGCTTCGTCATAAAATCCACAAGTAAGCATAATAGCATTAATACGTTTTGCTTGTGTTTTTGTGAGTCGTACTTTATCATGCAAACAATTTCCTTTATTTGATAAAAAAGAAAATGCATTTGTTAATTGACTGCATGACATTTCGATTGCACACTGATGGAAATAAAAATCTAAAACCTCATCGACATTATTTTCTAAATTATTGAAAGATTTTAAAAGATTAGCTGCTGCGTAATTTTTAAACCCAGTTATTTTTTCAGAAAGGGCAACATCTTTGTTGTAATTAATACTTTTATCTCCTGTTAAATCTCTAATGAAATTTAAAAAATCGTCTTTCGGATTTTTTAAATTTGAAACTAGAATATCTGCAATAACAATAGCACCAGCATTAATTAATGGATTTCTAGGAATTCCGTTTTCAATTTCTAACAACGATAAATGATTGAACGGGTTTCCGCTAGGTTCAACATCAACCCGTTCCCAAATTGATTCGCCTACCAAAGCCATCGCTTTTGATAGGGCTAAAACTTTAGAAATACTTTGAATAGAAAATGGTTTGTTATAATTACCAACACCATAATGTTTTCCATCGGATGTTCTTAAATGAATACCAAAATTATTTTTATCTATATGCGCTAATTCTGGAATATAAGATGCTACAACTCCTTTGTCGGAAGCATTTATTGCATTTTGATAAATGCTTTCTAGAATTAATTGAAAATCTGGCATAAATTATTTGTAAAAAGGCAATTTTACAACCGTTGCAGGAATGGCCTTTTTACGTATTTGAATATTAATTTTGCTATTAACATCTGCAAAAACAGTTGGTACATAGCCTAATCCAATACCTTTGCTTAAGCTAGGAGACATAGTACCTGAGGTAACTTCACCAATTTTATTTCCGTTACCATCAACAATATCATAACCATTACGCGGAATACCGCGCTCGTCTAATTCAAACGCAATGAGCTTACGCTTTACACCTTGTTCTTTTTGAGTTTTTAAGGCTGCTGAATTTGTAAAGTCTTTTGTAAATTTTGTTATCCATCCTAAACCAGCTTCAATAGGCGAGGTGGTATCATCAATATCATTTCCGTAAAGGCAATAACCCATTTCTAATCGTAAGGTATCACGAGCTGCTAAACCAATAGGCTTAATTCCAAAATCGGCTCCAGCTTCAAATACTTTATCCCAAATTTGTTTTACTTCGGTGTTTTTACAATAAATTTCAAATCCGCCACTACCAGTATAGCCTGTAGCAGAAATTATGACATTTTCAATGCCTGCAAAATCGCCTACTACAAAATTGTAGAATTTTATGGCTGCTAAATCATGACTTGTTATGCTTTGCATCGCTTCAATAGCTTTTGGGCCTTGAATGGCAAGTAAAGAATAATCTTCACTTAAATCACGCATGATAGCTCCAACATCGTTTTTAGATTGAATCCAATTCCAATCTTTTTCAATATTGCTAGCATTTACAACTAGTAAATAAGTTTCTTCTTTTATTTTGTAAATAATTAAATCATCAACAATACCACCGTCGTCATTAGGCATACAGCTATATTGTGCTTTTCCAATGGTTAGCTTTGTAGCATCGTTACTTGATACTTTTTGTATTAAAGTTAAAGCATGTTCTCCTTCAATTAAAAACTCACCCATATGAGACACATCAAACACACCAACAGCTTTACGTACTGTTTCATGTTCTGCATTTACACCTTCATATTGCACCGGCATATTATAGCCTGCAAAGGGAACCATTTTTGCACCAAGCGCTTCGTGAGTTTCGGTTAAAGCTGTATTTTTCATCTAAAATTAATTCAAAATTTGAAAAGCAAATGTATTGAAAAAATATAGATGAGTGTTTTTATGAAAAGTTAAAAGAAAAAAAAACTTGTGACTAGAATTTATTATTTACTACTATTTTCAATTACGGGATTCCAATCACCAACAAGATTGATTGCTGAAGTACTATTAGCTGTAAAAATATTTTCTTTAGTGTATTTAGATGCTTCTGAATCGTTTAATATATGAACTACAGAAAGTAATTTTTTAGGATTATAACCAGTACCTTTATATAATCCATAATACGCAGTATTGATGTTGTTAAAATACTTATGATCTGGTTTTGTAGACCAAGACGCAAACCCTTCTGGTTTAATATGGTTTCCTATTTCACAATTTAAATAGACAGTATTAGCTCCATTTCCCCAAGGCCTTCCTAATGATGCATTAGAAACTTTTTCTCCTGGATATTTGATAATGGTACAATTTTTAAAAATAAAACCAAATTTATTTTCTCCTAATTCTTGACTTGAAGCTGTTATGTGCGAATCCTTTCTGTTTCTAATGACACAATTCTCAAAAAGAGCAATTCCAGCACCATATATAAAGTCGGTTGTACCATCTATAATACAGTCTTTTATGTATGATCTGGTATTTGTTTTTAAGTAGAATGTATCTTGAAATCCGGTGATGTTACATTTATATAAAACAGCCCTGTCAGCATCAATTCTTAAAGCAGCAGCTTGGGAGCCACCTTTTCTACTATCAATGGTATTTTGAAACGTAATGTTTTCTGCAAAAAAATCTTCTGCTAATACTTTAGTACTGGCGTAATCTGGGTTTATTTTTCCATGATCATCATAAGTAAGAATTGTATTTTTATATGATTCACCTAAAAAGGTTACTTTTTTCTTTTCTGAAGGCACCAATATTTTTTCTTTATAAATCCCAGGTTTAATAAATATAACAGTTCGTTCAGAACTATTGTTAGGTACAGCATTAATGGCATCTTGTACTTTTGTATAATCGCCACTACCATCTTGTGCTACTAAGATATTATATTGATTTTCTTCTATGAATTTATTAGTATTTTTATCTTGTCCATTAGTAGAAATTGATAAGCTTAATAAAAAAAATAAAATCAAGTTTTTAATCATAACTGTATTTCAATTTTGATTTATAATTTAGATATTATTCAAATATATCTCCAACATAGTATATCCATCTTTACCAATTATATTTCTATCATCTGCATTTTTAGGATTTAGTTTGTTTTTCATTTCCCATGTATCTGGCATACCATCTGCATCAGAATCCATAGGAATTGGGCTGGTTTTTAATTCTGGCCAGCCTCCAACATCATCTTGACTTTTAATAATTTCACCTGTGCGGTTCTTTACATTATTTACAATTCGTTTATCTACTGCGTCACGCTTTGGTAATATAGCCCCGCCTTCATTTAATACACGTTGATAAGCTACAGTTGCATCTTCTATTTTTACAGGACCTGTTTCAAAAGGTTTAGTTTGTTTATAATCTTGAATATTATTTTTAGTCCAACTACTTTTAAATTCTACAAGATCCCATGGGTTTTCTGGAAGCTTGTAGTTGTAATAATTACCAGAAAAAAATGATTTATTATACGGAGAACCTGTAGAATATGCAATGCCCGTTTGTTTAGAATCTTTACCTTCGATAAGATAATTGTTTACATAATTTAGGTGTGTTACGCTTATAGAATCTGCATTATAGCCAGCATGACCGCCACCCCAATTATAAAGCACATTGTTTGTGAAATCAAGAAGTAATCCTTTTGGGTCTTCTGTATATGGATTTGAGTTATAGTTTCCTGGACGTGGATTTCTACCATGATTATGTGCGTATAAATTATGCAAATAACTATATTTTGCTCCACCTGTCCCTCGAATTAAAGACCCATACCCATGATTGTCTACATTTAAAGCTTCAGTAATAAAACACCACTGCACAGTAACTTTACTTAAAGAAGGTTTATAGGTGGATGTAGATAATATTTCATCTAAACTCCAACTCACAGAACAATGATCTACAATAATATTTTCTCCTTTAGATATGCTAATACCATCTTTACCTTGTTTGCTTCCTACACCATGTTTTCCATCACCCAAGCGAACACGAATATGACGGATAATAACATCATGAGTTAAAATAATTAAAGTTTCATCTGAAAGGCAAATACCATCTCCAGGAGCAGTTTGACCAGCAATAGTTATAAAAGGATTCTTTATTTCTAGTCTGCTTTTAAGTTCAATATTTCCAGAAACTGAAAATATAACAGTACGCGCACCTTGTTGTTCAATTGCCCAGCGTAAACTACCTTGACCGCTGTCGTTTAAATTGGTGACATAAAGTACTTGCCCTCCACGTCCACCTAATGCGTAGGCACCAAATCCTTCAGCAGAAGGGAAGGCGAGTTGTTGAGCAATTGACGTATTTAAGCTTATCACAAAAACAAGACATGTTAAAATGTGTTTTTTCATAATGTTAAATTTAATTTATTATTTCATTTAAATATACTTCCAACATGGTGTACCCATCGTTGCCAATTTTATTTCTATCATTTGCTTTTTTGGGATTCAGTCCATTTTTCTTTTCCCAAGCATCAGGCATACCATCATGATCTGTATCAATAGGAACATTAATTGTTTTATATTCAGGATAAGCATTATCACCAAAAGCTAGAACAGGATTATCAATAATACCTTTCGTTTTACGATAAAAAGGGTTATTTATAAAACCGTTATTTTTTCTTTTATCTAGATATTTTTCAGTGGTTCCTTTTCCAGAGGCTATTCCATTTTTTACTTCGTATACTATGCGTTTATCTACAATATCTCTTGGAAAAGCACCTGCTTTTGCTAATACATTTTTATATGCTTTTTTAGTAGATTCTATATTAAGCATATGTGGCATTTTAAATGTGTTTTTTGATAGTAATTGTACTCTTGAAACGTTAGCATTCATATAAGACTTAGCATCTAAACCAAGGGAGTTATCTTTGTTTAAGGCTTTATTTGCATCACCTTCCATAATATTTCCTTTCATATACCATTTTGCAATTATAGAATCTCCTTGAATGGAGTGATGTGATGATTGTGCGAAATATGATTTTTGTGTGCCCGGATATGCAGGCCCAGGTTTATAATAGTTATTAATAAAATTACAGTTATAAGTACCATTTGCTATTTCAATGTAGGCACCGTAGGCAGAATTTGATTTCCCCCAATTGTAATTCACATTATTAATATACTCGTATTTCACCTTTATATCATGATGTTTACTTCCGTTAAATCTTGGCGTTCTACTATTGTTGTGAGCTAGTAGGTTATGATGATACGTTGCATTTTGTCCGCCCCATTGCACACCATAACTGCGTGCACCTTTAGCATGTCCAGAAGCATAAAGTCCTTCATGTATAATACACCATTGAACGGTGGTAAAATCATTATCATACATAGTCATGTTTTCTTCTCCAGACCAACCAAAAGTACAATGATCTATAATAATATTATTAGCGTTTTCAATACCCAAAGCACCACCTTCAACAAAAGAGTTATCTTCATGAAGTCCCATTCTAAATCGTATATGACGAATAATTAGATTAGAGCTACCACCAAGGTTAACTTTATTTCCACGGATGCAAATACCATCGCCTGGAGCTGTTTGTCCAGCAAGTGTTAAACCATTTTTAAACTTCCCTTTTAATTGCTTTTTTAAATTGATAATTCCAGACACTCTAAAAACAATAGTTGTAGGTTCTGGTAAACTTTTTTTAAATGCCCAACGTAAACTACCTTCTATAGCTCCATCTAGATCGTCAAGTAAATTTGTTACTTCTATTACTTGTCCGCCACGTCCACCTTTTGAATATGCTCCAAATCCTTCAGCACCAGGAAAGGCCAGTTGTTGAGAATTTGATATAGAGAAAAAGAATAACGAAATAACTAATGCTATAAAATGCTTATTCATGAATGTCTAATTTACTTTGATGATACTTTTACTTTAGAAAAAATATATATTTATTCAACAACATCAATAATAATGCGTTTGTATCGTGTTAAGCGAGGAGAACCATTATCTGTAACAGCAAGTATAATATGCATTGTTCCTGTACCAGGAGGCATTACACGGCTGGTTTTTACGTTAAGCCAAGCTTTTTGCTGATCGAAACCTACAATATCGTGTTTATTGCCCGTTCTAGAGTTGGACATGCTACGAGTTCCTGCTTCTTCATAGCAAAACCATTTATATGACAGTAGGTCGCCATCAGGATCAGTTGTTCCAAATGCACTAAGATCAATTCGCTCACCTTTTTTTGCCTTGATATAAGTTGGGTGCTCGAGTTTTACAATAGGAGGGTGGTTTGCTTTATTATAGGGTTTAATGGTCCAATCCATTCTGGCAGCAAAATCGTTTTGACATGCTTCACGCCATCTCCATATGGTTGCATGGTTTGTGGTGTGCCATTCTCCGTCGTTGCCTAATACTTCATCTTGTACATTGGTCCATATTGGGCGCGTTTCGGGTTCATAAAACCATTTTTCGGTTTTTGGTGTATACAATTCATAACGACCACCCCAACTTCCCCAATTAGGATGATCAGGATTGTTTAAACCATTATTTACAAGATAAAGAAATGCAGGCGTATCTCCTTCCATCATGTATTCCCAATGCGGATACATTTTTCCTAAAGGGCCTTTTTTACGAATGTTACGTTCTAGCCATTCGTTGGTTACTAATTCAAAATCGGCGCCACCAAAACGGCCATGAAATTTATCGCCACCAATGGCAATCCAAGTTGCATGATGAAACCCTCCACCAGCATTGGCACCGGGTGTAACTATATAAAAAAGTTCAGGGAATTCTTTACGTATCCAAGGGCCACTATTATCTTGATCGGAAATAGCATACACACGAATTTTGTTAACAAATTTTGCTAGTTCTTGCTTTGAACGTGTGTTGCGTACTTTCCACAACGCTTGTGCCAAAACACTTGGTCCTCCCCAAACATTTACCCATAATGGTCTAGAGTCTTTACGATCTACGGCATTAATAAGTAGTTCTGATCCTGGAGAATCCTTTCCTTTACCAACACCATCCATTCCTCCAATTGGAATTCCTTTTGAAATGCATTTTTGTAAATATTCTACGTCTGGATAACCAGTTTCGTGAAGTTCTAGATTGTTACGTACTTTACCATAATTTTCAACTATTTGTTGAATACGTTCTGGATTAACTTTATCTTTTACCTCGGTAGCAACAAGTCCTTCAATATCTATTTGGTTAGAATAAGTCATAAGTCTAACCATAGACATTTGATCATCTGGATCGCCACCAATGTCAGTAAGAACAAATAATCTTGGTTTTTCTTGTGCTGAAATTAGGTTAACTCCAACGAATAATAAAATGGTTAATGTCTTAATAATTTTAGTCATAAATGGTTTTATTTTATAGTATTTAAATATATTTCTAGCATGGTATACCCATCATCACCAATGTTATTTCCATCGTCTGGATTATTAGGGTTAAGTCCATTTTGTATTTCCCAAAAGTTTGGCATCCCATCATGATCTGTGTCAATAGGAATTGGGACTGATTTTAATTCTGGCCATCCGCCTACATCGTTTGGTGAATCAATAATTCCACAATTTTTAGATGTATCAGGAACATCATAATGCTTTTTATATGAAGGACCTTCATATGTAGCTTCTCCACTGCGAGTTTCTTCAATAATGCGAATATCTACAGTGTCTCTTTTAGGAAGACTAGCACCAACATGCTCAAGAATAGAATTATAAGCTTCTTTTGCTGTTTGTTGCTTTATTGCCATAGCTGGCCATGGTTTATTAAGTTTTAAACCTGGAATTGCTTTTAAATTATTCGGGTTGTGTTCTTGCACTCCTTTAATAGCTGTTAATGCAGGAACAACACCCTTCCAGTTATCATTTGTTACTGCTTCACTACCAACCATTTCATTGTCGGAAATATACCATTTGCCATAATCACTATCGCCATTACGAGACCATGGTGCTGCAATTTGATGCGTCATGCTTCCTGGTTTTGTAGCAGGTCCAGGTTTGTAATAATTAGCGACTACATTTACATTAGAGAAATTAAACTTATCATTCCCTTTTTGTTTAGATTCAGCTCCGTATGTAGACTCAAACCCCCAGTTGTATATCACATTATTACGATAGTCTGTATTACCACAACCTGAAGCAAATCGGATATTTCGGTTAGAGTTATTTGCAATTAAATTATGATGATAAGTGCTATAGTTAGAGCCCCAAATACCTCCAAAACCATGGTTGCCCTTTGTTGGATGATTAGAGTTGAATAAACTTTCTGAAATAATACACCATTGTACGGTTGTATATTCACCGTGATAGATAGACATAACTTCATCAATACTCCAACTTGCAGATACATGATCTAATATTAAGTTCTTTACATATCTACTTGAAACAGCATCGGCGTCTTTAAGCGCTTCATCACCAAATCTTACTCTAATATACCGGATAATTACTTCGTCAGCATTAATCATTAGCGGATACTTTCTAAGGCAGATACCATCACCAGGAGCTGTTTGTCCTGCTATGGTGATATATGGGTTGTTTATTCGAAGATCACTTTCAAGTATAATGGTTCCTGAAATACTAAAGACAACTGTTCTAGGGCCTTTAGCTTCTACTGCTTCACGAAGACTACCTTCTCCAGAGTCATTAAGGTTTGTAACTTCATATACTTTACCACCACGTCCTCCAACGGTATATTTTCCATAACCTTCTGCAGTTGGAAATGCTAATTGTTGAGCCCATGTAGTTGTTAAAAATAATGTACAAACAAATAGAGTGAAAATGTGTTTTTTCATAATAATATGTTTCGGTTTATTTTATGCTATTTAGGTAAATTTCTAACATGGTGTAGCCATCTTTACCTAAATTATTTCTATCATCAGCATTATTTGGATTCAGCTTATTCTTAAGTTCCCAAGCATCTGGTATCCCATCATGATCTGTATCAAGTGGAGCAGGGGTGCTTTTTAGATCTGGCCATCCACCAACATCAGCAGGTGAATCAATAATGCCTGTTTTTTTAGAAAAATCTGCTACTTTTTTTGTTTTTTTATAGCTAACACCTTCAAATGTTGCAATGCCATTGCGAGCATCACTTATAACTCTTGTGTCTACTGCATCTCTTTTTGGTAAAATGGCACCAGCATTATCCAATACTAATTTATAAGCCTCTTGTGCTGTATGTTGGTTTATCTCCATAGCAGGCCAAGGTTGTTTTGCTTTTAATATTTCAATATCAGTATCACCACCTTGAGGTTGAACACCACCGTTCCAGTTATTTGCAGTAACTTCAGGACTTCCTTCCATAAAATTATCAGCTACATACCATTTTCCGTAATCAGTTACTACATCACGGCGAGACGGATTTACTATTCTGTAAGAAACATTTCCTGGTTGCGTTGCTGGTCCTGGTTTATAATAATTACCGACTATATTAATGTTAGAGAAATTAAATTTATCATTACCTTTTTGTTGGTTTTCTCCACCATAAGCACTTTGGTATCCCCAATTATATATAACGTTGTTACGATAATCGGTATTACCACTGCCTGAAGCGAAGCGCACATTTCTACTTGAATGATTTGCTATTAAGTTATGGTGGTAACTACTATAGTTAGATCCCCAAATGCCTCCAAATCCATGAGACCCTTTAATATGATTAGAATTAAACATACTTTCAGAAATAAGACACCATTGTACGGTTATGTTTTCACAATGGTAAATAGACATGGTTTCATCTACACTCCAACTGGCTGAAACATGGTCTAAAATCAAATTTTTATTATATCTACTTGAGACAGCATCTGCATCTGAACCAGATTCATTTCCAAATCGAACTCTAATATATCGAATAATAACTTCGTTAGTTCCAATTACCAAAGGCCATTTTCTTAAGCAAATCCCGTCACCTGGGGCAGTTTGACCTGCAATGGTGATATACGGATTTTTAATTGTTAAAGGTTTTTCAAGAATAATAGTTCCAGAAACTCTAAAAACTACAGTACGAGGTCCTGATGCTTCAACTGCAGCTCTTAAGCTTCCTTCACCACTATCATTTAAATTAGTCACTTCAAAAACTTTACCACCACGTCCACCAACGGTATATTTTCCATAGCCTTCTGCTGTTGGAAAGGCTAGTTGTTGCGCATGAAAATTAAATGCTATTAGCATTAATATGATACTAAAAATTACTTTTTTCATTTTAAATTTATTTTTAGTTTATTATCTCTTGCTATTAGATAACTGGCTACTTATTAATTTTAGCAAGCCATTCAGGGTATTTCTTTAATATTTTTTCTGGAGCATTCGTATACCAACTATATCCATTTCTACGATTATAACCAATTTCGGCTAGCGTTTTTTTCTTTATTCCGTCACGGTCACAGAAATATGGTTTTTCAGTGTCTAAATCATAGAATCTGCCCCATAAGGGTGAAGCGTTTTCATCTTTAACAACAATTCTGTTACGCTTTCCATTTGTTTGAATTTCTTCTTTTACTTTAATACCTTCAATTTTGTGATTTTTAAACCAGTTTATAGCTCCATTTACTGATGCGATAATTTTATTAGAAGGTGTTTCTTCTTCCATTAATAACAATATAATATTTACTGATTCGGCACCACTAAACGAAGCTAATTCATAACTTCTTGCATTTGCAGGAGCAAGTGTTTTTGCGTCATGCTGTGCACACCATATGGTTCGTTTTCCTTTTACAATTATTTGGGTGTTTAAGATACAGGCAATCCCTTTATAGAATGCTTTTTTTGCTTTTCTTTTTATTGATTTGTTTAATTTTAAAGAAGTAAATACTTGATTGCTATTATAGATTTTTTTTAAAAAAATCATAATATTAACCATGGCATTATCATTATATGTAATATGCATAGAGTATGGTTCGGTATGGTCTAAAAGAATTTCGTCTTTAGCATCTTTAATAGGGAAATATTGAGGCCATCCACCATTTTTATATTGTGCAATAAAAATATAATTTACACCTTTTATAAAAGCTTGTTTGTATCTCTCATCTGGATTATGAGAATATACTTTTGCTAAAAAAATAAGTTCGGTAATTGTTGAACCATTATCAAATGTGCCTCCTTTTTTATATTTATTTTTAATGTATTCTTTTTTTTCTAATTCTGAAAGGTTATGATGATGAGGTTTGTTTTTCTCCCATCCTCCAATGTCTTTTTGGGCAATTAATACATTTTCTGCAATCAACTTTGCTTCATTTGAACCATACCATTTTGAAGGCATGTTTTTTGCCACATGATTCCACTTTTTATTAAAAAAGTTAGAAGCTTTATTTTGAGTAAAACCTAAAGTTGTTGTTAGGGTAAATATAAGTATTGGTATATATTTAGCTATTTGCATGTTGTATTTTATTATTTAACTTTTAATATTTTACCGTTAGTATTAAATGTTACGTGTACTTGTTTTTTTGATTTTCTTATTTTTAAGATATAAATTGTTTCTCCATTTTCTTTTACTAAATCGGCATTACGAATTTCATAGCCCTCATAGGAAGTTGATAAGGTTTTAATTATAGATTTTGGAACCTCAGACTTATTAATCTCTACAATAAGTTTAATAATATTTCCATTAGCATCAAACCTAAAATTATGGCTAATGTCTTTAATTTCGCCATCAACTATATATATTATTTCACTTCCTTCTTCAACATATTTAGAATAATTAATATCTATATTTCCGTATTTGGTTTTAATGAAATTCATGATTTCTAAAGGAATTTCACTGTTTTTTAACACCTTTCTATATTTTAATAAGTTTCCTTTTTCGTTTACCCAGAAGTAATGGTTTTTTCCATCAATTCTAAATTTTATCTCGTATACTATTCTATTTCCTTTTTCATACCTGTCTGCATCTTCAATATCAAAATAGGTAATTCTTGGTTTGATAGTATTTAAAACTAACTGAGGGATTTCGCTAACGTATAAATCTTGTGAGTGTTCAAAAACAGATCCTTTATAGTCCATTTTTGCAATATGTGACTTACTATTAACTTTGTATTTAATTTGGTAATTTTTGTCCTCCTTTTTCCAATGCACATCATCTGCATTTGGAAATTTTATCTGAAAAGTATTCAAGATTACAGCAGGGACTTTGCTTTGATCTATATTTTGTGAAAATGTATTATTTACAAAAAAAACAAATACAATTATTACTATTATTCGTATCATGTATCTCATCTATCATTTATAATTTAATGCAAATAAATAATATGAATATGGAAACAAATGGGAATGAAACTGTAAAGAATATGGAATAAAAAAGTAAATTTATTTGATTATACTTTTATATAACAGCATGGCTATAGCATTTGCTCCTTCAATATTTGGGTGAACGCCGTCATTAAAATAGTGACAAGATGCGAGAAGCGGTGTATTAGCATCAATTATAGATAATCTTTTTTCTTTTGCAATTTCTTTAATTATTGGAATCTCTAAATTAAGAATATGGTTTCTTATACCATAATTCTCTTTACAAACGGGAACGGGGATGACTAGATATATTTTAGCATTCTTGTTTTTAGATAGTAATGTGTCTATTAATGACATGTAATCTGATTTAAACTGACTACTATAATTGTCCCAGTTTTTAGATTTAGTATCATTTGTACCAAGCAAAATAGTTATAATGTCGGCATTAGAATTAATTGCTTTTGTAAAAGCATGTTGCTGGTTATAAGGTTTGTTCCCTTTTTTTAAAATAGTGGCGCCACTTTTACCATTATTTTCAACTATATAATCTGATCCAAGTAATTTTTGAAGTATTGGCACATATGATGGGTTTCCATTCCATCCTTCAGTAATACTATTACCAACACAACTAACTTTAATTTGAGCAAAAAGAGACGTAGTAGTGATTAAAAATAGTAGAATAAATTTTAATATTTTCATTTGTTCTTTACTTTAAAAATATGATTGTTGTTGTATGAGTATGTAACGGATAAATTAGACACTTCTGCAATTGCTTTTACAATAGCTAATCCTAATCCTGTTGAGGTTTTACTACTTGTGTTTTTGTTGAATCGTTGAAATAAATTTTTAGCATTTATACGAGGAATATCACTAGTGTTTTCTATTGTAAAATACGATGACGTTAATTTAATTATAACCTCTCCATGCTCTTTTTTGTTATGAATAATGGCGTTTTTTATAAGATTTACAATAAGTATTTCTGCCAAATTTTTATTCATATTAAATTCCCAATCGCCTTCTTTTAGATAAGTTATTTTAATTTTTTGAAATTCTGAGTAATCTAAAAAATCTTGTTTTATTCTGCTTAATATGTTATTAAAACTTAAAGATTCTTTAGAAATAAACTGTTTGTTTTCTATTTTTGAAAGTAATAATAACGATTTGTTTAATCCTGATAATCGTTGAAAGGATTCAATAATATTCCCTATTTTTTTTAATTGATCAGAAGATAAATCGGGGCTTTCAGCTAATAATTCAAGTTTGTTAATACCAATAGCTATAGGTGTTTGCAATTCATGAGACGCGTTTTCTATAAACTGTTTTTGACTATTAAAAATATCAACATTTGTATTCAGTAATTTTTGAACAGATTCATTTAATAAAGTAAATTCTTCGATATTAGTTTTAGATAATTCTTGAGAATTACTTTTGTCTAATCTAAAATTGTTTAAATAATTTAATAGTTGGTAGAATGGTTTCCAAGTGTTCTTTAAAACAAACTTTTTAACCATAAACGTGCTTAATGCTAAAAGCAAAAACAACCATAGAAGCGAGGTAATTATTTTCTTTATTAATTTTCCTTTATTTAATTCATGAGAGAGTACTTTCATCTCATAATATTTACCATCTGAAGCTACAAAGGCTGTCGTTAATAAACGTGCTTCATAATTATTGTGCTTTAGGCTAGAAAAAATTAATGTGTCTTTATAGGTGTCTCTTACTTGAAGCGCATATGCTTCGTTTACATTTTTTATAATATAACTTTTGTCTAAAAAATCTAACTGTTCAGAAATTGTTTTATCATCTTTTAAATTGTCTATAATAGCAATTTTATGATTAGTAAGTCCTTCATCAATAGCCGTTTTAACCTGACTTAATAGTTGCGAATAAAAAAGAAATGCCCACAAACCAACCGTTGTAAATAATATTACAGATAGAATTAACAAGGTATGGTTTATTAGTTTCATCTGTTTATATCTATTATTTTTCTATGTATTGAAGGTTTAGTTATGAATGCTTCATTTATTTAATAACCAATTTATAACCCATTCCGTAAACGGAGTTAATATCTATTTCTGCACTATGGTTACGAAGCTTTTTTCGAAGATTTTTAATTTGAGAATAAATGAAATCGAAATCATTTGATTGGTCTATATAATCGCCCCATATATTTTCTGCAATAGCCGATTTACTTACAATTCTGGATTTATTCATACCAAAGAAAACAAGAATGTCGAATTCTTTTCTATTGAGTTCTACACGTTCATTATTTATAAGGACTGACCGTTCTTCAATATTAATTTTAACATTCTCTAATTCTAAAAAAGTTTGTCCGTCTGTTTTTTTTCTTCGTATTACAGATTTTATTCTTGCATTAAGTTCTGTTAAATGAAATGGTTTGGTAAGGTAGTCATCTGCTCCTAGGTTTAAGCCCTTTACTTTATCTTCAATAGAATCTTTTGCCGAAATAATAATGACACTATCTGCTTTTTTTAAGGTTTTTAATTTTTGTAATAAATCGAGCCCGCTACCATCAGGTAATGTAATATCTAGTAGAATACAATCATAATCATAGGATACAATTTTATCTAAACCTGAATTAAAATCATCAGCAACTTCTACAACGTAATTTTCGTCTTCAAGGAATTGTTTTATCAATCCTTTCATTTCAGGTTCGTCTTCTATTACAAGTATTTTCATCTTATAAAGATATAATTATTCAATTTTATTTAGGCCATTCACTTTTTAATAAATAATGAAAAGTACTATTACGAGAATTAGCTTTAGTTTTTTTTACTTCAATGTTATCATTTTGTAACAAACTAATCATTTCAGCTCCAGCATACAGTGTAGGACCATAACCATGGGTTGCATAAATACTTTTTCCTCTATGATAATAATAACTATTATCGTGAGCAAAGGTTGTGCCCTCACAGGTACCATCTACAGCACCATTTTCTAGTACTCGTGTTTGAAGAGCATTCCAACCAGTAATAGCTACAGGTCCGTAAACATGGTTTATCCAGCCTTCATTAATGCCTTTTGCTATTGCAAAAGTAAACATAGCGGTACACGATGTTTCTGTATAAGTATCATTTTTATCTAGTAGATTATGCCAAAAACCATCACCTCCTTGAAGGTTCGCCAATGAACGTATCATAGAACGGTATAAATGTAAAATTTCATATCTTCCTTGATAGTTTTCAGGTAATGCACTAAGCAATTCGGCCATAGACATTAACACCCAACCATTAGCGCGTCCCCAATAAAAACGAGGATCATAATCGCCAGACGTTACATTCCATCCATGATCAAATAATTCTTTTTCAGGAATGTATAAGCGTTTCGCCATTTGAAGCACTTGTTTTACGGCATCATCAAAATACTTATTATAGCCAGTAAGTACTCCCATATTAGTTAAAAAAGGAACACTCATATACATATCATCTGCCCAAACAGACTTGTATTGTGGGCGGTTTCTAGCTAAAGTACCATCTTCTAAACGAAATTGATTATTTGAAATATGATCTGCTGTTTGATTGATTAACTCTAAATAATCATCATTTTTAGTTTTTAAATAGGTTTTAATCATTGCAGCAGTAATAGAACCACAATCATCAAGAGCATGAAAATTTAAAATACGTCCCCAACCACCAATTTTAGTCTTCTTAATTTTATCTTTATTATTCTTAAAATAGGGTAAATGTTTAACAACATAATCATAAAACTTTATGTTATCAGAAAAGAATGTTTTATCGCCAGTAACATCTTCAATATAACTGAATGCAGATAAAACTACGCCATGTGTATACGACCACTCACTTGAAAAACCTTTTGAAGGAACAGCATTAGGATTGAATTTTGAAAAATTGGTGATTTCTTCTCCCGTTTTCTCATCAATTATGGTTTGTGGACTTGTTGATTCGTAGTAAGTTTTAATTCTATTTAAAACGTCTTTAATGCCTTCTTCTGAAGGATATGTATAAGGAATTTCATATTGTGGAATTCGACCTGTTTGGTTTTCTTGTGCATTAATTACAACGCATGATAACGTTATAAAAAGAACTAGTAAAAAGTATATTGATTTATTCATCTTTAAATGTAACCTTATTTTTTATAATTTTATTCTTGAATTTTAAGTATTAATATAGCATCTTCCCATTTTGATGGAGGTGCCATTATTCTAGATTCGTTTTCTTTAAATACTGTAACGTTTTCTTTTTTACCATTTCTAGGATAAAACCAATAGGCTTCGGCATTTTTATTTAAAACATTAGTAACCTTGCAATGTGAGTTATTTGAAAAATATACCAATGCCATATCATTTGATTTGGTAGTTACAGCTGTTTTTAAACTTTCATTTTTACCAACACCAGAAATGACATTACCATTTGGAATCCATTCATGCCACTTATGGTCTTTTAAAAATTGTTTTCCTATTACCGATACTTGTTTAGCTGCTGGGAAATTTAATGCTTCCTGCCAAGTATATCCACAGTTATAATCACCTTCATTGCCTCTCATTGACCAAATAGGACCAGCACCGTAAGTATGTCCTGCACCACCTGCAAAGTAAGTTTGATAAAACTGTCTGCGAACACGAACAGGAGTTACCCAACCACAGTCATGTTTATATGTTCCATATTCATAAGATCCTTCTAGAAATAAACTAGGTTTCACGGGACTTGTTAATTGATAGTCATTTAACATGGTTCTATATACATCATTAACTTCTTTCCAAACTTCTACACCATTTACATCTTGCCATACATCATCATGAAACCATTGCGATGAGCCATAAGGCGCATCTCCATTTGGGTGGTATGTAAAAAACACGTCATCCCAAGCTGTATGTTTTTCGTTCCAAGCAGGTTTTTTACCTGTAACACCATTTACAATACCTTCAGCCATTGATCTATAAACATCACGATAATCGTATTCGCTAAACTTTTGATTTTTGTCATAAGCACTAAATTGCGCTTTGGTATCGCCTCCCAAAACCCAAATAATGTGAGGTTCTTTACTATAGCGTTTGCCTAAAAAAGCGCCATAAATTTTGGCTTTTTCAGTAGTATATTCATGAGTACCTGTAACAAGTTGAGATGCCCAACAAGGTAAAAGGGCTAAATACATATTACGCTTCTTTACTGCTTTAATGACATAGTCTGCATGATCCCAATAATCATTAGGAGCATTCATGCTTCCACCTTTAACAACGAGTGGTTCTGATGTATTTGGATGTTTTTCATCTCCTGTAAAAGGACTATGACCATAAGCATTCACTGCATTATCAGGGCTTCTGCTTAAACCACCACCATGTGGAGACCAATGTGCTACTGCTTGAATGACTGTAAACCCTAAAGCTTGTCTGCTGTCTAGATATAGGTCGACTTCTTCTCTGGTAAGTTGTTGAAACATACCCCAACCTGTATCTCCAATCCATAAAAACGGATTGCCATCTTTATGTTGAATATAATGCCCGTTTGATGACACTTCTAATTTCCCATGATCTTGCCATGGTGATTGAGCCGTTATTAGATAAGGTTGCAAAAAGAACCCTAAAGCTATTATTAAAATATTGAATTTCATTTTTTTAAGTATTTGTTGTTTAGTTTGTATATTTTATTAAAAATTGAAATTAGCAGGGTCTGGTCCGAAATGTTTCGATTGATTTAATGAATCTAATTTATCCATATCTGATTGAGAAAGCTCGAAATCGAAAATTTGAGAATTCTCTGCAATACGATTAGGATTTACTGATTTTGGAATTGTAATAACCTCATGTTGTAAGTTCCAGCGTAATGTGACTTGTGCAGGTGTTTTTTTATGTTTTTTTGCTATTTCTTGAACCGTTGGTACTGAAACAATATGTCCTTGCATTAAAGGGCTCCAGGCTTCCATTTGAATTTTATGATCTTTACAGAAATTTAATAGCTCAGGTTGAAAAAGAAAAGGATGAAACTCTACTTGGTTTACGCTAGGAACAATTTTGCAATTACCTAATATGTCTTTTAAATGATTAATAAGAAAATTACTAACACCAATAGATTTTGCACGACCACTATTATAAATTTGCTCCATGACTTTCCATGTTTCAATGTAAAAATCTTTAACTGGCCAGTGTACCAAATATAAGTCGACATAGTCTGTATCAAGTCTATCTAAACTTTCTTGAAAAGCTTCTAAAGTTCTTTTTTTGCGTTGGTCATCATTCCACACTTTAGTTGTTAAGAATATTTCCTCACGCTTTATGCCACTATCTCTAATTGCTTTTCCAACACCAATTTCGTTTCCATATACAGAAGCTGTGTCAATACTACGATATCCTATATCTAATGCATGACGAACTGCATATTCTACGTTTGCTCCATCTTCTATTTGAAAAACACCAAAACCCAGCCATGGCATTTTAAGCCCGTTGTTTAAAATTGTACAATCATTTATATTTTTAATCATCTTCTTAAAACTATTTATCAAATATATTGTCTTATGTGCCTACAATTTAATTTAGGATGTACCCCATTTGTTTACCTGAGGAATCAAATCTGTTAGTTCAGTAATTTTGACAGGTCTTTGTTCATCAATACTTTTTCGTGCAGCAATTCCAATAAGAACCGCCATTGAACCATCTCTAACATCTGAAGCATGATGTAATTTTGGATCGGTTGTAATACCTCTAAAAATTTTATCAAACATGATTTTATCACCTCCCCAGTGTCCTTTGCGAACAAAAGGAAACTCTATACGCTTATAATCTTCGAAGTTTCGTTGTGAAACAATTTCATGATATTTTAATTCAGCATTAGAGTGGGTTGATTGACTCATCTCTTTTTCGTGTATTTTAGATTGATCTTCTTGATTATTATCACGCCATGGAATACCTTCATGTGTTTCTAAACGACCATCTTTTCCATTAAAAGCAAAACGGAAACCTTCGAAAGGAGAATAGGTTGATAATGAATAACTAACCTGTACACTATTGGCATACTTAATTTGTACAACCATTTTATCAAAAATATCAATTTCTTCTCTCCATAAACAATTATCTCTTATATAGCCATCGTGTTTTTCATTAGCCACATAAAGTTTCATATACCTATCATCTTTCGTGATATCCCAATAAAATTTACAATCTTTTTTATGCTCACAGGTTCTACAATTTTCACCTTTAAAGGGGTTGTTAGAGCCATATTTTTCTAATTCACCATACGCATGAATTTCAACAGGATCAGATTCAATAAGCCAGTTTAATAAATCGAAATGATGTGCCGCTTTGTGTAGTAAAAGTGTCCCTCCTTTTTGACGTAGCCCATGCCAACGACGAAAATAGGATGCTCCATGATAAGTGTTCAAGTACCAGTTTAAATCAATAGAAACAAGATCTCCAATTTCATTTGATTGTATTATTTCTTTAAGTTTTGTAAATAACTTACCATAACGATAGTTAAATGCGTTAATTAATTTTCCTTTAGACCTACGTTGTGCATCAATAATATTTTGGCACTTTTCTTCATCGGTAGTCATTGGTTTTTCTGAAGCAATATCTATACCTTTATCAAGTCCTTTTATAATAAACTCATCATGCGTTGAATCAACTGTTGTGACAATAAGGAGGTCGATATCTGTTTTTTCTAACATCTCATCAAAGTTGGTGTAAACAGGACAATCTGCACCAATATATTCTTTACCAAAAGCTACTCTTCCAGGGTTAATATCGCATAGACCCACAAATTCAACAACATCTGAGTATTCTTCATTTAAAAATTTACCCCAAAAAGTAATGCCTCTAATACCTGTTCCAACCAAAGCAATCTTTTTCTTTACATTATCATTTAATATTATACTAGCAAATGCTGGAGAAATTAACATAGAACCAGCAACTGTTGCGCTGGTAGTCTTAATAAATTTACGTCTTGATACTGTATTTTTGTTATTTGCCATAGTAGTTAGTTTTAGATCAATACTTTGTGCTAAGTTTTTGTTAAAAAAAATAAACAAAAAATCTTATTGTATTGACAATCATTTTATTTATTATTTAACAGTAAAAATAACACGTTGATACCTTGTAAGTTTTGGAGAACCATTATCTGTTACTTCACAAATTATATGAAATGTATCTCCTTTCTTTACATCTTCAGGAACAATGAAAGAAGCGTTCAACTTATCGGCATTAGTAAATTCCACACTACCATTGTATGAGTCTGCTTCTTCATATTGCCACCAATTATAAGTTAATTCATCGCCATCTGGATCATAAGTTCCTTTAGCACTAAGTTTTACGGTTTTATCTACTTTTGTATTTCTATCTAAAGGATGGTCAAGTAATACAATAGGAGCATGATTAGCTTCATCAAATGACTTAACACACCAATCGGCACGTGCAGCAAAATCGTTTTGTAAAGCATCTGTCCAACGCGTAATTGGTTTGAAATATTCGTGCATTAAATCTTGATTTTCAGGATATGTATCACGCATATAGCTTCGCCCAAATGCAGACCTTGTATACCATCGTCCTTCAGGATAGGTGTAATTAGCTTCAGGAACAGGATCTAACCAAGTGTTTTCTCTAACATTTTTATAACGACCTCCCCAACCTCCATGCGAAGGAGACTGTAAAGACCTTAATCCTGTTGGAATGGTATAAATAAAAGAAGGAGAATCACCTTCAGATCTAAAATCATCTTTCTTTTTATGGTTTTCTGCTCTAAAGCCTTCATTATCATTTCCACCTTTATAGGCTTCATATAAAGAACAAAGTTGTCCGTGATTTTCTAAAATATTTGATTTCATCCAATTAGATTTAAAATAATCTATTTTATCAGAAGGTATTATTTTGTCCCATTGGTAAGCAACAGCCCAAAATTGGTCGCATATGATGGTTTGAATATTATATTTCCCCCAATGCTGACGTATATATTTTTGATAGGTATCATCTTGTTCCCAAATAAAGAAAAAACGTAATTTTTTAGCAACAGATTCCATTTTTTCAGGATGCTCTTCTTCAATCGTTTTTAGTGCTCTAGCAATAGTATTGGTGCCTCCCCAAGCTTGAAGCCAAATAGGGTTGTTGTCTGATTCATCTAAAAGTACTTTTACAATGTGTTGCGAACCAGGAGTAATGGAATCCATTTCGCCTTCTGCATCAACATTACCAAGAAAATTAATAGATTCTAAATAGTCAGGAGTTGGATATTCTTTACTGTGTTTTATTAAGTTAGGATATACTTTTGTATAGGCTTCAAGATAAGGATCAATCCAATCATCTCCTGCCCATTTATGTCCACGCCAATGGTATTGTGAGCTAGAAGTAACAATGCCTTCAACATTCCATTCATTTGAATATAATAAAAATCGAACCATAGAGCATTCGTCGTCTATTTCACCATCGCTAGTAACAATAATTCGTGGTTTTTCTGATGCGTTTGTTTTTGAGCTTATAGCTTCTGCAGACACCTTAATTCTTGATTGTTCAGAAATACTTAATATTTGTTGAGTTGTTAAAGCGCTTTTATATATTCTAATATCGTCTAATTCACCAAGAAAAGGATTGTCTAAACGGCTGGCATCACCAATATACAAATCTTGTGGATTGGAAATATTACCAACTCTATCTATACCATCATAGTATTTATCGTATGGTTTTATAGATTTTTGAAGCACTCCATTTGCATACGCTCTTATTTGTTTGTTTTTCGTATCACGAACCATTACAACATGAACCCATTCTCCGGTTGTGAATGCATCTAGAGGTGCTAATAGAGAAGACCTATTAACGTCATCATCAATATTAAAGCAAACGCCTCTACCACCAACAAATGTTATTTCCCAGCGTTTTCCTGTTTCTCCTTCAACACTTGCTTGGTAATCTCCTTTGGTTAGTAAATGTTCATAGTAAGGTTTTACACCTTTTGGCCATTTCAATAAAAAGGAAACTGAAAAATCCTCATCACCAAAATCGAATGCAGGATTATTTGGTATAATAATATGGTCATCTTCACCATCAAAATGTATAGCGCTTCCTAAAGCACCTGATACCCATACAGAATCTTCATTTGTATTGTTTAGTAAACCTTTAGTTCCACTAATCATTTCTGTTATTTCAATACCTTCACCTTCATCAAAAGGGATGTGAGCAGACATATTTGGTAGTTCAACATTATTCTTACAGCCTGTAATTATTAGTACTAATAAGAGAGAAAATTTTAAAAAGAATACTTTATTAATATCTATCATCTTTATACTTTTTATTTTTCTATTGTAACAATAACTCTTTGATAGCGTGTTAAACGAGGAGAACCATGATCGGTAACTGCTAGAATAATATGCATAGTTCCTGTACCATCACCTCCTAATCGTTTTGTTGGTACTGCAAACCAAGCGTTTTGCTGATCGTTATTTTGAATTTCAACGGGTTGTCCACTACGAGCACTTGAAACAGAAAAAGTTCCGGCTTCTTTATAGTAAAACCATTTATATGACAGGGCGTCTCCATCTGGATCAGTGGAACCTTTTGCGCTTAAATTAACGCGATCACCTATTTTTGTTGTCAAATTTATGTCGTGGCCAATTTTAACAATAGGAGGGTGGTTGGCTTTGTCGAAGGTGTTGATTGTCCAATCCATTCTTGCAGCAAAATCATTTTGAAACGCCTCACGCCAACGCCAAATAGTTTCATGATTTCCTAGATGCCAACGACTATCTATACCTAATACTTCATCTTCTGCATCAGAATAAATTGGTCTGCTTTCTGGATAAAGCTGCCATTTGCGGTAACGTGGCGTGTATAATTCATAGCGACCACCCCAACCACCATATTCTGGATGTTCAGGATCGTTTAAGCCATTATTAATTAATGATAAAAATGAAGGTGTATCTCCTTCCATTAAGAAATCCCAATGTGGATATTCAGCACCTAACGGGCCTTTTTTTCTAATATTTTTTTCTAACCATTCATTTGAAACAATGGTAAAGTCTCCGCCATCACAGCGCGCATGAAAAAAATCACCACTTATACCGCTCCAAGTTGCATGATGATAACCGCCACCAGCATTAAATCCAGGACTTACAATATAGAATAAGTTTGGAAATTCTTTTCGTATCCATGGACCACTATCATCTTGATCTGAAATAGTATAAACACGAATTTTTGAAATAAATTTATCAACCTCTTTAGCCGATCGTGTTTGTTTCACTTTCCAAAGTGCTTGAGCTAATACATTTGGCCCACCCCAAACAGTTACCCATAATGGTCTAGTATCGTTTTTGTCAATCGATTGTATTAGCAATTCAGAAGCAGGAGAATCTTTTCCTTCTCCAACTGCTTTTACACCATATTCTGGAAGCCCTTCAGTAATTATAGATTTTAAATAATCTCCTGTTGGAAAACCAGGTTCATGTTTTTCTAAATTGTCTCTTACTTTACTATAGGCTTCAACTATTTCTTTGATGCGATAGGTTGCGACTTCATGTTGTTGATGCACAGAAGTTGTTGCAGCTAATCCTTCAATATCATAATTATTAGCATAGACTAGAAAACGAACCATTGACATAGCATCATCAGGTTCATTTTCAATATCTGTTAAAACAAAAACTCTTGGTTTTTCTTGAGCTGAAACAAGAAATATTCCACAAAAGAATAAAATATATAGAAAAATCTTATTAGTTTTTATTGTCATGTATTTAATTGGTTTAGTTGGTTTTGATACAAATTAATAATATGAATTTGGAAACAAATGGGAAAAAAATCTTAATTTTTAATCCATTCCCATCGTTTAGCCCAATCCATTAAAAAAGCTTCTCTGTGCTTTGAAATCGTTCTAGCACCTTGTTGTACACCAAAGAACAATTCAGGGTTAGGCATGTCTCCATACCAGTTAGGTCCAAGTTTATAATCGTCTGCATCTTCTTTTCCTGGCCAAGGTTTAATACTAACATATTCACCATGTTGCCCATCTAATTCTGGTATTTTACTCGATGTTAAATAACTTCCTTTTTCAGGTTTTTTTGAAGAATAACGAAAACCATAAGTACCATTTCCTAAATAATAACCTGGCCAAACTTGTTTTGAAATAGTTACTGTGAAACACGCTGAGTCTTGAGGAATTGATAATTCAGGACCTTTAAAACGCCATTCTTGAATGCCATAAGCCTTAACAGTATCAGCAACCGTTGTATTACGATTAAAAATAGATCTAGAACTATGAGTAATTGGAGTGTATTGACCGCCCCAGCTTTCACTAGTTGGATCATCAGGATTACCATTCATTACATACGCAAGAGAAGGAGTATCACCCATTTTTATATGACCTCCATAGCGTTTTTTAAAATCTACTCCCATAGCTCCATTTCCTTTTATATGGTTTTCAAAGTATGAGGCATTTGTAATATCTTTTGGAGATTCTTTATCTAAAAACCAACCTCTGTATGTTGCATTTGATTCAATCATCCAAAGGTTTGGATGATTTTCGGCAATATAAGCATAGGCATTAGGTCCCCATTTTTTATTTGGCCCTCCAATCCAGTAAACTCTAATGTTTTTTTCAATTTCAGGTGCATCATGCAAAGCTTGAGCGACATCTTCTATGCCACCCCATACTAAAACCCATAAAGGTTGATTACTTTTCTTTTTTGCACATTTTATAATCCATTCCGATCCTTTTGTAGGACTATCATAACCTTTATAAGTTGCGCCTACTTTTGCTCCTTCTTTACAAATAGCTCTTAATGAATCTGGATGAGGAAGCGCTGGTGCATGTTTTTTTAATTTACCTAAGTCTTTTTCGTAAAGGGCAATCATGTCAAGAATGTCTTGTGTAGTTCCTGTTTTAAAGGAAGTAGATACTAATCCTTCAATTTGAAAAAAATCGGCGTACATTAATAAATGAATCATAGATTGAAAATCGTCAGGGTCTGTTCCTCCAATATCTGTACTAATTAATATTCTAGGCTTTACTTTTTGTTGTTTAGCATTACTACATTGTGTTAAAAGCATCAAAGAAGATACTCCCATAAGCAGTATTTTGACTGCTTTTTTTAACTTTTGTTTAGACATTTTTTTATCCCTTTATTTATTTTATGAATACATATTTATATAACAAATAACCTTATTTGTTATTTAGTTTTGCTAAGATATGAAAAGAAAGCAAACGAAAAAAAAGAAAAATAAACGAAATATATGCGTTATCTTTGATGTTATTAATTCTTATAATATATTTATAAAAAACTCATATATCATGGTAAATATTCGAAATACTAAAATCTTTTTTATAGCCTTGTTTGTTTGTTCAATATTTAGTTTTTCTCAAGAAAAAAAAGTAAAACTTACTGAGGTTGAATGGCATGGAACGGGCTGTTATAAAATTGAAATGCCAATGGGAACAGTATATTTTGAGAAAGATAATGGTGTTTCTGGTTTTAAAAGTTTTATAGATAATGAAGGTAACGATTGGATTGCATCTTATTTAGAACCTGGACCAAATGGTAATTTCCGTGGTTTTCCTAATAGTATTGGTAATTTTGGTCATGCTGGTAGAGACAGTGGATCAACTACGATAATTATTGATGATAAGACTGAAGGAGATCATATTATTTTAGAATCATCTAATAGTAAATTTACGTTTCAATACTGGTTTTTTAAAGATCATATAGCGATTAAAGTACTTAAATCTGAAGGAGATTATTGTTTCCTTTTAGAAGGAGTTGCAGGAGGTAGTGCAGATGCTGAGGATTATTTTGTTACAGCAGATGGAAAGAAACATATACCTAGCGGTGAGTTTTATGATTTTACTCCAGAATGGTTTTATTTAGGAGACTCAAAAGTGAAAAATGTTCTGTTTCTTGCGAAAACTCCTGATGATGATGCGCCAAATGAAAACCATAGGCAAATACGTAAAGGCAACTTACATAATATGGATCTTTATAGTTTTGGTAGAGCAGGGAAAGAACGAAAATATGAAGTTAAAGGTATGAGTGGTAATGAACATATTTGTGTTATAGGTTTTATGCCAGCCAAAAAGTCTCATAAAAAGATTTCTAAAATGATAAAAAGATTTCTAGAAGCCCCATTTACTGTAACAAAGTAAATTAAAGAATTGATTTTGGTAATGCCTTACGAGTCCAAGTTTTTATTCTTTTAAAATGACTCACCTTTGAATCTGGATTAAAATCTGGTGTTATTTTCCATGAATTTTCTGGTTTAAACTCTTTATTCATTCCTTTTAGAACACCTTTAGCAATTTTTTCAGAATCTATTATTGTTATACATTCTGTGTTTAAATTAGCACTTCTAGGGTCAAGATTAAAAGTTCCTATTACCGTAGTTTTTCCATCTATAACCATTGTTTTGGCATGTAAACCAAAAATAGGTTTTTCTTCTAAAGTTTCATGTAATTCATCAGTCATCATACTAACACGTTCTGCAGCATCAGGACGGAATTCAAATATTTCAACGCCCGTTTCAAGAAGTTTGGTTCTGTCACTTTGATAAGCACTAAAAGCTTCTGTATTATCTGTTGAAGCAAGGCTATTAGTTAATATTCTAATTTTTACGCCTCTTTCAATAGCGTTTTTAAATAAGTTTCTGCTTAATTCTGTTGTAATTAAATAAGGGGTTTGAATATCAACAGCGTGTTTAGCTGTGTTTAGTAATTCAATAAGTTTACTTGTAGAAATTCCACCTCCTTTTAAACCACTTGTTCCATCGTTTTTACCAGGTAAGTCTGAAACAAAAGAAACAGTATCGACCCAAACCAGTTTTTCTGATTTTTTTAATTCTCTAAAAACAGTTGGTAGGTTTTCGATTCTAGTTCGTACTTGAGGCCAAAAATTTTCAGGATTACAAGCATACTCATGAAGCTTATCAAAATTATATGCCTCAATATTATCGGTATTATCACTTAAATCTGTTATAGGAACACTCAAAGAATTATTCCAAAACTCGGAAAAAGAAGCACTAACATGTTTTGTTTCTTTTCCAATTAATAAAACATCTCTATCTCTAAAATTATACTCATGATCGTAATCAAAATACTCATCAGCAATATTTCTACCGCCAGTAATTACAACCTTTCCGTCTACAATAAATGTTTTATTATGCATACGTTGGTTTGCTGATCTAAAATCGGTAGCAAATTTTTTAATTTTTGAAAAAATGTTTTTACCTAGATTAACACCTGGATTATATATTTTTATGCTAATGTTTTTATGGGAATTTAACGCTAAAACATCTTCAATTCCTGCATCAACCATAATGTCGTCTACAAGAATTCTAACTTTCACCCCTCTATCTGCTGCTCTTACTAAATAATCGCAAGCAATCAAGCCAATATTGTCTATTGAAAAAATGAAATACTGAATATCAATAGTTTTTTCAGAATATTCAGATAACCATGCTCTAGCGACCATTGAGCCCGCACCGTCTTCTAAAACATAAACTCCTGTTTTGGTGGTCATTTTTTCAGAAATATCTTTTAATTCTGAAGTAAGACTTAAACTATCATTTCTATGAATGTTTGCACAGAAATCACTTTCAGGTAAAAACTGATTATTCTTCTTTTTTGAGCATGTACATAATACTAATAAAGCTATAAAATAGAAGAGCTCCTTCAAATTGACTAATTTTATATTTAACCTATTTAAGTAAAAAGGTTTTCAAATCATCATAAGTAGAAATTACAACTGATTCTTTTTCTTGTCCCATAACTGATTGTATTTGTTCTGGTAAAGGTTGTTCTTCTTTAATAACCTCTTCAACAACATCTAAAAATTTAGTTGGATGTGCTGTTTCTAAAAATACACAATGAGCACTTGGGTTTTCTTTTAAATGAGACTTACAACCTAAATAACCTACAGCTCCATGTGGATCTGCTACATAGTTATAGCTGTTATAAATTTCTAACATAGCTTCTTTAGTTTCATCATCAGAAAAACTATAAGACGATACGTTTTCTTTTAAACTCTCGAAATTATTTTTATAAATTTCTTGAATACGAATAAAGTTACTTGGAGCACCAACATCCATAGCATTACTAATAGTTTGAACAGAAGGTTTTGGTTCGTATAATTTTGAAATTAAATAACGAGTTACCACATTATTAGCGTTGTTAGAGGCTACAAAATGATTAATAGGCAAGCCTAATTGTTGTGCCATCATACCAGCGCAAACATTACCAAAATTACCAGAAGGTACAGAAAACACAATGTCTTCATATTTGTTATGTAATTGCTTATAAGCAAACATAAAGTAGAACAATTGTGGTAACCAACGTGCTACGTTAATTGAGTTTGCAGATGTTAACTGCATTTTGCTAGTTAAAGTATCATCTAAAAAAGCCGTTTTCACCATAGCTTGACAATCGTCAAATGTACCGTTAACTTCTAAAGCTTTAATATTTTGACCTAAAGTTGTTAGTTGTTTTTCTTGAATATCGCTCACTTTTCCGCTAGGGTAGAGTATTACGACATTTACACCTTTAACGCCTAAAAATCCGTTTGCGACAGCTCCACCAGTATCTCCAGATGTTGCTACTAAAACAGTGACTTCGTTAGTATTATCCTTATTAAAATAGCCTAAACAACGCGCCATAAAACGAGCTCCTACATCTTTAAATGCCATGGTTGGACCATGAAATAACTCTAAAGTAGAAATATTTTTATTTAATTCTACTACAGGAAAATCAAATGATAAAGTTTCTTCAACAATGGTTTTTAAAACTGCTTCAGGAATTTCAGGAGACACAAATTGCTTAATGGCTTCAAATGCAATTTCTGAATATGATAAGTTGTCTATATTATGAAAGAATTCTTTTGGCAAAGGCGTAATGCTTTCTGGAAAGTATAATCCTTTATCTGGAGCTAACCCTTTTATAACAGCATCTTTAAAAGATGTGTTTGGTACTTGTTTGTTTAAACTGTAGTAATTCATTTTGTTGTCATTCCTGCGTAGGCAGGAATCTATTTATTAGTTATTCTTAACTTTATTTTTATGATGCGATTTCCCTTCGCGTCATCAATCTTCTGTCTTCTGTCTTATTTTATTTTAATCCCCTCAGCATTAATCTTAGAAACATGAATATCAAATTCAATACCTGTTTTTGCATATACACTTCTCATAGCATATTCCACATTTTTAGCAGTTTCGATCCCTTTGCTTAAAGAGAAAATTGAAGGTCCAGAACCAGAGATACAAGCCCCTAAAGCACCTGCTTTTAATACTTCTGTTTTAACATCATCATAATGAGGAATCAACTTGCTTCTATATGGTTCTATAATAACATCGTGAAGCGAATTTTTAATTAAATTATAATCACTTGTATGTAATGCATGTACCAAACTTCCTAAGTTAGACCATTGCGTAATCGCATCAGTTAAAGAAACTTGCTTAGGTAAAACAGCTCTAGACTCCGATGTTTTAATTTCAATTTGCGGATGAATAATAGTCGCATACAAATCATCTGGAGAAGGAATTTGTAATATCTCCATCGGTTTTAAGCTTTTTACTAATGTAAAACCTCCAAACATAGCAGGGGCAAGGTTATCTGCGTGTTCACATTTACTTGCTATAGCTTCTCCTTTAATGGCAAATTCAGTAAGTTGTGTTTTATTGTATGGGCGTCCTAAAAGCTCATTCATTCCAAAAACACTTCCAACAGCACTAGCAGCGCTACTACCAATACCACTTCCTGGTTTTATGTTTTTGTATATTTCAATTTCAAATCCACAATCGGGTTTAGCATCTTCATACATAGTTAATGCCGAAACACCAGCTACATTTAATTCTGCTTCGTATGGCAAATCAAAACCTTCAATTTTGGTGATATAAATCCCTTTTTTGTCGGTTTTTCTAATGACCATATCATCACCAACACTATCTAAACAAAAGCCTAAGACATCAAAGCCACACGCTACATTAGCGACAGTTGCTGGTGAAAATATTTTTATTTCATTCATGCTTTAATCATTTCCAATTCTAATAATATCTGCAAACAATCCAGAAGCAGTAACATCGGCTCCAGCACCTGCACCTTTAATAATCATAGGTTGTTCTGGGTAACGCTCTGTATAAAACATCACGATATTATCACTTCCTTTTAAATTATAAAATGGATGTCCTTCAGGAATTTCTTGTAAACTCACACTCGCTTTTCCGTTATTTAAAGCAGCTACATATTTTAACTGACTTTTATTCGCTTTCGCGGAAGCAAATAAACTTTGGTAGTGTGCTTCATCTGTTATTAAAGTTTCATAGAAATCATCAACAGTATCACTTTTTACGCCCGATTCAGATAAGAAAGGTGTGTTTTCAATATCTTCTAAATTCATTTCCATTCCGCTTTCTCTTGCTAAAATCAGTATTTTTCTAGCAACATCTACACCACTTAAATCAATTCTAGGATCTGGTTCGGTATAACCTTCAGCTCCAGCTTGTTTTACAATATCGTAAAACTTGGTTGTATCATTAAAATTATTAAAAACAAAGTTTAAACTACCCGACAATACCGCATGAATAGATTTTACTTTATCGCCAGAAGCAATTAAGTTGTTTAATGTATCAATAATTGGTAAACCAGCACCAACATTGGTTTCAAATAGGTAAGGGGCATTGTATTTAAGTGATAAACGTTTTAATAATTTATAGTTTTCGTATTCACTTGAACAGGCTATTTTATTACAAGCAACAACACCAATACTTTCTCGTAAATAGTTTGCGTATAAACTAGCAACATCTTTATTAGCGGTAACATCAACAAAAATACTATTGCGTAAATTTAATGATTTTGTTTTCTCAAAAAAGCCATCTAAAGTAGCTGTTTCTCCATTTGCTAAAAGGTCTTTCCAATTTTTTAAGTCGATACCATCTTCATCAAAAATCATTTTTCTAGAATTAGATAATCCAGCAATTCTTAAGTTGATTTTAAGGTTTTCTTTAAGGTATTTACGTTGTTGGTGTATTTGTTCTACTAATTTCTCACCTACATTACCTACACCTGTAATAAAGACATTAAGTTGTTTTGTTTTAGCTTCAAAAAACTGCTCATGTAACGTATTAAGCGCTTTTTTTACATCATTTTCTGAAATAACAGCAGATATATTCTTTTCCGATGCGCCTTGAGCAATCGCTCTAATATTAATATTGTTTTTACCTAATGTGCTAAACATTTTTCCGCTAATACCTTGGTGGTTTTTCATGTTATCACCCACTAAAGCAATAATAGAAAGATTCTTTTCTACAATAATAGGATCTATTTTATGTAATGCAATTTCGTTCTCAAAAGCAGTATCAATAGCTGTTTTAGCAGTATCAGATTCTTTGTCGTCAATACCTAAACAGATAGAATGTTCTGATGAGGCTTGTGTAATCATTATAATATTGATTTTCTCCTGCGATAAGGTTTCAAATAAACGCTTAGAAAAACCAGGAATGCCCACCATACCACTTCCTTGTAGCGTAAGTAAAGCAATATTTGAAATATTACTAATACCTTTCACTGGAGAAGTGGAGTTTGTTTCATCATTAGAGATAATAGTTCCAACCGCTTCTGGTTCTAAAGTGTTTTTTATATGAATTGGAATTTGTAAATCCAACACAGGTTGAACTGTTGGAGGATATAATACCTTTGCACCAAAATGCGATAATTCCATAGCTTCTTTATATGATATTTTATCAATAGGATAGGCTTGTTTTACAAGTTTTGGGTTGGTAGTAAACATACCGCTTACATCTGTCCAAATTTCTAACTGCTCTACGTTTAATGCGGCAGCAACAATAGCAGCTGTAAAGTCTGAACCTCCACGACCTAGAGTTGTTTGCTCTCCAACAATCGATTTTGAAACAAAACCAGGAAGAATTGTAATTTGCTGTGATACCGATTTAAAATAATCTTGAATGTTTTTATTAGTGATACCATAATTAACTTCAGCTTTTGTGAAATTAGAATTGGTAATCATTAATTCTTGAGAGTTTTTACGATCTGCAGATAAACCACGATTTTTCATAGTTTCAGCAATGATAAAAGAAGATAACAATTCTCCAAAACTCACTAACTTATCTGATGTTTTAGGTGATAATTCATTTATTAAATAAATACCATCTAATAAATTTTTAAGATCACTTAATTTTCCATCAACATACTCTATAATGGTATTACTTTCATTAGGATTGAGTTCATTTATAATAGTAAAATGAATATCCTTAATAAGATTAAAAGTATCTATATAATTTGTCTCTTTATTTTGTGCTTGTTTACCAGCTAAAAGTAGTTTGTCTGTGATACCTCCAACAGCTGAAACGACACATACTACAGAATCTGTATTAGCATATTTTTTTAAAATACTAATAACGTTATTTATATTTTTTGAGGATCCTACTGAAGTTCCTCCAAATTTTAAAACCTTCATTTTTTAATGAATTGATAATTGAAATAATAATTTAAAATATTGTAATTGGTAGAATTACAAAGATAGCCCGAAGAATATATAATTAGCAACCCCAAAGGGTTCTAGTAATTGTAGTTGTTCCAAAAATAGACGTGTTTCCTTTTGTAAAAAAAGAAAGAATTGTGCTTGTGTTTTGGATTAAATGATTCATTATATCTATAATAATACAAATCAAAAGTATTACTTTTAGCCTTATAAAAAAACAAAAACTTTTTTTTTACAGTATTCTTATATTGAAGCTAATTTCTTTTAAAAAAAAAGAGGAATACAATTAAGTATTGAAAAATTAATAATAAACTAATGAAGATATTTTCTAAAGAACAAATCTACCAAGGTGATTCGCTAACAGCAGAAAAACAAAATATATCCTCAACCGATTTAATGGAACGTGCAGGAGAACAAATTTTTAATTGGATTCACATGCGCATGCAAGGAGCTCAAGTGCCTATTCATGTGTTTTGTGGTATTGGTAATAATGGAGGTGATGGTTTAGTACTAGCAAGACATTTAATTATACACGGTTATAACGTAAATACTTATATTATTAATTGTAGTGACAAGCGTTCTAAAGACTTTTTAATTAATTATGATCGCATTAAAAACGTCACTAAAAAGTGGCCAAAACTTTTAAGTTGTTCCGATGATTTTCTTGAAATACAGCCAATAATACAACCAGATGATATTATTGTAGATGCTGTTTTTGGAATAGGTTTAAACAGACCAATAGACGATTGGGTTAAAGCCTTGTTTATGCATTTTAGAGAAACTAAAGCTTTTACTTTGTCTATTGATATTCCATCTGGATTAAGTACAGATACAGCTATAACTGATGAAAACGCTGTTGTTTGGGCAGGCTACACATTAAGCTTTGCTTCACCTAAATTAGTTTTCTTTTTACCTGAAACAGCTAAATATACAGTGCAATGGGAAGTATTAGATATTGGTCTAGATCCTCAGTTTTTATTTGAAACTACTACAGAAGTAGATTTAATTGGTAAGCATGATGTTTTACCAATGTACATACCACGAGAAAGGTTTTCTCATAAGGGGCAATTTGGACATAGTTTAATAATAGGAGGGAGCTACGGAAAAATAGGAGCTGTAACTTTAGCTAGTAGAGCTGCTTTATCTATTGGTGCAGGATTAATTTCTGCTTTTGTTCCAAAATGCGGATATACTGTTTTGCAATCGTCGTTTCCTGAAGCTATGGTTATTACAGATGCTGATGAAGAGAAAATTACAGCCATAAAATTTAAAATAGAACCAACCGTTATTGGTATTGGAATTGGAGCAGGAACCAGTACCAAAACAACAAAAGCTTTTGAAACGTTTTTAAAAACTAATAAAACTCCTTTGGTTATTGATGCTGATGGTATTAATATCCTTTCTAAAAAGAAAACCTTATTAAAATTATTACCTGTTCAAACTGTTTTAACACCACACCCTAAAGAATTAGAACGCTTAATTGGTCCCTGGAATGATGATTTTGATAAACTTAATAAAGTAAAAAAGTTTTCTAAAAAGTATGATGTTATTATTTTAATAAAAGGAGCTAATAGTATTACTATATATCAAGATAAGCTATTTGTTAATACAACGGGAAATCCAGGACTTGCTACAGCTGGTAGCGGAGATGTTTTAACAGGAATTATAACAGGGTTAATTTCTCAAGGATATGATTGTTTATCTGCCACTATTTTTGGTGTTTATTTACATGGAAGATCTGCCGATATAGCTGTTGAAGATTTTGGATATCAAAGCTTAATTGCAAGTCATATTATTGAATATCTTGGAGAAACTTATATTGATTTATTTAAGCAACCAGAAACGCCTCAAGAAGTTGGTGAAGAAGCTGCCGAAGAAGAAAAAAGTAATTAAAATAAAAATGCCGCTTTAATGCGGCATTTTTATTTTGCAATATATTATTTTTTCTAAATACTTAATGAGTTAAACAATTCTATAAGCTTAGGACTAGAAGGTCTTGGTGCATCAGCATCAACTACATTACCTGCAGGGTCTATTAATATAAATCTAGGAATTCCAGAAACTCTATAACCTGAAACAAATTCAGATTGCCCATTTTCAGGAGCAATTATTTGTACACCACTTAACTCTTTCTCAATAACCATTGCTTTCCAATCTTCAACAGCTTTTTCCCAAGAACCACCATGTGTTCTGGCATTATCAAGAGATAAACTAACAAACTTTATATTTTTGTCATGGTATTCAGCTTCAACTTTTTTTAACGATGGTATTTCTGCTTTACATGGCCCGCACCAAGTTGCCCAAATATCTACATACACATATTTACCTTTAAAATCTGAAAGCGATGTTTTAGTGCCATCATAATTTTGATAGTTTTCAAAAGAAGGCGATGGTTTTCCTATAAAATCAGCAAATTGATTGGCTCTAGCTTGTTGTTGCTTATATGCTCCCATTAAACCTTGTGGTAACTTTTCTATATCTGTTTTGTCTTGAGTTAATATTATTGAATCTAAACCTTTAGAGTTTTCTAATAGGTTTAAAAATTCATTTTTAATTTCAATTGTTCTCTTAGCAAAAGCTTCTTCTTCCATATCAAAAAGTGCTGCATTGAAAATACTTTCTTGTAATAAAGTCTTTTTCGCAAGATAATTGTTTGTTTCAGCACCAAATCCAGAATAAGATATAGATTCATCAAACTCCTTAGTATCAACAGCTATATTTATTTCATAACCATTTTTAAGAAAAACAAATGCAGATTCATTTCCATCAAATAAATCGTAAACCCCTGTTTCAACTTTTAATGTATCACTAAACGTACCATCGTTATTTACTTTTATTGTTTTTGAGAATGTACGCGTTCTTATAACAATAGAGTCACTATTTTTATCTGTTATTTCCCCAGATAAGGTTACATAGTCCTTAGGTTCAGATTTACAAGCAATCATTGACATTACTGTAAACGCTAATAATAGTTTTTTCATTTTAGTTTTTTAGTGCGGTAAAAATAGTAATTATGGGGTATTAAATTTCAATTTTATAAAGGATTAACATTTGTTTAGGTATTTAATGATAAATCTCTTTGGTTTTCATTAAAAAAATAATTCAAATACTTAACAAATTTTATAAAAAAAACACCTATCATGAATTTATATTCTTGTTAGATGGTTTAAAAAGAATAAAACACTATTAATTATTTCTTTATAATTGTTTTATTTATAACTCCATTTGTTGTAATTATTTTAACTATAATAACATTGCCAGTTTTGGTTTCAATATCTATTTTTAAAGTTGGGCTATTTATTTTCTTTGCTTTAGCTGAATAAACTTTTTGACCAATCGTATTATATATTGAAACCTGTTTAACTTCTTCAAAATTTTTTATATGTATTAATAACCCTTTGAAAATCAATAAAATTACATTTTGTAGGTGAGTTTTTCATATTCAATAATCTCAGGAATAATATTTAAAGCAAACAATTCTTTTTGAACATTCATAATTGTTTTTTTATCGATTAATTCTTGTGACCATTCTGTAATACTTAGCCATTCTTGTACATCTTCAAGTTGTTGTTCGTAACGATTTGCAATTGTTTTATCAATACTAGGAATATTTTTGAAGTCTGATGTTGTATTATTTATAATATCTAGAATAGTTTTTAATTCATCTTTATTAGATATAATAAAATCTTCGCGAACCGCAATAACAAAACATGGCCATGGAGACGGACAATTACCAATACGTCTAAATGTACCATTATCTACTAATGGCTTTGTGGTGAATTTCTCCCACATAAAATAATCGGCTGCTCCATTGGTTAAACCTTCAACGGCACCATCTAAATTTTTGATAACTTCAAAGTTTAAATCTTTTTCTAAATCCCATTCATTATTTTGAGCATTAATATAGGCCATTAAATGAGAACCTGAACCATATCGACTTATGGCTGCTTTTGTTGCTTTTAAATCTTCAATGCTTTTGTAAGGCGAATTATGAGCAACATGAATTCCCCAATTTAAAGGTGTTTGCACAAAAGTTTGCACAATTTTACTTGGGTTTCCTGCTATTATGTCTTTAATAATTCCTTCAGTAAGAATAACTGCAATATCTATTTCTTTTTCACGAAGTGCTTTACACATAGCTCCAGTTCCGCCAGGATAATCTTGCCATCGTAAATTAATACCTTCTTCTTTATATTCGCCATTTTTTAAGGTTAGGTACCATGATAAATTAAAATGTTCTGGTACACCACCAACTTTTACGTTCTTCATGTAATCAATATAGATTATTCAACAATTTTATTTAATGTATATAGAATAAGGTTTTCTATAGTTTTCCTAGGGTTTTTACTAAAATTTCCAGTAGCTCTATTGGCTATAATAGCATTTAAAGATACAGCATTATGTCCTAAAAGTTTAGACAAACCGTAAATAGCAGAAGTTTCCATTTCAAAATTTGAAATTCTTACACCCTCAAAATTAAATGTATCCATGTTATGATTTAAGTTAGCATCTTGAACTGGCAAACGTAAAACGCGACCTTGAGGTCCGTAAAAGCCTCCTGCAGTAGCGGTTAAACCTTTAAAAGTTATGTTGCTATCTAGCCTTTTTTCTAAATCGATACTATTTGTAATTACAAGAGGTCTAGACTTTTGTGCATCCCAATTAGTCTGTTTTATAAAGGCATTTTCAATAGCTTTATTGCTAATGTTTTTTACTTGATAGGAGTGAAGCATCCCGTTTAAATCTAAACTATGTGTACTTAAAACAAACGCATCAACAGGAATATCTTTTTGTAAAGAACCAGATGTTCCAATTCTTATTATATCTAATTTTGTGAGGGTTTCTTTTGGCTGTCTTGTCTTTAAATCAATATTAAAAAGTGCATCCAATTCATTTAAAACTATATCAATATTATCAGGACCTATACCTGTAGAAACAACCGAAATTCGTTTTCCTTTATACCTTCCTGTATGTGTTTTAAATTCTCTTTTCTGAGTTTTAAATTCAATAGTATCAAAATGTTTAGATACTTTTTCAACACGATCTTGATCGCCAACTAGAATAATAGTTTTTGCAACTTGTTCGGGTTTTAAATTTAAATGATAAATACTACCATCTGGGTTTAATATCAATTCCGATTCTTTAATTGGCATTATGAATTGTTTTTACAAGTTTGTTTAGTTTTTTATTGAATTGAAAATCGAATTTATAAACACCCCCGTATTTTATGTTATTATCAATTTCTTTAGCAAAGTTGTGCTTGCCTAATAAAGCTTCAAAACCTTTTCTATTTAGTTTTAAACTTTTATCACTTTCGATAATGAAAATTTTAAGCTTGTCTATAATTCTAGATATTTGTAAATCGCCATAACCGTAATATCCTTGGTAATTAAGCGCATATCCTAATAAATGATGATAAGATTTTATATTAGTATCTCTTATAATTTCTAAAATATTACGCTCTATATTATTTAAACCATCTTTAGTGTATGGAAAACGCTCTAAATGAGCTTTTAAACAGCTGTTTAGATAAATAAAAGAGGAGCTTTTTACTATGTAAGGTTTTAGTAAATTATGATCTTTCCCGCAGTAAATACCCCAGATAGTTTTTGCTAAACCTATATCTTCGGGAGTAAGCTTGATTTTATCTCGATAATGTTTTAGTAAATTACCTGAGTTTAGTTCGCTCAAACCTTTTAAGTTTTTACTTCCTCTAACTCTTCCACTTGTTACCAAATATAAAGGAAGTGTTATTTTTTTTTGCTGAATTAAGCTAATAACTGCTATTAGGTTAATGTGGCAAAACAAATCGTATTCAAACCAAAGCACAATCTCAGAATAGTTTTCCATATGATTTAGTTTATCTAATTCTTCATTTATTTCTGAAATATCTAGTTCTATATCGTAATGAGAACTAAAAAAAGTTTTTCTAAGTTCAATAAATTTTTCTGAATATACTTGCTCTGTAGTTGGACCTTCACAAAGCATTTCTTGCCAAGTAAGTTTATCTCCAGCAATGTTTAATTCATTTAAAATATTAGTTAAAACTGTACCATTGGTAATATGAAGCGTCTTTTTATCCATATAAAATCAACCTCCTACGCGTTTTACTAAAAAGCCTTTATCTTTTAGCATTTGCATAATTTTATCGCGATAATCACCTTGAATAATTATTTTATCGTCTTTAAAACTACCTCCAACACTTAATTTGGTTTTTATCTCTTTGGCAAGTATTTTAAAATCCTCGTTAGCACCTGTATAGCCTTCAATAATGGTAATAGGCTTGCCTTTTCGCTTTTCGTATTTACAAATTAAAGGATCGTCTTGCATCCATATTTGTGAAGCATCATCAACATGTTCTGTAGGCGTTTCTTCAACATGATCTGGAAATAGGTTTTTTAGTTGGTCTTGTAAATCCATTTTTTTTAAGTCTTCAGTCTTCAGTATTCAGTAGGCAGATAAAACAGTAAATAAAAGTTATTACCGAAGCTGCTTACTCAAAACTGTAAACTATTTTTTTATCAATCCTAATTCTATTAAACGCTCCGTTAAAAATTCACCAGCAGTAATATCTTCAAATGCTTTTGGGTTTTCTTCATCTACACAACCGTCTAAAACATTTAATTTCATATCGCTTATAGGATGCATAAAAAACGGAATAGAATAACGTGATGTTCCCCAAAGTTCTTTGGGCGGATTTATAACGCGATGAATAGTCGATTTTAATTTATTGTTAGTATGCCTAGAGAGCATATCACCTACATTAATCATAAGTTCATCAACTTCAGCTATGGCATCAATCCATTCGCCTTCATGATTTTGAACTTGTAAACCTCTTCCTTGCGCACCCATTAAAAGCGTTATTAAGTTAATATCGCCATGCGCAGCAGCACGAACAGCTTCATTTGGTGCTTGTGTTATAGGTGGATAATGAATAGGTCGTAATATAGAATTTCCGTTATGTATGTAATTGTCAAAATACATTTCATCTAAACCTAAATACAAGGCTAAAGCCCGTAATACATACTTTGCGGTTTTTTCTAGCATTTGGTAAGCTTCTTTACCAATTTTATTAAACTCAGGAAGCTCTTTAACAAGAACATTCTCTGGATATTCGGCTTTTAATTTATCATGATCTTCTACATATTGACCAAAATGCCAAAACTCTTTTAAATCGCCTTCTTTTTTGCCTTTAGCGCTTTCTTTGCCAAACGACACATAACCACGTTGCCCTCCAATTCCAGGGATTTCGTAGGCTTGTTTTGTTTCAACAGGTAAATCGAAAAAGTTTTTCACTTCTTTGTATAAATTTTCAACTAAAGTTTCATCTAAAAAATGACCTTTTAATGCTACGAAGCCAATCTCTTCATAAGCTTTACCAATAGCGTCTACAAACTTTTGTTTTCTATTAGAATCGTTAGAAATGAAATCATTTAAATTGACACTTGGAATAATATTCATGCGCAATAATTTAATTTGAATGTATTACAAATGTACAAAAACATTGTAAATTTTGTCACTTTCAATTTTTTAGAACTTTTAATATCATATTTACATTTTTGTTATATTTGATAAGATATTATTACAAATTCATGAAAAAAGAGTCTGATTCGTTTAATATTGAATACAATACAAGTCTTCTTGGTAATAATACTTTAATTCAGTTGTACAAAAACATGCTGAAACCAAGATTGATAGAGGAGAAGATGCTTATTTTGTTGCGACAAGGAAAAATAAGCAAATGGTTTTCTGGTATTGGGCAAGAGGCTATTGCTGTTGGTGTAACTATGGCTTTAAATAATAGCGAATACATATTGCCTATGCACCGAAATTTAGGTGTTTTTACAACTAGAAATATTCCTTTGTATCGATTATTTGCACAATGGCAAGGTAAAGCATCGGGTTTTACAAATGGGAGAGATCGTTCTTTTCATTTTGGAACTCAGCAATATAAAATTGTGGGTATGATTTCTCATTTAGGGCCTCAATTAGGTGTAGCAGATGGTATTGCTTTAGCGTCAAAATTGAAAAACAAAAACGAAATAACTGCGGTTTTTACAGGGGAAGGAGGTACGAGTGAAGGCGATTTTCATGAAGCTTTAAATGTAGCATCTGTTTGGAAACTTCCTGTTTTATTTTGTGTAGAAAATAACGGCTACGGATTATCGACACCTACCAGAGAACAATACAATTGTAAAGATATTGCCGATAGAGGTATAGGTTACGGCATGGAATCTCATATTATTGATGGAAATAATATTATTGAGGTTTATATAAAAATTAAAGCTATAGTTGAAAGTGTTCGCGAAAATTCGCGTCCTGTTTTAATAGAATTTAAAACCTTTAGAATGCGTGGTCATGAAGAAGCAAGTGGTACAAAATATGTGCCTCAAGACCTTCTTGATACTTGGGCGGCTAAAGATCCTGTTATTAATTTTCAATCCTTTTTAAGAGCGAATGCCATTTTAAATGAAGAAGATGAAGTTGCTATAAAGGAAGCTATTGTAAGTGAAATTAATGAACATTTAGAGATTGCCTTTAATGAAGAAACGATTATTCCTGATAAAACTATCGAATTAAATGATGTGTTTCAAGAATTTAAATATCAGGTGTTTGAAAATAATTCAGAATTAAAAGAGATACGATTTATTGATGCTGTTTCTCAAAGCTTAAAACAAAGTATGCAACAGCATGAGGACTTAGTTATTATGGGACAAGATATTGCCGAATATGGCGGTGCTTTTAAAATTACTAAAGGTTTTGTTGATGAGTTTGGGAAAGACCGCGTTAGAAATACACCTATTTGCGAATCGGCCATTGTTGAAACAGCTATGGGTTTATCTATTGCCGGAATAAAGAGTGTTGTTGAAATGCAATTTGCCGATTTTGTGAGTTCGGGTTTTAATCCTATTGTAAATTATTTAGCAAAATCGCATTATAGATGGAATCAAAATGCCGATGTTGTTATACGAATGCCTTGTGGTGGTGGCGTTGGTGCAGGTCCGTTTCATTCACAAACCAATGAAGCGTGGTTTACTAAAACACCCGGATTAAAAGTGGTGTATCCAGCTTTTCCGTATGATGCTAAAGGTTTGTTAAATACAGCTATTAATGATCCAAATCCTGTGTTGTTTTTTGAGCATAAAGGATTGTATAGAAGTATTCGTCAAGACGTACCGGTAGATTATTATACCTTACCGTTTGGTAAAGCTTCAGTTTTAAAAAAAGGAGATGATGTCACTATAATAAGCTATGGAGCAGCAATTCACTGGGTCTTAGAAACTTTAGATAAAAACCTGGAAATTGATGCTGATGTTATTGATTTAAGAACGCTTCAGCCTTTAGATACAGAGACTATTTATAATTCGGTAAAAAAGACAGGAAGAGTAATTATTTTACAAGAAGACTCTTTGTTTGGTGGTATAGCGAGTGATATTTCAGCAGGTATCATGGAGCATTGTTTTGAATATCTTGATGCACCAGTAAAACGTGTAGCAAGCATGGAAACACCTATTCCGTTTGCATCTCAATTAGAAGAACAATATCTTTCTAAAAACAAATTTGAAACTGCTTTAAAAGATCTTTTGGCTTATTAATTAAAAACCCACAAGGTTTATAAAAACGTTGCGGGTTTAATGTATTTAGGGTGTGCAATAATTTATTTAGTTTCAGCTTCCGATAAAATAAACGGATAAGCCTTTTTAACTTCTTTTAATTCATTTGCCGTTAAATCTTCTGGAAGTTTGTTATAAGTATTTTTAGCATATTCTTTTCTTAATTCAAAAAGCGCCTTTGTTAATTCATCTTGTACAGCTATAAACTGATTGTAGCTCGTGTTTCTATCGTTTTGTAATGAAATCACAGCTTTTTTAGGGTTGTCTGATGCCTTTTCAGACTGTTGTCCGTTGCAATAATTACAGCTTCCATCTTTATTATTATCTAAAAACTGTTTTGTAACATCTTTTAATGCTTCAATTTTAATGATTTCATTTTCTACCATAATGTCATCATTACTATTAATTACAATTCGTAAAAGGTTGTGTTCTTTTATTTTACTATCACAAATAACTCCTGGCGGACATTCGGTAGGGAGTTTTCTCGTAATCCCTTTATCTTTTGGGATGGCTGCAGTTACTAAGAAGAAAATGATTAATAAAAATGCAATGTCTGCCATAGAGCCTGCATTTACTTCGGGCATTCGTCTTGATTGTCTCATAATTATAGATTTATATGTTAATATGAATCCTTATTCACAAAAACAATACCATAAGTAATTGACAATTAATTAATGAGCATATCGTTTTGAACCTCTCCAAATAAGAGTTTGTGATGGTTGAAAATTTAATACACGACTTCCTGTAAACAAGTTTTCTTGAGTCATCGTGTTTATGTGCTTAGATATTCTATTAATTGGTTTCATTTTTTTGATTGATTAAAGGTTTTGGTTAGTAAAGATGTTAATTATCTGTAACGTCTTTTAAAGTTCCATTGATTACTTTTTGTTGTTTTTAATGTTCCTGTTAATTGATTACTGTTTAATGTTCTCATGATTTCTGTTGTTTTTGATTGATTGATTGATTGATGAAAGTTTTAGGTTATAAAGATGTTAATTATCTGTAACGTCTTTTAAAATTCCATTGATTACTTTTTGTTGTTTTTAATGTTCTTGTTAATTGATTACTGTTTAATGTTCTCATGATTTCTGTTGTTTTTTGATTGATTGATTGATTGATTGATGAAAATTTTGTTTAAAATAGAAGCTATATTATCTATAACGTCTTTTCTTGTTCCAGTTATTACTTTTAGTTGATAATAGTGTTCCTGATAATTGATTGTTGTTTAAAGTTCTCATAATTGATTGTTTTTAATTGATTTATACTAGATAGACGACATAAAATCAATTTTGTTACAGTACTATGCATAACAAAGTAATGAATTAACAAATTTTAACAATTTTTATAAGCATAGTGTAGGAGAAAAGATCATATATAATGAACAAAATAATATTTAGGAACGGTATTTGTATTAATATTTTCCTAAATGCCTAATACATAGTTGATGTTTTCATCATATAGAATTATATTTGATGTCAATTATTCGAGCACTTATAATTTAAGAAGTATTAATAACGATGAAGTATCATTTTTCATTTTTTATTTTCATGATTTTTACGTTGTCTACTTTTGCACAAATAGATAGTAGAAATAAATCGATATCAATACCAGCAATAGAAAGCCCTAAAGACTCTATTGATACAGATATTGCTATATCTCCTAAAATAATTACACCAAAAAATATTGATAATTTAAATACTCCAAAAGTATCAACAAACCTGAATTTACCTAAAAAAGAATTTTCTATGTTTCCAAAAGAAAAATTTGGAAATCCAGGGGAACTTTATGTAAAGCAGGTTAATAAAAATATTGAAAACTTAAAATTAACACCCGAAGAGGTAGAACAGCGCAATGGTAGTTCAACCGATCAGTTTTTAGGAGATTTTAAAAGTAAAGCTAAATTTGTTAATGTAGTATATCGTGACCACGGTTATGTAGATGGAGATGTTATTCAAGTTCTTGTAAATGATGATATTATACATGCAAGAGTGTTTCTATCTGGAGGTTTCAAAGGTTTTAAGTTAGATTTACAACCAGGATTTAATAAAATAGATTTTTTAGCTTTAAATCAAGGATCGTCTGGTCCTAATACGGCAGAATTTAGAGTTGTTGATGATGCAGGAAACTTAGTATCTGCTAACCAATGGAATCTTGCCACTGGAGTAAAAGCAACTATTATCGTTATGAAAGAGTAATATTTTTATTACCTTAGCGTAATAATAATATTGTTTTATGAAAAATAGATACCTTATCTTTTTTTGCTTGCTTATTTCGTCTTTAGGGTTTTCTCAATCCATAGATATTGATAACGGTTCTTGGTATTTGTATAATATGAATATTGATGGAGAAAATTATAATTTGCCATTAAATTCAGAAGGAACTCCGATAATATCAGAATTTATGAAAAATGCTAATGGGAGATTTTTTTCTACTAGTATTTGTAATATTCATGAAATAAAATTTGAAGTTAATTTTGGACTAGATACATCAAAAATAATTGTTTTTGGCTCTGGCTCTACATTAGGAGATTGTGATTATGCTAGCAGTGTTACTCCAGAATACATTAGAGATATAGAGATTAAATTTAAAGAATTTTTCACTGTTTTAAGTAATGAAAACAGTTTTTATTATGAAATTGATGAAGAGAATTTAGATCAACCACGCCAGCTTGATATTACAGCTCCTAATGGAGATACTTTGATGTATTTTTATGAAACATTATCAATTTCAAAAAGTACTCTAAACCCATCTTTTTCAATATATCCAACCCCTGTAAAAGACAAACTAAACATAGTTTCCTCAAATAACAATCTATCAAATATTAAAACCAAAATATTCGATTTAAACGGAAAGTTGGTTCAAGAAAATGTACTTAATAATAACAAATCAATAAATGTTGAAACCTTAAAAAAAGGGTTTTATTTTATTTTAATTGAAGATGAAAAAGGAAATATTGGAACACAGAAATTTGTGAAATAAATTAGTTAACAATCCTATCAATCAAATTCAATTCCTCATCAGTAAAACCTAAATTATCTAAAGCTTTTACGTTTTCTTTTAATTGATTAGCTGAACTAGCTCCAATTAACACCGATGCAACTTGTGGCTGTCTTAAAATCCAAGCAATAGCCATTTGAGATAGTTGTTGTCCGCGAGCCTCAGCAATAGCAGCCAGTTTTTGAATTTTTTCAATATTACTATTTACAGTATCTTCATTTAAAAACGTTAAATCTCTAGCAGCTCTAGAATCTTTAGGAATTCCTTTTAAATACTTATTAGTAAGCATCCCTTGTGCTAGTGGCGAAAATGTAATGCAGCCCACACCGTTTTCTTCAAGTGTATCTAAAAGGCCGTCTTCAACCCAACGATCAAACATAGAATAACGTGCTTGATGTAAAATAAATGGCGTGTTTAAACGCTTTAAAATGGCAGCAGCTTCTTGGGTTTCTTTAGGTTGATAATTAGAAATACCAACATACAAGGCTTTTCCTTGACGAACAATATCTGACAATGCGCCCATGGTTTCTTCTAAAGGCGTATCAGGATCTGGTCTATGGTGATAAAAAACATCGACATAATCGAGTTCCATGCGTTTTAAACTTTGATCTAAACTAGATATTAAATATTTTCTAGAACCCCAATTCCCATAAGGCCCAGGCCACATATCATAACCTGCTTTTGAAGCTATGAACAATTCGTCTCTATGATTTTGAAAATCTTTTTTAAAAATAGTTCCAAAATTTTCTTCAGCCGAACCATACGGCGGTCCGTAATTATTTGCTAAATCTAAATGGGTTATTCCTAAATCGAAAGCACAACGCAAAACATCTCTCGCATTTTGAATACTATCAACAAAACCAAAATTATGCCATAAACCCAACGAAATAGCTGGTAAAAGCACACCGCTTTTTCCAGATCTTTTATAAGTCATGGTGTCATAACGTTGTTCAGAAGCTTGATACGCTTTAATTTCTGTCTTGTCGTTTATATACATAATTCAGTCAATAATTTAGAAAAGATAAAAATAGAAATAAGTTTTTAAGTAGTCTCTATAAACACAGGGAAGTTTGTTAAATCTTAATTTCTAATTTCAAGTAACTTTGAGCTTAGCTCATTCTTAATAGCTATATCACTATTACTTAAATTTGAATTTAACAGATTAGATTCTTCTAAAGCATCAGTATTCAAATTATAAAATGCTTCAGATCCATCATCGAAATATATATATTTATGAGTTAAATTTCTAACTGAAATATCATCATTTTCCGCGTAAGCGTAATTTCTAATTGATTCTTCATTATTAGTAAAAAGCGACCTAAAACTTTTACTATCATTAATTTCTGTAGTTCCGCTACCAGCAATATCTGCAATGGTAGCAAATAAATCGGTAGTGTTAATTAATGCGTTTTCTATCTGATTAGTACGAGTTACATTTTTTCCTGAAATTACCATGGGTACATTTACACCTCCTTGATAAATACTGCCCTTAACTCTTCGTCTATTATATCCTTGCGCTACCTGATTTGGAGTGCCATTATCACCAATGAAAATAATAATGGTATTATCTCTTTCTGTAGTACTCATAGATGCTATTAATCTGCCAAGCTCAGTATCCATTGCCTCAATTGCCGCTATATAATATGGTAGTGGATTGTTATCTATACTTGTTTGGTCTGTAGGTAAACTTCCTTGATCGTGCAAATTATTTGGTGGCAAATGAAACGGCGTATGCGGCGCATTATAAGCTAACCATAAAAACCAAGGTTGTGTTTGATTATTCACCCAATTAATAGCTAAATCTGTGAATTTTGTTGTGCTGTATTCTGTAGATGTTATTGTTTGCCCGTTTTCTGTTAAATTCCAGTTATAGTATGATTGTACACCGCCTCCTAATAAGCCTGCATAATAATCTATTCCCATATCTATAGGATGTGTTACATTATTTGACAAATGCCATTTCCCTATAACAGCATGACTGTAAGCGTTATTGGTGTTGGTGTCTAAATAGTTTTGTAAAGACACTTCTGATGTAGATAAAATATCTCCAACAGCTGTGATATTTGTTCTAAAACCATATTTGCCCGTTAAAATAGTAGCTCGAGTAGGTGTACAGGTTGGATTCGACCAAACATTATTAAAGGTTATTCCTGTATTTATCATGCTTTGTAAATTAGGCATATTGGGCTTTATACTGCCAATGTTGTAACCAGGAGTTGCATCTAAACCCATATCATCTGCAATTACTAATAATATGTTGGGGGCTTTAGATTCTGTTAATTTACTATCATCAATTTCTAGCTCATTGTTTTTAGTACATGACAAAATACTTAGGAAAATAATAGTAGAATATATAAAACGAAACATAAGCTCTTAATTAAAATAGATCATATTTATGACTAACGAATTTAACTTTAGTTTAAATCATTTAAAAATTTTAATAGAAAATAGTCGTTAAAAACCCTTTAAAGATGTTATTTTTGCACGCTACTAAAAGTTAAGATACATGTCCATTTCACAAATCGAATTAGAAGAAAGAAAAGAAGGCAAAAATTTATATAGTTACCAAAAAGGTGCTATTGATAAGATTTTCACTGCATTTGAAGAATCTCCAGATGATTATCATTTACTATATCAATTACCTACAGGAGGAGGGAAAACAGTTATATTTTCTGAAATTGTAAGACAGTATCTTAAGCATCATAAAAAGAAGGTGTTAGTAATGACACACCGTATTGAGTTATGTAAACAAACATCTAGAGTTCTTACAGAATTTGGAGTACATAATAAAGTTGTTGATAGCAAGGCAGATTTAAGTGATCAAGCAGATTATAGCTGTTTTGTTGCTATGGTTGAAACCTTAAATAATAGATTAAATGATGATAAACTTGATATTTCTGATATTGGTTTAGTTATTATTGATGAAGCTCACTATAACTCATTTACTAAACTATTTAAGTTCTTTAGTCAATCGTTTATACTTGGTGTTACAGCAACACCACTAAGTTCTAGTATGGAGCTGCCTATGACTGACAATTATGATGAATTAATTGTAGGTGAAAGTATAGAATCTTTAATTGAAAACGGCTTTTTAGCACGTGCTGAAATGTTCTCTTACAATGTTGGTTTAACCTCTTTAGTTGTTGGTGCAAATGGTGATTATACGGTAAAATCATCTGAAGATCTGTATACTGCTAATGATATGCTTTCTAAGCTATTACAAGCCTATGAAGAACGTGCAAAAGGTAAGAAAACATTAATATTTAATAATGGTATTAATACTTCGTTGCATGTGTATGATACTTTTAGAAGAGCAGGGTATCCAATTGCTCATTTAGATAATACAAACAGTAAAAAAGAGCGAGCACTTATACTTAAATGGTTTAAAAAAACTCCAAATGCTATATTAACATCGGTAAGTATTTTAACAACAGGTTTCGATGAGCCAACTGTAGATTGTATTATTTTAAATAGAGCAACGAAGTCGTTAACCCTTTATTATCAAATGATTGGTCGAGGTTCTCGTGTTTTAGAAAACAAGAAAACATTTAGTGTACTTGATTTAGGAAATAACTTCCACCGTTTTGGTCCTTGGGGAGACGATTTAGATTGGCAACGTATATTTAGGTCACCAAATTATTACTTAGATGCTATTTTAAGTGATGAAGATTTAGAAAGCAATTTTAGATATGAAATGCCAGATGCATTGCGTGCTGAGTTTTCAAATTCTAAAGATGTCTATTTCGATATTCAAAAAACCTATGTTGATTCTATAAGAAATGGAGAATCATCTAAAGTTGTTTTAGAACGTTCTATCGCACAACATGCTAAAATATGTATAGAAAACAGTGAAGATGTTTATGATGCTTTGGCTTTAGCAAAAAAACTAGGAGATGATATAGACTTTAGAATACAACGCTATACTAAATGCATAAGTAAAAGTACTTATAACTTTGTTGAATGGTTAAGAGGTGATTATAGAAAGAAATTAAACGCTTACTTGCGTTCCAATTTTGATGAAGTATTCGAACAAATTTTTGGCTATCCACCAGAAGAATAAGAAACTTAGTAATTTAGCTTAAATAATATTATAACATCCTTAAAATAAGGCGTATCTTTACGTTCTGAATTTAAAAAAAATATTTTACGTAAACTATGGCTAAATCGCAAGTAACATTTAACAAAATAGAAAAAGAAAAAAAACGCTTAAAAAAGAGAGAGGAAAAGCAAAAAAAGAAAGAAGCTCGTAGAGCTGAAGCTAAAGAAAACCCACAAGGTATTCAATTTGCTTATGTAGATTTTAATGGAAATTTAACCGATACGCCACCAGATCCAGCAATGCGTGAAAAAGTTGAAGCTGAGAGTATTGAGTTAGGAATTCCTAAAAAAGAAGATAGAGAAGAAGAAGAGCCAGCAAACAAAGAAGGTAAAGTTTCTTTTTTCGATCATTCTAAAGGATTTGGTTTTATCATAGATAGCATCAATCAAGAAAAATATTTTGTACATGTTAGTGGTGTCCTTGAACCTATTGAGGAAAACGACAAAGTTACTTACGAATTAGAGCGCGGACAAAAAGGAATGAATGCCGTTCGTGTAAAAAAGATTTAATCATTTTCTTTTAGAAATTATATTTTATTAACCCTTATTTTTTAAAATGGGTGTATCTCGAAAAACAATTACAATTGCATTAGCCTTTTTTGCAATATATGTTATTTGGGGATCAACCTATTTACTTAATAAAATAGCGGTTACCGAATTACCTCCTTTTAAACTAGCATCTATACGATTTTTAGTTGCCGGTATTATTATTTTTATAATTGCAAAAATTTTAAAGGTTGATATTTCAATAACTAAAGAGCAATTTAAAAATGCGATTATAGCAGGTTTCTTATTTTTAACCTTTGGAAATGGCATTGTTGTATGGGCACTTAAATATGTTGATAGTGGTTTTACTGCTTTAGAAATTTCTGCACAACCATTAGTTGTTCTTATCTTAATGCGTATTCTGCAAGGAAAAAAAATATCAGCAATGTCTTATATAGGCGTTGTATTAGGTTTTTTTGGTATTTATCTTTTGGTAAGTCAAAAACAACTCATTAGTCAAGAAGGTCAAATTACTGGAATGATTATGATTTTTGTTTGTATGATTAGTTGGGCTTACGGTAGCTTATTTGTTGGAAAAGCAAATTTGCCATCAAACTATTTTGTAAATACAGGTTACCAAATGCTTACTGGCGGTATTATGCTAGCAATAGCAAGTGTTTGTTTTGGAGAAACTTGGACTTTGCCTTCTACATGGAGTTCTAATGTACAATGGTCTATATTAGTGCTTATTATATTTGGAAGTATTATTGCGTTTACAGCTTTTAATTATTTGCTAAAAGTTGTTTCCCCTGAAAAGGTAGCAACATCTACGTATGTTAATCCTATTATTGCATTAATTTTAGGATGGTGGATTTTAAATGAACAAATTACAACACAATCTATAATTGCAGCAATTGTACTGTTAACAGGTGTTTATTTTATTAATTCTAAGCGAAAATTTAAACCTAGAAGTATTGGACGCTAAAAAAGCTATAAAATTCATGCTAATTAGCACTTTAGCATTTGCATGTATGAATGCTACGGTTAAGTATTTAAAGGATGTTAACTCGTATCAAATAGTATTTTTTAGATCTTTAGGTTCGCTATTTTTTACCTTTGGATTTCTAATAAAAAATAAAATTCCAATTATAGCAAAAAAGAGTAAACTTCTTGTTTTACGAGCTATAACAGGTGCAACTTCTATGTTGTTGTTTTTTATGTCTGTTAAGTATCTGTCTGTTGGTACTGCAGTATCTTTAAGGTATTTAGCACCTATATTTGCTGCTATTTTTGCTGTTCTTTTATTACGTGAAAAAATAAAACCATTGCAATGGTTATTTTTTATTATTTCATTTTTTGGAGTGCTTGTTTTAAAAGGCTTAGATACACAATTACATTCTACTGGATTATTACTTGTGCTACTAGCATCTGTTCTTAGTGGTTTAGTTTACGTTATTATAAGTAAAATTGGTAATAGTGAGCACCCAGTAGTTATTGTTAATTACTTTATGGTTATTGCTACTGTTTTAGGTGGTGTGCTTTCCATAGGCAATTGGGTAACACCTAAAGAAACAGAATGGTTATTCTTATCTAGTTTAGGTGTATTTGGTTATATAGGTCAAATATTTATGACCAAAGCTTTTCAGAGTGCTACAACAAACCTAATAGCTCCTATAAAATACGTTGAAGTTATTTTTACAGCTTCTTTAGGAGTCCTTTTATTTAGTGAAATATACACGTTTTGGAATCTCTTAGGTATCGCATTGATTATAGGAGGTATGGTTTTGAATATTTGGTATAAGGGTAGAACTAAAAATTAATCCATTTTTTTAATTCTAGAATTGGCTGTTAAATGCTTACGAATAATATCTGCATTTCCTTTATAACGTAAAACACAGTCTGCTGTAGCGTCAATATCAATAGTATTGGTTACAGTTATATTGGCATCACAATCTGCTGCCATGTCAATTATTAAATCTTCAACAACTAAATCATAATCAGAAAGTTTAGCATCTGCTGAAAGATTCGTTTTTAATAGAGAAGTACTACCATATAAATCCGCTTTTGCATCAGCTGATAATTTGAGTTCTAAATTATTGATATCTACTTCACCAGAGAAAAAACTATCTGCAGTAACCTGAATGTTTACATCATCTTCAACTAAAGTATTTTCTAGATATATTTTTGAATCTGCTGCTACTTTAAATTCTGTAATAGACTTTGTAGTGATATAAACATTTAGAGTGGCTGAGCCATTAATATGTATATTGTTTTTTAATTTTACGGTAAGTTTATTGTTCTTAATTGTAGCAATAACTAAATCTTGAAGGTTTTCATTAGTTTCAATTTTAATAGATTCTTCAGTATCAGAGAATGTTACAAATGCTTTAAAATTGTTAGATATTTCAAGAGTATTGTATTCTGAAACTGGAATATCTTTATAAGTAATTGTATCATTTACTGAAACTCTAATGGAGTCTACACTACATGAGTTTAAAGTTAACACTATAATGGCTATTATAATTACTAATCTGTTCGTTTTCATTTTGATTGTTTTTGATTGATTGATGATTTTTTATTTAATGATTCATATGGTCATATTTAATTCGCCTTTATATTTGTTTCATTGCATCATTAAGCCCTGTAATTGGAATCCATTGAAAATTTATAGGAAACCATTCGTTCGCTTCCGATTTTACAAATACTTTGTTGTTTTTTGAAATAACATGAACAGAATTTATTTTATCACTTAGTTTTTTAATTTTCATCTGTTATATTTTTTTTATATCGGTTTCTCCCCATATTAAACACACCAATTTTAATACCTACACCAGCTGAAAAGCCATTAATATTATTAAAGTCATAATCAGGATTTAAATCTATTTTACTAGAAAAACGGTATTTAACTCCAGCTTCTAGTTGTACATATCTAGATAAATTAAATAAGACATTAATACCAGGTTCTACAACAAAAACAGCTTGCCATTCGTCATCTTCTATTTCTACATCCTCTATATCATTTTCATCTAGTAAAACGATACCACCTCCTCCAATAAGCACAGGAAAAGATACACTTAATAATGATTTTCCAAATAAAATAGGTTCTAAATGTAATCCACCATAAGCACCTACTAAATCTCTATTATTAAAATCTAATCCGCGCTTATTTAAATCGGAATAAAAACCAACTCCAACAAAACCAACTTCAAATTGTTGATTGGCTACATAAGCAATTTTAAAATCTGCTAAATATGTATCTGCTCCATGTATTTTACCAGAGTACATACCTAATCCTACATATACACCGTGTACCGTATTTTTCCTGTCGTTAAACTCAATATAATCACTATCAGATTTACCTTGTTCTTGTGCCTGTAAATTGCTGAAATAGAAAGTTAGAATTATTAAGAATATTAGTTTATAATTTTTCATGATTTGATTAATTTTTTGGTAATTGTTATTAGTATAGACAACACAACTTTTAAAAGGCTGCATTTAATTGATTATTTTTATATGTTTTAGATAAAATAAGTTATAAAGCCTTTGTTATTCATTTAAAACAATAACACCTTTTTTTCCTGCAAAAGAAAAGACACCTTTTTTTAAGTTCCCATAATTGGCTGTAATTTCTCTAAGCCTTTCACTTTTGTTAATGACTTTACTTTTAACATTTGAAAATGTTTTAGGTAACCTTAATAAGCCTTGCTCTAAAGTAGCATTAAACTTAAATGATAGACCCGTAATGTTTATATGAATGTCTGATGATTCTTGATTGATATCAACCATAGCATCTGATTGATTTATTTTAAAAACTCTTAAATCTGCAACACTCATCAGTAAACTAATTTTATCTTCAACATTTTGAGCAGTAACTTTTGAAAAAGAAAGTTCACCTGTAATATCTCCTACATATTCAATAGCTATTTCGTCTTTACTAGAATAGAGTTCTAAATTAGTAACCGTATTTATTTCTATATTACTACCACTAGTTTTTAAAAGTAAGTTTTTAGAGTTTTCAATATCTATGTCGCCATTTTTTATGTTAACGGTTCCATATATAATCGATTTTGCTCTTAGTTTGCCAAATTTCATAATAATATTAGCATTGGATACAGCATCATTAAGCCATAAATCGCCATGCTCTAAGTTGGCTTTTAATTTACCAGTCCAATTATCAATAACAATATCTCCAAATTTATTAGTAACATCTATTTCTGCATTAATAGGCAAGTATATTTTATAGTTAATTTCCACATTGCTTTTATCAAACTCAAACGGATTAACTTTGTTAAAATATCTAGAAAAGAAGCTGGTGTTTTTTTCTGATATTTCTGAAGTAATGCTCACAAAATCACCTGCGTTTTTTATGTCTGCTATAATTCTATCAATAAGCGCTTTTGCATTTTCTTTTTTCTTATTATTTACTTTTATATCAATAACTACAGATGCTTTGTTTTCTTCCCAACCAGAAATTATTACATTACCGTATTTATTATCTAAATGTAATTCACCGGCATTCGTCATTTTAAAGGTTTTCTCAATTTTTTTCGTCACTATTTCCTGAGACTGTATTGAGTAGCTTACTAATACTAGGATTAGTAGTGCTATTTTTTTATAAAGTGTATGCTTCTTCATCATCTATTTTTTTAGAACTGTTAATTTGCTTTAATAAGTTCTCTATTAATTCTATTCTTTTCTTATAGTTAATTACAATAGCTTCTAAAATAATTTCACTATCTAAATTTTTATTTAGTTCTATTTTTAGTGCTTCGTATTCAACATCTAATTCATCGATAAAAGACAAAAATTGTTTTTTCTCTTTAGGAGATAATTGAGTATTCTTGTCAACCAATTTAACTTGGTAGGCTACCAAACCTTTATAATGCGCATCAATATCATTTAATTCTTGATTAGCAAAACCATTCTGTTGATCACCTCCATTAGTGTTTATGGTGTTTACTAAAGAAAACAATCCTAAAGCAATTATAATAGTAGCAGCGACTCTAAATATGGGCTTTTGCCATAGTTTTATAACCTTAGGTTTAGCTTCTGGTTCATCTAATTTAGATTCAATATTTGCCCAAAGCTTACTTCTGTCGGCTTTATGCTCATCAAAAAGAAGTCTATTCTCTTTTATGCTTTTTTCAAAATCATCCATCATAATGTCTTTATAATTTCAATTAATTTTTTCTTTGCTCTGTGGTATTGAGATTTAGAAGTAGATGTAGTTATATCTAATATTTCTGAAATCTCACCATGATCATAACCTTCAATTAAATACAAGTTTATTATTTGCTGATACCCAGAGGGCAGGAGTCCTATACCTGCAATAACCTTTTTTATATCCATTGCTGAAGCTTCTTCTTCAATATCATCAGATTTTATATGATACATTTCATTTTCAATAGATACAACAGGTATCTTTTTCTTCTTCAAACAATTAATACTCTTGTTTACTACGATACGCTTTAACCATGAGCCAAATGTACTTTCATATCTAAATGAGGATAAATTATTAAAAGCCTCAATAAAACTATCTTGCACAACATCTTCGGCATCCTCTCTAATATGCATCATGCGCATACTAACATTATACATAGCGTCTACATAGAGCTCATACAATTTATATTGTGCTTTTCTATCACCTAACTTGCTGTTTTCTACAAGCTCTCTATGTGTATATAAAATGTTGGTTTCCAATTAAATTACGCTAGCTTTAATTCGTCTTAAAAATAGTTTTATTTTTTAAGTTACTATTATAGACAAATAAAAAAGTAAAAGGTTGCATATAGTTATAAAAAATAATTAAATAAGTTAAAGTGCATGTATTGTGTTTGCCTACCACCATCTGTATTTGTACTTTTACACGCTTTATATAACAGCATTTATAATGAGTTTTTCAAAACGTATTAATAGCATAAGAAGAAAAATTACGCACAGTCTTACTAAAAATATTGGTAGTTCTTATTCTGAACCAAAAATAGGTTCTCTTAATGCATCAGACATAAAACGAGTTTTAATTATTAGACCTAACCATAGATTAGGTAATCAACTTTTATTAACGCCTATTGTACAAGAAGTGATTAATACGTTTCCTGGTTGTAAAATAGATTTGTTTGTTAAAGGTGGTGTTGCGTATCCTGTTTTTGAAAATTATGCAGAAATTGATAAAATAATTCAGCTTCCTAGAAAACCATTTAGTAACTTATTTAAATATGCAAAGTCATGGTTATCAATAAAAAAAGAAACCTACGATTTAGTAATTAATGGTGATAAAAACTCATCTTCTGGAAGATTATTAACAAACTTAGCCAAAGCTTCCATAAAAATTTTTGGCGAAGCAAATGAAGATATTGCGAAGCTGCATAAAGATTACCAGCACATTTCAAAGTATCCTGTTTATAATTTGAGAGATTACTTAGCTAAAATAGGATTTCCTAAAAATGAAAATCAAGTACCTTTATTAGATATAAAATTGAACGATTCTGAACTTTCTAATGGTAAGAAAATTTTAGATGAAATTATTAAAAACGATAGAAAAACCATTTGCATATACACCAATGCCACAGGCGATAAGTGCTATTCTGAAGCTTGGTGGTTAACTTTTTATGAGCGTTTACAAAAAGAGTTTCCTAATTATAATATTATAGAAATGTTGCCTATTGAAAATATTTCAAAAATCAATTTCAAAGCACCAAATTTCTACAGTAAAGACATTCGAGAAATGGGAGCCATCATAAAAAATGCATCTGTTTTTTTAGCAGCCGATAATGGTGTCATGCACTTAGCAAGTGCTTCGTTAACACCAACCGTTGGTTTCTTCTCTATTACAAATGAAAATATTTATGCACCCTATGGCAATGGAAGTATAGCCTTGAATACTAATAAATCGAATATTGAAGATTGGTTTAAAGTAATTAATGAAATTCTTTAAAAATTCAAAATTGTTGTATTCATAATAATTTAAAATAGATGTAACATCTATCTATATATATGCTGAAAACGAATAGATTTTCTTTAATCAATCCAAATAAATCACCATTTTATTACGGCTATATTGTATTAGTTGTTGGAAGTATTGGTGTATTAGCAAGTATTCCAGGTCAAACAGTAGGCGTTTCTGTATTTACAGATCCTTTAAAAAACGCACTGGGGCTTACTAGAAACCAATTTAGTAATGCTTACATGATTGGCACCCTTTTAAGTGCGTTTTTTGTAGCAAGAGCTGGTGTGTTATTTGACACTTATGGTGCTCGATATGTTGCGTTTTTTGCGGCGCTTTTTTTAGGAGTATCATTACTATTATGTTCGGTTTCCGTTGAAATAAGTGAGGAATTAAAATCTTTAATAGATTTACAGTCTTGGGTAGTACCTTTTGCATTAATGTCTATCTTGTTTTTATTCATAAGGTTCTGTGGTCAAGGTGTTTTAACTATGGCATCTCGTAATATGATTATGATCTGGTTTGATAAAAATAGGGGTAAAGTAAACTCTATAAGTAGTATTACTGTTTCTTTAGGTTTTTCGGTTTCTCCAATTTTAATTAGTAAACTTATTGATAATAATGGTTGGGAAATGAGTTGGCAAATACTAGCTTTTTGTTTATTTGTTTTTAGTATTTGCATCATTCAATTTTATAGAAATAGGCCTGAAGATTTTAATTTAAAACCTGATGGAAATATTAAAAGTGTAAAAACCATTACAACAAAAGAAAAAGTAGAAAAAAACTTCACATTAATAGAAGCAAAAACAACAAGAGCCTTCTGGATGATTAGTTTAACCTTAGCATTTAATAGTTTCTTTATAACAGGTTTTACCTTTCATGTGGTGTCAGTCTTTGCTAGTCAGGATTATTCTAAATCACAAGCTATTGCTATTTTTGTGCCAATTTCAATAATAGCTATTTCAGTATCTACACTTTGCAATATTTTAAGTGATTATATTCACCATAAAATCTATTTATACATCATGCAAGCTAGTGGAATACTAGCTTCGTTAGGATTGTTATTTCTTTCCAGTCCAATAGGTGTTTATTTATTAATAATTGGTTTAGGAATACTTGGAGGGCTGTTTGCAGTAGTAAATGCAGTTACATGTCCACGGTATTACGGAAGAAAATATTTAGGAGCAATAACAGGTAAGGTGATGAGTTTTTTAGTCATCGCAAGTGCAATTGCTCCTAGTTTATTTAGTTATTCATTTACAACTTTAGGTTCATATAAATATATAGCCTATATAACAATTACGTATCTTTTATTTTTAATTATAGGCTCTTTAAAAGCTTGTAATCCTCAGTAAATTAAAGATTTCAAAGAATAGCATCAACACCTTGCGTTCCTGTGCTAAGGCGTATAGCATCTTCTACATGATATATAAATATTTTACCATCACCTGCTTGATTTTCACATGCATTATCTTTAATAACATCAATACATTTTTGCAAATGCTTATCGCTAACTACACAATTAATCATAACACGACTTTGAAGAATCATAGATTGTTCGGTACCTCTATAACGTTCTGAATATGTTTTTTGTAATCCTGTTCCTTTTACAGGAATAACAGTAATACAAGGAATATCGGCTTCTTTTAATCCCCGTTGCACTGCTTTTAGTTTTGATGGTCTTATAATAGCTTCTACTTTTTTCATTTTTGTAATTTTAAATTTAATCTACTAATTTTTATTCAAAAGTTGTGTAAGCTTCAACTCCAAACGAAACGGCATCAATACCCGCTCTTTCTTCCGATCTATTAACACGAATGCCAATAGTCTTTTTCATGATTTTCATAATAATAAAAGTGACTATAAAAGAAAAAGCTCCAATAGCCAATACACCTATTAGTTGGGTAATTAATAAATTAGCTCCTCCACCAAAGAATAAACCACCATCAGCTGCAAATAAACCTACAGCTATGGTTCCGAATAATCCATTAACACCATGAACTGCAATAGCTCCAACCGGATCATCAATTTTAATTTTATCAATAAAAAGTACAGCAACATCTACTAAAACACCTGCAATTAATCCAATTATAATAGCAGCGCCTGAATCTACGATATTACAACCAGCAGTAACTGCAACTAGACCCGCTAAAACTCCATTTATGGTCATTGTTACATCGATTTGCCCGTACTTAAAATACGTATAAAACATAGTGGCAACACCACCAGCTGCAGAAGCTAAAAAAGTGTTAGTAGCAATGGTTCCTATTAACTCCCAATTTCCTACAGCACCTAATGTAGACCCTGGGTTAAACCCAAACCAGCCAAACCATAGTATAAAACCACCTACAGCTGCTAATGGCAAATTATGCCCTGGAATTGCAACGGGTTTTCCATTAGCATCATATTTCCCTAAACGCGGCCCTAACACAATGGCAGCAGCTAAAGCAGCAAACCCTCCCATAGCATGTACCGCTGCAGATCCTGCAAAATCATTAAATCCTCTTACTGCCAACCAACCGTTTGGGTTCCAAACCCAATTAGCTGCTAATGGATACATAATAGCACAGAAAATTATAACAAAAATGGCATAGGCCCATACTTTCATTCTTTCTGCAACAGCTCCAGAAACTATTGAAATAGCTGCAATAGCAAAACCTAATTGAATGAACCAAAATAATTTATTAGAAACCGTTAATCCTAAGCCTAAATCTCCTTCTGTTATTCCAAAATCAAAAGCAAACCACCCATTTGATGCTCCATAGGCAATACCAAACCCTACTACATAAAAAGCAAGACCTCCAAATGCAATATCTATCATTACTTTGGCAATAATACTCATGGCGTTTTTGGCACGCACAAATCCTGCTTCAAGAAGTGCAAAACCGCCTTCCATTAAAAAAATAATTGCTGCACATATTGAAACCCAAACAGTATCAATAGCTGAAATAAGTTCTTTTTGTTCAACAACATTAGCTATTACATCTTGCATAAATTAATTAGTTTTGATTGGTTTAAATAAAAATAAATTTGTGTGGTGTATTTATTGAAAAATGAAATATAACAAAATATAGAAGCTTCTTTTTGTCGAATAAATTATAAAAAAACATTTTTAATGTATTTTTAATGATTGTGAGAAATCACAATTTATTTTTAACTGAGAACTTCAATTCACTAAAAAATCATCATCAGTATTTTTTTTACAAAATGTCACCTAAATTTTTAATTTATTTAATTAACTAAGTAAGGCTTAACATGATAATTATCATGTTAAGCCTTACTTAGTTAGAGTAACTTTACACGGATTTATATTAACTTATCATCTCTTAGCATATTTATTTTGGAATATTCATTATATAATTAATAGAGTATTACATCTTACTAATAAAAAAATCATAAAACAAAACAGATGAAAAAAATTGGTATTTTAGGAACAGGTTGTGCAAAATGCAACGCAGTAACAAGTATTGTTCAAGAAGTTGTAAATGAGAATAATATTGATGCTCGTATTATAAAAGTAGAAGATATTGCTGAAATAATGAATTATAATGTTATGTCAACTCCAGCAATTGTTGTTAATAGTGTTGTTGTTATTAAAGGGAGAATACCATCTAAAACAGAAGTATTAGAGTTGTTAACATCATAGCTATGTTTCATTTATTGTCATATTTTATTGATAATTTAAAACAAATGCTTTTTCATTTAGATCCTACAAGTCATTTTGCTAAAGCTTTAGACTTCTTTATTTACGATAGCATTAAAATTATTACACTACTTATCCTAATCATTTTTTTAATGGGGTTTGTTAATAGTTATTTCCCTGTAGAAAGAGTAAAAAACTATCTTACAACACATAAATTCTTTGGGTTAGACTATTTAATGGCAAGTCTTTTTGGTGTTGTCACACCATTTTGTTCATGTTCTTCTGTTCCTTTATTTATAGGTTTTGTAAGAGGTGGTATTCCGTTAGGAGTAACGTATGCATTTTTAATAACATCACCGCTTGTAAATGAGGTTGCTATAGGTTTGTTTTTAGGGCTTTTCGGAATTAAAATTACCACAATTTATATAGTTAGTGGTATTTTATTAGGAACGATTTCTGGATTTATTTTACAACACTTAAAACTTGATAATTTATTAACACCTTGGGCTAAAGAAGTTTTAATGACATCTAATAAAAATACGAATATCAAAAATGAAGAACAGATATCATTTATACAGAAATTACCTGTTATTTATAATGATACTATTAAAATATTAAAAGGCGTTATACTTTATGTGTTAATAGGTATAGCTATTGGAGGCATGATGCATGGTTACGTTCCAGAAGGTTTTTTTGAGCAGTATATGAATAAAAGCAATGTTTTTGCTGTCCCTATTGCTACTGTTTTAGCTGTTCCTATGTATTCAAATGCTTCAGGCATACTTCCTGTTGTTCAAGTTTTAGTAAGTAAAGGCATTCCGTTAGGTACTGCTATTTCTTTTATGATGGGGGTTGTTGCACTATCATTACCCGAAGCCATGCTTCTTAAAAAAATAATGTCAATAAAATTAATTATTATCTTTTTTATTGTAGTAACATTATGTATTATTATTTCAGGGTACTTGTTCAACATAATTTTGTAATATTATATTAACCTTAGCATAATACAGAAGCTTATATCTTTACTCACTAAATTTAAATTATGCAATCTTCAACTAAAAACTTTCTTCAATTAATAACAATACTAACCTGTTTATTCTTGGTGTTTAATTGCAAATCATCTTACAATAAAACAAATACCGTACAGTTGGTGCGTCAACCATATTTACAAAATGCTTTTAAAGATAGTATTAGTATTTTATGGATTACAAATAAAGGTGAGCATGCTAAAGTAAAATATGGCACCTCTAAAGCTATGAATAAAACAGCTGATGGTTATATATTAAAAGATAGTTTTAAAACAAGAAATACTGTTACCATAAACGGTCTTGAGCGAGGTAAAAAATACTATTACTCGATTTATACAGATGAAAAACTACTAGCTTCGGGTGAAGAGTACTTTTTTAAAACGGAACCAGCTGAAAGAAACACTAGTTTTTCCTTCTATGCCATGGGAGATATTGGAGAACCTGTAAGCAAAGGAGGTTTTCCTGAAATTACATCTTGGCAAATACATAATTTGAAGGATCGTCCAAACTTTGGACTTGGGCTAGGAGATATTATTTATCCTGACGGGGAAAGTTTCTTTGCTGATGCTTATCTTTTTAAGCCTATGGAACCTATCTTAAAAAACATTCCGTTTTACCCTGCTTTAGGAAACCATGATTGGCATGTTAATCCTGATACTAATTTTACTACCGAATGGAAACTTCCTAATAATGAACACTACTATTCTTTTGATTACGGCAACGCTCATTTTATTGCATTGGATACTAGAAGTGGAGAAATGTACGATCAGAAAAATCAATTAAAATGGTTTGAAAACGATTTAAAAAACGCACAAAATAAGTATGACTGGATATTTGTATACTTTCATCATAACGGCATTAGTTGCACTTACAAACCTGAATATAAAGCTGTGGTTGATATGTATCCGTTATTTACTAAATACAACGTTGATTTAGTTTTAAACGGGCATGCACATACCTATGAAAGACTTATGCCTTTTGATAAAAATGGAAATGTTATTGAAAAATATAATAAGCCACTAAATGAATACGCCAATATAAAAAATGGTTTTATACAAATTACTACAGGTGCAGGAGGGAAGTTAAAAAAAGATTGGAACCCAGGGCAATGTGATAAAGATATTGTAGCAGCTTCGGCTCATAGGGGGCATTTTACACTTATAAATATTGATGGAAGACAACTTAAACTAAAAACAATTGCATCTATGGGTGGTGCTGTGCTTGATTCGTTAGTTATAAATAAATAGAATAGTACATTCTTTTTATAATATTTCTTTATTAATTGCATTTCATCTAGATTTTATCATTTCATCGTGTATATTTTATAGTTCATAAGATTTTTTAGGAAGAGATAATATAATGGTTTAGTTTTGAGAATATTAAACAATTAATACTATCATGAAAAAACTAACGCCCCTAATGTTTTTTGCGTGTTTAATAAGTTTTAGCACACTTATTGCACAAGAATCTGCAAGTACTAGTAACGATATTCCGCTAAACTACAAGAAGCGAAATGCAGTCTTCGATTATTCTGAAAAACAACTAAATAATACAGATACTATTCCTGATTTCGCTACGAAAGCAGACAAGCTTAAAATTACAGGAACTATTTATCAAAGTGATGGAAAAACGCCTGCTAGTAATGTTATACTTTTTATACATCAACCAGATGAAGATGGAAATTATGACCTTAAAAGAGATGAAAACCGTAAGCGTTACATAAAACATAGAGGTTGGATAAAAACCAATTCCGACGGACAATACACTTTTTATACCTTTATTCCTGGGAAGTTTTTACGTTCTAAGGAGTTAAGACAAATACATCGTACTATTAAAGAACCTGGAAAAGCAGAATATGAATTAACATCATTCTTTTTTGATGATGATCCATTATTGCCAGACTTAACTTTAGCATGTCGAGCAAAAGCTGTTATGAGTATGTTAAAACTTAATAAAAAAGAGAATATGTATGTGGCAACAAAAGATATTATTTTAAATGAAAATACAATATTAAATCAGTAGTAACACATAATTTTGGTGTTTAAGACCACCACACAATAAAAAATTTTTGAACAGCTCCTTTAGGAAATTTTATCCAACATAAAGGTGCTGTTTTTTTATTTATTAAAATGGTTGTTTTTTCAACAAATGAGGTATAGGACAACCAATTTACGTGAGTTTGAACTTCTAATAACCAATCTACTTTGTTCGGAATATAAAATTTACAAGAAGTAAATTGTTCAATTTCAGAAAAAGGAATATAAAATCCTTTTAAGCAGCCTTTATTTAGTAATTTAAAATCTACCGCACTTGTATTGTATGGTATGAATAATTGTGCTTTAAAACAAACTCGTTGTAAAATGCTTTCAGTATTTAAATTTAACGCATCTATATGCGGTTTCGTGTGTACGTTATATAGTAACGGTAATTGCTTCTCTTTTAATTTTGTTATTTTTTTTAGTAAATTATCATTTCTGTTTGGTCCAATCCAATGTTCAATTTCAGTAGCTCCAATAGTGGGGTCATACAAATAAAACTTATAAATAATTTCTAAATGAATAGGTGTTTCATTAAACTTTAAAATACAATCAAGCTCTCCAATAGTTAGTTTCTGGTTCTGTATTTGAGTGTTTTCTAGCAAAACCTCTATGCGGTCATCCTTTTCAAGTTCTCTACTAACAAAGCGTTCTACACGTTTTCCTAATCGTAGATTATCAGGAATTATGTCATTAAAAACAAAATGTCTTTGATTGCTTATTTCTAATTGCATTAAGCCAAAAACCTCATGCGTTTTCCATAGTAATGGTGTATTAAAATAACCTTGATATTGTAATTGTATTTGCTTCAATTTTAAATCCATGAAACACTAAAGTATAAGTTCTTGTTTAGATAAAAAATACAATCTATCTATTTTTATAAAAAATGCGACATATCTTTTGTATTTTAGATCGTATAAATAATCATTTAAAATGAAACTTATAAATTACTATCTATTTATTATAACACTCGCTTTTATTTCCTGTGCTACATCTAAAAATAATACTACAGATGCTGAAAAAAAAGCTTTAAGTAAACTAATAGAAAAAAAACAATTTACTATAAAATCTGATTGGGCATATCCGCAAGTAACAGTTGCGATGCAACGTGCTTTAAATTCTGGCATTTTACAACCAGGTAACTCAGCAGGAAATATAAATTTAATTGGTAATACAAATTTTTTAACCATTTCTGGAGACACTATTACTTCTTTTTTACCATATTTTGGAGAACGTCAGACTCAAATTGATTATGGAGGCGGAGATAACACTATAAAATTTAGCGGTTTAATTAAAAACTATAAAGTCATAAAAAACAAGAACCAGAGTTATGATATAACATTTAATGCTAAAAGTAATAATGAAAGTTTTAATGTGTACATAAAACTTCGTCCTAATTTAAGCAGTGAATTGGTGCTTAATGGTTCATCTAGAACTTCAATACGTTATACTGGAGCAGTAAAACCTAAATTATAAAAAATAGTATATTGCAGCATGAAAAGAAAACAAATTTACTTTTTTCTATACTTTTTCTTTTATAGCCTTGTTGCTGTTTATTCACAAAATGTAACGGTTAAATACATGGCATTTTACGAGCATTTAGAAGGAACAAGTATGCTTAGAAATTCGTTTTTTAAGAGTGAAGCAACTCATATAGGTACTTATTTTAAGCTTAAAAATGATCTTTATAATAAAAGTGATAACCCCATCAATATTACATTAGATTATTATTTTGCAGATGGGCGATTATTTGGTACTACAAATGTTGAAACTATTATTCCTAAAACAAAGAGTGAAACTTTTGTTGCTAGAAGTTTTGGGTACGATAAAGCAGGAATATGGGAAACAGGAAAATATTATGTTAAAGCTAGTATTAAAGGTTATGAAATAGGTTCTGCATCATTTTATATTACTGACGGAAAAGTTGTAAGAGAAATTTCAGAGATTAATTTTTTCGAAGGAGGAGAAAAAGCGCCTGAAGATAAAGTGTTTACTAATAGGTTCTCAAGAAATAATACAAGAAAGGTATTTACTAATATAAAATTTGCTAATCCAAATTACAATAAAACCGATTTTACAACCGATTTCACTCTAAAATATTTTAACCCAGATGGCACACTTTTAGGCTCGCCAAAACTTGAATTTCTAGTTCCTAAAAGTTGGCAAGTAGCTAATTTATGGAATGGCTATGGTTATAGTGAAAGCTATTCCTATTGGTCTCCTGGAAATTATCGTGTTGAAGTATGGGCAGGTAAAAACATACTAACAACAGGATATTTTACTGTATATTAATTTAAATCTTGTAATATTTTGAAATACGTTTTATGACTAGAGACATTATAGACATAAATGATTTTACTATTTTAATTGAAGAAGCTGAAGCTAGTATACCTACAGTAGATTCATGCTATTTTGATGAGCCGCTTATTGCTGTAGCTTTTTACGGTTCTGGAAATGTCAATTTAAATATCAAGTATGGAGAAAAACAACAATCTTATAAGCAAACTAAAGGATTAGCACTTTCCTTTTATGCAGATGAAAACGTAGAATTTGAGCATTCAGTTTCTGCAGATAAATCCTTGCAATGCGTTTTAATTACTACAACTACTAAGTTATTGGATAAACTTCCTAATCATGAAGGTGAATTATTTGGAGATATGTTAAGTCAGCTTGTAAACCCTTCTGATCATTATGTTGAAGGACCTAGATTTATAATGACACCCGAAATGCATCATATTGTAGATTCTCTTTTCAATATTCAGTATAAAGGAATAACTAAAATGATGTTTTTTAGAAGTCAAATCACCACCTTACTTTCTCATTATTTTGGGCAATTAGCAATTTTAAAAACTGAGAAAATAAAATCACTCGAACGTAAAAAGTTGATTCAGGCTAAAGATCTTTTATTGGAAAACATAGATAATCCACCTTCTTTAAATGAAATTTCAAAACAAATTGGGCTAAATACGTTTACTTTAAAAAAAGAATTCAAAGCCTTTTTTGGTGTCCCAGTATTTAAATATCTTCAAAACGAACGCCTTACAATGGCTCATAAAATGATAAGAAACCAAGAGTTTACTGTTCAGGAAGCTGCATGGCATGTTGGGTATGACAGCCTAAGTTCATTTTCTAATGCTTTCGAAAAAAAGTTTGGCTACAGACCTAGTCAAATCAAGTAAGCTCCTTTTCGAACAACTCTTCCTCCTTTTAAAACAAATCCTTTTTTTGCTTACGCTATAGTTTTGCCATGTAACTTTTAAATAAAAAGACATGAAAACAAAACGAGCCATTTTAACAGGAATCATTCTTTGGACAATTGCATTCCTTTTATATTCAATTTCATATGCCATTCCAATTTTAGAAAATGCAGATACACAGGCAAACGTAGTCTTGTTTATTACCATTATGCCTTTGGTATGGTTTGCTTGTGCTTTCTATTACAAAAAGGATCAAAACACTCACGGACTTAAAGTAGGGCAGACCATACTTATAACTGCTGCTGCATTAGATGCACTTATTACGGTGCCTCTTTATGTTATACCAAATGGAGGCAGTCACTTTAGTTTTTTTACTGCGTTAGATTTCTGGATCATCGCTTTCGAAATTCTAATAGTAGCAGCATTATATTTTTATGCGCGTGTTTATCCAATACATATAAAATCAAAACTTTAAGATTATGGAATTTACTTTTCAACATATAAGCTTAGGCTTATTAGTAGTACTTACAGGATTATCAGCAGGCTTGTGTTTTACATGGGCTAATGCCATTACCCCTGGTATTGGAAGACTAGATGATTACGGGTATTTAATGTCCTTTCAACAAATGAATAGAACCATTTTAAACCCCATTTTTTTTATAGTGTTTTTTGGTCCTTTTATACTAGGAATCATCAATTTGTTTGTATTCAAAAACACTTCAAGCTCAGTTATTTGGCCTTTAGGTTTAGCGGTATTAGTATACTTCTTAGGAATTGTATTAGTTACCATTTTTGGAAACGTACCTCTAAATGAAATGCTAGATAACCGAGATTTACTAACGGCATCTCAAGAAGAATTAACAACTCTTCGAAATAACTTTGAAGTCAAGTGGAATCAATTTCATCTCATTAGAACATTAAGCGCAATAGCATCATTTATAGTACTCATAATGAGCCTTATTCAAATAACAAAAAACAATATTTAAACAATAATAAATAAATAACAAAATCATGAAAGAAAACATTTTAGTAATCGGAGGAACAGGAAAAACAGGTCGTAAAGTAGTCGATAATTTAAATCATCTGGGGCATAATGTACGCGTTGGTTCCCGATCTGCAACACCTATTTTCGATTGGAGTAATCCTGATACATGGTCAGAAAGCATGCAAGGCATGGATAAAGTGTATATCACTTTTCAGCCAGATTTAGCAGTTCCAGGAGCATTAGAAGCCATAGAAGAACTAACAAAACAAGCAAAACGTAGCGGGATAAAAAAGCTAGTATTACTCTCTGGAAAAGGTGAAAGAGAAGCAGAGCTTTGTGAGCAAGTAATTATTCATTCAGGATTAGATTATACCATTGTTCGCGCAAGTTGGTTTAATCAAAATTTCAGCGAAAGCTTTTTTCTAGAATCTATATTAGAAGGATTTGTAGCATTACCACAAGCAGAAGCTAAAGTTCCTTATGTTGACACAGATGATATTGCAGATGTTGCTGTAGCCGCATTATTAAATAAGGAGCATAATGGAAAAATTTATCAACTAACAGGACCAAGGCTCTTAAATTTCGATGAAGCTATTCAAGAGGTTTCTATTGCCTCAGGAAAAGCAATCACCTTTACTCCAATTAGTTTGTCAGCTTATGTGAAAGCTATGAAAGATCAAGGGGTTCCTGCAGATTTTATATGGTTGATTGAATATTTATTTTCTGAAGTTTTAGGTAACCCAACTAATTCTGAAATCACCAACGATATTGAAGTTGTTTTAGGAAGAAAGCCAAAAGATTTTAGTCAATACGCAAAAGAGACAGCAGCGACTGGTGTTTGGAATTAAATATAAATACGTCTAAATTCTGAAAGAGTATAATAAGTTTTAAACTTTAAAAAAGTAATCATGCCACATTTTATAATAGATTGTTCAGAAAATATAACATCATTAAAATCTCCAAAGGATATTATGCAAAACGTGTATGATACTGCAGAATCTACAAATCTTTTTGATAAAGGAGATATCAAGGTCAGAATTAATCCATATAAATATTATAATATAGGGAACGATAAAGACAGTTTCATTCATATATTTTCTAATATTATGGAAGGACGCACTGTTGATCAAAAAAGTAATCTTTCAAAAAAAATAATAGAAGCATTAACAGTTATGTTTCCAAACGTTCCAATTATCTCAATGAGTATAAGAGATTTTGAAAAGGCAACGTATTGCAATAAAGCAATGATATAAGAAAGAGTTTGTATAACTGTAAGTTTTAGAACTTATAACGACTTTTATAGTAATTATTAACTTAAAACCTCTATAAACGTGAATTCGCAAATTAAAAGTACGCTTACCAGTTTTCTAGTAACACTCGTATTTACACTTTCAGTTAGTGCACAAAATACAGATACAAAATCAGCCGAATTATTAGATGCTTTGGTTGCTATAAACGGTGGTTACAAAACATTAGCAGCAAAAAAAGATGTTCAATTTCATTATGTATATGATAATTTTGAAAAAGGAAAAGATGTATCAATAGAACGTCATATATTTCATGGCGAGCATTCTTGGGCGTCTTACGTGCAACATGATTTAAATGTGTTACCTGGTAAAAAAGGGATTGCTTTACAATCATATGTTGATGGTAAACCTGCATTAACTTTAGATGGACAAGCAATAACAGAGGCCAAAGCTATTGGTGGCACTATATTTTTACGTAAAGTAAATTTTTATTGGTTTACGATGATGTACAAATTAAAAGATCCAGGTACAAATTACAAATATCTAGGGACAGAAAAAGTAGGCGATATCACGTATGATAAGGTCAGTTTAATATATGATGCTAATATTACAAAAAAAGAAAAAAACGATGAATACATCTTATATTTTAACCCAAAGACGCATTTAGTAGATCAATTTTTCTTCTCATTACCAGATTGGGGTATTAACAAACCAATATTAAAAATGACTTTGACTTACGAAAAAGTGGATGGTATTTTAATTTCTACGGTACGTAAAGGATTCATGCCTAATAAAGACGGAAGCTATATACCTATTGGAGTTTATACATTTAGCGACATCAAATTTAATAATGGTTTTAAGAAAGACGATTTTATTTTAAACTAAACTATTAACTATATTCAATCATTAAAGTTCAATATTTTATACTACAATATAATTTACTAGAACAAGTATTAGGATCTTGATCATTAATTGAAATTATAGAACCTAAAATCAGTATGGAAACACCTTAAATATTGTATGAATTATAATGAATTGAAAATAAGTGAATTAATATGTTGTATGTCCAATAAATGGTATCACCTTTGCAAATCAATAAATATTATAAATTTAATTACATTACAATGAGTAAAGGAACAGTAAAATTTTTCAATGATTCTAAAGGATTCGGATTTATCACTGAAGAAGGCGTAGATAAAGATCATTTTGTACACATTTCTGGATTAGTTGACGAGATTCGCGAAGGCGATGTTGTTGAGTTCGATCTTCAAGAAGGAAACAAAGGATTAAACGCAGTGAACGTAAAAGTTATCTAATACATATACTTTCAAGTTTAAAAGAAAGCTCATCGTTATTGATGGGCTTTTTTTTATGTCTTGTTTTAATTGTAGCACATTGTCAGCTAGAGCGCAATCGAAACCAATAAATAGAATAATAAACAATTGACACGGTTCCCTATGAAAGTGTCATTATCTTTGCACAAAATTACGTTATGTCAAAATTATTTTCTGATTTAGGAATCCATCCTTCATTACAACAAAGTTTAGCCGATTTAGAAATTTCTGTTCCAACAGATATTCAAGAAAAAGTCATTCCTGTTGTATTGAAACAAAAAGAAGATGTTGTTGCTTTAGCCAAAACTGGAACTGGTAAAACGGCAGCTTTCGGATTGCCTTTATTACAGTTAATAAATACGGAAGATACTACGGTGCAAGCCTTAATATTAGCGCCAACAAGAGAATTAGGACACCAAATACACGCTAATTTAGTGTCGTTTACTACCAATAGTCCAGCTATTTCTGTGGCTGCTGTTTGCGGAGGTATTCCTATAAAGCCTCAAATAGAACGTTTAAAAACACCTACACAAATAGTAGTGGCAACACCAGGACGTTTAGTCGATTTAGTAAAACGTGGTGCCATCAACATTAAAGACTTAAAGTATTTAGTGTTAGATGAAGCCGATGAAATGGTGAGCGCTTTAAAAGAAGATTTGGATACTATTATTAAAAGCATACCAAAATCGAGACGTACATTATTGTTTACTGCAACAATGCCTGGAGCCATTAAGCAATTGGTGCAGAATTACATGTCGAAACATGTCGTACAAATTGAAGCAGACATGGGGACTGTAGGTCATCAAGGAATCGATCATCAATATGTGGTTGTAGAACCAATAGAAAAACTAGACGTATTACTTCATTTTTTAAATACGAAAGAAGGGCAACGTGGTATTATATTTTGTAAAACCAAAGCAGCCGTTAATAAATTAGCAAAAAATTTAGCTATTAATAAATTCTCGTCTGGTGCGTTACATGGTAGCTTATCGCAAGGTATTCGCGATAGAATTATGGGACAATTTAGAGATGGCCATATTGATATTTTAGTGGCGACCGATTTAGCAGCGCGTGGTATTGACGTAAAAGATATAGCATACGTTGTTAATTATCATTTGCCAGACACCTATGATGCCTATGTACATAGAAGCGGACGTACAGCCAGAGCAGGAGCAAAGGGGCTTTCATTAACCATATTGCAACAAGAAGAAGTTGTTGATATTGCTGATTTTGAAGAAGAATTAGGCATTGTTTTTAAAACTTTTGAAAAAGCGGATGCACAGAGTATTGAAGAAAACAATGGCTTGTTATGGGCTAAAAAAATATTTAAAACCAAACCTAATCGTGAAGTTTCAGAAGATTTTAAAGCAAAAATAAAAACGATCTTTCATCATTTAACAAAAGAGGAGCTCGTAGATAAAATATTAGCAAATTACTTAGCGCAAACGGGTACGGTGGTACCTAAACCAGAAGTGTCTAAAAAGAAAAAGAAGAAATAAATAGTATGGCAAACCCAATAAAAACTCAAGACGATATTTTAACGAAATTAAATATCGAAGCCTTGAATCCTATGCAAGAGGAAGCTGTTTCTGTTATTGAAACAACAACAAACACGATTATATTATCGCCAACAGGCACAGGAAAAACATTGGCATTTTCTTTACCATTATTAAAAACTTTAAAGTTAGATTCTACTGAAGTTCAAGCTTTAATATTGGTGCCTTCAAGAGAATTAGCCATTCAAATAGAGCAGGTTATTCGCTCTATGGGTTCTGGTTATAAAGTTAATGCGGTTTATGGAGGTAGACCCATGTCTAAAGATAAAATTGAAATTAAACACAACCCTGCTATTTTAATAGGAACACCTGGCAGAATATTAGATCATTTTAATAGCAATCGCTTTTCTAAAGCGAGTATAAAAACACTTATTTTAGATGAATTTGACAAGTCTTTAGAAGATGGTTTTGAGGAAGAAATGAAAGCAATTATAGGTCAAATTCCTAGTGTAAATAAGCGTATTTTAACTTCTGCAACACAGGGTGTTGCGATTCCTGGTTTTGTTAGATTAGATAAGCCAACTACAATCAACTATTTAAAAGCAAAAAAAGAATCGAAGTTAGCCATTAAAACAGTGGTGTCTCCAGACAAAAATAAACTAAAAACCTTGTTGGGTTTGATGCAACATATTGGCAACGAACAAGGGATTATTTTCTGTAATTTAAGAGATAGCATAGGAGAAGTGAGTCGTTTTTTAAAACGAAATAAAGTGAGTCATGCATGCTTTTCTGGTGGTATGGAACAAAAAGACAGAGAACGTGCTTTAATAAAATTTAGAAACGGTACCTGCCAAGTATTAGTGGCAACCGATTTAGCAGCAAGAGGTATAGATATTCCAGAACTGAATTATATTATTCATTATGAATTACCTCGCCATGAAGAAGAGTTTATTCATAGAAACGGTAGAACCGCTAGAGTTAATGCTAAAGGAACCGCATATATATTAAAATGGGAAAATCAATTATTACCTGAATTTATAAAAAATGTTAATGGCATTAATATTTCTAAAAAAGCACCACACAAACCACAGTATTGGGAAACCTTATTTATTTCAGGCGGACGAAAAGATAAAATTTCAAAAGGAGATATTGCTGGCATGTTTTTTAAACAAGGTGGTCTTAACAAAGATCAATTAGGAACGATTGAATTAAAACCTGATTGTGCCTTTGTAGGCATTCCGTTAACACTAGCTGAAGAACTGGTAGAAAAATTAAATAATACGCGCTTAAAAAAGAAGAAGGTAAGAGTTACTATTTTGTAAGCTTTATGTATACAAAATCAAAAACACACCACACATTATACCCGCTAATGGCACTAATTTTTTTCGTTTGTTTTGTTCTTTAAAAATCAAACCTCCTATGACGACTGCAATAATTAACTGACTACGTTTAATAGCTGAAAGTAACATAATTAAAGCTTCTGGGTCTTGTAAAGCTTTAAATGAAAAGTAGTCTGCAATTTGCAGTAAAACCCCAACTAAAGGGATTGACCAACGCCATTTAAAAGCGTGTCGTTTTTCTGGTTTAGGAAACCAGATTACTGTCATAATAACCAGTAAAATAAGTACGGTATATAAACAAAACCAGAATTGTAATGTTTGCGGGTTTAAGGTTAAATTCTGAATTAAAAATTTATCGTATAAACCACAAGAAGCCCCTAAAAAGGTAGCGCCTATAATAGCAAATATCCATTTATTTCTTTTAAAATGAATGCCTTCTTTTTTGCCTATTTTAGAATATAACAGTACGGAGAAAATAATAAGAAAGAAACCTATCCATTGCCAAAAACTAGGCTTTTCTTGATAAATAAGAATAGCACCAATAAAGGTGAAAAAAGGACCTGCCGATCTTATAGGTGTTACAATAGTTATTGGTAAATGTTTCAAGGCTTGATATGCTAATAACCAAGAAGCTGCCATCATAGCAGATTTTATAAAAATAAAACCATGTGTTTCCCATGGTATATTGGTAATATAAAACTGAATCTTAATCATGTATTCTGGGTAGAATACAGAACCTATATAAAAGGGGAGAAGTAATAAAAATCCAGATGAAATAGTTCCTAAAAGCACAGGAAACACTTCATTTCCTTGTACAGCATGTTTTTTACATAAGTTATGTAATCCTAAAAATAAAGCCGCTAAAAGTCCGAGATACATCCACATAATGCGCGCGAAGATACTAATACGCGTATTATAATTTTATACTGAATTCTGATTTATTTTGAAGCTTGAAATAGTTTGTTTGAAGTCTAATTACATTTGAATACTTAATTCGCTGAAAAACAAGTTTTAATAATCAAATAGCACTATGAATCCTTAATAAAATCTAAATCGAGAACATTAAAATTATTAGCTGCTTTTACCAATAGGGTAGAACCTATGGTTTCAAATAAATTATTCGTTTTAAGTACAAATTCTGCTTGCTTTTCAATCTTGTAATTAGGAATACCAATTAGAGTTAAATCTGTATTAGCAGAATACTGTGATATTATATTATAAAACGGTTCTTGCTCTACAGCATTGTTGATAATTTTTATTTCTACATTCACTCTTAAATTATCAACGAGTTCATCAATTTTTGAATATATAATATCTCTATCAACATTGTTATTATTTAAAAACAAGACTCTAATTTTAGTATGACTCCATTTAGGAGATGCAATGATGAATCTAGCAATATTCAACATCATTTCAGCATTCTTACTATCAGTTTCTCGCCACCATAAATCTACCGTTTGATAGTTTCCAAACTTTGTCTTATTATCAAAATCGAGATACAATAAATTATAATCTAAATGTAATAAGGTTTGAGTCATTTTAGAATATTCCTCAGAATTCTCTAAACCCTTTGGCCATCCCATCATAATGGTATTAGGCTCAACACCTGAAAAGCCAAAAGTGGTAGCTATATTAGTAATACCATTATATATATTATCAACTTTTACTTGTCGTGCAAAAATACCAAGATCGCTAAAGGTATCATCTCTAACAATTTGTTCTGTTCTTTTTAATGGCTTAAAATTATCTTTTTCTACAATAAGTTTAAAATTGGTAACAATGCCTGTTCTTCCTGAAACCGATTTACACAACTCTAGTAAGTAAGATTGATGTTTACTTTGACCGCTAAATAATATAATATTAGGGTTCCAATTTGGGTTTGCATCATCACCTTGCGCATTTATTTTTTTTAAACCTTTATTAACTACATTTTCCCAAACACTTCGCCATACATCATTAGACTGTAGCTTGACTTCCTTCCGTTGTAATCCAAAATACAAGGCTGCTACAATAGCAAAGGCAGCAATCATAGCCATCATATCTAGTTTAAACATAACTGTAAAACAAGCTATAAAACCAAGTAAACCAATCCAGCGTTTAATTTTAAATGACGGTTGAAAATCTGGATTCGCCCAACTTTCAAGAAAATAAGAAATATTTATAAACCCGTATGCCGTTAAATAAAACATAGAAACCACGCGCGCAATAACATCTAATTCACCTATTAAAATACCAGCTTCAGCAATAATAAACACCATAAACAAGGCATTTACTGGCTCTTCGTTTTTCCCTTTTCCTTTACCAAATAGTTTAGGCGTTACTTTATCTATAGACATGGCTTGTAAAATTCTAGGAGCACCAAGAATACCACCTAAAGCCGACGATAAGGTAGCTCCCCAAATTCCTGCTACCACAGCTGGAGCAAATAGGGCTATTTTCATTAAAAAATTATAATCTGTTTTTAAGACTTCAGAATTAACGCTAAAAGCAATAAAAACAGCTAGTGCAATATAAATTAGTAAGCCTACACCAATAGCCGATAAGGTTCCTAGAGGAATTGATTTTTTCGGATTTTTTAAATCACCACTCATAGCAATTCCTGCTGTAAACCCTGTAACAGCTGGAAAAAACACTGCAAATACCACTTCTAAAGGCACTGAGCTTGCATCAGAAAATAAATGTAAGGTTTCAGGAGCATAATCACTGCTTCCCAAAAAAACAGAAATCAACGAAATAACAATAGCTGCCAGAATAAAAAATTGCATTTTTAGAGCAACAGACGTACTAATTAAAGCTAAAACGGTAAGTGATATTAAGGCTAGTGTACCAGTTAACCGAATATCATTAATAGCCATTCCAAAGCCAAAATAACCGTTTAAACTTTCGGCAAACCCTACCAAATATAAAGCAATAGAAAAAGCAGTACCAACATATAAAGCAATACCAATAGAACCTCCAATAGGAATGCCCATACTTCGAGATAACACATAATAAATACCACCAGCACCAATTTTTTTATCTGATGCCACAGACGAAACACTTAAACCCGTAGTAACCGCAATAACGTGTGCTATGATTATAATGGCAATAGCACCAAATAAGCCTGCATTACCAACAACCCAGCCTAAACGCATATACATTATCACCCCTAAAATGGTTAGTAATGATGGCGTAAAAACGCCTTCAAATGTTCTATATTTCTTTTTTTCGTCCATTATTTGGTCTTTCTAAGGAATACTCGCAAAAGCGAAAGTGAATATAGCTAATCTTTTTATTTTATTTAAACGTATGGCGTTGTTCTTCTGTTGATGATGCTTTTAGCAATTGATTAAAAGTTCTTATAGAATTAAAATTATGGGTTATTGCTTCAGATACAGCAATTCCTGAAACACCTGTTTCTAATATATTTTTAACATCATCTGTCGTAATACCTCCAAAACCAATAATTGGTGTTTCTGTTTTTAAGGCTTCTGTAATGTCAATAAACCCATTTAAACCTAAAATAGAACTCAAATTTTCTTTGGTTACATTTCTAAAGCTACCTAAACCAATATAGTCAACTTCCTTACCAATTAAAGCTTCACAATCTTGCAAAGTATTAGCTGTACTTCCAATACTTTGCCAAGTGTACAAATGTTTTCTCACTATGGTAGGGCAGGTGTCATTTTTTTCTAAATAAACACCATCTGCTTTAATAATTTTCGCAATTTTATAATGACCGTTAATTATTAATCTTGTTTGAAAATGTGATGTAATCTCACTAGCTCCTTCAGCTATCTTTAAAATCTTTTTTTCTGAAACATTTTTTAAACGTAATTGTACCAATTCTACTCCAGATGTACATGCTTTTTGTATGTTTTCTAGGTGCTCTTTAGGAGAATTACCTTGTGAAATATAATGCAATTTAGGTATAATCATATTTTAATATCTACAGAAAATTAAATAAGAAGCAAAAATACGACTATTATCAAAGACAGTGATTCTTAAAAATTAAAACATCATGTGAATTATTTATGTGCCAAATTTTTAGATGTTGTAAAATAGATTGTAGTTCCTTTATTTTAAGACTCTTTACTCATATTTCTCCGTCATTCCTTTCAACCATTTCAAATACCACAAAAAATCAGTAAATTTAGGAACAGTATATCTAGTAATTTAAAATAACGCTTTAATTAATCAATAAATGAATCCTAATACTAAAAAACATTATCAATACAGCTTACTAAAGCTTAAGCATAACTTGGGGTTTTTATATAGTTTTAAATGTTATACTGTTTTACTATTATTATTTACTATTCTGAGTTGCAAAACAACAGTATTAAAACAATCAACTAATGAATCATTAATGTTTAAACTTGTAAAGGATAATTCATTTAGTTTTAATACAGGTATACTAAGCGGTGTGCTTCGGCAATCTGGAAAATCTACAGGCTTGGTTCCCGTTACACTAATATCCGATAGCTCAACTATTGCTCTTGGTGAAGGTTTATTTAATCATTACCGTGTTTTTACTAAAGGTAAACGATACGGGTATGGTGCTAGGCGATGGCCAAGTACTGCTAAACTTAAAGATGATGGAAGTCTAGAGGTTGTTTGGCCGGTAACCTTAGACAGACCTTTTGAACTACGAGGAACGTATCGCTGGGTAACTCCAAACACTATTGATTTAACAACAACGGTTTATGCCAAAGAACGACTTGAAGCTTTCGAGGTTTTTTTAGCATCCTATTATAAACACGAGTACATAGATTCCCGAGTATGGGCTTCTAGTAATCCATTGGGAAATAACACTAAAGGTTTCGTTTCTGCGGATAAAGAATTAGGCGAATGGCTTGCATTTCCAAGAGATCTCATGGCACAAAAGATTATAGATGATGGTCGCTGGAATTTGGAACCGCACCCACTTAAATGGACATTTATGCCAAACTTTGATAAACCACTTGCTATACGCCGAGACCCACAAGCAGGTACTACCATTATAATTATGACTAAGCGTAAGGATTGCTTTGGTGTTTTTACCCCTTACAATGAAGAAAAACATATTTCTAATTACTTATCCCTTTTTGGTTATGATATAGAAGCAGGAAGTACTGTTAATGCTCTTTCTAGGTTAGTAATACTAAGTAATCCAACAGATGCTGAGATTTTAAAAATTGCTGATGCGTTTCTAGGTGAATAATAATTAGAACTTACTATTACACTGTTTTTTAGGCACAGTAAAATAGATTGTAACACCTTAATATTTAATGTTTTTACCCAAATCTGACCTCCATTACTTTCAACCATTTCTTTACATAAAGAAAGGTCTAAACCTATTCCATTCTCTTTATTGTACCTTAAATTGAATTATTATTGTTTACTTCAAAAAATTTGATTTTTTTATGCGTTAAATCCTATAGAAAAAGATTTGTGAAAGATTAATTTACCTAGGCTTTAAGCATCATATTAGATTATACGGCTTGATTTTTTTGTGAAAGTAAAATTACTTAAGTTCGTTTTTTTTAATAAATAACCCTAGCCTTTTATTCTCGTTTCTTTTGATTGCTTTTTAATAATAGGATTCATTTTATTATCAACGGCATTTATTGAAGCTTTTGGGTTCATTAAAATAATACGTCCATCGTCACTAATATCACTATACGAAATAATATAGTTTTTAACATCTTCAACGCTTAAATTAGGGTTAATGGCCCATATTTTCGCAGCCAAATTTGCTACATTGGGCGATGACATGGATGTTCCAGACATTTTTAGTTTATCACCCCCAGGTACATAGCTCTCTACATCAAAACCATTGGCATGAACATCTACATTTTCTCCAAAACTAGAAAAACTTGTTTCTTCACCGGTTTGATCTACAGCACCTACAGTTAGTATATTAGGCAAATCGAAAGAAGAAGGGATAGCCTCATAAAACTCACTGTCTTCATTAGAGTTTCCAGAAGAAGTAATAAACAAAATATCTTTAGCGTCCTTAATAGCATCATAAAAAGCTATTTTCCCTATATCAAAAATCTCTCTTGCCAAATTCTTTCTTTCCTCACTATCTTCACCAACACCATGCTTTTCTAAAGCTATTTCAATCCCTTGAGGCGAACCTCCAAAGCTCATATTAACAATACGAACACCATTCGTTTTAAAATAGTTAATAGTTTCTATAGTTTCTTTAGCATCTTTTTTAGCATTTTCAATAGTTGGCAATTCAGGCATAAATTTATATCCAAATGTAATTCTTGCTACTAGTAAATTGGCTGCTGGATTATCAAAAACAGCAATTCCAGCAACATGCGTTCCGTGGGCATAGTTTCCAAAAAAATTAAGGTTTTCAATAAAAGGTTTCACTTCTTCAGGTTTTAACCCAGACATTGTTTTTTTTAAGTGGTCGGCATCTTCACTTTCTATATTAGACCGTAAATCTATTAATCCTTTATATAATTGTAATGTTTGTGGCACATCAACTTTTTGCTCATCAGAAAGTGTTATTAAATTACCAGTTATCTTGTTTAAATGTAAGTCATAGGCAATGCCATTAATGTCATCAACATAACCATTACCATCATTATCAATAGCATCAATTTTCTCCTTAGTATTTACATACATGTTGTTAGGGTATAAGGAGTCATCAACACCACTATCCCAAATTGCAATTGTAACCGGACTTAAATTAGATCGATTTGTTAAATCTACATCTCTATCTTTCCAAATATTCTTTTTTTCAACATGATTAGCATCTAAATATGTTTTATATACTTTAGCAACAATGTCTTTATAAGGCATAATATACTTTGTTAAATATTTGTAATAAATCAGTGAACCGGCAAAATCGCCACTCAGTTCGCCACCTATAGATGCAGGATCAATATTTTCTACAATTAGACCTTTTATTAAGTTTTCAGAAAAAATCTCCATTGATGATTTACTAGATTTTATGTTGTCGCCAACTACCTCATATTCTAAAGGCATAACTAATTTCTCTAATTCAGTCTTGTATGCAGTATTGAATTCCTCAAAATTTGAGGTTTTATGATTGACTAGTGTATTTAAATAGGTAAAAGTGAGAATACCAGAGGTTAGCTTTTGTGCTGGTTTTACCTGTAACGATTTAATCATTTCAGATTTTGCTTTTCCTTCATCAAACCGTTCCTCAAAAAAGTCAATAGATTGTAATGTAGACAAAATACTTTTCTTTAAAGTAGTATCTTCTATAACATAATCGTTTTTAAGAGACATATAGTTTTTTTCTACCTCCAGATATAACTTTCTAAATAGATCATCATCTGCATATACAACAGAAGCGATATCATCAATTTTATAAGTAAATCTTGGAATATCATCAACAGATTGAATGGTATCACGTTGTCCATAAGTTGAAAAAATAGTGAAAGTACACGCTAGGAATAAACAAATAGAATTTTTCATGGAAGTAATGGATTAATTGGTTTTAGTTTTTTAGTTACTTATAAAGATAGGTATAATAAAGCACATAATTTTTTTTATATTTTTACGTGTCATGTAACTTCATCTATCAATAAGCAATTAATATCACAAAGGATACTTTTTTTTACACTACTTAATATCAGAAAGTTATACATGTATTTTTTTATGATTAATGTCATAAAAACTCCTGTCATATTTTCCTAGTTTTAGCTAATTCAAAAATTTAAATTATGAAAAGCTATAACCAATCATTTATTAAAACTATCTGTTACAATGTATTTATTCTTGGGTTTTTATTATTATTCATGGCCTGTAATAACAGTTCTTCAAAAAACAAAACAAGTAATACCGAAACAGGAGATATCTCAAAATTTGAAGATGTTTATTGGAATGTTAAAGCCATTCATCCTGATGGGCACAGCCTAGATATTAAAGTCTTTAATAATGAAGGAAAGGCTTTCGATGTAAAGGCCATTCAAAACTCCAATCAAGATAACTTTTTAGATGTAAAAGCTTTTATGGATGGCGAAAAATTACCCGTTAAGGTATTAGTTAGTAAAAATCAATTTTCTCCTGTCGTAGCTATTACTGCAAAAGGTCATCCTCATAAAATTAAAGCAATAACCCTAGAAGGAGAAGAACTAGACATTATTGGAGTCACTAGATTTGATAATGTTGTTATTATGAAAGCCCTTACCAAAAAGGGTGAGTTCTATGGTGTAAAAGCTATTTCACCTTCAGGACAACTTAATAATGTTAAGGGCATAAAAATTAATACAAAAGAAAGAGAAATGTCATTAAAAGGCTTAGATATATATGCGCATGTTATAGTTATGCATCAAACAGATAATGAAGACAATCTTATAATACCTAAAAAAAATATAGCAAAAAACATAAAAGAAAATAGTTTTGAAAGAATTATCTGGAATATAAAGGCGGTAACGCCCGAAGGTAAAAATTTAGATGTAAAAGCTTTTGATAGTGAAGGCAATAAATTTGATGTAAAAGCAACACAAGACTCTAAGCAACATAGCTTTATGAATATCAAGGCCTTTGTAGATGGGGGTGAATTACCAGTTAAAATCATGCATAGCAAAGACGAATATGCACCCATTAAGGCTATTGGGTCAGACGGCACCATATATGATATTAAGGCGGTAACTGATGCTAATGTAAAACTAGATGTAAAAGGTATTAGTCGTTCAGGGAATCTTATAAATGTTAAAGCTGTAAATGAAAATGGTGAATTCTATGGTGTTAAAGCTTTTAATCCAGAAGGCAAACTTAATGCCGTAAAAGGAATTAAGATTTTTGATAGAGAAGTAGAAATGAATGTACGAGGAAATCCTGTTCATGCACATTTAAAAGCTATTACTCAATAATATCCGCTGTCGCAGGTAATAGCATCAATCTTAGAAGAGATGCCTCAGAATTTTAATTATAGATTTTTATCTGCATGATTACAATAAAACTAACATTTTTATTGTTACAAAGACATTTTATATAACGTCTGATTATAATTCTTTTTTGAATTATAATGTTCTGCTTATTCTTAAGAAAACGAATGCTTATGGGATATTTTACATAATATTACATTATAGCTATCAAATGGAAACAAAGGCTTAAACAACATAATGAACATTTGTAATATAATGTTCTGCGTTATGTAACTTTACTTTGGTAAAAGCGAAGTAAGTTATTATCCCAAATTTTCTTTTATTTTTTTTCTTCTCAAATGTTTCTTTAAAAATGCAATGAAATACGCTTTGCCCGAAGCGACGGTAGGAGTGAAGTGGGAATGTGTATGGAATGGGAATAGTTACTAAATACATGAAATTAGAACTCTATTTTTTTGTAATATTCAATCAAAAACATTAAATTTCACCAATAGTATGATTATTAAAACAAAAATACGCATGTCTACAATTAGAAAAACAATAACATTTACTGAAAAACAAGATAAATGGATAAAATCACGAATTACAATTGGTGAATTTACTAATGATAGTGAATATCTTCGTGATTTAGTAAGACAGGATCAGGCAAAAAACGCTAAATTTTCCGCACTAAAAGCAGCCATAACAGAAGGTATGGAAAGCGGCATTAGCAATAAATCTGTTCCAGATATTATGAAAGCAGTTGAAGAACGTATGAGAGCAGATGGGCGTTTATAAAGTATCTGGAAAGGCCGAAAGTGATCTTACAAAAATGTACGAATATGGAATTGAAAGGTTTGGATTAAAACAGGCACAAGAATATTTATTTGGAATACACGATATCTTTCAATTTTTATCCGATAACATCAATCTTGGACGAGATGCCTCAGAATTTGTATTCGCATTAAAAAGGTTTTCTTACAAATCTCATACTATTTTTTATTTAGCTACAGATATTGATATTTTAATTGTTCGTGTACTTAATCAAAGTATGGGCTATGAAAATAATTTATAGCTAGATTTTTTTCTTCACAATACAATAAAACTGAAGTTTTTAATGTTACAAAGACATTTTATATAATGTCGGATTATAATTTCAAATCTGAATTATAATGTTCAGCGTTATGTAACTTTGCTTTGGCAAAAGCGAAGTTCAAACTACTACTTTTTCTTATTTTTTTCTTCTAAAAACTTTCTCTACAATGTTAATGGAACACTCTTTTTACGAAACGACGATAGGAGAGAAGTGGAATGTGTGTGGAATGGTTTTAAATAAACAAATATACTTACAAAAATCACTATATTTGAATTGTTGTGTGACAATTGAATTTAAAGTAAATTGTACCGATTAAGATAATATTATGAGTAAAACAATTAGCAGACATATAAATAAATTTTTATTAGATCCAAATAATTATAGGTTCATCGATAATAAGGATTATCGTAGAATAGAAGAAAGCGATATAGCAAATCCCAGAATCCAAGAAAGAACATTTAATTTATTAGCAGGTAAAAACTTAGAAAATATTTCTGATTTAATAAGAAGTTTTAAAGCTAATGGTATTCTTAAAGATCCTATTCAAGTTAAAGAATTATCAGATGGAGAATTTCTAGTTGTTGAAGGAAACAGAAGGACTGCTGCATTAAAACAGTTATATAAAGATTTTCAAGAATCAAAGGATGTTGGAAAACTTACTGAAAGTGATTTTAAGAGCCTTGAAGTAGTTCTTATATCAGATGACAATCCAGTTGAGCATTTAATTACTATGGGTATCCACCATATTAGCGGTAAAAGAAAGTGGAGTCCTGTTAATCAAGCTCAATTAATAAAAGATTTAATTGAAATATATCATATGTCAGAAATAGATGTATGTGACTCTTTGGCAATAACAAAGCATAATTTAAGAAGAAGTTTAAGAAGTTTAGCCTTTATAGAAAGATTCAAAAATAGTGATTTTGGAGACCAGTTTCAAACAATGATGTATTCAGTGTTTGAAGAAATTATTAAAAACACTAAAGTAAAAGCTTGGTTAGAGTGGAACGATAATACTATGGCTCCTGATAATTTAGTAAATGAAGAAAGAATTTTTCAATGGATATCCAAAGAGCAAACAACAGAAGAAAATGAGTTAGGAGAAGAAATTGAAATAACCAGAGAACCAATTATTACTAAAAGTCATGAAATCAGAGAGCTTTCAAAATTTATTGATGATCCACAAGCTGTTAATCAAATGGAAGAGTCTAGAAGTATTACTGAAGCTTTTGCTTTAAGTGATGCTGTTGGTGAAGCAAGATTAAATAATGCAATGTCTAGTATTTCAAAAGAGGTTAATACAGCTTTTCAATTTAGTGAATATCTAAAAAATGAAGATTATGAAAAAATTGAAAATTTAAAAATAAAGTTAGATAGATTAATTCCGAGTTCAAATTCAAATGCAGTAGTTTCTAGTAGTTCTATAATAAATCAATATTTTACTGAGATAAATTCTCAATTTTCTTCTTTTGAAATTAATCAATACAAAAAGCTTAATAAGACCTTTCTTAATAAAATAGGTAAAGTTAATATCATTGCAGGAGGAAATAATACAGGAAAAACATCCTTATTAGAAGCTATATATCTTCAAACGAATTTAAATGATATAAATGCTCTTATAGAATTAGAAAGAATAAGAGGTAATTTTGGTTCTGAAATTCCTTCAAGTTGGATAGAAGAAATTTTTCATCAAACGATAGATATAGATTCAGTTTTTAATAATACTGAATGTGCATTAGAAATAAACTTTAATCAAACTATAGAACCTATTGATAAAAGTAACTACATTAAATCTATAGATTGCGAAGCTTTAGTGTCAAGTAATACTTTAGATAGTAGAATGCACCTTTATACAAATAGAGAACCAGTTCTACTTTATGATGAAGTTAAGAAACTTTGTACAGCAGCTTTAAGTAGCCCTTTTAGGCATACACCTAAATTACTCGAAAGAGCACATGCAAAATCAGTGGAAAATCAATATCTCTCCAAGATAATAGATTTTATAATTAGATATATTGATCCTAAAATTGAAAAAATTGAATTAACAACCATAGATAGTGTAAAACGATTTATGGTATCTTCTTCAGAATATAATAAGGCTTTAGATTTGTCTCAATATGGAGAAGGAGTACAAAGAGTTTTTGAAATTGGACTATTAATGGGCTATTGTAGAAATGGCGTTTTGTGTATTGATGAAATTGATAGTGCTATTCATAAAAATTTATTAATCCCTTTTACAGCTTTTATTCAAAATTTAGCTGATGACTTTAATGTTCAAGTTTTCCTATCAACCCATAGCAAGGAATGTATTGATGCGTTTGTATTAAATGACTATCCAGATGATAATTTGATGGCTTATGCTATGACACAAGATGAAGATGGTGAAATAAGGTCAAAATTTTTAGAAGGTAATGAATTAAAGAGTTTGGTTAATTCTATTAATATAGACATAAGATAAATATGGCAAATAACATAATTTTAGCTTTATGTGAAGGCCCTCATGATGTCGCTTTTTTACATAAAATTTTAAAGACTAGTTCATTTAAAACAGCACAAAACACAAAACTTGGAGAGTACCCAACACCAATGAATCAATTTATTGTTGAAGAAGTTAAAAAAAGTAATGTTAATGATCTAAATATTCAAACTGTTCGAAGAACATTACTTCCAGGTTCTGTTTTAAAAAGAGATGATAATTTTGTCTTTTTATATGCATTAGGAGGAGATTCAAAAAAAGATACTAGACAATCAATATTGAGTAAAATTGTTTCCTTTTTACCTAAAGAAGGTAAAATAGAAATCCTACCTAAAGATACAACACTAAATCTTTTATATTTTTTCGATGCAGATGACAAAGGAACTGAAAATAGACTGAAAGAAGTTCAAAATGAAGTCAAAGAAATAATTAATGATCTTGAGTTTTTAGATGATGCCATTTTAGCAAAATATAGAGAAATGCTTTTAGGATGCTATATTTTTTCAAATGTAGAATCACAAAATGGTAAGTTAGAAGATTTACTTATTCCTATTATGTTAGAGAATAATGAAGAAATTTTTGAAAATGCCAAACAATACTTTGATACTCATTATGAAGAAAAGAGAGGAAAGAAAAAAGGAGCTGATCTTAAGAAAGCCATCATAGGTATATCTGGGCAATTACAAAAATCAGGATCAACAAATACTGTAATTATCAGTCAATCAGATTATTTAAATGATAATAAAATTAAATCTTCTGATAAATGCTCTGAAATAATTTCATTCTTTGAAAAATTTACGAAATAAAGTGTTTTTTATAGGATTTTACTCGACCTCATAAAATTTTGGTAAAACAATAGGTGAGTGGAGCGTACATATTTTAGGGGTCTAGTAATACAGATTCTTAATAGTTATAAATAAGCAACGAATTTCAAAACAATCTTAACGAGTTACAATGTTTCCTAAAATATAGCATAACGAGCCGTAATTGTTTCCAAAAGTTTATGCAGTCTTGAATTTTTGTTTCTTTTGTTTCAAGACAAAAGATATTAAAACTTAAAAATGTATCTTGTTATCTATGAATACTGTCAATGAAAACGCATTAAACTTTATGAAATCAGAGCTTAAAAAAGCTCAAATTAAAGTTTCACATAATGAAAGTGGGAGAGAAGCAGTAGACTTTAATATCAAGACTAATAATGGCAAATCGTATCAATTATTCTTTAAATCTATTGATTTTGATACCAAAAGAATTATCAAGATTCCAAAACAAGATTTAGGCGAACTAAAAGAAAATCTTTTAATTGGTTTAGTTCTTTTAATTGAGAGCGAAGCGAAAGTTTTATATCTAATTCCGTTAACAGTATTTTTAAATCCAAATTCATTATTTATTAGTAATGACGTGATGTTAGCACAATTATCTAATTGGGAAATTAGCGTATTTACAAATGCAATCCCAGAGTTAAGTAAATATGCTATAGAGAATATGATTGATAAACTTTAAATCATATCTATAAACATTATGTAAAATAGAATTTCAGAAAATTTAAATTGGATTTCTAAATAGAACAAGTGCTAAGAATTTTATTTTTCTTAAAATTTTAGCTCTTGTGGAAAGCTTACGAGAATCTCTTGAAAAAAATTACAACGAAGATTTCCTTTAAAACGAGAATTTTAATAATAGTTAAAAGCTAGCTTTTTTTTGGCGTTGGCAAGCGGCGGTAAATTGTGTTTAAAAATAAATGTTATTGAAACATTTAAATTTTTAAAAAGCAATCGAGCGATTGGCAGCGGCAATTTTACATAACGGCAAATTATAGTACAGAAATAGAATTATTATGCTTCTTGAGAATCGCTTATTTAAAAATTGATTAAGGATTGTACAGAATATTAAAATTATACGAGAAGCAAAACGATAAAGTTTAATGACCCAAATATTAGTATTCTATTAAAATTAAAACTTTCTGGGATATTTTACATAATAGAGAATTATAGCTACACATCTAAATTGTTCAAACGAAGCCACAATTAGCTTAACATAATTACTATCGATATAAGTCTGGCAGCCATTATATCTGTAATTATGTCAAATATCGCCCAAAAGCGCTATTTCGCTAATTGTTGTGAAATGTACTATAATTTATATTATGTAAAATAGAATATTTTAAACCTTACTCTCTATTTATTAAATTATGTTAAATAATATTTAATTGGCAAATTACATTTTTATAACAAATACAATACAATTATATTTGCTTGCCTTTAAATTTATCAAATTATTTAATGAAACCTAAGTCAAAAACAAAAACATCTAAGTCTCGTTTTCAATTACTACATCAGTACTATAGTTATACAGGATTTTATGCATTTGTTTGGAATGCTGTTAAAAAAGCTATTCCTTATATTATAATTATTGTTGCTGCTGTATATACTTTAAATCATTTTTTTAATATTAATGCTGCATTAGTAAAACTTACACAAATATTACCGGCTTATGGCGTATTAGCATTCTTTTTTGTTTCAGAAACCTTATTAGGTCTTGTGCCACCAGAAATATTTATTGCCTGGGTAGGAAAGCTTAATAATCCTTGGGGCTATTTGAGTCTTTTAGCTTTTTTATCTTATTTCGGAGGTTTGGTTTCATATTATATCGGACATATTATTACCAAAATACCTTCTTTTCATAACTATTTAGAAGAAAAAATGGCAGATCAATTAAAAAACTCAAAAAAATGGGGCGGTTTTTTAATTGTTGTTGGTGCCCTATTGCCGCTACCCTTTTCAATTTCTTGTATGGCAGCTGGTATTATAGAGTTTCCTTTTAAAAATGTTGTTATTTATGGTTCGTTACGTTTATTACGTTTTTTATTCTACGGACTTGTTATTTTTAACGTCTTTTAAAAAAAACTTAAACACACGCTATATTTAATCTTTGTACTGTATTTTTGTACTTAAATTTTATATCATGTTTTCATTTTTAAATATATTCAGAATTGTAGCATTTCTTGAAGGTGTATCTTATATTTTATTATTATTCATCGCTACACCTATAAAATACCTTTTACACGAACCGAAATATGTAAAACTACTAGGAATGCCTCATGGTATACTTTTTATAGGTTACATTATACTTGCCTTCATGATTAAATCGGAATTAGGTTGGACTAAAAAAGAATTTTGGTCTGTTTTATTGGCAGCAATTATTCCTTTCGGAACCTTTTATATCGATAGAAAATATTTAAAAGTTAAAGCATAATGCAAGCGGATACTATCACAGAAGTTGTTGTAAGACCTAAATATTCACATTTACTATATGACTATTTAGTAGAAACCGTTCAATTAACACAACAGTCTGCTAAATATTTAAACATGATAGCCTTATTATTTACGGTACTTATCATTGTTTTTCTTGTAGATTTTCTCATTAGGAAGCTTCTATTAACAGCCTTTACTAGATTTGCAGCTATTTCTAAATCAAATTTTGATGATTTATTAGTGAAAAATAAAGTGCCTCGTAATATTGCGCATATTATTCCATTATTAATTGCTTTAGAATTTATTGATATTGTTTTTATAGACTTTCCTTCTTTTGAAAATGTTGTTGAAAAAGGTTTAAAAGTATTTGCTATTATTTTAACACTCTGGATTGTTAGAAGTCTTCTAAACACCTTAAAGGATTATTTAAAAACCATACCCAATTTAAAAGATAAACCAATAGATAGCTACATTCAAGTTTTCATGATTTTTGCTTGGGTAGCGGGATTTATGTCGGCCATAGCTATTGTTACAGATATTCCGTTTTTAAAGTTTGTTACGGGTCTTGGAGCCATTTCAGCAGTTATCATATTAGTATTTAAAGATACTATTATGGGCTTTGTTGCTAGTATTCAGGTATCTATAAACGACATGGTGCGTATTGGCGATTGGATAACCTTTGAAAAATATGGTGCCGATGGTGATGTTATTGAAATAAATTTAGCCACAGTAAAAGTTCAAAATTTCGATAAAACGATTACTACTATTCCAACCTATGCCCTTATTTCCGATTCGTTTAAAAACTGGCGTGGTATGACAAGTTCAGAAGGAAGACGAATTAAAAGAGCCTTGTTTATAAAACAAGATGGTATTAAATATTTAACAGATACTGATGTTGAAAAACTAAAAAGCATTCAACTTTTAACCTCTTATTTAGAAGGTAGACAAGCCGATATTAAAACGTTTAACGATACAAATACAATTAATAAAGACTTATTATTAAACGGTAGAAACCTGACTAATATTGGTGTTTTTAGAAAATATATCGATTCGTATTTAAAGCATCATTCAGCTATTAATAAAGATCTGATGATTATGGCGCGTCAATTAGCACCAACCACGCAAGGAATTCCTTTAGAAATTTATGCTTTTAGTAGTGATAAACGTTGGGAGAATTACGAATATATTATGTCTGATATCTTCGATCATTTATTAGCAGCCCTTCCCTACTTTGAATTAGAGGTTTTTGAGTTGCCTAGTCATGGTAGCTTTAAAACTAAATAAATTCTAAAGAAATAGCTATAAGTCATTTCGACGCTAGGAGAAATCACATAAAGAAAATCATTAGTTTTAACAATAAAAAAAGGGTGAATTCATAGAATTCACCCTTTTTAATTTATAGTGTGCTTAATATCTTAAATATTAGCAGCTAACCAGTCACCAACTTCTTTGGTTCCGTATGATTTTCCACCATCAGCTAAATCTTCAGTAACCATACCTTCAGCTAAGGCTTTATTAACAGCATCTCTAATAGCTTTACCTTCTTCAGGTAAGTTAAAAGCTGTTTCAAACATCATAGCTGCAGATAAAACAGTTGCCATAGGATTCGCAATATTTAATCCAGTTGCTTGTGGATACGATCCGTGAATAGGTTCGAATAAAGCAATATCAGATCCCATAGATGCCGATGGCATAAGTCCCATAGATCCTGAAATTACAGAAGCTTCATCTGTTAAAATATCACCGAATAAGTTTTCAGTAATTAATACATCGTAACTATTTGGCCATTGTACCAAACGCATCGCTACGGCATCAACAAACTCATAACTTACTTCAACTTCTGGATAATCTTTTTCCATAGCTTGAACTGTTTCTCTCCATAAACGAGACGTTTCTAATACGTTGGCTTTATCAACACAACATAATTTCTTAGAACGTGTCATTGCTAATTCAAAACCTTTTTTAGCTAAACGTTGTACTTCAGCTCTAGTATAAACACAGTTATCAAAAGCTGTTTCTCCACCATCTCTTCTACCCTTTTCACCAAAGTAAATTCCACCAGTTAACTCACGTAAAAACACTAAATCAGTACCTTCAATACGCTCTTGTTTTAAAGGCGATTTATCTAATAAAGAAGGAAATGTAAATGTTGGACGTACATTAGCAAATAACCCTAATTTTTTACGCATTTTTAATAAACCTTGCTCCGGACGTACAGGCGCAGAAGGATCATTATCAAATTTTGGGTGCCCAATAGCTCCAAATAAAACAGCATCAGCAGCAACACAAACATCGTGTGTACTGTCTGGATAAGGTTCACCAACAGCATCAATAGCTGCAGCACCTGTTAAGGCAGGTTTCCAAGTTATTTCATGTCCAAATTTTGCAGCAACAGCATCACTTACCTTTACAGCTTGATCTATTACTTCTGGTCCTATGCCGTCTCCGGCTAAAAGAGCAATATTAAATTTCATCTATTTTATTTTTAATCTTTATTTTAAACTTTTTTATTTTTTTTGCGTTACCCTAAAAAGGGTCGGGCTTTCAGCTATATCTTTTTTGTTTTTAATAACAAAAAAGGATGCCGCATCAATCTCTAACGCGCTAACCATTTAGCGTTCTAACTAATAATAATGTTTAGCATTTTCTCAGTAGCTTTAATAGCAGATACTGTTTGATCTGAATCTAAACCACGAGTTTTAAATTCTCTATCAGCATTTTTCCAAGTAATAATGGTTTCACACAAAGCATCCGAATGACTTCCAGGAGGTATTCTCACCGCATAATCAACCAAATCAGGTAATACTAAATTTTTACTTTTAAAAATACTTCTAATAGCATTCATAAACGCATCAAATTGTCCATCGCCTTGAGAACTTTCTTCAAACGTTTCATTATTTATAGTAATAGAAACCGTTGTTGATGGTTTCAATCCTTTAGAATGTGTTAGCACATAAGAGTTAACCTTTACCTTTTCTTCATAAGTTCTGTCTAAAACATCCGAAATAATATAAGGTAAATCCTCTTTAGTAACCACTTGTTTTTTATCTCCTAACTCAATAATACGTTGCGTTACTTTTCGTAAATCGGCATCATTAAGCTGAAGTCCTAATTCTTGTAAATTCTTCTGTATATTAGCTTTTCCAGACGATTTTCCTAAAGCATATTGGCGTGTTCTACCAAAACGCTCTGGCATCAACTCACTAAAATACAAGTTATTTTTATTATCGCCATCGGCATGAATTCCAGCCGTTTGTGTAAACACATTAGCACCAACAACAGGTTTGTTAGACGGAATCATAACACCCGAAAACGTTTCAATTAATTTACTAATGGTAAATAAAAAGGTTTCATTAACGCCAATTTCAATATTTGGCATAAAATCATTAATAACAGCAATAGTACTGGCCATTGGTGCATTTCCTGCACGCTCTCCCATACCATTTATTGTTAAATGCAAACCATCGGCACCTGCTTTTAAACCTTCCATAGCGTTAGATACACCTAAATCGTAATCGTTATGTGTATGGAAATCAAAATGCAGATTAGGATATAAATCTTTAATCTCTTTAATATAATTATAAGATTCTTCTGGTGTTAAAACACCTAAAGTATCTGGTAGCATAATACGCTTTACTGGTTGCGTTGCTAAAAAGGCTAAAAACTCAAAAACATAGTCTTTAGAATTTCGCATGCCATTGCTCCAATCTTCTAAATAAACATTCGTATCAATACCTTTTTCTTCCGCGAAAGCGATATTTTCTGCTATTTCTTTAAAATGCTGACTTGGAGTTTTTTTAAGTTGATGTGTTAAATGGTTTAAAGAACCTTTGGTTAACAAGTTTTGAACCTTAGCTCCTGCATCAATCATCCATTGTATAGATACACCATTATCAACAAAAGTTAATACTTCAACATCATCTAAATAATTGTTTTCAGATGCCCATTCGGTAACATCTTTAACCGCTTGAAGTTCACCTTCAGACACACGTGCTGATGCTATTTCAATACGATCTACTTTTAATTCTTCTAGTAAAAGCTTTGCAATAGTAAGCTTCTCTGAAGCAGAAAACGACACGCTCGAGGTTTGTTCACCATCGCGCAATGTCGTATCCATTATTTCTATTTTCTTCAAACTCATTTAAAAAGGACGAGATTCTGCAAATGTTTCAATCTCACTTTTCATGTTTTGCAAATAGTCAATATCATCAAAACCATTTAGCATATTATCTTTTTTATATCCATTGATATCAAAAGACTCTTGTGTTCCAGAAGCTGGTAACGTAATTGTTTGAGCTTGTAAATCAATCACTAACTCTGTATTAGGATCGGCATAAATAGCTTCAAATATTTCATTTGAAAATTCTGGACTAATTTGCACTGGTAAAACACCAATATTTAAACAGTTATTCTTAAAAATATCTGCAAAGAAACTAGATACTACACAACGAAAACCATAATCGTATACTGCCCAAGCAGCGTGCTCTCTAGAAGATCCTGAACCAAAGTTCTTACCTCCAACTAATATCTTTCCTTTATATATAGGATTGTTTAAAACGAAATCTTGTTTTGGTGTATCATCACCATTATATCTCCAGTCACGGAATAAATTATCTCCAAAACCATCACGCGTTGTCGCTTTTAAAAAACGAGCTGGTATAATTTGATCGGTGTCTACATTCTCAATTGGCAATGGAACTGCAGTACTTGTTAGTGTTGTAAATTTATCGTAAGCCATAATTTTAGTATTCAGTCTGCCAGTAATCAGTTGGCAGTATATTATATTTTTATTTAATTTTCATACATCAACAATATTATTCAGTTTTTAACTGAGAACTGCTGACTGTTAACTGCAAACTTATAAAAGCTCTCTTGGATCTGTAACAACGCCTGTAACTGCAGCTGCTGCAGCCACTAATGGACTTGCTAATAATGTTCTTGATCCTGGTCCTTGACGACCTTCAAAGTTTCTGTTAGAAGTACTTACAGCATATTTTCCTGCTGGTACTTTATCATCGTTCATTGCTAAACAAGCAGAACAACCTGGTTCTCTTAAAACAAATCCAGCTTCTTCAAAAATATCTAATAAGCCTTCTTCTTTTATTTTAGCTTCAACAATATGAGATCCTGGCACTAACCAAGCCGTAACATTATCAGCCTTTTGTCTTCCTTTTACAATAGAAGCGAAAGCACGGAAATCTTCAATACGTCCGTTAGTACAACTACCAATAAATACGTAATCGATTTTCTTACCAATCATTTGTTCATCTTCAGCGTAACCCATATAAGCTAAAGACTTATCGTAAGTTGCTTTACCACCTTCAACAGATTCTGCAGAAGGAATATTTTTAGAAATTCCCATACCCATTCCTGGATTGGTTCCGTAAGTAATCATTGGTTCTATATCTGCAGCATTGAAAACTAATTCTTTATCGAAAGTAGCGCCTTCATCTGTTTTTAAAGTTTCCCAATATGCCATGGCTTTATCCCAATCTGCACCTTTAGGAGCCATAGGACGCCCTTTTACATACTCAAATGTTTTTTCATCTGGAGCAATCATTCCACCACGTGCACCCATCTCAATAGATAAGTTACAAACAGTCATACGACCTTCCATAGTCATGTTTTCAAAAACATCACCTGCATATTCTACAAAATAACCCGTAGCACCAGAAGTTGTTAATTGTGAAATAATATATAAACCAACATCTTTAGGCGTTACACCTTTACTTAAAGGCCCGTTAATGCTAATACGCATTTTCTTTGGCTTAGGTTGCATGATACATTGTGTGGTTAAAACCATTTCAACCTCAGAAGTACCAATACCAAAAGCAATAGCTCCAAATGCACCGTGAGTTGATGTATGTGAATCTCCACAAACAATAGTTGCTCCTGGAAGTGTAATTCCGTTTTCTGGTCCTACAACGTGAACAATACCATTATTTTGATGTCCTAATCCCCAGTGACTAATACCATATTCATTAGCATTATCTTCTAAAGTCTTTAACTGATTTGCCGATAAAGGATCTTCAACTGGTAAATGTTGATTAATAGTTGGTGTGTTATGATCTGCAACAGCAAACGTACGCTCTGGGTACAATACACTTAAACCTCTACTTTTTAAACCAACAAAGGCTACAGGACTGGTAACTTCATGAATTAAATGACGGTCTATAAAAAACACATCGGGTCCATCTGCTATACTTCGCACTACATGCGAATCCCATACTTTATCAAACAATGATTTACTCATAATTCTATTTTATATTCTATTTATTTATATCTCTATGATTACTAAAAAACTAATTTCATTTTTAGCAAGTTGACAAATTTAAAAAAAACTAGTTTTTTTAATAGCCATTAGGCAACAATCTATATTACTTTTATAATATTATTAATGGAATAGAGAAAAAACGATTATAATTTAACGGAAAAGCAAAATTGATTATAAATTTTAATGCATTCGCTCTAGCAGAAACAGCACATCACCTTTTAAAATATTTTATTCTATCTTTTAATAAAAAAATAAAGCGGAATGATCAATTAAGAACATACCGCTTTAAAAAAAGTTTTATTTGCTATTAATTCTTTTTGATAATTTTTTTGGTGATATTTTTTGTTTTCCCATTGAATTTAATAATGTAAGTACCAGGACTTAATTCATCAGTACTAATTTCATTATTTTCATAATTTGCTATTTCACCTTTTTTTAGCAAGGCTCCTTTAACATCAAAAAGCAACCAATCTGAATAATTATTTAATTTATCATTCATTTTAAATTTAATACTGTTTTTAAATGGATTTGGGTAAACAGTTAATTCTGTATTGTCTAAAATTTCATCTTCAACATCTAATGAATCATCACCAGTACCACTAATTATAAAAATTTCAGAAGCATTACTCCCAACATTATTAAAAGCTGTTACTCTAAAACGATGCCATGAAACTAAATCGGAATTATCAAACCTATAAATAGTTCCGTTTGCCCCAACTTCTCCTATTTTTACATAATTACCGTCTATCAACTGTTCTATTCTAAACCCAGATTCATTACTTGATAAATCTAACCATCTTAATTCAATTTGTGAATTTATTAATCTACCACCTTGAATTATTTTAGGATTATTGGGTAAAGATGGTTCTGTATTGTCTGTTTTTAAAATAGCATAATTTGAGTAAAAGGATTCTAATGTTTCATTTATAGCCTTAACTCTATATCGAACAAATTTATTGGAAGGCAAATTAGCATCTAAAAAAGAGGTGGTATTAGCAGAAGTTGTAGCAATTTCAACAAACTCACCATTATCTGAGCGCTCTATTACAAAACCTGTTTCATTATCAGATATATCATTCCAGGTTATTTGGAGACTCCCATTATTATCAATATTACCCGCATTGAGGTTTGTTGGTGCTAATATTTCTTCTACTCTATCAATTTTAAATTTTAAAATACCAGACCCATAAGTTGCAAAAACAACAGTATTAGTTTTAGGCAAATAATCAACATCAGTAAAGTCTACAGTTGGTACCGAGGCATCAACCATAGAAAACCACTTATCTTTTTCAACCGAATACACCCAAGCACCAGCATGACCAGCAGCAGCATATATGAATTTTTCATCAGGAGAAAGCACAAATTCTCTAATTTGAAAAACATTTAAGCCATTAATATGATTAGCAAATGTTTTTCCTCCATCTTTACTTATAGAAAATCGATTACCAACACCAGCAAAATAAACCGTTTTTTCATCTAAAGCAGATGCTTTAATTACATGCTGGTTTTTTGTCCAATTCCCCCAATTTGTAGTATTTGCTCCAGGAAAATAAGATCTATTAGCTGTTGTAAATTCAAAAGTTTGCCCCCCATCTACAGAATATAAAAAATTGCGATTCTTTACGGACACGTACCAAATATTTGGATTTACCGGAGAGATTTCAAATCCTGTAATTTCACTATTTGTTTCAGCACCAAAATTATAATAATGTTCCGTTTGTATTATGCTTTTATTTACAGAATTATAAGTGAATTTTTTTAGTTTTGAACCTGCTGCAACATAAACAGCATCTTCATTTTTAGTTCTAGAAGCAATCATAGGCGCAGCCCACCAACTCCCTGTAAAATTTAAATTAGTTGTGGTTGCATTTGGCAATGCAAAATCTCTATGATACAAAGTTCCAAAATATAACCACGTCCATATAGATGCTCCATCATTAGCTACAGTAGCACGAAATGCATCAGTAGATCTTATCTCTCCAGTACCAGTACTAGTAGAGTTAAGAGGGAAGTTTCTTGCCCCTCTATCTTGTGTCGCTGTAAAAGCCATATTGTAATTTTCACTGTAATCAGCATCATAACACATTTGAGTTGTTGCAGTATTATTTATTTGAATATAACTGAATTTATCATCTGGCGTGTATGATATAAAAGCACCAAAATCATTCCCTACGAGCTGAAATATACTACCATCCATTTTTTCATACATTCTTTGGTGCTGAACATCCCATCCTTGTCTATTTGAAAAGCCCTCGTGTGTTACTCCAAAATTTCTTGACATTCTAACATCTGTATCTCCTGAAAATAAAATGTTTGGTTGCGTAGGATGCATGGTTCTAATTGCATTGTTCCCACTATTAGTAGTTTTTGTCAACCAGTTTTCACCTGAATCTGAAGAATAATAAACAGACTTGTTTCCTGCTATTGTAAAATGTGTAACACCGTCAATTACAGTACCCATTACGTTTCCAAAGTTAGCAAAAACGAATTCTGGTGACTGAACCAATTGATAGTCTAAATCATTAGGCCCAAGTTTGTAAATAGATATTTTTTTTGTAGAAGTATTATGTATAAATAGATAGACATTTTCAGATTTCAAAGGCTTTATAATATGACCTGTATATTGACTTCTTAAAAATGATAATGTTGAAGCTGTATATGTGATTCCATCAGTAGAAAAATATGGCTTTCTAGTAGTCGTGTTTATTGATGCAAATGTAGCAATTCTATCAACTCCAGAAGAAGTTTGTGCAACTCCCACATCTTGACAAGACCAGTGATATCTAACATTTGAATTCTTCCAACTTCTTCCTTCATCATCACTATATTCCATCAAAGCATTATCTCTTGAGCGTATCATTCGAAATTTACCATCTGGTAAATTTATACCGTATAAATACATATCATCAGCATTATCATTGTAATTATTTTTATTATCTAATAATGTCCACTGCGTATTTGAAGGGTTTGCTTCATCTCTATCTACTCGATATAAATGTCCTGCAAAGGAAATAATATAAAGTACATCATTACCTTTATCATACAAGGACCCATCTACTCGATAACCATAACTAGTATAGATACTACTATTATTTGTTAGAAACTTAACATCAGACCAACTACCATTAATAGTACCATCAGCATAACTTGAAAATGTAGATGCATTATACCCTAAGTTGCCTTTTGTGTTAGCCATTTTTGCATGACTTTTATTTAACATTGCTTCCTCTATTGAAATACAACCCTTTGGATGTTCATCTGGATCATGTTCGCTATCTTCAATTTGTACAGATTCACTTAATCTTTTTGGAATTACATTAAAAAAGACAATAGAAATAATAAATACTGATAATATAAGGCCTATAAAAAACTTGTATGATGTTTTTTTCATTTTAATTTTATTTTTTATAAAATTAATTAGCCTTTAATTAGTTTTAAGGTCAAAAATCAACTTAAAAAGAGCTACAAAACAGCCATTTTAATAAAAAACTACTAATTATTTAGTAAAAACGCAAAAAAAACACAAAACACCATTCATTGTTAATAACCTCGTTGACAATTATAGTTCTTAAAAATATTTTCAGGTTTAATAATTTATATTTTTATTAAAACTCTAAATAATGAATGAAAGACACTTCAATTTAAAAAGTATTCGTCCTACCATTGCCTCTGCAACAATTAATGATAATATGAGTAGTGATGAGCGTTTCCAGAATTTAGTATTACGCCCTGTTATTAAACTTCAAAATGATTTGCTTATTGAAGTTTTTAAAAATTACATTGTTAAACATAAATCTGTTTTTTACGGTTTAACACTTGAAAAACGGATAGACTATATTGAAAATACTATTCAGAAAGACATAAAATTTAGAAACTCTTTAAAAGGTATGATTATCGGGCAATTTACTGTTGAAGAATATTTAATTTATATTCAAAATTCATCAGCATTAAACAAGCGTATGATGAATATTGTAAAAGAACGTTTATTGAGTAATATTCAACTTTTTGAAAAACCTGAGTTGCTAGAAGCTGTTTAAAATAAACGTAGCAAAAATATGCGATTTATCGCATGCTTTCGAAATGACAAAAACTAAATTAACGACTCACCATTTAAATCGGTAGTAAGTACATCGCTCATGTAATCAAAATATGGGCGAATGGCTTTAAATGCATCACTTATTTCATTTATAAAATTAGGATCTAGCACTTTTTTATCGGTGTATTTCTTAGTAAATATATACTGTTTCTTTTTAATTAAATCGATGGCTTTATGCGCTTTGTCAAATCCGCGAGGAGCTGTTTTTACTTCATCACCAACAAATGTATTCCCCCAAATACTACTAAATTCATCATTAGACAATATCTCTCTAATTTCAGAGTCGTCCATTTCAAATTCTTTACGAATACGCATTAAATCGGCTGGAGCAGGTTCCCAAAAACCAGTTGCAATAAAACTTTCATTATTAGGTTGAAGGTGTAAATAATAACCACCTCTTAAATGCGGCTTCGTTCTATGAAACGAACCTCCAAAGTGTGTTTTGTAAGGTAATTTGTTTTTTGAAAAACGCACATCTCTATAGATTCTAAATATTTTTAATTTATCAATAGAATCATGTGTATTTAAGGTTTCATAAATTGTATTATAAAATGCCTTAACGTCTTTTTCAATAGCTTTAAATTCCGGTTTGTTTTCGTTAAACCAATCGCGATTGTTATTTTTTTCTAATTTCTTGAAGAACGAAAACACGTCTTTTGACACTGTATGACTCATGATTGTTTAATTGAAAGATTAAAACTTATGTCGTTAATTGGTTGTCTAAATTACAAAACACCATTAACTATTCAAATTCAATACTATTAAGAATTAAACCCGAAGCTGGTGCAATATAATTCATTTTAATGTCGCTATCTGGCTTCAAACTGTTTTCTATAATTTCTATAGTCAATTTACCTTTACCTAAATCGATGAGAGTCCCCATAATTAACCGAATTTGATTACGCATAAACCCTTTACCTCTCACTTTTAATAAGTATGTTTTTTTAGGAAAATAATTAGCTGTATACACGGTGTTTTCTACCAATTCGCAACTTAAAATTTCACGATTATATATACCATTATCAGTAGGACGAAAACAATAGGATTTAAAATAATGCTCTCCTTCAAAAAGTTTAGCTCCTTTTTTCATGATATCTATATCTAAATCATCTAAAATAGTCGTCATTATTGGTGCACAAAATGGGTGGCATTTTTCACCGTAAGCAAACAAATAAATATATTCTTTAACTTTTGAATGCTGAATGATATTAAATTGAGCATCAACTTCTTTAATACCTAGCGCTCGAATATCTTGTGGCAAATTATGATTAAAAAACTCTAAAAAAGCAGTTTCATCTTCAATAGGTTCAAATAAAAACAATTCGAATGCAGCACTTTCAGCAGAAACCATTGCATCAGTTCTTCCAGAACCCAAACTTTTAAATCGTTTGCCTTCTAAAATAAAATTTAAGGTTCTATCAATCATCAAGTGAATCGTTTTTACATCAGGTTGCTTTTGCCAACCATGAAAACGATAGCCTAAATACTGAATGGTAATTAAATAAAAGTATTTTTTAGACTGAAATTGCATTTATTTATGCCTTCCTATTAATTCCTTTTCAATATCTTTTAAAGTAAACCCTTTGGCCTGTAACAACATTAGATAGTGAAACAATAAATCTGCCGACTCATAAAGAAACAACTCATCATTATTATCCATAGCCTCAATAACGGTTTCAACAGCCTCCTCGCCTACTTTCTGAGCTACTTTATTAATGCCTTTTGCAAATAAACTAGCTACATAAGATTTTTGAGTATCTTTATTTGCAACACGTTCAGTAATTACATCTTCTAAGGTTGAAAAGAAACCATAATTAGATTTATTTTCTTCACCCCAACAATTGTCTGTTCCTTTATGACACGTTGGGCCAACAGGATTTACTTGAATAAGTAAAGAATCATTATCACAATCATTCTTTATATCTACTAGATTTAAAAAATTGCCGCTTTCTTCACCTTTAGTCCATAAACGTTGTTTACTTCTGCTAAAAAAAGTAACCTGTTTCGTTTCTATTGTTTTTTTATAAGCTTCATCATTCATATACCCCAACATCAATACATTTTTTGTTGTAGCGTCTTGAATTATTGCTGGTACTAGTCCGTTTGAATCGTATTTAATTTCCATAATAAAATTATAATCGTACTTCTATATTGTTTTCTTTTAATTCTTTTTTCAAATCTGGAATAGGAATTTCACCAAAGTGAAATACACTTGCTGCTAATGCGGCGTCTGCTTTTCCTTCTTTAAAAGTATCTATAAAATGCTGCACATTTCCTGCACCTCCAGATGCTATTATTGGAATATTTAATTCCTCTGATAATTTAGCTAAAGCTTCATTTGCAAATCCGTTTTTAGTACCATCATGATTCATAGAAGTGAATAATATTTCACCTGCTCCACGTTCTTCAACTTCCTTAGCCCATTCAAATAAATCAATATCTGTTGGAATACTGCCGCCTGCTAAATGCACTTTCCAAGTACCATCAACTTGTTTTGCATCAATAGCCACTACGACACATTGACTCCCAAATTTATTAGATAATTCGTTAACCAATTCAGGTCTTTTTACTGCAGAAGAATTAATAGAAACCTTATCTGCACCACATTGAAGCAATGCATCAACATGTTCTACAGATGAAATACCGCCACCAACAGTAAATGGAATATTGACTTGCTCTGCTACATGTAAAACCATTTCTAAAGTAGTTCCTCTACCTTCTAAAGTGGCAGAAATATCAAGAAACACTAATTCATCTGCTCCAAAATCAGCATATTGTTTTGCTAATTCTACCGGATCTCCTGCATCACGTAAATCGACAAAATTAACGCCTTTTACTGTACGTCCGTTTTTAATATCTAAACAAGGTATAATTCGTTTTGTTAACATTTATACAAATTTCTCTAGTTGTTTTAAACTTATTCTATTTTCATAAATAGCTTTTCCAATAATAACACCTTCACAACCTATTTCTTTTAAAATTGGTAATTCATCAATATGTGAAATACCTCCTGAAGCTATTAAGCTTACAGATTGCGCATTGCTACTATTAGAACATTCTGATATAATTTGTTTATACAATTCTACCGACGGCCCTTGTAACATACCATCTTTAGATATATCAGTACAAATAACATATTTAATTCCTTTCTTTTGATATGCTTTTATAAACGGAATAACATCTTCTTTACTCTGTTCTATCCATCCACTAATTGCTATTTTCCCATTGTCACTATCAGCACCCAAAATAATTTTTTCAGCACCATATTTAGACAACCAACCTTCAAAGGTTTCTGGATCTTTAACAGCAATACTACCACCTGTTATTTGTTTTGCTCCAGAATTAAAGGCGATATGCAAATCTTCATTTGTTTTTAAACCTCCACCAAAATCTATTTTAAGATTCGTTTTAGATGTAATTTGTTCCAACACTTTATAATTTACAATGTGCTGCGCTTTGGCACCATCTAAATCGACTAAATGCAAATATTCAATACCTGAATCTTCAAACATTTTTGCAACTTCAAGCGGGTTTTCGTTATAAACTTTTTTTGTTTCGTAATCTCCTTTGGTTAAACGAACACATTTTCCGTCTATAATATCTATGGCTGGTATTATTCTCATTTTTATAAATCTAAAAAATTCTTCAAAATTTGTTCTCCTGCTAAACTACTCTTTTCTGGGTGAAATTGAACACCATAAAAATTATTATGCTGTAAAGCTGATGCATAATTAATATCGTAATCTGTTGCAGCTATGGTTTCTTTACAATGTTCGGCGTAATAACTATGAATCAAATACATATATTCATTTTCTTTTATGCCTTTAAATAAATCTGATTTTAGATCTTTTATAACATTCCAGCCCATTTGCGGTACTTTTACATTGTCAGCAAAACGTTTAACACCTGTTTGAAAAATGCCTAACCCTTTGGTGTTTCCTTCCTCTGTCGATTTACAAAGTAATTGCATGCCTAAACAAATTCCTAAAACGGGTTGTTTTAAAGTTGGAATCAATTTATCTAACCCACTTTCTCGTAACATTTTCATGGCGCTACTCGCTTCTCCCACGCCTGGAAAAATAATTTTATCGGCAGCCATAATTTCATCAGGATCATTTGACAAAATAGCATCAACTCCTAATCGTTTAAAAGCAAATTGTATGCTTTTAATATTTCCTGCTCCGTAATTTATTATAACTAATTTCATTATATATTTTAAGCTAAAAGCTATTTAAAGCATTCCTTTTGTACTAGGTAAAAACATTTTGTTTGAGTCTCTTTTCACTGCCATTTTCATAGCTTTTGCGAAGGCTTTAAAAACACCTTCTATTTTGTGATGTTCGTTTACGCCTTCTGCTTTAACATTTAAATTACATTTGGCGCCGTCTGTAAACGATTTAAATAAGTGAAAAAACATTTCTGTTGGCATATCACCAATTTTTTCACGCTTAAACTCTGCATCCCATTCTAACCAGTTTCTACCTCCAAAATCGACAGCTACTTGCGCTAAGCAATCATCCATTGGTAAACAGAATCCGTAACGCTCTATACCTAATTTATTACCGAGTGCCTTATTAAATAATTCACCCAAAGCAATCATAGTATCTTCAATGGTGTGGTGTTCATCAACGTTTAAATCACCATCAACTTTAACAGTTAAATCCATAGCGCCATGACGCCCAATTTGATCTAACATATGATCGAAAAAAGACAAACCTGTATCTATATTATTATTACCAGATCCGTCCAAGTTTAGTTTTATATAAATCTTGGTCTCATTAGTATTTCTAGTGATTTCTTCTACACGATCTTCAAGTTTTAAAAACTCATATATTTTAGACCAATCTGTGCTAGTTAAAGCAATACAATCTAAAATACTTTGTTTAGATGTTTCTATTTCATCGGCTCCTAATTCTGGATCTTCAGATAAATAAATACCTTTTGCGCCTAAGTTTTTTGCTAATTCCATATCGGTTATTCTATCACCTAATACAAAAGAGTTTGCTAAATCGTAATCTTCAGAAAAGTACTTAGTCAATAAACCTGTTCTAGGTTTACGTGTTTCTGCATTTTCATGAGGAAAGGTTTTATCGATACACACTTCTGAAAACACAACACCTTCTTTTGCAAACGCATCAATGACTTTATTTTGAGCTGGCCAAAAGGTATCTTCTGGAAAAGAATCTGTTCCTAATCCATCTTGATTTGTTACCATAACCAATTCGTAATCCAACTCACTTGCAATTTTTGCCATGTATTGAAATACTTTTGGATAGAATTCTAGTTTTTCTAAACTATCTAGTTGATAATCTACTGGTGGCTCTAATACTAATGTGCCATCTCTGTCTATGAATAATACTTTTTTCATGCTTAATTTATTAAGCAACCCTGAATTCATTTCAGGGTCTTATTAATGTCTAATGTTTCTAATTTTGGATTGGCTTCTTTTAGCAGATTCCATTTCCATTCTTTATGCCAATTCTTTAATTGTCTTTCACGAGATTTGGCTTTTTTTATTTCATTGAAAGTTTCAAAATATACTAAATCTGTTACATTATATTTTTTAGTAAATAATGCTCCGTTTCCTTTTTTATGTTCTAATAACCTTCTTTTCAAATTATCAGTATATCCAATATATAATACTGTTCTATTCTTATTTGATAATATGTAACAATAAAAATTAGTCATTGTTTCATAAGTTCCTGAAACAAGTTCAGGATTTCGAAATTAATTGAAGGGTCTCAATTAATTTCTTATTCTCATCAGTTGTCCCAACCGTAAACCTTAAAGTGTTTTCACACCCAGGTTGCGTGGTTCTATTTCTTATTACAATCCCTTTTTCAATTAATTGATTGTAGCGTTTTGTAGCATCATCAACTTTAGCAAGTACAAAATTGGCATCTGATGGATATATTTTTGAAACAAAATCAACAGTATTCAATTCTGAAATCAATACGTCTCGCTCTTTTAAAATAGTTTCAATTTGATTTTTTGTTAAATCTTTGATATTTAATTTCTCAACCGCTTTTATTTGAGTTAATTCATTAACATTATACGGTGGTTTAATTGTGTTTAAAACAGCTATAATTTCCGCGGAAGCGTAACAAATACCTAAACGAATTCCTGCCATACCATAAGCTTTTGATAGCGTTTGCGTCACAATTAAATTTGGAAATTCTTCCAGTCTATGTATCCAACTTTCTTCTTTTGAAAAATCGATATATGCCTCATCAATCACCACAATACCTTGAAATTTATTTAATAACGCCTCCATTTCAGAAGTGTTAAAACTATTTCCTGTTGGATTGTTTGGCGAACATAAAAACAAAATTTTACTTTGTGGGTTTGCTGTATTTAGAATTTTATCTACTTGTGGCTGAAAATCTTCTGACAGCAACACTTCTTGTATCCCAATAGCGTTAATATTAGCTAAAACACTATACATACCGTATGTTGGCGGCAAAGTGATGATATTATCAACATTAGGTTCGCAAAACGCTCTAAATACTAAATCTAAAACTTCATCGCTACCATTTCCTAAAAGGATATTTTTTGCTGATATACCTTTTATTTCTGATAAAACCGCTTTCAATTTTCCTTGTTGAGGATCTGGATAACGATTCACGCCATTTTCAAACGGATTTTCATTCGCATCTAAAAACACCATATCGTCTGTAACTCCTTGAAATTCATCTCTTGCAGACGAATACGGCTTTAAAGCTTTTATAGTTGGCCTTATTAAATCTTGGATATTCATGATTTCAATGCTTTTAATCGGATAGAAACAGCGTTTTTATGCGCTTGTAAACCTTCAGCCTCTGCCATTAACTCAATGGTTTCTCCAATATTTAAAAGGCCTTCTTTAGATATTTTTTGAAACGTCATATTCTTTAAAAAACTATCTAAATTCACTCCTGAATATGCTTTTGTAAAGCCATTTGTTGGTAAGGTGTGATTCGTTCCCGAGGCATAATCGCCTGCGCTTTCTGGCGTATAATCACCTATAAACACTGAGCCTGCATTAAGAATGCCATCTACATAAAAATCTTCATTTTTCGTGCAAATTATAAAATGCTCTGGACCGTATTCATTAATCATATCTAAAGCTAATCCATCGTTTTCTACGTAAATTAATTTTGAATTCGCTATGGCTTGTTCTGCAATGGCTTTACGCGGAAGCACATTTAATTGTATTTCAATTTCGCTAGAAACTGAATTCAATATCTCTTTTGAGGTAGATACCAAAATCACCTGACTATCGGTTCCGTGTTCTGCTTGACTTAATAAATCTGATGCTATAAAACCTGCATTAGCTGTTTCATCTGCAACCACTAACAATTCACTTGGTCCTGCTGGCATATCGATAGCAACACCGTGTTTTGTTGATAGTTGCTTAGCTACGGTTACGAATTGGTTTCCCGGGCCGAAAATTTTATAAACTTGCGGAATTGTTTCTGTTCCAAACGTTAAACCTGCAATCGCTTGAATCCCTCCTACTTTTATAATTTTTGTAACACCGCATAAATTGGCAGCATACATGATTTCGGCAGCTATTTTACCTTCTTTATTTGGAGGCGTACACAATACAATATCTTTACAACCGGCTATATTAGCAGGAATTGCTAACATTAATACGGTTGAAAACAAAGGCGCTGTGCCTCCTGGAATATATAATCCTACTTTTTGAATAGGACGCTTTTCTTGCCAACAATTCACTCCATTTGTTGTTTCTATTTCAACTCGTGCTGTTTTTTGTATGGCATGAAACGCTTCAATATTATCTTTTGCTGCTTTTATGGCATTTTGAAGCTCTGATGATACTAATTTTTTTGAATTAGCCAACTCCTCTTGAGTCACTACATTAGATTCTAATGCAACACCATCAAATTTAGATGTATATCTTTTTATAGCATCATCTCCATTGGTTTTAACATCGTTAAAAACTTCGGTTACTATAGCTTCAATATCATTCACAGTTTGTGTTGGGCGTTCTAAAATAGATAGCCACTCACTTCTTTCTGGATTGTTTATTATTTGCATCTTATTATCTATTTAAAAGATACTGAAACAAGTTCAGTATGCTAAAGCACCATTTTTTCAATAGGACACACTAAAATACCTTGAGCGCCATTTTCTTTTAACGCATCAATAACATCCCAAAATTCGTTTTTACTAATTACCGAATGTACCGAACTCCATCCTTCTTGTGCTAATGGTAAAACCGTTGGGCTTTTCATTCCTGGAAGCACATTTATAATGTCGTCTATTTTATCATTAGGTGCATTTAATAAAATATATTTTGATTGTCTGCCTTTTAAAACCGATTGAATTCTAAATTGAATTTTATCTAAAATAGCTTGTTTTTCATCACTTAAAACAGGAGATACTGCTAAAACAGCTTCCGATTTTAAAATAGTATCTACTTCTTTTAAGTTGTTTTTAAATAAAGTACTTCCGCTAGAAACAATATCTACAATAGCATCTGCCAACCCAATATTTGGAGCAATTTCAACAGAACCATTAATAATATGAAGGTTCGCATTTACGCCATTTTTATCTAGAAAACTTTGTACAGTATTTGGATACGAGGTTGCAATACGCTTCCCTTCTAAATCTTGAATACTAGAATACTCGGCAGATTTTGGTACCGCTATACAAACTCTACAGGTTGAAAAACCTAATTTTTCTACAACGTTAATACCTTCTCCTTTTTCAATTAAAACATTCTCACCAATAATAGCTGCATCTACAACGCCATCTTTTAGGTATTGTGGAATATCACCATTTCTTAAATAAAAAACTTCTACAGGAAAATTTCTAGCTGAAGCTTTTAATTGATCTTTTCCGTTATCGATAGAAATTCCGATATCTTTTAAGATTCTCATTGAGTCATCATTTAGACGACCTGATTTCTGTACTGCAATTCTTAATTTACTCATTATCTTGTTTTTATGAGTTTGAAACAATCTAGTTGGACTTAAAATTAAAAAACCCGCTTGATTGTCTCAAACGGGTTTAAAATATGTTGATTTTATTCAATACATTTTCACTTCGCTTGAGAGCAAATATGAAAATGATGATGTATTTGAATAAAAGTCATGTTCTTTTTTGTTTCTACAAATATGCAAATTTTATATGTATAATTCCAAATAATGAATTCAAAATTACAAACATTTATAAATTCTATAGTTTTACTATGTTTTGTTTATTCAAAATTCAAAAGAAACATTAAAATATTGATATATTTATGTTCTTCACTTTATTGATTACCTAAAATAATAGGCATACCACTATCACCAGATCCAATAACAATAACTTTACTATTTGGTGATTCTGATAATTTAACAGTGGCTTCAATTCCTTTATCCTGAAGAATTTTATCTGTTAAAGAAGCACTTAAAATTCTATTTGCATCAGCTTTACCTTTAGCTTCTATAATTACTTTTTCGGCTTCTTTTTCAGCTGTTACTAATCTAAACTCATATTCTAAAGACTCTTGTTCTTGTTTTAATTTACGCTCAATAGCATCTTTAATTGTTGGAGGTAAAGTTACATCTCTTACTAACACCTCATTCAATTGAACATATTGTTTATCAAGTATTTTCTTAGTTTCTTCAAAAATCTCTACTTGAATAGCGTCACGTTTAGTCGAATACAAATCGTCTGGAGTATACCGTCCAATAACACTTCTTGCTGCACTACGAATAGCTGGTTGAATAACACGTTGCAAATAACCTTGACCAAGAGATTGATGTAAATTACCTAAATCATTATATACAGGCTCATACCATGCCGAAGCATCTATTTGAATTTCTAATCCGTTAGACGACAATACCTTCATTTTTTCAAAAAGCTCTTGTTGTCTTACTTCGTAAACATATACCTTATTCCAAGGCGCAACAATATGAAACCCTTCTCCCATTGGTGGTTCATCAGTAACAACACCATCTCCAAAAGTTTTAAACAGTACGCCTGCTTCTCCTGAATCTATGGTTACAGCTGATTTTGATAATAATACTACAAAAATAACTACTGCTATTATTATAGGAAATGCAATTTTTGGTAATTTTTCCATTACTTATTTTAGTTTAAATTAATTGATTTGTTTTTATATGATGTCTTTAATTATATAGTTATATAAAGATTAAATTTTTCCTTGATATACTAATTGACCTCCATCAATAGTTAATATTTGTCCTGAAGTTGTTCTTGCATCTGCTGCCAAATAAATAATCCCTTTAGCAATATCTTCAGGCAATGATGTACTATTAGTTAATGTTGTTTTCTCTACGTTTTCTTTAACAGACTCATATCTTTCACCCAAAAAACCTTTTGTCCATCTAGTTTGAATAAAACCAGGACAAACACCATTTACTCTAACTTCTGGAGATAGTGCATGGGCAAGTGAAAGCGTCATAGTAGACAAAGCGCCTTTAGAAGCAGCATAAGCAATAGAGCTACCTACACCAGATACAGCACTAATAGAAGTTGTATTAACAATTGCTCCGTTAGTCTTTTTTAAATGCTTAGCGGCTAATTTTACCATTTGATAAGCCCCAATGACATTAACTTCATAAAGATCTTGAAAATCCTGTTTATTAAGTCCGTCTAGATTGTTATAACCACAAAACCTTGTAGCTCCTGCATTATTTACTAATGCATCTATACGGTTAAAAGAATTGATTGTTTCTTCAATCATTCTTTTGCAATCATCTTCATCGGCTACATTTGCTTGACACACTAAAACGTATACCCCGAAACTTTTGCAAATTTCGGCAACATTATGAGCATCACTTTTGCTTTTAGAATAATTAACAACAACATTCCATCCTCTTTTTGCGAATTCGATACAAGTAGCTGCACCAACACCAGATGATGAACCGGTAATTAAAGCTGTTTTACTTTCTTTTTTCATTTTAAATTAATCCGTTATATTTTCTTAAAAACCACTCTGATACTAAGCTTATCGCTATAATTGCGAGTAGATATTTCCAATCTATCAAAGGTAGACTATTTTTATTGCTTTTTTGAATAGAAACATACCTATTATCAGCTAACAAATCGTTAATTAAGTCATCTGTTTTATCAATAAAATAAGCATTTCCTTTACTGTTAGTAGCTAATTGTTCTAACTTTGTTACATTAGCGTTTAAAAATTGTTGTTCTACATTATATTCTAAAATTTCAAACTGACCAGATTTAGAAATATTTTGATTAGCTGTACGGACTGTAAAATTATATTTAGAAGGTGACAAACTACTTAAATCTACCTGATAATAGTTATTATTTAAAATTAAAGGAAGCGTTTTTGTAGTTTTCAATATTTCATCTGTAATAAAAATTGATAGAGATTCTCTAGTGTCGATCTCATAATTTTTATCAAAATACTGCGCTTTAACAATAATATTTGTGCTACCATTATAAAAAGAATTATATTCTAAATTTAATCGATGCCTTCTTTTGTTTGAAGCTAAATACTGAATCAGTTTTCCTATGAAATCATCAAATTGATTAAAGGACTTTGAATTTATAAAATTTTGAGCACGCCATTGCCAAATGTTCTCTCCAAACAATACAGCTTCTCGCCTACCACTTTTTTCAAAAGTCATTAATAAAGGTTCGTTTGTCGCTACTCCTCGAATACTTTTATTCAATATAGATTCAAACGGTATTGAAAAATTTACATAACCATAATTTGATGTAAGTGGCGGAAATGATTCAAAATTAATATCATCAATTATAAATGGTGTATAATTACTGTTTAACTCTGCTTGATACACTTCGGTTTGCTGAGTTACTTCGTGTTGGTAATTTGTATTTATGCTATTTAAAAAATTAAGATCTGTTTTAGAGCCTTCAATAACAAACAAGTTTTTATTTTCTTTATTTAAAACATTAAACAAATCCTTAAACTTTCTGTTTGGCTGATACAACATAATTAATTGAAAATCATTTATTTGACTTTCAATTTCATTTGGGCTTAAAAAAGTTACAGACCGTTGTTCATTACTTTCAATACTCTTTTTAAATACACCTAAATCTGGATGTAAAAAATCATGAACAATAGCTATTTTAGTCTTTTGATCGATGACTTCAACTGCAAAATTCTTAGAATTATTTACTGTATTTTTTTCGTTTTTAATAGGAATAAGTGTTGCTTTATAACTATTAACTCCAACAGTCGATGCAGGTAAAGTAAAACTAACTAACTTTGAATTATTGTTTTTAGAGAAACTTACCACTTCAGAATACACGGTGGTATTGCCTTGCTTAACTATAAAATTTGATTCTACTTGAGCATTACCATTGTAAACTACAATAGATTCTACAGGAAATTTATTTTTTAGATAAGCATACTTATTAACGTTAAGTTGTTCAATTTTTAAATCGGTATGAACAACTGTATCCCCCAGAATAATAGGAAAGATAGGTTGTTTGTAATCTAAATACGAAAACTCATAATCATTACCATAAGTTTGATTACCATCAGTAATTAATAACGTTGGTGCTACTGTATGTCTGTATACTTCAGAAAACCTATTAAATGCCTCATAAATATTAGTTTGTTTTTCTAAAAACGTTAAAGAATCTAAACTTTGAAGCGATTCTCCAAACGTATAGAAGTTTAAATTAAATTTATTATTTATTTCTTTATTTTTTGATAAGGTTTCTATTAAAGACCTTACTTTTTCATCTTGTTTTAGAAAAGATGTTGAATTTGAATTATCAATAGCCACAACCAAATTAGGCTTTTCAACCGAAAGTTTAATTTGATTAAACTTAGGATTAATAAGTAATAACAAAACTGAAAAAATAGTAAGAAACCTTAAAAAAGAAAAAAGCATGTTCAATTTAGACATGCTTTTTTCTTTTTTAAAATACTGAAAAAGCGCTAATAATAACGCTATAATTCCAGCAAGTATTATATAAATTATAGTTTCTGAAGACATGGCTTATGTTAGCATTCCACCATCAACATTTAATGTTTGTCCTGTAATGTAAGCAGACATATCACTAGCTAAAAACACACACACATTAGCAATATCATCTGGAGTTCCGCCTCTCTTTAAAGGAATTCCTGCGCGCCATCCTTTAACTACCTCTTCGTCAAGTTTAGCTGTCATTTCAGTTTCGATAAAACCAGGAGCAACTACGTTACTTCTAATATTACGAGACCCTAACTCTAATGCTACTGATTTTGAAAACCCAATAATACCAGCTTTTGATGCGGCATAATTAGTTTGTCCTGCATTTCCTTTAACACCAACTACAGAGCTCATATTAATAATAGAGCCTTTACGCTGTTTAAGCATCGTACGTTGTACAGCCTTCGTCATATTAAAAACAGACTTTAAATTTACCTCAATAACAGTATCAAAATCTTCTTCGCTAATACGCATTAATAAGTTGTCTTTAGTAATACCTGCGTTGTTAACTAAAACATCAATGCTTCCAAACTCTTTAACAACTTCATCTGCTAAAGCTTGAGCTTCTGAAAAACTAGCTGCATTACTTTTATATCCTTTTGCTTTAACACCTAAAGCATTTAATTCTTTTTCTAATTCATTCGCTGCATCAACAGATGAACTATAGGTAAAAGCTACATTAGCACCTTGTTTAGCAAATACTTGAGCAATTCCTTTTCCTATACCTCTACTAGCTCCTGTAACAATTGCCGTTTTTCCTTCTAATAATTTCATTCCATTTATTTTAATTCAACGAATTTTAAAGAATAAACATTTTCAAAAATCGTTTGTAGTTGGTTAAATATTTTCAATTCAAATATAATAAATCCAAATTGCTTCAAATAAAAAAACCTCACAAATCATGTGAGGTTCTTAAAATATATTATGGCTGTTATCCTAAAACTTCAGCAATCTTTTTTCCAATTTCAGCAGGAGAATCTACAACATGTATTCCACACTCTCTCATTATTGCTTTTTTAGCTTGTGCTGTATCATCACTTCCTCCAACAATAGCACCTGCGTGACCCATTGTACGTCCTGCAGGAGCAGTTTCCCCAGCAATAAAACCAACAACTGGTTTTGTACTTCCACTAGATTTATACCAATTTGCAGCATCAGCTTCTAATTGACCACCAATTTCACCAATCATTACAACAGCTTCAGTTTCTGGATCATTTATTAATAACTCAACAGCTTCTTTTGTAGTAGTTCCAATAATTGGATCTCCTCCAATACCAATTGCTGTAGTAATTCCTAAACCTTGTTTTACAACTTGATCTGCAGCTTCATAAGTTAATGTTCCTGATTTAGAAACAATACCAACTTTTCCTTTTTTGAAAACAAAACCTGGCATAATACCAACTTTAGCTTCTCCTGGCGTAATAACACCTGGACAGTTAGGGCCGATTAAACGACAATCTTTATTTTTTATATAACTAGAAGCAGTAATCATATCTGCAACTGGAATACCTTCTGTGATAGTAATAATAACTTTAATACCAGCATCAGCAGCTTCCATAATAGCATCAGCAGCAAAAGCTGGTGGTACAAAAATGATAGTAGTATCTGCTCCAACTTCTTTAACAGCATCTGCAACCGTATTAAAAACAGGTCTTTCTAAATGTGATTGACCTCCTTTTCCTGGTGTTACACCACCAACGACATTTGTACCGTATTCTATCATTTGGCTGGCGTGAAATGTTCCTTCACTACCTGTAAAACCTTGAACTATTATTTTTGAATCCTTATTTACTAAAACACTCATAGGAGATTATTTTTCTTTATTAATTTTTTATAAAAAGCAAATGTAATTTTTTGAATTAAAATTTTAAAGCAAAAACCAACATTTATTTTTTACTCTTTATTATCTTGATTATTTAACTTCTCTAATATTTCAGGAATTTTTCTAACATAAGCCATTTCTTTAAATTTTTCTCTAGCTTCAGAAGCAGGCGAACCAAAATACGCTTTATTTTCTATTGTCGAATGCCCTAAACCAGATTGCGCATAAAGCTCGGTGCCTTTAGCTATTGTAATGCCACTTTTAACCCCTACTTGTCCCCAAATAGTAACATTATCTTCAACAACAACACAGCCAGCTATACCTGTTTGAGAAGCGATAAGACATTTTTTACCAATAATAGTATCATGCCCTATTTGTATTTGATTATCTAGCTTTGAGCCTTCACCAATTAAGGTATCAGCAGTAACACCTCTATCAATAGTACAGGCTGCGCCAATATCCACATGATCTTGTATCACTACGCGCCCACCAGATTTTAACCTATCATACCCTTCAGGTCTTTTTTTGTAATAAAAAGCATTTGCTCCTAAAACAGTTCCTGCATGAATGGTGACATTGTTGCCAATAATTGTATCATCATAAATGCTAACATTAGAATGAATTAAACAATTATCGCCAATAACAACATTATGACCAATAAAACAATTTGGTTGAATCACTGTGTCTTTTCCTATAATAGCAGAACTTGATATCTGCTTAGTAGAAGATTCAAAAGGCTTAAAATAATTTGTAAGCTTATTAAAATCTCTAAAAGGGTCGTCGCTAATTAATAATGCTTTTCCCTTTGGACATTCAACTTCTTTATTAATTAAAATAATAGTAGCAGCAGAATTTAAAGCCTTATCATAGTATTTAGGGTGATCTACAAATACAATATCGCCTGATTCAACAACATGAATTTCATTGATTCCTAATACTTGAAATGCTTCTTCTCCAACAAAATTACAATCAATTAATTGAGCAATTTGTTTTAAGGTATGTGGGTTTGGAAATTTCAAAAAAAACTATTCTTTAACGCGTTCTTTATACGTTCCCTTATCTGTTTCAACTTTAATTTTATCACCTTCATTAATAAACAAAGGCACATTTACTGTTGCTCCTGTTTCAACAGTAGCAGGTTTTGTAGCATTTGTAGCTGTATTTCCTTTAACCCCAGGTTCTGTAGCAGTAACTTCTAAAATTACACTAGCTGGTAAATCTACCGATAACGGCATACTGTCTTCAGTATTAATTAAAACAGTAACTACCTCTCCTTCTTTCATTAATCCTGGATTATCTAAAGCAGATTCCATTAATTGAATTTGAGAATAATCTTCTGTATTCATAAAATGATAATATTCACCATCATTATATAAAAATTGAAACTTATGTGTTTCTACACGTACATCTTCTAATTTATGTCCTGCAGAAAATGTATTATCTAATACTTTTCCGCTAGTAACACTTTTCATTTTTGTTCTTACAAACGCAGGTCCTTTTCCAGGTTTTACATGTAAAAACTCTATTATTTTATAAATATCGTTGTTATACTTAATGCATAAGCCATTTCTAATATCACTTGTAGTTGCCATAAATTTAGTTTGATTTAAAATATCCTTTCATAATACCACGATGCGAATTCTTAATAAATTGAAGTACTTCATCGCGTTCTGGAGTTGCTTCCATTTCTGCCTCGATAATTTCTGAAGCTTGTGTATTATTATAATTTTTTTGATAGAGAATTCTGTAAATATTTTGAATTTCTCTAATTTTTTCTGTTGTATAACCACGCCTTCTTAAACCTACGGAATTTATTCCTACATAAGACAATGGTTCTCTTGCTGCTTTTACATAAGGAGGCACATCTTTTCTAACTAAAGATCCACCAGTAACGAATGCATGATTTCCGACTGAAACAAATTGATGAACAGCCGTCATTCCAGCTAAAACAACATAATCTCCAATGGTTATATGTCCTGCAAGTGTACTGTTATTTGAAAAAATACAATTCTTACCTACAATACAATCATGAGCAACATGGCAATATGCCATAATTAAACAATTATCACCAATAACTGTCTTCATTCTATCGGCGGTACCTCTATTAATTGTAACGCATTCTCTTATAGTTACGTTATCACCTATTTCTACTGTAGTATCTTCATCATTGTATTTCAAATCTTGCGGTACAGCTGAAATGACTGATCCTGGGAAAATATTACAATTTTTACCAATACGCGCACCTTCCATAATAGTGACATTACTTCCTATCCAAGTTCCTTCTCCAATTATTACATTATTATGAATAGTTGTAAAAGGCTCAATAACCACATTTTTTGCGATTTTTGCACCTGGATGCACATATGCTAATGGTTGATTCATATATATTATTTTACTTTTGAAATTTGCGCCATTAATTCAGCTTCTGCACAAAGCTTACCGTTTGCATAAGCATAGCCTTGCATGTGGCAAATACCTCGACGTATTGGTGTAATTAACGAACATTTAAATATTAACGTATCTCCTGGAACTACTTTTTGTTTAAACTTAACATTATCCATTTTCATAAAGAACGTTAAATAATTTTCAGGGTCAGGAACCGTATTTAAAACCAATACACCTCCAGTTTGCGCCATAGCTTCTACAATTAAAACTCCAGGCATTACTGGTGCTCCAGGAAAATGACCTTTAAAGAACTCTTCGTTCATGGTAACATTTTTCTGAGCAATTACATGACTATCAGAAAGTTCAAATACTTTATCTATTAACAAAAATGGCTGTCTATGCGGTAACATAGCCATAATTTGAGTAACATCCATTAAAGGTGTTTGATTCAAATCAATTGAAGGCACATTATTGCGTCTTTCGTTTTTTATAAGCTTAGACATTTTTTTAGCAAACTGTGTGTTTACAAAATGCCCTGGCTTATTTGCTATAACTTTACCTCTTATTCTTGTTCCAATTAAAGCAAGATCTCCTAATACATCTAACAATTTATGTCTTGCAGCTTCATTAGGATGATGCAATGTTAAGTTATCTAAAATGCCATTTGGCTTAACTGCAATGCTATCTTTTTTAAAGGCAACTCTTAACTTTTCCATTGTTTCAGGCGATAATGCTTTATCAACATAAACAATAGCATTATTTAAATCGCCACCTTTTATAAGACCATGCTCTAAAAGCATTTCTATTTCATGTAAAAAACTAAATGTACGCGAATCTGAAATATCCTTTTTAAAATCTGAAATCTGATTTAAAGTAGCATTCTGTGTTCCTAAAACCTTGGTTCCGAAATCTACCATAGTGGTAATTTGGTATTCCTTAGAAGGCATCAATAAAATTTCACTACCTGTTTCTTCATCTGTATAGGAAACAATATCTGTAACAACATATTCTTCTCTAAAAGCATCAAGTTCCGTAATACCGGCTTTTTCTATAGCTTCAACAAAAAACTTCGAAGAACCGTCCATAATTGGAGGTTCAGAAGCATCTAATTGAATTATAGCATTATCTATATCTAAACCTACCAAAGCAGCAAGTACATGCTCTGATGTTTGAATGGTTACACCATTTTTTTCTAAACACGTTCCTCTTTGTGTATTAGTCACATAATTAGCATCAGCTTTTATTGTAGGTGTTCCTTCTAAATCTACACGTTGAAAAGTAAAACCTGAATTTACAATTGCAGGTTTAAATGTTAAGGTTACGTTTTTACCAGTATGTAAACCAACTCCTGTTAAGGATATTTCTTTTTGGATGGTTTTTTGTTTGATTTCTGTATTAACTATTCCCATTCACTTTTTTTTCTAAATCATTAATATTTTTTACAATTTTAGGCAAATTTTTAAAATGTACATACGACTTATTATAGTCACTTAATGTAATAGCTGGAGAGCCTTGAATCATTTCATTATCTTTAATATTTCTACCAATACCAGATTGAGCTTGAATTCTAACATTATTACCAACAGTAATATGTCCTGCAATCCCAACTTGTCCACCTATTTGACAATGGTCACCAACTTTAGTAGATCCTGCAATACCTGTTTGTGCAGCTATTACTGTGTTTTTACCAATTTCAACATTATGTCCTATTTGAATTTGATTATCTAACTTGACTCCTTCTCGTATAATAGTTGAGCCTAATGTAGCTCTATCTATTGTAGTAACAGCACCAATATCAACAAAATCTTCAATAATTACATTTCCTGTTTGTGGTATTTTATTATATCCACCTTTTTCATTAGGAGCAAAACCAAATCCATCGGCACCAATTATAGCTCCAGAATGTATAACACAATTTTTACCTATAATAGTTTCAGAATAAATTTTAGCACCAGAAAAGACAATAGAATCATTACCAATCTCTACATTATCTCCCAAATATACATTTGGAAATATTTTTACATTATCTCCTAAAATCACATTATCTCCAATGTATGAAAATGCTCCTGCATAAAAATTATCACCATATTTAGATGATTCCGAAATAAATGATGGTTGTTCAATACCTAATTTATTAAACTTAACAGAATTATAATATTCTAATATTTTTGAAAAGGCTAAATAAGCATCATCAACCTTAATGAGTGTTGTTTTAATATTGCTATCTGGCTCAAATGTTTTATTTACAATAGTTATTGAAGCTTCTGTAGTATATATATGTGGCGTATATTTTGGATTCGCTAAAAATGTTAAAGCACCATTAAAACCTTCTTCTATCTTGGAAAGCTTTGATACTTCTATATCAGGATCTCCAACAACTTCTCCTTCTAAAATCCCTGCTATTTGTTGTGCTGTAAACTTCACACTAAAATTTTAATTGTTTTTTGTTTGATTACCGCAAAAATAGGAAAAATGTACTAAAGTTTAACTTTGGGGTAACATATATAATATTTAGTTACTGGTTTTGATAAAGCTTTAAGATTTAGTTGATCTGAGGCTTTTACTATATCTTGAATCTTACCAGACTTATGTAATATATTAATGCTCTGGTGCTTTAATTGATAAGCTTGATTAGAAATGCTGCCAGTAAACACAAAATATTCTGCTTCTTTTTTGTTGATTTTATGTTCTAAAATCAATTCTTCAATGTGTTTTTCTAGACTTTGCTTTTTAATTGGCTTATTCTTAAGCTTTATTTTTAACAAAACTCTATTAATAATCATTTCACATAAATTACTCAGCACAAAATCATTATGATATTGCCATTCTTTCATAGCTGAAATAACATCATAATCATCTAATTGAGAAAAAATACTAAGTGTATCTTTATTAAAATCATCAATTGAAATTTCATTATTTAAAAAATACTGAAGCGGTTTGCTAGCGTTAAGCACTTCTCCTTTTATTGTTAATTGTTTTGCACGTTTTAAAACTCTAATTAGCAATTGCTCTGCAACCAATCCTGTTTTATGTAAATATACTTGCCAGTACATTAAACGGCGTGCAATTATAAACTTCTCAACACTATAAATGCCTTTTTCCTCAACTACCAATTCATCGTTAACAACATTAAGCATGGTAATTAATCGTTCACTATTTATATTACCCTCAGCAACACCTGTATAAAAACTATCTCGCTTTAAATAATCGGCTCTATCCATATCAAACTGTCCTGAAATAAGCTGACACATAAAGTTTCTATGGTATTCTCCTTTGAAGATTTGGATGGCAAGCGTTAAACTTCCGTTAAATTCTTCATTTAATTCCTCCATAAAAAGCAATGAAATTTGCTCGTGAGACACATTATTAACTATACTATGTTCCATAGCATGAGAGAACGGACCATGACCAATATCATGCAATAAAATAGCAATATATAATGCATCTTCTTCGTCTTTAGAGATTGCAACTCCTTTAAAACGAAGTACATTGATAGCTTGTTGCATTAAGTGCACACAACCAATGGCATGATGAAAACGTGTATGATGTGCTCCTGGATACACCATATAAGACATCCCCATTTGTGTTATCCGCCTTAGCCTTTGAAAATACTTATGCTGAATTAAATCAAAAATAAGAGAATTTGGAATGGTAATAAAACCGTAAATTGGATCGTTTAATATTTTAAGTTTGTTCAAACTTTAAAAATTATATAGTTTAATAGACACAAATATAATTATATGAAGTCTAATAAAAGACTTAAAATTAATTCTAATTACTATAAAAATTTAAATTACATTTAAATGAATACAATAAAAATACTTTGGGTTGATGATGAGATAGATTTATTAAAGCCACATATTTTATTTCTTGAAAAAAAGAGTTATAATGTAACTACCTGCAAAAGTGGTTCTGAAGCAATTGATATATTAGATGATGAAAATTTTGACATTGTATTTTTAGACGAAAATATGCCTGGACTAACTGGTCTTGAAACTTTAAATGAAATAAAAGAAAAGCAAAATAACCTTCCTGTTGTTATGATCACTAAGAGTGAAGAAGAATATATCATGGAAGAAGCTATTGGTAATAAAATAGCAGATTACTTAATTAAGCCTGTAAACCCTAATCAAATACTTTTAAGCTTAAAAAAGAATTTAGACCATTCTAGATTAGTTTCTGAAAAAACAACATCAAACTACCAACAAGAGTTTAGAAAAATATCTATGGATTTATCTATGGTAAATTCTTATGAAGAATGGATAACTTTATATCAAAAGCTTATTTATTGGGAATTACAACTTGAAGATATTGAAGATATTGGCATGTTTGAAATTTTAGAATCCCAAAAAAATGAAGCAAATGCTCAGTTCGGAAAATTTATAGAAAAAGAATATGAAGATTGGTTTAAACCACATACAGAATCTCCTGTAATGTCTCATACCCTTTTTAAAGAAAAAATAGCTCCAGAATTAAATAAAGAGCAACCTACATTATTGGTGGTTATTGATAATTTAAGATATGACCAATGGAAAGTTTTTGAACCTGTAATCAATAATTTTTATAAAAAAGAAAAAGAAGAAGCGTTTTTTAGCATCTTACCTACAGCAACCCAATATGCAAGGAATGCCATTTTCTCTGGCTTAATGCCTAGCGATATGGAAAAGTTATTTCCTGAATATTGGAAAAACGATACAGACGAAGGAGGTAAAAATCTTTTTGAAGCAGAATTTTTAGAAGCACAAATGAAACGATTAAGTCTAACAAACTTAACTTGTGAGTATCATAAAATCACAAATCTAAAAGCCGGCAAAAAACTAGTTGAAAACTTTAATTCTTTAAAAAAGAATGATTTATCTGTAATAGTATATAATTTTGTTGATATGCTTTCGCATGCTAAAACAGAAATGGAAGTTGTGAAAGAATTAGCATCTAACGATAAAGCCTACAGATCGTTAACCCATAGTTGGTTTAAAAACTCTCCTTTATTAGAAATGATTCAACAAGCACAACAGTTAGGGTTTAAACTCATACTTACCACAGATCATGGAACTATTAATGTTAAAAATCCGTCTAAAGTTATTGGAGATAGAGATACTAGTTTAAACTTAAGATATAAAACAGGTAGAAGTTTAACTTATGAAAAGAAAGATGTGCTTGCTTCAAAAAATCCTAAGGATATTCATTTGCCTTCACTTACAATGAATAGTTCTTATATTTTTGCAAAAAACGATTTGTTTTTTGCTTATCCAAATAACTACAACCATTATGTGAGTTATTTTAGAAACACATATCAACATGGTGGCGTTTCTTTAGAGGAAATGATTATTCCTTTTATAGTTTTTAATCCTAAATAGCCTTTTAAAAGCAAAAAACATCGATAAAATGCATTTTTTAGTAGATTTTATCAAATATAATTAGTAATATTGCATATAAATTTTATTTAAGTTGGAAATTAATTACAAGATAAATGAAGTAGACAATGTTGCAAATAAATTAATTAGTAAACTCACATCAAAGACAATATTGTTTTATGGAGATATGGGTGCTGGTAAAACAACATTAATAAAATCTTTAGTTAAAGCATTAGGAAGTTATGATGAAGTTAGCAGTCCTACCTTTTCTATTGTTAATGAATACGAACTAAAAAATGATAAAATTTTTCATTTTGATTTATATAGAATAAATGACATTGAAGAAGCTTATAATTTTGGAATAGAAGATTATTTAGATTCTAAAAATTGGTCTTTAATAGAATGGCCAGATATTGTAAAAGATATTCTGCCAGTAGAATTTAATAGGATCGATTTAATTTTAAATAATAACAATTCTAGAACATTAAAGCTTAGTATTAACAAGAATAATAAACCAAATTTGCTTGAAAGACATGAATAAATAACACATAAACACTTCCAAAACAGAAGATTTACGGAAAAGCCACAGCACAAATTTTAAAATAAATTGTTTTTAACATAATTTTAACATTTCACGAATTTCTTCTATGTAGTTTGTAATTACTTTTGAGGTATTAATTAATTAAAATCCCTTAAATTATGAAAACTAAAAAATTTATCGTTGCAGTAGCAATATTAGGAGGAATGTTATTTATGACTCAAGCAGTAAGCGCTTATAACGTAGATGGACACCAAGAAACAGCACCAAAATCTAAAATCAAAAGATAATAAATTTATCGGTGGAGCAATTATAGCAACATTAATAGCTATAACTCCTTATTTATTTTACTTACATGAAAGTGTTCCAGATGTTAAAATCTGGAGCACTTTTATTTTTGGATATGAATTTACTTATAGTAGCGGTTACTACGAAAGTGCTGGAGTTGCTATTTGGGTGTTATTAGGTAAAATAATACCATTGTATTTATTGTTATTATGGTTTTTTACTTGTCGCCATTGGTGGTATCATACTTTACTAGTTCCAATAGCAATGTATGCTTACCAAATATCTGATATACTAAATAAAGACAACACATTGAACATTGATAGTAATCAGTTAATTTATTTAATACCCATAATGGCAATCATTATACCCTCAATTTATTTAATTAGAGCTAGAATATTTAATACAGTTAATGAGGCTAATAAATCAATGCAAGAATTAGAAGATGAACTAAAAATATCTCCTAAAAGTTTTTGGGAGAAAATAACTCAGTATTTTTAATTTTTGTTATTAATTCTATTTCGCTCATTTATATCAACATCTTTTTCATTAGTTGATAGTTTATAATTTCCAAACTTATAACTAAAACCAAAAGTAATCAATCTACTCTCTTTTCTGTGTTTCACTCTAACATCTTGATTTAAGTATCTACTAGTTTCAATAAAATTATAGTTATTAAAAGTATCTACTACACCTATACTGATAGATGCTTTATTTTTCCATAATGTTTTCCTTAAAGAAAAATCTAAACTAGATCTTGTTGACAAAATAGAAGGACCTTCTGCCCATGGAGATATGTAAATATAAGATATGTCAACATTTAAACTTCTATTACTGAGAAAATATATATAATTAGTTATTTCAAAATATGTTGTCCATTTGTTAGATTTAAAGATACTATCATTACTTTCTATTGCTCTAAATTGATTATCATAATAAAATAATTGAGTTTCAAAACTCATATTCCAATTTTTAAATAAATCATGATAAAAACTATAATATATCCCATAAGAAACACTTTGGTCTATGTTTGTATTGATATACTTTATAAGATTGTTTTCATTATCTTGAAAAACTACAAGAAGGATTGGTTTTGATTCATTTCTATAATACACCTCTAAAGAATGCTCTTTAAAAAAAGAATAGCCTAATGTAAATTCATCATCTATTTGTGGTTTTAGATTTGGGTCACCTGATATAAATGTATTATCGCTAATAAAATATTTAAACGGATTTAACTGACTATATCGTGGTCTATAAATACTTCTATTGTAATTGAAATACAATTTATGATTGTCATTCAAAGTGTTTGATAGATGAATAGAAGGGAATAACTTGAAATAATTATTGCTATTGATTTGATTTGTTGCTATTGATTTTCCTTGTACTCTAGTAAACTCAGCTCGAACTCCAGATTTTAAACTCCATGATTCCCAATCTTTAGCATAACTTAAATAGCCAGCATAATTAGTTTCATCGTATAGAAAAGTATCAGAATCTTGTAAATTTTCTGTTTTAATATTATTTTCAAAAGTAAATTGATTCAATATACTTTTAGAATCAATATTAGAAATTTTTACTCCTGCTTCAAATAATGATTTTTCATCAATTGGTAATTCATAATCTATTTGACTTGCATAGATTTTTATTTTTTGACCAGAAAATGTTTGAAATCTATTATCTCGAAACGATACATCTGTATTTGGTAAAAAATACCCCGTATTGACATCTTGGAAGTTTGAAAAGTCAAAATTGGTGTGGTGCCAGCTCGCACTAATTTGTTCACCTTCTTTTTTAAACTTATGCAAATAATCTAATGTAAAAGCTAAATTAAAAGTTTCTTCGACTAAACGATTAGAAGTGTTAAATATCGAGTCTAGAGCTTGATTAGATCCAAATACTGAAGTTTCAGAATTTGCATTTGTTTTAGAGTTCTCTCTAGGTTTTATCAAGATATTGGTAGAAAAACCAAGACTATTATTCTTATTTATTTGATAATCTATATTTGCATTAATATTTTGGTTAGTAGATTTTTCTGTTTTTCTATAATCGGTTTCCCAGTTTGAAAACACAAGATTATTTTCATTAATAAAATTGACATACTCATTATTAAATATAAAATCTTTTCGCGGACTAATAGTATAGTTTATGTGAGTATTTAGTTTTTTTGTTTTAAAAAAATGATTTGTACCTAAAGAATATTTAGGAAACTCACTCCCCTGCTTAAAATTACCAAAAACACTACCATTATATCCAGCAATAATGTTTTTACTTGTAATGATATTAAGTACAGCTCCTCCTTCTGCATCATATTTCGCTGGAGGATTTGTTATAACTTCTATAGATTTAATATTATTTGCAGATGTGCCTTCTAATAATTGCTGTACTTCTTCTATAGACAAATATATCCTTCTATCATTTAAATAAACTACTGGTATTTTCGTTTTAACTGTTATCTGGTCGTTACCTACTATAACTCCAGGCGCATGTTTTAAAACATCCAAAACATTATTATTAGATAATGTAGAGTTTTCAACATTAAAAACGGTACGATCAACTAAACGTTTAATTGTAGGCCGTTTTGCTACAACAGTAACTCCATTTAGCTCTTGTGGTGTTTCATTAAGCGTTATTGTTTCAAAATCAATATCTCTATCAAGCTCAACTCTTGTTGTATATTCTTTAAAACCTAAAAAACTTATTTTAAAAATATAATCTCCAGGTTTTAAGTTTTCAAGTGTAAAACTACCTTCCTCGTCTGTAATAGTACCTTTTATAATATTTATATCATCTAAATCTACTAAAATAGCATTAGCAAATGCTATGGGCAGTCCGTTTTCATCTTGTAAGTCCCCTTTTATGCTATAGCTTTGCGAAAAGCAAAGCGCAGAGAAAAAAAATAAAATTAAATAAGGTAGTTTTGTAATACTCATATATAAAATAGTACTTACAAATTTAAATCTTTTAAATTAAATTACATTGAGGTTATCCCATATAATCGTTGAAATGATATCTTACACTAAAAAAATCAATTATATAAATAAAATTCTGTTTTAGAAAATCAAAAAAATATTCGTAATTTCAATTTTATTAAAATTTAAGCAAACATGTCGAAACCACTTTCGCCTTTTACAAAGCAACAACTATTACCACAAGAAGAAACTCTTGAAATTTATAAACGAAAAGGTGAACTTTTTATTGGAATACCTAAGGAGACAGCTTTTCAAGAAAAACGTGTTTGTTTAACTCCTGACGCCGTATTTGCACTTGTTAGCAATGGACACAGGGTATTACTAGAATCTGGTGCTGGTGAAGGGGCAAGATTTAGCGATAAAGATTATAGTGAAGCTGGAGCCGAAATAACGAAAGACACCGCTAAAGTTTTTGCTTGTCCAATGGTGCTTAAAGTTGAACCTCCAACAATGGAGCAAATTAAGCTTCTTAACCCACAAGCTATATTAATTTCTGCTTTGCAAATAAAAACTCAGAATAAAAAATACTTTGAAACTTTGGCTTCTAAACGTGTTACAGCTTTAGCTTTTGAATTTATTAGAGATTCTGACGGAACATATCCTGCCGTTAAGTCGTTAAGCGAAATTGCAGGAACAGCTTCTGTTTTAGTTGCTGCCGAATTATTATCCGATAATAAAGATGGTAACGGACTTATGTTTGGAAACATAAGTGGCGTCCCTCCTATTGAGGTTGTTATACTTGGAGCTGGCACCGTTGGTGAATTTGCTGCTAGAAGTTCAATAGGCTTAGGTGCAAACGTAAAAGTATTTGATAATTCTATAACAAAATTAAGACGCATCCAAACTAATTTAGGGCGGCCTTTTTTTACTTCAACTCTACAACCCAAAAATTTAACTAAAGCTTTAAAAAGATGTGATGTAGTTATAGGAGCTGTAAGAGGAACTAATCGATCTCCTATTATTGTTTCAGATGCTATGGTTCAAAGTATGAAAAAAGGAGCTATTATAATTGATGTTAGTATTGATATGGGTGGTTGCTTTGAAACCAGTGAAGTTACTACTCATAAGCAACCTACATTTATAAAGCACAACGTTATTCATTATTGTGTACCTAATATCCCTGCTAGATATTCCCGTACTGCTTCTGTATCAATTAGTAATATTTTCACACCTTATTTATTAAAAATTGCAGAAGACGGTGGTATAGAAAATTCTCTTAGATTTGATAGAGGTTTGAAAAATGGGTTGTATTTTTACCACGGAATTTTAACAAGTAAATCTGTTGGTGAGTGGTTCGATTTAAATTATAGTGATATTAATCTTCTTATATTTTAATTCAAAATCTAAAAATCACCAATTTCTTTCCAAATTTTTTTTTAAATGAAATTAATACAACGAATTGGGTATTATTTAGGTGGTTTTTCAATGGGGCTAATAATTTTAGCTTTCTTTTTGAATGGTAAAAAAGCGTCGTGCAGTTATGGTCCAGATGCTCGTGTTTTAAAAAATATAAACTCGAAAAAAATTATTTATGGCGATAATGTTGAACCATACTTTTCTAATTACAAAAGTGATTCTACTAAAATATATTATGTTTTAAAGAAAGGTGATATTAATTTTTCTGAAAGTAAAACAAGAGAAAAACCCTGCAGTATTTATATTGTTGAAGGTGAATATGAAGAAGAAGAAATTACTTTAACTGTTCAAAATTGTGATAGTATTGCAACTATAACAAATATTAAAGTTAAAAAACAATAATGATTAAACGTAGTTTTGATATTGTTTTTTCGATAGTTGCATTACTCTTACTCTTTCCTTTTTTATTACTAGTAGCTTTATTAATTAAACTAGACTCTAAAGGCCCTGTTTTGTTTATTCAAGGTCGGGTTGGTAAGCACAATAATGATTTTAATATTTTTAAATTTAGAACCATGCGTTTACAATCTCAAAACAAAGGATTGCTTACAATAGGAAATCATGATTCTAGAATAACTCGAATAGGCTACTTTTTAAGACGCTATAAAATTGATGAGTTTCCGCAACTTTTTAATATTTTAAATGGAGACATGAGCTTTGTTGGCCCCAGACCAGAACTTCGTTATTATGTTAATTTTTATAATCAAGACGATATGAAAATTTTCAAAATACGACCCGGTATTACTGGACTAGCTTCTTTAAAATACAGAAATGAAGTAGAACTTTTAAAATCTGTCAAAAATCCTGAATCGTTTTATATAAAAACTGTTATTCCTGATAAATTAAAATATAATAAAGAGTATATAAAAAGAAGACACTTTTTTTTAGACCTAAAACTTATTTTAATCACAATCATTAAAGTGATAACAAAATAAAAGAATTTAATTTATAATTGCTTTCGTCTGTTTTTTTCTTTAGTTATAAGTGACAACTCTCTTCCAGTTTGTCCTGACACTGAAGTATTCTCTTCTGCCCTTCTTATTAAATACGGCATCACATCTTTTACTGGACCAAAAGGCATGTACTTAGCAACATTATAACCTTTATCTGCCAAATTATAACTTATATGATCACTCATACCATATAATTGCCCAAACCAAATACGTTGGTCATTATTAGCAATATTCTTTTCTCTCATTAATTGCATAAGTAAATAAGAACTCGCTTCATTATGTGTACCAGCAAACAAAGACATAAAGTCTAAGTTGTCAAGCAAATATTCCAGTGCTTCATTAAAATTTGCATCAGTAGCAGCTTTATTAATGCATATAGGTGTTTGATACCCCAGTTCTACAGCGCGTTCATTTTCTTTTTCCAGATAAGCACCTCTAACCAATTTATAACCCAAATAGTATTTCTCTGCTTTAGCGCTCATGTGTTGATCTTTCAAAAAAGCTAATCTGTCATGTCTATACATTTGTAAAGTATTAAACACAATCGCTTTTTCTTTATTATACTTTTTCATCATAGTTGTAACCAAATCATCTGTAGCATCTTGCATCCAACTTTCTTCGGCGTCAATTAAAACAGCAACATCATATTCTTTTCCCTTTTTACAAACCGCATCAAACCGTTTAATAACTTTATTCCATTCTTCTTGTTCTTTTTTAATTAGAGGCTCTCCTCTTCCAAGTTTTTCAAATAAATATAAGCGACCAAACCCTGATGGCTTAAATACAGCAATAGGAATTGCATCTAATTCTTTAGCAAAATCAATAATTTTAAGAACTTTTTCCATGGCAGCATCAAATTCATTCTCATTTTCTTTTCCTTCAACCGAATAATCTAAAACCGAACTCACTCCTTTTTGGTACATTTTATCTATTACAGGCAAACAATCTTCTTCATTGACACCACCACAAAAATGATCGAATACAGTTGACCGAATAAGCCCCTCAATTGGTAAATGTGCTTTAATTGCAAAATTTGTAGCTGCAGTTCCTATTCTTACTAAAGGTTCAATGGATATCATTTTGAACAAAAAGTAAGCTCTCTCTAATTCTGAATCACTTTTTAATGAGAATGCTATTTCTGTATTATTAAATATTTTATTTGTACTCATTTTAAAAAAATAGAAAAGATAATTATAGCGAAGTTACCATTTTATATAAAATCTCCTTAATTTCACAGCCTTAAAAAAAGCGTAATTATTTTATGGATTCTATCACCACAAAAAACTGTACTATTCATTTTAATGAAACCTGTTATCACTCACTAAATAAACATCTTAAAGAAAAAAACTTTTCTAAAATTTTTATTTTAGTTGATGAAAACACACACGAGTATTGTTTGCCTACTTTTTTAAAAAATATGGAAACTAATGTTTCTATTGAAATTATTGAAATTGAAGCTGGTGAAATAAATAAGACCATTGATACTTGTGTTGGAGTTTGGAATACACTTTCTGAACTAAATGCAGATAGAAAAAGCTTGTTAATTAATATTGGTGGTGGTGTTATTACTGATTTAGGAGGATTTGTTGCATGTACATTTAAACGTGGTATTACATATATTAACGTGCCAACATCATTATTATCAATGGTTGATGCTTCTGTTGGTGGTAAAACTGGTGTGGATTTAGGCCATTTAAAAAATCAAATTGGTGTAATCAGCAACCCAGATTTAGTATTAATTGATACTAATTTTTTAGATACTTTACCTAAAAACCAAATGCGTTCTGGTCTTGCCGAAATGCTTAAACACGGGTTAATTACAGGGGAATCATATTGGAATAATTTTAAAAATTTATCTAATTTATCTTTAGATGATTTAGATAGACTTATTTATGAATCTGTAATAATAAAAAGAAATGTTGTTGAAGAAGATCCTTATGAAAATGGATTAAGAAAAACGTTGAATTTTGGTCATACGCTTGGACACGCTATTGAATCTTACTTTTTAAGTAGTCCCAATAAAACCACTTTATTACACGGTGAAGCTATTGCAGTAGGAATGATTTTAGCATGCTATATTTCTACTGAATTAGCAGGTTTCCCTAAAGAAACTACTTTAGAAATTAAAGATTTATTAATTAATTATTATGGTAAAGTAGAAATTAACGAAAATGAATACGCTACAATTATAGAGCTTCTTAAATATGACAAAAAGAACAATCATGGTAATATTAATTTCGTTTTATTAGAAAATATTGGAATTACAAAAATTGATTGTTTAGTAGATGATGAAATTATAATTGATTCATTTAAATTTTATACCGTTTAGTTGTTGCTGATAGAGTTATATTTGTAACATGATTAGTTTTTTTACGAAAAAATATTTTTTAAAAGATTTACTAGAAGACTTTGTAGATATACATAATCACATACTTCCTGGTATAGATGATGGCGCCAAAACAGTAGAAGAATCTTTGAGTTTAATAAGCAAGATGAAAGATTTAGGTGTCAAAGAATTTATACCAACACCACACATTATGGAAGATTTCTATCCTAATACTGATGAAACTATTGGAAAAGCATATCAAAAGTTACTTGAATCCTTAAACACAAAAGAACTAAGTTCTACGCCAATAAACCCAGCAGCCGAGTATATGCTAGATAATAATTTTGAAAAATTATTAGAAAAAGAAAATTTATTTACCCTAAAAAAAAATTATATTCTGATTGAAATGTCTTATTTTCAACCTCCAATAAACTTAGAAGATCTTATTTTTAAAATTAAAAATAAAGGCTACCTACCTGTATTGGCTCATCCTGAACGATACTCCTTTTTCCACAATAAGTTAGAATATTATAAAAATTTAAAACAATTAGGGTGCTTTTTTCAACTTAATTTACTGTCATTAGGGGAGCATTATGGAAAGAGTGTACAAAAAAATGCTAGCTATTTAATTAATGAAAATTTAATTGATTTTGTAGCTACAGACTCACATAATGAAACACATGTAACAAAACTATCAAACCTATCTTTATCTAAAAATCAAGTCAAATTTTTACCTAATTTAATAAACAACACAAAGATTACATTTTCAGTAACTTAAATCTTTATCCTACTAAAAATACTTTTTTTAGTAGGTGTACCATAGTATCCATATTTTGCTCCATATCCAAAATTAGACTGCTTCACATCATTAACGACCAACATCATACCATTTAACTTTTTATCAGCATGCAATTCTTTGGCAAAATTTAATATTTGATTTTCGGTGCGATCTGCTCTTGTTAAATAAATAGTATGTCCAGCATATTGACTTATAAGTAACGTATCTGTAACTAACATTGCTGGAGCAGTATCAACTATCACATAATCATATTGGGTAGAAACTGACTCAAATAAATCTTTAATTCTACTACTCATTAATAATTCAGCAGGGTTTGGTGGTACCTTACCAGAAAGTAAAATATCTATTTTAATATCATTTATATTATACTCATTAATAGCTTCCCCTATTATTACAGATTTATCGACAAGATATTCTGTTAATCCAATTTCTGAAGGCACTTTGTTTTTTTGTTTTTTTATTGCCGAAAATATCTGAGGGTTTCTAATGTCTGCTCCAATTAACAAAACTCGCTTATTTGCATTTGCCATAGTAAGAGCCATATTTAAACTAAAGAAAGATTTACCTTCTCCGTTGATTGTAGATGTAACAAAAACAACATTTCCATATTGCTTTACATCTCTACCTCGGCTTACATAATCAAAGCTTGTTCTTATTATTCTGAACGATTCAGATAAAATAGATCTGTCATTACGTTCAATTAAACTTTTATCATTTCCAGTCACTCTAGGTATTTCACCAAGCACGGGTATATTTTTTATTATTTTTTCTAAATCTTCTTTATTATGTATTTTATTATCTAATAAATCTGACACATAAATAACCCCAAAAGGAATCAAAAATCCTAAAAATAGTGCCGCTATGTAAGTAATTCGTTTATTAGGTGAAATTGGCCCTCCTGAACTATTATATGCTTCATCAATTATTTCAGCACTAGGAGATGTAGCGGTTAAAGAAATAGTTGCTTCTTCTCTTTTTTCTAATAAATATAGATATAAAGACTCTTTTATACCTTGCTTTCTTTCAATTGATCTTAATTTTCGTTCTTGCCCAGGTACAGAATATATTTTAGAATTAATTCTTTCCGATTGATTTTCTAAACTCCCAATTTGAATTCTAAGAGATTTTGTAGAGTTATTTATATTTTGTTGAAGATTTTGTTTAATATCATTCAATGTTTGATCCAATTCTATAACTACAGGGTTTTGCTCTCCAGCACTATTTAAAAGTGTTTTTCTTCTCTCTAGTAGCTCATTGTATCTGATAGAAAGTCCAGAGATTGATGCATCACCCATTCCCAAATTAGAAGGTATGGATTCTAAATTTTCCTCTCCTAGCGATTGATTCATAAAGTTCAATTGACTTAGCTGTGTTTTTGCCGCATCTAATTGTTGTCCATTAAGAGCACTTGAATTTAAAAACTGGCCAGCTTCAGAAGCAACATCTGTAACCTTATTACTTGTTTTAAAATTGACAATACTACTATCAACACTAACTAAATCCAATGCGATTAAGTCTACACGATCACTAATAAAGTCAGCTGTTTTTTTTGAAATTTCATTTTTCCTTTTAATGGTGGATATATTATACTCATCAATTAAAGTATTAACAATATCCTTTGCTTTTTCTATAACAGGATCAGTTAAACTAACTTCAATGACTTTAGATGATTTTCCAGTTGGAGATATACTTATTCTACTCTTTAACGATTCTGCTAATACATCTATTTTTTTTAGGTTAACTCTTATATCATTACCTATATTTTTGTCAATAGCATTTGTAGTAGGAGTTATAATCATACCTCCAAAAAATGTTGGAATAGTTTCCCCAAAAACATACTTTTTTGGTTCATCATCAACATTAATACGATAATAAAAATCTGTAGAAGATATTATTTGAGTATAAAAATTAAAACTAGTATTATTTATAACACTATCTGATTCAATAAAATTCACCGCAATTGGGGCGTTTTTATAAATCTCAGATTCATAAACTCTTCCTTTAATAAAATACTGAATATTTAAACCTAATTCTTTAATAACATTTCTTAGAAAACTTCGTGATTTAATAACTTGTATTTCATCTTCTACTTTAGCATCTTCATTTTCTGAAAAAAGCGATAAATCATTAAATGCTCCAGATGAAGAGTCTTTATTATCTAACAATTTTATTTTAGCAACCGCTAAGTATTGTGGGGTTGTATATCTCAAATATGCATATGAAATAGCGAAACAAATAATAATGGATAAAACAAACCATTTCCATTTTTTAAAATAAACTGATAGAGTTCTTTTAAGATTAAAATCTTCAGAATTATTATTTGATAAATTTTCCATTCCTCCTGATACCATAATAAATTTCTAGTTTCTAGTTACAAAAATAAGTGCAGAAGTTAATATAAAAGAAGTAATAGTTATTATAGTTCCTATTCTTGTATCTCCTGAAGCAGAGCTTATTGCAGAATTATTAGGCTCAATATATATATAATCATTTTGAGTTAAATAATATACAGGCGAATTAAAAACTTCTTTATTTGTTAAATCTACCCGTGTATATGTTTTAGTACCATTAAAATCTCTAACAATCAACACATTATCACGCCTACCTTTAATAGTTAAATCTCCTGCTAACGCGAGTGCTTCTAAAATAGAAATACGCTCTCCTGAAACAGAATAAACACCAGGGTTTCTTACCTCTCCTGTAACAGTAATTCTAAAATTGAGTACACGAATAATAATTACAGGGTCTTTAAGTAAATTACCTTCTGAAAATTTTTTCTTAAATAAATCTTTCGCTTCTTCAATTGTTAAGCCTAATAATTTAATTTTTCCTAAAACTGGATAATCTATATTACCCTCAATATCAATCAAATAATCTATCAACTGACCTTGAGATCCAGTTTCTAGCATAATATTATATGGCCTGGCAACATCTGGAACTGCTGTTGAAACATAAATACTTACTATATCTCCAACTTTTAATTTAGCTGCAAATGTATCCGTGTCAACAATAGTTTCAAAGTTTTTAGCATTTTGAAAATAAACAATATCTTGTTTTGTGGCACATGATGTTGTTAACAAAATAACAAATAGGAATACTACAAATAAAAATTTACTTTTTAACTTAGGAATTATCATCTATAAAATTATTTGGGAAAAATACTGTTTTTAATATTATAAATTATTATAGGTAGTTTTATCTGATTTGTTATCCAAAACACCTTTAACTTTCTTAAAAATTTGAACACGCTTATCAAAACGCTCATAATCCGAATTATTAGATTTATATTCTGGAATTAATCGTTTCATTTTCATAACGATATTGTTATTTTGAAAACGATTAGTAATACATAATTCTTCTATTTCAAATTTTATACTAGCATAATCAAGCTCTCTTGTCTTGCTAATCATTATTTTTTTATGATAAGTTGACAATGTGTTTTCTCCATTAGCTAGCAACTCTTCATAAAGCTTTTCTCCTGGTCGCAATCCTGATATTTTAATATCAATATCTTCTGGAAATCTTAAACCTGAAAGTTTTATCATGTTTTTAGCAAGGTCGTATATTTTAACAGATTCACCCATATCGAAAATAAATATTTCACCTCCTTTCCCCATAGTTGCTGCCTCTAAAACTAATTGAGAAGCTTCTGGGATTGTCATAAAATATCTAGTAATATCTTTGTGTGTTAATGTTAATGGTCCTCCATTCTCAATTTGCTTTTTAAATAAAGGAATCACAGAGCCATTAGAACCTAAAACATTACCAAATCTAGTTGTAATAAATTTAGTTTTACTTTCCTTTTGCAAACAACTAATATACATTTCTGCCATTCTTTTAGTTGCACCCATAACACTTGTTGGATTTACAGCTTTATCCGTTGAAACAAAAACAAACTTTTTAACATTGTAGCGAGATGATGTATCAGCTAAAAGCTTGGTGCCATTTACATTAATTTTAATAGCTTCATATGGAGACTGCTCCATTAAAGGTACATGCTTATATGCAGCAGCATGAAACACCATAGTTGGCTTATGCTCTTGAAAAATATTATCCATTCTTAAACCATCTCTAATATCTGCGACAATGGCTGTGAAATTATGTTTTCCTCCACGTTTTAAATCTTGCTGAACATCATATAATGCTGATTCCGCCTGATCTACTAATATTAAATGTTTTACATCAAAATTTGAAAGTTGATAAACAAGTTCACTTCCAATAGATCCAGCCGCTCCTGTAATTAAAACAACTTCACCTGTAAACTCATTAACTAAATTCGGATTATTAATTTGTATTGGAGCTCTCCCTAAAAGATCTTCAATTTGAATTTGCTTAATTTGTTTAACATTTAATTCGCCATTAATCCAGTTTTCAATGGGTGGCACCTTTGTTACTTTAACCTTTAAATCAACTAAACTAATCAAGTTGTCTTTTTTAAGCTTTTCAGAAGTCACGATAATTTCATCAATATTATTAGAATCAATATAATCTTGAGTAATCTTGTTTTTACATAGTATTAAAATTCCATCAATAGACTTACCTTCCTTTATATAATCATCATTTATAAACCCAACAATATTGAATTTTTCTTTAACATTATTTATTAAGGCATTGTAGGTTACAATAGCAGAATCTCCTACTCCATAAATTAATACTTTTTTACAAACAACATATTTCTGCTTTAAATAGTTATATGTCATTTTAAAAATCAAACGAGCTCCACTTAATGCCACAAAACTAAAAAATGCGTGAATAACTATAATCGATCTAGGTATTGTAAACCCAGAAACAAAATTTAAATTTAAATTTATATAAACTAAAAAAGCAGTAACTAATGACATTAACAAAACGGATTTAAAAACGTTTACAACATCTGTAAAACCAGTATGCCTAATAACACTTTTAAAAGAACCAACAACTAAAAAACTTACTGAGGCTACAATAATTAAAAAAGGTAACTCAAGTAAAAATTGATCAATATCAAATTTCAAAGTAAAATTAAATCTAACAAAATAAGCTGAAAAAAAAGTAAATAAAATAATACATAAATCGATACAAAACACGAGCCATTTTGATGCATATTTTTGAGAAAGATAAACAAAGTAATTATTTAACATAAGTGGGGGGTTTTCAATATTTGGGTAATTATTCTATTTAAATCATTTTTACTTAAATTCGATCCGCTTGGTAAACAAAGTCCTTTTTCAAAAAGTTCTTCTGATGTACCATCGGTAAAATGTAAACAATCTTTAAAAACAGGCTGTAAATGCATAGGTTTCCATAAAGGCCTAGATTCAATATCATCTTCTAATAATTTAAGCCTTATTTGTTCTCTTGATATATATGAATCTGTTTTAATACAAGTAATCCATCTATTAGAAAAGAAACCATCAGGTTCTTCTAAAAAAGAAATGCTATCATATTTATTTAGATTTTCTTTATAAAAATCATAGTTTTTTCTTCTAGCAGCTACTCTTTCATCTAACACTTCCATTTGTCCTCTTCCAATACCAGCTAAAACATTACTCATTCTATAATTAAAACCAACTGATGAATGTTCATAATGAGGAGCATTATCTCTGGCCTGTGTAGAATAAAACACAGCTTTATTCTTGGTTTCTATATCACTTGCAACTAAGGCTCCACCACCTGAAGTAGTAATTATTTTATTACCATTAAATGACAATATACCTATATCAGAAAGGTTAGCACAGGCTCTATTAAAATAAGTGCTCCCTAAAGCTTCAGCACTATCTTCTATAACAGGTATATTATATTTTTTGGCTATTGAATTTATTTCATTTGCTTTATAAGGCATGCCATAAAGATGTACTGCTATAATGGCCTTAGGTTTTTTATGATTTTGAATTCTATCTCTGATAGCTATTTCTAACAACTCGGGAGATATATTCCATGTGTCTTTTTCACTATCAATAAATACTGGAGTTGCACCTTGATATATTATAGGGTTAGCTGAAGCTGAAAATGTAAAACTTTGACATAATACTTCATCTCCTTTAGTAACACCTATCAATTGTAATGCTAAATGTATGGCAGCTGTACCAGAACTAAGGGCTGCAACATATGAATCTCCACCTAAATATTGTTCTATATCTTTCTCAAAACCATCAACATTTGGGCCTAACGGAGCTATCCAATTCGTTTCAAAAGCTTCATTTACAAACTTTTGTTCAGATCCACCCATGTGAGGCGACGATAAGTATATTTTAGTTTTTGTTAGCATTCCCTTTTTTTAGACACAACGAATCAATATCGTCACATAGACAATAAAATTAAATTTTAAAATTTTTCAAGGTTTTCCTCTTATGGTACATAAAACAAAATTGTTTCAAATTATAGTTTTAAAACTTAATTTATAAATAGAAAAATGATAATTTAAAATATGTCTAATCTAAAATTGAGGGTTAGATTAAGTCTGTATGTTATTTTTTAATTATCAATAAACTATTAAATTAATATGCTATTAATCAATTCAATCTTGGTTTTGATGATACAAATTTAACAATACTTTTTAAAGTACCATCTGTTGATTTATGTAATTCGCTAAAAGAGTATTTAAAAACGGTTAAATACATTTTATCATTTAGTTCAAAGTGAAATTATGTAACTCATCGATTTTTGATTATTTTTAGCTTTTTAGTTTCATTATTCAGCAATCAAGTCATAATATCCATTAAACTTTTTCTAAAAAAATATTTTATCGATAATTTTAACAAAAACTTGAATTTCATCGGTAAAAACGAAACCTTAATGTAATAGTTATCTTAATTACATTTATTTTTTTAATATTTGCTACTGTTAATCAACCCCCAATATTTAAATGACTAACCAGCAAGTTGAAATTTTAAAAGATAAACGTATTCTCGTAACAGGTGGGGCAGGTTTTATTGGTTCAAATTTGTGTGAAGAATTATTGTCAAACAATATAAATGTTGTTTGTTTAGATAATTTTTCGACAGGAAAAAAAGAAAACATTACTCCTTTTTTAAAGGACAAAAACTTTGAATTAATTACTGGAGATATTCGTAATTTAAAGGATTGCGCTATTGCTTGTAAAAACATAGATTTTGTTTTGCATCAAGCAGCATTAGGATCGGTACCAAGATCGATAAACGATCCAATAACTACTAATAACGTTAATATATCTGGTTTTTTAAATATGCTAGTTGCAGCAAGAGACGCTGGAGTTAAGCGTTTTATTTATGCCGCTAGCTCATCAACATATGGAGATCATGAAGCACTTCCAAAAGTAGAAGACACTATTGGCACCCCACTTTCTCCTTATGCTATAACAAAATACGTAAATGAATTATATGCTAATATTTTTCATACCACATATAATTTTAATATTATAGGTCTTCGTTATTTCAATGTTTTTGGAAAAAGACAAGATCCTAATGGTGCTTATGCGGCAGTAATCCCTCTTTTTGTAAAGCAATTTATTAATCATGAATCTCCTATAATTAATGGAGACGGCAGTTACTCCAGAGACTTTACTTATATAGATAATGTTATTCAAATGAATATACTTGCCATAACAACTTCTAATGAAGCTGCGTTAAACACAATATATAATGTGGCATGCGGTGAACGAACCACTTTAACAGAATTAACAAAATTATTAAAAACCTATTTATCTAAATTTGATAAAAAAATTAATGATGTTGAAATCAAGTACAGAGAAAATAGAGTTGGTGATATCGCTCATTCATTGGCCTCAATAAATAAAGCAAAAGAATTATTAAATTACAAACCTAAATACAACATCAGTAAAGGCTTAAAAGAAGCTGTTACTTGGTATTGGGGAAATTTATAGAATTATGAGAATTAACAGCATTTGTTGTATTGGAGCTGGCTACGTAGGGGGACCAACCATGGCGGTAATAGCAAAAAACAATCCGCATATAAAAGTAACGATTGTAGATATTAATACAGAACGCATAGCTGCATGGAATGATGCAGATTTATCTAAGCTACCCATTTATGAACCTGGTTTAGCAGATATTGTAAGTGAAACAAGAAACAAGAACTTATTTTTTTCTACAGATATAGATAAGGCTATAGATGAATCTGAAATGATTTTTATTTCTGTAAATACCCCTACCAAAACTTATGGAAAAGGAAAAGGGATGGCAGCAGATTTAAAGTACATTGAATTATGTGCTCGAAATATTGCAGAGGTTTCAAAAACAGATAAAATAGTTGTTGAAAAATCAACCTTACCTGTTAGAACCGCTGAAGCTATCAAAAGTATATTACATAATACGGGAAATGATATTAATTTTAATATTTTATCAAACCCTGAATTTTTAGCTGAAGGAACAGCAGTTCAAGATTTATTAAACCCAGATCGTGTTTTAATAGGTGGTGAATCTGAAGAAGCTATTGATAGTTTAGCTAAAGTTTATGGTAGTTGGGTTTCAAATGATAAAATTTTAAAAACAAATTTATGGTCTTCAGAATTATCAAAACTTACAGCTAATGCCTTTTTAGCGCAACGTATATCATCTGTAAATTCTATATCAGAATTATGTGAACTTACAGGCGCTAATGTTAACGAAGTTGCTAAAGCAATTGGTATGGATTCTAGAATAGGATCAAAGTTTCTAAAAGCTTCAGTTGGTTTTGGTGGCTCTTGCTTTCAAAAAGATATATTAAACCTTGTATATATAGCTAGAAGTTATAATCTAAATGAAGTAGCCAATTATTGGGAGCAAGTTATTATCATGAACGACCATCAAAAGAGACGTTTCTCAGATCGTTTAATAAAAACCTTATATAATACAGTTTCAGGAAAAACCATTGGTATGCTTGGTTGGGCTTTTAAAAAAGACACGAACGACACCAGAGAATCAGCTGCTATTTATGTAGCAGATCATTTACTAAGCGAACAAGCTCAAGTTTCTGTTTACGACCCCAAAGTTTCTTATGTTAAAATTCAAACCGATTTAAACTATTTGAATACCAGAACAGAACAAGAAAATGAAGCTGGTTTAAGCACTTCATCGTCCCCCTATGATGCTTTAAAAGGTGCGCATGCCGTAGCTATAATGACAGAATGGGATGAGTTTAAAACTTATAATTGGAAGCAGATATACGCAAATATGAAAAAACCGGCTTTCATTTTTGATGGTCGCAGTTTATTAGACAAATCTGAAATGGAAAAAATAGGATTTATATATTATTCAATTGGTCAATAAGAATCATGAAAAAAGATAAAATAGCCATTATTGGGTTGGGTTATGTTGGACTGCCTTTAGCACGACTTTTTGCAACAAAATATGCTGTTGTTGGATTTGATATTAACAACCAAAGGCTTAATGAGTTACAATCTGGTCTTGATGTAACACTTGAAATAGACAAAGATATTTTAAAAGCAGTTTTAAAAATTACCAACAATACAAATAAAGGGTTATTTTGTTCATCAAATTTAGAAGACATTGAAGATTGCAATTATTATATTATAACTGTTCCTACTCCTGTTGATAAAAATAATCGTCCAGATTTAACACCTCTATTTAAAGCAAGTAAAACCGTTGGAAAAGTCCTTAAAAAAGGAGATATAGTAATTTATGAGTCAACAGTATATCCGGGTGCAACGGAAGATGAATGTGTTCCAGTTTTAGAAAAAATTAGCGAATTAATATTTAATAAAGATTTTTATGCAGGCTATTCTCCAGAACGTATCAACCCGGGAGATAAAGAACATACCGTCGATAAAATATTAAAAGTAACTGCCGGTTCTACTCCAGAAACTGGTATAAAAGTAACTAATTTATATGCCAGTGTTATTACTGCAGGAACATACCTTGCTCCTACTATTAAAGTGGCAGAAGCTGCTAAAGTTATTGAAAACTCACAACGCGATATCAATATAGCTTTTGTAAATGAATTAGCTAAGATTTTTAACCTTATGGATATTGACACTCATGCTGTATTAGAAGCTGCTGGAACAAAATGGAATTTTTTACCATTTAAACCTGGATTAGTAGGTGGGCATTGTATTGGTGTAGACCCTTACTATTTGGCTCAAAAAGCACAAGAACTAGGGTATATTCCAGAGATTATTTTGGCAGGAAGACGGGTTAATGATAGCATGGGGCAATATGTAGCCTCTGAAGTTATCAAACTCATGGTTAAAAATGATATTCGCATTAAAGAAGCTGAAATTTTAATTTTAGGGATTACATTTAAAGAAAATTGTCCAGATGTAAGAAATACTAAAACAATAGATATAATTAATCAATTTCAAAGTTTTGGAACTCAAGTTACTATATATGATCCTTGGGCAAATCCTAAAATAGTTAAAAAAGAATATAACTTGAATACAATACAAAAAAAACCTAATACCAAATTTGATGCTATAATATTAAGTGTAGCTCATAATGATTTTCTTAAAGAAAATTTTTCAAGTTTATTAAAATCTAATGGAGTTTTGTATGATATTAAAGGTGTTTTAAAAGACTTAAATTGTAATCGGTTATAATGAAAATGAATCAACTTAAAGGAGGTGCTGCTTTATCTTATGTTAGCATCTTCCTAACAAATATTGTTGGATTATTGCTCACACCTTTTATTATTCGTTCATTAGGTAGTGCGGAATATGGATTATATACCATGATAGGAGCATTAATTGGTTATATAACTATTTTAGATTTTGGACTTAATAAAACTGTTATTAGATTTGTTGCAAAATTTCATGCTACAAAAGATAAGATTGGTGAAGAAAATTTTTTAGCACATAGCTTTATAATGTATGCTTTTATATCGCTTTTAGTAACCATTGTAGGATTAACATTTTATTATAATCTTGAAGGTTTATATGGAGAAACCTTAACTTCAGATCAATTAGAAAAAGCCAAGTTAATGATACTAATTTTAGTATTCAACCTCGCTATTTCTGCTCCTGGAGGGGCTTTTGCAGGTATTTGTTTTGGACATGAATTATTTATTTTACCAAAAACAATTAATATTTTCAAATATGTATTTAGAAGTGTTCTGGTTTTAGCAATACTAATATATGGTGGAGACTCTGTTTCATTAGTTATAATGGACACTGTGCTTAATATAATTATGATATTTGTTAATGCATACATAGTTTTTAAAATACTAAATGTTCGAATAAAAATGCATAAATATGATAAGAAAATGTTTGTTAACATATTAAGTTTTTCTATCTGGCTGTTTGTGTTTTCTTTAATTCATCTATTTAGATGGCAATTTGGGCAATTAATTATTGGGCTTTATTATTCTACTACAGTTGTAGCAATATATGCTGTAGGTAGCACATTGGGTAATTATTATGGTGCTTTTTCATCAGCTATTTCCTCTGTTTTTTTACCTAGAGCAATGCAAGTAACTGTATCCAATATACAAAAACAGGAACTCACATCCCTATTCATAAAAATTTCTAGAATTATCTTATTTGTTTTATTATTTATTCTTGGCTGCTTTATTATTGTAGGAAAAGATTTTATTTATTTTTGGGTTGGTGAAGAATATAATATGGCCTATTATTACGCTATTGTTATAATGTTTGGTTTGACACCTACTTTAAGTCAAGGCTTTGCTAATAATATTCTAGAAGCAAAAAACTTATTAGTTTTTAGAGGTAAACTACTTTTAAGTTTAACAATATTAGGCGTTGTAATTGGTTTTTTTGTTGTACAAAAATTTGGAGTTTTAGAAATGATTATTGTCACTGTTTTCTTTTTACTTCTTGAAAGAATATTAATAATACCATTTTATATAAATAAAGCAAATCTAGATATGAAAAGGTATTACAAAGAAATTAGTCCTATCTTTCTTTCTTTAATACTTGCGCTTTGCTTTTATTTAATAAATTATTACTTTTTACCAAATAAGAATGTTTTAGTACTAATTTTAAATTTAGTTGTTTATTCAATAATTTACATTGTATTTAGCAAATTTATAATGACCAAGTATGAAAAAGAATTATTAATATCTACAATACAAAAAGTACCAATCCTAAATAAAACACTCTAATATTTATCAAAATGAAAAAAATTTTATTTGTACATCCTGATTTAAGAGGTGGCGGTGCTGAAAAGGTTTTGGTAAATATGATTAATAGTTTAGATGTAAATAAATATCAAATAATACTATTAACAATATTTGAAGAAGGTATTAATAAAGAAATTCTTTCAAATAGAATAAAGCATAAATACGTGTTTAAAAAGGTATTTAGAGGTTGGTCTCTGATACAAAAATTATTCAGTCCAAAAAATTTATTTAATAATATTATCAAGGATGAATACGACCTTATTGTTGCGTATTTAGAAGGCGTACCAACACGTATTGTAGGTGGTTGTAATGTAAAACACACAAAAACTGTATCATGGGTACATGTCGATTTAAATGGTTTTAATATTGAAAAATTATTTAAATCTAAAAAAGAAATGAATGAAATTTATTTAAAATATGATGCTATTGTTGGGGTTTCTCAAACAGCCTTAAAATCTTTACAAAAAAAAATCCCAGCATTAGACAAAAATAAACTTCATGTTATACATAATGTAGTAGACATTAATTTAATAATTTCAGATGGAAACAAAAATGTAGACGATATAACTTTTATAACTAAAAACAATATAAACTTATGCTCGGTTGGTAGATTAGCAAATCAGAAAGGATATATAAGACTATTTAATATACTTGCTAAACTGGTTAAAGAAAATTTTAACTTTCATTTTTATTTAATTGGAGAAGGCGAACACAAAGAAAAGCTTTCTAGCATAATTGCAAATGAAAAATTAGAAAATCATATTACTTTACTAGGTTTTAAAAACAACCCACATAAGTATGTTAAAAAGTGTGACTTATTCGTTTGCTCATCATACCAAGAGGGCTTTAGCACTGCCGTTACAGAATCCATATTACTTGGGACACCTGTTATTACAACAAATTGCGCTGGTATGGAAGAAATTTTAGTTAATGGTTTGTACGGAAAAATAGTCGACAATTCTGACGAAGCACTCTATGAAGGTTTAAAAGAATTACTAAGTAATACTGTAGCTATTAATAATTACAAAGTAAAAGTAAAAAAAAGGTCAGAAGATCTTCAAAAGAAAAATAACATTAATGAAATTGAGAACTTTTTTGATACTTTATTATTAAATTAAATATTTTATGTTAATACCCTTACTTGTATTCCTACTCATTATATGTATAATTATAATACTCATATTCTATATTATAGAGATAAAGCCTTATTTGAATTTAAAAATTACTAGAAAATATGGTATGTTAAATAATAACACTCCTGATTTTGAATTCAAAGAGAAAGTTTTGAAGAGTGCACTAATCTCTTCAAAAAATGAAACACCAAAAATGTCTTTAGCTGATAATACTTTCTTTCCTATAGTTTTAGTAAGGGAAATTAATTTAAAACTTAAAAAAAACAACCGATTAAAGAACAGTTTTCCTAAGGGTTACCTACTCAATGGTATATTTGATTATGCCGACTCTGTAAACGATGAAAAAACATTACTCTATTTGGAGAGTATCACAAACAAATTTGTAATTGAACTTATTGAAAAACAAAACACTCTCAAATATATTGACCAAGTTACAATGGGAGTTGTAATTGTTAAACTTTATAAAAAAAATAAAAATTCTAAGTATAAAAATGCCTGTGAAATAATAATTAACTGGTTAATAAATAATATTAGCCCTAAATATGGAATAATTCTTTACAGACCCTACCTAGATTACCAATATGTAGATACATTAGGCATGATTTGTCCTTTCCTACTTTTATGCGCAACTATTTTAGATAAAAGTGAATTAATAGAATTATCAAATAAACAAATTGCGTTCTATATCAATAATGGTTTAAACGATGATAGAATACCATTTCATGCAATTGACCTAAAAAATAAAAATACCCCAATGGGATCTTGTAATTGGGGAAGAGGTATGGGATGGTATTTACTTGCCATTTCTGCTACTTTAAAATACACTAACTCTAATAATAATTCATCATACAATTTATTTGTTAAAGAGCTTAACCTTCTAAAACCAAATTTAAATAAATTCAAAAAAAATCATTATTGGGGTCAGTTTTTGGGGAGTTCAAAAAACTGGCATATTGACACTTCAGTTTCCTGTATGCTTTTTTACTCATTATCACTTATAAATGAAGAAATAGATTTCAATAATTTTTATCATTTCATAAAGCCTTTAACAACTAAAAAAGGAGATGTCGATTATACCTCTGGTGACACTGAAGATATTAATTTATATTCAAGAGAATATAATAAATCAGAATTAACACAAGGTTTACTATTGTCCATATTTAAAAACGAAATAATATTACATGAAAAAAATTTTAATTAAAAATTTTAAAAACTTAAACAATTACGGCTCTGGTATGATGGGGCTTGTAACAATTAGCAAACTTTATAACTTGTTAGACAAAAAAGTTGAATTTTATTCAGACCTTGATAAATATGCAGAATATGATCAGATACTTAAGGAACTTAATGAAGATATTATATTAAAAGTATTTAATGATAAAGATAAATTTAATAAAAGAAGTAACATCCCTGTTTTTAATAAGCTGCAAACCCTTAAAAGGATTTTATCTAACAAAGGCGCTGAAAATTTTGACATGTTAATAGTTTTAGGAGGAGATGATTTATCTGAGTATTATGGAAAGCATGTATGGCCACTACTATTATCATTTTACTCTTGGTCATATAAAACCAAAGTTGTTCTGCTAGGACAAAGCATTGGTCCTTTTAATTTTTTACCTAATAGGTTAATATTTAAAAAACTAGCTCAACGTTGTAAAATTTATTCAAGAGATAAATTTTGTTTCGATTATTTAAAAAATGATTTAGGAATTAAAAAAAATATAACATTAAGTGGGGATTTAGCTTTTTTAGATTTACCGCTACAAAAATCAATTGAATATCAAAATGAAATATTAAACAAGTTTAAGTTAACACCCAATTCATATATATGTATTGTAATTTCAGGCTTATTTGGTAAATACTATACTAGTAATAAGGAGGATTATTTTGACTCTTTCAAAAAGTTAATTTCAGTAATAAAGTCAAACCCAGCATTGAAAGACAAAAAAATATGTTTTCTTGCTCATACCTTTCCTCCTCATGGAAATGAAGCTGAACTACTCAATGAATTTGAAAATTATATAAATGATATTGACGGTCTTGTCTTTATCAAAGACAAAATTTATCAAGGTGCCGCTAGATTTATTTTAGGGAATGGTCTTTTTACTATTACGGGAAGAATGCATGCATCTGTTTCAACATTTCAAATGGAAAAACCATCAATTTCATTGGCATACAGTGTGAAATATAGAGGCGTAATAGGTGAGAATTTAAATCAAAGTAATTTAATAATTGAGGCAAATAATCCTGAATTATGGAGAAACAAAGAAATAGTTAATATTATATCAGATAAAATAAATTTTATTCTAAATAATTATGATAATCTAGTTTTAGATATTAAACAAAATATTGAACAACAAAAAACATTGGTAAATAAAGCTTTTAATGACCTTTTAAAAGATATCTAGTAAATGAAATTTTCAATTATTGTACCTGTTTTTAATTTAGAGAAACACATTTGCAAATGTATAGACTCTCTATTGAATCAAGATATTGAAATTAATGAATATGAAATTTTAATTATTAATGATGGTTCTACAGATTCAACAGAATTAAAATTAAGTAAATACACAAAAAAATATAGCAATGTGTTTTTATATAACAAATTAAATGGTGGTGTAAGTAGTTCACGTAATTTTGGCATAGATAAAGCTACTGGAGAGTATATTTTATTTGTAGATGGAGATGATTGGTTAAATCCCGATATATTAAGTGAAATTTATACTCAATTTAAAACTAAAGATTTGGAAGCCTTAAGATATGGTTATATTAAATCATACATAAATAAGAGTTTAAATAAAAGTATATATATTGAAAATAGTAAAATACCGACAGATGGATTAGATTTTATTATCAATTCTAAAACTGTTGAATTTTATCCTTGGTTATATTCTTTTTCAAATAAATTTCTTAAAGAGAATAATTTAAAATTTAATATAAACTTATCTTTTTGTGAAGATAAGGAGTTTTTAATTCGTGCATTGTCATTAACAAAAAAATTCATGAATTTTGAATTTATAGTTTATAATTATAACCTGAATAGAGAAAATGCTGTTTCATCTAAAATGTCCGTTAATAAAATCAAAGATTTAGTTGAAGCTAATTTTTTAATATATTTTTATGCAAAAACTATGATTCATAATATTAAACACAAAGAATATATAAAAACTGAAACTTTAAACTCAATAAAGAACTCTTACTACATATTATCAAGAAATAGTCTTTGGAATAAATTTTGGATATGGAACAAACTTTTAAAAAATAATTCTTTTCATAAAAAAATAAAGGTAAAAACCTTTGATAAACTTTTTGTTTTAAAAAAGAGTCCTCAAATTTTTTATATTATATTCTATTTTCCTAGGGCTTTTTATCATAAAATAATTAAAAATAGATTTTAAAATGGAGGGTTATATTTTAGAAAATTATCATTTTATTTATCATAATTTCATGCTCTTAGTATGCCTTATAACTTTCTTTCATACGCTTGTTCTTAAAGGCTATGAAAATAAAGTTTATAATTATAATCGAATATTTGGAATTTTAATTTTCTTAATTATTCTATTTTTTATTGGCTTAAGGCCTATTAATGGGAAATTTGTAGATATGACTACCTATGCGCATACTTTTAATCAATACAAATATGGATTAAGAGACTCTATAGAAGGTGATGCTGGTTTTGAATATTTTGTAAAATTTGCTTCTCAAATAATGTCAATTGAAGTTTTTTTTCTCATGTGTACATTAATTTACACATTGCCATTATATATAGCCTCTAAAAAATGGTTTCCAAATTATCATTTTTTTAGTTTTTTAATGCTTATTTCATCATTTTCATTCTTAACATATGGAGTAAATGGTATGCGAAATGGAATGGCTACATCTCTTTTTGTATTAGCATTGGCATATGGAAAAAAAGATAGAAAAAAAGCAATTTTATTCCTCGTTATTTCTTTGTTATTTCATAAAAGCATGTTACTCTTATTATTCGCATATATTATTACATATATAATAACAGATACAAAAAAATATTTTTTATTTTGGTTTTTATCTATTTTACTTTCTATTACTATGGGAGGTATTTGGGAGAATTTATTTGCTAAATTAGGATTTGGAGGAGATAGATTGTCTGGGTATTTAACTGCAAGTGCAGATGCTTCAAAATTCAGCTCTACTGGCTTTAGATATGATTTTCTTTTATATAGTGCTGCGCCTTTAGCCTTAGCATATTTTTATATTTTTAAGAAAGGCTTTAAAAGTGATGAATATAAGCACATACTGCATACATACATGATAGCTAATTCTTTCTGGATAATGGTAATAAGGGCTAATTTTTCAAACCGGTTTGCTTATTTATCTTGGTTTCTAATGGCCTTAGTTGTGGGCTACCCCTTATTTAAAGAAGTGTTCTGGAATAATCAATTTAAAAAAGTTGGTGTTATTACAATGATTTACTACGGCTTTACCTATTTTATGTATTATTATTACCAATATAGATAGTTTAAATAAAAAAAATTATGTTACTAAGTATTATCGTTCCTGTTTATAATGTTGAAATGCACCTTGTTTCTTGCATTGAAAGTATATACGTACAAGATTTGGAAAATAAAAAATATGAAGTTATTTGTGTAAATGATGGATCAACAGACAATAGCTTAAAAACATTACAAATACTTAATAAAAAACATAAAAATATAAAAATTATATCACAAAAAAATCAAGGTTTGAGTGGAGCTCGTAATACTGGATTAAACTCTGCAAGAGGGAAATACATTCTTTTTGTAGATTCAGATGATACTATCAAGCCAAATATTTTAAAAGAAATAACTGAAATTTGTACAAATAATAATTTGGATATATTAGAATTTGGAGCTGCTGGAATATCTGAAAATAATAAAATTATATATAAAAATCAAAATAGTTCAAATCAAAAAGTTTTAAATGGTGCAAGTTATCTCCAACAAATACCTTATATGAGTTCTGCCTGCAATAAGGTTTACCTTCTTAATTTTTTAAATAAAAACAACCTTCGCTTTATGGAGGGTGTATTTATTGAGGATATTGAATTTAATACAAGAGCCGTTTTTTTAAGCAAAAGAATTATGGCAATTAATACTATTATGGCGCTTTTTTTACAGAGAAAAGGCTCTATAACTAGAACAAAAAACTTTAAAAAAACAGAAAAAATGATATTCGATATTTTTACTGTACTTAAATCAATAAATGAGTTTACAGAACAAATAGTTACAGAAAAATCAATAGCTTACATACCATTAAAAAAAAGAGTATCATCACTAATCTCAACAATGTTATTAAGAGTTTTAATTGAAACCAATAATTATAAAATAAAAAATGAAATATTTAAAACTTTAAAGAAAGAAAAATTATACCCTACACAATATAAAGCAGAAACAAAAGGCAAACAATTATTTTTAAGTTTAGCAAATAATGAATTTATATTTTCTTTAATTTGTTATATCTCTTGTAAAATTAATATGTTAAAATCTTGATGAAAAATAATATAGCAATATTAATATTAGCTCACCACAATCTAGAACAATTATGTTTATTAATTAATCATTTACGAATAGACTTTGATGTATATGTTCAAATAGATAAAAAATCTAAGATAAATATACAAGAATTACCAAACTACAAAAATGTATTATATTATAAAGAAGTTGATGTTTATTGGGGGCATTTCAGTCAAATTTTAAATATGAAATTTATATTAAATAAAGCTTTCGAAAAAAGTTACCAACGCTATTGTTTTATTAGTGGAGATGATTTCCCAATTAAAAGTAACACATATATCTACAACTTTTTTAAAGAAAACAAAGAAAGCATTTATATGTTTTCCAATCCACTACCAATTGCAACTTGGGGATTTAACAAAGGGTTTGACAGAATAGAACGATACTGGTTCATGACATTTCACAACAGGACATTTGTTAAAATTTTAGGAAGAATTACATTAATAGTACAGCGATTTTTATTTATAAAAATCAATAAATTTCCTTTAAAGTATTATGCAGGTTCAAATTGGTTAAATTTAACACATGAAAGTGTTAAGCATATTTTTAAATTTTTAAAAGAAAACCCTAGATATTTAAGGAAACTTAAATACTCGCGAGCTACCGATGAAATATGGATACAAAGTATAATTATGAACAGCCCTTTAAAAAGCAAAGTAATAAATAATGATTTACGTTATATCGATTGGAATACAGGCCCTGAATTTCCAAGAATTTTAAATTTATCTGATTTTCATAAAATAAAAAAAAGTGAAGCATTATTCGCTAGAAAAATAAATATGAATAGTGATAAAAAGATTCTTGAAAAAATAATACAGTTAATAAAAAATTAGAGTGTTAAAAACTACTTTTAAATTTATCAAACTATACCACAAAATTAATGACAAATTTCAAAAATAATGAAATATTTTGGTGGAAACCAAAGCGGAAACTTAAAAATTTTTACATTCAAAAATATAATGTTGGTGATTTACTTTCTGCATACTTATGCCAAAAAATTTTAAACAGTAAAAATTTATCTCTGAATCCAAAAAGAAAAACTAATCAAAGAGTTTTGGCAATTGGTTCAATTATTCATTTTGCTAGAGAGAATGATATTATTTGGGGTTCAGGTATCAACGGTAAAATACCATTATCAGAAATTAAAGCTCGAAAATTAGATATTCGTTCTGTTAGAGGTCCAAAAACTGCTCAAATATTGAATGACTTTAGTATTCATACCCCTGATATCTACGGAGATCCTGCACTACTAATTTATAAGTTTATTCCAAAATTAGAAAAAAGATATGAGATTAGTATTATACCCCATTACAATCATATGAATGTAATTAATGAAACAACTCATAATATTATAAAACCAAATGAAAACATCGAAAGTTTCTGTAACAAAATATCAGCTTCTAATCTTATTATATCTAGTTCTTTACATGGTTTAATTATAGCTGAATCCTATGGTGTACCAGCAATATATTGGGATAATAATAACGGTGAAACTATCTTTAAATATGAAGATTATTATCAAGGCACTGGTAGGAAAACATTTAACAAAGGCAAAACAATTGCTGAATGTATTGAAATTGGAGGTAATGTGTTACCTTATTTCGATGAAGATAAATTATTAAACGCATTTCCCTTTGACTTTTTTACAACTAAATAATTATGAAAATTAGTTTTATTCTTCCAACTTATAACATGGAAAAATACCTAGCAAGATGTATTGATAGTGTTATTAACCAAGATATGGCAAAACATGATTATGAAATAATTATTGTGAATGATGGATCTACAGATAATTCGTTAAAAATTGTAGAGAAATATGCTTGTAAAAATAATAACATTATTATTTATTCTAAAAAAAATGCGGGACTTGGAGCTGCTAGAAATACAGGACTAGAAATCGCTAAAGGAAAATATATATTTTTCCTAGATACAGATGACTATATCGTTGATAATTGTATCTCTAATCTAATTGAAATTGCAGATAATAATAAGTTAGACATTCTTACTTTTATTTCAACAATGACAAAAAGAAACGATTTAAATAAGTCAAAGACTAATATAGAAATAAAAAATATTAAACATCCTTTACTAGGAATAGATTATGTTGCAAATTATAATCATAGAAATGAAGTATGGTGGTATATTATAAATAGAGAATTTTTAAAAAAAAGTAGTATAAATTTTGATGAAGGACAATGGCTAGAAGATGCTATATTTACCGCTAAACTATTTTTAAAGGCTAATAAAATGGCGCATGTTGAAATAGATGTGCATCGATATAGAATTAGGCAAGACTCTATTGTTAGAAATAAAAATATTGAACACTATAAAAAAATTCTATCAGACCAAGAAAAAGTAATATTTGATTTTGATAAATTAATTAATAAGCTACCTCAAATAGCTAAAGAAAATAGTAACTATTTACGAAGAATAAAAAACAGGCAACAATCATTTGTTTTTTTCTTTATAATAAGGTTCATGAAATCGGGACTAAGCTATAAACTACTAAAACAAAAATTAAATGCCTTTAAAGAAATTTCAGCATACCCATTAAAGGATTTTGTTGGTGAAGAATATAATGGGTTTAAATACAATGTTTTAACTAATTTATTTAATTCTGCTTTCTTGCTTAAGTTTGTGCTAGTTTTTTATAAATTATTTAATAAGTTTATAAATAAATAAAATTAGATAAATAGTTATTTTATGATTAAACATGAAAACCATCGTATAAAACTTTAGCTTATTAGTTTGATTATCAACTGCATTATATGGAATTGGATAGCACCCACATTTATTTAATTTATTAAGGTATTTATCAAAATTTTTAATAGAAAATTTTGCTCTTATCATTCTTATAATCATAAAAAAAGAATCTCTATCTCTTCTTTTTCTAATATTTTCAATTATAGTTTTATTCATCACAGGATACATTATTTTTATCTTTTCAATAAATAATTCTATATCCTCAAATAATATTAAATAATCATCAATAATTTTTTTTAAGTGAGAAGGTTTTTTATTTCTAATAGATGAACCTTCTGATTGGTAATACCTATAAACATCTAAATCTAATTTTATTGTCTTTTTCGCTTCCATAAAAAGTGATAATGTAAAAATCACATCTTGATGAAAAACTCCTTCTTTAAAATTGATGCCAGTGGTTAATAAAAACTCTCTATTTATAATATACCACCAAATTTCAAACCGGTGCTCGGGATATAATTCTAAATATTTTTTACCACAAATTAAATTTAAGTTTTTAGAATTTATTTGTTTGTTTTTACACTCTGTTAAATTTAATTTATTTGTTCTTAACGCATCAAAAGTTATAATATCTGGTTTAAATTTCAAGGCCATTTTTAAGACAATTGACAATGTCTTGTTAGCTAAATAATCATCAGAATCTAAGAAATAAATATAGTCGCCTTTTGCATACCCAATTCCATGATTTCTAGCCACACTACTTCCTTGATTATTTTGATTAACTAATTTAATATTAAAATATCTTTCCTTTAAATCCTCAACTACTTTCTTTGTGTCATCCGTAGATCCATCATTCACAATAATTATTTCAAAATCATTAAGATTAAGTTTTTGATTATAAATGTTTTTAATACAATTTTCAATATGCTTTTCAGAATTATATGCTGGAATAATAATACTTAACTTCATAAAATTAAAATATTTTATATTTTGGAATATGCTTCTTTAGTTTTAAGAGCAAATTTCTCCCATGAATTTTCTTTAGCCCAATCTTCAATTTTTTTCTCAGACTTTTCAACAAACAACTCTTTTTCAAAATATACTTTTTTCATTACATTAGAAAGTTCATTAATATTATTAATTTTATAAGTATATGTTCCTGGTATATATATATTATCAAGTAAAGAATTTATTTTTGGTATTATAACTGGTTTTCCAAAGGATTGTGCTAATAATACAGAACCAGATGTTAAAATTTTTTTAAATGGAAAAACAACTATATCAGCTGATTTATAATATAATTGAATATCATTATCTGGTATAAATTCATTTCTAAAAATTATGTTAGTAGTTTTATAAATTATTGTGTTAATTTGATTATTCAAATAATCATTACTTACCAAACCAGCAATTAATAAATAAGAATCTTTTAATCCATTGTTTTTAAATGCATTTATTAAGTCTAAAACACCTTTATATTCTTTTATATGACCAACAAAAGAATAAACAAACGCATCATGTGGAATTACTAATAATTTTCTAGCTTGTTCTTTAGTAATATTAGATTCATATAATCCATAGTAACTAGGATGTCTCATTATACCTATATTTTTTACATGAAATTTTTTTAGAATTTCAATATTTGGTTTTGAGTGAAAAATATGTAAAACAATTAATCGGGAAAAAATATTCAAAATTATTTTCTGATATTTTAAATTAGATCTATCATGACTTTCTCTATTATGCACGGTCCACACTAATTTAACTCCTATGATTTTGAAATATAAAATCTGAAATATAAAATTAATAGATTTTACTGTCATTAAAAAAAAATTATCGTGTAGTATAAAATGATCAGGCCAATGAATGTGAATATAATTAAATTTTGAATTAAAATAAGTTTTGATTAAACCAAAAAAAGAGTAATTATTCGAAAAAAAAACTTTTACATTTTCTTTTTTTAATTCGTTTGCCAATAATGCTTGATATGGATTGTATTTTCGGTAATCTGGTATAAATAATATTTTCATTATAATAAATAAAAATTAACATTCAAAAAACAACTTTTTTAACTAAATAAATTGAGAAATATTAATAGTTAGCAATAAAATAAAAGCTCAAAATAATTAGCAAAACTAACCACTTTGAACTTTAATAGCTTAATGAAAAAAGTTTTAAAATAGAAAATTAATTATTGTTTTCTAAAACTAAATTAGTACAATTAATTTGAGTAATAGTCTTATTTGTTGATTTATTGTTTCTAAACAAAATATCTCTAGAATTTTCGAAATATATTTCTTTTGGCGAAATAAATTCACAGTTTTCAATAACTAAATCGCTACTTGTTATACTAGTACCTAAATTTGAATTAAAACCACTTAGAGATATAGGACGATGATTTACTTTTATTTTGTCATTTTTAATAACAAGATTTTTGGATTTACCATTATTTGTTAAATATCCATAACTTATAGGTCTCAAGCTTTCATATGTGTTATTACTTATTTCACTATCAACCAATGTTTTTAAATAAATCCCTTCCTTGAAATCTTTTACAATATTATCTTTTACAGTAATATACCGTCCACCTGGAGCCATACCCGTATTAAACCCAATAATAGTATTACCTATAATTTTGTTAGTATGTGACTTAAATTCATTCTCTTTAAAAATTGTAGCTAAACCAATTCCAATAGATGTTTTTACACCTTTTGGATTTTGAATAATAGTATTATTTCTAATAGTTGTGTTATAACACAATATTCCTCCTATAGTATTATCAAGGGTGTTATTTTCAATTAAAACATCATTAGCTGTAAAAATCACAATATCACCTGCATAATTACCTGTAAATTTATTCCCTCTAATCACGACATGCTCTATTTTTTGATAATCTATATACTTACCATTGGCATCTAACTCTCTGTGAGCTTCTAGATCAATTCCGAACTGAGGTGCTACACCAGAAGAATCATGAATTCTAGTACCATTAGAGTCATACCTAAATTCACCTCCACCTGCATTATTGACTATACAATTTTCAAGAGTTAAATACTCGCCATCTCCAAAAGTTACATTATTTCTTCGAGAACCTTCTATTTTGCAGTTTTTTACTAAAATATTTTCACAAAAAACAGCGGGAGTATATTGCCTATTTGTACCTGACCCATAAATAAAACCATCACCTGTTGAATTAGAAATATTAACCCCATCTACAACTACATTTTTACAACCACCTATTAGTAAAAGAGCATGTCCTTCATGAGAATTTCTGTTAATACCAAAAACATCCGTAATAGGTGAATAGTCATGAGTAAAACGATCACCAATTAAATTCCCTCCGGTTATTGTTATATTACTTTCTATATATGCTCCTAATAAAACTGATCTAAACCATTTATTAGGTTGAACCCTTAAAAAAGTCTCATCAGTCATTTCAAAATTAAAATTTGAAGGTAAATGTATGCCATTATTTATATATTCAGAATCTAAACTTAATTTTGGATCACCAATTGCAAAATAAGCATCCATTTTTCCTATTTTAAAAGTATCAATCCCGAATTGATATAATTCATCAATCACATCTTGTATAATCAATTTATTTTTTAATGCAACACTATCGGAAACTACACCTTCTATTATCCCCCAACGTTTTGGATTAAAATTAAAAACTGTGTCTTTCATTTGTGGACTTGATCCACTAATATTTAAACTGCTATTTAAAAGTTCTCCAGATATAATTGTATTCTCAGAAAAATTCAATGTTCCATTAATAATATCTCCACCTTGGTAAATTATAGTGACATTATTTGGAAGATTAATAGTTTCTCCATTTAAATCTAAAATACAATTTATAATTATAGTTTCATTTGCTTCTAATACATCCAAATTAAAGTCACAATTTTTAGTTGTGTCAATATTATTTACAAATTCATCCTCATCTTTTGGAAAGTTTACTTCTTCATTTACTATTATTTGTTCGATAAATAGCTCTTCTTTATTACATGACAAAAAAGTCAAAAAAATAAAAGAGGCATTTAATATAGTTCTAAGAATTATTTTCATAAGTTAATTATTTACGGGAGACATTTTTATTAATGTGATAAAACTATATAACATCTGTTTAATTGACGTTTTTTTTCGACGAAATACATGTATTATTTTTAAAAAATCGTTAAAATGTATTTTTTTATCGATAAAATAATAATTAATCTTATAATTAAATTGAAAATTGTTTTTACTTAAGTAACTTTTTAGGATTGCAAAAATAAGATAATAAGGCTGCTTGAAATAAGATTGTTAATAAATCATGTTATTTGTTGAAAAAATTAAATAGAAAGCTAAAGGTATAGAGGGGTAAAAAATAATATTAAAAAAAAATATTTAAAAACAATAAATCTAATTAAAATATTATTAGCATAAAAAATATTGATTTACACTTAAAATATTTAGTAATAAATATCTTTTATATATTTGTTTTTTAACTTAACCTTCCCAAATTACTATGAAAAAAAAACTAATACGTGTGGTAACATCTGATGTTACATTTAGTCTAATTAAAGGGCAATTACAGTTTTTATCTAACAATTATGAGGTTATTGCTGTTTCTTCTGCAGGAAAAGAACTTATCAAACTTGAGAACAGTGAAAATGTAAGGATAAAAGATATTGAAATAGAAAGACATATATCAATATTTAATGATTTAAAAGCACTATATAAATTATACAAATTTTTTAAACATGAATCTCCTTATATAGTACATTCAATGACTCCTAAAGCAGGACTTTTGAGTATGACAGCATCATATTTAGCAAAAGTACCACATAGATTACATACTTTTACTGGACTGATTTTTCCAACAAAAAAAGGTTTTTTAAGAAAGCTTCTTATATATATGGATAAATCACTTTGTTTTTGTGCTACTAAAATAATACCTGAAGGAAATGGTGTTAAAAATGATTTAATTAATTTTAATATTACTTCAAAACACTTAAGTATTATTGGAAATGGAAACATTAATGGCGTTGATATTGAGTTTTTTGATCCGAAAAATTTTGATGAAAACTTTAAATCATCTCTTCGCTCAAAACTAAATATATCTAAAGTAGATTATTTATATGTATTTGCAGGTAGATTGGTAAAAGATAAAGGAATAAATGAATTGATAGAAAGTTTTATTAAAATAAATACTCAAAATAAAAATACAAAACTGCTACTAGTAGGTACATTTGATTCAGATTATAACCCTATAAACAAAGAGTCTCTTAATATTATTAAAACAAATGAAAACATTATAAATACAGGTTGGGTTCAAGATGTTAGACCTTATTTTGCGATTTCTAATAGCCTAATTTTCCCGAGCTACAGAGAAGGTTTTCCTAATGTAGTTTTACAAGCATGTGCTATGAAATTGCCATGCGTAGTTACTGATATAAATGGATGTAATGAAATTATTACTGATAAAATTAATGGCATAATTATACCTGCAATGAATTCAAATGCATTATTTGATGCTATGAAAAAAATGTATCTAATAGAACCAGAGAAACATATAATAATGGGAGAAAAATCACGTGATATTATTTTATCTAAATTTAGAAAAAAATTTGTTTGGAATGCAATTTTAAATGAATATCAAAAATTATAAATAAAATATTCAAAAATACACTCACAGGAAATATCTGATAATTTCCATTTGTCAAAAAAAATAGCGCTTTAACAATTAAAAGTTCTATTATAAATTAGTTGTGCTAATTTTATTCATAATTACAATAAATTAATGTATAAATTTTTTTTAAAACGATTTTTAGATTTTTGTTTAGCTTTAATAGGCTTTATTATATTGTCCCCTATTTTCATTATTTTATCCATTTACCTTTTTTTTAGCAATAAAGGAAAACCTTTTTTCTTGCAGAAACGACCAGGGAAAAACGACCATATATTTGCTATTATTAAATTTAAATCTATGAATGATAATAAAGATGTAAAGGGTGTTTTATTACCGTTTGATAAAAGAATTACAAAAGTTGGAGCTTTTATTAGAAAATATTCTTTAGATGAAATTCCACAATTAATAAATGTAATAAAAGGAGATATGAGCCTAATTGGTCCAAGACCTTTATTAATTGAATATCTTTCAGTATATAATGATGAGCAAAAAAAAAGACATCTAGTAAAACCAGGTATTACAGGTTGGGCACAGGTAAATGGTAGAAACACCATAAGCTGGAAGAAAAAATTTGAATTAGACACATGGTATGTTGAAAACATATCTTTGGCATTAGATATTAAAATATTTTTACTTACAATTAAGAAAGTTATAAAAAAAGAAGATGTAAACTTGTCAGAACATTTAAACGCAGAATATTTTAATGGACACAATTAAAACTAGTTAATCATAAAAAACAATCTTATTTCCCCTTACAATATAAATTTATGAATATATTAATTACTTCTGCTGGAAGAAGAGTATCTCTAGTAAAAGCTTTTAAAAAAGAACTAAAAAAACTAGTTCCATTTTCAAATGTCTTTACTGTAGATTATGAACCCGAATTATCGGCAGCATGTCATGTATCAGATAAATCTTTCTCTGTGCCAAAGGCCGAAGATATAAACTATGTAGATTCATTATTAAGTATTTGCATAGAAAACAATGTCAAATTGATTATTCCAACAATTGATACTGAATTATTAGTTTTATCTGATAACAAAAAAATGTTTTTAGACAAAGGAATAAACATAATTGTTTCTTCTGTAGATTTTGTTTTAAAATGTAGAGACAAGCGTAAAATTCATAATTTTTTTGTTAAAAACAATATACAAGTAGCAAAAGAATATAGTCGGAGTAATTATAAGTTCCCACTCTTTTTAAAGCCATATGATGGTAGTAGAAGCGTTGATAATTTTATTATCAAGAGAAAAGAAGATTTGAGCTCTATGCATCTTGAAAACAAAAAATTAATGTTTTTAGAATATCTAGATCAAACGCTTTATGAGGAATTCACTTGTGATATGTATTATGACAAGAATAATAAACTAAAATGTGTTGTTCCAAGAAAGCGAATTGAAATAAGAGATGGGGAAATAAATAAAGGAATTACTAAAAAAAATATAATTATAGATTTTACCAAAGAGCACTTATCTCAAATAAACGGTGCTATAGGATGCTTAACAGTTCAATTTTTCAAACATAAAGTTAATGAGAAAATTATAGGTATAGAAATTAACCCACGATTTGGAGGAGGTTTTCCTTTAACTTATTTAGCTGGTGCAAATTATGTTAAATGGATTTTAGAAGAATATTTGTTTGACAAGAAAATTGAAGAACAATTTGATTGTTGGGAAAATAATTTATTAATGCTTAGATACGACAAAGAAGTTTTAGTTAATGATTATAAAAATTAAAAATACGGTTGTAGTATTCGATTTGGATGATACTTTATATAATGAATTAGATTATTTAAAATCTGCATATAGGCATATTTCAAAAATTCTAACAAAAAAAGACGGATGGGAATTTTTATATGCGCAAATGTTTTCACTTTATCGTAATAAAAAAGATGTATTTAGTTTTTTATGCAATACTTTCAAAGTAGAAAAAGAATTTTTACTTAACGAGTATAGAAATCATATACCCGACATAAAACCATTTGACAGAGTAATTAATTTGTTAAAGGAAATTAAAAAAAAGAATGGAAAAATTGCAATAATTACAGATGGCAGAGAAATAACACAAACCAATAAAATTAATAAATTAGGCTTAAAAAAATTCTTAGACTTAATTGTTATATCTGAGGTAGTAGGTACAGAAAAACCAAATGAAAATAATTACAAAATTATTGAATCACATTTTCCCAATTATAATTATATATACATTGGTGATAATATAAAAAAAGACTTTATTACACCAAACATAAGGAAATGGAAAACAGTTGGACTTATTGACAATGGACTAAATATTCATAATGATGACTCGTTTTTTATATCAGAAAAACCATTTCTCCCTAATTATTTTATTAATAGCTATAATGAAATTATATTAACCGACAATTGATAATTTATGAGCTATACCCTTAACGAAATCCGAAATAAAATTGAATGGACAGCATGCATAAATAAATGTGACTCATTTGATTTCTATCACACCTATGATTATCATGAATTATCGAAATCTGATAAAGAAACTCCTTTATTACTTGAATATACAGAGGAAGATATAATAATTGTTATTCCTTTACTTGTTAGAGATATCGCTGGGACAAATTATAGAGACGCAACTTCTGTTTATGGTTATGCAGGCCCAATAACCAAAAACCTTCCTTATAGCTTTGATAATAGTAATTTTAAAAAATATATATTAACCTATTTTAAAAAGAATAATTTTGTATCTATCTTTTCTAGATTAAACCCCTTTATACCTGGTCAATGCAGGACCATTATAAATATTGGCACCATTTATAATCAAGGTAAAGTTGTTAATATTAAAATTAATGAAGATGTTGAAACTCAAAGACAGTTATTTCAAAGGAGGCTAAAAACACATATTAATAAAGCTAAAAGACATTGTTCTATTAAAAAAGCGACTACTGATGAAGATCTAAATACATTCATTGACATTTACCATGAGAATATGGATCGAGTAAATGCCAAAAAAACTTATTATTTTAGCAATTCCTATTTTAAAAAAATTGTAGCTTCTGATGCTTTTGAAACTATTATATTATTAGCAACCGATAACAATACCGGTACTGTCATTGCTGGTTGCCAATTTATTATAACCAATGGAATTGTACAATATCATTTATCTGGCACAAAAAATGATTTTTTGCATTTTATGCCTACCAAATTATTGATTGATGAAATGAGAATACGAGCAACAAAAGAAGGTTTTAAATTTTTTAACCTAGGAGGGGGCTTAGGAGGAAATGATAACGATTCATTATTTAATTTTAAATCAAGTTTTTCAAAAGATTTTAAAGATTTTAATTTATGGAAATTAGTAACAAACCAAAAAGTTTATAACGAATTAATAATAAAAAAAGATGTGAAAATAAATTCAAATTATTTTCCTTTATATAGATATTATGATGATTTAAATGTAGATCTGTGATCAAACGAAACCCTTTTGTTTCTCATCTATTTACTAATGTTTGGGGTAAAAACTTCAATCATAAAAACACTGTATTTAACTTTAACTTTATTACCCAAATATCGTTTTATAAACCATTATTTTTACCATTATTCATAAATATCGGAAAAAACCTAACCAAAGGCATTTCTTATTCTATAAATGAAAACTCTAAAAATTTAAACTTTAAGGGTAAAGTATTATTAATTTATGATGTACCAAGATATTTCAATCTTAAAGAAGGTCATCTGCCAAAAGGAATTAAATCAATAAGAATTAAACAATATCCGGGCTTTTTAATAAGCCTTGAAAATTATAAGGACTTAAATGATTATTTAAGTAAAAGTTTTAGCAAGAGTAGTAAGCAAAAATTTAATAGATATAAATCAAGACTAGAACTATGCTTTGACATTAAGGAAAAAATGTTAATTGGTAATATTGAAAAATCTGAATATGATTTTGTTTTTAATCACTTTAAAGCATTACTTACCAAAAGGTTTGATGACAAACAGATAGTAAATAATAATTTAAACCCAGAAGAATGGAATTTTTATTATGAAGTGGTTTATCCTATGTTACTTGAAAACAAAGCCGCTTTATATGTCATTTATAATGGCAACATCCCTATTTGTGTAAGGTTATTATATTTTTCAGATACAATCATATTTGATGCTATAACAGTATTTGACATAGACTATTCAAAATTTCATATAGGCAAAGTTTCAATCATGAAAATGTTAGAATGGAGTTTTAAACATAATTATAAAATATTTGACTTTTCAAAAGGTTATTATGATTATAAAGAAAGTTGGAGCAGTTTAAAATATGATTTTGAATATCATGTATTATTTGATCATACGTCAATAATATCATATACTCTTGGTAAAACTATTGCTCTATATTTTAAATTCAAACAATTTTTAAGAGAGAAGGAATTAAACAAAAAGCTTCATAAATTAACTTATCGCTTGAGAAAAAGCAACTCTAATGACACATCTTTAACAAAAGAAATAACTTATGATAATATAAATTTAGATTCATCTAATCTTAAAGAAATAAAACTAGATGATAACTATCCTTTTTTAAAAAAACATGCATATGATTTTCTTTTTATCACTAAAGAGCATTTTGAAAATTTAAAGATTTATAAAGCAAATACAACATATATATTAGAAGTAAATGAACATAGAAAAATTTTATCTATAAAACTTTAAATATGTTAAGAAGAATATTAAATACTGAACACTCGGACTTTAACTTATTTCATAAAAAAACTCTACAAGAATTTTACATAGGAGTATATAATAAATTTAACAATGATTCTTTCTTCAGTAGTGAGGAGTTTGAAACAATAAAAAGTAATGATAAAAAAAGATTATCTCGAGTAAACTATGTCCCAAAATATTTAAACTTAGTTATAAATGAAAAAAGTGAATTTAAAAAGATAGAATTAAATACTGCAGAAAAAGGTTTTATAGTTAATTTAAAAAAATATTCTGATGTAAAAAACTATATGCTCTCACAGTTTGGAGCAAAAAGTAGATCTAAAATTAATTCTAATTTAAAACGTTTAGAGTTATGTTTTAATATTTCATACAAATTTTACTATGGTAGTATCTCAAAAAAAGAATACGACTTTTTATTTAAAAATCTCTATTCACTCATAAAAAAAAGGTTTTTAGAGATAAATAAAGAACACCAAGCTATAAAAAAATGGAAGCAATATGTTGATAGTATTTACCATATGGTATTAAACAAATCTGCGTCGATTTTTGTAATTTATGATGATGAAAAACCAATAGACATTTGTATAAGTTATCACTTTGATAATGTTGTATTTAATGAAATTCGATCTTTTGATATTGATTATTCTAAATTTAGATTAGGATACGTTGATATTTATAAACAATTAGAATGGTGTTTTGAACAAGGTTTCGATATTTTTGACTTAGGTATGGGAGAACTTCGATACAAAAAAGAATGGTGTAATGTAGTATACCCATTTGAGCATCATGTTGTTTTTAACAAAAAAAAGATTATAAACTATTTATTAATAGTGATAACGAAAATTTATGTTTCAATATCAAAAAAAATATTTGAATTTAAAAAAAAGTATATCACAAAAGAAAACATAAAAAATAAATTTAATATAAAAAATAGATACATAGTTGATGATATTTATTTAGAAAAATTTAATTCTGAAAAAAACACTTACTTAGAATTAGATATTGAAGCAGAAAATAATAAACATTTAAGAAAATGTTTTTATGAATTTTTATATTTAAATAAAAACTTAAAAGCTTCTACAAAAATTTTTAAGAATATATCTAATAATAAATATATTATAAAAGGGAATAAAAAAATTAAAGAAATTGAATTAGTAGCTTAACAACAAAATGGTTAATTATATTTTAAATAAAGAGAATTTTTATACAGATCTATTTGAAAACGATAAAATTTCAAATGCGATTAAGTATGTAAGTATTTCTAATTCAAATAATATAATATATAAATCAGAAAAGAATCTAATTTTTGAAAATAAAATAAATTCAATACAATTAGTACCTAGCTATTTAAAAATACACATAGATAAAAAATTAAAAAGCAAAACTGTATTTCAAAAAAAAGGGTATGCTGTTAACTTAAGCGGATATGAAGATATAGGACAGTATTTAAAAGCCAATTGTAGTAGTAGTACAAAAAAAAACACCATTAGAAGTATAAAAAAATTAGAAACTTGTTTTAGTATTCGATATAAAATATTCTATGGGAGTATTGATTTTGAAACTTATTCATTTATAATGAAAAGTTTACTAAAAATGCTAATAAAAAGATTTGAACAACGTACAGGTAGGAATAGAGCAATTGAAAATTGGGATTATTATTTGAGTAAATGCTATAATCTTATTTTGAATAAAAAAGCATCTCTATTTGTAATATTTAATAACAACCAGCCTATTAAAATAACCTTAAACTTTTATTATAATTGTATAGTTTATAGTGCTATATCATCCTATGACACAGATTTTCATAAATTTAGTTTAGGCAATATTGACACCTACAAACAACTAGAATGGTGCCTAACTAATAAATTTTCAATATTTGACCTTGGATATGGTGATTTTAACCAAAAAAAGACTTGGTGTAATTCAATTTATAGCTTTGAAAATCATGTGGTATCTACTTTTAGTAAACAGATACTAGCAAAGGTTTATACTTTTTTTATAAGCTATAAGTATAAATTTATAAATTATTTGATAACTAAAAACATCAATACAATTTTCTCAGAATATAAATCGATGTTTACTTTTAAAAAGAAAAAAATAATTAAGGATATTGTGCATTATGAAACAGAAACTATTTTAAAAGAGCATATTAATTACAAACAGCTTATTAAAATAAATTTTTCTAGCAAAGAATACAACTGCTTAAAAGAAAATGTTTATAATTTTATTTATAAAAATAATGAACACATAGATAATGTTACTACTTACAAATTTAAGAATCTAATAAACTGCTATATAATTGAAGGAAAAAAAAGCGCAAACAAGATAACATCAAATAAACACTAAAATGACTATAAGAGGATTCTTATTTAAATTAGGATTTATACCTTTCTTAGTGCAGATGAAATACCTTTTTGAAAAATTAATTGAAGTTTACGATATTCTAATAGGAAATAAGTTTTCAAAGAGAAAAATTAGAAAAATATTATCGAAACATTATAAAAACAAAAAAATTAATGTCATTTCTAAAATTGATTCATATCAACAACAAGTTTTCTTTTTTTCATTAAAAAATGACAACAAAATTATTGAAGGCTATTTTAAGACATATATTGGAAATGCCTCTTGGTGGTCAGCAAATTTAGATAATCTTTATAAACGTGAATTAACTTCTTTAGAACTTTTAAATCAATCTAACTGTCCAGTACCAAAAATTATTATTAATGAAGAAGAAAAAATACCATGGATTATAACTAAAAATATTAAAGGTGAAACTTTACTTGCTTTAGCAAGCAAGAAAGAATTAAAAATTAATCCAACAAAATTAGCACAACTTCTTTACAAAATACATTCAACAGATATTTCTTTTCTTGTAAAAGAAAAAAGTTTAACCTGTTTTGATGAATACTACATTGAAAATGAACTTTCAAAAATAGCATTATTTTGCAATATTGATAATATATTTATTACGGAATTAATTCAAATAGCAAATAAATGCAAGGAAAGTAGTGATTTAGTGTTTTGCCATGGAGATTTTCATCTTGGGAACATATTGTTAGATTATAACAATAATTTATCTACAATTGATTTTGAAGAATCAGTTATTGGTTATCGTCAATATGATCTTGGAGAAATAGGATATCACTTAATAAAACTTTATGGTGAAGAATTTTATGAGATTTTTTTAGCTGCATATATGAGAATTTCAAAATGCTCATTTGATAAAAACCTTTATAGAGATATTCATGATTTTATTGATATAAGAAATAAAATAATAGGCATTTTTTTATTAAATGGAGGTTATAAACATAAACTTCCCTATTCTGTTAGTTTTATTAGAAATGAAAATACTGCACGTAAAGAACTATACAGTATATTAGATAAACGTAAAAATATTAAACTGTAACTTTCTTATAATAATATATTAATCATATTAAAAACAAATTGAAAAAATATTTGAATAAGAAAAAAAATAATTCAACTAAATTAATTTTAAATACATAACTCTTTCTATAATTAGAAAAAATATGGCATACTTAAAAAAACACTTATTTCTTTGGACCTATATAACGAAAGGCGAAATCCCAGAGTGTTATAAAGAATTAGCAATTCAAAGCAAAATTTATGCAATAAAAAACAACATAAATAACTCAAAAAAGTTACCACTTGTTAATACTGTTAGCTTATTTCCTAAATTTATATCACCTAAAATAACATGCTTTGATGAATATAACTTAAAAACTATAAAACATTATGGCTTTGAAGGAGCGGGTATATATATTGATATAGAAAAAAACGAAACAATTGATACTTATATGAGTTCTCATTTTAAGACTCAACTAAGAAAAAACATAAAACGTTATATAAATCGCCTTGAAAAATCATTTGATATTAAATATGAATATAACTTTGGTAATATATCTCAAAGCAAATATGATTTTTTAATGACTGCTTTAAAAACTATGCTTACAAAAAGATTTGAACAGAAAAATATGACTAATATTTTTTTAAAAAAGTGGGATGAACAAATCAAAGGTCTTCATAATTCAATAATCAAAAAAAAGGCTTCACTTTTTGTAATTTATGATGGCGAAAAACCAATAAGTATTTCCCTTAATTATCACGAAAGTAATACAATCTTTTTTGGACATTCTGGCTCATTTGATATTGACTATATAAAATTTGGTCTTGGTCATTTAGATAATTATTTACAATTAGATTGGTGTTTAAAAAACAAATACAAGTTTTTAGATTTAGGTACAGGAATATTAGATTACAAAAAAAAATGGTGCAATACATTTTATGATTTCGACTATCATCTTTTTTATAAAAAAAAATCAATTTTAGCATTCATCATTTTATCTTTTGAAATTTTTAAAATAAAAATTAAAAACACAATTAAATTAATTAATCCAAAAGGTGTTATTTCAAAAATAAAAAAGATACTAAATTATAAAAACGACTTCAAGCCTAATTCAGTTCCTAATTATAATATTGAAACCATCCAAACACAAAAAATTAATAAGACTTTATTAAAAGAAATAAATATTAATACAACAGAATATCAAACTTTAAGACTTCCTATCTATAATTATTTATATACGAGTCAAGAAAACATTAAAGATATTTCTGTATATAAAATTGAAAACGAATTACAAACCTTTTTAGTTCAAGGAAAAAAGAATACTTTAAAAGTAATCTTTAATATTTAATATAACCATTTGAAATGTCCTTAACAGAAAAAAATGTATTTATAGATAAACTTAAGTATAGAGGTGTAATAACATCTCCATACTCCATTATTTCTAATCCTAATTCAAATAAAACTTTATACACCACTTCAAATATTGAACAAAAAGAGAGTAACGCTTTAACAAAACTAATAACATTATTTCCAACTTACTTCTCTTTTAATTTAGAGAGCAACAAGAATTTAAAAGTTATAAAGATTAAACAGCAAAACTTGCCAGGTTTAGCTATTAAAACAGATAATTATAATGATATAAATTCATTTATGTCTGATAATTTCACTCCGAAAGTAAGAACATCAATAAGAAGAAGCTTAAAAGGCTTAGAAACATGCTTTGATATAAAATACAAAATGGTATTTGGTGAAACATCTCATGATGATTACACTACCATAATGGAATCACTCAAAACTTTATTAACGAAAAGATTTAACCAACGAAATGAAGTTAATGTCTTTCTAAACATTTGGGATGATAATTTTGAATCTATTTTTAAATTAATTAATAAAAAGAAAGCTTCATTATTTGTTATCTATGCAGATGAAAAAATTATTGGAGTATCAGTAAACTATCATTTTAAAAACATTTTTATTGGAGATGTTATTGCATATGATATTGACTTTTCTAAATTTGGGGTAGGAAACACTATCATATACAAACTTGTAGAATGGTGTTTGAATAATAATTATTCATTATATGATTTTGGTAATGGAGACTTAGCATTTAAAAAAAGATGGAGTAACCTATTTTATTCTTTTGAATATCATGTTTTTTATAACAAAAATTCTTTGTTAAGCTATTTAACAGCGATAGCATTAGTATTTCAAATTAAGATAAAGAATTTATTAAAACTATGTAATGTTCAAAGATTATATGAATATTTAAAAAACACATCTAAAGGAAAAAAAATAGAGATAAAAAACAACTATGTTTTAAATAATATTGAGAAGATAGAAAAATACGAAAAGCTAGAACAAATAAATATTTCTGATGCTTCTTTTTCGCATCTCAGAAAATTATTTTACACTTTTTTATACACTAATAATGACCATATTAAAAATGTTAGGATATTAAAAAATACCGACAAGCACTTTTTTTTCATTGGTAAAAACAAGTCCCAAGAAATTATTTTCAACTAGTAATCTATTTACATGCAACTTATCCGAACAAACTTTTTCAATACATTAAAAGAAAATCATTCTAATATTAAAGGTTATAAACAGTTAAATTATACCCCTAATAATAAAATACTATCTGATTTCGAAGGAAAAATAGATGATAACACTATTTTAAATAAAGTTATATCTAATATGCTATTTCCTTCATACTTAAAACCTGAATTTAGTAATGAACCAAATACTAAAATAGCTATAATACCTCAAAAAAAAATAACAGGGTATTCAATACTATTAAAAGATTCTAAAAATATTGAAGACTTTTTATTAAAAGAATATAATAGTCGCTATAGAAAAGAAATCAGGAGGCATTTAGGGAAATTTGAAGCTTGCTTCAATGCTAACTATAAAATGTTTTTCGGTAAAATCTCTAAAGAAGACTATGATTTTTTAATGGGTTCGTTGCATAATATGCTCATACGACGTTTTAATCAGCGTAATGACAAAAATAAAATTCTAGAAAATTGGGATTACTATTTAAAAACAACGTTTTCTCTCATTAATTCTAAAAAGGCATCTATATATGTTATTTATGATGGAACAAAACCTGTGCAAATTTCTTTTAACTTTCATATTGACAAAATATTATTCATTTCAATAACATCATACAATATTGATTACCAAAAATTTTCGATGGGAAACAATGCTATTTATAAGTTATTAGAATGGAGTATTGAAAATGGGTATAACCATGTAGATATGGAATATGGTTATCTACATTATAAACAAAAATGGAGTAATTTTATTTATAGCTATGATCAACATGTTATCTTCTCTAAAAGTAGCCCAATGATGATTGCTCTTGCATTTGTTGAAATACACAGAATAAAATTCAAAAATTTACTAAAATCTTTAAATATTGATGATTTAATAAAAAAGATTAAAGAAAAAATTAAAAGTAAAAGTATACCAGAAAAACAAGTAACTTTTGAAAAAGAAATTATAGAAAATTTAAACACGACGCAATTAAATTTGATCCATAAACATGAAAATGATGAAGATTATTTTAAAATTAAACCTGCAGTATTTGATTTTCTATATTACCATAGAGAACATATTGATTCAATAAAAATTTTTAAAGACAAAACGAATAATTCTGAATACTATTTAATTGGAAAAACAAAGACTGAAAAAATCAAATTACATTAGCTAAGTATTTTCAATAATTTAAAACAACTAAAAAAAAGCATCATTTCTAAAATCAATATTTTAGAAATGATGCTTTTTTAAATTAATTTACTACTATTTTTATTAAAGCTTAATTCTTAACAACTTTGAAAGCCTTTATAAGCTGATTACCTTTTATTAAATTAAAAAAATAAGTTGCCTGTTCCAAGCTTTCTAAATTTAAAGTAACAACATTTTCTTGTATTATTTCTCTTCTAATTAACCTCCCATTAATATCTAAAAGTTCTAATTTTAAACTTTCTTGCTCATTCGCATAAAAATAAGTCTTATCAATTCTTAAAGTTAAATAATTACTTGTGGGATTAGGGAATAATGCTATATCAATACTAATATTAGTATCAACTCCTAATTCTTCAAATATCTCATAAGGTTGCTGAACTCCTGCTGCTACAGTGTTTCCAGTGCCATCAACAATCATTTCATAACATATTTGACCAATACTATAACTAGCTGTTCCTCCAACTCCTATAGCCTCTCCTCCAGAAGCAACTACTGCACTTTGTGCCTTTAAAAGACCAAAACCAAATAAAAAAATAATAAAGAATATTATATTTGTTTTCATTCTTTTAATTATTTTTTTTTAGCTGTTCTTCTACTTTTACTAACCTTTCTAATAATGATTTTAAAACTGTATTCTCTTGTTCTAAACTCTCTATGTTTTTAATAGCTTCTTCTAAAATTTTTATTTTAGTTTCTTGAGCTTTTAATTGTTTATTTTGTTCAATAGTATATAACGTTAATTCTTCGATTTTTTCAACCAATTTAATATTCATTTCAGCTAATTGAAGTCCCTTCTTTTCCATTTCTTTATCTGAATCAATTCCAGGTAAATGCTTGTTTTTTGCTATAAATTTTTCAACATCTTCTAGTTTTGGTAAATCGTAATCCTTAGCAAAAACATAATCTGGCCAGTCTCCAACATCTAAAGATACCTGAACTTCTTGCGCATGTATTTTACCTGCTACTATAAGCTTTGTTACAGCACCAGTATCAGCAGGAATATCAGAAAAATCAGTAACAGCAATACCAACAACTCCTGAAGACAGATTAATATTGCCTCCTACTGGTATCCAAGGACTTGTCGTAACAGATCCTCCACCCTCACTTAAAGAAACAAGATAATCTACTTGAGACAATAATTGGGTTGGTCCTGTTGAACCTATATCTCCTTTACTTGCGATTAAATTCCAATACGTTGTATTAGTTGGATCTTCATTTAAAACCGTATCTAAAATACAAATGTATGACGATCCATTAAATTGAACTGATTGACCAACAGTATAGTTTTGTGCACTCCACGTTCCTTGCCAATCGACAACTCCAGCAGGTCCTTGAGCTCCATCATTTCCATCTGAACCTGCTAAAGAAAGTAACCATGCTGACTCTGTTCCAACAAAACCATTATTAACTGCTACTTGATAAGCTGATATACCATCTGTTCCATCTGCTCCGTTTAATCCTGACACACCTTGTATTCCCTGATCACCGGTATCGCCTTTATCACCCTTAGGGCCTTGTGGGCCTCTTATTTGCCCCACAGTTATCCATTGTGTACCATTTGAAACCAAGCCATCTCCTACAGAAACAGGATTACTTGCTTGATCTGTTCCAGAATCTGTAGTTATCCACATTAAACCTGGAGTAGAACTATCTTTAAGCAATATATTAGCTATTATATCTGAACCTTCAACTGTAACTCCTCCTCCATCATTTCCTTGTGGTCCTTGAATGCCCTGATCTCCTGTATCACCTTTGTCTCCTTTATCTCCCTTAGGTCCTTGTGGACCTGTAGCGCCATCTAATCCTGCTAAACCTTGTATTCCTTGAATGCCCTGATCTCCTGTATCACCTTTGTCTCCTTTATCTCCCTTTGGTCCTTGTGGACCTGTAGCTCCATCTAATCCTGCTAAACCTTGTATTCCTTGAATGCCTTGATCTCCAGTATCACCTTTGTCCCCTTTATCTCCCTTTGGTCCTTGCGGACCTGTTGCGCCATCTAATCCTGCTAAACCTTGCATTCCTTGAATACCCTGATTTCCTGCATCACCTTTGTCTCCTTTTGATCCTTGTGGTCCTCTTATTTGTCCCACAGTTATCCATTGTGTACCATTTGAAACCAAACCATCTCCTATAGCTACTGCATTTCCTCCTTGATCTGTTCCTGAATCTATAGCTATCCACATAAGGCCTGGTGTATTATTGTCTTTAAGAAATATATTTGCTATTGTATCCGAACCTTCTACTGTAACTCCTCCTCCATCATTTCCTTGTGGTCCTTGGTCGCCTTTATCTCCTTTGTCACCTTTAGGACCTGTTGCTCCGTCTAATCCTGCTACACCTTGTATTCCCTGATCACCGGTATCTCCTTTGTCACCTTTATCTCCCTTATCTCCTTTAGAACCTGTTGCTCCATCTGCTCCGTCTAATCCTGCTACACCTTGTATCCCTTGTATTCCTTGATCACCGGTATCTCCTTTGTCGCCTTTATCACCCTTATCTCCTTTAGGACCTGTTGCTCCATCTGCTCCGTCTAATCCTGCTACACCTTGTATTCCCTGGTCACCTTTGTCACCCTTAGGGCCTTGTGGGCCAGCAACAGAACTACCACTATTTTTTGCATATAATGCATAAGGAACACTTATAAGTTGACTAACACCATTAATGATATAATTTGTTCCTCCAAAAGGGTCTATTTCAGTTTTAATGTAGTAAATATCATTTCCCCAATCAATCGTTTTAAAATCATCAATAGTAACCCCTGTCCCTATTTCTACACTTAATAAACCATTGATATTTGTTGTCGGATTTTGTGTTTCTGTATAAACAATAGTCCCTTCAGAATTATTTTTTACAATTCTAATTCTAAGTCCCAAAGTTGTATTTACTAATAAATTGCTAAAGTTATCTCTAACAACCGCTTGGTAACTCATTTTTTCAGGAGCCTGAGCAAATGAAAAAATTGTTACAAAAAAAATAAGCACAAAAAATATACTTTTAAATTTCATACATATACCTTTTTTAGTATCTAAATCTGGTTTGTAATTTTCAAATATCATTGGGAGTTATAATTTTATTAATTCTTTATTAAATATTACATTACTATTTCTACTAATTTGTAAAACATAATTCCCTGGCATCAAACCAGCTAAATTAATATCTGTATTGGTAGCATTATTTAATGTTTTATTCATCTCAATATCATTTTGGGAATTCAAAATTTCAATTTCACAAGGCTCACAAACATCTTTAAACTCTAATCCTAAATTGTCTTTTCTTCTAGGATCTATAAATGTTTTAACTTCTTGAATTAATCCACCTGTAGTATAAACATTTTCAACAATCCTAAAATTAGTATAGAAACTTTTCTTATCTGTTTTTTTTCTAGAAGTTTTGCTAAACGTAGTAATATCATAATCAGTATCAAGTTTAGCTATAAATCCAGATCCTTCTTGTGCATGAAATCCTGGTTTTAAAATAATATTATTTACAGATTCAAATTTTGCTTTTTTTGAAGAAGGTATTATAAAATCATCCTTAGCTTCAATGGTGTATTGATAATAAAAAACTTCTTCTTGAGTACGATACGTATTATTAACTGTATAGTTATATAATTCAGCTAACTGATTTTCAGCATAAAACACCCCCCAAGTTTTAGAATCAATCATATTATCTGGGTTTACAGCTGGTAATGTAACTCCTGCTGAAGTTTGACTAACACCATCATATCTAGGCAAAAGGTTTTTAATATATAAATCATCACCAGAAGAATAGCCATGTAACTCTACCCAATCTTGCCAAAGTTTATCAACCATACCGTGGTGTAAATAAAATATAGGGTCTCGTGGAGAATTACCACTAGCCATAACTCCTCCAGTCCAAGCATGTCCACCTACATGAACATCACCTCTTTCTACTGCATTTGAGTAAAGATATATATCTGAACTAGTAGCCTGTGTTGTTGAAATGACACCTGCTGTTGGTAATGTGCCATTATTATAGATTCTATCTAAATTCCATAAAGCATCAAACCCACCCATAAAAGCAGGATCCCAAAGTTTACCAGGTGTAATGTCGTAAGTATTATCTAATGTCCAGTCCCAATAAGGAATAGATATTTTAGAATTAATATTTTGCATAGCCTGCTCTAATTCAAACATTTGCCTTCTATGCCATGGAAAAAACACATCCTTTTCTGGCTGAGTTGGTAAATTAAAATGAATGTCATCAAAATTAAAGTCATGATAATTTGCTAAATCGTTAACTAAATTTATTACATCAGGTGTTCCTGGATCATCATCATGATCATAATCGGCTTCTAAATCTTTAAAGGCTTGTACTAACTCATCCTTCTCAGATTGAGTCATTTCATTATAATTTTTACGAATACTTTGCGAGTAAATATTAGATATACAAAAAATAAAAAATAACAGTGTGTATTTTTTAAAATTTAAAAAATTAATATTTATTAATATTTTATATATCATAATTATTTAAAAACTATGTATTAAAATTATCATATAAAAAATGTGATAACTTAAATTATCTACTAAAATTTAAATTATATTTTGTAAAAAAAATTTAAGAGGGAAGTAATTACTGACTGCAAAAATTTATAATTAAAGTTAAATACAAAAAAAAATTAAATTTAAAATTTTGCTATTAATCAATTCAATTTCAAGAGTAATCAAAACAAATATAGATTTAAAATAAAAAAATAGAGTGAGCTTTTTTTTTATTTCGATTAAGTATAAATTTTAGACGTTTAATAACATTATACTTGCAAGCATAATAATTTTAGCCGATTTAATATTCTGTTTTTTTTAAGTCTGAATAAAATTTATTATATATAAGCACAGACTGTATTTAAAGCGTGTTTAGTGAATTTAGATTACAAAAAAAAGCCCTCAAATGAGGACTCTTTTTTGTATTGTTATATCTATTGTTTACATTTCATTAAAAATAGAATGCATCAAACGTTTTTTATCGTTAATACTTTCTTCTAAAGAAATCATAGTTTCTGTTCTATAAACGCCTTCTATATCGTCTAATTTAAAAATAATTTCTTTTGCATGCTCTGTACTTCTAGCTCTAATTTTACAGAAAATATTAAACTTACCTGTAGTTATATGTGCAACAGTTACAAAAGGTATTTCGTTTATACGCTCTAAAACAAACTTAGTTTGTGATGTGTTATTTAGATAAACACCTACGTAAGCAATAAAAGAGTATCCTAATTTTTTATAATCTAAAGTTAATGAAGACCCTCTAATAATTCCAGCTTCTTCCATTTTTTTTACACGTACATGTACTGTTCCTGCAGATATTAATAATTTTTTAGCAATGTCAGTAAACGGAATTCTTGTGTTATCGATTAACATGTCAAGAATTTGATGATCAATTTCGTCTAATTTAATTTTCCCCATAATTAACTATTCTTAAATATAAAGCAAAATTAATACATTTTTAGTAATAATTACACATTAAACATGTAGTTTATTTTATTAATAATGAGATTTTTTCATTATTCAATATTACGAAAACGTTTTCGTAACTAACTTCCGCAAGTAAATTGTTTTCTCCATACACTTCTAAGCCTTTGGCATCAAATTCTTTATGTCCAAAAAAAGCTTTCAAATTTTCAACTTTTTCAAGTTTAGGAATAAAATTGATCGTTCCATCTATCAATTTTTCCTGATAAAGAAATGCTATATCAACAATTTCACCATCGGTTCCATTCTTAGCATTTCTTATAATTATATCGTAAAAACATTTATCATTTTCTGGAATTTGTAAATATGACTCATATTTTTTTCCTTCAACTTCATTCTTAGAAATATAATCAAGAGACTCTAAAAGTGATACGTATATATATTTTCGAGTTTGTTCTCGTTCATAATCATTGTAATAATGTCCAGCTTCAAACAAAATAGTAGGTACGTTTTCACTTTGAAAAGTATCTCCAACGCAATTTAAGTTAAAAGCATCGTCATAAACTCCCACATGATTAGGAATTAATTCTTGTAAAGCATTATTCATAACAGCAATTACCTCCATAGCTATTTTTCTATTAGGTGTAATAGTACATGCTTTATCTTGAGCAGGCGCTAAAAATGATACTGTTGCAGGTTTATTAGATGTTCCCGCACTAAAAATAGTGCGCTGGCCATGTAAATTATAACAAAAATTAGGTTTAAAACGGTTAAAAGCATCTCTAAGCACTTTACTTTCTGGTTGCGACAAATCTTGTGCATCTCTATTTAAATCTACGGCATTAGCGTTAATACGTGTATAGGCTTTAGCGCCATCAGGGCTTAAAATTGGTATAATGTATAAAGTACAAGCCTCTAAAATATATTCCAAATTAGCTGTTTTATCCAATAATGTATTTAGCAAGTCGAATAATGCCTTTGTAGTTGTAGATTCATTTCCATGCATTTGAGACCACATCAATATTCGTTTGTTGCCATGTCCTATTTTCAATCCATAAATAGAATCGTTTAAAACAGATTTACCAATAGTTTCAATTTTCACATCAGCACTTATATTTTTTAACAAATAACTAATATCATTATTAGTTATATACCTTCCTCTAAGTCTTGCTTCTTTATGAGTTAAATAAAGTGATTTAATATCTTCTACTTTCATCAAAATTAAATTAGGATACAAATGTAAACAAATACTATTTTACATTTGTAAACAGTTAAAACAAGTATATATGTTTACACAAGTATACATTCTAAATGATTTTTATTCAATCTAAATGCAAAAGTAAATTCATAAAACACAATTTCTAATTAAAAATTTGTTTTTCAGCAGATTAAAACCAACTACATAAAGTTAAAATTTACCAATACCACACATTGTACGGTGTTTTTTATTTCTATTTCATGTTATATTGTTACATTTGTAAAATACTTAACACTCAATTTCGGTTTACAATGATAAACAGTGAAGAATTTACTAAAAGACTCCAAAAAGTAATAGATTATTACGGGGAATCGGCTTCTTCTTTTGCTGAAAAAATAAGTGTACAACGTTCTAGTATTTCGCATATTTTATCTGGTAGAAACAAACCTAGTTTAGAATTTATTTTAAAAATTCTTTCTGCTTTTCCTGAAGTTGAATTGTATTGGCTATTGAATGGCAAGGGCACATTTCCTGTTTTACAGAATACAGAAATAAAAAAGAACAACTCATCTCCTATTTTATTCAATGAAAAAGTTGTAACTAAAAAACAAAAAGGTAATGACTCTAAAAAAATAGAACGTATCATTATATTTTATTCTGACGGAAGTTTTGAAAATTTTCAGAATTGATAATTTTCTTTAGTAGTTTTGTTAATCAAATAAATTTTATGAGATTTTTTTACATTCTTCTATTAATTCTAGTAACTAGTTGCTACGAAAATACCAGAAATTGCAGTGATTTTAAAACAGGTGAATTCTATAGTGAAGTTACCATAAATGGCGAGTTATTTAAATCTATATTTAAAAGAGATAAAAATATACAAGTTGAGATTTACGATACAAAAAAAGATTCATCAGAACTTAGGTGGATAAATAATTGTGAGGTTGTATTTAAAACTATAAACCCTAAAAACATGGCCGAACGAAAAGATATTCATCTAAAAATACTCACCACAACTGATTCATCGTACACTTACGAGTACTCATATGTCGGTGAAACAAAAAAACAAAAAGGAGTTGCTTATAAAGTTAAGTAAGACTCTTATTCTAAAGGATATAAGAAAGATTCAGAAAGTTCAAAATCAATTGTTTTATCTTCGTTAACATAATAACGCAATAAAACTTCTCCCCAAAATTCTCCATCTGAAAAATTAGCTATTAACCATTTATGATTTAATAATTTCACTGTATTAATCAACATTCTCCTACCTTCACTAGAAACATAAGGAATCAAAGGATGCTCTCCTTTTACTGTATTTAATTCATAAAGCGCATCTTTAATAACAGGAATTAATTCATCAATATTATATCCGTCGTTTTCAAAATAACTAATAGCATCTTCATTATTTTCTATATTAAAATGAGATATGTCTGCAATTTTATTTTGCAACACAAGTACAGAGTCTTTATATTTTTCTGATAAATTTTTATAACCTTCTAATTTACGATCCATATCTTCAAATACTCTTTTTGCATTAACATATTGAAACAAAACAAGCAATATTGAAAACACAAACAGATACATGAATATTTTCTTTTTCATCCTTACTAAACTTTATAAATTTATTTGTAAACCATCATATGCCAAAAATACATTTTTTGGTAATATTTTTTCTACTTCTTCATGAAAACCTAATAAATGACTTATATGTGTTAAATAGGCTTTTTCTGGATTCACCTTATTAATAAACCGTAAAGCCTCATCTAAATTAAAATGAGAGTGATGTGATTCTAATCGAAGCGCATTAACAACTAATACTTTAACATTTTTAATTTTTTCAATTTCTTCATCTTTAATAGTCTTTACGTCTGTTAAATACGCAAAATCATTAAACTTAAATCCAAAAACCTGCAAGTCTGCATGCTTCACATTTACAGGAATAATTTCTAAATTATTTAACTTAAAAGGTTTGTTTTTAATACGATTTGTAATAACGGTTGGCGCTCCAGGATATTTGTTCTTAGTAGCAAAAACATAATCAAATCTTTTACGTAACGATTTTAATACTCGTTTATGTGCATATATCGGAATATCACCTTGCCTAAAATAAAAAGGTCTAATATCATCAAACCCCATAACATGGTCTGAATGCTCATGAGTAAAAAGGATACCGTCAATTTTATCACATTCAGCGCTCAGCATTTGATATCTAAAATCGGGACCACAATCTATAACATATGCATAATCATCCCATTCTATTAAAACAGAAACTCGTAAACGCTTATCCTTTTTATTATTACTTAAACAAACAGGATGCTTACTCCCTATTACTGGAATTCCTTGTGATGTTCCTGTACCTAAAAAAGTTATCTTCAAAAAAAAATATTTAATATTAATTACTTTATATTATTAATCTGAACAGCTGTGAAGATGACAAATTATAATTAATTGACTTTGTTATTCATAATATACAATGTGCTTTTTTAATGATATCTTAAAATATTAAATTCAAAACACCTTCAATCTAAAAGCAAGGCTTCTTCCGAACAAATTTAAGGTTATTTTTTTTTTTACTTCTATTATTTGATACCTTTGTTTAACACATTAGTAACCCAAAAAGAGCATGGAAATTAGGATTAAAGGTGATAAAGAGTTTAATGATATCCCTTCGTTAAAATCAAAAGCACTTCGCATAAATTTAAACGAAAATATTTACGGATCATTTGCCGAAATTGGCGCAGGACAAGAAACCTGTAGACATTTCTTTAGAGCCGGTGGCGCATCTGGAACGATAGCCAAAGCCATGTCTGCTTATGATAAGAATTTTAGTGACGCTATTTATGGAGCAGAAGACGATGGTCGTTACGTAACAGAAGCACGTTTAAGAAAAATGCTAACCCATGAAATGAACCTCATGGAAAATAGGCTTACCCGTAAAGAAAATCCAAGTAAAATATTTTTTACTTACGCGAACACCGTTGCAACCATTGACTTTGCTAAACAATTTAAAGGTCACGGATGGGTTGGTATAAAATATCAAGTTGAAGAAAATGGCGATTATAATGAAATTATTTTACACGTTCGTTTTAAAGAAACAGATGCACGCTTACAACAAGAAACACTTGGTGTATTAGGGACTAATCTTATTTACGGTGCATTCTATAAATACAACGAACCTAAAAAATTATTACGCTATTTATATGACCACCTAGATAAAGATCAATTAGAAATTGACACAATAAATTTCTCAGGCCCTGTATTTAAAAATGTCGACAACCGTTTAATGAGTTTACAACTTGTTAAAAATGGCATGACAGATGCCGTAATGTTTGGTCCTGATGGTACCAACGTTTTACCAGCAAAAGTTTTTTACAAAAAAAACATATTAGCACTTCGTGGTAGTTTTAGACCTGTTACCAAAGTAAACATGGCTATGTATGAGAAATCATATAACATGTTTATAAAAGAAAACAAAGTAGACAAAGACAAAACAGTTGTTGTATTTGAAATAACACTTTCTAACTTAAGAGCTGAGGGAGAAATTGACGAGCAAGATTTTATTGACAGAGCTGATTTATTATGTTCTCTCGGACAATCTGTAATGATTTCAAATTTCCAAGAATACTTTAAAGTAGTTGAGTATTTCTCTAACTACACAAAAGCTAGAATGGGATTAGCTATGGGAGTTAGTAATTTAATAGATATTTTTGATGAGAAATACTACCGTCATATGAGCGGAGGTATTTTAGAAGCATTTGGTAAATTATTCTTTAAAGATTTAAAAGTATACCTATACCCAATGAAAGATGAAAAAACAGGTGAATTAATTACTAGTGATAATTTAAAAGTATACCCACGTATGAAAGAATTATACAAGTTCTTTAAATACAACGGAAAAGTTATAGACATAGAAGACTACGACGAAACTATTATGAATATATTTTCTCGTGAAATACTAAGAATGATTACTGAAGGAGAAAACGGATGGGAGAATATGGTGCCTGAAGGAACAGCAGAATTAATTAAAGACTACCGACTATTTGGTTACACTAGAAAAGCTTTAACATTAAAAGGTAGAAAAAAATAACAACAATTTATAAAACCTAAAAAAAGCGTCCATTTAAAAATGGACGCTTTTTTTTATTCTAAAATTTGAGCTGCGTGATCTTTTGTTTTTACTTTTTGAATAACACGTTCTACAATACCACTTTCATTAATTAAAAAAGTCATTCTATGAATACCATCATACTCTTTTCCCATAAACTTTTTTGGACCCCAAACACCAAAAGCATTAATAAGAGTCTTATCTTCATCTGCTAAAAGTGGAAAAGGAAATTCATATTTATTTTTAAAATTAGATTGCCTTTTTTCAGAATCAGCACTTACACCCAAGAGTTCGTATCCTTGCGCTTTTAAAACATCATAATTATCTCTTAAATTACAAGCTTCTGCAGTACACCCAGGTGTACTTGCCTTTGGATAAAAGAATACAACTAATTTCTTTCCTTTAAAATCGCTCAATGAAATAGTATTCCCTTTTTCGTCTTTAGCCGAAAAACTAGGAACCACATCTCCTTCTTTTAATGTTTTCATTTGTGTGTTTTTTTATAATTAATCATATTCTATTCACACAACCAATACTTTGATAGATTTCAAAATATTAGTTATGTTCATTTCATAGTATTAACTTTGATTTTTATCAAAAATACAACTTATGACTAAAAAAGAGAAGGTTAATTTCGTTATAAAAACTTTAAAAGAGTTTTATCCAACTATTCCTATTCCTCTAGACCATAAAGATCCATATACACTTTTAGTAGCTGTTTTACTTTCTGCGCAATGTACAGATGTGCGTGTCAATAAAATCACGCCTTTATTGTTTGCTAAAGCAGACAATCCTTTTGATATGGTTAAACTTACTATTGAAGAAATAAAAGAAATTATTAAACCCTGCGGACTTTCACCAATGAAAAGCAAAGGCATTTATGGCTTATCAAAAATACTTATAGAAAAACACAATGGAGAAGTCCCTCAAAGTTTTCAAGCTCTAGAAGAATTACCAGCTGTTGGACACAAAACCGCTAGTGTTGTTATTTCTCAAGCTTTTGGTGTTCCAGCATTTCCTGTAGACACTCATATTCATAGATTAATGTATCGTTGGAATTTAAGCAACGGGAAAAATGTTGCTCAAACCGAAAAAGACGCCAAACGCTTATTTCCAAAAGAATTATGGAATGATTTGCATCTTCAAATTATATGGTACGGACGCGAATATTCGCCTGCAAGAGGTTGGAACCTTGAAAAAGACACCATAACCAATACTATAGGAAGACAATCTGTAATTAACGATTATTATAAATTAAAAAAGTCCTAACAACTAATTAATTGTTAGGACTTTCATACTTAATTTAGAAGTGCTTCAAACTTCAATTTATTATAACTTATAACACTTAAAGCCTTAGAGTAATTTAGAAGAAATTTGACCGTTTCTTCTTTCGGTTTTAGATCGTTAATTTCAATAGATTTTTCAGAGTAAAGTTTTGCCATTTCTATATTTTAAAAATTAATTCAAAATAAAAACGCAATAACTTTTACTTTATTGTATTAATTAGTTAAAACAATATTATGCTTATCAATTATCTTTCTTAAATTAATTAATGCATAACGCATACGCCCCAGTGCAGTATTGATACTTACTCCTGTTCTATCTGATATTTCTTTAAAACTCATATCATTATAAATACGCATTAACAAAACTTCTCGCTGATCTTCAGGTAACTCATCTACTAAGCGCCTTACATCATTTTCAACTTGTTCTTTAATAATTGTTTTTTCAGCATTTAAGCTCGTGTCACTTAAAACAGAAAATATATTAAAATCGCCAGCATTATCAAATTTTGGCATTCTGTTATTTTTTCTAAAAAAGTCGATAACTAAATTATGAGAAATACGCATAACCCACGGTAAAAACTTACCTTCTTCATTGTAAGTACCACGTTTCAAAGTTCTAATAACTTTTATAAACGTATCCTGAAAAATATCTTCAGCAACATCTTTATCGTATACTTTTGAGTAAATAAAACTGTAAATTTTTTGCTTGTGTCTAACAATAAGCTGCTCTAAAGCGCTTTCATTACCTTTAATGTAGATACTAACTAGAGTAGCATCTGAAATAAGTTCTTGCTTCATAATAATTACTTTTATTGCATAGAAGAAGGGCTTCTTTGCTTGGGGGTTACATAGTTTAAAAGTAATATTATGCTATAGGCGTGAGTTTTAACTGTTTATTAATAGCTTCAAATATAACAACAATCATTCCTAAAAAACAAGATTTAGCGACTTTTTTTACTTATTTATTCGATAAAATGCATTTTTTAAGCTGATTTACTTGTAGTATCTTTGCTTTATTATTCCTTTTAAAAGTCTATGAACACTACTATTTCTGAAGTTAACCCAAAAGAAAACATAATTATTAAAGGTGCAAAATTGCACAATTTAAAAAATATTGATGTTGTTATTCCAAGAAATAAATTAGTGGTTATTACAGGACTTTCAGGGTCTGGAAAGTCTAGTTTAGCTTTTGACACCTTATATGCCGAAGGACAAAGACGCTATGTTGAAAGCTTGTCTAGTTATGCACGTCAATTTTTAGGACGCCTTAATAAACCGAAAGTAGATTACATAAAAGGCATCGCTCCTGCTATAGCTATTGAACAAAAAGTAAACTCGACTAATCCGAGATCTACTGTTGGAACGACTACCGAAATTTATGATTATTTAAAACTATTATTCGCTAGAATTGGAAAAACCTATTCGCCTGTTTCCGGCAATGAGGTAAAAAAAGATACTGTTACTGATGTTTTAGAGTATTTAAAAACATTTCCCGAAAGAGAAAAACTCCTCCTACTCGCTCCTATTCATTTAGAAGAAGGACGAGACATAGAAGACAAACTAAAAGCCTTAAATCAACAAGGATACGCAAGAATTAAAGTAAATGATAGTATTATTAGAATTGATGAAGCAAAAAATATAAACGAAGACGACGACATCCTATTAGTTGTAGATAGAATTATCACAAAAAATGAGGATGACTTCTTTAATCGTTTAGCAGACGCTATACAAACTGCATTTTTTGAAGGTAAAGGCGAATGTTTTATTGAAACACTTACAAATAATAAACAACGTCATTTTAGTAATAAATTTGAACTAGATGGCATTACATTTTTAGAGCCCAATGTACACCTTTTCAGCTTTAACAATCCGTATGGAGCTTGCCCTAAATGCGAAGGTTATGGTGATATTATAGGTATTGATGATGATTTAGTTATTCCAAACACCGGATTATCAGTTTATGAAAATGCCATTTTTCCTTGGCGTGGTGAAAGCATGAGTTGGTACAAAGATCAGCTAGTTAATAATTCGCATAAATTTAATTTCCCTATTCACAAACCTTATTTTGAATTGAGTAAGGAGCAAAAACAACTTATTTGGAATGGGAACGAACATTTTGAAGGTTTGAGTTCATTTTTTGCCGAATTAGAATCTAAAGCATATAAAATACAAAACCGTGTCATGTTATCGCGTTACCGCGGAAAAACAACATGTAAAGCATGTAATGGCAAACGCTTACGAGAAGAAGCTAATTATGTAACAATTGCAGGGGCAACAATTACCGATTTAGTTGAAATGCCTTTAGATAAGCTAACAAGCTTCTTTAAGCAATTAGAATTAAACGATTACGACACTCAAATAGCAAACAGATTATTAAAAGAAATAAACAACCGACTTGCTTTTCTTGCCAATGTAGGTCTTGATTATTTAACACTTAACAGACGATCTAACACATTGTCTGGAGGCGAAAGTCAACGTATTAACTTAGCAACCTCATTAGGCAGTAGTCTTGTTGGGTCTATGTATATTTTAGACGAACCTAGTATTGGTCTTCATCCAAAAGATACCGAACGCCTCATTCTTGTTTTAAAACAATTACGTGATTTAGGAAACACCGTTATTGTTGTTGAACATGACGAAGATATTATGAAAGCTGCCGATAACATTATTGATATTGGCCCAGAAGCAGGAACGCTTGGCGGCCATGTAGTAGCCAACGGAACTTTCGCTAATATTATGGATTCAAATTCATTAACAGCTCAGTATTTAAACGAAACTTTAAAGATTGAAGTTCCTAAAAAACGTCGAGAATCCAAATATTTTATAGATATAAAAGGTTCTCGCGAGAATAATTTAAAAAATATTGATGTCCGGTTTCCTCTAGGAATGCTCACCGTTGTAACAGGTGTTTCTGGTAGTGGGAAAAGCACACTTGTTAAAAAAATTCTATTCCCTGTTTTACAAAAAAAACTAACAGATTTTGGAGATAAACCAGGACAATTCACTGCATTAGAAGGGAATTACAGCAACATTACGCAAATTGAATTTGTAGATCAAAATCCTATCGGGCGGTCTTCAAGATCTAACCCCGTTACATACATTAAAGCCTATGATGATATTCGAGCTTTGTTTTCAAAACAAAAGCTGAGTACCATTAGAAACTACCAAGCGAAACATTTTTCATTTAACGTAGATGGCGGACGTTGTGAAACTTGCAAAGGTGAAGGTGAAGTAACTATTGAAATGCAATTCATGGCAGATGTACATTTAGAATGTGAGACTTGCAAAGGAAAACGCTTTAAAAAAGAAGTACTAGAAGTTGTGTTTGCTGGCAAAAACATAGATGACATCTTAAATTTAACCATTGATGATGCTATTACCTTTTTTGAAACAACAGAACAAACTAAAATTAAAAACAAACTACAACCCTTACAAGATGTTGGTTTAGGCTATGTAACTTTAGGACAAAGCTCTTCTACACTTTCTGGAGGCGAAGCACAACGTATTAAATTGGCCTCTTTTTTAGGCAAAGGAAGCAATAAAGCAAAAGCGCTTTTCATTTTTGACGAACCAACTACTGGTTTACATTTTCATGACATTCAAAAATTATTAAAATCGTTTAATGCTTTGATTGAAAATGGCCATTCTATCATTGTTGTAGAACACAATATAGAACTTATTAAATGCGCCGACCATATTATTGATTTAGGTCCCAAAGGCGGAGAAACAGGAGGCAATATTGTTGCTACTGGAACTCCTGAAGAGATTACTAATATTGAAGCTTCTGAAATTGGTAAGTATTTAAAAAAGAAGCTATAACCAATTACTATTAGCTTCTTGTTTAAATAAAATTTTAGTTTTGATTAATTTTAGTCCATACACCATATTTTAACGACTTTAGAAGACCTGTATTTAAAACATAACTATTTAAATTTACTCATATATAAAACTACAACATAATTTACATATTTATTTTTCTATTATTATAAATCGTTTCTAAAACAGCTTTCCTCCACACTCCTCTCACCTCAACCCATATTTGTTACTTTTAATCTAATAAAATGTAAAAAACAGTTAATTATTAACTAAAAACATTTACAAACTAATACCTACCCAATATTTATAAAATTGTTCATCGGTCAAAAATAACATTGAATAATTGTTAAATTACCAATATTAGTACACTGATTAGAAGATATTAACAATTATTAATTAAAAATTTTTAACTAAACTTTATTACATTATGAAGAAACAAATTACACTTTTAATACTAATGCTATTTGTAGCCTTGGTATCAACTCAGATGGAAGCACAAGCAAAAAAAGTGCTTTATTTGGCAAACGGAGCTCAAGAAACATATAACGGAGGCTTTACAACTTCTGCTCCTGGTGATGATGCTATTACTAGAATGCTTGATGCAGATGTGAATTTTGAAATTACTACTACTGGTCGAATAGACGGTGGAGGAGCAATATTGGGAGGAGATCCTGAGGCTGCTATCACAGATCTTTCTGTATACGACTTAATCATTTGTCAAGAAAGTATTTCTTCTGGAAGCGCTGCATGGTCAAGTGCCGCTACAGGTGGTCCATTAGCTCTAAAAAACCTAACAGTTCCTGTTATTTTCTGTAAAAATGAAGCTTTTAGAAATGGTAAAGCTATTACAGATGCTGATGCTGGAATAGCTAAAAACAAAAAAGACCTTTCAGTTACCGTACCAGTTGTAAACCAATCTCATGAGCTATTTAATGGTATTGATTTTTCAGCAGGTGGTGATGTTGAAATCAAACTTTTCCTTGAAACTGCTAATGGTAATGGTACTAACGGAAATGACGGTCTTAAAATCCTTAACAATTTAGACATGTCTTCTGCAGCTGCTGGCACCTTAGCGACCACTGCAGAAGTAATTGATCCTGCAGAAGCTATTGTAATTAATCATATTCCTGCTGGCACTGAATTAGGCGAAGATTCAACTGATAAAGCTAGCGTAGATATAGTAGTATTCGGTTTTAGTTATGGTGTTCAAGTAAGAGGTGATGGTGCTAACATAACTTCTGAAGCATTAACTATTTGGAGAAATGCTGCTTACAAGCTTACAGGCCTAACAGTTCCTACTACTCTATATGTGAACACTGAAGCTGCAAAACAATTACTTTATTTAAACCAAGTTGGTGTTGGACAAGGTGTTGATGCTTCAGCTCCTGGACAAGATCCTGTAATTAATATGCTTATTAATGACCCTAACTTTTTTGTTACATATACAGAAACAGCTTCAGATGGTAGCGGTGTGCCAGATTTATCTAACTTCGATTTGGTAGTTGCTCAAGAAACATTTAGTTCTGGTGGTGCTTTATTTCAACCAGGAGGTGTTCTAGGTGTAAAAGATGTTACTATTCCTATTATATACAACAAAACATGGGCGTTTAGAGATGGTAAAGCAGTTACTGATACTGATGCCGCAGTTACTGGAACCCAAAACCTTTCAGTGACTGTAGATCCAAGTAACCAAAGTCATGGGCTTTTTAGCGGAATTGATTTTAGTGGCGGAAACGATATTAGAATTTTCAAAGCTGCTACTGCTAGTGATGATGGTACTGCAGGTGGAGGAAACAAAGCTATTGATATTTTAAACGACTTAGATATCGCTCCTGCTGCAGGTAGTTTAGCTACTGTACCTGAAGTTACTGATGCAGCTAAAGCTTTTGTAATTAACTACCTTCCATCTGGAACTCAACTTGGTGAAGCTGCTACAGATAAGCTTACTGTAGATGCTGTAGCTTTATCTTTTAGCTATGGAGCAATGATAATGGGAGACGGTGCAAACATTAGCCCTGAAGCATTAACTATATGGAGAAATGCTGCCTATGTGCTTACTGGGCAAACAACACCTACGAATGTGGTAGCAAATGGAGCATATTTCATTCCTAAAAAAGTACTTTATTTAAATCAAGCTGGCGTTGGTCAAGGTGCTGGTGCTTCAGCTCCTGGAGCTGACCCAGTTATCAACATGTTAATTGCTGACCAAAATTTTGACGTTACTTATTTTGAAGCTATGGCTGACGGTAGTGATGTTCCTGATCTTTCTGGATTTGATTTAGTAATTGCTCAAGAAACTTTTAGTTCTGGTGGTGCTATTTTTCAACCAGGAGGTGCTCTAGGTATAAAAGATGTTACAATTCCTATTATATATAACAAAACATGGGCATTTAGAGATGGTAAAGCTGTAACTGATAATGATGCTACTGTGACTGGTACTCAAAATGTTTCAGTTACTGCCGTTAATCCATTAAACCCATTATTTAGTGGAATTGATTTAAGTGGTGGAAACGATATAAGAATTTTCTCTTCAGCTACTGCTAACGATGATGGTAGTATTGGTGGTAATAAAGGTATAGACGTATTAAACAATTTAGATATCTCAAGTGCAGCAGCCGGAGCTGCAGCAACAGTTCCTGAAGTTACTGATGCCGCTCAATCTTTTGTAATTAACTATCTACCTGCTGGAACTTCATTTGGAACATCAGGAACAGACGTACTTACAGTAAATGCTGTAGCATTTTCATTTAGCTATGGAGCAATGGTAATGGGAGATGGTGCAAACATAAGTCCTGAAGCATTAACTATATGGAGAAATGCTGCTTACTGGCTGACATTCGGACCTACAGAGGTTCCTACAACTTTAGTTGCAAACCCAGATTTCGTATTAGGAGTTGATAAAGTTGGAGAAGCTTCTAAAGTATCATCTAATATTAAAGCAATAGGAAGCAGAGTTTATTTATCTAATGTAAAATCTAAAACAGAAGTAAATATTTATAGTATTTCTGGAGCTTTAGTTAAAACATTCAAGACTAATGAGGATACAAATTTTGAATTCAAATCTGGTCTTTGGATTGCTACAGTAAAAACTTTTGAAGGTGAAAAAGCCGTTAAATTTATTACTAAGTAATTTGTTTTAAACAAAAATTAAATATTTAAAAAGGGTGCGTGTTTTACGCACCCTTTTTTATTATTATAATTTAATAAGACAAAAAAGCAAATACTCCCAAGAAAAAAACGGTTAAAGGTGCTACAAAAGCCAAAAACAAAAACGAAACAACACTGCCTTTAATAAAGCTTTTAAAAACCCCTTGTTGATAAAAACGTTGCAGCGCTATAAGCAGATATCCAAAGCTTGAAATTGCAATTAACAAATCAATCCAATCAGGGATATCTAGAATAAAATTAACACCAATTATAACACTAAAAACAACAAACAAAAAAGAAAAATAGTAAAAGCTAAATACTAAATGATGCGCATAGGTACCTCGTTTTCGATAAAACAATTTTAATAACACAGCAAAAATTGGCAGCAAAAAGAACATCGCAATAGGTACAGCATCATAAAAAACTTGTAATATACTTCCGCCTTGCCTTGATTTATAAAATTTTAAAGCCTGAGCATACAAACGTTTACTAAACCAATTGGCATCAGTACGCATCCCCATCGCATTATATAGTAGATCATCTGAAACATTTAAAGTGATTAAGGAATCTAACTCCTTTTGATTAAAATCGAAAGGTTGAATACCATTCTTTTTATAATCATCAGCATTCACTAACGAGTCTATTTTCGCTCCAGGCATACCTGTTAAAAACCTATTATCATTTAAAGGCTTCTCCAATTCACTTCTAGTAATAGAATCTTCTTTCTGTTCTTTAAATAAAGCAACAGCTTGTAAAGAATCTCTAACATTTGCATTACTTATAGTATCCAAAACCTTTGCTTTAGGTAAGCTTTTTGCCAGCTGCTTATCTAAACTCTGCACTTGATCGCGCTGAATAAAAGAAAACAAAAAGAAAAACACCACCGTAATAAATAAATACATTTGAGCTGGATGTAAATACAATAAACGCTTTCCCTCTATAAATTTAGACGCCAAATAACCAGGTTTGAATAACAAAGGAATAAAACTCTTAAAAAAACGCGCATCAAACGAAAAGTAATTACTTATTGTATTATAAAACAAAACTCCAAGTGTTAGGGCATCATTTACTTTTTGTCCACAATGCGGGCAAAACTTAAACTTCTTTTTAAATTTCTGCTCACAATTTTTACAGGTCTCTAATACTTTTGGCATAAAATTAATTGATTTTTATAAAAATACTAAAAAAAGCAGCAAGCATCACACACTTATACAGCACTCAAAATTAGCTATTTAAGTTTTCGGTACGCAAATTTAAAACTAAACCACAATAGCGCAAACCGAAAAGCTAAAGAGTAGGCGAAATTATAAATCCTATGATTATGAAGAGAACAGTACTTTTGTTTGCAGGTTTGTTAGTAGGGTTAACAACTGCGTCAGCAAAAACATTTAAAACCGACGATTAGCATTTGCTTTAAAGTCAAATACATTTATCTTATTATTTAAGCATACTTACTTATTATTTCACCATCAACCACCTTATGGCAAGTACAATTATTCTTTTTCTTATAGTAGCCTCTACAATGTAATCTATATTGAATTCCTTCAATAGTTTCAGTTATTAAGACATCTTTTAAAAGAGCTCCAAAGTTATTAATACTTATTGACATATCAATTGATTTAACATAATGCCACCATTTTCTTGGTATAAACAAAACATCTCCTGGCTCTAAGACTGTACTAAAAAAATCAACATCTTGAATTTTCGGGTGCTTTTCTTTATTGTAATTATTAATATCAACTTCGCTAGAAACAGCTCCTAAATCAAATTTATCGCTAACATACATACTGTTACTTTGTTTAGGAGAAGCTAAAACCACCTGTTTCCTTCCCATAACTTGAGCTAACATATTATTCAAAGAATCCTGATGAAATCCTGTCACAGTGCCTTTTGGGCCTATCCATCCATAAACATTATTTTTTTTTGTATACTTAGTAAAAATAGACAGATCTATATCTTCATTTAAATGTGGAAAACGTGAAAAAATGTTAAATAAGGTCAAATATGCTGGGCTTTCACCTTTAATTTGATCTCCTTTTTTGATACTTTCAATATAAGAACTAAGATTTTGTTTAACAAAATCTGTTTCATTTTGATTATTTGCTCCTAACTCTAAAGATACCGGTTCTTCAGTTTCTAATCCTGAAAGAAAATCTAAACTCCATTTTGTTTTCGCTGGCCAATCATCTCCGTACCCTTTTAAAACAATGGGCTCACCTTTATTTAAGTATTTTTTTTTAAAATTCTTTGAATCAAAATTAGTAATCTTATTAATAGATTTACTTTTTGAGATTATTTGATCTAATATGTCCATACCTATAAAATTTTATACATATAAGTTTAAAAATAAATTATTTTAAAACATTAAAAAAAAATATACGACATGTAGTAATTATATATGTTTAACAGAAATAAATTATAACACTTTTAAATTCCTGTATATTAATGTAATAATTCTCAATCACACCAAAATAACAATTGAGATCGTTGCAACTATAAAAAGCTTTAAGTTTTTTTTATGTGATTCGTTTAACGAATATTAAAATAAAATCGTTTTTATACTTTATATAAAACGCTAAACGCAATTAGATCATTTTCCTCATAAAATCAAGTTGACACATATGAAACTTAAAAACTCACCAACTATATTTTTACTGATTTACAATCACTTAAACCATTCTTCTTGTTTTTGGCACGCTGTTTGTAATTACTAAAGTGTAGAACAATTAAAACATTCAATTATGAAAAAGATACTATTTATAATAACAGCTATATTCTTTACAGGATTTACTGTTACAGCAGCAACTAACACCTCAGAAAACACATCAACTATTTACAATAGAGGTTATGGTAACTCTTTCATTTTTGTAGAAGACGGTATTGAGTTCTCGGTTTTTCGTGATGGTCAATTCGATTTTAATATTTTAAGAGGCAATTCTCGTTTCAACGTTTCAATTGGTTCTCCAAACGTAAATATCAGTTTCAATTCTGGGCATGATTATAATGCTTATGTACAGTACGATGAGTTTGGTGCCATTATTCAAATAGAAAACACACCTATTTACTATGACTATTACGGACGTGTAGATCAAGTTGGTAATGTAAATATAAACTACAACAGCTACGGCTATATAAATCGTGTTGGCGGGTTATATGTTCATTATAATAGATACAATGCTTTTACTCACTGTTCTGGATTCATTAATATTTTTAATAGAGGTTATGTTTACAGACCATGGCACAGGTATTACAGTGTACCATCTTACAACCACTGTGTAGTTTACAATAGACCTTATAGACAATATTACACGCCTGTACGTTACACTTACAACAGACCGTTTTATAACAACTACAGACCTAGAACATCTGTAGCCACCAGACGAGGAAACACTATATATAGAAATAGAAAATATGCTACAGTAAATAGAAGCAACAGAAATGTAACTAAAATAAATAGGAAAGCTAATTCTAGACGTACCGTTGCATACAACAATACAAGTAGAAATACTAAAACGCATACAAATAGTAACAGAGAAACTACAAGACGTTATAATAATTCTACAGCAAACAATAGCACTAGAAAAAGCAACAATACCGCTAATAGAACAGTTAACAGAAGAGTAAACACAACAAGTACAAGAACACCTTCTAGAAATAATTCGCAAATAAACACGAAAAGAACTAGAGAAACCGTTAACAGAACAACAAGACCTAATACAAATAGTACTAGTACAAGAACAGTAACGCGAACTAGAAATAATACGGTTACTCAAAAACCAAAAAGCTCTAATACGCGTACATATAATAAGAGTAATAACAATACTAGAAATACACAACATGTAGCTACTAGAACAGTGCAAAGCAAACCAAGAACAACACAACGCACTGTAACAAGATCTACACAAAGTAGACCTAAAGCAACACAAAGCAGAAGTAGTAATTCTAGAAACAATACAAGATCGACAACAACACGCAGACGATCATAATAACTTTGGTTGGTTAGTTAAGAAAGCCCTTCGATAAGTTTGCCTCAAAGCAACATCGAGGGGTTTTCTGTTTTTAAGAATATTATTTAAATTTCAATACTCTCTTTATAAGTGCCGAAATATCTTCAGAAAAATTAAATCTGAATATTACGAATACATAAGTAATCGTTATTAGTAACGTTTTTAAACCAATATTTACAATAGGATGAAAAGGAAACTCCCAAAAATAAAACAACACAGCACTCACTAGTATCAACATTGCTATTCTTACCGTATTTACTGTAAACGGAAGGATTTTAAAGAATTTATAAACGAAGAATAACTTAATAGAATTATATGTGAATATAGCAATAAAAGTTGCTATTGCTGCACCATTGATACCGTATAACGGAATAAAAATCATATTGAGACTCACCATCAATACCACCAAAACAACACCTGAAATCAACACAACTCTATAATAATCACTATTAAACAAAATAGCATTATTACTACCAAGTAGAGAATCATAGAGTTTAGCAAGACTAATTAATAATACTACAAGTAAGCCCGAGCTATAATCTTCAGAAATAAAAAGATACAATTGATTGATATTTAAAATAATCAATAAAAAAATAAAACCACCAACTATAAACAAATTTAACGAACTACGCTTATACAAATCATCTAAAGCACCTAAATCTTTCTCGTTTAAGTACTTTGCTGTTAACGGCATTAATATTTGGTGCATAGAGCGCTGAGGCACCGCTATAACTGCCGAAATAAAAATAGCTACATTATAATATGCTACATGACTTATTTTAATATATTTCCCCAACATCACTTTATCGACATCTAAAAGAATAGTTGCTATAGAACCTGCAATGATTATTAAAAAAGAATATTTTAAAATACTGCTTAGATTATTAATCTTCTTAAACGTAATAACAGGAAATTTTATGCTGAATGCATATATTTTCATGATTAACATGCGTAAAATATAGACGCACACCAAACCAATCATGAATTGTTCTACATTTAAAACTTCAAAATATAACATAAACAACAACACCATAGCTCCTGCTCTATGAAATACTTCTTTCATAAAGTTACCAAACACAGTTAGCATTTGCACTTTTGCCCATGCAAAAAACACTTCAAAATACGCCAAAGCTATAGCTATAACAATGGTGTGCCATAAATAATCTTTTATAATAGCATTTTCTGTAGATAAATAATCTCCAATAGTTTGATATCCTACGTAACTAATAAGACTTAAAGGAATTATTATAAACAATGGCAAAAACAACATAAGCGTTAAAAAACTATTTAACGATACGCGTGTTTTAAATGATGTATAAAACTTGACTAAGGTATTATTTACTCCAAATGCCATTAACGGCATTAATACATAGGCCAAAGAAAGCATAAAGCCAACCATACCATAATATTCATCACCAAGAAAATTAATGTATAAAAACAAGGTGTTTATAGCACCTATTCCAAATCCTAAATAGGTTGACATAACGTTTTTAAAAGATTGAGTAACTACAACACCCATTTTATATTAACTTAGATAAAGATTCTGTTAACGCCTTTCTATGATATTTTTGCAAACCTATTGGATGCGACTGCAATGTTTTATTTTGAAAAGCTTTATAATGCTCTAAAATAATTTTTTTTAACGATTCATAATCATCATAATTAAAGTAGTTTCCGGTATTGGTTTCTTTAATAATTTTTTCAACATCAGAGTCTTTTGGCCCCATTGCTAAAATAGGTCTACCTGAAACAATATACTCAAACAACTTACCAGGAATAATACACTTCGTGTCTTCTGATTCTATTTCAATCAGCAATAATAATTGAGATTTTTTCTGGTATTTAATCGAATCTATATGAGAAACATAACCTGCATTATTTACATAACTACTTAAACCATGTTTTTCAATAGAATTAAGCACATTTTCACTAACCGAACCTACAAAAGTAAGCTGAAAATCGTTAGCAAATTCAGCATACTCGTTTACTAACTCCGATAAAACTTTCCATAAAACTTCTGGGTTCCTTTTTGACAACAACGATCCAATATGTGCTATTGAAAATTTAGAATCTAGCGTAACATTTTCTACTTTTTCATAATCATAACCATTGGTAATAACATCAATTGGTTTATTTGTTATTTGCTGAAATTCTGTTTTTGTTACCGAACTCGTTACCACAATTTGATTGGCAGTATTTAAAACTTGAGCCTCTAATGCTTTATGTTTTTCTTTTGAAGACTCAGTAAGTTTAAGTTGTTTATGATAACCTATAGTTGTCCACGGGTCTCTAAAATCGGCTATCCACTTCACTCCCAACCTTGCTTTCAACTGAAAACCAATAAGATGCAAACTATGTGGCGGTCCTGTAGTAATAATGGTTTCTATATTCTCTTTTGAAATATATTCTGAAAGAAATGCAACAGATGGATTTACCCAACTTTTTCGAGCATCTGGAATAAAATAATTACCACGAACATAAAGCATCAACTTTTCAACAACGCTTTGCTTCTTTTGTTCTGAAATAATACCTTTACTTATAGTTTGTGATGCTTTTTTTGAAAACACACCAGCTAATTTATAAGGCTCTTTAATAGGTTGTTTTAAAATAATAACATCACTTGACACTTCCTCTAGTAAACTATCATCAACAATAGGATAATTAGGATTTTCTGGAATATAAACGATGGGTTGAATATTAAATTCTGGGAGATATTTTACAAATTTCAACCAACGTTGCACTCCTGGACCTCCTGCAGGTGGCCAATAATACGTTATAATGAGTGCTTTTTTTTTATCCATCTTTTATTCCCTCGAAGAAGAGAATCTTTTTAATTCAAGTTTCAATCTCGTGGTTTTGTTTCCTTGTTTTTAAACTCGTAAAACAAGCCTCCTAACAATAACAAACCAAATAACAACGAACTTGCCAATGCAATAGAACTTCCTGTTTTTACAACATCAGGATCAAACCTAAACTCAATAGTATGCTTTCCTTTTGGAATCAACATACCACGTAATGTGTAATCTACACGCATATGCGTGGTTTCTTTTCCGTCTACAAAGGTTTTCCAGCCATTTCCGTAATACACTTCAGAAAACACAGCAAAACCATCGTTTGAATTATTTGATTGATATTTTAAATAATTAGGCTGATGCTTTACTATTTTAATTGACACTAAAGAATCTACAGTATATTTATTAGGAAGCGACTTATCTATATCAATCTTCGATTTTGTATAAATAGCAATGTTTTTATTATCTAAACTATCTAACTGCGAAATCTCTTCATTAGCAGACTCTACTTGTTTCAATTCTTTCACAAACCAAGCCGCACCATTAGTAGAATCATTATTATAATTAAAAACAGTCCCTTCTTTATCTTGAGCTACAATATATTTAGTATTAAACATATTTAATACATTTATATTATTTCTTGAAATATGCCAATCAAAAACTTCACGATAACGCTTTAACTCTGCTGCATTATAACCATTTAGCGAATTATGAAAGTATGATGGCTTAGAACGTCCTGAAACTAAATCGTAAACCCTATAATAGGTTGTGTCTTTTAAAATTTCTTTATCAGCTTCATTAGCCTGAAATGGTTTATTCACTTGAATAGCAGATACAAAATCATCATTATTCACATAGCGCCTATCAACACCAACTAAATCAAACAATAAAAGCACTGCGAAAGCAACTACAACCCACTGTTCTTTTAATTTATCTTTTAAAAACATAAAAATGGCTCCCGCTGAAAGTAGCACTAAAATTAATGTTCTTAGAGTATCACTTGTATAAAGTAATTTTCTATCTTTAACCAAAGCATCAACAAATGATTGTCCATAACTTTGACGATAATAACCATCATTAACACCTACAAAATCAAATAACGAAGACTTAAACAACAGAAAAGCAACAGCAAGACCTCCTGTTATTCCTAGGGTATATTTTAAAGCTTTTAGTTTTTCTTCTTTCTTTTCAAAATCGTTAAACAATCTAACAAGTCCGAAAATAGCCAACGCAGGAATACATAATTCTAAAATAACTTGAATAGAACTCACTGCTCTAAACTTATTATAAAGCGGCACATAATCAATAAAGAAATCGGTTAAAAAACCTAAATTCTTTCCGTAAGATAACAATAGTGACATTAAAGCACCACCAACAAGCCACCATTTTAAACGTCCTTTTACTAAAAACAAGGCAAACACAAATAAGAATAAAACAACCGCTCCAACATAAGCAGGCGCTTCTACAATTGGTTGATCTCCCCAATACATAGGTGCATGTTTAGCTTGTTCTGCTGCTTGTGTAGTAGTTGCACCTAATTTTCTAAAAGCATCATAGGTTGCCGAATCTTTACCAATATTTTCTCCATTACCACCACCCATAAAACGAGGAATAAACAAATTAAATGTTTCCCATTTCCCGTAGCTAAACTGAGTAATATAATCTTTATCTAAACCAGAAGTAATCTCTTTTGGTGAACCATCAGGATTAATCGTAAGTGCACTTTTACCACGCGTACTTTCTTTTACATACTCTTTGGTCGCCAATATATTTGTAGCATTTAAAGCTATTGAAAGCATAACGGCTGCAACTAAAACACCAACCGATTTAAAATAATGCGGTAGCAACTTCTTTTTATAAGCATCAATTAAATAAACAATTCCTAAAACAACAACCAAAAGCAATAAGTAGTAGGTCATTTGAAAATGATTCGCCACTAACTCTAAGCCCATAGCTACTACTGTTAACAAAAACCCTTTAATATATTGCTTTTGAAATGTTAGCAGTATACCACTTAAAACCAACGGCATATATGCAATAGCATGTGCTTTACTATTATGGCCGACACCTAGAATAATAATGAGATATGCTGAAAACCCAAACGCTATTGCTCCCAAAGCAGCGAGTTTAAAGTCTACTTTTAAAACCAACAACAAAATATAAAACCCGATTAGATATAAAAACAAATAATCTGCTGGTCTTGGTAAAAAACGTAATGCTAAATCAAGCTTTTTTATATAATTATGAGGATACTTTGCCCCTAATTGATAGGTTGGCATACCTGCAAAAGCGCCATTTGTCCAATAAGTCTCTTCACCCGTTTTTGCTTTAAAATCTTTTTGCTGCTTACTCATGCCTATATATTGCATGATATCGCTTTGAAACAATTGTTTTCCTTGTAAAACAGGATTAAAATAGGCTAATGACAAAACAACAAACCCTATAAGAATTAGGATATGCGGAAGTATTCTTTTTATTGAAAATTGCATGGAAATGTTTTAAAAACAACGAATGTGAAATTATGAATATTTTTTTAAGAATTATATAAATTGAAATAATAAATTAAAATAAGATGTTTTCCGCTTTCGCTAAAACATAACACACTCCTATTCTACCTCTTCAAAATCTACATAATCACCAACATCCTTATTAGAAGTTTTGATGTTTGGCATTTTATCAATAGTAATCTCCCCTTCTTTTTTAGATGTTTCTTGCTGCTGACTCTGATTATTAAATTGCCCCCCAAAACGCTCTTCTGCTTTTTTTGCAGCATATTTTAACATAAAAGGTGCAAAAATTCGTGAAAACACCTTTATAAGATAATAGATTACTACAATTATAAGTATGGTCCTTAATAAACCCATAAATAAAACTTTTATTTTAATTTTAAAACAAAAATACAATTCTATACGTTTAAAAAACATTGAAAAATGATAAAAAAAGTATAAAATATCTATATTTGAGAACCCATTAAGAACCCTACTAATAAAAATACAAAATCGATCTATTTATAGATACATCTAAATTTTTAAATATGACCCCAATTAAATCTACCCTGCTCATATTACTTAGCTTAATTACAACACAGGTTTTTAGTCAGTATACAGACGTTATAAATTCTAATAGACCAGGTGTTTCAAGAAGCGCTTTTTCTGTTGGAACCAATGTTGCTCAACTTGAAGTAGGTCCATATATGATAAAAGAAAAAAGAACTCCTGCAATACCTTATGAAGTATCTGGAGTTGGATTAGATTTTGCTGCTCGTTATGGTTTATTGTGGGAAGAATTAGAATTAAATATTGAAGGCACTTTCCAAAATGACAAAAAAACATTTAATCAAAATTTGTTAACCGAAGACAAACGAGCAAATTTTAAATTTTTAAGCATTGGAGCTAAATACTTAATTTACGATCCTTATAAAAACTCAGAAAACGACAAGCCAAATTTATATAGTTGGAAAGCAAACCATAGATTTAAATGGAATGAGTTAATTCCCGCAATATCAGTTTATGCAGGCGCTAATTTTGACACTAAAAACAATCCTTATACAGCTACAGGAATAGAAGGTTTTAGTCCCAAAATAATGATTGCTACCCAAAATAATTTTTCAGGAGGCTGGGTATTTGTTATGAATTTAATTAAAGATAGAATAGGTACAGATCAATCTGATTTTCAATACATTTTAACACTAACCCATTCTTTCAATCCTAAATGGGTTATTTTTGGCGAAACACAAGGGATTAAAAGCGATTTTTATGCAGATAACCTTTTTAGATTTGGAGGCGCTTATTTATGGGGGAAAGATTTCCAATTAGACACCGCTTTAACATTTAACACTAAAGATACACCTTCTGTTTTTGGTGTAAATTTCGGAATGTCATATAGATTAGACTTTCATAAAGACAAAGAAATTGACAATGGAACATCTGCTGAAGCTGAAGGCAAAAGAAGATCTAACCGCAATAATAGTAATAAAAAGAAGAAAAAGAGTAAAAAAAATAGCGGTAGTGGAGAAATTATAAAAAAACAAAAACGAGATGATACCGATTTTGGCAACAATTAAAAGTCAAAATTCATAAACTTAATATGATTATACTAAAAGAAGTACTTACAAAAAAAGACTTAAAGGCATTTGTTAAATTTCCTTTCAAACTATATAAAGATTCAGAATATTGGGTTCCTCCTATTATTAGTCAGGAAATAAAAACCTTCGACAAAAAAGAAAACCCTGTTTTTAATGACGCTGAAGCTAGATTATTTCTTGCTTATAAAGACAATGAAATTGTAGGTAGAATTGCAGCCATTACAAATTGGCTAGAAATTAATGGTCAAAATCTAAAAAAAATGCGTTTTGGATGGTTTGATTTTATTGATGACCTTGAAGTCTCTAAAACGCTATTAAATAAGGTTGCTGAAATTGGAAAAGACAAAAACCTTGAATACATGGAAGGCCCAGTTGGTTTTTCTAACTTAGATAAAGTTGGAGTTATGACCGAAGGGTTTGAAAGCATTGCCCCTATGGTTACTTGGTATAATTACTCCTACTATGTAAAACATTACGAAGCTGCTGGTTTTCAAATTGAAAAATCTTATTCTGAAAGTAAATTTCCTTTTAAAAATGTAAAACCAGAATTCTTTTATAAAGCTCAAGAACTAATAAAAAGACGCTATCAGCTTAAAGCATTGAAACTTACAAAAACAGAAGAAGTTATGCCTTATGTTGACAAAATGTTCGATTTATTTAACGAAAGTTATGCCTCTTTATCTTCATTTGTAGCTATAAACGATATACAGAAAGCATATTTTAAAAAGAAATTTATAAGCTTTGTCAACCCAGAATACATCAAATTTGTAGTTGACAAAGATGATAAAATGGTAGGTTTCGCTATTGTAATGCCAGCTTTTTCTAAAGCATTGAAAAAAATAAACGGTAAACTTTTTCCTTTTGGTTTCAGACATATTCTAAGCGCAAAGAAAAACAGTAAAGATGTAATTTTTTACCTAATTGGTATTCACCCTGATTACCAAAACAAAGGTGTACATGCTGTTATTTTTAATGAATATTACGAAACATTTAAAGAAAAAAGCATAGAAACCTGTTTTAGAACACCTGAACTAGAAGACAATCATGCTATTCATCAAATTTGGAAACATTTTGATCCTGTTGTTTACAAACGAAGAAAAACATTCAGAAAAGATATTGCATAAAAAAAATCCGATTCTATAAAGAATCGGATTTTTAGTTTTTATAAAATAACATATAACTACTCACCCATTGCCGCCATTACAGCTGCAGACAAACGCTTATAAGTTCCATTTTCTAATCTATCTCTAATAGCTTCAAAAGCTGCTAAAGTTTCAGCTACATCTTCTAATGTATGTGTTGCGGTAGGAATTAATCTTAGTAAAATTAACCCTTTAGGTATTACAGGATAAACTACTATAGAACAGAATATTCCGTAGTTTTCACGTAAGTCTCTAACTAAGGCCATAGCTTCAGGAATACTTCCTTTTAAGTATACAGGAGTTACACAACTTTGAGTTGTTCCAATATCAAAACCACGCTCTTTTAAACCAGATTGTAATGCATTAACATTTTCCCAAAGTTTATTTTTAAGCTCTGGCATTGTTCGAAGCATATCTAAACGCTTTAAAGCACCAACAACTAATTGCATTTGCAATGATTTAGCAAACATTTGAGAACGTAAATTATATTTTAAGTAATCAATTATTTCTTGGTCTGCAGCTATAAAAGCACCTGTACCAGCCATAGATTTTGCAAATGTTGCAAAATACACATCAATGTCATCTTGAACACCTTGCTCTTCACCTGTTCCTGCTCCTGTAGCTCCTAATGTTCCGAAACCATGTGCATCGTCAACAAATAATCTGAAATTAAACTTTTTCTTAAGCTCAACGATTTCTTTTAAACGTCCTTGCTCTCCACGCATACCAAACACACCTTCAGAAATAACTAAAACACCTCCTCCTGTTTGTTCTGCCATTTTAGTAGCTCTTTCTAAGTTTTTCTCTAAACTTTGAACATCATTGTGCTTATAAGTAAAACGTTTACCCATATGTAAACGCACTCCATCAATAATACATGCATGTGCATCAACATCATACACAATAATATCGTCTTTAGCTACCAAAGCATCAATAGTTGACACCATACCTTGGTATCCAAAATTTAAAAGATACGCAGCTTCTTTACTCACAAAAGAAGCTAATTCATCTTGAAGCTTTTCATGTAAATCTGTATGACCAGACATCATTCTTGCTCCCATAGGATAAGCAGATCCATAATCTGCTGCTGCCTCTGCATCAACTTTACGTACTTCAGGATGATTTGCTAAACCTAAATAATCATTAATACTCCAAGTGATTACATCTTTTCCTTGAAATTTCATTCTATTAGAAATTTCTCCTTCTAACTTTGGAAACACAAAATACCCTTCAGCTTGAGACGCCCATTTTCCTAATGGCCCTTTATCTTTATAAATCTTTTCAAATAAATCCTTCATGTATTATAATAATCTTATTGCTATTAAAATTTAAGATAAACTACCTAAGAGTCATTGCTTTTTAAGGAAAAACAAAAACATTTTTTTAATGTTTAAGCATGTTTAATGAAAGCTTTTTGTCCTTGGTTAGTTCTTGCAAAATTAAATATTTATATTGTTTGTACATAATTTTTAGCCTTCAATTATTGATAAATTAAAAAAAGAGATAATATTTTAACATCACCTCTTTTTTTATCATATTGAAAACCTAGTACTTACAGGTATTATTTTACGTATTGTATACTTTCTGACACTTCATTTTTACTATCAAAAAAGCCTTGCTCTGTCATCCATTTATCACTATAAACCTTACTCATGTAACGAGAACCGTGATCTGGGAATATAACAACAATATTATCATCCTCACCAAACTCTCCTTGCTCATTTAATTGTTTTATAGCTTGCATTGCTGCACCAGATGTATATCCCATAAAAAGACCTTCTGTTCTAGCTAATTCTCTTGCTGTATGAGCACTTTCTTCATCAGTTACCTTAATAAACTCATCAATAACATCGAAATTAGTTGCTGTAGGAATTAAGTTTTTTCCTAAACCTTCAATTCTATATGGGTAAATTTCTTTTTTATCAAACTCTCTTGTTTCATGGTATTTTTTAAGTACCGAACCATAAGCGTCTACTCCTATAACCTTAATATTTGGATTTTGCTCTTTTAAATATTTAGCTATCCCTGAAATAGTTCCTCCAGTACCACTACATGCTACAAGGTGCGTTATTTTACCTTCTGTTTGTTTCCATATTTCCGGACCTGTAGATCTGTAATACGCATCAACATTTAATTGATTAAAGTATTGATTGATGTATATCGATCCTTTCATTTCGCTATGTAATCTTTTAGCAACTTCATAGTATGATCTAGGATCATCTGCACTAACATGAGCAGGACACACATAAACTTTTGCGCCCATTGTTTTAAGCATATCAATTTTATCAGGAGACGATTTAGAACTTACAGCTAAAACACAGTTATACCCTTTAATAATACTTACCATAGCTAAACTAAAACCAGTATTACCAGAGGTTGTTTCAATAATTGTATCTCCAGGTTTTAAAATCCCTTGTTCTTCTGCTTGTTCAATAATATAAAGAGCTATTCTGTCTTTACAAGAATGCCCAGGATTAAAAGCTTCTACTTTACTAAAGTAATTACCTTTTAAGTTCTTAGTTATATTATTTAATTTTATAAGGGGTGTATTACCTATAAGATCTAACACACTATTGACTACTTTTGGATTTCCTTCCATAAAATGCTTTTTGTTAGCTACAGTAATATTAATAAAATTATTTGTAACCTAAAACCTGACAAAAATAAAACTTTTTTTTTTATTACCCATGAATTCCTTCTAAATCTAACAAAAAAGCATATTCTAAGGCTACTTCCTTAAGGCTTTCGAAACGCCCTGAAGCCCCGCCATGACCAGAATCCATATCAATATGAAGGAGTAATTTATTTGTATCTGTTTTTAGCTCTCTAAGCTTCGCAACCCACTTTGCTGGCTCCCAATATTGTACTTGAGAATCATGTAAACCTGTTGTTACAAGCATATTTGGGTATAATTTAGCTTCAACATTATCATATGGAGAATATGATTTCATATAATTATAATATGTTATTTCGTTAGGATTTCCCCACTCATCATACTCGCCTGTTGTTAACGGAATGGCATCATCAAGCATGGTTGTAACCACATCGACAAAAGGAACCGCTGCTAAAATTCCATGATATAATTCAGCGTTCATATTAACAATTGCTCCCATAAGTAAACCGCCTGCCGATCCTCCGTAAGCATATAAATGTTTATTTGATGTATAATTTTGATCTATTAAAAATTTTGAGCAATCTATAAAATCGGTAAACGTGTTTGTTTTTGTTAATAGTTTTCCGTTTTCATACCAATCTCTACCTAAATATTCTCCGCCTCTAATATGAGTAATAGCATATATAAAACCTCGATCTAACAAGCTTAAACGTACTGTTGAAAAAGATGGATCTATAGTAGAACCATAAGAACCATAAGCATATTGTAACAATGGATTTGTACCATCTAACTTAATCCCTTTTTTATAAACCAAAGATATTGGCACTTTTACACCGTCTCTAGCTGTTGCCCAAACACGTTTAGATTCGTAATTTTCTTTATTAAACGTACCACCTAATACTTCTTGTTCTTTCTTTATTTCTCGTGCTTTTGTCTTGAAATTATAATCTATAACAGAACTTGGTGATGTTAACGAGTTAAATCCGTAACGTAAAACTTCACTATTAAAATCTGGATTATTACCTAAGTACGCTGTATAGGTTTCAGAATTAAAAGGTAAATAGTAATCTTCGTTACCATTCCAACTTATAATGCGCAATTTATTAAGTCCGTTTTCACGTTCATTAACAACTAAATAGTCTTTAAAAATCTCAATATCTTCTAATAAAACGTCTTTTCTATGCGGAAGAACTTCTTGCCAATTGGCTTTTTCTGTTGTCTCCTCTTTTGTTTTTAGTAACTTAAAATTAGTAGCACCATCTTTATTAGTAATAATATAAAAGCTATCGTTATAATGAGCTATATTATATTCTAAATCTTTTGTTCTTTCCTGAAACAGCTTAAATTTATCATCAGGCGTATCAGCATTTAAAATTTGATATTCAGAAGACAATGTACTTGATGACCCAATAACTATATATTTCTTAGATTTTGTTTTATAAACAAAGGTGTTAAAGGTTTCATCTGATTCATAATAAACTTCAATATCTTCTTTAGAAGAAGCATGTAACTTATGCTTAAAAATTTTATGAGAACGTAAGGTTACTTCATCTTTCATTGCATAAAACAATGTTTTATTATCGTTTGCCCAAGTAGCACTACCTGTTGTGTTTAAAACTTTATCTTCATAAATCTCACCTGTAATTAAGTTTTTTACTTGAAGCGTATATTGCCTTCTACTAACAACATCTATAGAAAATGCTGCTAATTTATTATCTGGACTAATAGAAATACCACCTAAATTGAAATAAGCATGATCTTTAGCCATGGCGTTACAATCGAATAGAATTTCTTCAGGAGCATCTAATGTTTCTTCCTTACGAATATAAACGGGATAATCTTTTCCTTTTTCATAACGCGTTAAATACCAATAACCGTTTAATTTATAAGGAACTGAACTATCATCTTCCTTAATCCTACCTTTCATCTCTTCAAACAAATCCTTTTGAAAAGACTCCGTATGCTTCATTACATCTTTGGTGTAATTGTTTTCGGCATTTAAATACTCAATAACTTCAGGATTCTCTCTATCATTCAACCAATAATAATTATCAACCCTTATATCATTATGTTTTTCTAATTTTTTAGCTATTTTTTTAGCTACAGGAGTTTTTATAGTAGTTATATCACTATTCATTTTACTTTCTTTTTTTACAGGAAACGGCAAAAATAGAACTTAACGACAAAACAATGGTAAGGTTTTTCATTTTTCATATTATTTACAATAAATTTGCACATATTAATTAAAATCTAAAAGATATGTTTGGAGATATGATGGGTATGATGGGCAAACTAAAAGAAGCCCAAAAGAAAGTTGAAGACACTAAAAAACGATTAAATAGTGTTTTAATTGATGAAGCTAGTAATGACAATAAACTTAAGATTACACTTACAGCCAATAGAACTATTAAATCTATTGATATTGATGATGAATTACTAGAAGATAAAGAACAACTTGAAGATTATCTTATTTTAACAATTAATAAAGCCATTGAAAAAGCAACCAAAATAAATGAAGCAGAACTTGCTGCAGCTGCTAAAGATGGTATGCCAAATATTCCTGGAATGGATTTATTTAAGTAAAATTATTTAAGGTTATAAATATTGAAGCGTTTTTAATAATTGATTATGCATCACATTTGTGTAATCTAAATGTGTTACCATGCGCAATTTACCGCCTCCCACACCTATAATATGAATGTTTTTATCGGCTAGTTTTTGAATAAAATATTTTTCTTCAATATCATCATTCAATTCAAAAATCACAATATTTGTTTCAATAGATTCAACGGTTTTCACCATTGTTAATTTACTTAATTCCTCGCCTATTTCTTTGGCCCTTTGATGGTCTTCTTTTAATCTTTCAATATTATTATCTAAAGCATAAAGTCCGGCAGCAGCTAAATACCCTACTTGCCTCATATTGCCACCAAATATTTTTCGGATTCTGATGGCATTTTGCATAATTTCAGAATTACCCACTAAAACAGAACCTATTGGACAACCTAACCCTTTACTTAAACATACTGAAATCGTGTCGAAAACTGTACCATATTGTTCTGTTGTTTCATTTTTTTCAACTAAAGCATTCCATAAACGAGCGCCATCTAAATGAAATCCTAAATTGTTTTCATCACAAACTTTTTTAGTCTTTTTTATTTCATTAAAATCCCAACAAGCACCACCACCTTTATTAGTTGTGTTTTCAATTTCTACTAGACTTGTTTTACTATAATAATAAACATCCGGGTTTATAGCTTCTTTAACATGTTTTGCTGTAAACATGCCTTTATTGCCTTCAATTAATTTACAAGAAACACCACTATTAAAAGAGGCTCCACCAGATTCGTAATTATAAATATGAGCATATTTATCGCAAATAACCTGATCCCCTGGATTTGTATGAAGCTTTAAAGCAGTTTGATTTGCCATAGTTCCACTTGGAAAAAACAACGCTTGATCTTTTCCAAACATTTCTGCAACTCTAGCTTCTAACTTATTAACCGTTGGGTCTTCTCTAAACACATCGTCTCCAACATTGGCTTGCATCATCGCACCCACCATTTCTTTTGTTGGTTTTGTTACTGTATCGCTTCTTAGGTCAATAATCATTTACTTGTTTATTAAATGTTTTATAAAATTATTTTAAATAGTATTTATATTTTTTTATTTCTGGCAGTTGATTTTCTTACACTATATTTTTTTAAAGATTTTAATATACGGGAATAATAAATTTAATACTGCCATATTCTAGAACTAATTATCTAAAATTTCTAATATTTTAATAACAAACTAAATATTTAATATACTTTTAAACTTAGAATAAATAATAGAAAGTATTGGCAAAGGATCTTTCTTATAATATTTCAAAGGGGTATTATTTAATAAAAATTTAAAATTTAAAATAAATAAAAAATTTCTTTTGATTGTTGGTTTTATTCCTATCAAAGTTAAAAACTTAGTGTGCTTATAATTTGGCACTTCAAAATCTACATTCATAGTTGAAAGACAATATAAATATGGAAAATTCACCCCAGCAATTTCAGAAGCTTCAGTTGTTTGCCAAAATCTTGGGTTAATTTCTAATACTAAAAACTGCTTAGTATCATTATCAAATCGTATATCAATATTTGCAACGCCATTCCATGCAAGAGACATCATAAGTTTTTCAATAATATTATATAATTCTTGATTATAAAAAAACTCTAATCCTATTTGTGGAGAAAATGGTCTGTCAGACCATAATGTTCCTTTTTGCATGGTATAAGCAAGTAATTTACCATTCTTACATAAAACATTACATCCTAAATCAAATCCATCAATATATTCTTCTACTAAATGATCGTATTTAAATTTTTTTCCAACAAAAAAAGATTCAAGTTCTTCATTGCTAAAAAACTTTTTTATTCCATCACCTCCACCTGATCCTAATGTTGGTTTAGCTAACACAGGGAATTTAACATCTGAATAGTTCAGAAAATCACCTCCCGATTTAATCAAAAAACTTTTTGGAGTTGGTAAATGGTTCTTTATTAAGTGCTCTGCTAACACCCCTTTATCATTTGCTTTATAAAAAGCTTCTAACGATGGTAAAAAAACCAACTTATCTTTATATAATATTTCATCTTTCTTCTTAATCAATGTTTCAATACCAAACTCACAAATAGGCATTATAACGTCAATTTCGAACTTTTTAAGTTCATTATTAATATTTGTCACAAATTCTATTTCATCTAGAGCTTTTGAATAATAACAGTAATTTTTAATTTTTTTAGAACGACTAATTTCTGAATCCTTTTTATTTGAAATAATATATATATTAATTCCCTTTACTTCAAACAAACAATTAACTAAAAAGGGTAAAAAATTAGAATCTGTTTCGGGTATTAAAACGGATAATTTACTTGATACATTTTTCATTTAAATAATTTAAATACATGCTTTATACGGAAACTAATAAAATACTAATTAACCTCTAAATAGACTCTTAAATTTATAAAACATAATATAAAGAAAAGGAAATGGGTCTTTTAAATAAAATTTTATTGGTGTATTATTAAAAATAAATTTAAATCTGAATAGAAACAGTAAATTAGCTCTTATTGTTTTACTCAAACCTATTAAATTCAAATACTTTACATGTTTATAATTTGGTATTTCAAAACTTTGATTTAAACTTGCTAAACAATGCAAATATGGGAAATTAATACCTGCAATTTCTGAAGCCTCTGTTGTTTCCCAATATCTTGGATTTATTTCAATAACTTTAAACTTACCATCACCTTCATCATAACGCATATCTATGTGTGCTACACCAGACCAATTAAGAGACTTTATTAATTTTTCGACAACATTATACAACACTTCCTCATATAAAAAATCTAATCCAATATTTGGCGCAAACTCACTGTTTCCTGCTAAAGTTCCTTTTTGTATTGTATATACTAAAATCTTACCACAATGACACAATACACTACAGTCTATATCATAGCCGTTTATATAATTTTGAATTAAATAAGGGTAATCGATTTTATTAAATGAAAAAAAACTTTTCATAGAGGCTTCATCATGAAATAAGCTAATGCCATTACCTCCTCCAAAACCTTCTAAAGGTTTCATTAATATAGGAAATTCGATAGTAGATTGGTGGCAAATTTCATTTTCATTATACATCACACTTATTGGTGCTGGTATTTTAAATAAATCTAAATGTTTTGATAAAAGACCTTTATTATTTGCCAAATGAAAAGTATCTAATTCGGGTAATAAAACTAGCTTATCACTTTGATTCAATAAATTACGGTGTTTTATCAAAGTAGATATCCCGTATTCATCTATCGGAAGTATTAGATCAATTTTAAATTTTTCAAGTTCATTATTTAAATTTTCAACCCACTCTTTGTCATCGAGGGTGTTTGGGTAAAAAGAAAAATTTTTAATTTTACTAGACCATCTTACATCTTCTTTTTTGTTATTTGAAATTACATATATTTCAACATTTTTAATCTGAGACAAACAATTAACAATAAAAGCTAATAAATTTGTGTGTCCTTTTGGTACTAAAACAGAGAAATTATGTTTTCCATTGTTCATTATAAGTAGTCTTTCTTAAAAAGATTAATTTTAAATATGAGAAAATTATTTTAAAAAAAAAATAATTCATTATGAGAAGGAATTATTAACTTTTAACTGCAAATAAAACAAATTTAATAACTAAAACTTTATTTAATAAACTCTATTTTTGTTGAAAAATAAAATATTACCATGATAACCTCCGATCAAATTAAAGATCTTAATCCCCGCCTTAACGCAATTAGGCACTACCTTTGACGTAGACACCAAACTTATAGAAATACAAAACGAAGAAGAGCAAACCTTCGACCCTAATTTCTGGAACGACTCTAAAGCTGCAGAAATTATAATGAAATCGCTTCGGGTTAAAAAAAAATGGGTAGAAGATTACAATAAAGCCAAAGTACAATTAGAAGAATTAGAGCTTCTTTATGAATTTTATAAAGAAGGTGAATATACTACTGAAGAAGTTGAAGAACACTACAACAATCTTACAACCCTTCTTGAAGATATCGAGTTTAAAAACATGCTTTCTGAAGAAGGTGATAGTTTAAGTGCAGTATTACAAATAACAGCTGGTGCTGGTGGTACCGAAAGTTGCGATTGGGCAAGTATGTTAATGCGTATGTATTTAATGTATGCCGAAAAAAGCGGATTTAAAGTTAAAGAACTTAACTTTCAAGAAGGCGACGTTGCTGGTATAAAAACAGTGACTTTAGAAATTGAAGGCGATTTTGCTTTTGGTTGGTTAAAAGGTGAAAATGGTGTGCATCGTTTGGTGCGTATTTCTCCTTTTGATAGTAACGCAAAACGTCATACTAGCTTTGCTTCGGTGTATGTGTACCCATTAGTTGATGATACCATAGAAATAGACATAAACCCTGCTGACATTGAAATTACAACCGCACGTTCTAGTGGTGCAGGAGGGCAAAATGTAAACAAAGTTGAAACCAAAGTACAACTTCTTCATAAACCTACTGGTATCCAAATTCAGTGTTCAGAAACCCGTTCACAACATGATAATAGATCTAGAGCTATGCAAATGCTTAAATCTCAATTGTATGAAATAGAACTACAAAAACAATTGTCACAGCGTGAAGATATTGAAGCTGGTAAAATGAAAATTGAATGGGGAAGTCAAATACGAAACTACGTGATGCAACCTTATAAATTAGTGAAAGATGTTAGAACAGCTCATGAAACCAGCAATGTTGACGGAGTTATGGACGGACAAATAGATGACTTTTTAAAGGCGTACTTAATGATGATGGGACAAAAACAAGAAGACCCAAATACATTATGAGTAAAATAGACACTATTATTTTTGATTTGGGAGGTGTTTTAATCGATTGGAATCCTGAATATGTTTTTCTAAATGCCTTTAATGGAGATAGAGAAAAAATGCAATGGTTTCTAGACACTATTTGTACCATGAATTGGAACGAAAATCAAGATGCTGGCTATCCTATAAAAAAAGCAACAGCCGATTTAGTTAAACAATTTCCTGAATACAAAAAGTACATTGAAATGTATTACGGACAATGGGAACAAATGCTTGGAGGAGACATTAGCGGAACCGTTAAGATTTTAGACGCACTAATAAAATCTAATAATTTTAAAGTAGTTGCACTAACAAATTGGAGTAACGAAACCTTTCCTATTGCTAAAAAACATTTTGAGTTTTTAACTTGGTTTGACGGTATTGTGGTTTCAGGTGATGAAAAAACAAGAAAACCCTTCAAAGAAATTTATGAAATTACACTTAATAGATTCAATATAAATCCTGAAAAAACTATTTTTATTGATGATAATTTAAGAAACATTGAAGCTGCCAATGCCCTTAAAATTAAGGGTATTCATTTTAAAAACCCAGAACAGCTTCAAAAAGCATTAAAAACTTATAATATCTATACATAATGACAAAAATATATCATAATCCACGTTGTTCAAAGTCTAGACAAGGCTTAGAAATACTAACTAAATCGGGTAAACCTTTTGAGATTGTTAAATATTTAGATGATAACCTTTCAGCGGAAGCTTTAACAGAAATTATCACTCTTTTAAACATTAACCCAATTGATTTAGTAAGAAAAAATGAAGCTATTTGGAAAAGTGACTTTAAAGGAAAATCGTTATCCGATTCTGAAATTATTGAGGTTATGGTTAAACACCCTAAACTTATTGAGCGTCCAATAGTTATTAATGGAGATAAAGCTGTAATTGGTAGACCTACAGAATTAATTTTAGATATTATATAAAGCTTTTTTACATCTTTCTTTTTAACAAAGCTTTAACCTTTACGCTTTAAACCTTAAGGTATTTTTGTTGTCTAACTGTGTAAAACCTAACATGACCAAACTTATCTTAAGTACTTTACTTTTTTTCTCACTATTACTAAATGGTAATGCATACACAAAAAGCACTATTAAACCTGAATTTAAAACAACTATTGAAATAGAAGTTAAAGTTTCAGGAAAAGTTATAGATAAAGAAACAAAACAGCCTTTAGAGTATGCTACTGTTGCTTTTTTTAGTAAAAAAGAAAACAAAATTATTACTGGTGGCATTACAGACGCGAATGGTGTTTTTAATATTCCTATTGAAGAAGGTGTTTATGATATTTCGATAGAATACATAGGTTTTAATAAAATTACCATTCCAAATAAAAAAATTACTGGTTCTTCAAACTTAGGTACATTCTCATTAGAATTAGATTTAGAATCTTTAGATGAAGTTGAAATTATTGCAGAAAAAACTACTGTTGAAGTCAGGCTAGACAAAAAAATATATAATGTTGGTAAAGACTTAACCGTGAGAGGCGGAAATGTTAGTGATGTATTAGACAATGTACCCTCTGTATCTGTTGATGCCGAAGGTAATATAGCACTAAGAGGAAATGACAATGTTAGAATCCTTATTAACGGAAAACCTTCTGGTTTAGTCGGACTTAACTCATCAGATGCATTAAGGCAATTACCAGCTGAGGCTATTGAAAAAGTTGAAGTTATTACCTCTCCTTCCGCTCGTTATGAGGCAGAAGGAACAGCAGGCATACTAAACATTATTCTACGCCGTAGTAAATTATTAGGTATGAATGGAGCCATAACAGTTAATGTTGGTGATCCAAACTCAGCTGGGATTTCTGGTAATATAAACTACAGAACTGGTAATGTTAATATTTTCAATACGTCATCTTATAATCATAGAGAGTCCATTGGAAATTGGTATTCCTACACAACATACAAAAGTACCGGTAATATATTTGATGAAAAACGTAATTGGATTAACACTAGAAAAGGCCTTACCAATAACTTTGGGATAGAATGGTATATAAACGACTCTTCTTCCATTACTACTTCATTTGTTTATAGTGATGGAAATAATGGTAGTGATGCTACAAATAACTTAATCCAACTAGATAGTGATAATAATTTATTGGGACAAAGTTTAAGGTTAGACCCTGAAGAACAAGACAATAAAACATTACAATATTCTTTTAACTATACAAAAAACTTCAAGACTAGTGGACATTTATTAACTTTCGATTTTCAATATGAAGATACAAAGCAAGACGAATTCTCATTAATTAATGTTGACGGTTTTGACACCGATATACTATCAACAGAACAAGAGGAATCTAAAATATTGCTAAGATCAGATTACATATTACCGCTTGGAGAAAACAGTCAAATAGAAATTGGCTATAGAGGTGACTTTTCAGAGAAAAAAACAGACTATCAAGTAGAACTGCTTAATACTGGTACGAATCAATTCGAAATAGACAACAATCTTTCTAATTTATTCAATTTTAGAAATTATATTAATGCTGCATATTTTCAATATGGCAGTAAAATTAACAAGTTTTCCTATTTGCTTGGTCTAAGAATGGAGAATACACAAATTACATTAGACCAACCAACAAGTGGTGATTTCGAAAAAAGAGATTATACAGGCTTGTTCCCAACAGTAAATTTAAGTTACGAGTTTAGTGAAAATGAAAATATAACTTTAGGATATAATAGAAGGTTAAGCAGACCAAGGTCTTTCTTTTTAAACCCTTTTCCATCAAGAACGAGCTTAACTAACATATTTCAAGGAAACCCTGGATTAGACCCCACTTACGCAGGAAAGATTGATTTAGGGTATTTAAATAGAATGGGAAAATTCATTCTTAGCTCTTCCTTATATTTTCAACATTCCATTAATATCATAAGATTTGTAAGTAATGATACTGGTGATGTGGCTAATATAGATGGACAAGACGTTCCTGTAATTGAAAGAGGCCCTTCTAATATTGCTAATGAAGATCGTTATGGTTTTGAGTTTAATTTAAGTTATACTCCTTCTAGAAAATGGCGAATAAATACAGATTTCAACCTTTACAATTCTAAAATTGAAGGAGATTATGAAGGGACAAATTTCGATTCTGAAAACTTAACATGGTCTGTACGCTTGAATAACAAGTACACTCTTCCAGGAAATATTGATTGGCAAACAAATATGAGATATAGAGGCCCTCGGGAGGATGCTCAAAATATTAGAAAAGGTATGTTTTCTACGAATGTTGCTTTTAGTAAAGACTTATTTAAAGAAAAAGCATCTATAGCCTTTAATGTAAATGATTTATTTAATAGTAGAATTATGAAAGGAACTGTAGAAACAGAAACTTTTATTACAGATAGAGAAGTTCGATTTAGAGGAGGAAGAACCTACAACCTATCAATGACTTATAGGTTTAACCAAAAGAAAAAACTTGAGCGTCAAGGTAATTATGGTGGCGGTGGTGATGTAGAAATGTAATTATAAACAAGATAAAAAAAGGGAAGCTATTAATATAGTTTCCCTTTTTTTTATATCAAAATATATTTTAAGCTTGACGCTTAGCTTTCTTTTCGTCTCTAATTTCTTTTAACCTTTCAATTAAAGATCCTCCAATCCAATAAGGTATCACAAAAGTTAACAAAAATATCATTAGCCAAAATCCTATTGTTAGTATGGTTAAAAATGCTAAAAATCCTAAATATTGGTCAAAATCAAACATAAATATAAGTGTCTTTTAAAATCTAATGCAAATATAATGTAAAGGTATTTGTTATACAATATCAAATCAAATTTTATTAACAGAGTTTTAAATCATATCCGTTTATTAAAAAAAACTTATAAAAACTGATACATATCATACCAATAGAAAGCATAAAACAATTAACTTTACATCTTTAAATTTAATCATTATTAAGATGAGTTTTAGAATAGAAAAAGATACCATGGGCGAGGTAAAAGTACCTGCCGATAAACTTTGGGGAGCACAAACAGAACGCTCTAGAAACAACTTTAAAATAGGACCTTCAGCGTCTATGCCTCTTGAAATAATTTATGGCTTTGCTTATTTAAAAAAAGCAGCTGCATATACTAATTGTGAATTAGGCGTTTTACCAATTGAAAAGCGTGATTTAATAGCATCTGTATGTGATGAAATACTAGAAGGAAAACATGATGATCAATTTCCTTTAGTTATTTGGCAAACTGGTTCTGGAACACAAAGTAATATGAATGTGAATGAAGTTGTTGCTAATAGAGCGCAACAATTAGCTGGAAAAGTTATTGGTGAAGGCGAAAAAGCCATTCAACCAAACGATGATGTAAATAAATCGCAATCATCTAATGACACCTTCCCTACTGGTATGCACATTGCTGCTTACAAAAAAATAGTAGAAGTAACTATTCCTGGTGTAAAACAATTACGTGATACCTTAAAGAAAAAGTCTGAAGATTTTAAAAATGTTGTAAAAATTGGACGTACGCATTTAATGGATGCAACGCCTTTAACACTTGGTCAGGAAATTTCTGGTTATGTAGCGCAATTAGATCACGGTTTAAAAGCTCTAGAAAATACATTATCTCATTTAAGCGAATTAGCTTTAGGAGGAACTGCTGTTGGTACTGGTTTAAATACACCTAAAGGCTATAGCAAACGTGTTGCTGAATATATTGCTGAATTTACAGGTTTACCATTTGTTACTGCTCCTAATAAATTTGAAGCTCTTGCAGCTCATGACGCACTGGTAGAAACACATGGTGCTTTAAAACAACTAGCTGTTTCTTTAAATAAAATAGCAAATGATATTAGAATGATGGCATCTGGACCAAGAAGTGGTATTGGTGAAATTATTATTCCTGCAAACGAACCAGGAAGTTCTATAATGCCAGGAAAAGTTAATCCAACACAATGTGAAGCCCTAACTATGGTTTGTGCACAGGTTTTAGGTAATGACGTAGCTGTTTCTGTTGGAGGTTTGCAAGGTCATTACGAGTTAAATGTATTTAAACCTGTTATGGCTGCCAACGTTTTACAATCTGCCGAGTTAATTGGAAATGCTTGTGTGAGCTTTGAAGAACATTGTGCTATTGGTATTGAACCAAATCAAGAAGTTATAACAAAACTATTAAACAACTCATTAATGCTTGTTACGGCTTTAAATACTAAAATAGGATATTATAAAGCTGCTGAAATTGCAAATACAGCTCATAAAAACGGAACAACATTAAAAGAAGAAGCTGTACGTTTAGGTTACGTTACTGCTGAAGATTATGATGCTTGGGTAAAACCTGAAGATATGGTTGGAAGTTTAAAATAAACGTCCTTAAATACAGCCTATAAAAAAACAGGTAAGTAATTTACCTGTTTTTTTGGGTTGGTTAGCTATCAATCCTTTGTATTTATATTAAAAAGGAAATCACGTCAAATATATAATTTAACAAGTTATCAGTTATTAACAAATGTTAATAACTCCTATTTTTTTTCTAATTCTACTTAATTGTACTGCAGTAATACCCAAATATGATGCAATATGATACTGAGAAATTAAATCGTCTATCTTTGGATTTTGCTTTCTTAATTCTAAATAGCGCTTAGTCGCATCCATTGATATTAACTCTACTAATCGCTTTTCATATTTAGCATACAACATAGCTAAAATACTATTATGCATATCTTTAAGCACCAAATTGTTTTCACACAATTTCATTAACTTATAATAATCAACTTCATAAACCTTACAATCTGTTAATGTTTCAAAAGTAAAAGATGAAGGCTTCTTTTCTCTCAAAGCTGTTAATGCTCCAACAAAACTTATTGGCATATAAAAACTTTTATTAAACTCTTTTCCAGACTCTGTAGATATATAACATCTAACAACTCCTGAGACAAGCATATAAATTTTAGATGTCATTTCATCTAACTTTATTAATTTGGTTCCTGCAGGAATTCTTTTAAATTCAGAAATATTTTTTAGGTCTTCAAAAGTTTCTTCAGAAATCTTTGAAATAGAATTTAGATAATCAAAATTTATTCGCATTCTATTTATTGGCTTATAGACAGGTTAAATGATTTTGTTGCACTAATTGTTGTTCTATTAAAACTATAACAGAAACATATTCTTGCTTTTTTATTAAAGGTATTTCTGTACATCCTAAAATAACATCTTCTACCCCATTTTTTATTAATTTTTCTATTATTAGCAAATAAACTTGTTTAGATGTAACACTAAGAATACCTTTTGATAATTCTGTATAAATAATCCTATATATTTCTTCTCTATCCTATAATTCTAAAATAATAGCTTATATACCAAAAACAGAAAAAAATTTATTAAAAAGTCCTTCTCCATTGTGTATCTAGTTCCTTATAATGTAACTGCTTTTATGTTTTTTATATGATATTTTCAGCAGAAACTTAAACAACATGAATTACAGGAACAGATGATGGCCCTCTCACTGTATCAATGCCTAATGCATTATATTAACTAAGTATTACATAAAAAAAGTCTCAAGCTTTTAACTTGAGACCTTAAGATTAAATGCTATTCTTTTTCTACTTCAAAGTAAATTCAGAAGTTGAAACTAAATATTTTTCATTAAATACATTAACTATATAACGTCCTTTTTCAAAGTTATCTTTTCCTTTAGATGCTACAAATTCACAGATATTAAGGCTTGCTTTTTCGTAATTAAACTTACTAATAATACTGTAATTTAAAGTTTTTTCTTCAAACTGTACTTGTTCATTCAACCCTAATGTGTTGTTTTTAGGGTCTATTACTTGAACATATAATTCTTGTTCTCCTTCTTGTACTAAAACATTTTTAGCCACAGTAAAACAAACTCTAATTTTATCTGAACGACTTGCTCTTTCAGTAGGAATTAATTTACCAGAAGTTCTTTCTATAACTCCAAATCCTTTTAAACCTACAGTTGTTAATAATGAGGCATTTTCAACAACTTCAGCTAAAGCTGTATTTTGTACCAATAAAGAATCTGTAAATATATTACGTTCTTCTAAACGCACACGTGTACTATCTAAAGACGTAGCTAAATGTGAATTCTCAATTCTTAACGAATCATTTTGAGCTAACAACACATCCATTTCTTTTTGAAGTGATGCATATTTTTGTTTGTATCTCCATAAACTTTTAACATTAGTTTCAGAAATTTTTAAAGAATCTATCAATCCCTGAATACGTTCTCTTGCTTCAACCAAATTAGCATTAGCAACTGTATTCTCGTTAATAGCTTCATCATATTGCTTAGCCATAACGTTTAAATCTTTCATTACTAATTCTTTTTCCTCTGTTAACTGTTTTTCAGTATCATTACTTTTCTTATACAAATTCATTGTATAAAATGCTGTTCCTAAAAATAAAACTAAAGCTATTCCCAAAGCTATTTTAAGTCCTTTACCACTTGTGTTGTTTTCCATAATTACTTGTTTTTAATTCTAACGTTATTTAATCCTTTAATACTTGTTTTTTTATAATGCTATAAATAAATAATGACGTATTTTTATTCTTAAAATTTATTTACTCTTATGGATAAACTTGTTTTATTTAATAATACCACTCGAGATAAACTATTAAACAAACGCTCTGGTGAATCCAAATTTGGTGAACATGTAAAAATGTTAACCGGCATTTCAAATATATACGAAAAACTTAATAATTTGGATCTTACGCATGTAATTATTGGTTTACCTGAGGATATTGGCGTTTTTGCAAACTATGGAAAAACAGGAACATCAAAGACTTGGGAAGCGACTCTTAAAGTTTTATTAAATATTCAAAGTAACCAGTTTACTAAAGCCAATAAGGTTCTTATATTAGGGCATTTAGATTTTACAGCTGAGCTATCTAAAATATCAATACTAGATCAATCTAAAAAAAAGGATATTGAAAAAGCTAGAAAACTAGTTGCAGAAATTGATACATATGTGTCTCATGTTATCAATCAAATTGTTCTAGCTGGTAAAAAACCTATTATCATTGGTGGTGGTCATAACAATGCTTACGGAAACATTAAAGGCACATCTTTAGCTATAGGCAAACCTATAAATGTTATTAATTTTGATGCCCATTCCGATTTTAGACAAGAAGAAGGTCGCCATAGTGGCAATGGTTTTAGTTACGCTTACGCGGAAGGATTTTTAGAAAAATACTTTATGTTTGGTTTACATGAAAACTATACTGCTGATACATTACTTAAATCCTTGAAAAAATTCAAGTTTATTAAATACAATACATTTGAAGCTATTGAAATTAAAAAAGAATTAAAATTTAAAGCAGAAATGAAACGTGCTTTAAAGCATATTGATGAGAAACCTTTTGGTATAGAAATAGATTGTGATGCTATTGAAAACATTCCTAGTAGCGCTATGACTCCCAGCGGGTTTAGCATCAATAAAACGCGAAGCTTTGTAAACTATTTTGCAAAACATAAAAATGCTAGCTATTTACATATTTGTGAAGCAGCTCCAACAAAGAAAACAAAAAATCAAATTGGGAAATTGATTACTTATTTAATTACCGATTTTATTAAAGCTTAAATTTATTTTGTGATTTTTATATAATTCATATATTTGCATAAGCACTTATATAAATACAAATATTATGGATGCATTAAAAGGTTTTGGAGAGTTAGGCTTGGGATCAAGATTAAAAAGGGTTAGTGAATATCTAATGAAGGAAACTCAACTCGTTTACAATCATTTTAATATAGATTTTGACCCTTACCTATTTCCAATGTTTAAAATTATAGCCAATAAAAATGGTGTTACAAACTCTGAAATACAAAACTCCCTTCAATTCTCACAACCCGCCATCACACAATCTTTAAATAAATTAAACGACAAAAGTTTAATTGTTTACAAAACAGATAAGCTAGATAAGCGTAAAAAAATAATATATCTATCCAAAAAAGGGATTCAAACTTTAAATATTTTAAAACCAGTATGGGATAGTATTGATCTTGTTTTAAAAGAATATACATTAGAAAACTCAATTTCATTAATTGAGCACTTAAATACACTTGAAAATAAATTAAATACAAAAAGTTTTAGTGAAACTATAATTAATAATGTTAGAATAAAAAAGCAAGAAAATATTAAAGTGATTTCTTTTAAAAATGAATATGCAAAAGATTTCTACGAACTAAATATTGAATGGCTAAAATCATTTTTCTATGTAGAACCTTATGATCAAGAGGTTTTAAGAAAGCCTGAATCATATATTATAAACAAAGGCGGACATATCTTCTTCGCTAAACTAAATGATGATATTGTTGGTACAGTTGCATTAATGCCAATAAAAAATAGCAAAGATTTTGAATTAACAAAAATGGCTGTTTCACCAAAACACCGCGGATTTAAAATTGGGCAACAACTCATGCAACACTGCATTGACTTTGCCAATGCAAACCAAATACCAAAGCTTGAAATTTATTCTAGTCGAAAACTAGAGAATGCAATTTACATTTATAGAAAATATGGTTTTATTGAAATTCCTGTAGAAACTAACTGCCCTTATAAACGCTGTGATATTAAGATGGAGTTGGTTTTTTAATGGCTTTGTCATGTCGACGAAAGGAGACATCACATTACAAATATTTGACGCCTATTGATGAGATTTCTTCTTTCGTCGAAATGACAATCATTTAATTTCCTACCGCCTTCAAAGAATCAATCTGTTTTTGTAATCTTTTAATAGCTTCAGCTTTTTCATCTATTACAGGTATTACACTAACAGAATCTTTTATGGTTTCTGGTAAATCAATTTCTTTTGTTTCTTCTACAAAATAATAACCAATTTTTTCGCTAGAACGCCATGCTTCATTTAGTTGATCGTAAACCGTTTTATCCCATTGACTTGGGTGTTTTACATCAATCCAAACGACATCGCGATACTCACTATCAACCAAAACTAAATCAGGCGTTGCAGAGCCATCAAACTGTTGCGAATCTTCTTTACTTATAGAAGATACGGTTCCCATAAAAAACATACGCTTTTTACCAGCAATATCTTTAATATATGGTCTAAACTCTACAGGTGTATTTGCCGACCAATCGTATTCTTTTCTAGATTCTTGCACTTTTAATGGCATAGCCGAAACTCCTGCATAACCTTGTTTTTTAGCGGCATGGTTGTAATAATACAATTTATTTGTTCCATCTGACGGTACAAACACACTATAACTTAAACTAGTACGCTCACTACCTACAGGCTCTAAACCAAACCAATGATACAATCCGCTATAAGCTCCAGAATTGGTGTCTGAAAAATCAAAATCAGTTACATAAGGTTGCTGATTTTGGTCTTTAGGCATTTCTGGTATTTTCACTGCCGTTTCCATATTCCAAGGTAACGGATCGCTAAAACCTCCTAAAAATTTTAAAGATTCTGCTTGTAATTGAGATACTTTTTCAGATAAGGTATTTTGACGTGTTAAATACGGATGATTTTTCATCTCTTCAGGACTAATAAATGTTCCCATACCTATTAAAATACGCTCTATATAATCGTTAAAATCGTGTTCGCCATTTTCAATTACCATAACACCTCCAAAAGTTGGATACGGAAACAAAAAACCTTTCCACTTAACTAAACTCACTACTTCAACCCACTGCCCAGTATCATTCTTCATATAAAAAGTATCGCTTGGTTCGTAATTAAATAACATCCAAGGATTAAAACGTTGCACAACTGCATTATATGTATTTCTGCTAAATTTTAAAGATTCTCCTATAGAAAACGTAACAGGAATTCTGTTTTCACTAGAAAACCTTGGAAACGGTGTGGTACTAGATACAGCAAAAACCTCTTCGGTATTATCAGTCATACCTTGCCACATGTACTTTTCGGTAGGTTGAATGGCCATGGTCCATTTATTTTCATCTTCAATTCTTACCAAGTGAGGCAACGATACATCTTTGGTTTCACCTACACTTTCATTCGCCATAGAAAATATATTTCGTAATGGTTGAATTCGCTCATTTTGTGTTAATGGTAATTCATTAATTTCAATTCTATTCAAATTATTAAAAACGTTATATGTTTTCATATAATCATACATTTTAAAATGCCAACCTACAGCATATAAAATTCCGAAGAAAATAACTAACAAGGCAAGAATACCTAATCTACCTCCGGTAGTAGCCGATTTTCTGAATTTTCGTAAACCAAAAAACAAAAAAATACCACTTAATAAAATGATAAAAATGAACTTTCTAACAAATAACAAAGCTGGCTGATAATCGTCGCGCATAACAAATAATACGATTAACAAAATCAACAAAACAATGATGGTGATCGTTTTTTGTTTTTTTCCTTTATTCCAATAATTTTTAATCATTTTATACTTTTTTTACCACGAATTCACTAATGTTTTAAACTGAATACTGTTTACTGCCACTGTAGACTTTACATGAGTCCTTTATCTTTTAAACGTTCTCTAGCACTCTTCTCTTCCTTTTTTGGAGCTTCTTTTGGCTCTTGCTCTTCAATTACTTCTGCTTCTTTGGTTTTTAAATCTTCAATAAAGTCTTTTCCTTTTTCAATAGTGTCACTAACTATATCCTCCAAAGAATCACTTTTTTCTTCAATAACTTTAGAAGATTTAATTACAAAATTAGCAATATAAGTACCAATTAGCGTTCCTGCTGCAAACGAAGCAAATGCCGAAACACCATAATAACTTGCAAATACAGAAATTGGTGTTAAAAATTCGATAATTAAAGCAGCGATTAAAACTAAACTAACAACAAAGATTAACCGAGGTAAAAAGGCTTGTTTAAAAACAAAACCTTTTGGATTATCAGCTGTCATTTGTAGTTCTTTACTATTAACAATTTTATTTAAAAATCGATACGCTCCATTTCCATTAGATTCTCTCCAGTACAAAAAGATTCCAAATAATATGGCTGCAATAAAAATCACTAATTCTAGTCCCATGATGTTAAGTTTAATATCCTATATAAAGTTAGTCTATGCAATTTAAATATTGTTACTAATTGTTTCAATAGCCCAATCTTTTAGCGAATCGTCCCAAGTTTTAAAACTAGAATAAAACGCTTCTTTATCATACCAATACCAAAACAACACATCTTTAGCCGATACATTAACTAACAGTTTCCAAATTAAATCTTGATGCTTCGCATCTAACGATGAATGTGGTTGATGTAAGGCTTCAAAAAGTTTTAAATCGACAATATCGGCTATTTTAAATTCGTTGCTTGTTTCTATCTTTTCAAGATAACGTTCTACACTCATTACCTTTTTACGCGATTGTATATCTAATTTATTTAGATAACTTTTATATAAAATAGGATCGTTTAAAATGTCTTTTATAGGGTGTTGCGTATCTTTTAAATATTGAGACATTTCGAATTTCTTAATGCGCTCATATCGTTTGGTTATAACAACTTTTTCTAAATCGTATTCAATTATTACATGATCGCGCAATTTTTCCATGAGTTCTGGTTGCTCAATATGATAAATTAACACCTCATAATTGGTGTCTTTTATAGCTTCTTTATACCATGTTTTATCTTCAAAAACAACGATAGGCGTTATAAAATCACGTAATACATACACACCTCCAAAAGCTCTCGTATAAAAAGAATCTGTAGTATATTGTAGTTCGTGTAAATCTAAATCTCTATGACGTAAATCTCCATACGCTTTCGCGGAATTTAATAATTGCTCATGTATGGTTTCATCAATAAAATTATTATCTCTATTAAAAACCTTAATAAGTTCTAATTGTTTTTTTTGAATATTGACTAAATCATTGATTAAATGAAAATGAATCGTAACCTTATTATATTTTAAAACATCTAAAGGCTCGTAAAAAGCATCAATTCCTTGATCGAAATCTAAACAAATAGCGCAATCGCGAGTAATGTTCTTTATCTTATCTTCATGAACTTTAAATACATATTTCATGATGTCTCTATCAAACGTATGAAAAGGCAAAAACACAGGTTTCCCTTTTTGTAAAGGAGAAATAATAATTCCGTGTGGATTTGCTTCTCCGTTATTTAGATAAAGAACTTCTTCTTTTTCTTCAGCTATTTCAGGGCTCCAACCTATACCGTCAATATGAAAAGTTTTTAGCTTCGTTTCAGTAAAACCAAGTTTTACTAAGCATTTATTATAACGCTCAACTAACTTTCCGCTTACGGAAATAAGTTCACTTCTATATAAATTGGATTCTTTTAATTTGTTCATTTTTGTCATTACTGCGAAGGCAGAAATCTCATTATTTATTGTTACTTATTATTTATTTAAAATCACAAATAATAAATTTAATCATTTTTAAAATTCTCTTTTATTTCAAAATAGATTCCTGCCTTCACAGGAATAACAACGGTTTAATCCAATAACTTATGAATTATCGCATACTGCAACAACACAATGGTTCTTGTATCTTGAATATCTCCATTATTAAGCATATCTATCGCTTTTTCAAAAGGGAGTTCTAATACTTCAATATCTTCATGTTCACTTTCTAAACCGCCACCATCATTAACTTTCATAGCATCAGTATACTCGCCAACAAAAAAATGCATTTTCTCTGTCATAACCCCTGGCGATGAATAAGCTTCGTATACTTTCTTCACCTCTTTTAATCTGTACCCTACTTCTTCTTCGGTTTCTCTTATAACACATGCTTCAGGATTATCTTTATCTAACATGCCTGCAGCAATTTCGACTAAAAAACCACCCTTATTATCATTTTGATAAGTTGGCATTCTAAACTGTTTCGTTAAAATAACCGTTTGCTTTTCTTTATTATAAAGTAAAATACCAGCACCATCTCCTCTATCATAAACCTCACGCATTTGGTTTACCCAAACACCACTACTCATTAAATAATCAAATTTTACTCTATTAAGAATATAATAATTATCTGAAAGCAGCTTCTTTTCTATATTTTTAATATGATTATCGCTCATTTTCAAATGCTTTTCTAGCTTCCGTTTCTATGTTTAATTGATTAACGCGAGCATCTACTTTTCGTTTAAAATCGGTATCAGCAATAGTTGCTACATTATCTAAATAGCGTACCACTTCTTGACGACGAATTTCAGAAAAATCTAAACCTTTCATATTGGCACGCATCAATTCTTGAAGCATATTAAACTTTTTATCATATTCTTGTTTAAAGTAGATTTCTGGATTTTCAAACCAATCTTCTTCCAAATCAAAATCGGTTAAACGTAATGATACCGTACTTTGAATATTTCTAACATCACGTGATGAAAAGAATGGAAACGCCTTTTGCATTTCTTTATATAGATTAGCATAAAACAAATGCTGATTTGATTTAAACTGTTTTTCTACTTTATCATAAATCTCATGAACACGAGCTTCGGTTGGTTTATCGCTAACATTTAAGATTTCCCCCATGTTTTTTGCCAAACCTTGATCTTGTAAATAGGCATAATTTTCTGGTCCTTGCATGTTTACAAAATCGGGCATAGTTTCATCTAGTTTACGCCACCATAAATGATCTTGATCTAAAAAATCATGCTCTGTTCGTGCGCCATCAATTTTAAAACGTCCTTGCACACGTGAAATCACAGCTTTATCTAACATTTCTGGTAAATTGGTAAATAATCCAATGGAACTATTACCATAATTTACGGCATAAGCACCTTCGGTATATCTTAAAAAGACACCAATAACTTCTTTTACACCTGCTGATACACCTTGAGATGTACGTTCTTGTAAATTATTTTCGGCATCATCAATAGGTGCGAAAATTAATTTTGTGGGATCTTGTAATGGTTTCATCCATTCTACCATTTTTTCGGCAGAACCACCTTGAAAGGTACTAATTAAAGTATCTGGCATGGGGTGAAATAAAAACGGAATATCTAAGGTATCGCAATGTTCTTTTAAACGCGTAGCAATTGCAGCAATAAGCATACTTTTTCCTGTCCCAGGAATACCGTAGCCCATAAATACAGGCATAAAACCACCTAGTTCTTGAAACGGATTCTTTTTGGCTGTAAAATCGTAACTCAACATGCGTTCGGTTAAACGACGTGCAAAATGCTTCGCATCACGATTACCTACAATTTGTTCGAACTTAATTTTATTGAATTCGATGCTTTGTGCAGTCCCTTGAAATACATTATTCCAACCTGAAACAGCAAACTCAGAATTTTCAAGTTTATAGGTTCTATCTTCTATACTTGTGGTATATTCTAACGAGCTTTTACGTAACTGAATTTCATCAATTAAAGCTTCAAAATACACGACGGTAAAATCAATCACATCTTTATCGGACTTTACTATTTCTGGATGCCCTAAATATTTGTCATAGTAAAACAAGCTACATGAAAATCCTTTTATAGGCGACATTAATGAAACCTCTGGAATGCCAGCAAATTTTTGCTTCATTACAGATAAATCATCAGATGCATGTGGTTTTAAGTCGTTTAATATTTTATACGAAGCAGCAAATAACATAAATGCTGTTGCTGTGTGCATCTTGCTTTCAAACTCCCGTTTTCCATTATTATCTAATGCCGATTTGTTTTCGTTTAAAGCCGATAATCCGGACGCATCATAATAGCTATCTTTAATCCAGACACCTAACGTAAGACCTTCTTGCACAGCATAAAGCGTCTGATTTAAGTAAATAGGAATGGCTACCGAATCTGGCAATAACCGCTTTTTTAAAGCTAATATGGTTTTTGAAACCGAGGTTACCTCCCTAGAGCTACCATTATTTGCACGTGATAAATACAATAAAATAGATTCGTCTTTAGCATCCTTATCTTTATTCTTAGCACGAGAACCTTGTTCCCACTGAATACTTTTTAAATACGATGCCGCTTCATCACGAAGCATATCTAATTCACTTAATTTTATTGGGAATGTTGAGTTGTGTTCCATTTTTCTTTTAGTTTTCAGTCTCAGTCGCAGTTTACAGTAACTGAATACTGCGACTGTTTACTTTTTCAAATCTATTTTCAATCCAGCTATTTCAATAGGTGCTTTTGCTAAGCTATCTAATATTTCTGGCGTTTTATTGTATAATAATTGAATAATACGATGCGGAGCAAACACATATTTTTGTTTAAATACATCGTTCCATTTTTGAAGCGTTTGTTTATTAAAAAAACTCCCTTCTTTAAATTCACTACCCGATTTTACTTCGTGTATTCTTAAGGAAATGGCATACGATTCTAACGGTATTTCTTTTTTTGCAATACTTTGTAAAATAGCATGTGTTACCTCGTTTTCATCTTTTGCAAATACATTATGTATGGGACCTAAATCTATTCGTTTTATAAACTTTGGCGATACTTTTGGCAATCTTTTATCAATGGTATACGCCATGGTGTCTAAACTCATATCTCTATCGGACGTGGTTTTTAATACCTCATAAATCTCATCTTTATCATCATTTATGCGTTTGCCATCATAATTAAAATACATGAAACACATAAAAGGTCGGTTATGAGACACATCGTAAAAGCTCCAACTAACCATTAAATCGGCATCAGAACCTTTTGGTGCATTTATAATTTTCCCCTGAACAAATCGGTTAAATATATATTCCTTTTTTACCGAAGAATAATATACTATTGAAGATGCTTGAAACAACTTACTTTTTTTAATAGGTTGTTTTTTATGCATTAAAGTTTCTAGAAACTCTTCTTTTAAAGTTGAAATGGGCGTTAATTTATCTAAATACTCATTTCGTAATTCTAAATCGTTGAATAAGTATCTAAATTCTAAATAATTAGGAAAACCAGATTCGGTTAAATCTACCTTCATATTATCCTCTTCGTCATACATATATTTAATACGCATGGCTTCAATAGAATACAAAAGTAAATCGCAATATTGCTTGAATAGTAACACTTCTTGTTCGTTACAAAGTTGTTCTCTTTGTACAGCAACAATCAATTCTTTAAAAGCAAAATCTATCATTTTATGATAAAAAACGTAATGCTCTTTGGAATCGAGTATGGCAGAATCTAAAGGTGTTACAATGCTATTTATGGACATGAATTTAGTATTCAGTTGCAGTATTCTGTAAGCAGTTTAGCCACGAATACACTAATATTTAAATTAAAATTGTTGTTAGCAAAAAGGCCTGCGTTAAGGATTGAGGCATTTGTTGGAGCTCCTCGCAGAGAGCGACTGCCGAAAGCCTGACCCCGATTTTTCATCGGGGTAACGCCCTTATTTTTTAAGACAACAAATCGTCGTCGTTAGCTTCTGGTTTTGGTTTTCCTTCAGGTTCGCCATCATCTCCAGATGGTTTATTAGCATCTGCTTTATAGTAATCTTCAAAAATCTCTTTCATATCGATACCGTAACGCTCTGCAAAATTCTTTTGAATCTCGCCATCTTTAGCACGAATTTCTTGTAAAGCCTCGGCATAACTACTGTAAACACCTTGCATCACTTTTTCGTGTACTGGAATATTATCCATCATATCTTGACGTGCTTTGGCACTTGCCGTATGCATAGATGCTAGGGTTTCTCCAATATGCTCATCGGTTTTTACACCTAAATGCTCTAAAATAGCTGCAAATTCTTGATCGGTTCTTGCTTTTAAAGCCACTACATAACCATCATAATATTTAAGACGCTCTTCTGTGTCTGATTTAAGTTTAGCACGATGCGTTTGTAAATTGCTGCGTAAAGAGGTTAACACTTTAATAGTTAAATTGTGCTTGTGCACAAAACTGTCTTTACTTGCAGCCAAGGTTGTATAAGCATTTTTAAGACCTTCGAGCTCTTCTACTTTTTGTTCTAAAGCAGTCATTTTACCAATGGCCTCTGAATATTCGGTAGATTGTTTATCGGCAATATCTTCTAATTCTTGACGTGCTTGTTTTAATAACGCATACTGCTCTTCTAGCTTAGCTTCTACTTCTTTCTTCTTTTCTAAAGCTTTGGTATGATTTTTAGAAGCTTCAACAATAGCATCTTTTAGTTTTTCTTCTACTTCTTTAATCTCTACTTCACGATTTTTTAAACGTGTAACCGCAGCTTGAGATTTATATGATAATTCGCTTAAAAGCGTTTGCACATCGGCACTTTCTATACGCTCTTGAAACATGGCCTTTGCTTTATTATCGGCACCAGCTCTTACTTTTTCGACAGCTTTATATTCTTCTTGCTCTTTTTTAATTTTACTTTTTCGTCCCCAAAGGTTATTCCACCAAGTGTCAGGTTTAGCTTCAGCATCTTCTAACTCTATTCTGGCACGTTCTAAAGCTTTTTGAGCATCGTCAATTACTTTTTGCTCTGTAGCATTAAGTGACGAAAATTTCTCGAACATGATTCCAACTTCATCTTGATAATCGGTTAAATCTTTAATAGCATCTAAAAGCGAAGTTCTGTCCTTTTCTGCCATATGAACCACATCATCTAAAGTGGCATTTAATATTTTTTGACGGACTTCTGGATCGTCTTCTTGAGACAATTTAGATTTCATAGTGTCTATGGCTTTGCCCCAATTAACATCTACTTTTTCGGTTTTTTCGTTTGAAGAGGTTTCTAATAAATCAAAATCGTCTGACATGTTGATACTCGTTATTTAAAGTTGAACTTATTTTATGGTAAGCAATTTCGTTAAAAAATATCATTTCTAAAAGTAAATAAATATTTACTTCTTAAATTATTTTTCTACATTCTATTAGTATCAATATCTTTTAAAATGTTACAATTTCATTTAAATACATTATTTTATTACGCGATACTCTAAATAATTACACTAAAGCATAAAAATTTTCTTACTAGTTGTGTAATAATAAAAATATAGTATATTTGATTCGTTATTAACCCTATTTATGCTTTATATGCTCTCTGCCTCTTACCCTTTATCCATATTTCTTATAGACCAAGCTACTGTTGTTGTAATTTTAGCTATAGTAACTGCATTTTTTGCTATTATATTGATTTTAGGAGTTAGAAAATCTTACCTATTAAAAAAAGAAAACAAACGTCTTGATGAAATAAGTGAAAAACTAGCTAAAGAAAAAGAAGAATACAAAGATTTTACTGATGGGCATATGTATGGTGGTGGTAATTAAAACCTATTTATGAATAATAGACTACACAAGTTGGCTCGTTTGAATTTTGTTTAAGTGAAGACAAACGCTGAAAATAATTACTTACATTTTACACTTTATCGAAAACATACCTTTAAGTTTTTATTTCACTTACTAATCTAGTAGATTAGCTTAGTATATTGATAATGTCTCTTTTAAAAAACTTCAACTTATGGATTCAGTGATTTTAATTACAATATTTGATATTGCTCTATTATTGATTATTTTCTTAACAAAAAATAACGATAATCTTATATACGATGTAACTCCAGAAGAAGAATATGCCAAAAACATTAATGCTTTTAATGAAAACATAAAAGCTATTGATGACATAGATCTTTCAGGTTACAAAGTAGGATTAGGACATTTATATAACAATTAATATCGTACCAATTATGGCGTATCTAGTATTAACCTTTTTCGGAACTTATTTTATAGAAATATTATATCGTCGCATTTTTTTAGAAGAACAATTAAAAAAAAGTTTCAAAAAATTTGAAGTTAATAAAGAGTTTATAATGAATCTTGAAATAAATAATTACAAAGTAGGCTCAGGACATATTTATGAATAGAATTAATACTTATTTATAAAACACAAAAAAGCCTGTAAATGCAGGCTTTTTTGTGTCCAAATTTGAAATATATTATCGAACTAATTTCTTGTATTTAATTCGTTTTGGCATTAAATCGCCACCCAAACGTTTCTTCTTATTTTCTTCATAATCAGAAAAAGAACCTTCAAAGAAATATACTTGAGAATCGCCTTCAAAAGCTAAAATATGTGTACATATTCTATCTAAAAACCATCTATCATGCGATATTACCACTGCACAACCAGCAAAGTTTTCTAGACCTTCTTCTAAAGCACGTAATGTATTCACATCAAGATCATTAGTAGGCTCATCTAAAAGCAGTACATTACCTTCTTCTTTAAGTGTCATTGCTAAGTGTAAACGGTTACGCTCACCACCAGAAAGTAATTTCACTTTTTTGTTTTGCTCGCCTCCTGAAAAGTTAAAACGACTTAAATAAGCTCTAGAATTCACTTCTTTTCCGCCCATTAAAATTAGTTCTTGCTCATCACTAAAGTTTTGCCAAATGGTTTTCTCTGGATCTATATTAGAATGTTTTTGATCTACATATGCTAATTTAGCAGTGTCACCAACTTTAAACTCACCTTTATCTGGAGTTTCTTCTCCCATTATCATTCTGAAGATAGTTGTTTTACCAGCACCATTAGGACCTATAACACCAACGATTCCTGCTTGAGGTAAGTTGAAGTTTAAGTCATCATACAACAACTTATCGTCATAGCCTTTTGCGACACCAACAGCATCAATAACATTGGTTCCTAAACGTGGGCCGTTAGGAATGTATATTTCAAGCTTTTCATCAAGTTGTTTTTGATCTTGACTCATTAACTTATCGTAATTCTTTAAACGCGCTTTTTGTTTAGTTTGACGTCCTTTTGCTCCTTGACGTACCCAGTCTAACTCACGCTCTAAAGTTTTTTGACGCTTAGAAGCTGTTTTACTTTCTTGAGCCATACGTTTAGATTTTTGATCTAACCAAGACGAATAGTTCCCTTTCCAAGGAATACCTTCACCTCTATCTAATTCTAAAATCCAACCAGCTACATTATCTAAAAAGTATCTATCGTGCGTTACAGCAATTACAGTTCCTTTATATTGTGCTAAATGATGCTCTAACCAATGTACCGATTCTGCATCTAAGTGGTTGGTAGGCTCATCTAATAGTAATACATCTGGTTCTTGTAAAAGCAAACGACATAACGCTACTCTACGTTTTTCACCACCAGAAAGTACGCCTATCTTTTTATCACCATCGGGCGTACGAAGCGCATCCATGGCTATTTCTAATTTAGTATCTAATTCCCAGGCGCCAGCAGCATCAATTTGATCTTGAAGTTCGGCTTGACGGTTCATTAGTTTTTCCATCTTATCGGCATCAGAGTATACTTCCTCTAAACCAAACATGTCGTTAATCTTATTGTATTCATCAAGAATAGCAACTGTTTCTGCAGCTCCTTCTTTTACAACTTCCATTACCGTTTTATCATCATCAAGTTGAGGCTCTTGTTCTAAATACCCAACTGAATAGTCTTGTAAAAAGGTAACATCACCTTGAAAATTCTTATCAACGCCTGCTATAATTTTTAATAAAGTAGATTTACCAGATCCGTTAAGACCTAAAATTCCAATTTTAGCTCCGTAGAAGAAACTTAGATAAATATTTTTTAAAACAGGAGTATTTGCACCTTGAAAAGTCTTGGTTAAACCAGACATTGAAAAAATCACTTTTTTATCGTCACTCATTATACTCTACCTTTTAAAGCGTTAAAAACCCATGCGATTGCAAAAAAACCAAAACCAACAGCTGCAAACCCCCAGCCCGCAACATCATCGTACCTAAAGGCACCTAATGCTATTAATCCTAATCCTACTAAAATCATAATAGTTGTAGCCCAAGCTAAAACCGTATTTTTATTCATTGCCATAATCTTTTGTTTTGATGGTTAGTCGAAACGCAAATATCGTATTTTTATACAAAAAAGCACCTAAAATAGGTGCTTTTTGCAATCAATATAATTTATGTGTATTCTTTTCTATTAATTCATAGGAACTTCTATGATAATTAACTCAGCATTTTTAGTTGCTTCTATTAATATGCTATCCGTTTCTGAAACACCAATAGCATCTCTTTCTTGTAACTTATTATCAGCTACAGTAACTTCTCCATCTATAACAAACGCATAAAACCCATTATTTACATCTTTAGATTCCAATGAGATGGAACGACCTGCATCTAAATCTGAACGATAAATATAGGCTTGTTGACTTATTGGCAATGCATCTCCTTCTAATTTATCTTTAGGTGCAACAACAGTTTGAAGCTTGTTTTTTTGATTTACACTCTCAAACTTTCGTTGCTCATAATTTGGTATTACACCCATTTCTTCTGGGATAATCCATAATTGTAAAAAGTTTGTTTCATTAGTTTTACTATCATTGAATTCTGAATGTGTTAAACCTGTACCCGCACTCATTACTTGCACTTCTCCAACTTCAATAGCACGTTTATTCTGCATGCTGTCTTGATGAGATAAAGCACCTTTTAATGGAATAGAAATAATTTCCATGTTTTGATGCGGATGTGTTCCGAATCCCATTTTTGGTTGTACTAAATCATCATTCAACACTCTTAGCATTCCAAAATTCATACGTTCTGGATTTTGATATCCTGCAAAACTAAAACTATGGTACGATTTTAACCAACCATGGTTTGCATAACCTCGTGTATCTGCTTTGTGAATTATTGTTTTCATTAAAAATATTTTTTATACCTACAAGGCTTTTAAAACCTTAAAGGATAATTAACTTACTGGAAGAAAGCCCATTTTACCTGCCTGATAATCGCGCATAGCTTCCAAAATTTCTGTTTGCGTATTCATTACATACGGTCCGTAAGTTGCTACGGCTTCGTTAAAAGGTTCTCCAGATAAAAACAACAATTTACTATCTGCTTTTGCTTCAATTACAATACCTTCTCCGTCTTGATTACATGTTATTATTTGATTTTTATCTAGCTCTAACATTTCAGAGTTATTTACTAAAACACTTCCATTAACTAAATATAACATAGACTGATGTGTTTTTGGTATTTCAAGATTATAAAGACCTCCTTCTTTAGCATCTATAACAAAAGCATTTACTGCTGTTTGAGTTTGAATACGTCCATAAACAGCTTGTAACTCACCTGCTACAATTTTAATATTAACTTTTTCATCTTCAGAAGCAACCACTCTAAAATCTTCACTTTTAACATGCTGATAATTAGCAGGAATCATTTTCTTTTCAGCAGGTAAATTCAGCCATAATTGAATTCCTTCTATATACCCTCCTTGTTTCACAAAGTCTTTTGAAGGTCCTTCGGCATGAATAACACCTCGTCCGGCTGTTGTCCACTGTACATCACCTGCCTTCACAATACTTTCATTTCCTAACGAATCTCTATGTAATTGCTCTCCTTGAAATATAAAAGTAATGGGTTCAAAACCACGATGTGGATGCGGCCCCAAATCAAAAGGATTTTGATCTTTTGAAATATGATAAGGTCCGTAATGATGTAATAATATAAATGGATCTACCATATCAATATTCTGAGTTGGTAGTGGTTGTCTTAATCTTATAGGGCCCATATTTACAAAATCGCTACGCCCTACTGATTTTATTGTATTTGTTTTCATTTTATTTCTTTTTAGTATTTATTTTCCATGGAAAATAAATATGTAAATTTTTTTATCTTATTTTATCTAATAAATTACTTAACTGAATAGCTTCTGCTTCATTTAAGTTTTCTAAAAGGTCGTCTTGAAAGTTTATAGAAATAGCTTCCAAAAGTTCTAAACCTTTTTTAGTAATTTCTATATGTACTACTCTTCTATCTCCCGGACAAGGTAATCTATTAATTAACTCTTTATCACAGAGCTTATCCATGAGTCGAGTAGCATTAGGAGCACGCTCAATCATACACTCCTTAATAGTTTGAACATTAATAGCTTCACCAGCACCTTTAAGAATTCTTAAAATATTAAACTGTTGTGGAGAAATTCCAAAAGGTTTAAAAAATGCATTTTGTTTACTACTTATCCAATTAGCTGTATAAATAATATTTAATAAAGCTTTTATCTTATTATTTACAAATTTTGAATTTATATCTTTTGAAAGATCTCCCATTTATCCAGTTTTCAGTTTAAATTCTAAGTTTTAAATTATAGTGCTTTCTGTAAAAGCTCTACTTGACTTTTTAATGCTGAATTTAACTCTTCATTGCTAATCTTTCCATCAGAAAAATTATCACCAAAAGATGGAAAAGAAAAATCTGAAACAATATTTCCTCCCATATAAGGAAAACGCCCTTTTGCTATTTCTAAAACTGTAGCACCTCCTCTAGCTCCTGGAGATGTTGCCATTAAAAGCATTGGTTTATCGCTCCAAAGCTTACCATCTATTCTAGACATCCAATCGAACAAATTTTTAAAAACTGTTGCATAAGCTCCGTTATGCTCTGCTAATGATAAAACAATCCCGTCAGACTTCTTTATAATATCTAAAAACTTCTGAGCATTATCTGGAATTCCATGTGCTATTTCATAATCAATTCCGTAAAGCGGTAATTCAAAATCATTTAAATCTAAAACGTTTGTATTTGCGTTTTCAACTAAACTAGCAGCATAAATAGCTAATTCTTTATTAATTGAATTTTTACTATTTGATCCTGCAAAAGCGATTATATTTTTCATGTGTTTCTATTTTTATAGTACAAATGTAAACAAAAAATATTTATATTCCAAGGAATATATTACCATGTAATATTGTTTATGATTTCATTAACATAGTATGAATTCAAATAATAAAATTCTTGTTTCACAGGAATGTCAACTTTTGTACATTAGCAACAAACTATTATTATATACATGGACATCAACTTCAATAAAAACGAAGATCATAACAAACTTTATATTTCCGAACTAAATAAACGTCTAACTAAAGTAAGTTTAGGAGGCGGAAAAAAACGTATTGAAAAGCTACACAGTAAAGGCAAAATGACTGCTAGAGAGCGTATTGATTATCTTTTAGACTCTAAATCTAAGTCTATTGAAATTGCTGCTTTTGCAGGAGAAGACATGTATACAGAACATGGAGGTTGTCCTTCTGGAGGTGTTGTTGTTAAAATTGGATATGTTAAAGGAAAGCAATGCATTGTTGTTGCCAATGATGCTACTGTTAAAGCTGGTGCATGGTTTCCTATTACAGGAAAAAAGAATTTAAGAGCACAAGAAATTGCTATTGAAAACAAATTGCCAATCATTTACTTGGTAGATTCTGCTGGTGTGTATTTACCATTACAAGATGAGATTTTTCCTGATAAAGAACATTTCGGACGTATTTTTAGAAACAACGCCATAATGAGCAGTATGGGAATTACACAAATAGCTGCAGTTATGGGAAGCTGTGTTGCTGGAGGCGCTTACCTGCCTATTATGAGCGATGAAGCTTTAATAGTTGATAAAACAGGAAGTATATTTTTAGCTGGAAGCTATTTGGTTAAAGCTGCTATAGGGGAAACTATAGATAATGAAACTCTAGGAGGTGCTACAACGCATTGTGAGATTTCTGGTGTTACCGATTATAAAGCTAAAGATGATAAAGACGCTTTAGATACCATCAAAAATATTATTGATAAAATTGGTGATTACGATAAGGCAGGGTTTAATAGATCGGAAACTAAAAAACCTAAAGAGAACCCTGAAGATATATACGGAATTATACCGAAGTCTAGAGCAGACCAATATGATATGTATGAAGTTATTAAACGCTTAGTTGATAACTCGGAGTTTGATGAATATAAAGCGGGTTACGGACAAACAATCATTACTTGCTACGCCCGAATTGATGGTTGGGCAGTTGGTATTGTTGCTAACCAACGTAAATTAGTAAAAACAAAGAAAGGCGAAATGCAATTTGGTGGTGTTATTTATAATGATAGTGCCGATAAAGCCACGCGTTTTATTGCTAATTGTAACCAAAAGAAAATTCCTTTAGTATTTTTACAAGATGTTACTGGCTTTATGGTAGGTAGCAAAAGTGAACACGGAGGTATTATAAAAGATGGTGCTAAAATGGTGAATGCAGTAAGTAATTCGGTTGTACCAAAATTCACTATTATTATAGGGAACAGTTACGGTGCTGGTAATTACGCGATGTGCGGAAAAGCATACGACCCTAGATTGATTGTTGCATGGCCAAGTGCAGAACTTGCTGTTATGAGTGGAAACTCTGCTGCCAAAGTACTTTTACAAATTGAAAAAGCTTCTTTACTAAAAAAAGGCGAAGAGATTACACCTGAAAAAGAAGCAGAATTATATAATAAAATAAAGGATAGATACGACAACCAAGTATCTCCTTATTATGCGGCTGCTCGTATTTGGACGGATGCTATTATCGATCCATTAGACACCAGAACATGGATTTCTATGGGTATTGAAGCTGCTAACCACGCTCCTATTGAGAAAAAGTTTAATTTGGGGGTTATTCAGGTTTAACTTAACAACAAAAAAACGAGTAACTTTTAAGTTACTCGTTTTTTTTATTTATATCCTAACTGTACCAACTTCTATTTCATCTTCTTCCTTATCGAGACGAAGTATTCTAACTTCTTTAGTTTCATTTTTTTGTCCATAATTAGTGAAAATAGTAACTTTTAAAGTTGTAGGTCCTGATATTTTTTGAACTTCGTGACCATAAAAGTCAACTAAAATTTCGTAATCACCTTTTGAAGCTTTCTTTATCATAAATTCTTCAGGTCCATAACCTTCCATCAAATCTTCTGATATTCGACCTCCATCTTTTGAACTTTTATTGCTAAATAATACTTTTTCTGAATTTGGATTCTCAACCCAAAGATCTAAATCTGTATTATCATGATTCCAATCAATTACGACTCTTATATCTACTTTAAACTCTTTTAATAATCTTTTTTGAATTTCACTCAAATTTAATTCACTTTCATATTTAGAAGCTAAATGACACGCTTCAACATAAGCAATATGTTCAATACCATAAAAGCGTTCTTCTTCATCTTTTTCTAATAGATTACCATCAATAATCTTATATAATAAATCAAAAGACTTTTGATACTCACCTATTTCTTCATATACCAACGCTAAATCTCTATGAGAATGTGGTTCTTCTGGTCTTAATTTTAAAACTTCCTCAAAAACATAAACTGCTAAATCATATTCTTTAAAGTATTCTAACTTATAAGCAAGTGCTCTTATTAATTCATGATTATCCAATTCAATTTCTATAAGATTGGTTACTATTTGAAGTGATAAACCTTTTTCATTTATAGAATCAAAATACTCAGCTACATCCATAAAAAATGTTGGCGTATTCTTATGTGTTTTTCTTAAGTTTAAATATTTTAAGTAAGCCTCATCTGTGTTTTCAGATTTAGCTAAATCAACTAAATAATCTGCATTTGGAGACCATGGTTTAAACTCAATCTCTTTATTAATTTTATTATTTAATTCTTCAATTTTTTCCTTATTTATATTTAAGCCATCTTTGGTTGTAATAAGAATAATGCCGTTTGATGCTCTACTTCCATAAATAGAACTTCCTTCTCCATTTTTTAATACTCTTATGGAATTTATAGCTTCTGTAGCTATACTTTTATATTCTTTATCAGAATAAAGTTCTCCATCTACTATATATAGTGGCTCTGAACTATTACTTAACGAGTTTAAACCTCGTATTGTTATAGATGGTCTTGCACCTGGTTGCCCTGAACTATTTTGAGTTTTGACTCCAGAAACACGGCCTTGTAAAGAACTAATCATAGAATTATTTAAAGCATTTTCTACACTTTCTAATTTTACGGTTGCAACCGAACCTGTTACATCCATTCTCTTTTGTGTTCCATAACCAACAACCACCACTTCATCTAATTGCGATTGATCTTCAGTTAATTTAATATTGATATTCTTATTGGAATTTAAAACCACCTCTTTACTAATAAAACCAATATAAGAGAAAGCTAAAACTTCTTCTTCTTCAGCATTTATAGAGTAATTACCATCAAAATCTGTTACCGCTCCTTTATTTCCTGTTTTAACATAAATATTTACCCCTGGAATCGGAGATCCATTAGTATCACTAACATTTCCTGAAACAATTCGCTTCGAAGTATCTAAAGTTCTTCTTGAATTAATTTCAGAAGTTGCGCTTATGTTTTCAGTTGTTTGAGTTTCTCCAGAGTTGTTATTAGTTGTTACCTGAGAATTGTTTTCTCGTTCAACATTATTTACTGGTTTATTTAAAACCGTTTTTTCTTTTACTAGTTTAGAGAAATCTGTATTATACCAATCAAACAAATCTATATAATCATCATATAAATCATCTTTTCTAGATTTAATATCTGCTAATCTTGACTGTTCTCTAATTTCCTCGGCTTTTACTAACTCTTTATATTCACTTTTCAATTCTGAAGGTGGCTCAATTTTATACCTAACATAATCCTCTATTCTATCAAGAATTATCATAGATGTATAAGAAGTAATAAGGTGATTTTTCTTTGCTAGCCTTATAATTTTGTTTTTATTCTCTTCAGAATTTGTATTTAGATTATTTAATTTTTCTTTAGCCCAAAGACGCTTTACCAAAGGGTTATTAACTCCTTTTTTTACATCAATTTTTATCGTATCACTTACCTTATTGTTAAACCCAAAAAGCAATTCTAAGACAGTATTATTTTTGAATTTACCAGACAATGAAAAGTCTTCATTCACATTCGTGTTTTTTAAAGGGTATACTTCGTAAGCATTAGTGTTTTTGGCAAACCCTAGAAATTGATAAACCTCATGTGTTATAGTTTTAAAAGCTGAATCAATAGACTGGTTGGTTAAATTGATATAATTAGCACCAGACTGTGTAGCTATTTGAGTTAATCTATCATGATTTGCTGATGTTACTGCATTTATGGTATAAATAGAAGTGTTATTGTCAATATCAAAATCTCCTAGATTAAACATACCATCAGTGAAGAACATATATTCCTCAGATTTATATTGGTTTAAGTTTTTAAAAGAAGTACCTCCATCATAAATCACACTTTCTAACTCTTTTTTAAGTTTTGACCAATCACCTTTTATAATTTCAAATGCTTTTTCCTGTTTCACTTTCATATTAAAAACAACAAGATTGATTTTTACATCTTTTAAATGATTGAAGTATTTTTCCAAAAGCGCCATTTCTTTTTTAATGTTTCTGAATTGCATTGAATAAGATGCATCCCAAAACATCGTTACAGTTTTTGGCTTGGTTTTTAATTTCTTTTTAGGCTCAAACGATTTATAAAAATTAAAGTAACTATTGTAAGTAGTAACACTTTGTCCATTTTCCAAAGGCATAGTAATAGTAATTGATTCTTTTGGAATAAAATTCTCGTCTTTAAAGAATGCTATTCTACTCCCTTTCTTGCTTAAAAATTTAAGTGATTTATAGTGTTTATTTTCAATTAAGTGAGCATTTTTCTTATCATGAACTACTATTTCAAGAGAAAATTTAGACAATGATTTTGTAAATTGTAGCGGTAATAAATAATTATGCTTTTTATTATTTACTATAAGCACTTGCTCGTATGTTATTTCTAATTCTTTATAACCTTTAGGAGGAATTGGATACACTCTAGCTTTATAGTTGTTCCCTTTTGTCATTTCTAATAAACCAGGATCAATTGTTTGTCTAATTGTATTTTCATAAGCTACTCTACCAAGTTCTTTCTCTACTATTACAGCATGTCTCAATTTGCCATTTACATCCATAGCAAAATCTGTAACAGATTGTCCTTGACCTAAAGGAAATGCTAATTCTCCTTCAAGAATTCTATTTGTACTATTAAAAAATTTCATATTGTAAGTTGTTAATGCTACATTTCCTGTAATATTAACTTTTACATGAAGCTCTGATAATTTAAGGGTTTTATTGTCTTTTAATTTTACTTCTGGAATATTTTGAGCTGATAATGTGCTAAAGCATATTAAACTAATAAAAAATAGAATGTAGCGTATCATAATAGTCGATTTTTAAGTTTAGCATAAAACTAAACCTAACTACTCTATTTTAAAACCACCAATGAGTGAAGTACCTTTTTGAATGAGTGAAAGCATAAAAAAAGAGACTTTTATAAAAAAGTCTCTTTTTAGTTATTAAGATCCCTATTTTCACAGGAATTAATTATTTTATATCCGTACCAAAAGGAAACAATAATTGTACGCCCTTTTTCTCTGATATTCTTTTTACTTGTTTAAGCATTTTATAATTTTCTTCGCCTAATTCTTCTTTTAGAAGTGTTTCTTTAGCCTTTACTAAGCCAAAATCTTGTAATATTTTATCTATATCTTTTTCAAAAACAGGAAATTCTTTAATTTTATAATCCTGTATTTCGGCTGCTTCAGCTGCATATTTTAAAGCTAAATCTAATCCGCCTAATTCATCAACCAAACCATTTTTTAAAGCATCAGCACCTGTCCAAACACGCCCTTGTGCTATATTCTCAACCTGCTCTCTAGTTAGATTTCTTCCATCTGCAACACGTTTTGTAAATAAACCGTAAACATCAATAATGCCTTCTTTAATAAACGCGCGTTGTTCATCATTTAAAGGTTCGAAAAAACTATATGAAACCGCATTTTTATTGGTAACGACTTGTTCTGCATTAATACCTATATTATCAGCTAACTCCTTTCCGTTTGGTAACATACCAAATACACCAATACTTCCTGTAATAGTTGTTGGTTCTGCAATTATTTTATTAGCATTAGATGCTATATAATAACCGCCTGAAGCTGCGTAATTACCCATAGAAACGATAACAGGTTTTACTTTTTTAGTTAATTCTATTTCTCTCCAAATTAATTCACTTGCAAGCGCACTTCCACCGGGAGAATTAATGCGTAATACAATAGCTTTTATCTTATCATCGTCTCTTGCCTTTTTAAAAGATTTACTCATGCTACCTTGTCCAACATTGTTCTCATCGCCTTCTCCATAAATAATATCTCCTTCGGCATAAATAACAGCAATCTTATTTTTACTTGAATTTGCTTTTAGTTTAGAAGCTACTAATTCGGCATAATCAGCTATTTCTACGGTTTTTAAATCATCAGCTAAATCTACACCAATAGTTTTTTTTATTTCATTTATATACTCGTCATGATAAACCACTTTATCTATAAGTCCTGAGGTTTCTGCTAAATTTGAATTTCGAGCCAGCAAACTATCGGCAATAGTATTCAAACGTTCTTCAGAAATATTTCGACTTAAAGAAACATCATGCTTGATCTCATTCCAAAGCGAATTTAAATACACCGTAATTTGCTCTCTGTTGTTATCACTCATTTCATTTGCTAAAAAGGGTTCAACAGCACTCTTGTACTTACCCAATCTAATCACTTCCATCTTAACCCCTGTCTTCTCTTGAAAGTCTTTAAAATATAAACGTTCAGAAGACAATCCTTTAAATTCAAGCATCCCAACAGGATTCATATAAATAGTATCTGCAATCGAACTTAAATAGTAATCTTTTTGGGTATAAATATCGGCGTAAGCCACAATAAACTTACCTGATTCTTTAAACTTAATTAAAGCGTCTCTTAATGCCTTTGTTTGTGAAATACCTGCATCAATAAAGTTATTATCTATTGAAATACCTTTAATTTTATCGTCGATAGCTGCGTTATTGATAGCATCAATAATATTGAAAAGTCCATTTTTTTCATCGTGATCTAAAACTGGAAAATCTTTAAAAACAGCTTTACTTGCATAATCTTTTATAGGGAAATCTAATTTTAGTTCTAAAATTGAATTATCCTTAACATGAACAAGTTCTTCAGAATTTGACCCCAAAAGTGCTCCTAAGAAAATTAATCCGAAAAAACAGATGATTAGAAATACAAAAAGGCCTGTAATGGTTGATAAAACACGCTTAATAAAATTCATAATTACTAATTTTCTATTGGTAGTAAAATAAGATAAAACGTTACAGTTTTAATTTAAAAACTGATAGCTTCTAGAGTTTTGGTTCTATGAATCTTTCCTGAAGATGTTTCGATAAACTTATCTATTACAAATACCTCTTTTGGTTTTTCATATTTTCCTAAAGATTCAAAAACCGACGGATCTAGATTATTTGATTTACTTTCTAAAACCAAAACCAATTTATCGCCTAAAGTATCATCTGGTATAGATGTAATAAAAAATTGTTCTTTTATTTTGCTTCTAAGATTTTTTTCTATTTGTTCTGGATATAGTTTAATACCTCCAGAATTTATAACATTATCAAATCGTCCTAACCAATCAAAACTAGTATCTGAATGAATTTTAACCAAATCGTTAGTCACTATTTTTTCTTCAGAAAGATGCGGTGCATTAATAACCAAACAACCTCTATCATCTGTAGAAACCTTAATATCTGGTAAGGTATTAAAACTAGAATTTAAGTCTGTGTCTTTAAAATTATTCAACTTTCTTACCGCTATATGAGACACCGTTTCTGTCATTCCATAAGTTTCATATACATTTGGTTTTTTATTTTTAATAGACTCAATGATGGCTTCAGAAACCTGCCCGCCACCAACAATCACCGTTTTAATACTCTTTAAATACTTGGCAAAGTATTTAAGTTGCATAGGTGTGAACGCACAAAAATCATAATCTTTTTCGTAATCTATTTGTGGAAGTGCTGTAGGTTGTACCATATCTAACTCTAAACCGAGTACAATAGCCCTAACAATCATCATTTTACCAGCAATGAAGTTTGAGGGCAAACAATTTAATATTTTATCTCCTGGTTTTAACTTAAAAAAATCACCTGTAGCTATAGCAGAATTAACCATAGCTTGTTTTTGTATCTTTATATTTTTAGGTTTCCCTGTAGACCCAGATGTTTTAACTATAATATACTCATGTCTATCTAACCAATCTAGTAAAAAATTCCCCAATTCTTGCTGATAAGGCAAACCTTCTTTCACATAGCTATATGCAACTTCCATAAGGTCTTCATACTTATAACTTAAATTGTCTAACTTAAATTTTAAATGTACATTGGTATAATTTGGTATCATAATTTATATAATTTATTTCTGAAAATCGCTTCCTATTTCGTCAATAAATTTATAGTTTTCTTTCGGTGGTTCCACTACTTTTCCTAATAATTTATCTTTCCAGTTGGTCCATTTATATATTTTAGAAAGAATAAATAGTAAAATTGGAAAAACAACAAAAACAGGAACAAAAATTTCAGAAATTCCCATTTCTGAAGGATTAGACATATCTTTTAAAATAGAATGTGTTTGAAATGCTGTCCAATCTGCTGTTACTAAAAGTGCTGTAAACAAATTATTAGCGGCATGAAACCCTAGCGAAAGCTCTAAACCTTCATCCATTAAAGTCATAATTCCTAAAAAGAAACCAGTACCTATATAATAAACCATAATAATTGGCCCTAACTTTTCTACCTCAGGATTCATGATATGCATTAAACCAAATCCTACTGAGGTTATAAAAAGAGGCGCCCATTTATTTCTAAATATTACGCCAAGTCCTTGCATTAAATAGCCTCTGAAAAAGTACTCTTCAAAGCTTGTTTGAAGCGGTATTAATATAATAGCTATCACGCAGAGTATTAAAAACGGTTGTAACTGAAAGTTTATTTGATAATCATCTGGAGTTGCATAATATTCAATTAAAACAAAACTACTTGAAATTACTCCCCAAGCTATAAACATTACCCAGAAACGTTTCCAATCTATCGTCTTTCTTGAAGTAGTTAAATTAGTTATAGATAATTTATGTAATACCTTTGAAGATAAAAAAACTCCAAATAAACCAAAAGCAAAAGAAAGCAACATTAAAAATAAAAACAAGTTATTCCCCAAGACTTCACTCATTTGTGTTACCGTAGTAGGCATCTCTCCAGTTCCCATTACTTTAATCACAAGAAAACCCCCTAAAGGAATCATACCAATAAGTTGCCAAGTGAAAAATATAATACCCAAACCAATTAAATACCGCCACCATTCGTGTAAACCTTTAAACGCTTGTGCTATATACATATCTTATAAATTAAATTTCCAATTATTTTTGTTATTATACTGCAATGTACCTTTTTTTACCTGTAAAGGTGAATCAAAGTTATTAGTAAACAAACCTCCTGTTCCTAATCCTTGAGGTAAATTACTTTGCTTCATATAGGTATATTGAGCAATAGCATTAAGCCCAATATTACTTTCCAGTGCACTGGTAATCCACCAACCCATTTTATTCTTTTCAGCTATTTTAATCCATTCATTACTGCCTTTAAATCCGCCAACCAAACTGGGTTTTAAAATAATGTATTGCGGATTTATAGTTTTTAGCAATGTTTCTTTATTTACTACATAAAAAATGCCTATTAATTCTTCGTCTAAAGCAATTGGTAAAGGCGTGTTTTTACATAAGCTTGCCATAGCTTCTATTTGACCTTGTTTTATAGGTTGTTCAATAGAATGCAAATCAAAATCTGATAATATTTTTAATTTCTCTAAGGCTTCAGAAGGTAGAAAAGCACCATTGGCATCAACACGCAGTTCTATATCTTTTGAAGAAAATTCATTTCTAATCGATTTTAGAATATTGATTTCTGTTTGAAAATCGATGGCTCCAATTTTCATTTTAATACAAGTGAAACCCGCTTCTATTTTTTCAACGATTTGTTGTTTCATAAAAGCTTCGGTTCCCATCCAAATGAGACCATTAATAGAAATTGAATCTTGACTTTTGGTGAATTTTGAAGGAAATAATTCAAATTTATTTTGACTTTCTAAAGATTTGAAAGCCATTTCCAATCCAAATTGAATACTTGGGAACTCTATTAATTCGTCTAATAAAACCTCCAAAGCTAAATTTATGTTTTGGCAAGTCCATTTTAGCTTTTCTTCATAATCTATTCTATCATCAACAGACAAACCTCTAAACAAGCCACACTCACCTACGCCTTGTTTTTCTTTAGATTCTAAAATAAGAAACCACGTTTCCTTTGTTTTTAGTATGCCACGAGATGTGCCGCTAGCTTGTTTAAAATTGAGTATGTGTTTTTTATAAAAAGCCTTTATCATTTATAATTCTATAGACGCTCCAATTTCTAAAAGCATTAAATCTTTATCTTTTTCAAAGAATTTTCTTTTTGCTGCTTCATGATCTATTTCAATATATCCAAAGGTATCGTAATGGCAGCCTAAAATTTTATCACATGCAACAAAATCACTCGCCAATATAGCATTTACATATTTAACGGTTCCAAAATCAAAATCCCAAGTACCTCCATGATTCATTGGGTGACCTTCAAGTCCTAATTTACCAAAATGTGTTACAATCTCATAATTAGAAATAATAATAGCCTTAGTACGTTTCGCAATGGCTTCAACATCTAAAATATGATCTTGATGCGCATGTGTTACTAAAATATAATCGGCTTTAATTGTATTTATATCAATGCTAGAAGCATTTGGGTTTCCTGTTATAAAAGGATCGACAAGAATATTAACGTCATCTATTTGAATACCTAAACTAGCATGACCATAAAAAGTGATTTTCATAACAATGGAATTTAAAAGATTAAAATATGATAACTAAATATACTACAACAAATGCCCTATTCCCATTAAAATGGCTAATAAGACTGTTGTAAGCGCTAATTTCTTTAATTCAGGATCTAATAATTTTGGTTCTGTATTATTATGTACCTTTTTTAAATGAATTAATAAAGGAATATAAGCAATCACAAAAATTAAATTATAAGGTGATGTGTAATATAAAAGTCCGAATAAACTAGAAAGTACTATTGCTAAAATAATTAATGTTTTATGATACAATTTAGCATTTTTACTACCCAACTTTACTGCTAAAGTAATTTTATTTGCTTTAGTATCTGAATCAATATCACGCATATTATTAAGATTTAATACAGCTGTACTTAAGAAACCAATAGTTATTGATGGTAAAAAAACCACATGATCTATTTGTTTAGCATAAAGAACATAACACCCTATTATACTTACTAAACCGAAAAATATAAAAACAAAAACATCGCCCAAAGCCTTATACCCATATGCATTATTACCAACCGTGTATCTAATGGCAGCAATAACTGAGAAGGCCCCTAATAAGAAAAACAAAAGTGTTAATAATAAATGTTTTACCCCAAAAGCACTAAAGATTAATGAAACAGATAAACCTATACAGATTAAAACATTTATTTTAATAGCATTAAACATGTCTTCTGGTGTTATTTTACCAGATTGCAAAGCACGTTCCGGCCCTATTCTATCATCATTGTCTGTTCCTTTTACACCGTCTCCATAATCATTTGAAAGATTGGACAATATTTGAAAACTTAAAGTGGTTAAAATTGCTAAACCAAAAACTTTTAAATTAAAAACACCATTATATTCAGCAAAGCTAGAAGCCAATACAATACCTGAAATTGATAAAGGCAGCGTTCTTAAACGCATGGCTGAAATCCAAAGAAAAATATTTTTCATATGCATACTATGGAATCCATTTTTTTACAAAATCTGGCTTACGTTTTTCAAGAAAAGCGTTTCTACCCTCAACAGCTTCATCTGTCATATACGCTAATCGTGTAGCTTCTCCAGCAAATACTTGTTGCCCCACCATGCCATCATCGGTTAAATTCATAGCAAATTTAAGCATCTTAATAGAAGTAGGTGATTTTGCTAATATTTCTTGAGCCCATTCATAGGCTGTACTTTCTAACTCGTCATGAGGAATTACGGCATTAACCATACCCATATCAAAAGCTTCTTGTGCATTATAATTTCTTCCTAAAAAAAAGATTTCTCGTGCTTTTTTTTGTCCAACCATTTTAGCTAAGTAAGCCGAACCATAACCACCATCAAAACTCGTAACATCCGCGTCTGTTTGCTTAAAAATCGCATGCTCTTTACTAGCTAAAGTTAAATCGCAAACCACATGTAGACTATGCCCGCCACCAACAGCCCAACCAGGCACCACAGCAATAACAGCTTTTGGCATAAAACGGATTAAACGTTGTACTTCTAAAATATTTAATCGATGATATCCATCTTCACCTACATAACCTTGTTTTCCTCTTGCTTTTTGATCGCCTCCACTACAAAACGAATACACACCATCTTTAGTTGAAGGCCCTTCGGCAGACAATAAAACAACACCTATATTAACATCTTCATTAGCATCGTAAAATGCATCATAAAGCTCACTTGTTGTTTTTGGTCTAAATGCATTACGTACATTAGGTCTATTAAATGCTATTCGCGCAACACCATCACATTTTTTATATGTAATGTCTTCATATTCTTTAACTGTCACCCAGTTTACTTGGTCCATTTTATTTATTTTAGTCAAAAATAAATTTTATTTTATTAATAGCTATGCTTAATTTAAAATTTAAGCTTACAAATGATTTTCTTTAATAGATTTTAAATGATTTAATCTCCCCATAATGAAACACTTTTTATTTAATTTTTCACTTTTACTAACTACACTTTTTACTTTCTCACAAGAAACGACTTCACAAATTATATCTGGTTCTACAGAACAACCATATGAGTTTACAACTGTAATTGATTTAAAAACTTCTGCTGTTAAAAACCAAGGAAAAACACAAACATGTTGGAGTTTTTCAACATCTTCTTTTATTGAATCTGAAATTTATAAAAATTCAGAACAGGATATTGATATTTCTGAAATGTTTAATGTGAGAAAAACATATGAAGAAAAAGCATGGAATTATATAATGAGACAAGGAAAAACTCAGTTTAATGAAGGCGGGTTGGCACATGACGTTACCAATTCTATAAAAAAACACGGCTTAGTTCCTGAAACCGCTTACAATGGTTTTATGAATAATGAGAATAGGTATGATCATTCAAAAATAGTTTCTGACTTAAAAGTAGTTTTAGACGCCTATATTAAAAATGTAAAAGATTCTAAATACCCAAACTGGAAACAATCAACTGATTCTATTTTAAATCTATATATTGGAAAAACGCCTGAAACTTTCATTTATAATGATCAAAATTATACACCAAAATCATTTTTAGAAATGACAAAATTTAATCCTGATGACTATGTCTCTTTAACATCATTTACCCAAGTTCCTTTTTACTCTAAATTTATTTTAAATATTCCCGATAACTTTTCTAACGGTTCGTATTATAACGTCCCTCTAAATGAATTAGTTGAAATAACTGATTATATTTTAAAAGAAGGCCATACTATAGCTCTAGATATAGACATTTCAGAAAAAACTTTTTCACAAAAGTATGGAGTTGCTGTAATTCCGAAAGACATAGAAAACACAAAAAAATCGTTAACTTATATTGTGAAAGAAAATGATATAACTCAAGAATATAGGCAAGAAGAATTTGAAAATTATAATACCACTGATGACCATTTAATGCACATAACTGGTATAGTAAAAGATCAAAATAATAAAATGTATTATAAAGTTAAGAATTCTTGGGGATCAACAGGTAATAGAATAGGAAATGGTGGTTTTATTTACATAAGTAAGTCATATTTTAAACTTAAAACTATTTCTATTTTGCTAAAAAAGGATATACTCCCTAAAAAAACTTATAAAATTTTATCAAAATCTTAAAAACTACAAGCGTAATTTAAAGTTTTAATATAAATTAAAATTAAGTATAACTACTTATAGGCTTGTAGTCTTTTTTTTAGTAAATTTGTAGTGTTAATATTTTTAATCGATAAATAGTTGCATTTTATCGATTATTTATGTATTTTAGCAGAATATAAAATCCCAAAGCCTATGTTATTAACAATTACTATTTCAATTTTCACCTTAGTAGCAACTAACTTTTTACTTTTAATGTTTAGTTGTAATAAAATAGAAAAAAGAGCCAAAGTAGACAAAAAACCTTTTATACTTAGACCAGAACTACACCTCGAAGAATCACGTTTAGCGCCAACTGGTAGTTAATTTTTTTAACTAATATTTACAGCCAATAATAAGCTACATATATTTACATAAATATATGTTGAGGCTATTTTGTTTTATTTACTAACATATAATAGTAAATAAAACTACCAAGATATTAATTGTGAACCTAATTCGTTTAGAATCATATTAGTTTTACTAAAACACTTATTACCAAACCAATACCCTCTATTCGCGCTTAATGGAGATGGGTGCCCACTTGTTAAAACTTGATGCTTATTTGTATCTATCAATTTTGTTTTTTTCTTAGCAAAACCTCCCCATAGTAAAAACGTTATATTTTCTTTTTTATTACTTATTACTTCAATAACATTATCAGTAAATTGTTCCCAACCTTTTTTTTGATGACTTCCAGCTTCATGCGCTCTTACTGTTAATGTTGCATTTAATAATAAAACACCTTGTTTAGCCCAATGTGATAAATCGCCACTTTTAGGATACGGAATACCCATATCTGTTTCAAGTTCTTTAAAAATATTAACTAAAGACGGAGGATGTTTTACGTCATTATTTACAGAGAAACAAAGCCCATTCGCTTGACCAACATCATGATACGGGTCTTGACCAATAATAACAACTTTAACAGCATTAAAAGCACAAGAATTAAACGCGTTAAAAATTTCATTTTCAGGTGGAAAACATTGATTTGCATCATATTCAGACTCAACAAAATTTAATAAATCTTTAAAGTAAGATTTATTAAACTCATCTTGCAAATGCCTCTTCCAACTCTTTTCTATCTCTATATTCATTCGAAAAATTTAAAATCACACTAAAATAATACTATCTTTAATCCTAAAAAATATTTCAGACTTGAAAAAAATAAAATTCCCTACAGCCCAAACCATATTGCTCATAATTGCTGGCTTAGTAGCCATCTTAACATGGATTATTCCTTCAGGAAAATTTGATTCCTTAGCTTACAATAAAGACGACAATACATTCACCAAAACACATTTAGAAGAAACTACCTCTTTAGAAGCTACACAAAACACTTTAGACGCCTTAAACATTAAAATTCCATTAGAAAAGTTTACGAATGGCGATATTTGGAAACCTATTAGCATTCCAAACACTTATAAAGAAGTTGAAAACACACCACAAGGCGTCGCAGCATTTATACAATCGCCCATAAAAGGTATTATTGAAGGCGCCGATATTATTTTTCTAGTCCTGTTTATAGGCGGTCTTATTGGTATTATGAATTACACAGGCGCTTTTGATGCTGGTATTTCATGGCTAGCCGTTGCCTTAAAAGGGAAAGAATTTCTACTAATTATTCTTGTAACAATACTCATTGCCATTGGAGGTACCACTTTTGGTTTGGCTGAAGAAACCATAGCCTTCTACCCCATTCTTATTCCTATATTTCTTGCAGCTAAATACGATGCCATGGTGGCGTTGGCGAGTGTTTATATTGGTTCTTCAATAGGTACGATGTGCTCTACAACAAATCCGTTTAGTGCCATTATAGCTTCTGATGCTGCCGGTATTAATTGGACAACAGGTTTAACAGGGCGATTTGTTATGCTTTTTCTAGGAACACTTATTTGTATTATTTACATCATCAGATATGCACAGCGTGTCAAAAAAGACCCGTCAAAATCTGTTATTTTCGATCAAAAAGATACTATAGAAAAAATGTTTGGTAGCAATACCGACTCTTTAATTGTATTAACTACGCGCTTACGTGTTATACTTTTCATTTTCATTATGTGTTTTATCATCATGGTTTATGGCGTATCACAGTTAGACTGGTGGTTTATAGAAATGACCGCTGTATTTTTAGTCGGTTCTATTTTAATTGGATTCATAGCTCAAATAAACGAATACACTTTTGTTGACACCTTTATAAAAGGTGCTAGCGATTTGTTAGGTGTTGCTATAATAATAGGTATTGCCCGTGGCATAACAGTTTTAATGGAAAACGGACAAATAAGCGATACTATGCTGTACTATGCAAGTAATGCTACAAACGGCATGAATAAAGGTCTATTTATAAATGTGATGCTTTATATTTATGGAGGCTTATCCTTTTTTATTCCTTCATCGTCTGGAATGGCTGTATTAACTATGCCAATTATGTCGCCTTTAGCCGATGGCGTTGGTATTGGTAGAGAATTTGTTGTTAACGCCTATCAATATGGTATGGGTTTATTTGCTTTTATAAATCCTACGGGTTTAATATTAGCTTCCTTAGCTATTGTAAAAGTTGGCTATAACAAATGGTTGAAGTTTGTAATGCCGTTAGTAATTATACTTTTAGTATTTACTATGCTTGTACTTACTGTATCTGTGTATTTATAAATAGTTGCCATTCATAACTAAATTTTCACTACCCTAGAAAATGATTAAAAGAATGTTATATGTAACCGATAAAAAACAATAATTATAAACGCATGAAACAGATATTAATTCTGACTTTGACAATAATTTTTTCTTCATTTGCTTCACCAACAAGTGCACAACAAAATGATTTTATCAAAGACTATTTAGAACGATTAGAAAACTCTCGGAAATACTTGATTCTTGTTGCAGAGGAAATGCCAGAAGATAAATATGAATATAAAGCGTCACCAGAATCTAAAAGTTTTGCAGAAAATTTAATGCATATAGCCTGGGCAATGGATTGGCATAGTCAAACTTTAATAGGCGAACGTAAAGCAAGAGATTGGGAAACAGACACAGAACTAAAAGTTGACAATAAATCTAAAAAGGAAATGATTGCAACAATTGACAAAACATTTAATGAAACTATAAAATTAATAAGCGAATTTGATACTACTAAATTTAATGACAGGTTAGATTATTTAGGGTTAGATAGAACGAAAAGGCAAATCCTTCTATTACTTGCTGACCATATAACACATCACAGAGGGCAAATGCTTGTGTATATGAGACTGAATGATCTAAAACCTCCAAGATATGTTTTATATCAATAATTCAAACGGAGTAAAAACAACGAAACAGCAACAACGTTTTTAATTAAGTGTTTGTTCTGTGTTTATTTAGGAATAGGTAATTGTGGACAAAAATTTAGCTAAGAATCTTAACAAGCAATTCTTTTAACAAATCACCTTGCGGAACGGCATTCGAGCCTACACCCTTACTTTTTACATCAAACTCTCTAAGGGTTGAAACCACCATGCTTACTTTTCGCATCGGGTAATTTCTAGCAGCTGATATGTATTCATTTACAAAATACGGATTCACCTTTAATGCAGACGCAACATTCCTAGGCGATTTATCATTTAATCCATGAAAATGAAGTAATTGGGAAAAGAAATTAAACAACAAAGATACCGTAACCACCATAGGATTATCCTTTGGATTGTTCGCAAAATAATTAACAATTTGATAGGCTTTAATAGTATTGCGTTCACCAACAGCTTTACGTAATTCGAAATTATTAAAGTCTTTACTAATACCTATATTCACTTCAATAACCTCTGGCGTAATCTGACTTCCTTCAGGTAAAATAATTTGAAGCTTCTCTAATTCATTATTAATTTTACTTAAATCGGTTCCTAAAAACTCCACAAGCATTTGTGCTGCTTTAGGCGAAATAGTATAATTTTTAGGTGATAAAACTCGACGAATCCAATCGGCTACCTGGTTTTCGTAGAGTTTTTTACTCTCGTAAACAACGCCCGTTTTTTTAAGCGATTTATACAACGCTTTACGCTTATCAATCTTCTTATACTTATAATTAAAAACGAGAACTGTTGTAGGTTGCGGATTTTGCGCATAAGAAGCCAGTTTCTCAATAGTACGCGATAAATCTTGAGCTTCTTTAACAATAACAACCTGATACTCTGCCATCATAGGGTAACGCTTCGCATTTCCTACAATATCATCAATAGATACATCACGACCGTATAAAACCGTTTGATTGAATCCGCGTTCCTCTTCACTTAAAACACTAGCTTCAATATAATCTGAAATTTTATCAATATAATAAGGTTCTTCGCCCATTAAAAAATAAATAGGTTTCAGTTTGCCTTCTTTTATATCGGTAGCTATTTGTTTTACTTCGTCCAAATCAATAAAAATTTCAAATTATAAAATCCAAAACCCAACATTTTTAGTTTGCTGCTTGGTTTTTGGTTTATGTAGTTTAACTTTGAAAAAAAATCAATGTGCATTCATGCAAGCATTAAACTTTCCTAAGTTTTCATTTCGATTCAAAAATAGCGAAAATAAAGTTTCTATTTTTGATCCTATTCGTAAAAAGTTTGTGATTCTTCAACCTGAAGAATGGGTGCGCCAGCACTGTGTTTTGTATTTAATTAATGAAAAAGGCTATCCAAAATCATTAATAAATGTTGAAAAAGAACTCACAGTTAACTCATTAAAAAAACGATACGATATTGTGGTTTTTAATCCAGATGGAAGTATTCATCTTATTGTAGAATGCAAATCGACAAAAATTAATGTCGATCAAACCACATTCGACCAAATTGCGCAATACAATTTAACCCTAAATGCCAGCTATTTAATGGTTACTAACGGATTAAATCATTATTATTGTCAAATGGATTTCGAAAATGAACGCTATCAATTTTTAAAAGATATTCCAGATTATAACTAATGAAATTTGCCATCGTCATATTAAATTGGAACGGAAAAAAGCTACTAGAACAGTTTTTACCATCGGTTATTACATTTTCTCAAGAAGCCGATATTTACGTAGCCGATAACGCTTCAACCGATGATTCTATCGCTTTTTTAAAATCCAACTTCCCATCTGTAAAAATAATTCAGAACAAAAAAAACGGTGGTTATGCCAAAGGCTATAACGATGCTTTAAAACATGTAAAAGCAGATATTTTCTGTTTACTAAATAGCGATATAGAAGTTACTAAAAACTGGCTCGCTCCTATTAAAGACACCTTTACAAGCGAAGCAAACACAACCATTATTCAACCAAAATTATTAGATTATAAAAACAAAGCGTATTTTGAGTATGCAGGTGCTGCTGGCGGATTTATAGATAAATACGGCTACCCGTATTGCCGAGGTAGAATTTTTAATACTATCGAAAAAGATTTAGGACAATACAACGACACGTCTGAGATATTTTGGGCTTCTGGAGCCTGCCTATTTATTAGAAGTCAGGTGTTTCAGGAATTAAACGGATTAGACGCACATTTTTTTGCACACATGGAAGAAATCGATTTGTGTTGGCGCGCTAAAAACGCAGGATATGCTATAAAATATGTTGGAAAATCAACCATTTACCATGTTGGTGGTGCAACTTTAAGCAATTCAAACCCTAAAAAAACATACTTAAATTTTAGAAACAGTCTTTATACACTAACAAAAAATGCTAAAGGCAATATTCTACTCAAAATTTTTGTTAGGCTCATTTTAGATGGTGTTGCCAGTGTAAAGTTTCTTTTCGAATTTAAATTTAAACACATTCTAGCCATTTTAAAAGCTCATGCTAGCTTCTATTCGCATTTAAAGCACTTATTAAAGCAAAGAAAACTCACAAAAAATAAAATTAAGTACTATCAAAGAACATCAATTGTCTTTGATTATTTCATAAATAAAAAAGACAATTACAAAAGATTATAAAAAGTTAGTAAAAGTTTTGTTAACAATGTTAAAAACGACTAATTTTTGTATATTTTTGTTACTGTTTAAATTTTAAAAGTTAATCCTATAACAATTATGAAAAAAGTTTTATTACTTAGCGTATCTGCAATGATATTATTAAGTTCATGTGTATCAAAAAAGCTTTACACAGATCTTCAAGCAAAACAAAAAGAAACTCAAGATTTACTTAATTCTGCAACTGTAAAATTAAACTCTTGTTTAGAAGACAGAGCATCAGCTACAGCTAAAGTATCACTTTTAGAAGGTCAAGTAGACGATTTAAAAAAGTATAACGATAACTTACAAGTATTATCTGCAAAAGGTGCCTCTAACGTAGAAAAAACATTAGAAAGCATTAAAGAAAAAGAATTAAAAATTACACGTTTACAAGATGCATTAACTAAAAAGGATAGTGTAACACTTGCAGTTGTAACAAGCTTAAAACGCGAAGTTGGTATTAACGATCCAGATATTGAAATAAACGTAGAAAAAGGTGTTGTATTTATCTCAATTGCCGATAAATTATTATTTAAAAGCGGAAGCTACAACGTAACTGCAAAAGCAAAAGAAGTACTTGCTAAAGTAGCTAAAGTTGTAAATAGCAAACCAGATTTCGAATGTATGGTAGAAGGTCATACAGATAGCGTTCCTTACAAAAAAGGAGATGTATTGTTAGACAACTGGGATTTAAGTGTTAAACGTTCTACATCTATTATTAGAGTATTACAAGATTTAGCTGTTAACCCTGCACAATTAATTGCTGCTGGTCGTAGTTCTTACGTACCTTTAGTAGACAATGATACTGCTGAGAACAGAGCTAAAAACAGACGTACGCGTATTGTAGTTTTACCTAAAATTGACCAATTCTACGATATGGTTGAAAAAGAAATGAAAAATCTTTCTGCTGCTGGAAACTAGTTATATTTTCAACATAAAATATTTAAAAGCTCAACTGCAAAGTTGGGCTTTTTTTATGCGTTTAATTTGGGCGTTATTTTTATCCTGAATTTAGTTCAGGACCAAGGTCAGGCTATTCGCTATATCTTTCTGCGAAGCAGTCCCGAACTGGTTTCGGGATCTCATTAATATATAACATGTAGTTTACAAAGAAGCTTTCAAGTCTAAATCTTCGCAAAAAGGATGCCGCTACTATCCTTAACGCGGGCGCAACTGCTAAGGTTAGTATTAATAAACAAAAAAAGTATTTACATCTCAATATTTCACTTTTTCTCCTTTAGAAATAAATACTAATGCATCAAAATGCTTAAACCAATTTGTTTTATTCTTTTCTAAATTAAACATTCCAACATAGTCTCTTTCTGCAAATTCAGGGCTGTCATTAATTAATTGTTTTGAGTCAATAAAATAATTATTTTCAGTTGACGGCAAAAAATGAAGTAGATTACCTTGATCCTCTCTTGATTTTTTAATCCAATTTTCTTTTCTATAAGGCATATTTATAGAAGATATAGCAATATGATATGATAGTTCTGGATTTAGGCTTACAAATTGCCCTCCCATAGTTTGTCCTTTCATAAAATCATATTCATACTTAGCCATATGAGCATTGGCTAACCAAACAATAAACTTTTTATTGGGCATTGTTTTAACTAAGAAATCAAGATTCTTTGCCATTTGAGTATCTCTAATTGGTATTCCCTTAGTAGAGCTTTTATTAGTGGTGTTTAATAAAATATCACTTTTAAAACTTTCTAAAAGCTGAAACCAAAGCGCATCTTTAATTACAACATCATTTTCAAACAATTTACTCACTTCACTAAGTAAATAATCTAAATCTGTTTTTTTAAGAACCTTATTAGCCTGCTTTCTGTTTTTAATATATGTTTCAGTTAAGTCTGAAAAATTTTGTTCATATTCAATTGAATTATCCTTTAAGAACGCTATTAATTTATTTGTAAAATTATTATAAGTATAACCAGACCCCATTTGATTGTCAAAACCCCATATTGTAACATTATGAGCTTTTAAAAACTCAAACAATACTTTGCATTGTACTGATCGTGACCAAAATGAAAATAAATTTATTTTGTTGTGGTCAAAATAAAGTCCAAAAAAATCACCTTCAAAAGCAATGTCTTTATAACCCTTTTCTAATACTAAATATTTTACAAATTCGGTTTTAGCAAGAAAATCAGAACCAATATGATGCTCTGCCTCTCCCAGAAAAACAACCCTTTTGTTAGATATATTTTTGCCTATTATATCTTTAACATCTTCAGTCAATAGGTTCTCCAAAGCGTTTAACTCATAAGTATTCTTATCAACTTGAGCGAACATTGAATTGAACCCAAATATTACAGAAATAATGAAGATTGTATGTTTCATAGAGACATTTAATTTTGATTGAAAATCAAAAAAACACATATTTAATTCTAAAAGTGTTAAATATTCTCTAATTGGGAAAATATTAATGAGTTACATTTTATTTTACTCAGCTACAAATTTGTAATAATCGATTTCATTATCACTTGACTTTGTCAGAAAAAAAAGATAACTTCGTTTAACGTATGATATAAAACCTATGAGAAAAAACAAATACTTAATATTTGGAGTCGTCCTAATTTTAATCGCTTTTGGATGTGGAAAGGACGATAACGGGAATATTGATGACGGCAATGATGATGACATCATAATCATTGAGAATCAGCCACCGAGTGCTTTCTCCCTTTTAACAGTAAATAATGGAGCAGTAGACGTGCCATTAAAACCCACTTTAACTTGGAGTGTCGCAACAGACCCAGATGATGACCCAATTACATATGATTTAATCTTGGATAATAATACAAGTCCTAGTACAGTAATTGCATCGAACCTTAATGTAACTGAATTCACATTTAGTTCCCCTATTGATTTTTCAGAAGGTTTTTACTGGAAAGCAATAGCAAAAGACAACAATGGAAACTCTACTGAAAGTAGCATTTTTAGTTTTACTACTATTGATTTATTTTCACAAGTCACAGTTAATGCTCCATTTTCAGGTAGACTAGGTCATACTTCAGTAGTATTTGAAGATAAAGCGTGGGTAATTGGTGGAGCTCCAAGTGGTGGAAATCGAGTAAACGATGTTTGGTCTAGTACTGATGGTGTATCTTGGAATGAGGCGACACCATCAGCAGCTTTCCCTTCAAGAGCATCTCATACTTCTGTTGTGTTTGATAATAAGCTATGGGTAATTGGTGGTTATGCTGGCAATTATTCTAACGATATATGGTCAAGTAGTGATGGAATTAATTGGACCAACGCAACTTCTAATGCTCCTTTTACTGCAAGAGATAATCATACTACTGTCGTTTTTGATAATAAAATATGGGTAATTGGCGGAGAAAGTGGACCTCTTCAGATACTAAATGATGTATGGAATAGTAGCGATGGAATTAATTGGACTCAAGTAAATACATCTGGCACATTGCCTTCTAAAGCGCGTCATTCAACAGTAATATTCGATGATAAAATTTGGCTAGTTGCTGGATTAGGCATTGATGGAAGTAAGAATGATGTATGGAACAGTAGTGATGGAATGACTTGGAATGAAATTACTAGCGCTGCGCCTTTTGTTATTCGTTACTATCACACTACAACAACATTTGACAATAAGCTTTGGGTTATTGGTGGTATAACCAATGGTAATAATTTTTTAAATGATGTTTGGACAAGTAGTGATGGTATTAATTGGACAGAAGTCACTTCTGATGCTCCTTTTTCTAAACGAGACTATCATACTTCAATTGTATTAAATAATAAACTATGGGTTATTGGAGGAAGAGATGCTAATGCTAGAAAAAATGATGTTTGGGTGATGAATTAAAAAACGTTTTACAACAAAGTATAAAATTAATGGCTGGTTTTAGCCTACTTGGAAAATTCCTGCGGAATTTTCCGCTGGCAAGTTTCTATTTACTAAATTAGTACTTAAACGCGCCACTAATATTATACGTAACCGTTAAACGAACTCTCTCCAAAATAAAAAAACTTAATTAAAATTCATTCAATAAGATTCCTGCCTACGGAGGCATTTAGAAAATCTCCAAACTCCCCTTGCCTTCTCTTACAATAATAGGTTCGTCTTCAGATAAATCGATAACGGTAGAGGCTTCATTATCGCCATAACCACCATCAATAACTAAATCGACTAGGTTATCCCATTTTTCAAGAATAAGTTCTGGGTCTGTGGTGTATTCTAAAACTTCATCGTCATCGCGTATAGAGGTTGATATAATAGGGTTTCCTAACTTTTCTACAATGGCTAAAGCAATATTATTGGATGGCACACGAATACCAACCGTTTTTTTCTTTTTAAACGGATTGGGTAACGATTTAGAACCTGGAAGAATAAAGGTATAAGGTCCTGGAAGCGCACGCTTTAATATTTTAAAGGTAGAAGTGTCTATTTGCTTAACATAATCGCTTAAATGACTTAAATCGTGACAAATAAATGAAAAATTAGATTTCTCTAGCTTTACTTGTTTAATTCTAGCAACACGCTCTAAAGCTTTTAAATTAGTAATATCGCAGCCTAAACCGTAAACAGTATCAGTTGGATAGATAATTAAACCGCCTCGTTTTAGAACAGCCACCACCTTTTCAATCGCTTTCGGATTGGGATTTTCTTCATATATTCTTAAAAACTCAGCCATAATGCATTTACTTCTAACTAATTTAACCAATAACTTCCAACTTCGCAAAACGTAATAGTAATTTCTTAACACCACCATGCTGAAAATTGATTTCGGCTTTAACATCGGCACCTTTACCTTCTATTTTCAACACTTCTCCGGTTCCAAAACGAATATGCTTTACAAGATTACCAACCGTTAGTGTATTATCAAATAAATTAGCGTTAGCACTTTCATTGGTTTCTGCAGCAGAAACACGTTTTAAATTTTTAGGCGCTGTAACTTGAAACTTTGGTTGTTCTTTTTTTATAGATTTTGTAGGCTTTTTTAAAACCGCTTGTTTTGCTGGTTTATACCTAATTTTATTAGGTTCTACATCGCCAAAAATATCGGCAGACAACATCGGGTTGATGCGTCTTTCTAGTTTTGGTGTTATATTCTCAATAAACTGCTCGTCTATTTCTTCAATAAAACGACTTGGCTCAGAATCTACCAATTTTCCCCAACGGTAACGCGATAGCGCATAGGTTAAATAGGCTTGCTTTTCGGCTCTTGTTAATGCTACATAAAATAAACGACGTTCTTCTTCAAGTTCGCTACGTGTATTCATACTCATAGCACTCGGGAATAAATCTTCTTCTAAACCAACTACAAATACATGATTAAATTCCAATCCTTTTGCTAAGTGAATAGTCATTAAGGCTACGGCATCTTCTTCACCTTTTTCGTTATCTAAATCGGTTGCTAAAGCAACATCTTCTAAAAACTCAGCTAAATTACCTGTGGTATCGGCAATTTCCATTTGGCCTTCAACAAAATCCTTAATACCATTAAGCATTTCTTCTACGTTTTCTAAACGCACAACGCCTTCTGGAGTTCCTTCCTTATTAATTTCACGTAATAAACCTGTTGCTTTTACCACATGTTCGGCTAATTCAAAGGCTGTTGCCGTTTGGTTCATAACCTGGAAACTCTCTATTAAAGTAACAAAGTCTTTCAGCTTGTTTTTAGCACCATTATTAATGTTAATATCTACTTTATCAATATTTTGAAGCACTTCGAAAATGGTTCTTTTATAACCATTTGCTGCTACTACTAGCCTATCAATCGTGGTTTGCCCAATACCTCTTGCTGGGTAATTAATAACACGTTTTAAAGCTTCTTCATCGGCAGGGTTTAAAATTAATCGCAGATACGAAATCACATCTTTAATTTCTTTACGCTGATAAAAACTCAATCCACCATAAATTCTATAAGGAATATCGCGTTTTCTAAGCGCATCCTCCATAGCACGCGATTGTGCATTGGTACGATACAAAATAGCAAACTCTTTATTTTGTAATTGGTCTTGCATTTTAGCATCCCAAATGGTACTTGCTACATAACGTCCTTCATCACCATCGGTTAAAGAACGGTGCACTTTTACTTTTGGACCTTCGTCATTAGCCGTCCAAACTACTTTATCTAACTTGGTTTTATTATGTTCTATAACAGAATTTGCTGCACCTACAATGTTTTTAGTAGAACGGTAATTTTGCTCTAATCGAAACAGTTTTACACCATCATAATCTTTCTGGAAATTCAAAATATTATTAATATTCGCACCACGGAAGGCATAAATACTCTGCGCATCATCACCAACCACACAAATATTTTGAAAACGATCGGCCAAAGCCCGCACAATTAAATACTGACTGTGGTTTGTATCTTGGTACTCATCAACCATGATATATCTAAATCTATCCTGATATTGTGCTAAAACAGCAGGAAAACGGGTTAGTAACTCGTTGGTTCTTAATAATAAATCATCAAAATCCATAGCACCTGCTTTAAAGCATCTGTCTACATAGGCTGCATATATTTCTCCCATTCTTGGGCGACGTGTCATAGCATCGGCTTCCTTTAATTCAGGATTATTCATATAAGCCTTTACAGTAATTAAACTATTCTTGTAAGACGAAATCCTGCTATATACCTGCTTAGTTTTATAAATATCTTTATCTAAGCCCATTTCTTTTATGATAGATCCCATTAGTTTTTGAGAATCTTGAGTATCATAAATAGTGAAATTACTAGGAAATCCTAAGTGATGCCCTTCAAAACGTAATATTTTAGCAAAAACGGAGTGAAACGTACCCATCCACAGGTTTTTTGCTTCACTAGTACCTACTATATCGGCAATACGCTCTTTCATTTCGCGTGCTGCTTTATTTGTAAATGTTAATGACAAGATGTTAAAAGCATCAACACCCTGACTCATTAAATACGCAATTCTATAAGTTAACACACGTGTTTTTCCCGATCCTGCACCCGCAATAATAATCATTGGGCCTTCTTTTTGTATGGTAGGCTCTAATTGTGCGTCGTTTAACTGACTTAAATATTTCTCCAAATTAATTTCAATTTTTAAAAGTTAAAAATAACCATTGTACGGCGTTTAACAGTATGTAATTATTAATAATTATAAACAATTAAAATTTAACTTTGGCTTTATCAAAATTTAAATATCTTTAGCATTCATTTTTAAAAATTCAAGAATTTTATGTTCGATTTTTTATCAAATATTACTTGGTGGGGTTGGGTTTTAATAGCCTTGGCAATTGTAGCTATACGCGATATCTTTTTTCAAAAAAAACATACTATAAGTCACAACTACCCTATTGTTGGACATTTACGTTACTGGCTAGAAAGTATTGGACCAGAAATGCGTCAGTATTTTGTAGCTAATAATAGAGAAGAATTACCTTTTAATCGTATTGAACGCGGTTGGATTTATGCTTCTGCTAAAAAAGAGAATAATTATGAAGGCTTTGGAACGGATAGAGATATTTATGCGCATCAACATATATTCATAAATAATGCGATGATGCCTTATAAACTCCCTGAAAATCACCCTAATAAAATTGATAAAACATTTTTACCCTGTGCTAAAATTATGGGGGCATTCAATAAACGTAAAAGACCATATAGACCAGCTTCTGTAGTTAATATATCTGCCATGAGTTTTGGCTCGCTTTCTGCAAAAGCTGTAGAATCATTAAATAAAGGTGTTAAAATTGCTGATGCTTACCATAATACTGGTGAAGGCGGCTTATCACCTCACCATAGTCATGGTGGCGATGTTATTTTTCATATTGGAACAGGCTATTTTGGAGCACGTAATAAAGATGGCAGTTTTTCTATGGAAAAATTAATAAAACTAGTTAAAGAAAACCCATTTGTACGCGCCATAGAAGTCAAACTATCGCAAGGCGCTAAACCAGGAAAAGGTGGTGTTTTACCTGGTGCTAAAATAACTAAAGAAATTGCCGAAATTAGAGGTGTTGAAGTTGGTAAAGATGTATTATCACCCCCAAATCATACTGCCTTTTCTAATGTTCCTGAAATGGTTGATTTTATTGAAAAAATAGCAGAAGCCACAGGTTTACCTGTTGGTATAAAAGCTGCTATTGGGAAACTAGAACAATGGGAAGAATTAGCAGATATTATGATTAAAACCAATAAAGGCCCAGATTTTATAGCAGTAGATGGCGGTGAAGGTGGTACAGGTGCTGCTCCGCCTAGTTTTGCCGATCATGTTAGTTTACCTTGGGTGTATGGATTTAGCGATTTATATAGATTATTTAAAAACAAAGGACTTGCTGAACGCATTGTATTTATTGGCAGTGGTAAACTTGGTTTTCCTGCAAAAGCTGCTATGGCATTTGCTATGGGTGCCGATTGTATTAATGTAGCCCGGGAGGCGATGATGAGTATTGGTTGTATACAAGCTCAAATATGTCATACAAACCGTTGTCCTACTGGAATTGCCACGCAAAGTAAATGGCTGCAAAGTGGGATTGATACCACATTAAAATCGGAGCGATTGGCTCAATATTTTAAATCCTTTAGAAAAGAATTTATTGAGATAACCCATGCCGCAGGTTACGAACACCCTTGTCAATTTAAAATGAGTGATATTGAAATTAATGTAGCCGACCATACCTTATCAAAAGAATTAAACAGAACTTATATGTATGAGAAAACAGTTGTTCCTTTTAATTCTATGCAAGACTTAAAAGATTGTTTATATTTGGGAGGAAAATCTTAACCAAGCATTAAAATCACACTATGGATACCCAAAGAATCATCGATCTTTTTCTTTTTGCAATTCCTTCATTAATTACAGGAGTTATTGCTTATTATTTTTTTAAAGAGCACACCAAAAATGAAGATGGCAGAAGACGCTATTTACTAAAAAAAGATATGCAAGTAAATGCGATGCCTTTGCGATTACAAGCATACGAACGTATGGCTTTGTTTTTAGAACGCCTATCTCCTTCAAAACTATTAACAAGAGTCAATCCAACATCTTCAAATAAAGAAGATTACATCAATTTACTTATACAAACTATTGAACAAGAATTTGAACATAATTTATCGCAACAAATCTATGTGAGTGAAAAATGTTGGAACATTATAACAACAGCAAAAAACGCTACAATTCAACTCATTAGAAAAGCTAGTATGTCTAGCAAAACAGATACCGCAAATAAACTTAGAGAGGTGGTTTTAACCGAAATGATGGAGCGCCTTTCACCTAGTGATGCCGCTTTATCTTTTATAAAAGAAGAGGTTTCAGAATTATGGTAAATCTTCTATGCGCAATTCATTAGAACGCGCTTCTTTACATTTTTCTTTGGCATAATTATAACCTTGATCCCACCAAGAAGTCATTAGCTTTTTATTAAATATTAGCGAATTCTCTGTTAATTTTGATGATGTATAGTACAAATTCAGCTTTACATTATTATTCTTTGCAGCTAACTTTCCAATCGTGATATCATTACGCTCTACTTGATCTGATAAATGTCCGAACAAATTAATCATTAATGAAAACGGGTTTTTTCCTAAAACCTTATTGTATTCCATTTTTTCAGACTCTAATATAATAGCATCAATTTCTGTAGCTCCACGCAAAACAGCTTCTCGTATTGGCACTACACAGCCTAAGCCGCCATCGGCATATTCAAAACCGTTTTTTTTAACCAAAGACATAAACGGTATGTAATTACAGGAAATCCAAATCCAATCACAAAACTCGTCATAGCTAAAATCTTTTATAGACTTATACTCTACTCTATTTTTTGACAAATTAGAGACCGTTACAACAACATCATGTTTATGTTCTTTTATATAATGATATTCCTCTTCGGTAAAATGCTTCTTTATATAACGCTTTAAAGCTTTACTTTCCCCAAAAGTTCTTTTACTTTTAATAAATTGAACTATAGTATTCAAAAAATTAATAGAAACAAACTCTCTATTTCCTTTTTTACGAGTACGAAATGGGTTTATACTGAAAATATTACTCTGTTTAACATTCGTAAAAACGCCGTGAATTTTTTCAATTTTATTTGCTGCCAAATGAGGCACCAACAAACCTCCTGTTGAAGTTCCTAAAAACATATCGTAATCACGTCCTTCTTCCTGCATTAAATACTGGGCAACACCACCTGCGTATGCGCCTTTACTACCCCCTCCTGAAATTACTAATGCTTTCAACTTAAATTGTTTATTTGTAAATATAAAAACTTAAAAATACAATTACATATCTTTCAACATCTCTTTTGCATATTTTGAAAACTGCCAGTTATGATGTTTCGTTGCTTGTTCTAAATTTTCTTTACAGTCATCTGCGCAGGAACTTATCCATAATAAATATTGAAATGCATTACGTCTTATTGCAAAATCGTATTTAGGGCTCGTATAATCGTTTAATTCCTTAAAACAAAGCTCTTTATTCGCTGGCTCAAAATCATCCGTTATTAAAGCCAAAGTAAGCCATAGTATCCTAACATTTTTATCATTAAACCCAACAATGCCTTTTGTTTTATTTAAATACTTACTCTGTTCTTCTGGAAAATTATTCCATAAATTGAATAAAGCCGTTTCAATTGTGATATATGATTTATCATTTAGAAGCGATTCGTAGTCCTCTTTTAATTCTAAAGGAATTCTATTTAAAGATTTAGCAATGGCTTGACGCACTTTAAGAGTACCGCTAAAGGCTTTTCTTGTTATATTTTTTGGGTCTTGGTGAATGATTTTTATTTTAACTTCATCTGAAACATTAGAACTTACTAAGAAACTACAGTTAGAACCAATCTGGTCGCAGTCAACATCTATATATTGACTAATCATTTTTGATTTTTTCAGACTTTTTAAAGCCAATTCATAATAAAACCTATCATCCTCCAACCAAATTTCAACAAAATCACTCAAATCCTCCCCACTCGCTTTTTCTACTTCACTAATAAAATCATCAGTCTCTACATTTTCATATTGATGCTTTTCCAAATAGTTTTTCACTCCTACTTTAAAAGCCTTATCTCCTACTCGTTCTCGCAACATATGCAATACCCAAGCCCCTTTTTTATAAAAGGTTGTACTACTTGATTTCGGATTTAAAAGCGATGTACTTCCTCCTGCCTTATCTTGCTCTAAAAGCTCTTGAGCATACTCATACAACCTCCAATAGTAATAATCGTCTCCATATATATTGCGTTCAGCTAATAAAGCATAATACGTCGCAAAACCCTCTTGTAACCAATGATGTTTTCCAGAAGTTTCAGTCACTAAATCACCAAACCATTGATGCGCTAATTCATGCGCATTAATATTTACAAAATCTCTATCTACAAAGGCTATAGAATCGATTACAGAAGCATCCGAATAGATATTAAGACTTGTATTCTCCATCCCAGCATACAAAAAGTCTTTTACAGGCACCATCTTATAATTTTGCCACGGATACGGAACACCAATTTCTTCTTCTAAAAAATCGAACATTTGCTTCGTGTAGCGATATGTAGGTTCAAACTTTAACGAATCCTCAGGATAGTAATACATTTCTAAAGGAATACCGCTTTTAGAATACTCAATCTTTTTATCGTACTTACCAATAGCTAAAGCTACTAAATAGCTTGCCATAGGCTTTTGCATGTCGTAATGCCATGTGGTTGTTGAGTCGTTTATTTCTTTATCAGTTAATTTTCCGTTAGCTATAACTTGATAATTCTTATCGAATTCAATACTTAAATCAAATTCAATTTTATCGTTCATATCATCAATACTCGGTAGCCAGTTGCTAGTGTACTTCCCTTGACCTTGTGTCCAGATTTGCTTATTTCCTTCTTCATAATCCCAATCAATAAAGTATAAAGCTTTTTTAGGATTTACGAAGTATCTAAAACTTAACCTATATTTCCTATCTTTTTTAAAGCTATGTTTTAACCATAATTTATCTCCATCATTATGATTTGGCACCATACCTCGATATAACTTATCAGATTTAATTTTATCTGAAGTCAAAATTATTTGCATAAACCGCATACCTTTAGCATCAAGGTATACCGAATCTATATCTTTTAAAACTTCAAACCTATAAATAACCTTTCCAAAGACCTTCCCTTGGTAAACATCAAAAAAAACATCAGCTTTAGCAGTTTTAAAATCAACGTATTCGGTTTGCTGAGAAAACCCCAAACATGTTATAAACAAAAAGAAAAGTGTTTGCTTAAATTTCATATTTCGAATATAGCAAACTTTAGACCAAATATTACAAATTAGAAACTATGAAACTCAATTAAATTAGCTTCATAATATTGATTACCCAGTTTAGATAATAAATCTCTAATAACATTACTATCACCATCTGTAGCTATAGCAGAATACCCTGTGTCATTCAGTTTTCCTAATCGTAAATCTATAATATTGATGTGCTTTGAAGCTAAAGCCGACAATAATATCAACAGAACCCCAGGCGCATTATGATGCTTGGTTAAAATAACTTTTTCGCTTAACGCTAAATTTAATTTTACGCCATCCATTTCTAATAAATAAACACCTTCACTGTAGTAATTTGGCATTTTGGCGTTTTCTTGATAAGTCAACTTATTAAAAAGTCCTGCATCTGTACCATTAATAAAATCAATAGCACTTGCAACATTACCATTATCGTTTTCTATAGATAAAAATGCCATAGCTGTGCCATCGTTATTTGATTTCAATCGAGCAGTTTCAACATTTATACCTTCTGACGCCAATGTATTAAATAGCGAAGAAATAACACCAGGCTCATCTAAATGCTCAGAAAACAACCCGTTTACTATTTTAGTAGTAAGTTTTGGTATTTCATTTGTAATCGTAATAGACTTCCCCCATTTTCTAATTCTAATAGCATTATAATCACCCATACCTGTTGAGTTTTTATAAATATCTACAAATTCTGAAAAATCACCTCCAAAAGAAAAATCTGGAATAATTCTTCTTTGATCACTATCTAATCGTTGATTTAATAATTCAATACCCTTATTTAAAACAGTATATTTCACTTTTAATTCATGGTCGTCGTAAATGGTACGGTTTTCTGGAATTAATTTAGAGTAACTTACATAGCTTTCATATCCAGCTTCCTGAATATACTCTAAGCTTTCTTTATAATTCAAACCGTAATAGCGGACATGATGCGTATCTGTACCCACACATACAGGTATTTGAAGCTCATTAGCACGTCTTAAAATACTCTGAACCGGATACACACCAACACCTTTAAACTTACCAGCCATATTAACATCTAAAGACAAATTACGATCGGCAATAAGCTCTAAAAGCGTTCTAAATTTATTTGCTAGCGGATGTGAGCTTGTTTCAAAATTCACCAAAGCTTCAGGCATATCTACATTCAGTTTTGGCAAATCGATATGACCAATAATTTGAATCATATCACCAAAACATTCAATCATCTGAATCATTTCATTAAAATAACCATCCCAATAAGCTTCAAGACTTCCTCTAATTTTTAATAACTCAAGCGCCTCTTCTTTAGAACCATCATAAGGCAATCCTTCTGGAGCAAAATGCACTGAACCTATAACATAATCGGCATCTTCTGCTTGAAATATTTTAGATCTACTCCACTGCAAACCTAGATCTGGACCCATCCATTCTAACTCAACACCATATTTTATGTTAATCTGTCCGTCATATTTTTCACGAAGATTAGCAATACGCTTTGGGTAATTTAAGTACGATTTATTTCCTCTAATAAACTTAACATTAGTATCTGTTTCTGCTATATAGCGAAAACTCGTTAATCGAGGTGAATGAATTATAAACGTAATACTTGGGTTACCAGCTTCAATAGCTTTATCAACTATATCCTCTAATTTATCAATACCATGTTTTACATGATCTTGTTCTGTACCTGCATGAATACCATGTGTTTCCCAAATAAATTCGTTCAGCTTTCTCATCAATCCGTATGCTTTAATTATGGTTTTAAAGACCAAATTTAACCATTGAAATATAATTATTCACTAAAAAGTGATTGTTTTCAATATTTTTTAAAAAGAAATCTTTATTGGCTATAAAAATCATCAAAATTAAAGCTGATATTATGAATTCAATAAAACACCAGAAAACAACAAAGTAATGAACCACATTAAATATTAAAATTTTAATGGAATTGCTTAAATTCGCCTCTATGTCTGTTAACCTTCAAACCCCCATAGATTATTTAAAAGGCGTTGGCCCTGGTAGAGCCGATTTACTTCGTAAAGAGCTAGGTATTCATACGTATCAAGACTTATTAAACTTATTTCCAAACAGATATATTGACCGCACTCGTTATTTTAAAATAAACCAACTACAACGCAACAATGCCGATGTACAGGTAATAGGTAAAATAACAGCCTTTAAAGAAGTCGCTCAAAAACGTGGCAAACGTTTAGTAGCAACCTTTCAAGATGATACAGGAACCATGGAATTGGTTTGGTTTCGTGGACAAAAATGGATTCGAGAAAACTTAAAGCTTAACACACCTTACGTTGCCTTTGGAAAAACCAATTGGTTTAGCGGAAAGTTTAACATGGCGCATCCAGATTTAGAACTTTTAAAGGAGCATGAAAAAAATTTGAGAGCTGGCATGCAACCTATATATCCGTCTACTGAAAAATTATCAAACAGAGGAATAAGCAATCGGGTAATGAGCAAAATCATGCAACAATTATTCATTGAAAATAATGGTAAATTTGTTGAAACATTATCTGATAATTTACTTTCAGAACTAAAATTAATCAGCAAAAAAGAAGCGCTTTTAAACATTCATTTTCCAAAGAATTCAGAACTACTTTCTCGTGCGCAATCCAGATTAAAATTTGAAGAATTATTCTATATTCAATTGCAATTAATTTTAAAAAATCTAATTCATAAATCAAAAATAAAAGGCTTTCCTTTTGAAAAAGTAGACACCTATTTCAACACCTTTTTTTCAACCTATTTACCCTTCGAATTAACCAATGCACAGAAACGTGTTTTAAAAGAAATTCGTGCAGATTTAGGAAGCAATGCGCAAATGAATCGGCTTTTACAAGGTGATGTAGGTTCTGGCAAAACCATTGTAGCGTTCATGTCAATGCTCATAGCACTTGACAACGGTTTCCAAGCTTGTTTAATGGCTCCGACTGAAATTTTGTCAGTCCAACACTATAGTGGATTTATTGAATTATGTAAAAATCTAAATATCAGCATAGAAATACTCACAGGTTCAACAAAAACTTCAAAAAGAAAAATAATTCACGAAGCTTTAGAAAATGGTGAATTACAAATATTAATTGGCACTCATGCCCTACTTGAAGACAAAGTGAAATTTAAAAATTTAGGGCTTGCAATTATTGATGAACAACACCGATTTGGAGTTGCACAACGAAGCAAATTATGGAAGAAAAACTCGTCTCCTCCACATGTTTTAGTTATGACTGCAACACCAATTCCGAGAACCTTAGCCATGTCTGTTTATGGCGATTTAGACATCTCAATAATTGACGAATTACCACCAGGAAGAAAGTCTATAAAAACGGTTCATAGATTCGATAATAATCGTCTAAATGTTTTTAAATTTATTCGTGATGAAATTTCAAAAGGCAGGCAAATTTATATTGTATATCCATTAATTCAAGAAAGCTCTGCTATGGATTATAAAGATTTAATGGATGGCTACGAAAGCATCTCTAGAGACTTCCCTATGCCCGAATATCAAATCTCAATTGTTCATGGAAAAATGAAACCTGCCGATAAAGATTTTGAAATGCAACGCTTTATTAAAGGTGAGACTCAAATTATGGTAGCAACTACAGTTATTGAAGTTGGAGTAAACGTACCAAATGCCTCCGTTATGATTATTGAAAGCGCAGAACGCTTCGGGCTATCGCAATTACACCAATTACGAGGACGTGTAGGTCGTGGTGCCGAACAGAGTTATTGTATTTTAATGACAAGCCACAAACTGAGTAGCGATAGTAAAACCCGTTTAGAAACCATGGTTAGAACCAATGACGGTTTTGAAATTGCCGAAGTAGACCTGCGCTTACGAGGTCCTGGAGATATAATGGGAACACAACAAAGTGGCATTTTAAACCTAAAAATAGCCGATATTATTAAAGACAATGACGTTTTACAAAGCGCCAGATATTATGCTAAAAAGATATTACAACACGACCCTAGCTTATCTTTAAAAGAAAACGAAGTTATACTTAACACTTACATATCCTTAGGAAAGTATAAAAATATCTGGAACTACATTAGCTAACCCTATTTTGGCTTTTAAATTATAAGTACATTTGTTCAACAAACTATTCATTAAAATATGCTTGGATTAAAATTAGCAACCGACCCACGTTGGGTAAACATAGTAGAGTCGAATATTGAAGAAATTTTAACCGACCATGCATGGTGCGAGCAAAAGGCTGCTACTAATGCCATCACCATTATTACACTAAACTCCGAACATACCGATTTAGTAACAGATTTACTAGCACTTGCCAAAGAAGAACTAGAGCATTTTCAAATGGTGCACGATATTATTAAAGCACGTGGCTACAAACTAGGCAGAGAGCGTAAAGATAGTTATGTAAACGAGCTTTATAAATTTATGAATAAAGGTGGAAACCGCGTACAATGTATGGTTGACAGACTCTTATTCTCTGCCATGATTGAAGCAAGAAGCTGCGAACGTTTTAAACTATTATCCAAAAAGATAAACGACCCAGAACTTTCTAAATTCTATCACGATTTAATGATTAGCGAAGCAGGGCATTACACGACTTTTATAGGTTTTGCTAGAAAATACGGTCAAGAAGTTGATGTAGATAGGCGCTGGCAAGAACTTATTGATTTTGAAGCTGAAGTAATTCAAAACTACGGAAAAACTGAAACTATACATGGTTAAAAAAAGCCCAACCAAATTGGCTGAGCTTAAATCACTGATTGTAGTTTGATTGATGTTTACTGTTTAATTTATATCTTGATTTTTTTTAACCTTTTTAATATTATCTTCAATTCTTTTCTTTGAAGCTTCATTAGGCGCATTTTTTAAAGCTTTTTCAAGATAAAACAAGGCTTTTTTATAGTTTTCAAATGCAGAATACCCTCTAGCTAACCCATAGTTTACAGGCCAAATACCTTTGTTATTTTTAGCATTCATTTTAAAAACCTCTAACGCTTTGTCTTTATACCCATTAGCAATTAATGTTCTACCATATTGATGTGCTTCAAAAACCGTAGCGTATTCAAGCGCTTCACTCATGAGTTCTAAAGCTTCTTTTTTTCTATTAAGCTTATCAAGTATTTGTGACTTAATCTGAAGATTACTAAATGTTTTCTGACTATAAAACTGACCTGAAATAGCACCGTCAATCCAACCTAAAGCTTCATTTAAATCACCATTATTGTTTAAAGCATAACTCGCAGCCTGTTCCCAGTTTTGTCTTGAGAACCCAACCTGCCCATTAAACTGATCTCTAAAGCTATCTAGTACAATTTCAGAAACTGGAAATTCTATTTTAAAAGAAAACTGTTTTTTCCCCCAACTTAAAGCCGCAACTGTTGAGTTTGCATTTACCTCAATAAAACTATAAGTTAATAACTCTGTGTGTGGTATTTCGTGAGTTTTAATATTAACACGCAATGCATCTTCTTCAGGATTATAAAAATAACTTCCCCAAGACGAAGTGTTTTTTGAAAAAATTAGAGTAGCAGAATCATCTTCATTAACAATAATATGAAACCCATAAATTCCTGCATTAATTTCTTTACCTTCAACTTTAGCTTCATGAGAAAAAGTAATCGTTGTGTTTTCATTAGCCCCTGCACGCCAAGGAGCTGCTGTTGATGTTCCAAAACCTAAATTATTTAATCCATAAGGAACAAGTTTACCCCATACTTCCCTATCATTAACACTAGGCCTTGAATACGCAATTGTTACATCTGAAATTCCAACGCGTTGAGAAACCGTAGCAAATTGACTTCCACGCGGCGTAATTAATTGCGCAAAGGTGCTCATACTAGCAAAGAGCATAAAACACATAAAAAATAATTTAATGTAATTGGTTTTCATTTTTTGGTTTGTTAAGTTTTACTGGCTCAAGGTATGCCGTTATCTAACACAGAGCTGTTAGCGTTTTGTTAAACAAATTCCCAAAACTGTTAATTAACTAATTATTAAGAAGTCTTTAACAGTTATAAGCCTTCTCAAAGAGAATATGTAACTTTGCGGTTCCTATTTTTAGATTTCAAACAAAAGAATGATACACATTCACGAAAAAACATTACAAGATTTAGAATTTCCTACCGTTTTACAACAGGTAAGCGACCATTGTGTAACCCCACTAGGAAACGAAAAAGCATTACAAATTTCACCTTACAAAACTAAGGATGAATTACTTTTTGCTCTAAAACTAACCAACGAATATTTATCTTCTTTTTATAATGATAACAGAATCCCTAATCACGGCTTCGACAGTATTACCAAAGAATTAAAATTACTACGCATAGAAAACACCTATTTAGAGGTTCATAGCTTTAAAAAAATAGTTTCCATTTCATTAACATGTAACGAGATAGTAACTTATTTAAAAAAGTTTAAAGAATACTATCCAGGATTAAACGATCATGCATTTTATATAGAAGTCACCAAAGTTATTATTGATAAGGTTGACAGTATAGTAGACCGTTTTGGAGATATTAAAGACAATGCCTCAAGCTTACTTTACGAACTAAGGCAATCTATTAACCGCATAAAAGGCAAAATAAACGCCAGTTTTTCAAGCGCATTAAACCAATATCATAGTTTAGAATATTTAGATGATATTCGCGAATCTGTAGTAGAAAACAAACGTGTACTCGCTGTAAAAGCCATGTACAGACGTAAAGTAAAAGGTTCTATTATGGGAAGCAGTAAAACAGGTAGCATTGTTTATATCGAGCCCGAAGCTACGCTTCAACACTCCAGAGAGCTTAATAATTTAGAATTTGAAGAAAGCGAAGAAATTAACCGCATCTTAAAAGAAGTCACCAATTTTATTCGTCCGTTTTTACCATTACTAGAAAAGTACCAAGCCTTTTTAATAGATATTGATGTGATTTCCGCGAAAGCGAAATACGCACGCTCCATGAACGCAATTCTTCCTGAAATATCAGAAAGCAAAAGCATGTTTCTTCGAGACGCCTACCACCCTTTATTGTATTTAAACAATTTAGAAAAAAAAGAAACCACCTTTCCGCAAACCATAGAATTAAAAAACGATAGCCGAATTATAGTCATTTCAGGACCTAATGCCGGCGGAAAAAGTATTACCCTAAAAACTGTTGGTTTGTTACAAACCATGATTCAAAGTGGAATGCTTATACCCGTACACGAGCGCAGTAAAGTTTGCTTGTTTGATAGGGTTTTAAGCGATATTGGAGATAATCAATCCATTGAAAACCATTTAAGCACCTACAGCTACCGTTTAAAACAAATGAATTATTTCTTAAAAAAGTGTAATAAAAACACGCTTTTTTTAATTGATGAATTCGGAACAGGAAGTGATCCTGAATTAGGTGGTGCATTGGCTGAAACATTTTTAGAAGAATTTTATCATCGTGAAGCATACGGTATTATTACCACACACTACTCCAATTTAAAAATATTAGCCAACGAGTTACCATGTATGCTAAATGCTAATATGCTATTTGATGAGCGTACTTTAGAACCCTTATTCAAACTCGTTATTGGTCAAGCCGGAAGTAGTTTTACCTTTGAAGTTGCACAGAAAAACGGTATTCCATACAGCTTAATAAATCGCGCTAAAAAGAAGATAGAACGCAGTAAAGTGCGTTTTGATGCAACTATTGCCAAACTTCAAAAAGAGCGTTCTAAACTTGAAAAAACAGGACAATCGTTAAGACAAAGTGAAAAGAAAAAAGGTGAAGAAGCCGATAAACTTGAAGAAATTAATACCAAAATTCAAAAAAAGCTAGAAAGCTACCAAGAATTATACGACAGCAATCAACGCCTCATTTACTTAGGACAAAAAGTAAACGATATTGCCGAAAAATACTTTGAAAATAAACAGAAACGTGAATTAATGGGTGAACTTTTTAAACTGGTTCAAATAGAAAATTCTAAACGTAAAAAAGTTTCCGCGAAAGCGAAAAAAGCAATTAAAGCCAAAGAAACTCAAGTTAAACAGGAGGTTGAAAAAAAAGTTGAAGTTATTAGAGTCAAGAAAAAAGAAGCTAAGAAAAAAGCTATTGAACAACCTAAACCCAAAGCTATAATTAGAATTGGAGATCGTGTTAGAATGGAAGATGGTAGAGCCATTGGCACTATTGATAAAATAGAAAAAAACAAAGCCGTTGTTAATTATGGTATGTTTACAACTAATGTAAGTATTGACCAACTAGAATTGGTTGAGGCTATGAAGAAGTAAGCAGAAAAACTGAAAGAAACCGTATAAAAATCATTTTCTCTGATAGATGCGTTAGGGATAGAAAGTGACAGCTTTTGGCGAGGCGTGCATCGAGCCAAAACTATAACGAATAGCCCGCCCCTTTTGGGTAACGCAAAAAAATAACAGCCAACACCAAGTTGTTGAATCTACAACTTTAGGCGCCGACTGCTTAAACTCATTCTATGTAATTAATAGATACGCCACGCATAAAAGTAGGTTCTCATGTCTATATCAGCATCTTCGGTTAAAAGCAATCTTATATAAGGCTCTTTATTTTCTTGTACATTTTTTAGTAAAATTTTCTCTTCTTTTTTTCCTAAATAATCATCACCACCTATAGCATCATCCTCAGTAAACTCTGCTGATAAGAATATATAATCATTTTCTAAGTCAGGCATATACAATTCAACTTCTTTAGTTTCAACGGTTGGAATTGGCCAAAACTTACCTTCTTCTGGTATGATGTAGTTGTTTCTAGTACGCGTGTATGAGACTGACCCTTTTACACTACCACCTTGATAAATTTTTGCATGCATATTACCATGTAAACGTATGCTACCACCATTGTTTTTTACCAAATTTATTCCGTGAAGCTCAATACCAAATTTATGATAAGCTTCGTAACAAGTTCTTATATTAAACTCACTTGATAATACAACATTTGCTACAGGAAACCCTTCTCTAATATACCTAAGTGTATAACCTAATGGAGCTCCAGGAGAATCAGCTGAATATTCTCCTCCTTGGGTAATGTAATTATAAACTCCTTCAGGACCACTCACCACTTGAGCTGCATCACCTGAAGAACCTCCAACAACTAAAGCTTTTACAGTAGAACTATTCCAAAAAGATTGATGTTCTCCAGAACCTCCAGCAGTACCTCCATTAAATGCTGCATTAAATGCTGCCTGAGTGTCTGTGAATTCTGAATTGGTTTCAACAGTATATAATAGCATACGCCCATATTTTACCGATGAAACAATTACTGGACTTGTAGAGTTTAAATTTGGTGTAGATGTAAAAAGTTTACCAGGATTTTGGGTGTCTGACACAGTTAAATCTATTGTATAATAGACCTGTAAATACTTAATTACGTACTTATACTTCTTCTCTGTACTACTAAAATTAAAAGAGCCAGATATACTATTTTTTCCTTTTGAATAACTCGCTCCTAGAGCAACATTTAAGTGTTCTTCAGAGTACACTTCTTCTGTTGTAAAGTTAACCTTTGCTGAGGCAGAACCAGTTACACCTTGTTGAAGCATATTTTTAACACCTTCCCTGACTGTCGAAATATTTGGGTTTTCTATTATTGTTGAAGGCTTTCCATTTAAATTTTCTAAAGATACAGACAAGGTAATAGGTGCTCTATTACCTGTAATACCAATATACTCTCCGGTGGGAATAGATTCCCCTTTTAGCATCGCACCTGGGTAAATAACATCGCTTGTGGGATCTAAGAGAATCATTTCACTGAAACCGGGGGACATTTTGTACTTTTTTACGACACATTCATTGGTATTCCCTTCTCTTTCTTTGCTAACGTCTTCAATGAATTCTTGACTTGATTGTTCATCAGGTTGCTCAAAATTGTTGAGACTTGAAAGAAAGACATTAACTTCAACTAATTTATCTCCAGACACAGGAGCTTCTCTCTCATCTTCTGTACTTTCATTACTACATCCATTACAGGATAATAAAATAGTTGCAAAAAATAAACTGTAAAAAATTCTTTTAATTGTTAATAGCTGTGTTTTCATAATTTCTAATTTTTTGTGATTCAACACTTCAAAACTAGATATGAATACAAGTGAAAACTAATTTTTGGCATGGACAAAGTATGGACAGAAAGAAAATTTCTATATAGACCCAACCAAGATTATGACAAAAAATAAAAACATAAACACATAATAATCAATTCTTTATAACAAAAATACAAGAACACACACATGGACAAGTCATAGACTAGTCTATACATTACAATTATCAACACTTTTGAATACACACTAAATTGATGTAACTTAGTTTCATAATAACTAACATCTTAACTAATGTCTTTTCGTATTATAATTTTACTCTTATTAATTACTCAAACAAATCTTATAGCACAAAAAGCAAAACCAATTGATAGTTTAACTTTAGCTTTTGAAAAACAACAAAACGATATTGAAAAAACTAAAATTGGAAATTTAATTTTTCAAGAATTAAAACATAAAAACCCAGAAACAGCTCACAAATATACTAAAGCCATACTCTCAATATCAAAAGAAGGAAACTACAAAAAGGGAGAAGGAATTGCATACCGCAATATGGCTTACTATTATAGATTTAAATCAAAACCAGACTCAGCAAGATATTACTTCCAAAAGTCATTTAACATTTTAGAAAACAATAGCTTATTTGAAGAATTTTGCAAAACAATTGATGAGTTTGCAACATTTGAATGTGTACAAGGTAATTACAAAACAGCAATAAGTATTTCAGAAAAAGGGTTAAAAAAAGCCAGGTCTATTAAAAGCGGCAAGTTTATGGCAATGAGCTTAAGCAGAAAAACTACTATATACATGGATATGGGTGACTTTGAATCTGCTACAAAAGAAAATATAACAGCCCTAAAAGTTTTAGATACCATAAAAGGGACAGAAAGCAAACTATTAAAAGCTATCTCACTTGGACATAAAGCAAGAATAGAAATGCTAAGAGGTAATTACGAGTTAACATTACAACCTCTAGAACAATCTTTAAACTTACTAAAGAGTTTAAATGAAAAAAAATGGATGGCTGTCACTTACATTGAAATCGGTAATGCGTATTGGTATCTAGAAGATCATGATAATGCCATAATAAACTATAATAAAAGCTTAATTATTTCAAAAGAAATTAATAGAGATGATTTAGTATCATTTTGCTTGTCTAACCTGGCAGGCATCTATTCTGAAAAAGGCAATCACAAAGACGCAATTAAAACACTTAATGAATCTATCAAAGTAGCAAAAAAAATTGGTTCTAAAATAAACCTTATAACTGCCTATAATTTAATTGGAGATTCTTATTACAGTTCCAATAATTATGAGTTAGCCATAAAAAACCACACACTAGCTATTCAATTGTCAGATTCAGTCAACGCAATGGATATTAAAAGAGATGGCTATTTAAAAAGATCTAATGCCAATGATAAAATTGAAAACTACAAAGCTGCATTATCTGATATTAGAGAATATTCAAGGCTAAACGACAGTCTTTTTAGTCTTAAAAACTCAAAACAAATAGAAGAATTAAAAACAAAATATGAAACCGAAAAAAAAGAAGCCGAAATTGCTTTGAAAAATGAAGAAATAAAAACCCTCAACCAAGAAGTAGAAATTAGCAATTTACGCAAAGGACTTTATGCTGGAGGCATGTTTACATTTGTTGCTATTTCTGGACTATTATTCTTTAGCTTTAAACAACGTGAAAAAAAGAATAGAATTGCTCGTGAAAAACAAGAAGCCATATATCAACAAGAATTAGCTTTTAAAAAGAAAGAATTAGCTTCACAAACCTTACACCTAGTTCAAAAAAACACGTTTATTCAAGAGCTTAAAGAAAATTTAGAAAAGATTAAAAAATCGCCAGAATTGTTTAAAGTAGAATTTAGACGTTTAGTTATGCTCCTAAAAAAAGAAAGTGCCGAAGATAAAGATTGGGAAGTATTTAAAAGCTATTTCTCTGAAGTGCATAATAACTTTGATCTCAAACTAAAAGCAATCTACGAAGACATAAGCGAAAAAGAAATACGACTAGCTTCTTTTTTACGCATGAACCTTTCTACCAAAGAAATAGCCTCCATGTTAAACGTATTGCCAGACAGCGTGCTAAAGTCTAAATATCGCCTTAAAAAGAAGCTTAATCTAGATAAAGAAACCGATTTAAACCAGTTTTTAAGTGATTTGTAAAATCGTATCTTTACACAATGAATTTTGGAATTCCCAACCATAAAAAACTAATCCTGTTTGATGGTGTTTGCAACCTCTGTAACAGCAGTGTGCAGTATGTAATTAAGCACGACACAAAGAACCTGTTTCTTTTTACCGCTTTACAAAGCGATATTGGACAAGAAATTATTAAAAACCACAATATAGACACCAACAAAATAGACTCTATCCTACTATACACACCAAAAAAAGGCATTGATTACAAATCTACAGCAGCTTTAAAAACAGCATACCAATTGGGGTTTCCACATAATTTAATGTCTGTGTTTTTTATTATTCCAGCTTTTATTAGAAATTGGGTTTATGATTATATAGCTAAAAACCGATACAAATGGTACGGAAAAAAGGATGCATGCATGATTCCTACGCCAGAATTGAAGAGTAGATTTTTAGAGTGATTTTAGGGCGCATCCCTATTGGGTCAGGCTTTACACTATATCTTTTTTATACTAAACTTGTTTCAGCACCATCTATTGCAGTACTCTGCATTATAAATAGTTTTTCTTTTCAATCTTATTAATTGCATAAAAAAGGATGCCGTTTCAATCCCTTGCGCACTTGCTCGCTGCAACAGTAAACATAACTAAAAGCATTTGTTAAACCTATCATCTATTCATCTTTAATAATTTATAAATTATAATTAACACAGATTAGTCATGTCGAAATGAGGTACGATTGAGACATCTCAAAAAACACATAATCTTCAGCACAAGAAAACTAAACTAACTCTAAAAGCCACTTTACGTTTAAAAGAGTGCACTTTACTCATTATAAGTTTTACACTTAATATTGATACGATAGTTTTATTAAAAATTAAAACCATCTATCATGAAAAATCTATTGTTTTTATTCCTATTAGCTACAACTATTAGCTTCTCAACAAACCAAAAACCAACAAAAACATCTATTAATGAGGTCACGGTTTATGTTAACGGCGCCCAAATTACTAGAACAGCAAACGTTAAACTTCCTATCGGGACGACCACATTTAAATTCGATAAACTCTCTCCTAATATTCAAGAAAGTAGCATTCAAATTTCAGGATTAAAATCGGCTTCGGTTTTATCAATAAATTACGGAATTAACCACCTATCAAAGCAAAACAAATCAGAAAATATTGAAGTACTACAAAATCAAATAAAACTATTAAACGACAACATTCAATTTGAAGCAGATTTAATATCTGGTTACGAAGAAGAACTAAAAGTTATTCATGATAATAGACATATTGGTAACAACAATCAAGCGGTTACTTTAGAAAAATTGCAACAATTTGCCGATTATTACCGTAAACGTATTACTAAAATTAAAAACTTAATTTATGCATCAACTAAAAAGAAACTAGAGCTTCAAGAACAAATTACAGACATACAAAAGCAGCTTATAGAGTTTAATATTGACGACAAAGTACAAACCGGAGAGATTACAGTAAAACTAAACTCTGATCAAGCAAACGACTTAAACTTAATTATAAAATATAATGTAGATAATGCTGGATGGTTCCCGATATATGATATTAAAGCAAACAAAATTAATGCTCCACTACAACTTGCTTACAAAGCCCATGTATATCAAAGTACCGGAAGCGACTGGAATAACATAAAACTAACACTATCAACAAACGACCCAAACACGAATAACGAAAAACCAGAAGTAAACCCCAAATACTTAAATTTTATTAGCAAGTACAGTAACTACAATAGCGCAAGAGCAACAAAAAACTATAACTACAAATACAATCCATTTATACAAACAGTAAGCGGTATTGTAACCGACGAAGCAGGATTACCTCTACCAGGAGTTAATGTTATAGTCAAAGGCACTAGTAAAGGAACACAAACCGATTTTGATGGCAAATACTCAATTCAAGTTAGCGGTGGTAAAGAATTGGTTTATTCTTTTTTAGGCTTTAAAACTGAATCCCTACCGATTCATTCTAGTGTTATAAATCTCAGTTTACAAGAAGATGTTTCAATGTTAGAAGAAGTTGTCGTTATTGGATACGGAACACAGAAAAAGGATGATTATGCTGGAAGCGTATCTTCTATCAATATGGAGACCAAATCTAACAACTATCAAAAGAAAAAAGAAAATCAAACCTCTAATGGCGATATTATAGAAGAAGGCATTACCAACCAAAGGTTCGAAATTATGAAACCATACACCATCGCAACAAACGGAGATATTACAGTAATTGAAATAGACAAATATTCTATTCCTGCAAGCTTCTCTTATTTTACAGCACCTATAATTAATGAAAATGTATTTTTAACAGCTAAAATGGGCGATTGGGAACAATACAATTTATTACCCGGAGAAGCTAACATCTACTTTGAAGGTAGCTATTCTGGAAAAACCAATATTAATCCGCAAGCCACAACAGATAGCTTAACCATTTCTTTAGGAGTAGATCCTAATGTGGTTGTAAAACGAAATACCATCAATAATTTTAAGAAAAACAACTTTACAGGAAGCAATAAAATAGTAAATAAGACATATGAGATTGAATTAAAAAACAACAAACAATCGGCTATAAGCTTAATATTGATGGATAGAGTTCCTGTGAGTCAAAACAAAGACATTAAAGTAGATAACATTGAAACTGGCACTGCCGAATACGATTCTAAAAAAGGCTTATTAGAATGGAAATTAAATCTTAAACCTAATGAATCTAACACATTCAAAATATCTTATACTTTGAAATACCCTAAATACAAACGGGTTAATTTGTAAACTATAAAAGAAACCTCTAAGCGTTTTATCGATTAGAGGTTTTATTTTACAACAAACTGTAATTGTTAAAAACTTTGTTTGTATATATTGTATTACGTGTTGATTTTACAATTTTAAAACTCTAAATTCGCTTATCACTTGGTATAAAATATTTAAACGATTTCTTTTCAAATCGTTGTAATACATTAAAAAAAAGAATAAAAATTAACACTTTAACATTTCTGTTTTTATTTAGCGTAGTTCCAATTTGGTCCCAAAATAATAAAACAAGTATTGGGTTTTCTAGTCAATTGGAATTCAATAATTACGAATTTAAAAAAACTCCATTTAAGACAAGTGTTATTTATGATCCATTTAAAGGGTATTCTGATGCAAACAATGTTTACAATCCATTTATAGGGTATTCAATAGGACTAAATCTTTTTTATGATTTTAACGAAAAAATATCACTTGGAACTGGAATTGCATACGCATCGGAAGGTTACGAACTTATATACAACTACACTTCTTTACCAAACGTGATTTCTCCTACCAAAAGCGAATTGAAAGTTTACTATTTAAGAGTTCCAATAAAATTTGGCATGACACTTATTAAATTAGGTAAGTTAGATCTCAAACCGTCTTTGAGTACCTTTTTTGATTTTCAAATTAATAAAAAAGAAAATACTTTTTTTGAGAATGGTTTAAATGGTGAAACAAAACATTTAAGCAATGATCTAAATAAAACACTACTATCCATTTGTCTCGATTTTGGATTAGAATATAATGTCAAAGAGAATTTAAGTATGGTTTTTGCTCCATTAATATCAAAAAGATTAACAACTCTAGATGAAAATAGAATGAAATCAAGTAAACTTTCTTATGGCGCAATTTTTAGTATATATTACAAATTATAAAAACGCATTACAGCAACGTTTATAATTAATTGATTTGGATAGTGCTATTTGGAAAATTCCGAAGAAATTTCTCTTGTTAGTTTTTGTTTACTAAATTAGTTACTTAACTAAGCAACCAACCTATTCTTCCTCCTAACTCCCACACTAGCGCTCGTTTACAACAAGAGCCATTTCTAATTGGTTTAAATCAATACAAAGAAAATAGTTTAACCTTTAACAACTACTAATTATGTGATTTCTCTCTAAGTTCGAAATGACTTATAAATTATAATTAACACACGTAAGTCAATCGAAATGAGGTAAGATTGAGACTTCGCACAAAACATTAAGAATGCTTGCTTATGGTTTTCACAAAGCCTATTCCTCCACCAAACTCCCCCACTCGGTCCATGAACCATCATATACGGAAATATTATTATAACCCGAAATTTCAGCTCCTAAAGCTAAAACACAAGCTGTAATACCTGATCCGCAAGAAAAAATAATAGGCTCATCTTTAATAGCAAGTTCTTGAAAAGCTTTTTCTAAATCTTCTTTAGGTTTTAGCAGGCCATCTTCTAACAAATTAGTAAATGGTAAATTAACCGAATTTGGTATGGTTCCCATACGTAAACCTTCGCGAGGTTCAGGTGTTATACAATTAAATCGACCTGATGAACGCGCATCAATAATGGTATGTGTCTTATTTTTTGAAGCTATTTTAACATCATCAAAAAACTTCATGGTTTCTGGTTTATGATTTACAATAAAATTACCTGTTGCTCCTTCATAAGTTTTCATGAGTTCGACTTCATATTCAGCTTTTAACCATTCTGGAAATCCGCCATTCAAAACAGCGACGTTGTTATATCCAAAAGCTTTAAACAACCACCAAACACGTGCGCTAGAATAAATACCTTTATCATCGTAAACCACAATAACACTATCGGTGTTAACACCAAGTTCTCTTGCCGATTTTTGAAATTGTTCGGCAGAAGGAAACGCGCTAGGAAACGGATCCGAAACATCGCTAAATTTCTTTTTTATATCGAAAAGACGTGCATTGGGTATTTGTTTTAATGAAGCATCAAATATTTTATTAATCGTGCCATCTAAAACAACTAAATTTTCAGCATGTATGTTTGAATACAACCACTCTACGGTGACTATTGGCGATTCAATATTTATTTTAGAATTCATAAAAACTATTTTACTGCATCATAATTATCATCCCATTCTTTAGGTTTTGGCTTATGTAATTTTCCTAACGATTTAGCAACTATCATAGAAACTGTAGCATCCCCTGTAACATTCACAACCGTTCTACACATATCTAAAGGTCTATCTACCGCAAAAATAAGCGCTAAACCTATTGGTAATAATTCGGCAGGAAAACCAATAGATTCTAAAACAATAACCAGCATTACCATACCTGCACTTGGCACAGCAGCACTTCCTATAGACGCTAATAATGCCGTTGCAACAATTACTAATTGATTTGTAAACGTTAAACCTTCAGGCCAAATAACTTGCATAATAAACACCGCTGCAATACCTTGGTACAAACTAGTACCATCCATGTTTACGGTAGCACCAACTGGCAATACAAAACCAGACACTTCTTTATCAACCCCTAAATGTTCTTCTACACGTTCCATAGTTACAGGCAATGTTGCTGCACTAGAACTTGTTGAAAATGCCAAAAGTTGCGCTGGACTTATTTGTTTTAAAAACCACATTGGTGATTTTTTGGTATACACACTCACTAAAAGTAAATAGAACCCTATCATAATAATTAATCCTCCCACCACACAAAATGCGTAATAAAGTAACTTGATTAATATTTCTACATCATCAAAAGCAATAATAACATTCGCTAATAAGGCAAATACAGCGTATGGCGCAAAAAGCATAATTAAATCGACCATTTTCATGACAACTTCATTAAGCGAATCAAAGAAGTCGACTAAAGGTTTAGCTTTCTTCTCTCCAATTAACAACAAACAAATACCAACAAAAATGGCAAAAAAGATAACCTGAAGCATAGACGCTTCGGCAAAGGATTTAAAAATATTACTTGGAAAAATATCGACCAGCGCCTGTAGCGGACCTGCTTCTTTTTGAGCCGATGCTTTAGTAAGTTTATCTATTACTCCGGCATCGTTAGCATATTTTAGTTTGATTTTTTCAATAGTATCTTGAGGCATCCCATCGCCTGGTTTCAAAGTATTTACAATGGTTAAACCAATAATGATAGCTACCAATGTGGTGGTTATATAAATACCTATGGTACGTAATCCCATTGATTTAATTTTAGAAATATCTTTTAAATCGGAAATACCTTTTATTAAAGACGCTAGAATTAAAGGAACCGCAATAAGTTTAAGAAGATTAATAAAAATGGTACCGAAAGGTGAAATCCAATCGGATATAAAACCTTTTCCGCCATCAACAGTATTCATAATAAAACCAAAAATGATTCCGAGAATCATTCCTATAATAATCTTCCAATGTAATGCTAGTTTTTTCATAGAGTCGCTACTAGCCTCCCCAATGGAGAGGAATTAGTTAGTTTTTATATTTTATGAGAACAAGATAAGTATTTTGTGCGATTAACGAATGACAATTAATTATTCTGAAGCTTCAGTACTTTTTATAATATCATAATCATTTTGAAAAAGTTGAAGAATATCTTTTGATATCGACATTTCCTTTTTGCTAATACCACTATCTGCTATTATTTTTCGCATATCTTGAATTTTATGCTTTTTCCAAAAACCAACTTTAGTAATTCCGATAGCATAAACTTCATCATTTCGTTTAAATACCTGACGATGATACACCCAATTATCTTCCCATCCTTCTAAAATAAGTGTAATATCAAATTTAGCCCAACGTTTTAAAGGTTTTTTGTAAATAATTTTTTGCGCTCCAAGTACAGGAAACATACCTTTTTTAATAGTACTATGATACAAATGCGTCCTAAATAAAATCTCTAAGCGTATTAAATCCATATAGTAGAAATACTTAGAATTTGCCATAAATAGAAATGCTTCACAATCTAAAATACTTACACGTCTAGTTCTAGTTAAATTAGATTCTAAATTTACTTTTTTCCAAAAAAACCGAGAACCTATGAAAATGTAAATAATATGTAACCAATAATAAATCATAGCTTTATAAGTTATTCATAGGTTATAATTTATATAAAATTATCCTAAATAACAATTTACGGCTTTAATAAGAATGACAGAACATTACAAATATTAGCCCAAACTGATTCGACATTCTTATTAAATACTAAAAAGCACTAAAATTAAATAGCTATTAAAAATTTAACAGATTACTACGTCGCTCACTCTTAACAATGACGAAATTTAAAAAAGATATAGCTAAAAGCACTAAATAGCTTCTAATTATAAAGCTTATTTATTAAATAAAAATCGGCAATAACTAAGGCTGCCATAGCTTCTACAATAGGTACAGCACGTGGAACCACACATGGATCGTGACGTCCTTTACCTTGCATTTCTACCGTGTTTCCTGCCTTATCAATGGTTTCGTATTTTTGAATAAGTGTTGCAACAGGCTTAAAAGCAACGTTGAAATAAATATCCATACCGTTACTTATACCTCCTTGAATACCACCAGAATAATTGGTTTTTGTTGTACCGTCGTTATTAAACGAATCGTTATGATCGCTTCCGTACATGGTACTTCCATGGAATCCGCTACCATACTCAAAGCCTTTTACAGCGTTTATAGACAACATGGCTTTTCCTAATTCAGCATGTAATTTATCGAAAACCGGTTCACCCAAACCAACAGGTACATTTTTAATAACACAGCTAACAATTCCGCCAACCGTATCTCCTTTACCACGAACTTCTTTTATATAAGTTTCCATGTTTGCTGCCATCTCTTGATCTGGACAACGCACAATGTTCGATTCTATTTTTGAAAGATCTAATTCGTTATACGGTTTATCTAATTTCATGGTGCCTACGCCAGAAACATAAGCGGTAATTTCAATGCCTTTAAGCATTTGTTTAGCTATAGCCCCAGCAACGACACGACATGCTGTTTCGCGCGCAGAACTACGTCCGCCACCACGATAATCGCGTACACCATATTTTTTATCATAGGTATAATCGGCATGACTAGGTCTGTAACTATCTTTTATATGTGAATAATCGTGAGATTTCTGGTTGGTGTTTTCTATAACAAACCCAATAGAGGTTCCTGTTGTTACACCTTCAAAAATACCAGAATGAAACTTAACAGTATCTGGTTCTTTACGTTGCGTAACGATAGATGATTGCCCTGGCTTTCTTCGGTTTAATTCGTTTTGAATCTCATCTAAATCTAACACAATCCCTGACGGACAGCCATCTATTACACCACCTAAAGCAGGTCCGTGAGATTCTCCATAAGTTGTTAAATTAAATAGTTTTCCGAAGGAATTACCAGCCATAATTTAGAATTTTTGGCTAAAATAAAGCTATTCCTAGAAATAAGGAAATGAAATCGTATTTAGCTTTAGAAATTCCTGAGCAACAACACATAACAATTACTTAACAGTATGCTGATATATAAATAATTATACGATAATAATTACATCATATTAAACTATGTTATTTGTAATAATAAATAGATCCTTAACTATTGAAAATAAAACGAAAAATAGAAATTGCAGTAATATCAGATGTTCATTTGGGAACATACGGTTGTCATGCAAAACACTTACTAACCTATTTAAACAGCATTGAACCCAAGAAACTTATTCTAAATGGCGATATTATTGATGTTTGGCAATTTAGCAAACGTTATTTCCCCAAATCGCATTTAAAAGTCATTAAGAAAATAATGGACATGGCGGCTGATGGCGTTGAAATTATTTACATTACAGGGAATCATGATGAAATGCTTAGAAAATTCAGCAATACAACGATTGGCAATATTTCTATTGTTGATAAATTGATTTTAGATTTAGACGGAAAAAAAGGATGGTTTTTTCATGGGGATGTTTTTGATGTTTCTATACAAAATGCGAAATGGCTAGCAAAACTTGGCGGTTATGGATATGATTTTTTAACCCTGATTAACCGTGCTTATAATTGGTATTTAGAAAAACGTGGCAAAGAACGTTATTCGGTATCTAAAAAAGTAAAGAACGGCGTAAAAGGCGCGATAAAATATATAGACGATTACGAAAAAGTAATTGCCGACATAGCTATAGAAAATGGTTATGATTATGTGGTTTGCGGACATATACACCAACCTAAAATGGAGTATATTGAAAACAAGAACGGAAAAACCATGTATTTAAACTCTGGTGATTGGGTTGAAAACTTTACAGCCTTAGAATACCAATTTAAACGTTGGAAAATTTACAATTACAATAACGATAAACTAGCGCCTTTTGTTCTTGATGAAGATTTTGAAGAGATGGAAGTTAAAGACCTAATTGCTGCTATTACTATTGTAAAACAGCCAGAGAAGAAACCTTAATAATTCTTTTATTTACACTAAATTTACTGCTTTAATCATAGATTTATGAAAGCAACAATAACGTCAATAGAATTAAACAGTCCTTTTAAGTTTTTCATTTTATCAGCTATTACTCTAAAAATTGTTAGACAGCTAAGATCTACCAATTGTAAAGAATTCAAGAGCAAAGGTTTTTGGACAAACCATTACACCATGACACTTTGGAATAACGAAAAAGAAATGAAAGAGTTTGCTACAAGCGGAGCACATTTAGAAGGCATGAAGGCTAGTAAAAAGATTTCAAAAGAAATTAGAACAGTTACAGTGGACACAACAGAATTACCCAACTGGAATGATGCAAAAAAATTGCTTAGCAACGGAAAAGTTATAAGGTTTTAAATTAAAGCTTCTTTTAAAATAGTAATTGGATGTAATGCTACTCTATTTGTTCCATCCTTTATTTGATGTCTACAACTGGTACCGTTTGCAGAAATAACAATCTCTTTTGGTGCTTTTCTAACCGCCGGGAACAAAGTTTGCTCTCCAACACTCATACTCACCTCATAGTGCTCTTTTTCGTAACCAAAACTTCCTGCCATACCACAACAACCACTAGGAATAATAGTCACTTTATAATTTTTAGGTAAATTCAGTACTGCAAAACTTGAAAGTTGATTACTCATCGATTTTTGATGGCAATGTCCGTGAAACTTAATAGTTTTAGCTTCTAACGTAAATTGCTCTGACTTTATATTACCTAAAGCTATTTCTTGCTGAATAAACTCTTCAATTAAAAAGGTGTTTTTTGCAATCGCTTTCGCGGAAGTTTTATCTTCTGCTAACTTTATATATTCATCTCTAAAAGTTAAAATAGCCGAAGGTTCTATACCTATTAAAGGTGTTTCATTTGAAACTTTATCTTTAAAAGTTTCAACGTTTTTATTTGCAAATTCTTTAGCTTGTTCTAGCAATCCTTTAGATAAAAAAGCACGACCAGATTCGGCATGCTTAATCAACTTTATATCATAATTTAAAGCCGTTAAAAGTTGAATAGCATCCATGCCAATTGAAGCATCTAAATGATTTAAAAACTCATCATTAAAAAAATAGATTGTCTTTATTTTATTTTTTATATCTATTTTATTTTCAAATAATTGAAATTGTTTATTTAAACTTTTATTTGAAATCAAAGGCAAACTTCTTTCTTTAGCAACAGACAACGATTTCTTTAAAACAGAAGACGTTATTTTGTTAGAAAACACAAAGTTTGTAAGCTTAGGAAACTGACTTCCAAAATCGTTTAATTTATTATTATAGGCGAACAATTTAGTACGTAACGATACGCCATTTTCTTTTTGATATTGATATAAAAACTCTGCTTTTAAACTTGCCACATCTACACTACTTGGGCACTCGCTTGCGCAGGCTTTACAACTTAAGCATAAATCGAAAACCATTTTTAATTCTTTATGGTTAAACTTATTTTCTTGATCTGAATTTGTTAAAAATTCACGCAAAGCATTCGCTCTTGCTCGTGTAGTATCTTTTTCATTTCTGGTAGCTCTGTAACTCGGACACATGGTACCACCAAACTCTGGTAATTTTCTACAGTCACCAGAACCATTACATTTTTCGGTTTCTCTTAGAATACCCTGAGAAGCTGAAAAATCGAGAAGCGTTTCTATTTCGGGTTCTACTCTATCTATTTCATAACGCAACGATTTATCCATTGGAAATGCATCAACAATCTTCCCTGGGTTAAATATATTGTCGACATCAAAAACAGCTTTTATACGCTTTACAATTTCATAATTCGCTTCCCCAATCATTAGCGGAATAAATTCAGCACGCACAATACCATCACCATGTTCGCCACTCATAGAACCGTTATATTTCTTCACTAAATGCGCTACATCTGTTGTTATTTTTCTGAACAAAACAACATCTTCAGCCTTTTTAAGATTTAAAATAGGTCGCAAATGTAATTCGCCAGCACCTGCGTGTGCATAATAAATAGCATCTTGCTTATACGCTTTCATTAACTTAGAAAACTCTGAAATATAATTTGCTAAGTCTGGTAAAGCCACCGCTGTATCTTCAATACAGGCGGCCGACTTTCTATCGCCAATCATATTTCCTAACAATCCTAAACCTGCGCTTCTTAAATTATTAGCTTTATTTACATTATTCCCTATCAATTTAGGATACGCATAACTCAATCCTGAATCTTTAATCGCTTTTTCTAATGTATCAGCTAACTCAAAAACGGCTTCCTTGGTGTTTGATCGCACTTCGCACATTAAAATAGCTTGCGGATCGCCTTCTATAAAACTTCTATTTTCTTCTTGTGTTTTATTATGTTTTGTACAATCTAAAATGGTTTTATCCATCATTTCACAATTGTACAAATCGTGTTTCATGGTTAATTCAACAGCATTCAAACAAGCTTCAATACTATCAAAATGTGCAGCTACCATAATAGATTCTTCTGGTGGCAACGCATCTAATTTTAAAGTAATTTGCGTTGTAAATGCTAATGTACCTTCACTACCAGAAAGTAATTTACACATATTAAAACCTTCTGTAGTTTCAGTAAACACATCCGATTTTATCAATTCATCAATAGCATAACCGGTGTTTCTTCTGTGAATTTCTGACTTTGGAAAATTATCTATAATTTGATTTTGAACCGTTTCTGAAGCTAATTCAGAATAAATAGTCTTATAAATTTGTCCTTCTAACGATGTTTCTTTTGTTTTTTGTTGAAATACTTCCGAAGACAATTCACCAAACACAGCCTCACTCCCATCACTTAAAATGGTATGCATTTCTACAACCTTATCTCTTGTAACTCCATATTGAATAGAGGTTGTACCAGAAGAATTATTACCAACCATTCCACCAATCATACATCTATTTGATGTAGACGTATTGGGTCCGAAAAACAATCCGTAAGGCTTTAAATAATTATTTAACGCATCACGTACAACACCTGGTTGCACTGTTATTGTTTTGGCTTCTTCATTAAAGTCTAAAATATTTGTAAAATATTTAGAAACATCTACCACAATACCTTTTCCAACACATTGTCCTGCAAGCGATGTACCTGCTGTTCTTGGAATTAATGAGGTGTTATGAGTTTTAGCAAACTGGATAAGTTTTTTTATATCTTCTTTATTTTTTGGATACGCAACAGCTAATGGCAACATTCTATAAACAGACGCATCAGTAGCGTATAAAGATTTTATTAAATCATCGAAAAATAATTCTCCAGATAATTTCTTTCTTAACTCCTGTAACTCTGTGTTTAATGGCATATTTTAATAAATAAGTTTACAAAACTAATGAGATGTTAAATATAAATACAATTTTGGCGTTATTTTTGTAAAATAACTCGGTGAACAAAAAAATGGTCTTTTTAAATAAAACGATCGTAGATATTATTAAACTAAAACTTTAAAATTTATGAAAAAATTATTTTTATTATCCTTTGCCGTATTCGGATTTGTATTTGCATCGAATGCACAAGATATAGCAGATAACGCTATTGGATTACGATTAGGTGATAGTGATGGATTAGGAGCTGAAATCTCATATCAACGTGCTTTAGGAGCTGATAATAGATTAGAATTAGATTTGGGCTGGAGAGACGGAAATAACTATGACGGTTTTAAACTTACAGGCTTATACCAATGGGTTATGCCTCTTGACGGAGCTTTTAACTGGTATGTTGGTGCTGGTGGAGGTATTGGGTCTTTTAGCTTTGACAATCCCGGAGGAAAAGACATCTCTGACACCTTTGTTTTTGCTGCTGGAGATATTGGTATAGAGTATAGTTTTGATATTCCTTTATTATTATCACTTGATTTTAGACCAGAAATAGGCTTTGGAGATGACCTATACGATAATAATGATTTAGATTTCGATATCGCTTTAGGTATTCGTTATCAGTTTTAAATCTAGAAAAGCATATACTTAAAAATTAAGAAAGCGCCTTTTTAGGCGTTTTTTTTGTTTTAAATTAATAGAATTCAGATAAGTACTATTTCATCTCTACATTACTATACTTAGCATTTACAACAATCATTTTATTACTTTCTAAATTATTATTAGAAAATGAAGATACATTGTCTTTTGAAGATTTTTTAGGATGAGAGAAACAAGAACGCGTTCCTTTATATTGTAAATTATAATCCACTTTTGGAAGCGTAATAACAACATCACTATTTTGAATGATGATATTTAAATTAGTAAATGCATCGTCAATTTTTAAAATCTTCAAATCACCAATACTACCATCAATAATAGCATTTCCTGACAAATTACCAATAGTAACATTTGAAGAATTAGAATTCAAAACCATATTCTTTACATTATCTAAATCTGCCTTTTCAATATACTTTAAATTTAATTCACCTAAATTCCAATTGTTTACATGAATTGGTGAATAAGAAGCATTAATGGAAGTTGAACTTCCATTAATGCTATATGCTGTAAACTTTGTATATGATACATCTGCTTTTAAATTATCTATGTTTGAAGCAAATTCTAGTTCGCCATGGCGCACATTCACTTTTAACTTTGCATCTTTAGGTATTTTAATTCTAATCGTTTTTTTAACTTTAGAATTACCAGATTCTCGGTTAACCATTTTCTCGACTAAAACACGACGTTTACTTTCTAATTTCTCTCTTTTTTTCTCATGCTCTTTACGTACTACCACTACCCGCTCTCTACTTTTCTCTGCAAGCTCTCGTTGTTTTTCCACTCGTTGAACTTGATGTTCAATTCTTTGAGCTCTCTTTTCCATTTGTTCAGCAAAACGTTCTCCCCAAGCTTCCATTTGCTTACCATATTTTTCTCCCCATTCTTTTCCAAATTTTTCTCCCCAAGCTTCCATTTGTTCTGCATAATCTTTACCAAAAGTAGATTCAAATTGCTGTGTATACTTTTCTAAATATTTCTCACCATCTTTTTGATAAGCCTCGTAATCAAATTGAACATTATTAACACCCTCCGGCAATTCTGGTAATGCTGGCATTTCTGGCACCTCAGGAAGTTCTGGCATTTCTGGCATCCCAGGTATATCTGCCATTACAAATTTTAATTCATCTAAAACCGCATGTACCACATCGCTATCACCATGATTAACATTATAATTCCATACATAATTTGAGTTATTTGACTTAGTAGAAATTGACACATTATCTATAGAAGCATCAACATCAACATTCCATGATTTTAAAGCTTCCTCTAACTCTTCTTTACTTAATCCTTCTCCCTCTATATAAGCTTCAATTTCAACACTTCCCTTATTCCAAGTATCAAAAACAATATTGGTATAGCTAGTATTTAAATCGATTGTTACATCTTTATTAACATTAATTGTTTGCGATACTTTAGTTAACTTTTGTTGAGCAAAAATACTTGCTGCAACAAAAAAACTTAAAATAAATAATTTGATTTTTATAATTGATTTGTTCATTTTTTGATTTTTTAACTCGTTTGTTTTACTTCTTCAACATTGGTTTCCGAAGTATTAAATTCTTTTAATTGTGATCTTAAACGATATAGAAGATTTAAACGAAATTTTAAATTATCTATCAATGCATTAATAGTCAACTCCGTTGGTCCAGACTCCGTTAATTCAAGTGATAAACGTTTGTACTCTTCATCTAACTCATTTAACTGCTGTAAATAGCCATCAAAAACATCTTTAGTTTCTGGTGTATATTTCATTTTAGACAATTCTAAATTGATGCTCGCTAAATAATAATCTTCCACTTTCTTCAATCCAGGAGACACATCTCCCAGTGTTTTTGCTTCAACAGTATTGGTTGATACAACTGATGGAGGATTTCCTATATGAGGCTGAAAATAATGATAAGCACCAAAACCTAACCCTAAAAACAAAACAATGCTAGCTGCAATACGCATCCAATTAAATGGTTTATTTTTAACTTCGTTTGGTAAAGCTTTATTTAACTTTTCAAGAAATCGGTCTTGATGATTTTCTGGCATAACTTCATGTGTTACTTTATCATCTTTAAATAAGTCTCTAATATCTTGTGCCATTTTTTTTAAGTGTTAAGAGTTCTTGTAATTTCGTTCTTCCTCTAGATAATTGCGTTCGAGATGCAACTGTAGAAATATTCAATATTTCTGAAATTTCTTGATGATCGTAGCCTTCAATTAAATAAAGCATCACCACATATTGATATTTTTCTGGTAATTTATTAATAGCCTTTTTTACATCGTTTAATGTAATTTCATCATCTACTAACCATTTGTCATTATTATCATTATCGATTACTTTAAGGTGCACCTCTTCTAATTCAACAAGTTGTTTTTTAGTTTTTAAAAAATCGATACTTTTATTAATAACAATACGTTTTAACCAAGCTCCAAAGGTAACTTCTGCTTTATATTGATGTAATTTGGTAAAAGCCTTTATAAAAGCTTCTTGCACCACATCTTCAGCATCATGAGTATCTTTTAAAAACCGTTTAGCAACAACATACATACCGTCGCAGTACTGGTTGTATAACTGCACTTGTGCTTTTCGGTTGTTCTGTTTACATTTTTCAATAATGTCAACTTGAAACATACTCGGTTTTACTTTTGGTTATTAGTTAGTTCATTATAAAGACGATTAAAAAATTGTAGTGTTGCAAAAAAATATTTTTTTTTAATGACTTATAACAAAATTAAAGAAATGTACGTTTCAATTTTATTAATTATTACATTTTAAAGTATCTTTATACCTTAAATTAAATCATTTACATGAACACCTTTTTAAAACGCCTTTTAATCATCTTATCTTTTATTGCACTTGGTTTATTTTTATACTCCACTTTTGTTGAAAATATTTTCGAAAAAAGATTAAGTCCTAAGGATACGGTAAAATTTGAACTAAATGATTTAAAACTTAAAGTGTTTTACAATAGACCTTATAAAAAAGGACGTGAAGTATTTGGAGCCTTAGTACCTTTTAATAAAGTATGGCGAACTGGTGCAAATGAAGCAACCACTTTTGAAACCAATAAACCTTTAGAAATTGCAGGCTTGCAATTAGCTCCTGGAAAATACACGTTATGGACGGTACCTAAAGACTCTGTTTGGACCGTTATATTTAATTCTAAACAATACTCTTGGGGTGTAGATTCCGAAATGAAACCTATGTGGGACCCTAATTATGATGTTTTAAACGCCGATATACCTGTTGAAAAATTAAACCACGATGTTGAACAATTTACAATTGCATTTGACAATTCTACAGACAAATTGTTTTTAACTATGGCGTGGGATGATATTAAAGTATCTGTTCCTTTAAAGTAATTCACTAATTTACAATAATGAAACTAACTCTTTTTCCTAAACGTTTTTCTCTACTAAAAACATTCATTTCAATATTTATAACACTATCTTTTTTGGTAAGATTAGTTTTTTTAATCTGGAATTTCTCTGAAATTGATACTTCTGTTTTAAAATTAATAAGTGCTTTTGCTATTGGCTTTTTATTCGATATTGGAACCGTTTCGTTTTTCGCTATACCATATATTATATATTTATTACTCATCCCCAGTAAAATATATGGTACTTTATTTGATAGAATAATAACGTATTTTGGATTTTCCTTAGGCCTAATTATATTTTTATTTTCCTTTTTTGCAGAAATTACTTTTTGGGAAGAATTTAAACGCAGATTCAACTTCATTGCTGTAGATTACTTACTTTACACTTATGAGGTAGTAAATAACATTAACGAATCTTATCCTTTGCCCTTACTCATAGGACTTATATTATTAATCCTTTTTGGAATCATTATAGCAATCAAAAAGAAAGGTATTTTTAAAGAAACGTTTACTAGTACCACTCCTTTTAAAACAAAATTAGCACCTTCTATTTTTTTAATAATTATAGCTTCCGTTTTTGCTTTATTTATTAATAATAAAGATGCTGAACTATTTAAAAACAGATACAATAATGAAATTTCTAAAACAGGTATTTATTCTTTTTTTGCCGCGTTTAGAAGTAGTGAATTCCCGTTTACAGAATTTTACAAAACTATTGATAATGACAAAGCTTTTAGAGTAGTAAAAAATAAAATTAAAACTACTAATGATTCATATATAAATGAAACAAAACATGAAATTATTAGAAATATAAAGAATTCTGATAGTATTAATGAAATTCAAAAACCAAACGTCATTTTTATCTGTGTTGAAAGTTTAAGTGGCGCATTTCTTAAAACCTTTGGTAGCAAACAAAACATTACACCAGTTTTAGACTCTTTAGCTAATAATAGTATATTTTTTACTAATCTTTTTGCTACTGGCACAAGAACTGTTCGTGGTATGGAAGCTATAACACTTTCTATTCCTCCAACTCCAGGAAGAAGTATTTTAAAAAGAGATAATAGTCAAAATCTTTTTACAATTGGAGAAGTTTTTAAAGAGCAAGGATATGAGCGCAACTTTTTTTATGGAGGTGACGGTTATTTTGATAACATGAACTCCTTTTTCGGTACTAGTGGATTCAACATTATTGATAGAGGACGTGGTTTTTTATTAGACTCTAATATAAAAACAAAACGCACAAATATAGAAGATATCGAAGTAACATTTGAAAATGCTTGGGGTGTTTGTGATACCGATATTTATAATAAAGTTATAAGTGAAGCTGATAAAGCATCAATTGAAGGTAAACCCTTTTTCGATTTTGTAATGACTACGTCTAATCATAGACCTTATACGTACCCTGAAAACAAAATAGATGTACCGTCAGGAGCTGGTAGGCATGGTTCGGTTAAATATACAGATTATGCTATTGGTGAATTTATAAAAAAAGTAAAAAATAAACCTTGGTACAAAAACACTATTTTCATAATAATGTCAGACCATTGTGCTAGTAGTGCAGGAAGTTGGACTTTAGATGTTCAAAATTATCATGTTCCTGCTTTCATCTTTAATGTTCCTAATACAAAACATGAAAAAATAGACAAATTATGCTCTCAAATAGATTTATTTCCTACACTATTCTCCATGTTACATTGGAATTATTCTAGCAATTTTTTCGGAAAAAATATTTTAGAAGAAAAAAATGAAGGAAGAACTTTTATTGGAAATTACAGAAAAGTTGGTTTATTAAAAGATAACAAATTGATGGTTCTGGGAGATCAGCAAAAAACTGATTTATACACTTGGGACAAAACAGATAATAGTTTAAAAGAAATTCCTTTAGAAACCGATTTTTTAGAAGAAACCATATCATATTATCAAGTAGCAGATTATCTATACCGAAATAATGGCCTTAAACTAAAACAATAATTATTTGAAGAACATCCATTTTATTGTTAATCCCATTGCTGGTTCTGGTAATAAGAAAATAAATAAAACTTTACTCCAAAAACAATTTAACGCCAAGGATTATACATTAGTTATAAAACAATCTAAATTCAAAAAACACGCCACAACACTCACAAAAGAGTCTATTAATGAAGGCGCTAATATTGTTGTAGCTTGCGGAGGAGATGGCACCATAAACGAAGTAGCTAGGTGCCTTGTAAACACAAATATAATTTTAGGCATTATTCCTATTGGCTCAGGTAATGGCTTAGCGTCTAACCTAAATATTCCTAAATGCATAAATAAAGCAATAGCGCTAATTAAAACTGAAACCATAAAAAGAGTAGATACAGGTTTTATTAATAACTCTTATTTTTTCAGCAATTGTGGTATAGGATTCGATGCCCAAGTTATAAAACATTATGAAACCTATAAAACTAGAAATCTCTCTACTTATATAAAAGCATTCTTTAAATCATTGAAAAATGCCAACAGTTTTCATGAAACTAATATTGAAATAAACAATAAGCATTTTAATATAAAGCCATTTATGGTTTTTATCTCAAACTCAAACGAATTAGGGTATAATATTAGTTTAACACCTAAGGCGTCTTTACAAGATGGATTATTAGATGTTTTAATAATACCAAAAACAAATCTTTTTAAAATTTTATTACTTAGTTTTTTAATGCTCTTAAAAAAACAAAACTTACTCAAAGACGTTCAATATCTTCAAACTAAACAAATTAAAATATCGCAAAAAAACAATATAAAATTTCAAACACAAATAGACGGAGAATCTTATAGCATTAACAACAACACTATTAATATATCTATTTTAAATAAAGCGCTACAAGTTATTGCTTAACAAATCTGTTTAATAAATAAGTCCCCAATTTATAAAATAGAAATCCAGAAATAGCTCCAAACGTTAATCCACAAAGAATATCTAAAGGATAATGCACTCCTACATAAATTCTACTATAGGCAACAACAGCACTCCAAAATAATAAAATAAATATTAAGTTTTTATAATAAGGCTTTAACATTAAACCAGCAAAAACAGCAGCTGCCATAGAATTAGACGAATGCCCAGAAAAGAAACCATACTTTCCACACCGCACTGCAATAAAACGCATCTGATCTATTATATCTGTATTACCACAAGGTCTAAGACGTTGAAAACCACGCTTAAAAACATTGGTAATCTGGTCTGTAAAAGTTATCATTAATGCCACTGTTATAACAAAAACTAATAACGATTTTAATCCGTATTTTTTATACAGCAAAAATAACAACAAGGCATACAAAGGAATAAAGGTAAGTTTATCTGTAATTACAAGCCAGAGTCCATCCCAAGTTTCAGATCCTAAATTATTTAAAAATAAAAAAAGTTCGGTATCGTATTTTAAAAGTTCTTCTATCATTTATTAATTTATTTTTAGGTACTCTCCTATAAACCTATAGATAAACCCTAACGCAATTTATTCATCGTATTTAGCGATTTCATTATCATAAAAATCGGTAGCCAATTTTATAGCATTTTCAGTTTCTTTTTCAAGTTCTTCTTGATCTTCATCATTAAAATCTTCAAACCATTCTACTTCATCGTCTTCAAGATTAATAATAAATCTAGGAAATTCGGTGTGAATAACAAAAATAGCATTTGGGTATTCGGTGTTATCGCCTAATATAAATTTTGGGAGTGTCATTTTTATTTTTTAATTGTTTGACAAAATTAACTTTTTAGTTAAATAATTAAATCGAATATACAATAAAATAGCGGCAGTTGTTAAACCAGAAAGCAAACCTAACCAAATACCAAAGCTACCATAAGCATCTTCTTTTCCTAAAAACCAACTTATAGGAAAACCAATAAGCCAATAAGAAACAAAAGTAATTACGGTTGGTATTTTTACATCTTGCAAACCACGTAAAGCACCTAAAACCAATACTTGTATACTATCACTTATTTGAAAAATAGCTGCTGCAATTAATAGTTTAGAAGCTATACTTACTACTTCTGTATTATCTAATAAATTTTCAGCATCATCAAAATCTACATACACTTTTGGTAAATACTCATGAAATGCAAAAAATAAAATTGCAAAACAAGTCGCTAATATAATCCCCAAAAGGAAAATAGAAAAGGCAATACGCCTTAGCTCAACATAGTTTTTCAATCCTTTTTGGTTTCCTACTCTAACCATAGATGCAACACTTAAACCCATAGCTACCATAAAAGTCATAGAAGACAAGTTTAAGGCTATTTGGTTTGCTGCCTGTGGGTTTTTACCAAGCAAACCACTTAACCATATGGCAGCTGTAAAAATGGCCACTTCAAAAAACATTTGCATCGCACTAGGTGCTCCAAAATTAAGTAATTTTTTAAGCTGTAATTTATCTAAAACAAAAAACTTAATATTGGTAACATAAGCTTTCGATTTTTCTTTACGTTTTAACAAAAACCATAAGTGCCAAACCATTATTATTCTTGATGCCAAGGTGCCGTAAGCAGCTCCTACAATACCCAATTCTGGAAATCCGAATTTCCCAAAAATCAATAAATAATTTAAAAATATGTTTATAATATTCCCTAAAATAGTAGCATACATAGGATAGCGTGTCATAGACAATCCATCACTAAACTGTTTAAAACCTTGAAAAATGATTAAAGGAATTAACGAAAATGCTACCAAATCTAAATACGGAATTGCTAATTCTACAACCTCTAAAGGCTGTTTCATTAAGTACATAATAGGTTTTGCAAAAAACACTAACAAAAACAATAACACACCTAAAACAGTGCATAAAAACAACCCGTGTTTAAAAAACGATTTACCCTTTACAAAATCCTGAGCGCCATCTGCTTCTGCTATTAAAGGTGTTATAGCTGTTGAAAAACCAATTCCTAAAGACATGGCTATAAACATAAAACTGTTACCCAATGATACTGCTGCTAGTTCGGCTGTTCCTAATTGACCAACCATTATATTATCAATAAAACTAACAAAAGTATGCCCAAGCATACCTAACATAACAGGTGCGGCTAGTTGCCAATTGTATTTAAATTCTTTTGTATAATCAGTTAATTGCATTTGGCAAAAATAACTTTAAAACTTTGCATTTTATAATTTATAAATAAGCTTTTAACTTCTATTTAATCTTTTAATTGTTAATAACTTAGAATAACTTGCTCCAACAAAAACAACAGTTTTTTCTTATATTTGTTCAGCTTAAAAAAAACAGTCTTAAAAAAGGTATATACCACATATAGAAACATTTAACTTTTCATTTATTAAGGGATTTTAAATATTAAAGTTTATCGTTTCGATATTAAAAAGGAGGAAAGTAATTTCCTTCTTTTTTTATTAAATTAAATTTTAACAAGTAATTATGATTTAAAACAACCTGAAAATTTAGATCTTTTTGTACTGGGCACAAATATATAATCACAATGATTTAAATTAGAGTGAATTCCAATATCATCAACTTGAGTTATTCCTAAAAGTTTGTTTTTACTTTTATTAATTCTAAATATAGAATATTTTAAATCCTTTAGAATTTCTTCAATTTTATTTTGTCTTTTAAGCCTGTTCGGATTTTGTTTTTCAGAATAAATCGGTAATATTTCTATTAATATTAATGGATTATTTTTCTTTATAATTTCAAAAAAACTTTCAAGAACTTCTAATTCAGATCCTTCAACATCAATTTTTATAATTGACGTCTCATTAAAATTAATAATTGTTTTTAAATCAATTACGTTGAATAAAGAGATATATTCTTTTTTTACAACACTCGTTTTTCTAAAGTCTTTTATTATAGAAGCTGAAGGATCAGTATCACTTACACTATAAAAATTTAATTCTTCTAATGTTGTTTCTGTAGAAATCCCAACAGGAATTAAAATAACATTTTTAAATAAATTTTTATTAATAAGTTTTCTTAAATAATATATACAATTTTGATTTGGTTCAAAACCAATGTATTCAATTTCTCTATCGACACTCTTTACTTTTAAAAGTGTTTGACCAATATTAGCACCTATATCTACAAACTTAACTACACCAATATTAACTATTCTGCCAAGTAATTCAATCATCCACAATTCCTGTAAGAACAAATTGGAGACTCCTAGACCTGATAAAATAGGAACTTTGAAATAATTATTATTAATTTTTTTTTTGACTGAAAAATTAAAATAAACTAATAGTCTTTTAAAAAAAAATTTCATATTTAACATTTTTTACTTTTAAATTTATAATTAAACTTAAAAAGCTAAGTGATTTTTTTTTACATATTCAAACTCTTTAATTATATCATCAACAATTTGAGCAACAGGTTTTATATTATGTATTAACCCAGAAATTTGACCGATTTCCAATTCTCCTTCATCTAAATCACCTTCAAACATTCCCTTTTTAGCACGTGCTCGTCCCAATAATTGTTTAAGTTGCTCTGGTGTTGCACCTGCTTTATAAAGTTGCTGAACATCATTATAAAACTTATTCTTAATTAAACGTACAGGCGCTAATTCTTTCAAAGTTAACTGGGTATCGCCTTCTTTTGCATCTATAACAACTTTTTTAAAAGCCTGATGCGCAGAGCTTTCTTCACTTGCTACAAACCTACTTCCAATTTGTACGCCATCGGCACCCAAAACCATACAAGCTAACATAGCTCTTCCTGTTGCAATACCACCTGCAGCTATTAAAGGAATTATAATTTGCTCTCTTACCATTGGTATAAGTGTCAGCGTAGTGGTTTCATCTCGTCCATTATGACCACCAGCTTCAAAACCTTCAGCTACTATAGCATCTACACCTGCTTCTTGTGCTTTTAATGCAAACTTGACACTGCTCACCACATGAACAACAGTAACACAACGTTCTTGCAACCAAGACGTCCAAGTTTTAGGATTTCCAGCAGAAGTGAAAACAATTTTAATCCCTTCTTCAATAATAATATCCATAATTTCTTGGATATTAGGATATAACATAGGTACGTTAACACCAAAAGGCTTATCAGTAGCTTTTTTGCATTTTTGTATATGTTCTCTTAAAACTTCAGGATACATAGAACCTGCTCCAATTAAACCCAATATTCCCGAATTACTAGATGCCGAAGCTAATCTCCATCCACTATTCCAAACCATACCTGCCTGAACAATGGGATACTTTATATTAAATAGTGTTGTAATTTTATTAGTCATTTAATTTTTAACAAGCTTTATTGTTTTAGAGAATTTTTTGGATTCAATTTTTGAAAGATAGATACCTCTAGGTAATGATGACAAATCTATTTGATTAGAAACAGTTGTAAGAACTACTTCCTTTACTTCCTTTCCTAAAATATCATAAACAGAAACAGATAACTCTTCTTCTCTATCAGGAAATTTAAAAAATATTTTTCCTGTGGTTGGATTTGGATAAACTCTTAAATCACCACCTCCTTTAACATCATTAACAGATAGTGCTGTATTTAGAGCTAATTGTAAATCTGGAATACCATAACCTAAAAAATAATCAGGATTATTGTATTGGGAAGCAGATTCTCTGACTAATTGCATGATTTCTGCATTGGTTTTATTAGGCAAAGCCTGCCATAAGCATGTTATGCCACCAGCAATAATTGGAGAACTGAACGAAGTACCATTAAGCGTTCCAATTACATCATTTGGGTTAATTACGTAACTCGCTTGTCCTTGAGCAGCAACATCTGGTTTTTGAGTAGGCTGTATTGCACTTCCTTCTGAACTAAAAGAAGCATAGCGTCCAGTAGAATTTACAGCTCCAATTGATAGTACATTTGGAGAATCTGCAGGACTATTAACACCTAAGCTCCCTTCATTACCTGCTGACACAACTAATAACATCCCTTTCTCAAAGGCAATATTAGCAGCTTTTGTCATATATATTGATTGCCCATCATAATCAGAAACATTATAGTTATAATTAGCATTGTCATAAAAGCTACCATATCCTAAAGATGTATTTATTACATCAACTCCTAAACTATCTGCTCTTTCAACTGCTTCAACCCAATAACTTTCTTCTACGGGGTTTTCATTAAGAACATCTTCTGTTATAAACAAATAATAAGATGCATCTGGAGCCGTACCTACATATTCATTTTCTACATAACCAGCCATAGTACTTAATACCCATGTACCATGATTATCTTTGGTGTTTGCAAATACATCCTCCTCTCTATTTACAAAATCATAATTCCCCAATATAAGACCTGAATTTCTTAACCTCTGAAAAGAAGACATTATATTCACATTTGGAAAACCTGAATCTAAAACTGCAACTGTCATTCCTGTTCCTGTATAATCTATAAGATGCAATTGATCGCCATTAAACATTTCAATTTGATTAGCAGTATTCCCATAATTAAAGACCGTAAAAGTTTCTTGAAATTTAGATTCCTTTTTTTGCTTAACCTGTTTAGATGTATTTAAATTTTTATCAGCAAAATCAATATAATTTACAAAACTTAAACTTGCAAGCGCATTTATATCCGCCTCTAATCCTCTAACATGAATAGCATTAAACCACTTTGATTTAGCTAATACAGTAATTCCTTTAGTTATTTTTAACTGATATATATAAGATTCATTTACAGGAACATCGCGTTCATCAATAATAACGCCATATAATGCTTTTCTATCAATAGCTTTTTGAGATAAAATAGAAATAGGGTTAGCTATAGATGTAGCTACATTCTGCTTATCTGAAAAATAAACCCATGCATCTTGTTGAGCTAAAAGTGCAAATTGAAAACATAACACAAATAAAAGAAACAAATTCCCTTTCATTAAAATAAATTTAAGTTATTGCAAGTTATGAAATTACTCCCGAACCTACTAACTCATCTTCTAAATACCAAGCTGCAAATTGCCCTTCTGTTATAGCAGATTGAACATTTTCAAATTCAATATACAAACCACTTTCAACTTTATGTAACGTTGCTTTTTCTAAAGTTTGTCTATAACGAATTCTTGCCGTAACGGGCATTGTTTCATTACTATTTAAAGCTAAATCTGTACGCACCCAATGCAATTCTTCATTGGTTATAAACAAGGCTTTTTTATATAAACCTGGATGATTTTTTCCTTGACCTGTATAAATAACATTTTCTTTTACATCGGTATCAATAACAAATAATGGTTCAATAGTACCACCAACAGCCAACCCTTTTCGTTGTCCTTTTGTAAAATAATGCGCCCCTTGATGTTTACCAACTACTTTTCCTAAATCTACATTGTAATCAATTTTACGTGATAAGTATTTTAATTTTTCTTCTTCTGAATCAAATTGAGGTTCGTCTTGATTATAAACATCTATATCACTAGGTATTTCAACGATAATACCTTGTTTTGGCTTTAATTGCTGCTGAAGAAAATCAGGTAATTTCACCTTACCAATAAAACAAAGTCCTTGAGAATCTTTCTTTTCTGCGGTAACTAAATCTAGTTCCATAGCTATTTCACGAACTTCGGGTTTTGTTAACTCACCAATAGGAAATAACGACTTAGCTAATTGTTCTTGTGACAACTGACATAAAAAATAAGATTGATCCTTATTATCATCAACACCTGCTAATAATTGATATGTTTCATTTCCGTCCTTTTGAATCGTTCCCTTCCTGCAATAATGCCCTGTCGCAACATAATCTGCTCCAAGCTCTAAGGCAATTTTCATAAAGACATCAAACTTTATCTCTCTATTACAAAGCACATCAGGGTTAGGTGTTCTCCCCTTTTCATATTCATTAAACATATAATCTACTATACGCTCCTTATATTGCTCACTTAAATCTACCGTTTGAAAAGGGATTCCTAATTTTTCAGCCACCAACATAGCATCGTTACTATCATCTAACCATGGACACTCATTAGAAATAGTAACAGAGTCATCATGCCAGTTTTTCATAAACAAACCTATAACTTCATATCCTTGCTGCTGTAACAAATATGCTGCAACACTAGAATCTACACCTCCTGAAAGACCAATAATAACTCGTTTCATCATGAAAAATTAAGATGCAAATATACATATAATTGATTTGTTTGTTAATGAAAAATCCGTTCTTTAAAATCAACAAAAATTTATTTTGTTGATTTTTTTTAAAAAATAATTAAACAATATTTGGTTTTTTGTTTAATTATTTTATATTTTTGTTAAACAATATTAAAGCTAAATAAAAATATTATGAAAAATTTTAAAAAATTATCTATCCTTTTAATTGGATTAATCATGTTAACATCATGTAATGATGACGATGATATTATCGAATTTATACCAACTAACAACATTGTAGAGTTAGCACAAGCAACTCCGCAATTATCTAAACTGGAAGCAGCTCTAACAAACTATCCTGATTTAATAACTTTACTAAGTGGTGATGGTAATTTTACAGTTTTTGCACCAAATAACGATGCCTTTGATGATTTACTAACAGCTCTTGGTCAAACCGATATTAATGATATTCCAGAAGATGTACTTAAAAACGTTTTACAATATCATGTTTTTGCATCTGCAGCTCTTGAAGCAAGTGCTGTAACAAGTGGCACAATAACAATGGCTAACGGAGAAAATGCTGATGTAGTTGCAGACAGTAATGGTGTTTCTATAGCTAATGCTCAAGTAATTTTGGTTGATGCCATAGGCACAAATGGTGTAGTACATATAATTGATAGTGTTATGGTTCCACCATCTATTCTACCAATTGTTGGTACTATAGTCGCTCCTGCTTATTTTAATAAAGATTTTACAACTTTAATAGCTGCTGTACAAGCTGCTGACCCTAGTATATTAGAACTTTTATTAAGTAACGGGCCGAATGATAATGGTTTAACTTTATTTGCTCCAACTAATGATGCTTTTACTGCTGCTGGAATTACCGATTTATCAGCCGTAGCAGACATTGTAGATGCTGTATTGGCTTACCACGTAGTTGATGGAACAGTTATGAAAGATATGCTACCTGTCTCAGGTATTGCTGCTGCTGAAGTACAAACTTTAGGAGGGAATATTTATGTTACTAATGCAGGAGGTGCAGTTTCAATAAACGGAACTACAACTGTAGTAGCAACAAACATACCTGGTTCAAACGGGATTGTACATGTAATTGATAGAACATTAGTACCACCAACTCAAACTATAAATGAAATTGTTGCTGGATTTGCTTCTGGTACACCTGGAGAATTTACATTATTAGCTGCCGCTTTAGGAAGAGCAGGTTTAGCTAATTTCTTTTCTGGAGATGGTCCATACACAGTATTTGCACCAACTGATGCCGCTTTTATAGCTGCTGGTTTAACTGAGGCTGTTATAAACGATACTGACCCAACAGCAGTAGCTGGCATATTAACGCACCATGTTGTTGAGCCAAATGCATATATATTTTCTACAGATTTAACAGATGATTTACAAGCTCCCATGCTAAATGGACAAAATGTAGTAATAGATTTAGATACTTTAACAATTCAAGATGCTGCAGGAACAAATCCTCCTGCTGGATTAGTTGGTAGCTTATTAAATGTATTGGCAACAAATGGTGTAGTACACGTAATTGATCAAGTTTTATTACCTGCTGCTAATTAATAAATTAAATTTGTTTGGTTTTTTATAATTGTAGACAATTATTAATACTCATTAAAAATTGTTTATGAAAAAGAAGGCTCCTTAAATTATTAAGGAGTTTTCTTTTTATATTTAGGTTTATAGGTAAAATCTTTTTCTTCTTTTAAAACACCATTTTCATAATATTTCCAAACGCCATCTTTTTTACCTCTTTTATAATTGCCTTCTACTAATAAACCTCCATCAGGACTATAATATTTAGATATACCGTGTAACTCACCATTAACATAAACAAAGGATTTTAAAACCTTGTTTTCTTCTGAATACAAAAATGATTCGCCTTCTAATTTTCCTGCTTTATAAAACTGTTTCTCTGCTATTTGTCCGTTTTTATAATACACAAAACGCTCTCCATCAAGTTTGCCAAAATTATCATAATGCTCTAAAATTAATAAGGCATCTGAGTTTTTTTGATAATATTTCCAAGTACCAATATATATTTTATCATCCATTTGCCCTTCACTAATAAGCTTTCCTTTAGATGAATAAAACTTTGCATCAACTATAGTATTACTTTCATTAAATTGTCTGGTAGCAGCCAAAACAGCTTTACCATTTACGTTCTTGTAAAACTTAAATAACCCCACTTCTTTTCCATGGAAAAAGGCACCTTCATATCTTAATACTTTCGTATTATCAAATGTTTTTTTCCAAACACCATCTCGTTTTCCTTCTGCATCAAATTGATTAATACTTTGAGCAGTAATTATAGTAGTGAATAATAACTGAAAACTAAAAGCTATAAACTTCATAATATTAAAATAGAATTGATATAAAATAGTAAAATATAAACGAAAATATTATTTTCAAATTGTATATAAAAAAAAGCTGCCATTATAATTAATGACAGCTTTTTTTTTAATATGCAATCGTAATTATTTACGTTTTTTTTGTGCTTGCTTTTGCTGCTCTGCCTGCTCCATCATTTCAGCCATTTTCTTTTGAAACTTATTCTGCTTTTTAGGCTGTTTCTTTTTCTCTTGAATTTGAGCATGAATTTTATCTTCATCAAGAATATAATTCTTAATAACTAAAATAATTCCGATACTAATTAAGTTTGAAATAAAGTAATACAAACTTAATCCTGATGCGTAGTTATTAAAGAAAAACAACATCATTATTGGAGAGAAGTACATCATATACTTCATCATTTTACCCATATCTGGCATCCCTTCTTGTTGTGGTTGTGCTTGCATATTTTGTCCTGTTGTTAAACGCATATAGAAGAAAATTGCAATAGACGCTAATAACGGGAACAAACTTACGTGGTCTCCGTAAAATGGAATACTCCACCCTGGAGGGAATTCATAAATAGTATCATATGAAGATAAATCATCTGCCCACAAGAAGCTTTTTTGTCTTAAATCAAAAGCCGATGGAAAAAATTGGAATAATGCATAAAACACTGGCAACTGAATTAAAGCTGGCAAACATCCTGCCATTGGGCTTGCTCCTGCTTTAGTTTGCAACGCCATTGTTTCTTGTTGCGCTTTCATTTTATTGTTTTTATGCTTTTCACGAATGGCATCTAATTCTGGTTTTAGAATTTTAAGTTTTGCTTGTGATAAAAACTGCTTATATTGTACAAAAGACATTAACAGTTTTATAGAAATTGTCATAACTATAATAGCAATTCCGTAAGGTAAAAAGCCTCCTAAAAATGCGAAAAACGGCATAAATAGATAGCGGTTAATAAGACCAAAAATACCCCAACCAAATGGTACAATTTCATCTAAATTTCTATTATAAGCATGCAATGTTTTGTATTCGTTAGGTCCATAATACAAATCCATTGATTGATTAATTTCTCCACCTTGTAATTGCAAAGGTATTGTAGCTTCAAAATTCTTAGTATAAAGTGTATCAACATCTTCATCTTTTACTAAATTCTCAGCTTTTATATTTGCTGTTTTAAATGGCGAATCAGTTAATAATACAGATGAAAAGAAATGTTGTTTAAACCCTATCCAAGACACATCTTCTAGTTCTTCATCTGCATCTCTTGCGCCTGTATAATCAGCTTTTCCATTTTCATGATCGTAATGTATATCTGTGTATCTATTTTCATAAGAAATACTTTTTGCATGACGATATCCTTTAAGGTTCCAATCTAAATTAATAGCTTGAGATTGATTTATAACATCTCCTAATCCTTGAGAACGCACGGTGAATCCCATCATATAATCACCTTCTTTTAACTCATAACGGAATTCTAAGAACTTAGTTTCTGAAGCTTTTAACTTCATAGAAATTATAGTAATATCTCCGTTTTTAGTAACAGTTGGTATAAATGGTAAATCTTTAGTATTTAAAATTCGGCTATCCGAAGTTCCAAAATTAATATTGAAAGACGCATTATTATCTTTTATTAAATAAATTGGCACCGAATCGTAATTTACAAACTGTTTTAATTTTACTTCAGAAAGGTAACCTCCTTTATTACTAAATTTTAAAGCCAATAAATCACTTTCAACGACCGTTTCTTTATTAGTTGAGTGAATTGCTGAATAAGCAAAAGCACCTAATTTATTTTGTAGTTTAATTTGTTGAAGAGAATCGACTTGCGAGCCAACTACAAAATCATTGGCAGTTACAACTTTTGTTTGCTCTTGAGCTTTACTTTTTTGTTCTGCCTCAACCTGTTCCTGTTTTGCTTTTTCTTGCGCCTCAAGTTCTTCTGGTGTTGGCTGGTTTTGCCAAAGCATATAAGCTAAAATTCCGAAAATAAGTACAAACCCTATTATCGAATTAATGTCTAATTTCTTTTCTTCCATGTATTTCAAATTTTAGACCTGTCAAGTCTTGTAAACCTAACAGGTCTTTTTAAATATATATTGTTATGCTTATGTCAAAAATGTATCCAATTTTAATTTTGTGACATTCTGGCATTAGCTTACTTCTTTTTAGAGCTCAATGCTGCCTTAACAAACGCTACAAATAACGGATGTGGATTCGCCACTGTACTTTTATATTCTGGGTGATACTGAACAGCTACAAACCAAGGATGATCTGGAATCTCTACTATCTCTACCAAGTCTGTATCTGGATTTAAACCAGTTGCTAACAAACCTGCAGTTTCCATTTGCTCTTTAAATTCACTATTAAACTCATAACGATGTCTGTGACGCTCTTTAATACTTTCTACCTTATATATATCACGTACTTTACTACCTGTTTTTAAATCGCAAGCCCATGCTCCTAAACGCATAGTTCCTCCTTTGTCTGTTATTGTTTTTTGATCTTCCATTAAATCAATGACAGGGTTCTTTGTATTCTCGTCCATTTCGGTAGAATTTGCATCTTCAATGTTTAACACATTTCTAGCAAACTCTATAACTGCCATTTGCATGCCTAAACAAATTCCTAAAAATGGAATATTGTTTTCACGCACAAACTTAATAGCTGTTATTTTTCCTTCTATACCACGTTCTCCAAAACCAGGAGCTACTAAAACACCATCTAAATGCCCTAGTTTAAGTTTTATATTATCATCATTTAAATACTCAGAATGTATAGATTCTATATTAACTTTAACTTCATTTTCTGCTCCTGCATGAATAAAAGCTTCTAAAATAGATTTATAAGAATCTTGTAATTCTACATATTTACCAATTAACCCAATAGTAACCTCGGTTTTTGGGTTTTTATAACGGTGTACAAACTTATTCCATATAGAAATATCTGGTACCGAACTATTTAAACCTAATTGTTTAAGAACCACTTTATCTAAGCCTTCTTCTAACATTAAATTAGGCACATCATAAATAGTAGATGCATCAATAGATTGTATAACGGCTTCTTCCTTAACATTACAGAATAAAGCTAATTTTCGACGTAAATCTTTTGGTAAATTATGTTCTGTTCTACAAACTAAAATATCTGCTTGCACTCCACTTTCCATAAGTGTTTTAACACTATGCTGTGTTGGCTTCGTTTTTAATTCGCCTGCGGCAGATAAGTAAGGTACTAACGTTAAGTGAATAACAATACCATTATTTTCTCCTAAATCCCATCGTAATTGACGTACGGCTTCAATATATGGTAATGACTCAATATCTCCAACAGTACCTCCTATTTCAGTAATAACAATATCATAATCTCCAGACTTTCCTAAAATTTGAATACGCTCTTTAATTTCATCGGTAATATGAGGAACCACCTGAACTGTTTTACCTAAAAACTCTCCGCGACGTTCTTTTTGAATGACACTTTGATAAATACGACCAGTAGTTACATTATTTGCTTGACTGGTTGGTACGTTTAAAAAACGTTCGTAATGACCTAAATCTAAATCGGTTTCGGCACCATCTTCCGTTACATAACACTCACCGTGTTCATAAGGATTTAACGTTCCTGGATCTACATTTATATATGGATCTAATTTTTGAATAGTAACCCTATATCCTTGAGCCTGTAATAGCTTTGCAAGTGATGCTGCTATAATACCTTTTCCTAATGAAGATGTAACCCCACCGGTTACAAATATATATTTTGTTGTATGTGTCATGTTGCGCTTATAAACGCAGGCAAATTTACAAAATTAAAACAGTTATTCTTGAATAAGTTTTTAGTTATTTATAGTTAGTTTTTAACAATGAAAAAGCCTAAAATTTAATTATACTCAATACATGACTTTAACTTTATATAAAATTTACAAATCTAAAAACTCTAGTCGTTTTATATTTAAAGAAACTTTAAATTTTATTTATATTGCAATTCATTAAACAAATCAATCTTTGAAAATATTTAAAAAAGTTGTTAACAGTAAAAACAAGTTAAAAAGAAAACCTCTATCTAACACAGAGCAAGATTTAATAGTTAAGGCTAATACAATTAGTAATAAAATTAATGTTTGGCTAGGCAATAAAATACATGAAAACATTTCATTTGGAGAAAACTGTACTACTTCAACATATTTAAAAAAAACATCTAATAAAAATGCTTCTTATCCATTTGACTGGATATTCTCTTCTCCCGAAATTATTTTACATGCATTAAAAGATGATTTCAAATTATTTTTAGATAAAGATCAAATTTTTCAAGTAACCCAAAATAAGGCTGGACATCAATTTTACCACTCAAAAATGTTCAACCATAGGAGCCCTTTAAAATCGGATGAGGATTATAATTATTATGAAAGAGCAGTTAACAGATTAAAACTTGTTTTAGAAACACAAAAACACAGTGTATTTGTTATAACAATTATAAAAGAACCCGAAAAACGGTTAGATTGGAGTAATGGTTTTGATAAGAAAATTGACCAACCAGTTAATCAATCACTAGAAAGCTTCAAACCCTTAGTTTCATATATTAAGCAGGTAAATCCAAATTCTAAATTTCTATTTTTAAGTCAGGTTTCTGAAGGCAAACCTTATATAAATTTAGACTATATAGATGATACAGTAATATGGGTAGATTTCATATCTCAAGGTGCTTGTTCTGGCACAAAATACAGAGATATAGTTGATGACACCATTGCTAAAATTATTTTTCAAGGACTATACAATAAGCCTTTAAAACAAATTATTTAGGGTACTGTTTTTTTATATTTCTAATTAAATCTTCTAAGCCATTTAATTTAAGCTCGTACACTTGCTTAAGCATATCGCCTAATTTTCCTTTAGGAAAGCCTTTTTGATTGTACCAAACCACATAATACTCTGGTAAATCTATTAAGTACCTATCTTTATATTTACCAAAGGGCATTTTAGTATGCGCCAAGGTTATAAGAAATTGTTTGTCTGGAATCACAATTATTGTTTTACCTCAACAATAGCTAAATCGTCATATTTAACTAAATAAACGGTATCATTATAATACCCGCCAAACATTTTCTTTTTGTAAGCAAATTTATTCTCAACGTATTCTGTAAGAGGCGCGTTGTTTACTGATACATATAAATCTTCTGAAGACACCAAACGCAATACAACATCCATTGTTAAATCGAAACCTTTTACAGCCCACTTGTTAGGTGTAATATTATATAAACGACTGTAGTTGTTTACAAAAAAGTTATTCTCAGTTTCATTATAAGCCTTTGTTGTACTTACAAAATGAAACTGTAATTTTGATAAATTTTCATTTGAAACTTCATCATCTTCAAATGCTCTATTTTTGTTAGTAGTAACTAATACAATATCAATAGCTGGTTGATTTTCTTCTGTATTTTCTTTTTGAATTAAAGACGCTAAAACGCTTGTAACATTGGACACAAAACCAGCATTTTTTGTTTCTAAAAACACAATATTCTCTCCGGGTTTTAGTGCATTTTTTATTGCATCAACAGAAACATAATACTTGTCTTTTCCTGTTTCTTTATCTTTTTTAGACTCTATTAAAGTAGCAAAATTAAATTCGCGTTTAATACCATTTGCTACTTCTTTATTTTCACCATCATAAATAGCTATTACATGTTTTACCAAAGAATCTCTTCTTACGTAATTTATAATCTTACTTTTTAATAAATCATCAGATGGTCTTGATTGAAATACATTGTCATATAACTTTAAGTTTGTCCCTATGGGAGAGACAACTGGAATATTATACTGACGTAATTCAGAAGCTACTTTCTCAAAATTAAGAGGCGTTAAAGGACCTATTACCGCATTTACATCTTCAAAATTATTATCTACTATAATTCTTGCTACTTCGCTTTCTTCTCTTTTTGTATCGTATACATCTACTTTTAGAGAAACTCCTAGCTTTTTTAAAGAATCAATAGCAATTAATACTCCCGAATGAAAATCTAAAGATGCTCTTAAATAAGGGTCTTTTTTTATACTACGTTTAGTATCTGCTAAAGAATCAAAATCAACACGATTTAATCTAAAAGGCAACATAACCGCAATATGTTTAGAACTAAAATCAGAAATACTATCGGTTAAATTAATGCTTCCTGAATCTGCTTCAATAATCCCATTTGCTAGGTTAGAATACGGTATTTTTAAAATCATGCCGTTTTTTAAACCTGTTTCTTTTAACTCTGGGTTTAATGCTTCTAACTGAGATTGTTCTAAACCTAATTTAAGTTTTAATCTATAAAAGCCTTCTTTAGGCAATACTTTGTAATAGCTAAATTGTTCGTCTACTACTTTTTCTTGAGTTTCATCAAGATTTGGCACATTAATTTCTTGTCCTTCTTTTAATACAACTCCCATTTCTGGGTTTAATGTTTCCAGTTCTTCCAATGTAATACCAAACTTATATGCGATACGCCACTTCCCTTCTTTAGGTAATACTGTATATGTTTTGGTAGCTTTGTTTTCTTCTACAACTTCAGTTGTTTTAAATACAGGGATTTGAAGCTTATCACCTTTTCTAAGCGGATTTGCGTATAAAAACTTGTTATACTTTTTTATATCATCTTGACTTATGTTATAAAGTTTAGATAAACTATATAACGTCTCTCTCTTCTTTGTTTTATGGTTTTTAAAGCCTTGTAATTCTTTTACAATAGTTACTTTAGGTTTATTTGCTTTAGAAATAGGAATTATTAAAACAGTACTTGGTTTTAATCCTTTTTTAGCATCTGGGTTTAGACTATAAATATCGATGGGTGTTACATAATAACGCTTTGCGATACTTTCTATGGTTTCTCCTTTTTTAACTTGGTGGGTGCTAAAGTTTTGTGCATTTACTGTATTAAAACTAAACAACAGTACTAAACATAAAACGGAAAAAAATTTAATCATCTAATTATTTTTTTATTGCGTTAGGGATGGCAGTGGCATCCTTTTATTTTTATACGCTATATTAAATACATATAGCATGCCAAAAAAATAAAAGATATAACGAACAGCCCGCCAATATTTTTAAGTTGACTTATTTATATACGTTCATTTTGTATAAATAAGTCAACTTAAAATAATAAATATAGTTTGTAAATATTGGAACGCCCAAAATTCTTCAATAAAATTGATTGTTACAACTATACTTTATAAGACCCAAAATAGATTAAAAAGTCACGGTATGTTTTATTCCCACTCGATGGTTGCAGGTGGTTTTGAACTGATATCGTAAACTACTCTATTAACGCCTTTTACTTTATTTATTATATCGTTTGATGTTTTTTGAAGAAACTCGTAAGGTAAGTTTACCCAATCTGCAGTCATTCCATCTGTACTTTCTACAGCTCTTAATGCTACGCATTTTTCGTAAGTACGCTCATCTCCCATAACACCAACACTATTTACGGGTAGTAACATAGCGCCTGCTTGCCAAACTTTGTCATACAAGCCCCATTCTTTTAATCCGTTAATAAAAATGGCATCAACTTCTTGAAGCATGGTTACTTTTTCGGCAGTAATATCTCCTAAAATACGAATTCCTAATCCTGGTCCTGGAAATGGGTGACGACCTAAAAGTTCTGGATCAATCCCTAAGGTTGCCCCAACACGTCTTACTTCATCTTTAAAAATAGCACGAAGCGGCTCAACAATTTTAAGTTTCATAAAATCTGGTAATCCACCAACATTATGATGACTTTTAATAGTTGCCGAAGGGCCTCCTGTGGCAGAAACACTCTCAATAACATCTGGGTAAATGGTTCCTTGCGCTAACCATTTTACGTCTTCTAGTTTATGTGCTTCATCATCAAAAACTTCAATAAAAGCATTACCAATAGCTTTACGTTTTTTCTCAGGATCTTCGATACCTTTTAATGCTGCAAGGAATCTTTCGGAAGCATCAACGCCTTTTACGTTAAGTCCCATGCCTTCGTACTGATTTAACACACTTTGAAATTCGTTTTTACGAAGCAATCCGTTATTAACGAAAATACAATATAAGTTCTTGCCAATAGCTTTATTTAAAAGTACAGCTGCTACTGTAGAATCTACTCCACCAGATAAACCTAGTACAACTTTGTCATTTCCTACTTTTTCTTGAATGGCTTCTACGGTTTCTTCAACAAAAGAATCTGGAGTCCAATCTTGATGTAAACCTGCTATTTTAACTAAAAAGTTTTCTAATAATTGTTTTCCATCTGTTGAATGATATACTTCTGGATGAAACTGAATAGCATAAGTGGTTTCTCCTTCTATTTTATAAGCTGCATTTTCAACATCATTAGTACTTGCTATTAAAACACCATTGGTTGGTAATTCTTTAATAGTATCACTATGACTCATCCATACTTGGCTTCCTTCGTTTATATTAGAAAAGAAAGCTTCATCACTTTTTATAAACGATAAATTAGCACGCCCGTACTCTCTTGTATTAGACGGTGCTACATTACCTCCTGAAAAATGAGCTAAATATTGCGCGCCGTAACATACAGCAAGCATTGGTTTTTTTCCTCGAATTTCAGATAAATCTGGATGTAAAGCGTCTTCGCCTCTTACAGAGTTTGGACTGCCAGAAAGTATAATAGCTTTATAGCTTTCTATATTGGTTGGAATTTTGTTAAATGGGTGTATTTCGGAGTATATGTTGAGTTCTCTAACTCTACGGGCAATAAGTTGTGTGTATTGCGATCCGAAGTCTAAAATTAATACCTTGTCGTGTTGCATGCGCAAAAATAGTAATTGATTTTATATTGACGAATTTGGATTCGTAATTTTTTAAATAAATTTTTATTGCATTGAATCTAAAATCATTTCAATGTCTTTTTCTGTGGTGTCTGGATTGATAAAACAAAAGCGCGATACGGTTTCAAAAGCATCGCCGTTTTTCCATTTTGTTGGTGTAACTAAAGCAAAACCTTTTTTGTGATTCTCATAAGTCCAATGTGTATAATCTTCAGGCTTCCACCCTATTCTTCTATATAAAACACAAGACAAACTAGGTTCTCGTACTAACTCGACATGCGGATTTTCTTCAATCATTTTACCTGCAATTTGTGCTAATTCAAGACCACGTTCTACAGCTAGTTTATATTCATTTGTACCATGCATTGCTAATGAAAACCACAAAGGCAACCCTCTAACACGTCGTGTTAATTGTATTTGATAATCGGTTGGATTAAATCCGTGAGCACCTTCATCTTTAAAAATATCTAAATAAGATCCTTGTTGTGAATGCGCATTTTTAGCTAATTCTGGTTCTTTATAAATAACAGCACCGCAATCGTATGGTGAAAACATCCATTTATGAGGATCTATAGTAATACTATCTGCTTTTTCAACACCATTAAATAAATGTCTTACAGAACCGGCTGCCAAAGCACCACCACCATAAGCAGCATCAATATGAAACCATAAATTTTCTTTTTCGCAAATAGTTGCAATACCTTCTAAATCATCAATAATACCAGCATTGGTTGTACCTCCTGTACCTACAACAGCAAATAATCGTTTCCGTTGATGTTCTGTTAGTGAATCTATAGCACCTTGTAATTCTTTACCATGTAAAACATCTTCTGTATCAACTAAAAAAACGTCGACATCAATAACTTTTGCCATGGCCTTTATAGACGAATGCGCTCCTATAGATGTAATAACCAGTCCTTTTTCGCCTTTAAACTCGTCATTTTCTCTCCAATGTTCACGAGCAGTAACCATAGCTGACAAATTAGCTGCCGTACCACCACTAGTAAATACTCCAAAAGCGCCTTCTGGCATGCCTGTTAAAGACACAATCCATTTCATAGCTTCGTTTTCACAAAAAATACCGCCTGCACCTTCCATCCAATATGCTCCATGAATACTAGAGGCTGATGTTACTAAATCGAACATAATAGCTGCTCTTGTTGGAGCTGCTGGTACAAAGGCTAAATTCCTAGGATGATCTACAGGAACATTGGCTTTCATTAAATGCTCTTTCCATAACTTAAAGGCATACTCACCTCCAATACCATCTTCGGTTATAGTATCTCCTACTAGTGCTCTAAGTTCTTCTTCCTTTTTTGGCTTTCCTATTTTAGGATTAGTTTCTGAAATTCTACTAATTGCATATTTCATAATATCCATAGTCATTTCAACTAATTCAATATCTATTTTGTGCATTATACCTATAATTAAATTTAAAAAATTGTTTTAAGCTTACAAATTTAACACTAACTAATGAATTAATTGACTTTAAAACACTAATCATTATTACTATTATCAAATCTATTTGGCTTGCTATTAATAAATAAGTAATTTTATAAAAAACAGCTAGTAATAATTATGAAATATTTTATTTTAAGACTTATTAAAATAAACTTAACATTTAGAATATTTATTTTCTTTCTAATAGCCTACACTACCCAAACTTCCAATGCACAAAGTGATAAAGTTATTGATAGTATACAAAAGTTAATTCCAACATTACATGATAGCTTAAAATTTGACTCTTACATTTTAATTTTTAAAAAAACTTTAAGAAAGAAACCCGATCTATCAAAAACATATTTGGATTCAGCAACTTATATTTCTAATAATCTAAAAGAAATCAAAACTAAACAATCTAAAACTTTAAAGTTATACGACAATTTAGGAGAATATTATTATCGGATATCTGATTTTAAAAAACTTGAAGAACTTGATGAAAAAATAGTCTCGATTTACCTCAAAAAAGAGAACAAAAAAAAACTTGCTGTGGCTTATAATAATATAAGTAGAACTCAACAAAGGCTTAGCAAATTTGAAAAATCTATTGAGAGTGTCATGAAATCTTTGAAACTACAAGATGAACTTGGTTATGCAGAAAATAAAAAAGCTTTTAGCTATAGGTCTTTAGTAACATTATATGGAAAAATATTAAACTACGAAAAATCAAATTTTTATAACAAAAAGCTAGAAGATATATATACTAAAAGCAACGACTCAACAAGTTTAGCATCAGTTTGGGGTAGTTTTGGATTAAGCTATAAAAAAGCAAAAGATTACGATAACGCTCTTAAGTATTATAAAAAAAGCTCTAAAATATATGAAGTTTTAAAAAATAAGAATGCATTAGCACATAACTATAATTATCTAGGTAGCCTTTATATTTCTAAAGATAGTCTTGAGTTAGCAAAACGCTATTTAAAAGAGGCATTAAATTTAGGAAAAGCTGTTAAGGATAAACCAACAATTGCAGTTTCATTAAATAATCTGGGTGTAATAAGTAATCGTCAAAAAAAATTCAATGATGCTATAGAGTATTTAGAAGATTCTAAAAAAATTGGTCAAGAAATAGGGCATAGACACTTATTAATAGATGTCTACTTTAATTTATCTAGGGCATATTTTGGAAAGAGAGATTATAGAAAAGCATATATAAATAGATCATATCAGACTAAATTAAAAGATAGTATTTTTAAAAGAGAAAGCATTGATAAAATAAATGAGTTAGAGATAAAGTATCAAACAGAAATAAAAGAACAACAAATCCTGATTCAAGACAAAGAAATTGAGTTATTAAAGCACAAAGAAGAAAACAATAATTTACAACGTTTATTATTAGCTATAGGTTTTTTTTTATCTCTAATTGGGTTTTATGGCATAAGACAGAAATTAAAACGTAACAAACTTGAAAAACTAAAGTTGAACACTGAATTAGCATTTAAAAAGAAAGAACTTACCACCCATGCTTTACATCTTGCCAAAAAAAATGAAGTATTAGCGGGTTTAAGACAAAAAGCCAAAGAGCTTAAAACTTCCGAAAATAATTCTAATGGTTATCAACAACTTATTAGAACTATAAATTTTGATTTAAAGGATGATAATAACTGGAAGAATTTCAGCAAATACTTTCAAGATGTCCATAAAGATTTTAATAGTAATGTAAAACAAAAATACCCTGAAGTTACTTCAAATGAATTACGTTTAATGTCTTTATTAAAAATGAATCTCTCGTCAAAAGAGATCGCAAATATTCTCAATATTTCACCAGAAGGTATCAAAAAGGCACGTTATCGACTCAGAAAAAAACTAAATATTAATACAGACGATTCTCTTCAAGATTTAATCTTAAACCTTTAGAGTAAGATACTTATATTTTGATGTCCCCTTTTTGTCTGATAGACAATTTTGGTGTGTCCACTATATGTCCACTCACCTTTTTTTAATTCAGCATATTTATACTATAGGTTTGTTTTGTCATTAATTTGACAGAACCGTTTTGTGGTGTCTTGCGCTACACTGGACTGCAGACCTTTAAGGCGCAAGGTCACACAAAACAGTATTAATAACCTATTAACAATATATTATGAAACCACAAAACAATGTATTTAAAACTTTCATATTGCTATTGGCTATTGTATCTGCGATAAGCTGTAGTAAAGATGAACCTACGAAAAACCCAAATAATGAAAATGATAAACTAGTAAAAGAAGATGATATACTAACTACAGATGATTTAGATACCTATGCTGGAGACTTAGGCTTAAGTTTTAGTGCTAGAGAGATTGCAAAAAAGGGACATCAAGCCACTAATGCAAATATTACTGTAAATACGGATGTAGGGGATTTTAGCCAAACTATTCCAATTGATCCAGACACTAATTTAGCTCAATTATCTCTTACACCTGAAGACTTAAAAGATTTAACTGAAGCAGATAAAGACAAATTAAAAGATGGTGTCCCCATAGATGTTTCTATTTTAGATGAAAATGATAATATACTGGCAAGTAAAAGTTTTTCAATATTATCCTTTAGGAGTAATCCTGAAGCTCAAGAACTAGATAATAATACATTAAGCGATATTAGAAATAATTTAACTTTTAAAGAGGATATTCCTTATTATATTCAATTAGTAAAAGAAAACCAAAATGAAAGTAAATTGGTTGCCTATGTTAACTATAGCAGCGGGGGTACATTTGGTGTTCCAGTTAACTTAAGAGATAATTATGATTTTGATGATAATAATCCTTCAAAAAACCTTCATCAATTTACATTTAAAAGGATTCCAAATGATCCAGAATATTTTGCAATTATTAGTGGTGTAACATCTGGTTCTAAACATTTATTCTTGAGAATAAGAGATGCATATTTGTTTCAAGATCAATCTAGATTTGTTGAAGACACAGACCTAAATGCATTACCTGTTGATCATAGATTTAAATTTGTTCGAGATAATAATACAAATTATTATAAAATTTCTCCAAAAGCAAAAGGCATTATTAGAAAAAAGGTTTTTGATGGAAAAACTCGACTTATAGCGACATCAAATCAAGATTACGAAGTCGCTTATTTTAGAATTTTAACTCCGAAAATAGATTGGGATATTCAAGAAATAGAAGCTATATATACAAGCCCAATTTTACCTCCTGCTGGAAATGCTGATTCTTTTCAGAGTAATGCCAAATTAACGAATTGTACCAACGGCCCACTAAAAGAATCTTTTGAAATCTTAATAGATGAAAGTAAAACATCTAACGTTTCATTTGAAGAGTCCTTTAGCATGACATCCACAGAAACCATCGGAGGATCGTTAACAATAAAAGCAGAAACTAAAGCTAGTTTTTTTGGTCAAGGTGTAACTGTTAGTGGAGAAGCAACAGCATCTTACGAGTCTCAATCTTCTATAACAAGTGTAAATACTCAATTTACAGGTCAATCAGAAACTAAACAACAAACAGTTACTAGAACAAGAGAAATAAGTGTTCCTCCTGGAAATGCTGTATTGGTGTACGATACATTTCAAAAATATAGTAAGATTGAAATGCCCTATATACAGAAATACAGAATTAAAGGCACATACATAAATAGCTCAGAAGAATTAACTGGAGATGAAATATTCACTCAGTTTTTATTTACCAACGCTAATGGCGGTGTAGTTACTAGAATTGGATCTGATTTTATACATTTAACAGTTAGAGGCAAAACTACTATTGAAAATGCTATACATACTACAAGTGAAGCAGAATCAGTTGAACCTAATTGTAATTAAATTATATATTTATTAAATTAAAAAAAAGCAAGTTTCAATTTAAGTTATTGACTTGCTTTTTTATAATGTTATTATGATAAATTCGCCTTGTAAAGGCTTTAAGGTTTCTATAAGTTTAGGGATTAATTGGTCTCCATATTCTAAATAAAATTCAGAGAAGTTTGTATTACGCTCTTGTAAACTTTGATTAGGAAACAATTCATTTTGAATATCAGTCATTCTTAAAACTTGATCTGACAATTTCTTTTTTTGTGCTTTAAGCAAGCGCTTCTCTAGTGTTTCGAGTCCTTTCACCTGCTTAACTTCTTGAGCTTTTACAGCGCCTAAAAAGGATTTATCAGTTTGTTCTGCAAGTTTAAACAATGCTTCAAACTGATTCTCTAAGGTTTCTTTTTGTTTAGAAAAATCAATTTCTATATTCGATATTTCTCTTACTTTTTTATTAATAAAAGTATCTCGCTTTAAAAACACATCTTCATCAGAAATGTTTAGATTTTGAAGTTTTTTAGATTGACTCTCTGATTTAATTAAAACCGAATTCCGCAAAAGCAAGATTGGAAATGACACGTTCACTTTATTAAAAAATTGCTTTAATTGAAACCAATACGCTATTTCACCGCCGCCACCAATATAACAAAGGTTTGGCAAAATAACTTCTTGATATAACGGACGCATAATAACATTAGGTGAAAACCTTTCCGGCACCTCATAGAGGTGTTTTAGTATTTCACTCTTACTCCATTGTTTGTCTGTATTGAGTACTTTATAAATACCATCTTCAAAAACAATGCGCTCTCTTAAATTTTCTTTTAAATAAAATAAATTTATTTCTCTAGGGTTTACTTGAATTCTATAAGGCTCGTTAGGTAATGTACTAATTTGTTTATTGGTTTCAGATACCTTTTTAAAAGATGTTTGATTTAATAATTCATCTTCTATAAAAGGAATAAATTGCTTTTTTAAACCTTTATCATTAGCGTCAATAATAACTAATCCGTAGTCTTTAAATAATTCATTAGCTAAAAAACGAGTGGCATCTGCTAAATTTTGATGTTTTAAATAAGCTTTCTCAAAAAGATTTTTTAAATATTCGGCATTTTTGGTGGTACCTAATTCTTTTGATAATAAATTAAAAACAGCTTCTAATCCGTTTGTATTTAACTCTCCTACCGCGCCACTAGCATCTTTATTCCAATGTACTTTCTTTCCTTTAAAATTGAAATAATTTATTTCTTCAAAATCATGATCTTCAGTAGCCATCCAATAGATAGGTACAAAATTAGATTCAGGGTATTTTTCTTTTAATTGATTTGATAAGTTTATTGTTGATACAATCTTATATAAAAAATAAAGCGGTCCTGTAAATAAATTTAGCTGATGCCCTGTAGTTACTGTAAAAGTGTTTTCTAATTGTAAACTTTTAATATGTTGAAGCGTTAATTCTGAAGCTTCTAAGGTTTTGTATTGGTTTGTTAAAGCTTCAAATAAAGCAGTGCGAGATTGTAATTTAAACGACGCTTGTTTTTCTTCTATCTGAAATTTAAAATTATCAAGATTAGGAAAGCGATTGTAAAACGGCTTCAATTCATAATCTTCATTTAAATAATTACATATTAATGATGAAAAATATCCTGTTTTAGAAAATGGAATATGTTTTAACTGCATGTTTTATATTAATAATGTAAATATACAGCTATTCTAATTTTTGAAATCTAAAAAAATCGTTAATTCTATAAAAACCTAGTTAGATAAAGACTTTAAAAAATTTAAAAAATACGTCTTATCTGTTAACATTTTATTAGTTTGATCAAATAATTTATAATCTACCCCTTTAGCATTTAAATACTCTTTTGTGTCTAACATTATTTGATTTAACACATCTGGATTCTCTTTTAAGTTTTTAATCACTTTATTAAGTTTACTCTTATGTGACTTAGATAATGACTTACCAAAATTAGATTTTGCAATCACTACATTTTCAGATGCCTCTTTTTCTGAAATATTTTCATTTAAGAAAGGCTTACTTTTGTTAACTTCGAATATCTTGCCTTCAAAACTAGTATCTTTTTTTTGTAAATAACTAACTATACTATTCAATTCTTTTTTTAACATGTTAATTTCATTATTCTGCTTTTCTAACATGATAGCAGTATCTCTAGTGTTTATACCAACTGCCAAGTTAACAAGAGAGACACCTTTATTAGATGATGATGACCATGCTACACCTACAATACTGTTATAATTGGAAATTGAGAGTGCATTAGGGTTTATAGCGACTCCAAATCCGTCATTAAAACCTGATGGAATTATATAATCTCCTATATTTACAATACCTTTTACCTTGACAGGAACTTGTCCCATAAAGGCTACTTTTTCAAAGTTTTTAGAATTTTCTTTTGCTGGCATATTACCTAAAACAATAGGATTTTTAGAAATAACCATAAAATGATCTGCATTAGTAGCATTTTTTGAAATATTCCCTCCACTTACACCAACAATATCACCATAACTAAATACCTCATTCACATCACTTTTTTCTAACCATTCAGCATAATCTCCAAAGCCAGATTCAAAAGCAACTCCAACATTATTAAATCTATGAGTATTCATCACTGCCCAATTAGCAATAATATCAACCATCTCAATACCTTCAACAACAGCTGCATCAGCATCATCTACTCCAATTAAATCAACAACTATCATTGCTAATTGAAAAGCATATTGTAACCCTTCTTGTACACTATACCATACATATTCAAAACTACTTGTAAGTTCTGTTTGTGTTTGCCCTTCAATACGACCGTACCTAACATTATTAGCATTATTAAAAGATAGAAAGTTATTACTGTTACTTGGATTATTACCAGACATCCCTGTTAATTCAATTACGATTCCCTGTTGACTCCCCATTACTCTTAATGGATGAGCTCCGGAGTTTAAATCACTTCCATTAGCATCCAAATCGACATCAATAACAACCTGCCCATTTAAATTGCTTCTTCCACTTGTGGTTAATGTATTTAAATTTGAATTTTGCGACACAGTAATATTTTGAAAATTTCCGTCTTGAAATACAGAAGCTCCCTGTACGTTTAAATCTCCAGATAAGTTAGTAGTTCTTCCGTTATTAACATTTAACTCACTATTTAAATTTGTAATACCATCAACTGTTAAGTCTGCATATAACTGCGTATCACCACCTACGTCTAAACCTCCATCAAAACTAACTATACCTTCTACTTTTAAATCTCCTGTTAATAAAGAAGGACTTGCATTGTTAACGGTAAAACTATCGTTTAAATTAGTAGCACCATCAACATCTAAGGTAGATGTAGCAATAATTTCTCTATGTTTTACATAAGGGATATAAGTTAAGTCTTGATAGCTAAACTCTACAAACCCATTACCATCGTTCAAGTTAATTTCAACTTTTAAAAATTTTTCATCACTCCAATAAATTTGATTAAAGACACCTATAATTGCATTACCTTGACCAATCATTAAATTAATCATTCCATAAGGGTCTGTAGTCGTATCATGTAATTCTTGATATTCAACAGCATTAGAATTATCAATAATTGAAAATTGCACACTTAACGCTACATTAGGCAAATTATTAGCAGGTATATCCACTCCTGGGATTTCCTGTGGATTATTATCGATAATTACAGCTTGATAAGAAATACCATCGGTTTGAGTAAAGCCAAATAAACTAAATAGAATAAGTAATAAACTGAGTAAAATATGTTTCATAATAATATATCGATATTGGTTAGTTTAAAAGTCACAATTACAATTTGGCAGACTAATTATAAATCCTATTCCAAATTGATGCGTATTTAATTTTAATTTTTCTTCACTTTCACCACTATTAAATAATAAAGTTTTACCATAAGTATAACTGGTATAAATGGCCGTATTTCTAGAAATTGGATATTGCATGCCTAAACTTCCTTTAACAAAAAAAAGATTATTATTAAACTCGTCTTCACCTACCAAATTATAAATCTGATTGTTTATAGTTTGATTGCCTCTAATTAAAAATTCTTCGCCTAATGTTCCTTTTAAATAAAAAGAAAAATCTCGAGATTGAAATAATTTAATATCCAACCCTGCGTTAATGCCCAAGTACGATACATCCCATTCAAAATAATTATCTAAAGTTCTATCGCTACCTACGGCTCCATAACCATTATATGTAGCTCCAATTGATAAAAACACGGTTTTAGCTTCATTAATATTATCCCGATATCCCATTCCTATATAATTATTAGACTCTGACAATAAGTTATCTAAAGATTCTGATTGTGAATTTTGATAATCGAAAGAAGAAACAGTCACACCATATTCGAAATACAGTTGTTGACTAAATATTGAACCTGTAATTAAAAAAAACACATAAATTAATAATTGTTTTTGCATACTATCTTTTAATAATTTTAGCGCTTAGAACTTTAGAACGCATCTTGATTTTAAGAAAATAACTGCCATTACTTAAATTTGTTAAATCTAAAGGAATAGACTGTATAGGATTATACTCTTGTCTTATAACTACTCTACCTATGACATCATAAAGAGCAAGGTTTAAAACATCAATAATAGGTTCTTTAAATTTAATTTGAACCTGATTTAAAAATGGATTTGGAAAAACAGTAGCTTTTAAAGAAGCTTTTGAATCGCTAAAGAATACCGAGGCAGATACTGGTTGTAAAAAACCCTGTCTAACTATATGACTATTAGCGTTAAAAGTATTAATAACACTAGTTTGACCAATGCTTTCTATTAAATAAAAACTCTTATTATTAAAATAAACGGCATGAGAATCCCCTTGAATAGCTAGTGTTTGTTTAACAAGGCTTTGAGAATTAGAAACTATAAAAGAAAAAAGACTACTAATAAAAAAAAGGTTGGTTAGCTTCAAGTTTTTTGATTTATTAAAAACGTAATATATTTCATTAAAATTCGATGTTAAATAAAAATAGCCAGATGGTAAAAAATTGCGATATAATGTATAATTAACAACTTTTATTAAAATAAAACTCCCCCTTTAATTATCATTTATATTTAACGGTTAGAAAACCATATTTAAAACATCACACCTCAACAAACCTACCTCTCGATTAATCAAACCTTTACATAGACACACTAAAAACCCAAAACTAAAACACTACAAAACAACACATTAAAGTTAAAATTAACATAATACAGTATGTTTTATGCTTGGTTTTTAGTAATTTAATAAACGTTAATTTTTATAAAACTAAATAAGTCATGAAAAACAAGCTATTCTTAACACTTACAGTATTTAGCGCGTTCTTTTTATGTAATATTTTAAACATAAATGGACAAACTACAGATTCATTTACTGAAATTAAAGGTAAAGTAATTGACAGTAAAACAAATGACCCATTAATATTTACAGATTTAGTTATTAAAGACTCAAATATCAGTACCATTTCTAATACAGATGGTGAATTTGTTTTAAAAATACCTAACACTCTAAATAATGCCATACTTACGATTTCTCGTTTAGGTTATCAAAAAGAAGAAATCTTAATTTCTACATTAAAAAGTAATCAAAAAATAAAATTAACACAAGCTGCAACAGAACTAACTCCTATTAGTATTGCCACTTATACAGATGCCAAGGCGCTTTTAAAAGAGACTCTAAAAAACAAAAGCTCTAATTACAATAATAACAATGCTTTAATGACAGCCTTCTACAGAGAAACCATAAAAAAAAGAAAAAAAAATGCTTCTTTATCTGAAGCTGTTGTACAAATACACAAGAGTCCTTATGGCAGTGTAAAAAGAGATGGAATTGAATTAATAAAATCTAGAAAAAAAACAGATTACACAAAACTAGATACGCTAGCTATTAAGCTTCAAGGAGGCCCTTTTAGCAACTTATATACTGATATTATAAAATATCCAGAATATATTTTTGATAAAGAAGATATCGATTTATATGATTTTAGTTTTGATACATCTACACAAATAAACAAAAACATGGTTTATGTGATAAACTTTAAACAAAAATTAGGTGTTACTACTCCTCTATATTATGGCAAACTCTATATAGATTCTGAAACCTTAGCTCTTACAAATGCCGTTTACAGTTTAAATGTTGAAAACAGAGAACTTTCTAGCCGTATGTACATTCGTAAAAAGCCAAGAAAAGTTGATGTTTACCCAACTCAAGCAACTTACAGAGTTAACTATAGAACACAAAATGGAAAATGGCATTATGCCTATAGTAATATTTTACTAACATTTAAAGTAAATTGGAAAGGGAAACTTTTTAATAGTATATACACCTTAAATAGCGAAATGGCCATAACAGATTGGAAAACTAATGACACTAAGTTCGCCAGAACAAGAGAAAACATTATTAGGCCAACTACGATTTTAACTGATGAAACTTCTGGTTTTTCAGACCCCGAATTTTGGGGAGAATACAATATTATTGAACCAGAAAAATCAATTGAATCGGCTATTAAAAAAATTAAAAAACAATTAAAGCGTACTTAATTTATAAAGATAAAAACTACAATACGAGGCATTTAGCTAAAGTATCTTCGTAAATAGCTTCGTATTGTGGTACTATGGCATGTAAATCGAATTTTAAAGCTTCTGTTCTAGCATTCTTTTTAAATGTTTTTAAACGCTCAGAATCACTTAAAATATGCAATGCATTTTTGGTCATATCATCTAAATCTCCAACATTACTTAAAAACCCAGAAACACCATGAATGTTAACTTCTGGAATCCCACCAGTATTACTTGATATTACAGGCACACCAGAAGCCATAGCTTCTAATGCTACTAAACCAAAACTTTCAGTTTCTGAAGGCAATAAAAACAAATCACTAAAACAAAGAATTTTATCAATTTCATTACTTCTTCCAAAGAAAATTACTTTATCTAAAATACCCAATTCTTGACAACGAATCTCTATTTGTTCTCGATCTGGACCTTCGCCTACCAACATTAACTTTGCAGGCATTTCTTTTTGAATATTATAAAAAACAGAAATAACATCTTGTGCCCGTTTTACAGGTCGTAAATTACTAATATGTGTAATTATTTTTTCATCATCATTTGCCATCATAGCACGCTGACAATCTGTAAAATTATGATTATACTTATCTAAATCAATAAAATTAGGCACTACAGAAATATCGTTTTTTATATCAAACAACCGTAAAGTATCGTCTTTTAAACTTTGAGAAACTGTAGTTACTGCATCTGATTTATTAATACTAAATGTTACTGCGGGTTTGTAAAAGGGGTGACTTCCAACAAGCGTAATATCGGTACCATGCAAGGTTGTAACAATGGGTACATAAACATCTTCTTCTATTAGCATTTTTTTAGCCATATACGCCGCATAAGCGTGTGGAATAGCATAATGCACATGTAATATTTCAATTTTATGAAGCTTAACCATATCTACTAACTTACTAGATAAAGCCAACTCATAAGGCTGATAATGAAACAATGGATATTCTGGTACATTTACTTCATGATAATGCACATTATTACTTATTAACTCTAACCGAACAGGTTGATTATAGGTGATAAAATGCACTTCGTGTCCGCGCTTAGAAAGTTCTAAGCCTAACTCTGTAGCAACTACACCACTACCTCCAAATGTTGGATAACAAACAATACCTATTTTCATAAAAATTTATTCTAAATTTTCAAGACTAACTTTTTTTATTCTTCAATCGCTTCGTAAATTAAGCGTTGTATTTCTGTTCTAATATTTTCTTTTAACAATAGATTTTTACCTGCATTTGGATAAGTTCTATTTGCTAAAAATACATATACAATTTCAGCATCAGGATCTGCCCAAGCATAAGTTCCTGTAAAACCAGAATGGCCAAAGCTGGTCATTGACACACAGCCACAAGTAGGCCCTTCATCACTTAATTGAGGTTTATCAAAACCAATTCCTCTTCTATTATTGCTTTCACAATAATAACAGGTATTAAATTTATCAAAGGTTTCTGAATTAAAATATTGTTTACCTCCGTAAAAACCTTTTTGCAAATACATTTGCATAATTTTAGCTACGTCATTGGCATTACTAAATACACCAGCGTGTCCGCCTACGCCATTTTGCATAGCTGCTCCCATATCATGTACATACCCTTGTACCTTTTGATGCCTGTAATAATCATCAATTTCAGTAGGTACAATCTTTTTATTACTTATTCTTCTATAAGGGTTATACATGGTGTTATTAGCTCCCAATGATTTATAAAAATGTCTTTGTACTAACTCATCTAATGTTCTGTCGTAATAATTCTCAATAAATTTCTTTAAAATGTAATAAGGAAAATCACTATAACGGTATCTTAAAGTTTCAAGCAAGTCTGAATCTTTAATTATTTTCTGAATAGAATCCTGATAATCTGAACGTAAATACAAATTTTTATATACTTCAATATTAAATTCGGCACTTCGTTCGCTTCTATAATACTTTTTACTAGGACGCTTAGTAATGGTATCTAATGTGTGGTAATAAAAAGGTTCCCAAGGTCTTAATCTAGCATAATGCGATAACATTTTTTTTATAGTAACGTTGGCTTTATTAGAACCTTTATACTCTGGTAATATTTTAGATAACTTATCATCTAAAGTAACCACACCTTGTTCTTCTAATTCCATTAAAAGTGGTAAAGTGGCTAGTATTTTGGTTAAAGATGCGACATCATAAATATCATCAAACGACACTTTTTCTTTACCCTTATAAGTATGCTTTCCAAAATTCTTATTGTAAATAACCTTACCTTCTCTAGCAACTAAAATTTGAATCCCTGGTGTCATTTTTCTATTTACAGCCATGTTAGCAATAGAATCTATTTTATTTAATTTCTCTGAATTTACTCCTACTCGTTCAGGTATAGTATATCCTAAACGTTTTATTCCAAAAGAAGGAACTCCTTCTCCTTCAACAAAATTATCGCCAGCAGATACCGGCAAATGTCCTTTTGCACCTAAAGCTCCAAAAATAAGTTGCGCCGATTTTTCTTGAGCTATTCTACTATTTTGATAGCTTATTATAATACCTTCAATGTTTTCAATAGATTTTAAATCCATTAACGCATATGGTTTTGCAAAAACATCTAAAACAACCGTATGTTTTCTAGCTATTTCATATAACCATACAAGTTCTTTATCTGTAAACTTATAACTTTTCCATGGGCTTTCATTAGACTTATGGAAACCAATAACAACGGTATTATATGTTTGTAAACGCCCCATTAAATCATCTAAGTTATCGGCTTTAATTTCGTGTACTTTCGTGTACTTTTTTAGTTCATTAAAAAAGACAGAACCATCAGCATCTCCCATTTTAACATAAGCTATATTTTTTGTTTCTAACTGCCGAATTGGTAATATAGCTGTCTTGTTTTGTAAAATAGTTAAAGCGTTTTCAATAAGCTCTTCATACAACATATCATCTTTTAGTCTATTTAAATCTTGAACCAAATTATGAATACCAATAGGTTCGTAATTATTTAGACCAACTTTATATTTTGCTTGAAGTATTTTTTTAACCGAATGAGCCAAACGTGCTTCAGTGATATCGCCTTTATTATAAGCTTCTATAATTTTAGAAACACCAATACCAACATCTTCAGACATTAACATGACATCATTTCCTGCTTTAAAGGCAGCTAAATCTATATCCCCTGTTTCACTAAAATTAGCAGCTCCTTTCATGGTAAGAGCATCGGTAAATATTAAACCTTGAAAACCTAACTGCTCTTTTAATATATCTGTTACAATGTGCTTTGATAAGGATGAAGGATAGCCATCGCGAAGTTCTAAACTAGGCACATTTAAGTGTGCTACCATAACACTAGAAAGTCCTTCTTTAATTAATTTCTTATAAGGGTATAACTCAATAGAATCTATACGTTTTTCATTAAAATTAATAGTTGGTAATGTTTTATGAGAATCTTGATCGGTATCGCCATGACCTGGAAAATGTTTTGCATTGGCTAACACACCAGCTCCTTGCATACCTTTCATAAAAGCCAGTGCTTTTTCAGTAACGTTATCACGATCTTCACCAAAAGAACGGTTTCCAATAATAGGGTTTAACGGATTGGTATTAATATCAACCACAGGTGCAAAATTAAAATGAACCCCTAAACGCTTGCAATGCTCGCCAATATGTTTACCTGTTTCTTCAATAAGTTTGTTGTCTTTTATAGCTCCTAATGTCATATTCCAAGGAAATGCATAGGTAGAATCTAAACGCATGCTTAACCCCCACTCGGCATCCATTCCTATTAACAAAGGGATTTTAGAAAGCACCTGTAACTCATTATTCAATTTAGCTTGCCTAACAGGACCTCCGTTTGAATAAATTATCCCTCCTATATGATGGTCATTTATTAATTTTACAACCTTGTTTTTAGTCGTATTATCTTGGTCGGACATAACCTGAACCATATATAATTGACCTACTTTTTCTTGTAAAGTCATTGATGTATAAACACTATCTACCCATTTTTGTTGTAGTTCTACATCTATGGTTTTTAATGGATTATCTGTTTTTTGAGCAACTACAGTAAACGTTATAAAAAAAGAAAAAAGTATATATATAGTATGGCGCATAAAAGTGTATTAATTAAGCAGACTATTAGTATTAGTTATAATACTAATAATCATGCCAAAATAACACTTTTACTAAGAAGATAAAAAGACTTTAAGATAGAATTATAATAAGGTTGTAAACAAATTTAATCCATTACAAACTTAAATCCTGCTGAGATAATACCAGCCGTTAAACCTGTATTTCTCTCGTAACTATTATATTTTAAATCGATACTTTTTAAACCAAATTTACCAATATGTGTTTTTGCAAAAATATCAGTATAGCTAACACCTAACCCATATTGATTGGCAATAAACTTAGATAAATCATAATCTGAAGTATAAAATTCGCTAGTAGACACATGTACTTCATAAGGTGCAAAATAATCGGCTGCTGTTTGATTGTAATAACGATATGATGGATATAGCGTAAACTTGCTAGAAATTTTTATAGGTAACTCAATCTCTGCGGTATGCGATGTAATACCCCAATCGTCAGAGTAAAAACGATAATAGGTTCTAAGTGTAAAAATTTCACTTAAATAATAATTAAGACGCATGCCTACTGGTATTTTAAATCGTTTACTTGGTAAACGTTCAATATCATCAGCTAATTGAAATACATCATCATTAGAGCGTGATGTGTAGTTTGGAATACTTGATGCATTACCAATATAAAAATTATCAACATCACCAAAATATACACGTTGCATTGGATTAGCCAACCAACCATCTTGTTGCACCAAATCGAAAAACAATGACATTTGAGCATTCTTACTTAGTATTTGAGAAAAGCTAAATGATAATGAATACGAATTCCTAGCCTTATTACTTATAATTGGAGATTTTACCGGAGCCCAAACATTAGTTCCGTTTTTATCTATAGCGGTTCCACTTTGGTCTAATATATCAACATTTGCAAAAAAGCTGTTATTTAAGCTTTGATTAGCATCAACAAAATAAGTATCTAATTCTGTTGGATATTTTGGTTGCCATGCATCTAAATATACTTTAGCATTTATATTAAATGTTGTGTTTTTTTCATTAAACAGCTTGGTTATGCCTCCGCCAAAACCAATAGACATATAATCATATTCGCTAGCAAAAGACACATCGGCATTAACAATAGTATTTCTATCATCAGAACTATGACTATAATCTGCACTTATGCTAGCCCAAGTATCACTACTTGAAGCTCCAGTAGAAGCTGCCCAAGGTGTTGGAGAAACTACTTTAGCTACAGAACTACTATTTACAGACCTTGAACTTGATGCACCAGAAACTACAGTAGTGCTGGTTATTGTAACATCTTTAGTTCTATCAAACGGATCTAAATTACTTGAAGAAGCTGATGTATATGCAGATATACCTGCGTCTATTGTTAAAACATCATCATCATTTAACGGTACACTTATTACAAATGTTGGTGTAAAATCGGTTAAATGCTCATCTCCAATTCCTCCTGTAACCGAAGCATTATCTCCATCTTGCGAATAATAACTTGTTAAAAAATCTACCTCGGTAGTTTCTAAAACACGCTTTTTATATGCTGTAGATTGATCTTCTTGCGAAAAAGAAAACAAACCACTTAAAACACATATAACTATAAATATATTTTTCATATATAAAACCTAATCAAAAATTAATTACAACCACAACCTCCACCAGACTTACCTCCATTGGCACCTGATGCTGATTCCCTATACACTTGAAAGTTTGTTATAAACCTATCAGAGCCTTTTTTAGTTAAAGCCATATCAGGGTCGTTTATATTTACTTTTTCATACTCTTTAACAACCGTACATGATGTTAACGAAGCAATAATTAATAATGCTGTTACAAACTTTCTCATACTAATTTGTTTGATTTATGTTTATATTTTTTGATGTTTGAAGCTTATTATTCTTATCAACAAGAATACATTCCACCCCTTTTAACTGGTTTATAAAATCTAAGCCCACATCTACACCCATTACAAAAATTGACGTCGCCAAAGCATCAGCTAACTCTGCATTTTTAGTAAAAATAGTAGCGCTTAAAATACCAGTACTCGGATAACCCGTTCTAGGATCAATAATGTGTGAATACAAAACATTATTAAATGTTACGTATTTCTCATAATTACCAGATGTAACAACTGCACCGTTACTTACAGGCAACCATGAAAAAACTTTGCTTTTATTTAACGGATTAACAATAGCAACCATCCAATCTTTTCCGTCTGGTTGTTTTCCCCAAGCATTTAAATCACCCGAAGCATTTATTATACCTGCCTTTACACCATTTTTTTGTAACAAAATTTTAGCTTTATCTGCAGCATAGCCTTTTCCTATGGCTCCAAAACCAATTTTCATGTCTTTTAATTTTAAAAAGACAGAATGATCACTTTCGTCTAGCACTATGTTTTTATACCCGACTCTAGTTATTGATTTTTTTATCGCTTCCGCGGAAGGCATTTGCGTCATACTTCCATCAAATTTCCAAATTCTATCCATAGATGCATACGATATATCAAATGCGCCTTTAGTTAACTCTGAAATTTTAATGGCTCGTTTTATAAGTTGAAATAACTCGTCGTCAACCACAACAGGTTTAATACCTGCATTTTTAATTATTTGAGATGTTTGTGAGTTTACATCCCAAGAAGAAATTAATGTTTCTATTCTTGAAATTTCATTAACCGCTAAATCTATATAAGCATCACCTTCTTTTTGATTTCCGGCAACCACGGAAATATCAAAACGACTACCCATTAATTTAAGCGTTCGCTTATAGACCTCTTGAGAGAACCCAGAAATACTGACTATAAAAACAAAAAGACATGTGAATATTACTTTATTTTTCAAAAGCTGTTAGTTTTTTAAAATAAGCTGATGGTGTTATTTTTTCATAACCTGTTTTTCCTAAAACCTCTCCCTTGTCATTTAAAACAACAACTAAAGGAAAATAACCTTGATTATTATAAGCCTCTGCTAGCTTAGAGTTTTGAGCTGTTAATGCTTCTGATAATTTGTTTGCTTTTCTTCTAGGAAAATCGGCTTGAAGCATCACAAAATGATCTTTAGCTAATTTTTGAAATTCTTGAGAACTCCAAATTTCTTTATCTAACTTGATACAAGGCGCACACCAATCTGAGCCCTGAAACACCAAAACTATATTCTGATTTTTAGTTGAAGCTTGTTGCTTTGCTGCTTCAAAATTTGTTGTCCAATCTTGAGCAAAAGTTGATAAACTGAGTAAAAACAAGAATAAACTTGTAAAATAAATATTCTTCATTAAAACGTTTTTAAAAATAAAAGCAAATTACTTTTTTAAATCTGACAGTAATTTTTGTTAGCTATACTATAAACAACTTAAGTCTCAAAAAAACGCAAAAAATTACATAATATTTTCTAGTGAAGAATAATTAACAATTATTTAGCTAAAAAGCGACTATGCCAGCTTTCACTTGCAGGTACTTCCCAATTTTCATTAAATTCAGCAATATTATTAACTAAGTTATTAAAAACAATGGTGTTTTTTGAAATGGCTTTATCTTTTGCCATTTTTCTGAAATCGGTAAGTGTTTTATATGCAATGTATTCTCCTTGTTTGTAGGATACATTCATTTTATCCATTAAATCTATATTGTATTCTTTTTCTAACTGCTGAATAAAATGCACAGACGCATCTATAGAACAGCCAGTTGCCTTATTTAAATTTTGATTTAAACCAAGAACTATAAAGCGCTTATATTTAACCAAATAACCCGCTTCTAAATCACCACCATGAGCGGTCCAATTCCCTATGAAAATTTCTATTTTACCCTGAATTTCTTCTATTTCTTGTTCGGTAAGCGAACGATTTGCTTGATATATCCAAACACGAGATTCTTCTGGTAATCTATTAAAGTCTACTAACATATTTTTATCAAAGTAATTCTAAATATTTAACAACATTCTTTTTTACATACTTACGCACACTCAAATCAAATAAGTCTATTTCTTTATAATAAATTTTAAATGACTTTTTAAAATTAGACTTTTTTAATAATTGATAACCTTCAAATTGTTCATTTATTAAAAAAACATGAGACTTATCAAAATCATCATTAACTTCAAAATATGATATAACGTCGTTATTTAGCGCTACTAATTGAGCTTCTAATTGAAGATCATTCTCGTTTTTTACAGCTGGAGGTGCTGGTGTAACTTCATCATTAACAAATTCAGCCAACTGATCATTAGTAAAAATTGCCATAAACTCAACACCACATGTTCCAACCATTTTTAAACCAACTTCTTCTCCTATAGCTTCAAATTGATCCATTCCTGTATCTGCTAATTCTTTTGATTCAGCTTTTCTTTCATTAAAGCTTTTCATCAAGCACAACCCTAATGCAATTTCTTTTTGGTTTAAAGTTTTATCAGAAGTAAATGAAGTCTCATCATTCTTTATACACTCACAAGTATCTTCTGCTATTAGTTGTAAAACCTCGTCTTTAGTTTTGTCTTGAGAAAAAATATTACTAGTAAAACATAGAGCTATGAATAAAAGAAATGTGTACTTAAGCATATTATTTTTTTTAATTTTTTATAAATTTTGAGCATTAGCAATTAATTCGGCAACATCTAAAACTGTTACTTCTGCTTCTTTTTCTTTAAATTTTACACCATCTGTCATCATGGTGTTGCAATATGGGCAACCTGTTGCTATGATACTTGGTTTTGTATCAAGTGCATCTTCGGTACGCAAAACATTAATTTCTTTATCGCCTTTTTCTGCATCTTTAAACATTTGTGCACCTCCTGCGCCGCAACATAATGCTGTTCCTTTGTGGCTTTTCATTTCAACCAATTCAACGCCCATAGCCTTTAATAATGTTCTTGGAGCTTCGTACACACTATTTGCACGCCCTAAGTAACAAGGATCGTGAAATGTAATACGTTTGCCTTTAAAGGTATTTTCGCTTTCTATTTTTAAACGTCCTGCAGAGATTAACTCTTCTAGAAACTGTGTATGATGTTGTACTTCGTAATTTCCTCCTAGTTGAGGATACTCATTTTTAAGTGTATTATAAGAGTGTGGACATGCAGTAACAATGCGCTTTACTTCGTAAGCATTTAAAACTTCTATATTGGTTACGGCTTGCATTTGAAACAAAAACTCGTTTCCTGCACGTTTAGCAACATCGCCTGTACAACTTTCTTCGGTTCCTAAAACAGCAAAATCGACCTTAGCGTTGTTTAATATTTTAACAAAAGCTCTCGTTATTTTTTTAGCTCTATCATCATAACTTCCTGCCGAACCTACCCAGAACAAAATTTCTGGTTGTCTGCCTTCTGCCATACAATCTGCCATGGTAGGCACTTTTAAAGCTTCACTCATGTTCTTAATTTGTTAGGTTGTTGTACTGCGCGTTAGGGATTGTAGCGGCATCCTTTTTTGTTTTTTCACAAAAAAGATACAGCGAAAAGCCCGACCCTTTACGGGTAACGCCCAAATTATTTTACTCGTCTTTCCAGTTTAATCTATCCATTTGATTATATGGCCAAGGTGCTCCATTGTTCTCGATATTAGACATCATATTATTTAACTCGGTTGGTGCTGCACTTTGCTCCATAACCAAATAACGACGCATTTCTAAAATAATGGATAAAGGATCTATACTTACTGGGCAAGCCTCTGTACATGCGTTACAGGTGGTACATGACCAAAGTTCTTCTGGCATAATGTAATCGCCCAATAACTGTTTGTTATCGTCTACAAACTCACCTTTATTAGCATCAATATTTTTCCCGACTTCCTCTAAACGGTCGCGGGTATCCATCATTATTTTTCGTGGCGATAGTTTTTTACCTGTTAAATTTGCTGGACATTCGCTTGTACAACGTCCGCATTCTGTACAGGTATAGGCATTTAGTAATTGTACCCAACTTAAATCTTGCACATCGCTGGCTCCAAACTTTGCAGGAACTTCTTCGTCTGCTCCTTCGGCTGGTGCTGCAAACGGATCGATGTTTGGATCCATCATCATTTTTACTTCGTTGGTAACAGCTTCTAAATTATTTAGCTGCCCTTTTGGAGCTATTTTACCATAATAGGTGTTTGGAAACGCTAATAATATATGAAGGTGCTTTGAAAAATATAAGTAATTTAAGAATATTAAAATACCAATGATATGTAACCACCAGGCTCCGCGTTCTATAATATGAAGTGTGCTTTCGGTTAAACCACTAAACAGAGGTGTTATAAACTGACTTATAACATTACCTGAATTGGCTGCTTGAAAATGAATATCGGTAGCATTCATAACCAAAAACAAGGTCATTAATACCATTTCGAAATACAGAATGTAATTACCATCGTTTTTTGGCCAACTGGTCATTTCGCTTTTCCAGAAACGTTTTATTTTTATTACGTTTCTACGAATCCAAAAAAGAGTAACAGATACTAATACTAAAACGGCTAATACCTCAAAAGCTCCTATTAAAAATCCGTAAACAGCTTGTGGCAATATGCTTAAACCAATTCTGTGCGTACCAAAGAGTCCGTCAATTATAATCTCTAAAACTTCAATGTTTATAATTATGAAACCTACATAAACAATAACATGTAAAAACCCTGAAACAGGGCGGCGAACCATTTTACTTTGCCCCAAGGCTATCATTGCCATGTTTTTCCAACGTTGCGATTTATTATCGCTTACATCTACATCTTGCCCTAATTTAATATTACGAATAAGCGTCTTTACATTTTTAGTAAAATAGCCTATCCCTAAAATTAATAAGACAGCAAAAATTATGTTAGGAATGTATTCCATTTGGTTATTTAGTTAGTTTGTTCCTCTTGGTAAGGTATTTCTTTTTTAGATAATACTCTAAAATAGCGTTTCGGGTGTAGTTTTATATCTCTAAGAAGTTCTTCCATTTCTTTAGTTGCCCCTTCAAGATTATTATATAAACCTTCTTCGTTCATTAGCTTCCCTAAACTTCCTTTACCGTTATCTATTTTAGCTAATACAGTATTTAAATTATCTAAGGTTTTATTTAATGATGCTACAGTAGTACCAACATTAGCGTCTTTTAATTCTGTTGTTAAAGCTGCTAAATTCTCACTTGATGTTTTAAATTTTTCTAACATAGCTGTAATGTTTCCATCTTTATCAGAGATAAAACCATTTACAGAATTAGAAGTGTTTTTAAACGATTTTAAAGTTTCGTTCAATTCTGCTATAGTATGTTTTAATCCTTTATCAGACTCATCGTTTACAAGCTCGTTTAAACTAGACATTAATGTATCTGTAGATTTTAAAGTTGCATTTAAATCTGTACTTAAACCTGAGAAGTTTTTTGAAAGACTTGTTACTAGACCAACTTGAATAGTCGATTTAAGTTTATCTCCAGGCTTTGCAGTCTCACCTTCTTCACTTATAATTAGAGCAAGACCATTACCTCCCATTAATCCGGTTTCATACATTCTAACAATACTATTCTTTGAGAATTTCAATTCTTCATTTACAAAAAAAGTAACAATAGTTTTTCCTGTTTTATAGTCATATTCAATGTCTTGAATTTTACCTACCTGGTTACCTTTAACTGTTACAATAGAAGACTTTGATAAAGCATTATAATCAAATTCTGTATAATAAACATCGTTAGGGACTAATAAATTTTGGCCTTTTAAATAGTTAAACCCAAAAATAACAAGAATAATTCCTGAAACAACTAATAAAGCAACTTTAACTTCTTTTGATATTTTCAAACTATAATGTTTTAGATGTACAAATTTAAAATAAATTTAAAAAGAACTCACTTAATTACTTGTTGTTTTTAAAGCTTCTGTTAGTGATATTTTTTTATCATCTTTAAAAGCAACAATAAAACTAGTGGCATAGCCTTTTCTTTTAGCATCGCTTGCTAACTTTTTTGTTTCATTATAATTTGAAGTACTTCCATAAAAGTATTTATATAAGTTTCCTTCTTTAACTCTTGAGATATTGCTCAAACCTTTAAAATTATATGGTTTTGTTTCTAGTTTTTTTGAGCTTGCCGCTATTTGAATTTTGAATGTGATATTATTGTAAATAGATTCATTTTCTATAACTGGCTCCAAATTAACATCATCACTTTCATAAACAAAATCGCCTACATTATTATCTAAAGAGGCCTTATATTCTAAGATAGACTTTACTACAGATTTTGAAATTTCTTGTTGTCCCTTTTTTGAATTTAAATAAACACCTTCTTTGTTATTTGTTAAAAAACCTAGTTCAATTAAAACACTTGGCATTGCCGTTTGATGAATAACCCATAAACTTGCCTGTTTTACGCCTCTACTATATCTTTTGGGTCCTTTTGTGAAATTCTTCTCTATAATACTTGCCAGTTGAATACTTTGATCGGTATATTCTTCTTGCATTAAAGTTAAACCAATTGTAGTCTCTGGCGAATTAGGGTTAAATCCTTCATACTTTTTTTTATAATCATTTTCGAGAAGAATAACCGAGTTCTCTTTTTTTGCTATTTCAAAATTACGCTTTGTATTTGCAACTCCTAAAACAAAAGTTTCTGTTCCATGAGCTTGTGTATGATGCGAGTTACAATGTATTGATACAAACAAATCTGCTTTCGCTTTATTTGCTATCTTAGGTCGTTCTTTTAAATCTACAGCAACATCGGTTTTACGTGTATAAACAACTTTTATATTAGGGTTTTTCTCTAGCTCTTTACCTACTGCTAGCACTACTTTTAAAGCAATGTTTTTTTCTTTATAACCATTTCCTAAATTACCTGGATCTCTACCTCCATGTCCTGCATCTAAAACAACAATAAATTTATCTCTATTAACATCTTGCTCATCATCAACAAATGAAGAAAATGTTAATACTATTATAAAGCATACGAAAATTAATATTGAATTCGTTTTCATCTTGGTATAAATATTGTGCTTAATCGAACCTATGTAACATCAAGTATATTTTTACTTTTTACAAAGTATAATTAGAGATGATGTATTAGCGATTTAACGACTAAAAAATTCGGTTTATTTTAATTTTAAATTTTTAACTGAATAATAAATCAATCACAGAAAAATATATGTAATTTTGGCTTTTCAAAAACCGAGCCATACTTTTACAAAAATACATTTAAAAGCGTTGCATACAAACAACTTTAAAATACTTTTTGCATTAAGTTTTACAGTGTTTATTAACACGTTAAGCTTCGCCCAAGATATTCCAGAAACAAAGGAACCTATCAAACCTAGTGTTGAGGATACTGTTATTCTAAAACCTTCTGATAGCCTAATCAACCCTCTTGCTTCTGAAAAAATTCAGGATTCTACTCTTACAGACTCTATAAAGCCTAAAAAAGATTTTTTAGAACATATTATTGTTTACCACGCCAAGGATTCAACAAAATTCAACAAAAAAAAGCAGAAATTGTTTTTATTCAACGAAGCAAGTATTACTAATGGTGATATGAATATTACTGCAGGAAGTATTATTTTTGATTATACGAACAATACTGTTTATGCCAAAGGAATTATTGATTCTACAGACGGCTACACACAAAAGCCTGTGTTTACTCAAGGTACAAACGTTGTAGAACCAGACTCGATTATTTTTAACACTGAAACTAAAAAAGCTCTTATATACAATTCTAAAACAGAACAAGGCGAAGGGCATGTTATTGCATCGATTACAAAAAAAGAAAATGACTCGATATACTTTTTAAGAAATGCAAAATACACCACTGCAGAAGACCAAGAAGATCCCGAATATTACATAAGACTTCTAAAAGCTAAAATTGTTCCTGGTAAAAAAATTATAACAGGTCCAGCTGGTTTATATATATATGATATACCAACACCTATTTGGCTCCCTTTTAGCTTTTTCCCTCAGTCTGAAAAACATACGTCTGGTATTTTAATGCCTACTTTTAGTCAGAATAACGCACGTGGTTTCTTTTTACAAAACGGTGGGTACTACTTTGCTATAAATGACCACGTAGACTTAGCTGTTCTTGGAGACTATTATACTAATGGAAGTTATGGTATTCGAACAGAAAGCACCTATAGAAAACGTTATAAATTTAGTGGAAATTTAGGTTTTAGATACGAAAGCTTAATAACAAGCGAAAAAGGTTTTCCTGATTATGCTAAAAATACTATATATAACTTACGCTGGTCACACAGTCAAGACTCTAAAGCGAATCCGAATTCACGTTTCTCTGCTTCTGTTAACTTAGGTAGTAGCAAATATTATAGAAATTCCATTAATCAAATAAATTCGGGGGCTTCTTTTTTAACCAACACCTTAGCCTCTTCGGTTTCCTATTCAAAAACTTTTCAAGGCGAGCCACAGGTTAATTTTAGTGTTACAGCAACACACTCACAAAACACCAACACCCAACAGATAAACATGACGCTACCTACATTTCAAGGAAGTGTTGGTAGAATGTATCCATTCGCATCAAAAACTGGAGCAAAAAAAGGTATCATACAAAATATAAATTTACAATATAACCTACGAGGCGAAAACAGAATACAAACAACAGATTCTCTTTTCTTTAAAAAAGAAATGTTTGATGATGCCAAAGCTGGTTTTCAACACACCATTCCTTTAACAACAAATTTTAAAGTCTTTAAATATTTTAGTCTAAGTGCAAGTACTAATTTTAATGAAGTTTGGACTTTTAAAACAATTGAAAAGACATTTGACCCTATAGAAAGAAAAGCAGTAACAGAAACTATAAATGGTTTTGATTCTTATAGAACTTACAATTTTAGTACAAGTGTAGGAACCACAGTATATGGTATGTTTAACTTCGAAAAAAATGGAGAAGACCGCAAGATTAAGGCTATAAGGCATATTATTCGTCCTTCGTTAAGTTACAACATAAACCCCGCTTTTGAAAAGTATTATGATACTTATGAAGTTGTTAGTGCCGATGGATTAACTACAAGTGACGTAGACTATTCACGTTTTGAACAAGGTATTTTTGGTGTGCCTGGAAAAAATTTCTCAAGTTCAATAGGCATGTCTGTTTCAAACAATATAGAGGCTAAAGTACGAGATAAAGATAGCACCGCTACTGAAGCAAAAAAGATTATTCTTTTAAACAATTTAAACTTCTCTACATCTTATAACGTTGCAGGCGACTCGCTTCAATGGAGTCCTGTTAGAATGAGTGGTAGCACTCAAATTCTAAATAACAAAATGAGCATTAATTTTGGTGCAACTTTAGATCCGTATGCATTAGATAACAACAATAATAAAATAGACAAGTTTAATATTGATAATGGCGGTAGCTTATTTAGATTAACAAGCGCTAATCTTACAACTAGCTATTCTTTTTCTAGTAAAAAAGGTGATAAAAAGGATAACAATAATGAAAACCTTAATCAACCAGAAGACTTCCTCCCCAAAGATTTAGACTTTACCAACGACCAAATTAACCGTTTAAGGCCTGAGGAAGAGGAAGAAGACGATAATGATAAAGTTCCTAGTGAGTTTTATAATTTCCAAGTGCCTTGGAGTTTACGTGTTGCATACTCAGTAAATTACTCTAACTCAAGAAGACAAAATGAAATATCATCACACTCTCTTATGTTTTCTGGTGATATTAGTTTAGGTGAAAAATGGAAAATAGGGGCTTCTTCTGGATACGATTTAAAAAACGCAGGGTTTACCTATACACAATTACGTTTTGAACGCGATTTGATGAGTTGGCGAATGAATTTTAGTTGGATTCCTTTTAGTACTAGAGCTTCTTGGAATTTCTTTATTGGTATAAAATCTAGTATTTTACAAGATTTAAAATACGAAAAACGTAATCAACCAGACATTCAACTTTAAGAGTTAATAAAGTATATAACATGAAAAAAATTATTACAACCCCCAATGCTCCTGCTCCTATTGGACCATATAACCAAGCTGTACTTAGTGGAAACACCTTATATACATCTGGACAAATTGCTTTTAATCCAGAAACAGGCGTATTAGTTTTAGATGATATAAAATCTGAAACCATGCAGGTTATGAATAACTTAAAAGCTGTTTTAGCAGCTGCAGATATGACTTTTGATAACGTTATTAAATCATCTATTTTTATTAGTAATATGGATGACTTCACAAAAATAAATGATGTTTATGGAAGTTATTTTGACGATGCTACAGCGCCTGCACGTGAAACAGTACAAGTTGCTAGGTTGCCAAAAGATGTAAATGTAGAAATAAGTGTGATTGCTGTTAAGTAATTTTAAGCAGAAGCATCTTTTTTATCAGCATATTTAATCAATAAACCTTTAAGCTTAGCAAGCTCTATGGGTTTTGCTAAAAACTCATCTATACCAGAACGTTTGGCATTAACAATATCTTCTTCAAAAGCACTGGCTGATACCGCTATAATAGGAGTTTTATTGGCTTTATATTTATCAGTTTGTCTAATTGCTTTTGTTGCTTGATATCCATCCATATCCGGCATGTAAATATCCATAAATACCATATCGAAATCTAGTATTTTATACAATTCTACAGCTTCAATACCATTTTTAACAAACGTACAATCAGCCCCCTGTTTTTCTAATAAAAACTTAATAACCTTTTGATTCATTCTGTTATCTTCTGCAACTAAAACACTAAACTTTTCTTGTAATATAGGAGCTGCTTCTTCATCTTCTGCTTTAATATTAAGTGTCTTTTTTAATTGTAAACTAAAATAAAATGTAGACCCTTCATTTTCTTTACTTTCAAGCTTTAATTCTCCTCCCATTAAACTTACCAATTGACGAGAAATAGACAAACCTAAACCACCTCCTTTGTAATCTTTAATAACTTTAGGATTAAACGTTGTAGAGTTATTTAAAAAGTGTTTCACTTCATTGGCGTGCATACCAACTCCCGTATCTTTAATATAAAAAGTAACAATTTGATCATCATCTATACCAACTGTTTGATCTACAATAATTGATATTTTTCCTGAATTTGTAAACTTAATAGCATTATTAATTAAATTAATAATAACCTGTTGAATTCTTACGGTATCTCCTAAAAGCGAAAATTTTCTATTTTTTTCTTCAAATAAAAATTTAAATTCAAATTCTAATCCCTTTTCCCAAGCTTGGTATTCAAAAACTTTAAAAAGATGTGATAAATCAGATTTTAAATCTATGGCTAACATATTAAACTTAACATTACCTGAATCAACATTAGCATTATCGGTAACTAGGTTGACAAGTTGCAACAAATGTCTTGAAGAATATTCGGCAATTTCAGCTTGTGCTTTTTGATCGTCATCTAATTCGGTTTGCTTCAACATATTCAACATTCCTAAAACCGTATTAAGTGGCGTTCGTATTTCATAACTCATATTAGCCAAATAAATAGATTTATGATTGGCTATTTCTTTTGCTTTTTTAACTTCCTGTATAAGTTCGTCAATTCGCGCTTTAAGGTTTAAAATAATCAAGCCGTTTTTTAACTGATTTTTATAAAAATACTGCAAAGCAAAAACTTGAAGTATAGCAAGCACAAACAAAAACAAGATTATATTTTTTAAATCAATCTTCTTTTCAATAAAACTGTATCCTAAAAAAAGGATAATAGCTATTGAAACAAAAATAAAGAAAGATAAAACTTTTCTTTTCTTGATTGATTTAATTGATTTAGGAAGTAACCTCATTAATTTTGGAATGTTTTTAAACAAACTTATCTATTATTATAATAACTAACAAAACTATTATGTTTAATTAATTGTTATAGTATTTGTATTTTTACTAATTTTCAAATTCTAAAAAGAACACTTTTTAAGTAAAGATAATCTAAATTACATATGCGAATAGAATACGATATAAAACTAGGATTTAAAGATGTCATGATTAGACCAAAACGCTCTACATTAAAAAGCAGATCGGAGGTTAGTTTAGGACGTAGCTTTAAATTTCTACATAGCCCTTTAACTTGGACAGGCATTCCCATAATAGCAGCAAATATGGATACTGTAGGAACTTTTGAAATGGCTAAAGCTTTATCTAACAAAAACCTATTCACTGCTATACACAAACATTATTCAGAGAATGAATGGATAGATTTTATTTCTAACACCTCAGAGAATGCCTTAAATTATATTGCAGTAAGTACTGGTATAAGTGAGCAAGATTCTATAAAATTAGCCGCTATAATTGCTGCAAATCCTCAAATAAAATTTATATGTATAGATGTTGCTAATGGTTATTCTGAACATTTTTCAAACTTTGTGAAACAAACACGCGAACTTTATCCAGAAAAAGTTATAATTGCAGGTAATGTTGTTACTGGCGAAATGGTTGAAGAACTTCTTCTTTCTGGTGCCGATATTGTTAAAGTTGGTATTGGTCCTGGTTCTGTTTGTACTACGCGTGTAAAAACAGGAGTAGGTTATCCGCAACTTTCTGCTATTATTGAATGTGCCGATGCTGCTCATGGTTTAGGCGGACAAATAATTAGCGATGGAGGCTGTTCCTCTCCAGGTGATATAGCAAAAGCATTTGGTGCTGGTGCCGATTTTGTGATGCTTGGCGGCATGCTTGCTGGACATAATGAAAGTGGTGGAGACATTGTAGAACGCGATGGAAAGTCTTTCCGAAAGTTTTATGGTATGAGCTCCTCAACAGCTATGGAAAAACATGTTGGTGGCGTAGCCGATTATAGAGCTAGTGAAGGTAAAACAGTTGAAGTGCCATATAAAGGTTCTGTAGAAAACACGCTCCAAGATATTTTAGGTGGTTTAAGAAGCACCTGTACTTATGTAGGAGCTGCACGTTTAAAAGAACTAACTAAACGCACCACTTTTATTAGAGTTAACGAACAAGAAAATAGAGTCTACAATACATAGTTTTAGTTTTAAACATACTTTATTATTACAGAAACGCTATTGTTAATATAAAAATACATAAGCCAAAAATCATCAAATTATCATTTTTAAGAAACAATATTTAAAATCTTATAAATATTTAAAGAGAGGGATTCTCTTTTAATAACAAAAGTCTTAAAGCTATAAAAATAGCTTATTTTTATGTTAATATATTTTGCTTAATTCATTCTAAAAAACACAATTTATGGCGTTAAAAATTGTAATTTCTCACAAAACAACATACAAATACGATAGACCTGTATCTCTATCACCACATATTTTTAGATTACGTCCTGCGCCACATAGTAGAACACCAATTGAAGCTTATTCAATTAAAATAACTCCAGAAAATCAATTCTTTAATTGGCAACAAGATCCTTTTGGAAATTATTTAGCACGATTAATTTTTCCGGAAAAAACAACAGAACTATCTATTGATGTTGAAATTATAGCCGATTTAAAAACCATAAATCCATTTGATTTTTTTGTTGAAGAGTATGCTGAAGAATATCCGTTTACTTACAACGAAACCACAAAGAAAGAGCTACTACCCTATTTAGAAATTACAGACAAGGGTAAGTTATTAGAAGATTTTATTAAAACTATAGATTATACGCCTAGAAAAACCATCTATTTTTTAATAGATATTAATAGAAAAATATATGAATATTTAAACTATAACATCAGGATGGATCCTGGTGTGCAAACTTGCGAAGAAACCTTAAATCAGAAAAACGGCTCTTGTAGAGATTACGCTTGGTTATTTGTACAAACACTGCGTCATTTAGGTTTTGGAGCACGCTTTGTTTCTGGATATTTAGTACAATTAAAGTCTGATGAAAAATCGTTAGATGGTCCTTCTGGTCCTGAAGAAGATTTTACCGACTTACATGCTTGGGCTGAAGTATATTTACCTGGAGCTGGTTGGATAGGTTTCGATGCCACATCTGGTTTATTAGCTGGCGAAGGTCATATTCCTTTAGCCTGTACACCTTCATTTGAAAGTGCTGCTCCTGTTTCTGGAGCCACAGATATTTGTGAAACAGAATTTGAATTTGAAAATTCTGTAAAACGAATTTTTGAATCACCTAGAGTTACCAAGCCCTATACAGAACAACAATGGAACGCTATTCATAAACTAGGTTTTAAAGTTGAAAAACAACTAGAAAAAGGCGACGTACGCCTTACCATGGGTGGTGAACCTACTTTTGTTTCTATTGATGATATGGAAGCTCCTGAATGGAATACGGATGCCGATGGTCCTCACAAAAGAGCCTTAGCCAAAGATTTATCTACCAAACTATATGATGAATTTGCCAAAGGCGGTATTTTACATCAAGCACAAGGTAAATGGTATCCTGGAGAGCATTTACCACGTTGGTCTATTGAGTTATGCTGGCGAAAAGACGGTAGAAACATATGGCACAATAAAAACCTATTTGCTTTATTTTCTGAAAATACTGAAATCCCAAAAGATGCCGATAAAAAATTCTTAGAAACGCTTACAAAGTATCTAGGAATAACCAATAAGCATTTGGTTCCTACCTACGAAGATGCCTTTTATTTTATGTGGGAAGAAGGCAAATTACCAGTAGATATCGATCCTACAAAAGATGACGGTGCTTTATTAGTAAAAAACAAGTTAAAAGAAATTTTAAAGGATGGTAAATCTAAAACGGTTGGTTATGTTTTACCACTAAATAATTCCATGGGAACTTGGTATACCTCCGATTGGAGTTTTAGAAGAAACCACTTATTCCTAATCCCAGGTAACTCCCCTATTGGTTTACGTCTACCATTAGATTCTTTAATTAGAAAACCTGAACACGGTGAATTTCCTAAATACGATCCCGATAATTTTTCAACCAAAGGAAGACTACCTAGTTTTAAAAAAATAGCTAAAGAACGCTATCAAGATATTGAAACAAATGGAGCAAAAGACACAACGAATAATTATTTTATAAGAACGGCTTTATGTGCTGAAGTTAGAGATGGTAAGCTCTATCTATTTTTACCACCGGTAGATTCTGCTGAAATATTTTTAGATTTAATAGCTTCTATTGAAGCTACGGCGAAAGAACTTAACATCCCTGTTGTTTTAGAAGGTTACGATCCGCCTAAAGACCACAGATTAGAATCTATGAAAATAACACCAGATCCGGGTGTTATAGAAATAAATGTTCACCCAGCAAAAAACTGGGAAGAGCTTGTAAATAATACGTTAACACTATACGAACACGCTAAAAAATCACGTTTAGGAACCGAAAAATTCATGCTTGATGGTAAGCATACAGGTACTGGCGGCGGAAACCACGTTACATTGGGAGGATTAACTCCTGCCGATAGTCCGTTGCTTCGTAAACCAAGTTTACTAAGAAGTTTACTTACCTTTTGGCAACACCATCCTGGACTTTCATACTTATTTTCTGGAGCATTTATTGGTGCTACCAGTCAAGCACCTAGAATTGATGAGGCTCGTATGGAAAATCTATACGAACTAGAAATTGCCTTCAGCCAAATTCCTAAAAATGGAGAGGTACCATTTTGGTTAACCGATAGATTGTTCCGTCATTTATTAACCGATTTAACAGGAAATACACACCGTGCAGAATTCTGTATAGATAAATTATACTCACCAGATTCTTCGTCAGGAAGATTAGGTATTTTAGAGCTTCGTGCGTTTGATATGCCGCCGCATCCACAAATGAGTTTGATGCAAAACCTTCTAGTTAGAACATTGGTAGCTTGGTTCTGGAAAAAACCATATGAACATGATTTGGTTCGTTGGGGCACAGAATTACATGATAAATTCTTAATTGAACATTATGTAAGAGAAGATATTAAAGATATTGTAGATCAACTTAACAGAGCTGGTTATCCGTTTAAAGAAGATTGGTTCAATCCTTTCTTCGAGTTTAGGTTTCCACTTCACGGAATGGTTGAAATTAATAATATTCATTTAGAATTACGTGCAGCTATAGAACCTTGGAATGTCTTAGGTGAAGAAATGACAGGTGGTGGTACTGCCCGTTATGTAGATTCGTCTGTAGAACGCATACAAGTAAAAGTTGCTCATTTTATTGAAGATCGTTTTGTTCTTACCTGTAATGGTGTTAAAGTACAATTAAATAGCACTGGCGTTAAAGGCGAATATGTTGCAGGCATACGCTATAAAGCTTGGAATCCTTATTCATCATTACATCCAACTATTGAGCCAGATACACCGTTAGTGTTTGATATTGTTGATACCTGGAACAAACGTTCTATTGGTGGTTGTACCTATTATGTAGCACATCCTGGAGGACGTTCGTATGATAGTTACCCGGTAAACAGTTTTGAAGCAGAATCGAGAAGAATCAATCGTTTCTGGGAATTTGGTCATACACAAGGTAATATTACCGAAAAAGAAATTATAAATCAAGATAGTACAGGAGCAAAAACAGTAAAAAAACAAGGAAGTTCTAAAAAATTCAGCTATAAAGAGCTCCCTATTAATTTTGAATTCCCATACACACTCGATTTAAGAAAAAAATAGCATACCTTTATTAATACATGATTACAGATAGTAATATATTATTTAAAAATTATTTTTCTAATGCCAAAAAATACGATGAGGTATTGAAACCTGATATGTCCATAAATTCTAATTGGGAAAAATTACTTGGTAATCTTAAACAAATTGGAAAAGACAATTTATTAGCCAAACAAAATGAAATTGATTGGCTTATGGACGAAAACGGCGTAACATACAATGTTTATAACGATCCTAAAGGCATGCAACGTACATGGGATTTAAACATTGTACCTTTTATTGTCCATCAAAAAGAATGGGAAACCATTGAAAAAGGCATCACCCAACGTGCAGAATTAATAAACTTAATTTTAAAAGATATTTACGGCGAGCGTAAGCTTATAAAAAACGGAATTATTCCTCAAGAGGTTATTTTTGCGCATCGAGGATTTTTAAGGCAATGCGATCAAATTCAATATAAAACAGCCAAAAATTTACTGGTTTATTCGGCAGATTTAGCTCGAGGACCAGACGACCGAATGTGGGTTGTAAGCGACAGAACGCAAGCACCTTCTGGCATGGGTTATGCTTTAGAAAATAGATATTCATTAAGTAGAGTGGTTCCTAATATGTTTCAAGATATTAATGTGAAACAACCTTCTCAGTTTTTTTATGAGTTTAATCAAATGCTTATTGAAGCAGCTCCACAAAACAAAGAGAATCCTAATATTGTAATTTTAACACCGGGACCGCATAACGAAACTTATTTTGAACATGCTTATATGGCTTCATTTTTAGGTTATCCGTTAGTTACTGGTAACGATTTAGTGGTTAGAAATGGTAAACTTTGGATGAAAACTTTAAAAGAACTCAAACAAGTTGATGTTATTTTAAGACGTGTAGACGATGTGTTTATGGATCCGTTAGAACTTCGAGAAGATTCCTATTTAGGCGTTGCTGGTTTATTAGATGTGGTTAGAGAACAACAAGTAGCTATTGTAAACCCTGTAGGTAGTGGTATTTTAGAAAACTCTGGCCTTATTCCTTTTATGAATGTTATTTGTAAATATTTCTTTAAAGAAGATTTAATTTTACCGCAAATAGCCTCTTGGTGGTGCGGACAAAAAAAAGAACGCGATTATGTGCTCACTCATTTAAAAGATTTGGTTGTTAAACGTATTGATCGCTCTAATAGAGAAAACATTTTTTTCTGTGAATTTTTAGATACCAAAGCTTTAAATGCGTTAAAAAGAGAAATTCGTTTATCTCCTTATAAATTTGTTGCTCAAGAAAAAATATCATTTTCTACAGCTCCAAACCTTGTAGAAGATACTTTAGAACCTCGAAAAATTATGTGCCGCACTTTTGCTATTGCTAAAAACGATAGTTATAGTGTGATGCCTGGTGGCTTAGTACGTGTTGCTGCCGAACGCGAAAACTTATTTGTATCCAATCAACGTGGAGGCATTAGTAAAGATTTTTGGGTAGTTTCAGACGATACACAAACCAATATTCAAAATTATTCATGGGATAGTTCTTGTAGAATTTCTATTTCAGACATTAATGATTTACCTAGTAATACAGCCGAAAACCTATACTGGTCTGGGCGTTATTTAGGTAGAGCACTCGTTACAGCGCGTTACTTACGTATGGTGCTGAATAGAATGAATAATGTAGAATATAACGACCGAAATGAATCAGAAAGTTTGGTTTTCTTATATCAATCTATCACACATATTACATCTACATTTCCTGGTTTTGTTGGTAAAGGTTCCGAAGAGCTTTTAAAAAATCCGCTTAAAGAAATCATTTCTTTAATCATGGACGAAAACAGACCTGGAAGTTTTGCTCAAACCTTTTCTAGCTTTAACAATGCTTATTATTCCTTACGAAGTTTATGGTCTAAAGATATGTGGCGCGTTTTTGATGGTATAAAAAAACAATGGCGAAAATTTAAAGAAGAAGATGATTATACAATTGCTAATCTTTCTAAACTATTAGACCGTATTATTACACGTTTAATTGCCTTTATGGGACTTATTGAAGAAAGTATTTTGGTAAACCAAGGCTTGCTACTGTATTTCATAGGTTTACAGTCTGAACAAGCCATGATGAATGTTGCTAAATGCAGATCTTTACTTGTTTTTAACCTAGATGAACATACACAGTATGACATTTTAGAATCCTTACTTACAAGTCATGAAAGTTTAAATATTTATAGATACAGTTACCGTTCTTATTTAAATATAGAAAATGTTATTAATTTAATTTTACTGGATAAAGAGTATGCAAAATCTTTAACCTATCAAATTAGGCGCATACAAAAAGATATAGACCGATTACCTAATTCTGAAAACTCAGAAAGTGTTTCTATTTGTAAAAAACATATTTCTGAAGCCTATACTAAAATTCAAAATTTAGATATCAATGCACTTTTAGAATTAAATGACGATAAAACATTAAGACAAAATCTTGATGATACGTTAGCAGAATTAAGTGATTTATTACACGAAACCTCTTTAGCGGTTTCCGATACCTATTTCAATCATGCTTACCAACAAAAACAATTGGTAAATCAAAATTTCCCACTTTCTTAACATGACCTTTCAAATATTTCATACAACCAGTTATAATTATGAAAGTGGCGTTACTTTTTGCCATAACATAGCGACTTTAAAACCTAAAGATATGCTTGGACAAAAGGTTTTAGACTACCGTTTAGAAATAAGCCCTACGCCTACCGAATTTTCAGAGAAATTAGATTTTTTTGGTAATACTGTTACGCGGTTTTCTATACAACAACATCATAAAAAACTAGAAGTAACGGCTTTTAGTAAAATAGAAAGAGATACCAGTTTAGAACCTAATATTTACGAGTCTGAAACAGGAAAAAGTATTACTTTAAAAGAAGCTTTAGCAAGCTTAAAAAAACCGGACCCTGAATTATTAGATATAAAACAATTTATATTAGAATCTATTTTGGTGGCTAAAATTACACCCGAAATTAGAGCCTATGCCGAAGTATCTTTTAAACCAGAGCGTTCTATATTTGAAGCTGCTTACGAGCTTATGCAACGTATTTATACCGAGTTTGAGTTTAACACCCAAGTAACCAATGTTGCAACGCCTATTCACGATGTTATAAAACAAAAAAAAGGCGTTTGTCAAGACTTTGCTCAAATTGCTATTGCTTGTGTGCGTTCGGTTGGTTTGCCTGCCAGATATGTAAGTGGTTATATTGAAACTTTACCGCCACCAGGAAAAGAAAAATTAGTTGGTACCGATGCGTCTCATGCTTGGTTTTCCTTATACATACCTAGTTTTGGCTGGGTAGATTTCGATCCTACTAACAACCAAATACCAAAAAACCAACACATAACAGTATCATACGGACGCGATTATTATGATGTACCACCATTAAAAGGTGTTATTTACAGCACTGGTAAAAATAAAATGCATGTTGCGGTTGATATTAGACCTGCTACTGATAGTTAAAAAGGGACTTTTTATTAATTTTATACGTATGTTGGCAACAGTTTTTATTTCTAATCTCCTTGTCCTTTTGGAACTATAACAAAAGCCCATTCAGCCTCGTCAGGAACTTTATATTCATCTAAAAATTTTCCTCCAAGACCACTAACTTGAGATTGCTTATCCTCAATTTCAAGTCCATAAGTTTCTCCAAACATAAATTTCACTCCATTATCTAATTTAAGTGTGTCAATGTCCTTTAAGTTAAAAACTCGGAACTCATTCGGTTTTATTTTTAGGTTTTCAATAACTCCAATTTCGTCAGAAGTTTTATTGTAAATAAACACTTTATATATTTTTCCAGTTTTATTGTATTCGGCAGGAATTATAGAAACTTCATTTCCTTTTTCGGTGAAAACATTTCCATTAGAATCAGTCCATTTTTTCACTTTTTCGGATTCAGTTTTTTGTTCCAATTCCGCAGACTTTTCATTCACATTTTCTGGTGTTTTCTTTTTAGTTTCTTTTTGTCCGCAAGCAGATAATGTCAAAAAGATTATAAGAATTTGAATGTATTTTGTCATTTCTTAAATTGTTGCCAACGTTTATGTATATGAAATGTTGCGTGTTTGTGTGCGAGGATTTTCCGAAGGAAAATCAGAAGCTAGCAAACAAAGCAACAAACTTTGGTTAAGCTAAAAATAGCAATTTTTTATATACTTTGTTGTAAGCAGGCTTTTTACTTTTCTTTCAATTTCTCGTTATTTTTATTTCATTATTTATTTCTAAAATTTTTTCTATAAACTTTTCACTATTTTTCGTGCTGATAAAAATGTCATCATATTTATTGAACTTTATTAGCATTCCATTTATCGATAATGCAGGTCTTATTCCAGCCCAAACATTTTTATTCGTAATTATTTCACTAATATTTTCTATGTTTACCTTTCCCCTAATTGGTCCTGATTTATAAATGAATTCTTTTGAGGTAAGTTCATATTCAGTTCCAAAATATAACCATAAAATATATGAAGTGGATAAAAATAGAATTATTTCAGCTGGTGTAAAATCATAATTTTCTATTCCCACAGAAAAAATTCGGGAAATAAAAAAAACTGAAATCAAGCCAAATCCTAATGCTAGGAAATGAATTATTATATCTTTTCTACTTTTAAATTTCATTCTATTAGTCATTTTTCAGCTTGCTTACAACGGTTGTGTATAAGGATAGTGCGGTTTTGTGTCCGAGGATTTTCCGTAGGAAAATCAGAGAGATCAAATACGCACTATCCTTTTGATTTAGAAATAAATTTAAGCATTATTTCTTATACTTTGTTGTGTGTAGTTTTTTTATTCAGAATCATATGGTGTGAAATTAATTCCATAACCAAATGGTTCTTCTTTTGGTGGTTCATTTGGCTCGGTTTCATAGATTTCAATTTTTCCTTTGCATTCAAATCCGATTTGTTCAGCAACATATTTAATCATATCAGCCGATTCATCTGCAGATTTTGACCAAGTTTTCATTGACATCCACGCATTTCCTGATTGACAGTCAAACCCATCAACTAATTCTCTAAGAATTCCGTCCGCAAGCACAGTAAAGTGTTTGTATTCTGTTGTTGTTTTTCCATAACGCAGTTTTAATTTCCAATCTTTTTCCATTTACTCAAATTCTGTTTTATGAAATCCCAAAAGTTTGTCAGTAAATATATTTATTTCTTTTTTCTCTTTTAGTTTAAAGTTCGCAAACATAATCAGTCCGAAAACAAAAAACACAATTGGCAAAACCCAATTTCCTTTAATTAGTGAAATTATTGAAATCAGAATTCCGAGTCCGAGTAAAACTTTCGCTAAAATATTCATTGGTGACTTAAAGTCAAATTTCAAATCGTAATTACCTGTGTCATTTACAATTCCGATTATTCTGTGATTATTCGGGAAACAATTCCGCATTAATTCAAACTTTTCAGTTCCAATATATCCATTATAGAATCCGTTCTCAATTAACTTGTTCAGAATCTTTAAATTTTTATCACTTTTCGTTATCGTTTGTCTCATTTCTCAAATTACACACAACGGTTACGTATAATATTAGTGGCGCGTTTAAGCACTAATTTAATAAATAGAAACTTGCCAGCGGAAAATTCCGAAGGAATTTTCCAAGTAAGCTAAAACTAGCCATTAATTTTATGCTTTGTTAGCTGTAGTTTTTTATCTTTTTAATTCCGAATACCAAACCGTAAATAAATGCTAAAATCAATATTACTAACATTATTCTATCAATCGATTCTAATTTAGATTTTGTTCCGAAATAATATATCCAAAATCCAACCAAAGAGAGATTAAAAATCAAAATCAAGGGTTGCTTAAACTCAATTTTTTTTAATTCATTATTCTTAATCACAAAAGTGTTTGATAAGTTGTCGTGAATAGCTCTTTCGTCGTCACTAATTCCAGAAAGAATACTAATAAATCGGCTTAAATTTCTTTTAAATAACTGAACTAAAGTCGGTTTTTCTCTGATTCTGTTTACAACTTTTGTTCTGGTTTGATATTTGCCAGGTGTTCTGCCAAGTAAAGACTCAAAAGCTAAATAGTAAATAAATCTCACGATTAAATAAATCAGAAATGCAAGAGTAAAATTTTTAAAAGTCAGAAAAGCAATTACAAGTCCAAAAATTGATGAAATGATAAAATCAATTATTAGATTTTCGCCACGTTCTTCTTCATTGGCTAAATTCAGATTTTTATATTTTTCGTTTGTGATTTTCATCAAATTACAGCTAACGGTTGTGTATAAGAATAGTGCGGTTTTGTGTCCGAGGATTTTCCGTAGGAAAATCAGAGAGACCAAATGCGCACTAACTTTTTGATTAAGAAATAAATTTAAGCATTATTTCTTATACTTTGTTGTACACAGTATTTATTTACTTAATTCTATTTGAAATTTTGTCGCATTAAATGCTGCTTGTAAACCTCTTAAATTAGATTCTGACTTATTTTTCTCAAATAGTTCAGTTAAGTATTCAGTTTGTTTAGTTACATTATCGTTCTCTTTTTGAAAAATTTGGTATTTCAATAAAATTAAATTCGCCATAATTTTATCTGAAACACTTAATTCGCTCTGATTTAGATACTGGTCTATTGTATTTTTTATCTCAGAATCATTTTCAGATATTTCATCGAATAGATAAGCATTAGCCAAGTCAGATTTATTTAAAGTTGAATAATCGCTTTGGTCAGACATATCTTTTCGGTAAGTCATTTTGTTACCATTTAGAAAATACCATCTCGTATAGGAATCATTTTCCATTTTAATATCTTTTTCAAACACTTTTGTCTTAACGCTCCAATTCGTGAAAGCTATTAAAAGTTCGGTTCCGTCATCTTTCTTTAAAATTGCGAATCGGATTAAGTAATTCCTTTTTCCAGATTTTTCAATTTCGATATCCAATTTATTTTCAACTGAAACGTATTTTTTCAATGCTTCTAGAATAGATGAAACGTCTTCATGACTTGCTTCTGGATACAGATTTTCTCTTAAAAACAAGTCAATGTATAAGTAATGAGTTAAATAAAAATGATCCATTTTTAGATAATTCACTTCTGTCAAATTTTCGGTTTTGATATCGATTTTGTCAGATTGAGAATATCCAAAATTTGTAATTAATAAAAGTAAAAGTGTGATTATTTTTCTGTTCATTCTGTTGGTTTATATTGTGTACAACGGTTGTGTATAAGAATAGTGCGGTTTTGTGTCCGAGGATTTTCCGCAGGAAAATCAGAGAGACCAAATACGCGCTAACTTTTTGATTTAGGAATAAATTTAAGCATTATTTCTTATACTTTGTTGGCAGTAGTTT
>NZ_JBISCD010000038.1:0-307933 GCF_044386045.1 Thalassobellus sediminis | reverse complement strand
ATAGATTCAGTTGCTTTATTTGAATAAAAACATTCAACAATATCTTCAAAAAATATTTTTGTCCTTTTTTGGGCAGAAACACTTAAAGAAGTTAAAATTATTAATGTCAGAATGAGTTTTTTCATATGTTGCCTAACGGTTATGTATAAGATTAGTGGCGTGTTTAAGCACTAATTTAGTAAATAGAAACTTGCCAGCGGAAAATTCCGCAGGAATTTTCCAAGTAAGCTAAAACTAGCCATTAATTTTATGCTTTGTTGCCAACCGTTTTATTCAGATTATGGTTTATTCGTTCCGCCATTTTTAAGTGAACGATTTTATTTAACTTTAACATTTTAAAATTCAGATTATGAATAAGCAACTTTTAATAAAAACAAACAAAAACACTTTAGAATTAATAAAGTCAGAAGCCGAAAAAAACCTAATAAACATACATTCAACAGAAGATGTTATAACAAACAAAACATCAAATCTTTTAAAGATGCTAGTTTCTTTTTTAATAATTACATCTGGTTATTCTATAAGGGCATTTTCTTTGGGTCAATTTGATTATTTATTTAGTTTCTCAATATCTTTGTCGGTTCTTTTTGTAGTCATAATATCGATACTGTTTTTTATTATTTTTCCAAAAGATACAGTTTCTTTAGGTTCTGAGCCAATGAAAAATATAAATGAAAATTTTATTAAAGGCGATGAATTTGACGAATACAGAATACTTTGTAATAAAATAGAATGCCTACAAATTGCAATTGAAGATTCTCTATCTAGTTACAGAATAAGATTAAACGCGTATAAAAAATCTAATAAAATATTAATATTTGGACTTATTTTAATATTCCTTTTTATTAGTCTTTTTTATCTTTTTCTAAATGCGTGTTCGTGTCAGTAGTTGTATAATCAAATCTTTGAGAACTGCTATTTTCTGATTCCGATTGATTTGATGATGAATTGTTGTTGTCTTCGTTTTTATCACTCATAATGTTTGTTTTTAGCGTTATGTTCCTCAAATGGTTGGCAACGGTTACGTATAATATTAGTGGCGCGTTTAAGCACTAATTTAATAAATAGAAACTTGCCAGCGGAAAATTCCGCAGGAATTTTCCAAGTAAGCTAAAACCAGCCATTAATTTTATACTTTGTTGGCAACTGTATTTATTTTTTTCGATTATAAAATTCAGTCAATATTTTTTCTTTTTCCAATTCTGACAATCCATAATTATTTACCGTAAGTGGCGAAGGTGGAAAAGTCCTGTCAAAATTCAAAACATACATCATTAAATATTCACTTATCTGATATCTAACACCAACGCAACCTGATTGATAATCAACCAAATATTCATTATCGGCTATTGCTTTGGAAATCAGTTGAGCTTTTTCTTTGTAGGTTTCTTTTTTAATCAAACCCTCATAAGCAATAGCTTTTACGGTTCCGTTTGGATATTTTGTGAGTTTCAGAAGTTCTAATTCTGTTGCATTTTTCATTACCCATTTTCTCCTTTGGATTTCATCTTCTGTTGACCTTGCGCCAACTCCAACAATTCCGCTTGTGATTCCTTGTTCTTTTGCAACTTGAATTGAGTCTTTTATTTCTTTTCTGATGTCATTCCAATTATAAGTCCAACTTTTTTCATAGCCAGAAGATAGCACAGCAATAATTCCAATTCCGATTATTGTCAGAACTGGGAATAAAATCGAAAATCGACTCCGTTTACTATTATTTCTGCGTTTGGTCATATTGTTGCCAACGGTTTTGTGTATGATACGTTGCGTGTGTAAGCAACTAATTTAGCAAATAAAAACCGAATAGAATATTCCGCAGGAATATTCGTAAGTAGGCGAGAACTAGCAATGGATTATATACTTTGTTGTAGCACGTTATTTTTTGTTTTTATACAGTTCAATCGCTTTTAAATAATTCATTCCGCCACTCTTTGTTTGGTCGTTTAAAAATCCATCCAATTCAGGTTTATTTTCCGCAATCCAATTTACAAGTTCATCTCTGTTTTTAACAAATTTCTCAACGTTAAACGAGGCAGAAAACCTATTGATATTCTTTATTTTATTATTCTCAAATTGTATAATTTCGTCTGTAATAATAGGTTCGTGATGAAGAAAGGAAATTCGCTTGTCCGTTTTTGAAATTTTAGCTTTTACAATTCCATTTTCTTTTTCGATTTTGAGTATTTCGTAGGTCGGTTGGAATACAGAATCCCACATTACCCATTCAGCGTATTCATTTCCACTATATTTCTGCTCAAATCCGTCGTCAATGGTCGTAAATCTCTCGGTAATTAATTCAGTCGTTTTTGAAGGATTTGAATTGTCAATCGCAATGTAGAATTTTTTGGCAATTTCCAATTTGTCAGATTCCTTTTCAGGATTTTTACAGGAAATAATTCCGATTGCTAAAAAGAATAAAAAAACTACGATTTTGTTCATTCGTATGTTGGTTGGTTTAATGTGCTACAACGGTTTTGTGTATTGTTAGTTGCGTGTTTAAGCAACTAATTTAGTAAACAAAAACGAACGCGAGAAAATTCCGAAGGAATTTTCCAAATAAGCAACGACCAAAGCAATTAATTATACACGTTGTTAGCCACAGTATTTATTTACGTTGTTGTTTTTCCATCGTAATATATGTAGTGCAAAGCTCTAATTGCATTCACACAATGATTTCCCCAATGTGAGGTAAATCCGAATTTCAATTGCCAAAGTCCATCTTCGATTGCTTCATCTGTTCCGATTTGGTCTATTTTATAAAGTTCTTCCTTTAAATCCACATAAATATCAGCAACATCATCGACTAACCAACCTTGTGTCGGCTCGTTTTCTTTTTCGTAAGTAGGGTCAAAAACTTCCCAATAAAAACAATCTTTTCCAAGTGAAGAAATCAGATTTACGTTCTGTTCTTTTAAATTCTCTCGCGTTCCAGTTTCAAATTCCGTTTTTTCACTTGAGTGAATTAATTCGACCGATTTCAGAGAAATTCCAGCGTTATATAATTCAGTCAGTTTTTTGTGCATTTCAGGATAAAATTCTATTTCCTTTATTTCTTTATTTTCTATTAGTTCAATAAATCCACGAGCGACTTTCAGGAAATCTTGAGTTTCCTTTGATTCGAGTAATGATTGTATTTCTTTAGTCAAATTTTGCATTCGTGGCATATTGTGGCTAACACGTTATATAATTGCTTTTATTGATCATATCCCGTAAATAAGTTAGGATATGATAAGTATTTTGTTGCTGTTATCCTGTAAATGTAATTAATTTTTCCTACATAATAAGACCATTTTCCTGTTTATATCCAAGACCTTACTTTATATCAAATTTTGTTGTCTAATAATATCTTTATAATCTTAGCAGCCTCCTTTAGTAGAGAGTAAAAAAAATAATTTCTGCACCTGCTTCAAGACTCAGTCTTTTTGTAATATAGTATTTTGCTATTAATATAACAGTTAAATACTTTAGTGCTATAAATACCTTCCGTACTACCGTTTGTGTTATAATCTTATCCAGGATATAGTAATTCTGGTTAAAAAGATAATTTATACGAAATTTTAATTTTGCTTGTAACACCAATATTAAATGCTATTACTACGTCGTCTTTTGTATTAATGTCTCGGGTAAATGTAACAAAGTTTATTCCACCCATAATTCCGAATGTAACGTCTTGCGCTTAACAGTTGCTATTTTCAATAAGGTAATAACTAATGTTATTAGTAATTGGTTTTTCATTATTTTTAAAACACTTTTAATCATTTTTAATTTAAGTGTTTCTTTAAATTTTATTTACTTCCTTTATTTTTAATAATATAAGTTTAGTGTTTTTTATACTTGGACTTTAAAAAATCTACGCAACAAACTTTAACAATCGATTGCGTTGATAAACTCTACAAAAATATATTTAAAAGCAAGTTTTTTTTAATAAAAAATTACGCAATCGATTGTTTTTTTGCGTTCATTTTCTTTTTGCTTTCGTTTTATTTCTATTTATTTGTTTTTAATAACATAAACTAAACTAAATTATTAACCTTTTAAAAACAATTAAACAATGGAGAGTAAAATTACAATTTATTGTATTCCAAAGTTATTTATGCAAAATTCATCTATGCTGCGAGTAATTATGTGTTGCATTATTATGCTTGGTTTGTTTGGCTTTGCTCAAGCTCAAACTAAAACAATTACAGGTAAGGTGGTAGATGCAAACGGAATACCACTTTTAGGAGTAAATGTTTTGCTAAAAAACACATCAACTGGTAGTGTAACCGATTTTGATGGTAAATATCAAATAAAAGTTGACGACCAAAGTAATGCAACTTTAGTATTTACTTATTTAGGGTACGAACAAAAGGAAGTTTCTGTTGCAGGTAAAACTGTTATTGATGTTACACTTAATGAAAGTGCAGAAGTAATGGATGAAGTGGTAATAACTGCTTTAGGTATTAAGAAGTCTTCTAGAAAGTTGGGGTATTCAGCAACTTCTGTAAAAACAGAAGATCTTGTTGTTAATAGAACCACTAATGTAATGGAGTCTTTAACAGGAAAAGTTGCAGGTTTAAATATTACACCACCAGCTGCAGGTGCTGGTGCAAGTACAAAAATTCGTTTGCGTGGTCAGTCTACTTTTGCTGGCGGTAATAATGCACCGCTTATTGTAATTAATGGTTTGCCAATGGATCAAGGAGCAAGAGGTACAAATGGTAATGGGCAACAACGAGATCGAGGCGATGCCTTGTTAAGTATTAATCCTGATGATATAGAAAACATGACTGTATTAAAAGGAGCTACTGCTGCTGCATTATATGGTTCTAGAGCTGCTAACGGAGCTATACTTATTACTACAAAATCTGGATCTAAAGGCACAGGTATTGGTGTTGAATATAGTGTAAACTATACAAGTCAACATGCGCTAGACTTCTTTGAAAATCAGCAAGTATATGGTTCTGGACAAGGAGGTAACAGGCCAACAACTCAAGGACAGGCAAGTCAAATGGGGCAATTCGGTTGGGGAGAAAGATTAGATGGAGCTATGACACCTACTTTTGCAGCAGATGAAAATGGTGATGTAATAATGAGACCATATTCAGCTAACCCTAATAGGTTAAAAGACTATTTTAATACAGGGATTAATTTAACTCATTCGGTAGCGCTTTCTGGTGGTGGTGAAAATGGGAGTTTCCGAGCTTCAATTTCTTCAACAGAATCAGATGGAATAGAACCAACAAATGAATATAAAAGAACTATTGCTAATATTGGTATAAATCATAATATAACGGATAAGCTTAAACTATCTCTTAATGTAAATTATTCACATGAGAACCAAATTAATCCCCCACAAGTTGGTACTCAGGGTAGTGGTTCAATGAACTTTTTTACAAGAATAGCTACAAGTATACCGTTAGAACTTATGAGAGATTATGCATTTGCTCCTAATGGAACAGAATATCGAGTTGCAAGTTGGTCTACTATTAGAAATCCTTATTATGCACAACAAGCTGGTCAATATTACGGAGAAATTAGAGATCGTTTACTTGCAACAGCTACTTTGAGATATGATTTTACAGATTGGTTATATGTGCAAGGTAGATATAATTATGATTTAGCACACCGTTCTATTGAGTCGAAAAACCCAGGAGGAATTGGTACAACAAACCCTTTTAATGGAGATGGTACTTATAGAGGTAGTTACGCAGTAGATGAATCAAATGGAACTGATATAAATGCAGATTTCTTAATTGGTGCTTCTAAGACTTTTGGTAAACTCTCAGTAGATGCAAGTATTGGAGGAAATACTTTTAGAGTAAAAGATAAGCGTTTATTTGCTAATGCAAGTAATTTTATAAATAGAGACTTTTTTGCTCTTAGTAATGGTACTATTCAAAATCAAGGGAATGACTACACTTTATCGGAAGTAAATTCTTTATATGCTTTGGCAGATTTTGGATATGATGATACATTTTTCTTGAATTTAACAGGAAGAAATGATTGGTTTTCACAATTAAATCCAACAAATAACGATGTGTTTTATCCATCAATTTCTGGAAGTGTTATAGTGTCTGAATTATTACCTGAAACAAGTTGGTTAGATTATGCTAAAATCAGATCTTCATGGGCAGAGACAGGAAGTATTAATGGTGTTGGAGTATACGATGGAACATTAGCATATGGTATTGATAATAATCAATTTAATGGACAAACAACAGCAGGAATAGCGAGTGGAAATGCACCTAATCCAGCTTTAACTACTTATACAGTTACTGAAAAGGAAATAGGATTAGAATTGCGTATGTTTAGTAATAAGCTACGTGTTGATATAGGAGCTTTTGAAAAAGTGACTACAGATCAGATTTTAGATGTGCAATTATCTCCTGCTTCAGGATATAATGAGTCTAAAGAAAATTTAGGGTCTTTGAAAAATTTCGGTTTAGAAACGTTAATTGAATATACACCTATTCAAAATGATAACTTTAGGTGGACTACTTCTTGGAATCATACTGCTATGGATTCTGAAGTGCTTTCAGTGGGTAAAAATCCTGATGGAACTCCAATTGATGATTTCTTAGTTATTGATTATAATCGTACAGGTAATGAGTTTTTAGGTCAATTACATTATACGGTGGGTATGGCTATGAATCAATTATACATTAGAAAATTTTTAAGAACACCTTCTGGTGAAAAAATATTGAGAGACAATGGTCGTCTTCGAGCTACAGATGATTATCATGCTGTTGGTAGTGCGAATGCAAAAATGATAGGTGGATGGTCTAATACATTTACGTATAAAAAATTAACGCTTGGAGTATTTTTAGATTATAAGTTTGGAGGTAAAGTATTGTCTTCTACACTTTTAAATATGACAAGACAAGGACATTCTTTATTGTCTTTAGAAGGTCGACGTGAAGGTGAAAATGGTTTATTAGTAGAAGGGGTTCAAAATACAGGAACAGATGAAAACCCAGTGTATGTACCAAATACAACTGTTGTAGATCAAGCTGATTTACAAACTTTTTATTCTGATTACAGAAGTATACAGATTGGAGAACCTTTTCTTTTTAAATCAGACTTTATTAAGTTAAGGAATATATCTATTTCTTATGATTTTACAGATGTTTTAAAGAAATATAATTCTTTGAAATTCTTTAAAGGACTTTCTTTTACAGCTTCTGCTCGTAATGTTGCAATTCTATATAAAGATCTTCCTAACCTTGACCCTGAGGCTGTTCAGTCTTCCGGAGATACAAGGGTTGGTTATGAAAATTCATCGTTACCAACAACCAGAAGTTTTTCTTTTGCTTTAACTGCTAAATTTTAACAAATATGAAAACTATAAAACAATTTATATTAATATTTACCATCTTATTATTTGTAGTAGGATGCGATGACAATTTTGAGGCAATAAATACAGATCCTTATCAAATTAACGATATTGAAGCATCATTAATTTTTGCAGGTTCACAGCGAACAGGAACTGGTGGATGGGGAGCTGAGAATACTATTGTTCAGCATTATGTAAATCCTTATAATACAGGTGCTACACTTGGTTTTAATTTTAATGAGAATATTGATGCACAGCAAAATGGGGCATTTGGAAATTATACTAGATCTATAAAAGAATTTACACATATACTTAATAATATGTTAGGTGATGATACGGATCGAATTAATTTAAAAAGTATGGTGCGTATATGGAAAGCCCAGGTATTTATGATTATGGTAGATGCTTATGGAGATATTCCATACTTTGAAGCAGGAAAAGCTATTGATGGTAAGGAATACTTTTATCCATCATATGATGATGATGAAGCGATTTATGAAGACCTTCATAAAGAACTAAAAGAAGCTGTGGCTAGTTTAAGTTCTGGTGGAGAGTTTGTGGAAGCTGATTTGTTTTACGGTATAAATGGAGCTGTTCCATCTACTAGTGCTGCACAACAAGTGGCTAAGTGGCAAAAATTAGGTAATTCATTATTATTAAGATTAGGGATGCGTTATACTAAAGTAAATTCTGCTTTAGCTCAGACTATTGTAAATGAAGCTGTTAATGGTCCTGGAGGAGTGATGACATCTAATAATGATAATGCTTTTGTGCGTTATGATGGGTCATTGTTTACAAATGGATCAAATAATACCTTAATTGCATTTCCTTATTTTCATCATGCAGCTGAGCCTTTTGTAGAGCAGCTAAAAACAACAAATGATCCACGTGGTAAATACTTAGTAGCTTCTTTTGAAGACCCTGCAGATCCACTTGCAGATCCAAACCCTGATTACGATATAGCAAATCAATTTGGTGTTCCTGTTGGTGTAGAAGCAATCGCGCTTGGTGCAGCTCCATATAGAGGTTTAAAAGCAGGTGGTTTAAATTATTCAGAAATGAATGTGAATTGTGGTGCATCTATTTTGGCTCCTACATTTTGGGTTACTTATTCTCAAACTTCTTTACTTTTGGCAGAAGCCGTTGTTAGAGGTTATATTAGTGGAAGTGCCCAAGCATATTACGAAGATGGAATTACTGCTAATATGGATGTTTATGCGACCTACATTACTGAAACAGGTTCAACGCTTCCAGAAGTTTCTTTGGCAGAAAAAACTTCTTATCTTTCTGATGCAAATGTAGATTTTACATTAGCAGTTAGCGATCAAGATAAAATTGATTTAATAAGTATTCAATATTGGATTACAAACATTAAAAATCCAGCAGAAGCATGGGCTAATATGAGAAGGAGTAATCATTCTAATATATCTAGAAATTCATTTAATAATGATCTGTTAGCAAATGGTGGAGATGGATTTGTGCATAGGTTTACTTATCCCGATTCAGAGCAATCAGCAAACCCAGTTAACTATTCAGCTGCAGTTTCAGCAATTGGAGGTAAGGATGATTTGGTTACCAGGATTTTTTGGGATGTTGAGTAGTTTTTTATTAATAGAGAATGGTATATCTATTAACTATGATATATAGATATATAATTCAAAAAATCAAGACTGTCTGAAAAGGCAGTCTTTTTTTTGCATTTTTTAAAACTTTAAAAACAATAGAGTTTCAATTTTAAGCTTTACGCTCTAATACCGCCATATAAAATCCATCGAAACCAGATTTATGCGACAATACTTTTTTGTCTTTTATAAGTTTAAAATTAGTGCCAGCTTCCGATGTTAAAAAGGTTTCAACTTGTTCTTGGTTTTCAGATGGTAATACCGAACAGGTAGCATATACTAGTTGCCCACCAGCTTTTACCATTTTAGAATATTGTTGTAAAATATCTTGTTGGGTTTTCTTTATTTTATCAATAAAGTCGGGTTGTAGTTTCCATTTAGCATCCGGATTTCTACGTAATACTCCTAATCCAGAGCATGGTGCATCAATTAAAACACGATCGGCTTTATCATATAATTTTTTAATGACTTTGGTCGATTCGATAGTGCGGTTTTCAATATTATGAGCACCGTTTCGTTTTGCACGACGTTTTAATTCATTCAATTTATTGCCATAAATATCCATAGCAATAATTTGACCTTTGTTTTCCATTAAAGCGGCTAAATGCAATGTTTTTCCTCCTGCACCTGCGCAAGCATCAACAACACGCATACCAGGTTTTACATTTAAATACTCAGCTACTAATTGAGATGAAGCATCTTGAACTTCAAAATGACCATTTTTAAAAGCTTCAGTAGAAAATACATTAGCACGCTCTCTTAATTTTAGTGCACTTGGGTAGTTATCAATAAAATCAGTTTCAATATCTAAATCGAATAATTCCGTTTGTAATTTTTCTTTTGTTGTTTTAAGCGTGTTTACTCTTAAAATAACGTCGGCTTGTTCGTTTAAAGCAGCAATTTCTTTACCCCAAACAGCATCACCTAATTCTTTTCTACCAATTTCATCCATCCAGTCTGGAATAGATTCTTTGAATCGTCTGGTTTTTGAGAGTTCATCATAACGTCCTTTAATTTTTCGTAAAGGCGTGCCTTCAAAATATTTCCAATCTGGTAATTTGATGCCTTTCAAAGTTGCCCAAACAGCAAACATACGCCACAGATTTTCTCTGTCAAACGGTTCTTTTACTTCAGCAATTTCGGCATATAAACGCTTCCAACGTACCATGTCGTAGGTGGTTTCGGCAACAAAACCTCTGTCGCGAGCGCCCCAACGTTTATCACGTTTTAGTAGTTGTTGAATAACTTTATCGGCATACTTTCCTTCGTTAAATATTAATGTTAAGCCATCAATAACTGCAAAGCATAAATTTCTGTGTAATCGCATCGTATATAAATAAGGGTGCAAAGGTAAAGTTTTAGCTCCAAATATTTTACGGTTTACTGTTTAATTAAACTTTTTGAATATTAATGAGTCCTATTAAAAATTAAAGCTCATGGGAAATCTAAAAAAAATCATTTTTTTACTAACAATTTTTGTTTTCATTTTTATTGCTTGTTCTAACGAAGATGATTCTAACTTAATGGAAAATGAAGACATAGAAACGGTAGTTGATACCGATTATGATATAACTTCGATACTTTCAAAATTTGAAGGCACCGGTTTATCATATGCGGTTAACGGAAATACGGTAACGTTTACTACTCAAGATTTGCCAAATCATACAAGTCCGTATTGGCCAACAGATAATCCATTACATGCAGATTACAATGGGACTAATTCTAATTTTCGATTAAACCCTAATAGAATTACAACGCAAAATATTGTATTCACCATAACGTTAAATCCTAAAGAAGCTGCTAATAAAGAAGCAACGCCAATGGGACCAATAGGTATTTCAAGAAATGGCGTGGTGTTTTTTAATCAGTATGCAGCAGGCGGTTCTCCGTTAACCAATGAAATTGATTCATTTGATCAGTATTTAGGGCATCCCGCAGGTCAAGATAACTACCATTATCATATTGAGCCTACTTTCTTAACAGAACAATTTGGAGAAGATGCCTTTTTAGGATTATTGGCAGATGGATTTCCTGTTTACGGACCTAAAGAAAATGGTGCTACTATAACCAATGCCGATTTAGATGCGTATCATGGACATACAGGCGTAACAGCCGATTTTCCTAATGGTATTTATCATTATCATATTACAAGTGAAGATCCTTATTTAAATGGTAATGGGTATTTTGGAACACCAGGAAATATTACAAATTAAGTGCGTTTTAAGACCTTACATATTGTTTTTGTACTATTTATTTTTTATGGATGTAATCAATTAAAATCATCTATAACAGTTGATGCTTCAACTACGTTTTTAAATCTTGATAATGGTGTGCTGTTTTATAAAGACGAACCTTTTACAGGAAACTTAGTGACTTACTTTCCAGATAAAAGTTTAAAATTGGATATTCAATATAAAGACGGAAGAAAGGAAGGTTATGAGAAACATTGGTTTTCTAATAATACATTATCTATAGAGCGCTATTACAATGAAGGATTGAAAACGGGTATTCATAAAGCTTGGTGGGATAACGGAACTCAAAAGTTTGAATACCATTTCAATAAAAAAGGGATGTATGATGGTATAGTGAAAGAATGGTATGAAACTGGGCAGGTTTTTAGGGATTTTAATTATGTAGATGGAAAAGAAATTGGGAGTCAGCGTTTATGGAAAAGAAACGGTACTATAAAAGCTAATTATAAAGTAGTTAATGGAGAACGATTTGGGTTAATAGGATTAAAAAAATGTTACACTGTAACTGTTGATAGCGATGAAGTTAAATAAAATAAAGAATGAATTCTTTCGACTGAATTCTGTTTTTTTAGGAACGGTGTCAAGGCATTATTTAATAAAGAAAGTGACTTTTTTATTAATCCTTTTAATAATTATTTCTTGTAAAAAGGACGTGTCAGAAACAAATGAAGCAGTTGGTTTACCTTATTTTAATAGGGCCGATTTTACTCCAGAATGGAATGCATCTACTCATAAAATCCCTGGTTTTTCATTTGTAAATCAAGACGGAGCAATAATTACAAATAAAACTTTTGAAGGCGGCATGTATATTGCCGATTTCTTTTTTACAAGTTGCCCAGGTATTTGTCCAACACTTACTAAAAATATGCGTAGCCTTCAAGAAGCTTACAAAAATGATGATGCCATAAAGTTTCTGTCACATACTGTTATGCCCTGGAAAGATTCGGTTCCTGTTTTAAAAAAATATGCTTTAACGCATCAAGTAGATTCCGAAAAATGGCATTTAATTACTGGAGATAAAGATGCTATTTATAGTATAGCAAGAACAGGTTATTTTGCTGATGAAGATTTTAATAAAACTCAAGATGAAAGTGATTTTATACATACCGAAAATTTTGTGTTGGTAGATGCGAAAGGATATATACGTGGCGTTTATAATGGCACTTTAGAAGTTGATGTTGAACGTTTGAAACGACACGTTAAAATATTACAAAAAGAGATTTGATTGATTTTTAGTTTTTTTAATGAAAGGGTCATGATAGTCCATGAAGCTTTTCTACTTTTATAGAAATTTGAAATTCATGAATCGTATTTTATTTGTATTGGTTGCTATTGTTTTATTTTCATGTGGGGGAAAGAAAGATGAAAATATTAGAAGTTTTTATAACGTAGAAGTTGAAACCATTTTACATGATTCCTTATTAAGTATTCGAGCAATAGATATATTGAATGATAAAAGTTTAGCTTTTGCGGCGAATAATGGTGCTTTTGGATTGTATAACCCTAAAACAAAATTGTGGCAAACGTCTATTCAAAAGCATGATACTTTGAATTTACATTTTAGAGCAGTTGCGCATACAAATACGGATTTCTTTATGCTAAGTATTGAAAGTCCAGCTTTATTGTTTAAAACTGGTGATACAGGAAACATGGAATTGGTTTATAAAGAAGAAGGAGCAAGCGTTTTTTATGATGCGATGACTTTTTGGAACGTTAGAGAAGGTATTGCTGTAGGCGATAGTATGAATGGCTGTTTATCAATTATTATAACAAGAGATGGCGGACAATCATGGCAAAAAATACCATGTGATAATTTACCTAAAGCTGAAGCCGGAGAAGGTGCTTTTGCAGCAAGTAATACCAATATTAAAACCATTGGGAATAAAACATGGATAGCTACTACTAATGGTAATATTTATTATTCTGAAGATAAAGGCGCTTCTTGGGAAGTTGTTAAAACACCCATTGTACAAGATAAAGCGACTGAAGGTGTTTATTCAATAGATTTTTATGATGAAAATAACGGATTTGCTATTGGAGGCGATTATACAAATCCAGAGGCGAATACTGCAAATAAAATTAAATCGACTGATGGCGGAAAAACATGGAGTTTAGTTGCTGAAAATGAAAACCCAAATTATAAAAGTTGCGTACAATATATTCCAAATAGAGGAGGGAAGGAGTTAGTCGCAGTTGGTTTTAATGGTATCGATTTTAGTAATGATTCTGGCGAATCATGGAAGCATATTAGTGATGACGGTTTTTATACTATCAGGTTTTTAAACGATACAGTGGCGTATGCAGCAGGACATGGAAAGATATCTATATTAACTTTTAGAGAATAAAAAAAGGAGCGATAAGCTCCTTCCTTATTATTCAGGTTTTTTATGATTTTGTCGCATTTGTTTAAAACGTTCAAAGAGTTTTCTTTTAAAATCTTCTTCTGCTATTCTTAGTGAAATTATTTTTTTAGGAGACAACACTTTTCTTAGTTTGCTGATAAGTTTAATATCTTCTTCATGTAATTGTTTTTCATAACCCGATAGTTGAGTTAAAAGCTCATTGGCTCTTTCATTAGATATAGTAGTGAAATTTTGTTTTATTTCACGTCTAATTCTTTTTATATCAGTATATTTTAATTTTGTTGTTATATCATCATAAGCATTATAAATAGGCCAGAATTGTTGTGCTTCTTGTGCTGTTAAATCTAGTTTTTCTGTAATAAAAGAGACTTTAAGTGCTTTTATTTTTTCTCTGCCTTTATGTTGGGCAAATGTGCTTAATGATAATAGTAGCACGAATAATGGGAGTATAAAATTTTTCATGTGTTTATAATTTTGTTTTATTCAGCATATAAATCTTCAAGATCTAAATGATCTATTAAATAGCTTTCAATATTGTTTTCGTTAAAATTAGTTTCTATAAAATTAGCATCAGAGAGCTCTTCTGTTGTTAGTAATGATGCTATTTCATAAGAGTCTAATAAATCTCCGCTTATCATGTATTCTTCTACTGTTTCAGTATCTAACGAAGCCCAAGTAGTTGTGTTATTAAAAGTAGATAAGTTAAAAAGTAATAATACAGCTGCTGCAACTCCAGATAGGTATACTAAGTTTCTTCTATTAAATAATGAAATTACTTTTGGAGTTTCTTTTGTCGATGTTTTTTCAATAATACGATCTTCCAAAGTTTTAAAATAATCCTTGGGAGTTTTAAAACCAGAATCACTAGATAGCTCTTTAAGTTTTATGTTACTTAAAATAGCATCTTCAAGAGTATCAAAGTAGTCTTTCGGTACTTTAAATCCAGTTTCGTTAATATTATGTATGTTGTTTTTTTTCATCTTATTAATAAGACTGTTTTTTTTATTAAAGGTTTAATCTTTAGTTAAATAAGCTTCTATTTTTTTTACTGCAATATGGTATGATGCTTTTAATGCACCTTCACTAGTTTCTAAAATATCTGACATGTCTTTATATTTTATATCCTCAAAATATTTCATATTAAAAACCAATTGTTGCTTTTCTGGTAATGTTGCAATAGCTTGTTGTAATTTTAATTGAATATCATTGCCTTCAAAATACACATCAGAAGTTAAATTGTTTAATGCTAATTGTTGTACTTCTTCATTTGTTGTTTGTAATCGTTTTGCATTTTTATTTATGAATGTAATAGATTCATTAGTTGCAATACGGTACATCCATGAAAATAGTTTACTATCTCCTTTAAAGTTATGAATATTTTTATAAATTTTAATAAATGTGTTTTGAAGTACATCATCAGTGTCGTCATGTGACTTAACAATATTACGGATATGCCAATACAAACGTTCTTTATAAAGCGTTATTAGCTCTCGAAAAGCTTGTTCTCTATGGTTGTCCGATTTAAGATGTTCAATTAATTGTACTTCGTCCGTCACAAAAGTAGTTTTGCCTTTAGACTACTAAATATACTAAAAGTTTAAAGTCTAATTATTTATATATTTCTATAAAAAAATTAAACAATTGTAAATCAATAGTTTATAATATATTTAATCGATTAAGTGTAAATAAATACGATTAAATACGTTTTTTCTTGTCAGGAATGTTTATTTAATGTAAATTTGTATCAGAAACCTACTTATGTTGTTAGTCGTCCCCAAGTCTAACAAGAAGAAAAAAAGGATAGAAACCCAAATCTCTATCCTTTTTTATATTTTACACCTTTTTTACGTGTTTATTCTAAGCGTTTCATCTCTACTCTTTTTTTATAAATGTCTTTTTTCGTCAAGAAGCTTAATGTGCTTTCTTTATACTATAATATTTATTTGTATTTGTTTTTTATCGACGAAATGTGCTTTAAATACGATTAAATGTGTTTTTTCTTGTCAGAAACGTTTGTTTAATATAAATTTGTATCAGAAACTTACTTATGTTGTTAGTCGTCCCCAAGTCTAACAAGAATAAAAAAAAGGATAGAAACCCAAATCTCTATCCTTTTTATATTTTATAGCTTTCGGTGTTATTTATACCATTTATTCAAAGCTCTGCATGTCTACTAATTTTTTGTAAACACCTTTTTTATCAATAAGCTCGTTATGCTTTCCTTGTTCTACAATTTCACCTTTATTAAGCACTACAATTTCATCGGCATTTTGGATGGTAGAAAGTCTGTGTGCAATTACGATAGAGGTTCTATTTTTCATCATGTTTTCTAAAGCTACTTGAACTAGGCGTTCGCTTTCGGTATCTAAAGCTGATGTAGCTTCATCTAAAACCATTATAGGAGGACTTTTAAGAACAGCACGTGCAATGCTTAAACGTTGTTTTTGTCCGCCTGAAAGTTTGTTACCAGAGTCGCCAATATTTGTTTCTATACCGTTTGGTAAATCTTTTACAAATTCCCAAGCATTAGCAATTTTTAAAGCGTCAATAACATCGTCTTCTGTAGCATTTTCGTTTCCTAACTTTAGGTTATTTTTAATACTATCATTAAATAGAATGGCGTCTTGAGTTACAATACCAAGTTGGCTCCTTAAAGAACTTGTGGTTAAATCGCGAATATCAATTCCATCAATTAAAATACTACCTTTATTTACATCATAAAAACGTGTAATAAGGTTGGCTATGGTAGATTTACCGCTACCAGATTGCCCTACTAGTGCAACTGTTTTTCCTTTTGGAATTTTTAAAGAGAAATCTTTTAAAACATACTCATCTTGATATTTAAACGAAATGTTTTTGAATTCAATTTCAGAATCAAAACTATCTTTTACAATAGCATTGTCTTTATCTTTTAAAGGATTAGGTGTGTCAATAATTTCTTGAATACGTTCTGCAGCTGCTCCACCTTTTTTAATGTTGTAAAGGCCACGAGAAATTGCTTTTGCAGGCGTTAATATATTATAAGCTAATCCCATGTAAATTATAAAACTACTACTGTCTAATGCTAAATTTGGATCTTCATTTAATACTAGGTTACCACCATACCATAATATAACAGCAATCATACAAATACCTAAAAACTCACTGGTTGGTGATGCTAAGTTTTGACGATTTAATAGTTTGTTTGAAAAATGATAAAAACGCGTCGTAGATTCTTGGAATTTACCATTGAAATTGTCTTCAGCATTAAATCCTTTTATTATTCTAAGACCTGTTAAGGTTTCTTCAAGGGTTGATAAAAATAAGCCTTGCTCTTTTTGAACTCGATCTGACTTTCGTTTTAGGCTTTTACCAATTAAAGATATAATCCAGCCCATTACAGGAATAAAAACAAACACAAATAAGGTTAGCTTTAAGCTTATAATTAGCATTGCTGTTATAGTGAATATAATCGTGAGTGGTTCTCTAACAATAAGTTCTAAGACAGATAAGAATGAATATTGTAAATCTAAGACATCACTAGTAACACGAGATAAAATATCGCCTTTTCGCTTTTCAGAAAAATAAGAAAGTGGAAGTTCTACAGTTTGCTTATAAACTTTGTTTCTAAGATCTCTAATAACACCATTTCTTAAGAAAACTAAAAAATAATTGGCTAAATAACCTGAAATGTTTTTTAATAAGAACATAACTATTATCAAGCATACAACAAATATAAGCGCCTTAGAGTTATCGCCTCCAGTAAACTGATTCATTTGATAAGCTAGATAGTCTTCTGCAAAACCTCCTAGTTCTGAAAATTCTATACTAGAAGAATATTCTGGTTTAATTGTTGGAGCAACTTTCTCTTTCTTAAAAATAACATCTAGCATGGGTTTTAAAGCCACAAAAGATAAAGTGCCAAATAAAGCAAAAAACACATTAGAAATAATGTGTCCTATAGCAAACCTTTTGTATGGTTTAGCATACTTAAGTATGTTATAAAAATGATTCATTAAATGAGTTTCATATCTTTTAAAATATCTTCAGCTTTTGTGTCTAGTATAGTTTCAGTTTGTTTGAAATTTTCAACAGCCTCTAATTTTTTATTGACACTTACGTAGAATTTTATTTTTGGTTCTGTTCCACTTGGTCTTAAAGCAATTTGACTTCCGTCTTCAGTATAATAAATTAATACGTTAGATTTTGGAATATCAATAGCGCTTTCTTCTCCAGTTAACATGTTTTTAGAGATTGATAAATCGTAATCTTCAAATTTAACAACTTTAGAACCATTAATAATTTTTAAAGGCGTTTCTCTAGCGTCAACCATCATTTGTTTAATTTCTTCTGCACCTTCAATACCTTTTTTAGTTAAAGAAACAAGTTTTTCTTTATAAAAACCGTGCTCTGTATAAAGGTTTAAAAGCTCATTGAAAAAAGAACTTCCTTGAGATTTTGTTATGGCTGCAATTTCACAAGCTAAAAGGGTAGAGGTAACGGCATCTTTATCGCGAACAAAATCGCCTACCATAAAACCAAAACTTTCTTCACCACCACCAACAAAGTCAAGCTCTGGGAAATCATGAATTAATTTTGCAATCCATTTAAAACCTGTTAATACTATTTTACTTTCTACATTGTAAGCTTCAGCTAATTTACTAAGCATTGGTGTGGATACAATGGTTGAAGCAATAAACTCTTTGCCTTTTATTTTATTTTCTGCTTTCCATTGTTTTAATAAGAAATCAGTCATCATTAACATGGTTTGATTTCCATTAAGCAATTGTAAAACACCATCCGCATTACGAACAGCTACCCCTAATCTATCACAATCAGGATCGGTTCCAATCACAATATCAGCATTTACTTTTTCTGCTAACTCTAATGCCATTTTTAGAGCAGCAGGTTCTTCAGGATTTGGCGATTTAACCGTTGGGAAATCGCCGTTTGGAACTTCTTGCTCTTTTACAATGTGTACATTTTTATAACCTGCGCGTTTTAAAGTTTCTGGAACAGCTGTAATAGATGTTCCGTGTAGTGATGTGAACACAATTGTTAAATCGTCTTTGGCAGCATCAGTAGCGCCTACGCATCCGTTTTCTACAGAGGCATCAATAAAGACATTATCAATATCTTTTCCTATATGTTTAATAAGACTATTGTTGGCTTCAAACTTAATATCGGCATAATCTAACGCATTAATCATATTAATAACTGCGCTATCATGCGGTGGTACTAATTGACCACCATCTTGCCAATAAACTTTGTAACCGTTATATTCTGGAGGATTGTGAGATGCTGTTAAAACAATACCACAGTGACAGTTTAAATGTTTTACGGCGAATGATAATTCTGGAGTTGCACGTAAATCTTCAAATAAATACACTTCAATACCATTTGCAGAAAAAACATCGGCAACTACTTTTGCTAATGTTTTACTGTTATGTCTACAGTCATAAGCAATAACAGCTTTTGGGGTTTCGTTAGGAAATTGATTGTGTAAATAATCACTTAAACCTTGTGTGCTTTTTCCAAGTGTATATTTATTAATACGGTTAGTGCCTACACCCATAATACCTCGCATACCACCAGTTCCAAATTCTAAATCTTTGTAGAAGCTTTCTTGAATGTCTTCTGGATCATTAGCAATACTGCTTTTTATTAAAGCTTGCGTGTCTTCATCAAATGCAGGGGTTAACCAGCTATTAATTCTATCTAAAATTTTTGGTTCAATGTGTATCATAATGTCTTAAAAAAATATGCTTCAAAAGTAAGCAATTGTGTGATAATAATTTAAAAAAATAGTTTACGTATTGATAATTATCAAGTTGTTTTTTAGCTATTAATTTAAATTTAGTTCGTCTTTAATTAAATATCGTTTTTTATCTTGTTTTGTGCGTAATATAATTTCGCCTAAAAAGCCTGCTACGAAAAATTGTGTTCCGATGATCATGGTAACAAGTGATATATAGAATTGAGGACGTTGTGTTATAAGTCGTCCAGAAGGATTTAAAAATAATTTATCGACGCCTAGGTAGGTTGCAAAGCCAAAACCAATGGCAAACATAATAAAACCTAAAGCACCAAATAAATGCATAGGACGTTTGCCAAAGCGTGATAAAAACCAAATGGTTATTAAATCTAAAAAACCATGAACAAACCGATTCATTCCAAATTTGGTTTCGCCATATTTTCTAGCTTGATGCTGCACTACTTTTTCGCCAATTTTTGTAAAACCAGCATTTTTAGAGAGTACAGGGATGTAACGATGCATTTCGCCATTAACATCAATATGTTTAACAACTTCTAATTTGTAAGCTTTGAGTCCGCAATTAAAATCATTTAATTTAACACCAGAGGTTTTTCTAGCAGCCCAATTAAATAATTTTGAAGGGAGGTTTTTTGAAATAACAGAATCATAACGCTTCTTTTTCCAGCCAGAAACTAAATCGAATCCATCTTTTACAATCATATTGTAAAGTTCTGGTATTTCATCAGGATTGTCTTGTAAATCAGCATCCATAGTAATAACTACATCGCCTTTAGCTTTTTCAAAACCTGCATGAAGTGCTTGCGATTTTCCAAAGTTTTTTAAAAACCGAATACCTTTAGAGTTTTCGTTTTTTATAGATAATTGTTTAATAATATTCCAAGAATCATCGGTACTACCATCATCAATAAAAATGATTTCATATGAAAAATGATTGGATTGCATGACTTTTGCAATCCAATCATGTAATTCAGTTAAAGAGTCTTGTTCGTTAAGTAGTGGTATAACTACAGATATATTCATTTATATATTTTCAAAAATAATATTCAAAAATACTGAATTTATTTAAGTAGAACTATTCTTCTTTCTTCATTACTAATCCTCCTATTAGAGAGTAAATTAATCCAAAAATAGCACTAAAAGCTACCCAAACTGCAGAACCAAGAAAAGGGTTTTGAAATTTTTTCATCATTTCCAATTGTTTTTCTACAATTTCAGGAGATAAATTTGGGTTTTCCATTAATTTTTCACCAGTTCTCTCAATTACTTGTCCCATAAACTCTGGGTCTATTATGTAGTTGAAAATTAAGCCGTAAATAGCATAAACTAAAGCACTTATGACTCCTATTAATAAACCTATTTTTATTGCAGTTGCTAGGCTTAAAATACCATTGTTTTTTTTCTTGTAATTACTAATGGCATAAATTATTACAACTGGGAATATTACATAATAAATTGTATTTGGCCATTGTACTCCATCGAGAGCCATTCCGTTACTATATGTTATAATTGAAATAAGCATAATAATAATGCCTAAAATCAAACCGTAATTAATAGAGAAATTTCCAAGAGTTAGTTCTTTTGTTTCCATGTTTTTATTGGTTTTAAAGTTGTTTAGTTGGTTAGTATTCAAAGATAATAAAACGTTACATTTATATTAGAAATAAAAAATATTAAAAAGTGTTGTAGATTTATAAAAATTACTTAAATTTGCACTTCCAAAATTGAAAAGAATTAAAGCATTTAGCGATGAGAAAAGGTATACACCCAGAAAATTATAGAATAGTAGCATTTAAAGATATGTCTAATGATGATGTGTTTTTAACAAAGTCTACTGCAAATACTAATGAAACTTTAGAAGTTGATGGTGTTGAATACCCATTAGTAAAAATGGAGATTTCAAGATCATCTCATCCATTTTATACTGGTAAATCTAAATTAGTAGATACTGCTGGTCGTATTGATAAATTCAAAAACAAATACGCGAAGTTTAAAAAATAATTTAGCGTTATATTTTATATTTAAAAGCCTTTCAGTAATGAAAGGCTTTTTTGTTTTATACAATTAAACTATTTTTGATTAAACTTAAGTTTAGGTTAATAGCAATAATTATAAACTTATTAAATTTTAAAATGAATTACATCCTTTTTGACGGGCCGTCTCGTAATAACCTATTGCCTTTTACATATACAAGACCCGTTGCCGATATTAGAGTGGGTATATTGACCATTAGAGAAAAGTGGGAAATGTTTTTAGGAGTAACTACCACAACGGTTACCGAAGATTATTTGTCTGATAAATATCCTATGGTAGAAATGGAAGAGAACATTATGATTAATGCGTCTTATCTTCCAAATTTAGAATTAGTAAGTATTATTAAAGATTTAAAGGAAAATCAAGCTGTTTTTGATGGCGACAATATTATAGCTTTTTTTGCTAAAGAATCGCAAGAAGATATTGATTTTGATACATTTGATGCTATAGAATTTACCAGTGATATTATTAAAATTGAAAACACTTGGGACATTTTTTCTAAAAATGGTGATGCTATTCAAGAAGATTTTAATTTAATAACATCGGGTAGAGAATCACAGCCAATCCCTAAAAGTAATAATATTATTGCTCCAGAAAATATTTTTATTGAAGAAGGTGCTTCTTTAGAATTCACAACACTAAATGCAACTAATGGCCCCATATATATAGGTAAAGATGCTTTAATTATGGAAGGCACTCTTATTCGTGGACCTTTTGCTTTATGTGAAAGTGCGGTTGTAAAATTAGGCGCTAAAATTTATGGGCCTACAACAGTAGGGCCTCAAAGTAAAGTAGGAGGAGAGATTAATAATGCTGTTATTTTTGCTAATTCAAATAAAGGACATGATGGTTTTTTAGGGAATTCTGTTTTAGGTGAATGGTGTAATTTAGGAGCAGATACTAATAACTCTAACTTGAAAAATAATTATGCAGAGGTTAGATTATGGGATTATCAAACTGAAGGTTTTGCAAAAACAGGTTTGCAGTTTTGTGGACTCATGATGGGCGATCATAGTAAATGCGGAATTAATACCATGTTTAATACAGGAACTGTTGTAGGTGTGAGTGCTAATATTTTTGGAAGTGGTTTTCCAAGAAACTTTGTGCCAAGTTTTAGTTGGGGAGGTAATAGTGGTTTTACAACCTATTTAACAAAAAAGGCTTTTGAAGTAGCAGAAGTTGTTATGTCTAGGCGTCAAATTGAATTTACACAGCAAGATAAAGATATTTTAGAACACGTTTTTGAAGAAACAAAGAAATATAGGCGTGAATAGATTAATTTAACGCATTGGTAATTAATGTTTTAAATTGATGATTGATTTCAAAATATTATATTTGTTTGAATCTAGTCTTTCTCTTATGATCAATTGGTGTTGTGTTTTTATTTTTTTTATTGGAATAATATCCTATTCTCAAACAGAAAATTATACTGTAATAAATCATAATATTAATACCGAATATCCTCATTTTGGTTTGATGCGGGTTGGTAAAAAAATACTTTTTACATCTTATTTATTAGATAAAAAAGGACGATTAAAACGTTTTCAGGGGAGTACTATATTAACTATTTTTGAAGGCGATGTAGCTAGTTCTGGTAATATTGAATCTGTAAAATTGCTTGAAATAGATTCTAAACAAAATATACCTCAAATTACAAGTGCAACAAAATCTGCTGACGGTAAATTACTTTATATATCAACGCTTTATACTTTTAAAAACAGACCTAAAGGCGACTTTAAAGATACTAATTTCCATATAGCAGTTGGTGAGTATAAAGAAGGTGTTGGTTGGACAAATTTTAAAGTACTTCCTTTTTGTAAACCTAAATATTCATATACACACCCATCATTAAGTAAAGATGGTAATGTATTGTATTTTACAGCAAATCTACGAGGCGGAAAAGAAACCACTAAAGGAGGTTCTGATATTTTTAAAGTAGATGTTTTAGGGGCTAATACTTTTAGCGAACCAAAAAATTTAGGTAGTGAAGTGAATTCTTATAGTAAAGACATGTTTCCTGTTATAGCTGACGATAACACGTTGTATTTTGCGTCAAATAGACCAAACGGATTTGGAGGTTTCGATATTTATAAAAGTATTATGAATACTGATGGGACTTTTGGTAAAGCTGAAAAATTGCCTAAACCTATAAATAGTAATAAAGATGATTTTTCCTTTATTATGAATCAAGATAATGTGTCTGGATATTTTTCATCTAAGCGAGAAAAAGGAAAAGGTGATGATGATGTCTATTATTTTAAATTAAATTAGCTTTATGTTAGGTATTCTTTTGTTATATTTTATAGGGAAACGATTTTATGATTTATCTGAAGAGTTTAATCAAAATAAATTGTTGTTTACAATATTGAGCATCGTTGTTTATTATGGTGTAGGATTTTTGTTTGTAATGATTATTGCAGTTTTAGATATGTTTGTTTTTGAATGGGGTTTTGACTGGGAAAAAAGTTATGGAATGAATTTACTTGTAATTCCATTTGGTTTACTTGCTGTATGGGCTTTTTATATGTTTTTAGAAAACAGATGGAAAAAATCAGTAGTAATCGTTAAAGATGAAATTAATGATATTGGAAAAAATATTAATTAAGAGAACTAATCTTTTCTCACCCGTTTTAAATCAATCATATTAATAGGGTTTATTCCTAAACCTTTTACGTTTTTTCTTGTAAAACGCACTACTTCATCATAAAATAAAGGTACCATAAGCGCTTTATCCATAGCCAAAGAATCTATTTTTGTGTATAAGAGTTTGCGTTCTTCAATGTTTGTTATAGTAAAAGCTTTGTTGTATAAGCTATCAACTTCTTTACTCTTATAGTGGAAGTAATTTGATCCGTTTGGAGCAAAGTTTTTACTGTAGAATATCGATAAATAGTTTTCGGCATCTAAATAATCGGCAATCCAAGAGCTTCTAAACATATCTACTTTTCCGTTAGATCGAGCACTTCTTAAAGTAGCTTCTGGCATGACATCTACATGAATATTGAGTCCGGTTTTTTCAAGTTCACGCTGTATAAATTCACAAAAACTGAGATAATTACTTGTAGTTGTTAAGTTAATTTCAGGATTAATTATACCGCTTTCTTTTTTAAATTGCTCAACAAGTTGTTTTGCTTTTTCTGGTTGGTAAGTAAAACCAATAGATTTATCATGACCAGCAAGACCAATGGGAATAAAACCACCATTGGCTGGATTACCAATGCCGTTTCGTAAATAAATCATCATTTTTTTTCTATCAAAACCATAGTTAATGGCTTTTCTTATGAGTTCAGATTGTATTTCGGGGGTTTCAGAATCTAGATAGAACCCTAAATATTCAGTATTTAAATAAGGGCCTCGAATCATATCTACTGTAGATTTGTATGTGTCTCGAAGTCTTCCGTCGGCTGTTAATAATTCGTCTTTGTATGAAGCATCCAATCCAGATAAATAATCAATATTTCCTTGTATAAATTGTAGAAACTCACTTTGTTTATCAGGTAAAAAGGTTAATGCTACGGCCTCTAAATAGGGTAATTGTTTGCCGTTTTTATCTTTTTCAAAATAGAGTTCGTTTTTTCTAAAAACAAGTTTTATGTTTTCTTCCCAGCGTTTAAATTTAAAGGGACCTGTTCCTATTGGCTGTGATCTAAATTCAGAACCATAATGTTTAACAACCTCTTTAGGAACTACCGAGCAATATTTCATGGTAAGTAATCCTATGAAAGCAGGGAATGGTTGCTTTAAAGTAATTTGAAAAAGGCTATCGTTAATAGCTTTAAAACCATCTACTTTATTTAAAACCCAACTGCCTGGAGCTGCTAGTTTTTTATCTATTAATCTGTTTAAACTAAATTCAAAATCGTTGGCTACAACAGTTCTTGTTGAGTCTTTTCCGAAAAGAACATGTTTGTGAAAATAAACATCGTTTCTTAGTGAAAACTGATAGGTTTTTCCATCATCAGAAATTGTCCAATTTTTAGCAATACATGGTAAAATATTTAAAGCACTATCTAATTGTACTAAGCCATTGTATAATTGATTGCAAACCGAATTATCTTGTAATGTTCTAGAAAAAGCAGGGTCTAAGGTATTAATGTTTGCATATTCGTTATAGCGAAAAGCAAGTGTATCCATTTTTTTTGATTCTTTATTATTACAAGAAGTATTTAAAAAAATGATAAATACACTTAAATATAAAAGGGTTGTATGTTTTTTTATCAAATTACTATATGTTAAGGTAATTCAAAAATAAAGGTTTTATTGTCTATTTCTAATTATTTCAAAAAGTTTAAAATATAAATGTGACTTTTTAAAAAGTAATGTGTCTTAAATGTGATGAATATTGCTATTATCAATAAAATAAACTCTCTCATGTTTATTTAATTATAATGTTATGGTTTTAAGAAGAGCGTTTCTATTAGAAGCGCTCTTTTTTTATTAAATTTGCATGTTTTTATATGAAAAATGAATTCTAGAAAAAAAGTCGCATTTTATACTTTAGGTTGTAAGCTAAACTTTTCTGAAACATCTACTATTGCTAGGAGTTTTAGGGATGAAGGTTTTGATCGTGTAGATTTTTCTGAAAGAGCTAATATCTATGTTATAAATACTTGTTCTGTTACTGAAAATGCAGATAAGCGTTTTAAAACCATAGTAAAACAAGCTCAAAAAGTAAATTCAGAAGCTTTTGTAATTGCAATTGGATGTTATGCGCAATTGAAACCTCAAGAATTAGCCGATGTAGATGGTGTTGATTTGGTTCTTGGAGCTACTGAGAAGTTTAAAATAACCGATTATCTTAATGATCTTTCTAAAAATGATTTAGGAGAAGTTCATTCTTGTGAAATTGAAGAAGCCGATTTTTATGTAGGCTCTTATTCTATAGGAGATAGAACACGTGCATTTTTAAAAGTGCAAGATGGTTGTGATTATAAGTGTACCTATTGTACTATTCCATTAGCACGTGGTATTTCAAGAAGTGATACCATGAGTAATGTTTTGAAAAATGCTCAAGAAATTTCGGAACAAAACATTAAAGAAATTGTTTTAACGGGGGTAAATATTGGTGATTATGGTAAAGGGGAATTCGGAAATAAAAAACATGAGCATACATTTTTAGATTTAGTTACCGAGTTAGATAAAGTTAAAGGTATTGAGCGTTTACGAATTTCTTCAATAGAACCCAATTTATTAAAAAATGAAACCATTGATTTAGTTTCAAAATCTAGAGCTTTTGTACCGCATTTTCATATTCCATTACAATCTGGAAACAATGAGATTCTTAAAAAAATGAAACGCCGTTATATGCGAGAGTTGTATGTAGATAGAGTTTTAAAAATAAAAGAAGTCATGCCACACGCTTGTATAGGTGTTGATGTTATTGTTGGTTTTCCAGGAGAAAGCGATGATCATTTTTTAGAAACGTATAACTTTTTAAATGAATTAGATATTTCTTATTTACATGTTTTTACTTATTCTGAACGTGATAATACTGAAGCAGCAGACATGGATGATGTAGTTCCAAATAATGTAAGAAGCAAACGTAGTAAAATGCTACGAGGGTTATCTGTTAAAAAACGTCGTGCTTTTTATGAAAGTCAGATTGGGACTAATAGAACTGTTTTATTTGAAAGTGAAAATAAAGAAGGTTATATACATGGTTTTACCGAAAACTATGTAAAAGTTAAAACCCCTTGGAATCCAGAATTAGTCAATAAATTACAGCATGTAATACTCAATAATATTGATGATGATGGTTTAGTTCGTTTTGATTTTGTTAAAAATGATGCTCTAATAAATTAGCAAATACTTCCTTTTAAGTTGATTTAATTGATTTTAAACGATTTTTTTTGATGTATTTGTTTTACAAGTATAAGTTTGGTGTAACCTAAATTTTAAACTAAGTCCCCAAAACTATTAGTTATGAAAAAGCACCTACTGTTATTAACAACTCTAATTGTTGTATCATTCTTTACTTCCTGTACAACTGAAGAAATTAATCAAGACACAAATTTATTAGGTGTTTGGGAGTCAACTTCTTTAAATGTAAATTCAACAGAAACACATAAACTAATATTTGGTGATAAAAATACAGGATTGAGTATTCAAGAAACTATTTCTATTTCTAGTGAAATAATATCAAGTGCCACTTCTTTTAATTGGAATGTAAATGATGATGTTGTAACAATTGTTGAAGATAATATAACTCAAAAAACATTTATTATTAATTCAGAAGGGCAACTTGTTTTAAGTAGCTCTCAAGATTTACGTTTAAATAAAGTGTCTGATGATTATTCAAAATATTATTAAAATTAAGAATCATAAATATTAAAAAAGCCAAAACTTAATAGTTTTGGCTTTTTTAATTGTTTTTTTTAGAAAATTATATTCTCACACCTACAGGTAACATACGTTTGTATTTTCTGTTACCTCGTACAAATTTTGCAATTTCAGGACTTGTAGGAACTACACTTAGGTTTCTGGCTTCAATTTCTTCAAAAACCATAGCTAAAAATTCTTTGCTAAAATTTTCATCTTTAATTTCTTCTGGAATAATAAGCTTAGTTAAAAAAATCTTTCGTTCTTGGAGTGAATATTCAATTTTTGCTAAATGATCGTCAATTTTTATTTCAAACTGACGTAAAAAATCATTATCTATTAATTCAGCAGCATCAATCATGTTGTAAAATTTTTATTTCAATGGAATCTAAATAGCGAATACTAATTTAGTAGCTTTGTAATGCAAAAATACAAAAAAAAATCGTTAAAATAAAGTAAAAAAATGGTTAATGTCTTATGGGTCAAGAGATAATACATGTTTACCTTATGCCAGGAATGGCAGCCAGTCCGAAAATTTTTGAATATATTAAATTACCTGAAAGTCAATTTAAAATCCATTATTTACAATGGATTATGCCTTTTGATGATGAGTTACTCGCAAATTACGCATTTAGAGTCTCTCAATTTATAAAACATGAAAATATTGTTTTATTAGGAGTATCGTTTGGTGGAGTATTGGTTCAAGAAATAAGTAAGCATATAAAAGTAGGTAAGTTAATAATTGTTTCTAGTGTTAAATCTGTATATGAAATACCAAAACATATGTTATTAGCAAAAGCGACTAAGGCATATAAATTAGTTCCCACACAATTAGCAAGTAATATTGATGTATTAGCTAAATATGCTTTTGGCACTGTTGTTTCTAAGAAATTAGAGTTATATAAAAAGTATTTGTCTGTTAATGATAGTAAATATTTAAGTTGGGCTATAAAAAATATGGTATGTTGGAATCAAGAAAATTATAATCCAAATATTATACATATTCATGGCGATAATGATGCCGTTTTTCCTATCAAAAATATATCTAATTGTACTTCAATAGATAAAGGTACTCATATCATGATTATTAATAAATATAGATGGTTTAACGAAAATTTGCCTCGTATTATTTTGAACGAATAACAGAAGCAATTCAATTATTTTTTTTAACTTTAAACAAAACTTATTAAAGATGAAGATAGTACAAAAAGCCTTAACGTTTGTGGGATTACTAAGTTTGTGTGCCTTATTTATTTATGCCCTACAAGATGCTCCAACCGATGAAAATTTTGAAACAAAATTAATAAACGATTATAATGTTTATGCGCTTCAAGTTCCTGAGAATTTAGATTTTGCAGGAGAAACCATGCCACTTAAAAATCCAGATATTTTAGAACGTATGGATCGCGAATTGTTGGTAAATACTTATTGGCAATCTAATGGTTTGTTAATGTTTAAACGTGCCAAAAAATATTTTCCAATTATGGAGCCTATTTTAGAAAAATATGGAATCCCTCAAGATTTTAAATATCTAGCGGTTATAGAAAGTGGTTTAACAAATGCAGTTTCTCCTGCAGGGGCAAGAGGTGTATGGCAAATAATGCCAGCTACTGGTAGAGAGAATGGTTTAGAGGTAAATAAAAATGTAGACGAACGTTATAATTTAGAAAAGGCAACTGAGGTTGCTTGTAAATACTTGTTAAAATCGAAAGAAGAATTAGGCTCTTGGACACTTGCTGCTGCCGCTTATAATGCAGGAAATGCTGGGGTTTCTAGACGTTTAAAAGAGCAAGGTGTTGATAATTATTACGATTTATTATTAGGAGAAGAAACAGGGCGTTATTTGTTTAGAATTGTGGCTTTAAAGGAGATTTTATCAAACCCTTCAAAATATGGGTTTAACTTTAGAGATAAAGATTTATATAATAATGTGCCTACATATAAGGTTGAAGTAGACACAGCCGTAGCCGATTTTTCAAAGTTTGCACAAAACTATGGTATTAATTATAAAATACTAAAACTACACAACCCTTGGTTGCGTGAGTCCCATCTTAATAACAAATCTAGAAAATTATACACTATTGATATTCCTAAAGAAGGATATTATAACTTACAGTAAGTTTTAGCTAACAAAAAATACTTGTTTTAGATGAAAGTTTATAAATCAAAAATTAGCTACCGGTTATTGCTATTTATTTTTTTGATTTTAGTTTTATCCTTCGGTTTTGGAATTTTTAAAGCAGAATCAATACAAAGTATAATTATTCCTATTGGTGTTTTTATTTTAATATTTGGTTTTGTATTACACTTATTTTTAAACACCAAGTATGCTATAATAAATAGCGTTTTAAAAATTAAATCAGGGTTTTTGTATTATAAAGAGTTAGATATTCATTCAATAAAATCTATCTCTAACTCAAATAGTTTGATGTCATCTCCAGCAGCTTCACTAGATAGAATTGAACTAAGTTATGGTAAATATACTTCAGTAATTATTTCGCCAAAAGATAAGTCTAATTTTATTAAGGATTTAGTTAAGATAAATCTGAATATTTTGGTAAAGCAATAATTTACCCTCTACGTTTCTGTGCTCTTATAGAGCCACCTGTTCCGTAATGTTGATTAGGAGCTTGGGCACGTTTCATATTTTGCTTCATCTCCTTAATTTGATCTGTAAGCATACCTTGTTTATCTAACTTTTGAGCTTCAGATAAAAGTTTTTGAGCTTCTTGTTTTCTGCGTTTAGAAAAAGCAATACCAGATAAATTTAGTTTTGCCATTGCTAAATCATGATCCATAGACAAACCTAAAGAAATGGCTTTTTTGAAATATTTTTCAGCTTCATTTATATTACTTTGAGACACCATAATACCATGTAAGTAGTTAAAGTAACCTTGTTGTTTTGTTACTAAAGCACTTTCAGGGTTTTTAATTTTATTAAGCCATTTTTTTGCGCCTTCAAAATCTTGTTTACGCAATCTTAAAAAAGCTAATAGAATAAATTCATTCTTAAAATAAAGGAAAATGAAAATTGTAGAAAGTAAAATATACATAATGCCGTTACCTATATTCCCTTCTGTAAATTGATAAACAGCAAAAGCAATAATACTAGCTGCAATTATAAGTTTTATGATTTTATTGTACATTTTTATTTAGTTTGATGTGTGTTATAGGCGTACTTTTACGTTCAAATTAACGCCATTTTTAATTTAGATTGCAAAGAAACTAAAATTTTATTAAAAATTACTTATACCTTTTAAACAAAAAACAACTGGTTATCCCAAATAAATAGAGGTTTTTCGGAAACTTTTTAGCTTGTGAAAATTAAATAAAATATTTTTTCAAAAATGATTTGCAAAGTAATAAAGGCTTTGTATATTTGCCGTCAGTTTTGGGGAAGCGCCAAACTATAAAATATACATTTCAGATTTTAAAGACATAAGATAATGAGTAAAAGAACATTTCAGCCATCAAAAAGAAAGAGAAGAAACAAACATGGTTTCAGAGAAAGAATGGCTTCTGCTAATGGTAGAAAAGTTTTAGCACGTAGAAGAGCTAAAGGAAGAAAAAAATTATCTGTGTCAACTGAATCTAGACATAAAAAATAATGATTAACAATTGTTAATAATTTAAAGGTGTTGCTTAATAGCAACGCCTTTTTTTATATCTAGTAATGTCTATTTTTGTAACAAATTATAATTCAATATATAAACAGTAAAAATGCCAAAAAAATCTAAACTTAAATCAATTTTAATAATTGGATCTGGGCCAATTGTTATTGGGCAAGCCTGTGAGTTTGATTACTCGGGAACACAAGCTTTAAGATCTCTAAGAGAAGAAGGAATAGAAACGATTCTTATCAATTCTAATCCAGCAACTATTATGACAGATCCTTCTATGGCTGATCATGTTTACTTGTTACCTCTTACTACAAAGTCAATTATTAAAATCCTTAAAGATCATCCTCAAATAGATGCCGTTTTACCAACAATGGGTGGTCAAACAGCATTAAATTTATGTATTCAAGCTGATGAGAAAGGTATTTGGAATGATTTTAATGTAGAAATTATAGGTGTTAATATTGATGCCATAAATATTACTGAAGACAGAGAGCAGTTTAGAGAGTTGATGCTTAAAATTGGGATTCCTATGGCACCTCAAGCTACTGCTACTTCATATTTAAAAGGAAAAGAGATTGCTCAGGAATTTGGATTTCCTTTAATTATTAGAGCTTCATTTACTCTTGGAGGAGCTGGAGCATCATTTGTTTATAAAGAAGAGGACTTTGATGAATTATTAACGCGTGGATTAGAGATTTCTCCTATTCATGAAGTTATGATTGATAAGGCTTTAATTGGATGGAAAGAATATGAATTAGAACTTCTTAGAGATTCAAATGATAATGTTGTTATTATTTGTTCTATAGAAAATATGGATCCTATTGGAATTCATACTGGAGATTCTATTACAGTAGCTCCTGCCATGACTTTAAGTGATAAAACGTTCCAGAAAATGCGTGATATGGCTATTCATATGATGCGTAGTATTGGTGATTTTGCAGGTGGTTGTAATGTGCAATTTGCTGTGTCTCCAGATGAAAAAGAAGATATTATTGCTATTGAAATTAATCCACGTGTATCACGTTCGTCAGCATTGGCTAGTAAAGCTACTGGATATCCAATTGCAAAAATTGCTGCTAAATTAGCTTTAGGCTATCATTTAGATGAATTAAACAATCAAATTACAAAATCTACTTCAGCTTTATTTGAGCCAACCTTAGATTATGTAATTGTAAAAATACCACGTTGGAACTTTGATAAATTTGAAGGTTCAGATAGAAAATTAGGTCTTCAAATGAAATCTGTTGGTGAGGTAATGGGAATTGGACGTTCGTTTCAAGAAGCCTTGCATAAAGCAACTCAATCATTAGAAATTAAACGTAACGGATTAGGAGCTGACGGAAAAGAGAATAAAAATTACGATCAGATTATTGAAAAGCTTACAAATGCATCATGGGATCGTGTGTTTATTATTTATGATGCCATTGCTATGGGAATTCCATTAAGTAGAATTCACGAAATCACAAGAATAGATATGTGGTTTTTAAAGCAATATGAAGAGTTACATTTTTTAAGAAATGAAATTTCAACTTTTACTATTGATACTATAGAGAAAGATTTATTACTAGAAGCGAAGCAAAAAGGTTATGGTGATAGACAAATAGCGCATATGTTGGGCTGTTTAGAAAGCCAAGTATATAGTAAACGTGAAGAACTAGGTATTAATCGTGTTTATAAATTAGTTGATACGTGTGCTGCCGAGTTTGAAGCAAAGACGCCATATTATTATTCAACGTTTGAAAGCGATATGGAAACTGCTGATGGTAATCGTTATGCAGATAACGAAAGTGTTGTTACCGATAAGAAAAAAGTGATTGTATTAGGTTCTGGTCCAAATAGGATTGGACAAGGCATAGAGTTCGATTACTGTTGTGTTCATGGAGTTTTAGCAGCTGCTGAAGCGGGTTATGAAACGATTATGATTAACTGTAATCCTGAAACAGTTTCAACCGATTTTGATACTGCCGATAAATTATACTTCGAACCTGTTTTTTGGGAGCATATCTATGATATTATCAAGCATGAAAAACCAGAAGGTGTTATTGTGCAGTTAGGTGGGCAAACGGCTTTAAAACTTGCTGAAAAACTAACTAAATACGGTATTAAAATATTAGGAACTAGTTTTGAAGCTTTAGATTTAGCTGAAGATAGAGGATTGTTTTCTAACTTATTAAAAGAAAATAACATTCCTTATCCGCAGTTTGATATTGCTACAACAGCCGATGAAGCAGCAGCCATAGCCGATGTGTTAGACTTTCCAATATTAGTACGTCCATCTTATGTTCTTGGAGGACAAGGGATGAAAATTGTGATTAATAAAGAAGAGTTAGAAAAACATGTGGTTGATTTGCTTAGCAGAATGCCAGGGAATCAATTGTTATTAGACCATTATTTAGATGGAGCTATTGAAGCAGAAGCAGATGCTATTTGTGATGGAGAAGATGTTTACATAATTGGTATTATGGAACATATTGAGCCATGTGGTATACATTCAGGCGATAGTAACTCGTTATTACCACCATTTAATTTGGGAGATTTAGTAATGCAGCAAATTATTGATCATACTAAAAAGATAGCTTTAGCACTTAATACGGTTGGTTTAATAAATATTCAATTTGCTATTAAAGACGATACCGTTTATATTATTGAAGCCAACCCTAGAGCGTCTAGAACGGTGCCATTTATTGCAAAAGCTTACGGAGAACCATATGTAAATTATGCAACCAAAGTGATGTTGGGTGATAAAAAAGTTAAAGACTTTGATTTTAAACCTAAATTAGAAGGCTACGCTATTAAGCAACCAGTATTCTCTTTTGATAAATTCCATAACGTAAATAAAAAGCTTGGTCCAGAAATGAAAAGTACAGGAGAAAGTATCTTATTTATCGATGGTTTAAAAGATGATGAATTTTACGATTTATATTCAAGACGTAAAATGTATTTGAATAAATAATAAGTAGATATTTAATTAAATAAAAAAAGCCGCTAATAGCGGCTTTTTTATTGATTGTTTTATTTCTTTTTAAGTTTAAAGTTAAAAGAAACCTCTATATCTTCTGAAATTTTACTTTTAACAATTTTAGGAATTTTTATATCATAATCAGATGCATTTGTTTTAAATGTTCCTGTAATAATAATGTTCCCATCATTACTAATTGAAATATTTAAAGGTGTCGACTCAAGGCTTTTTGTTTTACCATGAAAAGTTATCATGCCGCTACAATTAAAACGTGTAGTGCTTTCAGATAGTTTATTTATAGAAAAATTGTTTATTTTTCCTTTAAAAGTAGCTTTAGGATAAGTGTCAGATTCAGCATAATTTTCATTAAAGTGCTCTTCCATTAATGCATTTTTAAACCTGAATCCTTTTACTAATATTAATGCTGCTAGCTCTCCGTTTTCTGAATTGATAATTGCTGTTACAGAATTGTTGGTGGCTTTAACTTCTTCAAAAGAAGGTACAGAAGCTTCAAAAGTTACTTGTCCTGTTTTTGTTAAATATTTTTCTTGGGCAAATATATTTAAGCTAATAAAAGCTATGGCATATAATAGTTTTTTCATAATTACTTTATTTAACTTAATATACAAATCAAAAATGTTGCCAAAATTAATTTTCTAAAAGACCGTCGTCTTTCCACTTTTGTATCATTTCTCTTGTAGCTAATGGCATTTGTCCTGATGGAGGCATTACAGCTGATCCAGAACTATTAATCCGATTTAATATTGAATTTACACTATTTTTAACTTGAGTATACGTTGTAAATGAAGATGGCGCGCCTCCTGTTGGTGGTGTTCCGTGACATTGAATACAATTATCATTCATAATTGTTTTAATATCTTTATCATAAGTTGTTTTTACAGTTGTGTCTGGATCTTGAGTTGAATCTGAAAGATCTTCAGTACTACTGTTAGAGCAGTTAAATAGAATTAATGCTACTGAGAATGTGTAAAGTAAATTTATTGATTTCATAAGTTTATTTTTAGTTTTTTTTAGAATCTTCGGCTTAAATTAAAGCCAAAATAAATATTTCCATCACTCCAATCTCCCGATCCTTGACCTAAAAATCCATTGGTATTCATAGCTTGCGCATTAGTAAAATGCATTTGGAATACATGTCCTCCAGTTTCTAAGTCTATACCAATAGATAACGGATTTTTAAAAGGAGAATTGTCTGCCCTATTTAAATGATAACCATAATCTGCATTTATAGACCAGCGTTTGTTAAGTTTATAGCGTCCACCAAAGCCAATTGCATATTGCGAATTATCTTGATTATCCATAATAACATAATTATCATGAAAAAAAGTAGGAGCTAATTCAAAAGAGAAATTGCTGTTAATTTTTCTAGATATTAATAATTGGGCGGTATATCCTAAACGGTGTTTAAATTCAAGCAATGGTAAATTAGCTTTTTCTAAAGCAGTATTAATTAAAATAGAATTATAGCCTACTATTGTAAAAGGAGAACCACCATCTTTTTGTCTTAAAAGTTTGTATTTTAAGGATATATCATAAATTTTTAATAAAGAACTTCTTGAAATACCAATATTCAAGTTATTTGTAATACCAAACACGAAATTTAATCTTGTAACTGCTTCATCTAGACCAAAAAAGGTATCGATACCATTTTTAAGACTTCCAAATCGATGAGAAACTATAAATGTAAATTCTTTTTTTGCTACTAATTTAGTCGATTCGAAATTTACAATTTTTAAGCCTTTAAAAGCTGCTGTTGCATATTCAGTCCCTGTTGAATCAGAATCAATTTCATTTAACAAATCATTTTGAGAATAGGTAAATAAAGGTAATGATAAGAGAAGTATTAAGAGTTTTTTCATTCTGTTTTAAAATTTGTTTTGTTTGATGTGTTTTATTATTCCTTTATGAATTTTTTGGTACTTGTTTTTCCTTCAGAAAATATTTTAATTAAATAAATACCTTTACTCCAAGAAGAAACATCTATTGAAGTATTTAAATTAGAAATTGTTTTATTAAATATTTGTTTTCCTAAAATATCAAAAGCATTAATGGAAGCTTTTTTAGTAGTATTTGGTAATACAATATTCAATTTTGATGATGTAGGGTTTGGAAATAAACTAAAATTAGATGCTAAGTTATTGTCGTCTATGCTAAGTGTAATACCGCTAGAGGTAGCGCCTCTATTAGAGCTACCATGGTTTCCTAGATTAAAAGTAGCGCCATTTCCTCTAGCCCAAACTAAATTTATTGAAGTATCTGAAGTGCTGAAAACATAGTCATTACTTTCTCCTGTATTTAATACTCGAGTTGCAACCAATGTTCGCTTTCCAGAAGTAACTGTGTTTGATGTTACAGTCCAATCTTGATTATTGTCAAGTATAGGTGTGCTGCCTAGTCCTGTAAAGGTTCTATCTGTTAAGGTTGTACCTGTAAATATAACAACATCTTTATTTGTGGACATCGCACTAGTTCCAAAGCCCAATGCTAACCATCTATCATCAGGACCAATTAATGTTAATGTAACTTTAGCAGATGTTATGTCTATTTGTGCTGTGTATTCTAAACCATTAGTAGACGATAAATTTATAATTCCTGTAGAACTGGTTTGAGAATAGGAAATCATACCAATTGTTAAAATGAATAGAAATAAATTAATTTTTTTCATTTGGTTGTTTTTTTATAAGGTTTAGTAGTTCTTCGTTGTTGTTAATAAAAGCATAATCGTAAGCTGATTTTCCATTATTGTCTTTTAAGTTGTATTTAGCTCCAGATTTTACTAATAATTTTGCAATATCTGTAAGTTTAAAGAGTACAGCATAATGTAATGCTGTTGTTCCATTTGGATCTGTAATATTTGGGTCTGCTTTTTTGTCTAATAAAAGTTTTGTAATTTTTATATTTCCTTTTACAACAGCAGCCATTAATGGCGTGCCATATTCACTAGAGCCATTAATGTCTTTTACTTTGTCTATTAAAAAAGAAACTATATTATTATTTCCATGATAGCACGCTAAAATTAAAGGAGAGTAACCAGAATTATTCGTTGTATTGATAATGTTTGGGTTTGCTTTATATAATTTTAATATTTCTTCAACTGTTCCGTTACGGCAAACATCATATATGTCTTTTTGCGCATATAATGAAGAACAGAAAATTAATAGTATTAGAAAGTAGTTTTTTTTCATTTTTTTAGAATTGTACATTGATCTAGTTTTACTTGTTCTAATAAATCATCATAACCTATAACCCTTCCTTTTACTTTAATTGGTGAATTGTTTACTGGGGTATTTTGAGTGTTATTTATAAGTTGGCAAAAGACCTTGTTGTCTAAAGTAAGGTTGTTAGCGTTTTTTTCTGTAATATTTCCTTCTATTTCTATGGTTTTATTTAAATATTTTTTTTCTGAAGCACTAGGGTTTATAGAAAATTCATTTAAAATCGTAGTTGGGGTTAATGAAAAATCAGTTTGCTCAGAATTTATATCTCGATGATCTTGATATATATAATTGTAACCTATAATAGCTAATAAAATTATAAAAATAAATATAATTATTTTACGCATTTTAACAGAGGTGTTTAATGATACGACTTAAAAATACGTAATAATTTATATTATTTTAAATCTATTTTGGCATTTTGTGCTTTTATAGATTCAATATGTTCTTCAATTTTAAATTCTGAAGATTTAAACTTATTAGACCTTGTTTTAGCTTGTTCTTGTCTTGTGATACTCCTAGCAAAGCGTCTAACACTTTGTTCGTTATCTAATATAATTCCAGGAACTGGTACGTTTTTACCGTTTTCATCTTTAGCAACCATGGTGAAATAAGATGAATTACAGTGCTTAGTTTCTCCTGTTTGAATATTTTCTGATTCTACACGAACACCAACAACCATAGAGGTTCTTCCTGTATAATTTATAGAAGCTTTTAATGTAACTAGCTCCCCAACTTCAATAGGATTTAAAAAATCAACTTTGTTTACAGATGCTGTAACGCAGTAATGTCTAGAATGTTTAGAAGAGCAAGCAAATGCTATTTGGTCCATTAAATTTAGAATATAACCACCATGAATTTTACCGCTAAAGTTAGAGTGTGCAGGCAGCATTAATTCTGTAATAGTAACTTGTGATTCTCTAGGGTGTTTATACATGAGTGCTTTAACTTTTAATTATTTTATACAACTAAAGTAGTAATATATTCTTCTAGATAAATCAGGTGAATAACATTTTTAATGAGTTCTGAAATTTTTATCTAAAAATAATAATTTTAATAATTATTAATGCAAGAATTGCGCAATACAGTAATTAGGAAAGTACTTTATGATTCTTCTTCAGCACGTTTTATTATAGCCTCTGGAAGCGATTTTTTTGCTTTAGCTCCCATTTTTTTTAGTTTTTCTACACTAGTAATTAAGTTGCCTCTACCATCAACTAATTTATTCATGGCTGCAGAATAATCAGTTTTGGCGGCATCAATTTTTTTACCTACACCAGTTAAATCAATAACCAAACCATGAAATTTATCATATAAAGCACCAGCTTGTCTTGCTATTTCAATGGCATTTTGTTGTTGCTTTTCGTTATTCCACATAGAATCAATCGTTCTAAGTGTTGCAAGTAGAGTAGAAGGTGTTACAATTACAATGTTTTTTTCAAAAGCTTTGTTATAAATACTATTGTCTTCATTTACAACTACGGCAAAAGCAGGTTCAATAGGGATAAACATGAGTACAAAATCTGGCGATTCTATATCATATAAGTCTTGATAGTTTTTTTCTGAAAGTTGATCGACATGTCTTTTTATAGAATTTACATGCGCTTTTAAATAGGTGCTTTTATCGTAATCATCAGCATTTACTAAACGTTCGTAATCGGTTAAAGATACTTTACTATCAATAATCATTTTTTTACCATCGGGTAAATGTAAAACCACATCCGGTAATACACGAGATCCGCTTTCTAAAGTAAAACTTTGTTGTACAAAATATTCTCTATCTTTTTCTAAGCCCGATTTCTCTAAAACACGCTCTAAAACCAATTCGCCCCAGTTTCCTTGCATTTTACTGTCGCCTTTTAAAGCTCTAGTTAGGTTGGTGGCTTCTTTACTCATTTGTTGGTTTAAATCTTTTAAACCTAACAATTGCTCTTTTAAAGCCGAATGCATACTGATGCTTTCCTTTTGGGTTAAATCGACCTTTTCTTCAAAGACTTTGATTTTTTCTTGAAGTGGATTTAAAATATTTTTAATATTTTCTTTATTCTGAAGTGTAAATTTTTCAGATTTTTCATCAAGTATTTTGGTGGCCAGTAATTCAAAATCTTTACGTAATTGCTCTTGGCGTTCTTCTATTTCAGCATCACGCTTGATGTTTTGTTGTTGAAGGTTTTCGTATTCCGAATTTCTTCTAGCTAATTCTGTGTTTAAAAATTCTTTTTCACTTCTTATGGCTTCACGCTCCGTTTCAATTTTAGAAATTGTTTCTTTTAATTGATTAATTTGAAGATTGAAATTGGCATTTGTTTTTTCATTTTCAGCAGTGTTAAAAGATTGTAAATCTGTTAATTGCTGCTGTAAATTAGTGTTCCGTTCTTCTAAAGTACTTTTTTCGCTTTTACTTTTTAGTTTGGTGAAAAGTATCCCTAGATAACCTCCAATAGCTAGAGAAATTAAAACGGATAAAATTAGAATAAGGTTATCGTTCATTTTGAAAAAGTAATTTAATCAAATATAAATGTTTTGAAATGAAGACGAAAGATGGAAGGTGGAAGATTTATAAATTTTACTTTTTCACCCTAAAACTTCCTGTTTTTTTATCAAAAGCAATTAAATCTTCAGGAAATAATGTATTAAATGTACCTTCTTCAATAAGATTACAAGGTTGATTTGATACTACTCCATCTTTAGTCATAACAACAATTGTGTCACATAGCTGAATTGCTAAATCTATCTCGTGAGACGAAAACAAAATAGTCTTATTGGTTTCTTTAGCTAATTTTTGAAGCAGTTTAAGCACGTAGGCTTTGTGATACATGTCTAAATGCGTGGTAGGCTCATCAAGAATGATAAGGTCGGTGTCTTGAGCCAAAGCACGGGAAATCATTACTTTTTGAAGTTGCCCATCACTTAATTCATAACACTTTTTATCTTTTAAATTTTCAATATTTGTTTGTTGTAATGCTTTGTAAATGGCAGTCTTATCTTTTTTAGACAAATTACCAACCCAGTTCGTGTAAGGTTGTCTGCCCAAAGCCACCAATTCTAATACCGATAAATTTTTTGATAAAATGGGTTCAGTTAAAACCAAACTCATTGCTTTAGCTAAATCTATTGACGTATATTTTGAAATATCTTTATCATTAATAAAAATGGTGCCATCAAGTGGATTCTGAACTTTAGTTAAAGTTCTTAATAGGGTAGATTTACCAATACCATTACCTCCAATAAGTCCAATTAATTCACCTTTATGTAATTCAATGTTAATGTTAGAAGCAACAATAGTTTTACCTTTTTTAGAGGTGTATCCTATAGATAAATCTACAGTTTTTAGAACGATATTTTTATTATCAACTTCCATTAAAACATCATTTTACGTTTTCTAACCAATAACCAAATTACAACAGGAGCCCCAATTAGAGAGGTTATAGCATTTATAGGTAATGTATAATCGCTCGTTGGTAATTGTGCAATACTGTCGCAAATTAACATAACAATGGCTCCTAGTAAAAATACAGCTGGTAGTAATATTTTGTGATTAGATGTGCTAAATATTTGTCTTGTCATGTGAGGTATTGCTAAACCTATAAAAGCAATAGGTCCTACAAAAGCGGTAATAGTACCAGCAAGTAAACTGGTTGATATTATTAATGATAATCGACTTCTTTTAATGTTTAAACCTAGGCTTTTTGCATAATTTTCTCCAAGCAATAAGGTGTTTAGTGATTTTATAGAACTTAAACTTATAAGTATTCCTGTAAAGTAAATAATGAATAAAACCAGAAGTTCTTCCCAGGTTAAATTACCTAAACTTCCAAACCCCCAAAAAATATATTGTTGTAATTCTTCGGCAGAACTAAAGTAAGATAGCACACTTACAACAGCTGCTGTTATACTTCCAAACATAAGCCCAATTATAAGAATGGCCATGGTGTCTTTTACTCGAGTAGATACAATAACTACGGCAAGTAATACTAAAAAACTACCAAGACTCGCAGCAATAACAGTACTCCAGTTAGAAGCTAAAATTGTAGATAACATGCCACCAAATATAGAAGCTCCCATAATAGTTAAAGCGACACCTAAACTTGCACCAGATGTAATACCTAAAACAAAAGGGCCGGCAAGTGGATTTCTAAAAAGTGTTTGCATCATTAATCCAGAAATACCTAAACCAGAGCCAACAATAATCGCGGTAAATGCTTTTGGTAATCTGTAATCTATAATAATATGTTGCCAAGAGGTATTATCTATTGGCCCCAGAAAACTTTTAAATATTTCTGAATTTGGTATAGAAATAGAACCTAAACCAATATTAATAAAAAAGCAAGCCAGAGTAGCTAAAGCTAATAGGATGAATGCAATTTTATATGACTTAGTAGTTTCCAATTTATTCTAATGCTTTGAAAAAGTAAGATTCATAGGTTGGTAGTAGTTCTGGATGTGCAATTTTTATAATATCTTTTAAAATTAAATCGGGACGTAAAGGCCCTAATTCAAAATAAAGAAGACCGCCTTTTGGACCAATTTTATTTGTATACGTATATGTTTTACTGTTTTTAAAAGCTTCAAAATAGCCATAACTTTTACTATTTGAAATCATTTCGTTTTTGTTCTTAAAAGAACCAACACCAATCCATAGGTCAGCATTTTGTCCTTTTTCTAGAACATTTTCAAAATTTAGTTGAAGACTTCCAGTAGATTGGTCGTTTTTCCAAAGGTAATCAGTATTGGCGTCTTCCAAATATTTTGAAACAAAACTATGACCTCCAGGAATATTCCAAACCTCTTTAAATAAAGATCCAGACATTACGGTTGGAATAGTATTTGTTTTTTTAGCAAGCGCTTTAGCTTCTAAATAATCAGTTTCAATTTTATCGAAGAGTATCTTTGCTTCTTCATTTTTATCAAAAAAAGCGGCTATAAATTTTATCCATTCAGAGCGCCCTAATGGGTGTTGCTCCGTCCAAGCACCATCTAAAACAACAGGTATTCCAAACTTTTCTATTTTGTTTAAAGACTTGTTATTACCATTAACAGAAAACCCAATAACCAACTCAGGATTTATGTTTAAGAGCAATTCCATGTTAATTTCTAAGTCGTTATTTAAATCTCTTACTTTACCAGAATCAATTAGTTGTCTTGTTTTTTTAGATGAAATATAATCTGTGTTAGGAAACCCAACTAATCTGTCTTCTACATTTAAATATTCTAATGCAGGAATATTTGTTGTAGACATAACTACAACTTTTTTAATTGGAATTTTAATGACAGTGGTGTTGCTATCATGTTCAGGAATAGCTAGTCCATCTTTTATTAAAATATATTTAAAAGTTTTCTTGCTATTAGGCCATGCAGTATTTACTATAATTTCTTTATAGTTATTATAGACGTTTATAGAAAAACCTTTAGCATATTTAATGTTTTTAGAAACTATTTCAGTTGTTTTTGGATCTACTGTCTTAGTGTTTGTTTTCTCTTTACATGAAGAAAAAAATAAACAACTACTTAATAAAATTAGTATATAACGCATCTAAAAAAAATATCTGTCAAAGGTCATTATTTTTTTTGTAATAAAGTCAATATAAAACTACTTTTGAGCATTTAAAATACTTTATAATGAATTTTTTGTGCTCTTGGAGTGGAGGTAAAGATAGTTGTTATGCCTTTTATAAAGCTATTATGCAAGGTTATAAACCAATGGTACTTTTAAATGTTATGAATGAGTTTGGTGATAGATCGCGTTCTCATGGCATACCTAAAAATGTTTTAGAAGCTCAGGCTGAAGCTTTAGATTTACCTATCCATTTTTTTAGCAGTACATGGACAGATTATGAGGCAAAATATATTGAAAGTTTAAAAACACTTGTTAAAGATTATCCTATTGCATATAGTGTTTTTGGTGATATAGATATTGAATCGCATCGTGCTTGGGAAGAAAAAGTATCTAAAGCAGCAAATCTAGAAGCTGTTTTGCCGCTTTGGCAAGGTGACAGAAAACAATTGGTTTTAGATATGATTGAAGTTGGATTGGAAGCAATGATTGTATCTTGTAACAACGTTCTTGGTCCAGATTTTTTGGGACGCATTATTGATGAAGCTATAATTGCTGAGTTTGAAGCCTTAGGTGTTGATGCTTGTGGTGAAAACGGTGAGTTTCATACCTTAGTTGTAAACGCACCATTTTTTAAAAACCGCATCGAAGTTGAGATAAAAGAAAAAGCGAAATCAAGTAATTACAATTTTGCGAACTTAGTTCTTAAAGTTTAATTTCTGTAACGAGTTTTAAGGATTCATTTTCTTTCTTTAGATGAAATATATCGCCGTAATTAATTTTAATGTTGAATGAATCTTTCAGCGGAAGCTTTAAAAGTTTAGCAAGTATCGCTCTTATGGGGCCAGCATGTGATATAATTATTAAGTCCTGATTACTTTCTGAATGGGTGATTTCTTCAAAAAAAGCATGAACTCTTGAGGCTAACTGTATATACGATTCGCCATTTGGGACAGCAACATTTACAAAGTCTTCCATCCAAGGATTACTATCTTTTTCGGGTATATCGTTCCAAGCTTTGAGTTCCCAATCTCCAAAATTTAGTTCTTTTAAGCGATCGTCAAAAACGATCTCATCATTAAACTGTTTTGCTAATAGTTTGCAGCGTTTTAAAGGGCTAGATATAACTTTGAAATCTTTTTTTAGTTCAATTTGATTCGAAATAGCTTCAAATTCTTCAGAGCAATTAGATTTTAGACCTAAATCACTTTGGCCGTAGCAAATACCTTTTTCAATATCGGGTGTTGTATGTCTTATTAAATAAATTTCCATAGAGCAATCGCACTTAAATAAAAAACAACTTCACTTAATTGTTGAACAGCACCAGCACAATCTCCAGTTTGTCCACCTATCCATTTTTTAAATTTAGTACCTAAATAGACTTTTGCTAAGTAACAGGGAATTAATGTTAAGAAAATATAAGGTGATTTAAAAAAGAGTAGAGGAGCTAACCCAAATATAGCACTAACAATAACCATACTTAGCTTAATGTTTTTGGCAGCAGGTTTTGCTTTACTATCGTCTGTGTCTCTTACATACGGGTGCGTATAAATTAAAGTGGTTGCTATAAAACGGCTAACGCTATGTCCTGCAATAATAGTTAAAGGAATGATATGAATAGGTGTTTCTCTTAAGGCTGAGAATTTAACAGCAAGAATTAAAATTAGCCCTGAAACGCCATAAGTTCCTAAACGAGAATCTTTCATAATTAATAAAATTTTCTCTTTTGTCCATCCGCCTCCAAAAGCATCACATACATCTGCAAATCCATCTTCATGAAAAGCACCTGTAGCATATATTGTAGAAACCAAACTTAGAAGTAAGCTTATTTCAGTAGAAAAAATATAAGAGAAACCATAATAAACTAAAGCACCTATACTTCCAACGATAATGCCAACCAGCGAAAAATATTTTGCACTTTTTTGCAAAAACTCAGGTTTATGATCTACCCATTTTGGACAGGGAATTCTTGTAAAGAACATAATGGCTGTTAAGAATATTTGGATTTCTTTTTTCATTGTTTATTATTTTTCAATTTCGCCACTAACTCCAGCACTTTCAAAACTTGCCATATTATTTAAAAAATCTACCGAACCTCTTAATAACGGTATTGCTAAAGCGGCTCCTGTGCCTTCTCCAAGCCTTAAACCTAATGATAATAGTGGTTTAGAATTAAGAAAGTCTAATATTTTAGTATGACCTTGTTCGTTAGAGTTATGTGCAAATATGCAGTAATCTAATACGTTTTTATTTATTGCTTGTGCAGTTAAAAGAGCTGAAGAAACAATAAAGCCATCAATAACAATAACCATTTTTAACTCTGCAGCTTTTAAAATAGCACCACATAGCATAGCTATTTCAAAGCCTCCAAAAGTGGCTAAAGCTTCTTTTGGGCTTTGAGGTTTGTGTTTTTTATAAACTTCGGAAAGAATACGGCTTTTTTTATTAATACCTTCTGAATTTAAACCAGTACCTGAACCAACACATTCGACAACTGGTACATTCATAAAATAAGCCATAAGTAATGATGCCGATGATGTGTTGCTTATTCCCATTTCTCCAAAACCTATCGTATTACAGCCTTCAGAATGAATTTGGCTTATAATATCACCCGCTTTATCCATAGCATTTTGACATTTTTGTAATGTCATTGCAGGTTCGTCTTGGTAGTTTTTTGTTCCCAGTGTTATCTTAGCATCAATAATGTTTAAGTTGTTTTCAAAGTTATGATTAACGCCTGCATCTACAACTTTTAAATTAATGTCATTCGTTTTTGTAAGTACATTTATAGCAGCACCTCCGTTTACAAAATTATAAACCATTTGTGCTGTTACTTCTTGCGGAAAAGGGTTAACTTCTCCCTTCTTAGCAATACCATGATCGCCTGCAAAAACAACAATGGTTGGGCTCGATATTTTTGGAGTTTCAGTATTTTGAATGCAGCCTATTTTAAAAGCTAAATGTTCTAAATCGCCTAAAGAACCTAATGGTTTTGTTTTTAAATCAATTTTTTTTTGAAGCGCAACTTCTAATTCTGGATTTTGAGTTGAGACAATATTTATCATAGTTATTATTTAAGAATTAATGGTATGCCAGAAACCATCATGGTTGCTTTATCTGCATGTTTAGCTATGTGTTGATTCACCCAACCTTGTAATTCTGTGAATTTTCTACCAACTTCTGTTTGTGCATGTACACCCATTCCAATTTCATTAGAAATTATAATTATTGTAGCATCAATATCTAGTAGTTTATTGAATTCTATTTTAGCTAATTCTAGGCATTTTTCAATATCATTTTTAGTATCAACATAAAAATTAGTAAGCCAAAGTGTGACACAATCAATAACAACAACATCTTTGGTTTCTATAACGGAAGCTAATACTTTTTCTTCTTCAATAGAGGTCCAACGTTCGTCTCTATCTGCAATATGTCTGTCAATACGATTTCTGTGGTCGTCTCCCCAAATGCGAGATGTGGCAACATATTTTGGTGTATTTGAAAGTGATAATGCCAAGTTTTGAGCATAACTACTTTTACCAGAACGTTCGCCTCCTGTTATGTAATAAATCATAAATTTTGTGTTGTTGATTCTTGGTTACAAAGGTTATTATTTTTTTAATAATTACGTCATAAAAAGCTTTATGATTATAAAAAATGTATTTCATGAGTAGGATATGATAATTGTCATCTTTAGATATTTTATAGCTTATTACTTTTGGCAAAAGTATTTGACAATGAGAAATGATTCCGATATAATACTATATGATAGTAGGCGGCGTAATTATAGCTCATTTTCTTATAGGGTTTATTTATCTTATTTGTAAAATGAATAAGAAAGAGTAAAGTTTATAAGAGAAGTTAAATTAAAACAATTATTTTTGCACAGAATTTGGTTTTGTTCAGTATTAAACTGAACAAATTAAAAGGGAATCTGGTTAAAATCCAGAACTGTTCCCGCAACTGTAAGCTTAGTCCTTTTATTAGGATGCTTAATAGTATACTTCAAGTCACTGGATAATATATCTGGGAAGACATCTATTAAGACGCAAGTCAGGAGACCTGCCAATTCGAAACAAATAAGTTAAACTTTCGGGATAAAAGTTTGCGTATGATAATACATACCATCTCGATTAATTATTCATTAAAATGAACAAAAAAACAAATGTTTTAGGTGTACTATGTTTTGGTATATCTATGATTGGATTTGCACAACAGCAGGTAGATTCAACAAAAGTAGAACAACTAGATGAAGTTGTTATTACAGATTCTCGTTTTAAATTAAAACGTGAAAACTCAGGGAAGTCTGTTATTAAAATATCAAGAATTGATATTGAAAGAAATCAAGGAAGAACGGTTTCAGAATTAATTAATGCACAATCAGGTATCGAAATTAACGGTAGTAGAAGTAATGCCGGTCAGAATTTAGGTGTATACGCTCGAGGAGGTCGTAATCGTCAAGTTTTAGTTTTAATTGATGGTATTCAAGTAAGTGATCCATCTCAAATTAATATTGAGTATGATCTTAGACTTTTAAATTTAAATCAAATTGAGTCTATAGAAATAATTAAAGGAGCGGCAAGTACTTTATATGGTAGTGGAGCTGCATCAGTAGTTATAAATATCACAACAAAAAAGGCAGATGCTAAAAAAATTAGCGCCGTTTTTTCTTCAAGTTTCGGAACAAATCAAACGGAATCTGATCAAAATTATAAAATTGCCGATTTTAATAATAGTGTTGCATTAAGTGGAACTTTAAATAAGTTTACATATCGTGCTGCATTTAGTAATCAATTTTCTGATGGTATTTCTGCTGTAATTAGCGATAATAATGAGAAAGATGTTTACAATAAATATGGCGTAGATGTTAATTTGGGTTATAAGTTTAGTAACGCTTTTTCTTTAAATGTATACGGAAATTTTACGGATACAAAATCAGAAATTGATGGGTACGATTCTAATTTTAGTTTAGTTGATACTGATGATGAGTTTAATAATGAACAATCTCGAGTAGGTATTTCTTCTAAATTTAAATATAGAAATGGTAGCGTAAATTTAAATGCTGCTTATAGTGAGTATGAAAGAGAGTTTATTTCTGCTTTCCCTTCTATATTTAATTCTAAAAATTATGTTTTAGATGTTTATAATAAATATGTTTTTGATAAAATGTTCTATACTATTGTTGGTTTGAATGCTATTGAAAATAAGGCTGTATTTGCTAACGATGTAAGGTTTACTATCGTTGACCCGTATGCTAATTTTGTATATGTTTCAGATTTTGGATTAAATATTAATACGGGAGCACGCTTAAATAATCACAGTGACTATGGATCTCATTTTACATATAATTTAAATCCTTCATTTACTATTAAATCTGATGAAGATCGTTACACAAAGATTTTTGGGTCTTTTAGTACATCATTTATAACCCCTTCTTTATCTCAACTATTTGGTGATTTTGGTGCTAATCTAGATTTAGAACCAGAAGAGAATAGAACTATAGAAGCTGGAGCTGAATTTAAACTAAATAATAATTTTAGAGTAACAGGGCTTTTCTTTAACAGAGAAGAAAAAAATACCGTGTTATGGCTTAATGGAGGCTATTTAAATGCTATAGATAAGTTACATGCGCGTGGTGTAGAGGTTGAAGTTAATACAACACCAGTTGAGAAATTATCTGTTACAGCTAATTATACATTTACAGAATATAAAGAAAGTTTAGCTCGTAGAATACCTAAGCATAAAGCTAATTTACAATTGGGTTACGATTTTTCTAAAACTACTTTCGCTTCTCTATCTTACCAATACACTCATGATAGGTTCGAAAATAGTTTTGTGCCACTTTTAGATAGCTTTAGTTTAGTTAATTTGTATGTAAGTCATACAGCTTTGAAAAATAAAATTAAGTTTTTTGGAGGGCTTGATAACATCTTAAATGAAGATTATGTAGATGTGCCAGGTTATGCAACCAAAGGAAGAAATGTTAGATTAGGATTTCAATTGACTTTATAGTGAGAGAATAAAGTCAATTTTAAATGCCACCATAACTTCTATATGGTGGCATTTTTTTATGGAATTAAATCGCAATACCAAACCCCGTATTTTTCAGAGTCGCTTTTACAAATAGAATCATCGTCAGATTTTGGAGCGTTATATTCACGATATACTTTTTCGCCAATAGTAAAAGGAATAGGGTTTTTAAAAATGGGTCCATCAAAACAAAAAGTGTGAAATTCTCCATTTTCACCACAGGGGTCAACACCTTCAGGAAGATTGTCTATAAAGTTTTTGTCAATAATAGTTCCCACAAAGTCTTCTCCAAAATATTTAGAATTGGCACAAACAATAATAGTTTTAAAGCCTAAATCTAAAAACTCGTTTAGAAGTGTTTTTGTATCTCGTTTCCAAATAGGGAAAACAGCTTTAAAACCTTGTTTGGCTAATTGCTCTTCTCTATAAGTTCTTAAATCTTCTAGAAAAATATCACCAAAAGCGCTATGTGTAAATCCGTTGTTTTTTAGTCTAGAAACCGTTTCAAGCATTTTTTGTTCATAGATTTCCATACTTGGCATTTCTGGTAATTCTATAAGGTTCGCTTTAATATTAATAGCATCCGTTTGAGCAAGGAGTAATTCTTTTCTCAATCCGTGCATAGACACTCTATTGTAATGACTATTTACTGTGGTAATTAATTCTTCAACAGAGTAGTGTTCGTCTTGTAATAAGTGGTAGAGAGCTAAAGCCGAGTCTTTTCCAGAACTCCAGTTAAAGTAGGTTTTGTATTTTTTCAAAATTATAGATGTTTATTCAATACGCATACCACCTTCATAAGGATTAAGATCGTTACTGTCAAATATTAATTTTAATGAAGAGTTGTCCTTAGATTTTATTTTTGAAATTTTAGAAGTTGAATTTTCAATGTCAGCTAAAGCAATTGCTAATAGGGGTTCATTTATATCACCTAATGTCCCGTAATTAAAAGGGTTTTCTTGGTATTCAAATCCAATTGATGGGGTTAGTCCAGAACCTGGTACAGCCACATCATTTTTATTTATAGCATTTGCAACAAGAGGCTGCATAGCATATGTGTGATTTGGATTTGCACCTTGTCTTCCAAAATCTTCAGAGTCATAAATTGTAATAGATGCTTGTGTTTTTCCAGTTGTGTTAGTGCCTATTTGTACTATTTCTATAAATGGAGCTAAGCCATTTATTAAACCCTCGCTCGCCGATGCAGATCTACTTGTTGTTAACACATAAAGCTTTTGAAGATTTAAGCTATTAATGGTATTGCCATTTTCTATTTTAGTATCAAAAGTGTAGATGTTATTTGCTTCTTGTAAATCTTCATTATAAATAACTTTACTAAAAATTTCACCTGTGAATTGTCCTGTTATCATACTTGCTAAAAATGTTCCAGTACTTACACGGCCTCCTGGATTGTAGCGTAAATCTAAAACCAAATGCTGAATGTTATTTGATTTAAATTCACCAAAGGCATCATTTAATTGCGTTTCAAAACTATTGTTAAACTCATTGTAGATTAAGTAACCAACATTTTTACCACCAATATTAAATATATTAGTTTGGTAAACAGGGTTTTCAGTATATTGAACTTTAGTTAATGTTATATCTTCATTTAATGGGTCAATGCTATCATCTGTTGTTTCTGGTGTGCCTTTGTCGTTATAAAAACCAAGATTTAAAGTGTAGGTTTCTTGACTTAATAACTCATTTATGTTTTGATTAGTAAGCCTTTGTCCGTTTATACCATAAAAAATATCACCACGTTTTAAATTTGCAATATCACCTGGGCTATTAGGTAATACTAATTTTATAACACCTATGCCTTCATTGGCAATGTTAGGATTAGAAAAGAAACCAAACTCAATACCATTTGTGTTTGAAATACCATTAAACTGATTTTCCAATTCAAAATAATCATCTACTATCCAGCTAAATCTGTCGATGGTTTGTCTTTCATAAATTAAGCTTTCGAACAATTGTTCGGGAGAATTAAAACTATTTAAGTAATTAGCATATTCACCATTATTAGTAAACCTATCATTTGCAAGATTTGAAATATTTTCTTTATAGAGATAAAAAACATTCATTCCTTTCCATACGAAATCGTTTATTTGACTAGCAGAAACAATATTGTCATCATTATCTTCAAAACAACTTACTGTACTAATAGCAACTATGAGGATTAGAACAAGGGCTTTTATATTTTTCATTTATTGAGTTTTTATAAGTAGTCTATAAAACCCTAAATTTACTTACATTATTGTGTAATAAAAAAATAAAATGAATGAATTTAATTTTCATTGTAACAAAATAGAATGTGCATCGTCGTAATATCAAACAGCCTTAATAGAGTTGTTTTAACTAAACCAAACCAAAAATAAAATGACTCAGACAGAGTTTTTAAATATTGTAATGCCTTTTAAAGATAAGGTCTTTCGTTTAGCAAAACGATTGCTAGTGTCTACTGAAGAAGCTGAAGATGCAACACAAGAGGTTTTGTTGAAGTTATGGAATAATAAAACGAAGATGCAAGAGTATAAAAATGTAGAAGCATTTTCAATGACTATGACAAAGAATTTTTGTTTTGATAAATTAAAGTCAAAGCAAGCACAAAATTTAAAAATTGTACACAGTAACTATGAGGATGGTAATACACAATTACAAAAACAAGTTGAGTTAAATGATAGTGTAAATTGGGTTGCTAAAATAATTGAAGAGTTACCTGAGCAGCAAAAAATGATTATTCAATTAAGAGATATAGAAGATTACGATTTTGATGAGATTGCAAAAATGTTAGATATGAATAACACGGCAGTACGAGTAAACTTATCGAGAGCAAGAAAAACAATAAGAGAAAAATTAACTAATACACATAATTATGGTATTAAATAATATAGAAGAATTACTAGAAAAATACGAGAACGGAGAAACAACTCTAAAAGAAGAGCAGCAGTTAAAAAACTATTTTTCGCAAGAAACTGTAGCGCCACATTTAGAAATGTACAAACCCATGTTCACCTATTTTTTGGTAAACAAGGAAGAACAATTTACTAAAGACATTCCATTAAAAACTAAAAAAGTATTTAACTATAAATGGATTTCTGTCGCAGCCGTAGCTGTTCTTATGTTAAGTATTTATTATACAAAACCATTGATTTCATCATCATATGACGAATATGTATATGGAACTTATAATAACCCTGAAGATGCTTATAATGAACTATCAAATTCATTAGCAATGATTTCGAGTCATTTTAATAAGGGAGCTTCTACTGTAAGTTACTTAAACGAAGTAAATAAAGGAACGTCTACTTTAAGTTACCTTAATGAAATTGAAAACGGAACAAGTATAATTTTTAAAACAAACAAATAATTAAATAATGAAAACCTTTAAAATAAATAAAATGAAAAATAAATTAATAGTATTAATAATGGCAATTATGTTAATGCCTTTAACAGGAATGGCTCAAAAAGATGTTTTTGAAAAATACAGTGACAATTCTGATGTAACTTTTGTCTCCATTAAGCCAAAAATGTTTCAAATGATAGCAAAAATGGGTATTGATGTAGATGATGCTGAAGCAAAAGCTTATATTGATATGGTTAAAAGTATTACCAGTTTTAAAACGATAATAACTGATAATAAAACAATATCTGCCGATCTTTCAAAATGGGTAAAATCGCGTTCAAGTTCGTTAGAAGAACTTATGGAAGTTAAAGATGATGGTACCGAAGTAAAATTTTATATTAAAGAAGGTAAAGATGCCGATCATGTAAAAGAACTTTTAATCTTCGTTAGTGGTATAGATAAAGCTATGAAAGGTGAAGGGGTTGAAATTAATGGAGAGCAACGTAAAATTGAAACTGTAATTGTGTCGCTTACTGGCGATATCGATTTAAATGAAATATCTAAACTTACCGATAAAATGAATATACCAGGCGGTAAGCATTTAGAGAAAAAGAATTAATAAATCATTCAATCATGCAACGAACCATCAATCAATTAATTTGCACCGTATTTGCTACAGTTATCTTAGTTAGCTGTAGCACTGGTGTAAGTTTACAAAGTTATTTTGTAGATAAGCAAGAGACTAAAAACTTTATTTCTCAAGACATTCCATTGTCTATGATGAAAATAGATCAGACTAATTTTACTAAAGAACAAACTGTGGCTTATAATTCTGTAAGTAAATTGAATTTTTTAGGATATAAGGCTAATGAAAATAATGCTGAAGAATTAAAAGCAGAAATAGACATAGTAAAAACTATTTTAAGTAATGCTAAGTATAACGATCTAATGGAGTTTAGCGATAAAGGAAATAAAATAGTTGTAAAATATATTGGAACAGATGAAGAAGCAGATGAAATTATCCTTTTTGGAAGTTCTAAAGAGTTAGGGTTTGGTGTTGTTCGTGTATTAGGAAGTAATATGAATCCAGATAAGATGGTAACATTAGTAGGAGCGATACAAAAGGCGGGAGTTGATAAAAACCAACTTACAGATATTATGAATTTCTTTAAGTAAGAATTAATTATATATGTTAATAAAAAAGGTTTACCATTTTGGTAAACCTTTTTTATTTGATATCGTTATCTTCTTTTTTTTTTGAATTTTCCTTTATTAAAAAAAGATTCAGAATTATTGTAAAAAAAACAAGTGTTAAAATAGTTAAAACAACAAAATTGGTTAAAATTTCCAAAATTCCACTAACAAAAATTCCACCGGCCATAACGCCGCAAAGAATTAAAGATTGTTTGTCGTTTAATATTGCCATAGCTTTAAATTCCTGTATAATTACTAGGCGTAATCTGTTTTAATTCTACTTTAATTGAATTTGAAACCTCTAAGGTATCAATAAAATTTGAGATTGAATCTTTGTTTATTTTAGCGTTGGTTCTTGTTAACCCTTTTAAAGCTTCATATGGATTAGGATATGCTTCACGACGCAAAATAGTTTGAATAGCTTCAGCTACTACTGCCCAATTGTTTTCTAAATCTTCAGCAAATTTACTTTCATTTAAAAGTAATTTATCTAAACCTTTTAAAGTCGATTTAAAAGCAATTAAAGTATGTCCAAAAGGAACACCAACATTACGTAAAACAGTGCTATCTGTTAAATCACGTTGTAATCTTGAAACCGGTAGTTTAGCCGATAAATGCTCGAAAACAGCATTTGCAATACCTAAGTTACCTTCGCTATTTTCAAAATCGATAGGATTTACTTTATGTGGCATAGCGCTACTTCCAACTTCACCTGCTTTAATTTTTTGTTTAAAATAATCCATAGATACATAGGTCCATATATCTCGGTTTAAATCAATTATAATGGTATTAATACGTTTTAACGTATCAAATAAAGCAGCCATATGATCGTAATGCTCTATTTGAGTAGTTGGAAACGAGTGTTGTAAACCTAGTTTTTCTTGAACAAAACTACCTCCAAAAGCTTTCCAATCAATATTTGGATAGGCTACGTGGTGTGCATTAAAATTACCTGTTGCACCACCAAATTTAGCAGCACTTGGTATATCATTCAATAAATTAAATTGTTCTTGAAGACGTACTACAAAAACTTCAATCTCTTTACCTAATCTAGTAGGAGAAGCTGGTTGCCCATGAGTTCTTGCAAGCATAGAAATTTCAGCCCAGTCTTTAGTTAATGTTTTTAGTTTTTCAAGAATAATTAAATATTCAGGAACATAAACATCATTCATTGCTTCTTTAATGCTTAAAGGAATGGCAGTGTTGTTTATATCTTGAGAGGTTAATCCAAAATGGATAAACTCTTTGTATTCAGATAAACCTAAAGCATCAAACTTTTCTTTTATAAAGTATTCAACTGCTTTAACATCATGGTTTGTAACGCTTTCAATTTTTTTAATAGCAAGAGCGTCTTCTGTAGAAAAGGTTTTGTAAATAGCTCTTAAATCTTCAAAAATGGCAGTGTCAATAGCTGCAAGTTGAGGTAACGGAATTTCGCAAAGCGCAATAAAATATTCTATTTCAACTAAAACACGATATTTTATTAAAGCTTCTTCAGAAAAATAAGGTGCTAATTCGTTTACTTTACTTCGGTATCTTCCATCAATAGGAGAGATGGCGTTAAGTGGTGATAATGACATGTATGGTTTGTTTTTTAAGAAGTTGCAAAGATAGAATTTTTAGACTGAAGTCGGAAGATTGAAGACGGAAGTTTTTAGTTTTTAGAAGGACTCTTTTTTATTTTTTTCAGTATTTGTTTTGCTCGTGCTTTAAAAGCGGCACTTTGTAAGGAGAAATCGCGTTCTAAAATTAAGACTAATTCGGGGTAAACCCAATCATACGCTTTACCAAACATAAAAAGTGTTGTCATACTATAAGCTTTTGGAGCTACTTTTTCATCATTAATCATATAATCAAAACAAACTTCAATAATACGTTCTTTATGTATGGCGGTTAATGCTTTTTTTATTTCATTATCTTCTTTTGACGTATATGCTTTGGCAATCAATTCACAAACTTTAGCAACGGGTCTTACAGCAGAATCTAGATGAACTTTATGCATCTGTTCTGTAAAAATATCTAAGTAAGGAATAATAGTATTAATGTTATTACTACACATAAATTCGAAAACCCAAGCAGCACGTGGCGATATTTTATCATTAACTCTAAAAAGAATTTCTAATAATTTAGGGACTAAGTCTGGGTTGTCAATCATTAAATGTGCATAATGCAGACGTTTTTCACGCGAATGATTGACATAATTTAATTCTTTGTAAAGTTGTGCTGTAGTCAAATGAATTTTAGTATTTTTAAAATATAAAATTACTAAAATGCGAATAATAAAAAAGATACTTTGGGTTTTATTAATCCTGCTTTTAATTTCACAGTTTTTCGGTCCAGAAAAAAATCAAGGCGATTTTGCTTCTATAGATGCTTTTTTAGAAGAAACCAATCCGCCAGAAGATGTTAAGCTTATTTTAAAAGAAACGTGTTACGATTGTCATAGCAATGTTACCAGATACCCTTGGTATAGTAATTTAACACCTGTTAATTACTGGTTAAATCATCATGTAGAAGAAGGGAAGCATGAGTTAAACCTCTCTAATTGGGTAGGTAATTCAGTAAAACGAAAAGACCATAAATTTGAAGAAATTATAGAACAAGTAGAAGAAAAGGAAATGCCTTTACCTTCGTATACATGGACACACACAGAAGCTAAACTTACAGATGAACAAATAGCATCTGTTGTTAATTGGGCAAAACAGGTTCGTATAAAGTATAGTTTAATGCCTAAACCAGAATAAATTTAATTTATGTCTAGTAACCTAATGCAAAAAAGAATATTAATTATTGGTTTTGTTTGGCCGGAGCCTAATAGTTCTGCTGCCGGTAGCCGTATGATGCAGTTGATAGATATATTTCGATCTTCAGGTTGTAAAATAACGTTTGCTAGTACATGTGCTAAAAAAGAGAATGCTTTTGATTTAACTGAAATTGGTGTTGAGCAAGTTGATATAGCTTTAAATAGCGATAGTTTTGATGTGTTTGTTAAAACTTTAAATCCAGATATTGTACTGTTTGATCGTTTTATGGTTGAAGAGCAATTTGGTTGGCGTGTTTCTGAGCAATGCCCAAATACTTTAAGAATTTTAGATGCCGAAGATTTGCATTGTTTAAGAAAAGGTAGAGAACTAGCGCTTAAAGATCAGTCTGTTTTTAGCAAGACTTATTTGTTTAATGATACAGCAAAGCGAGAAATAGCAAGTATTTATAGATGTGATTTAAGTCTTATAATTTCAGAAGAAGAAATAGAAATATTAAAAAATCAATTTAAAGTAAGTGCTCATCTTTTATATTATTTGCCTTTTTTAACCGAAGTAATTTCAATGGAGGCTAAACGGAAATTGCCAAAAATAAAGGAAAGAGAACACTTTATTACTATTGGTAACTTTTTACATGCACCCAACTACAATGCAATTTTATTTTTAAAAGAAGAAATATGGCCTTTAATTAGAAAGAAACTACCAAAAGTTGAAATGCATATTTATGGTGCTTATGCTTCAGAAAAAGTACTTCAGTTAAACAATAAAAAAGAAGGTTTCATTATTAAAGGATTTGCTGAAGATGCAAATTTAGTGATGCAAAATGCTAAAGTATGTTTAGCACCTTTACGTTTTGGTGCAGGTTTAAAAGGTAAACTTATTGATGCGATGTTAAACGGTACACCTGCTGTTATGACATCAATTGCTGCTGAAGGTATGTTTGGTGGATTTGATTCAAATGGTTTTATAGCAGATGATGTCGAACAATTTGCAGATAAGGCTATTGAATTATATACGAACAAGATTTTTTGGAACGGAAAACAAAAAAACGGGTTTATTGTAATGAATGCCCGTTTTGATAAACAACTGTTCGTTTCTGATTTTGTGTTTAAAATAAATTCAATTTTAAACAATTTACAAATTCATAGATTAGATAACTTCACAGGGCAAATGATACAGCATCATACCATGCAAAGCACTAAGTTTATGAGTAAGTGGATTGAGGAAAAGAATAAAAATTAATTAAGCCTCAACCTCATTTTTTTTAATTTTTCTATAAATAAAGCTGTTAAAAATATTACGCTTTGCAAAGCGTGTTAATTTATCAGACTGACAAAGTTTAATATACAAGGCTTTATTAACACCAAAGTATTCATAAGTATTACCATCTAAAAAGGTTATTTCTAACAACATGCCTTTGTGTTGCCAATCCATTATTGGTGACGTTATGGTTGTATTGTATTCTTCTAAATTTGCAGCTTTAGTTTCTGGAGCAATACTTACTAAAAAATGATACGCGTCAATTATTTGTCTACTTTTCAATTCGGCTTCAATAGCTTTTTCATCACCTGCTTGAAACTTATCAGGATGCCATTCTTTAACTAAATTTCGGTATGTTTTTTTTAGTTGTTTTAGTTCAATGTTTTTTTCAACATTAAACAATTTTTTGTATTCGTTTATACGTTTCATTACCAGGCTTTTTTCAAAATAAGGCGCGAAGATAGTCTTTATAAAATACTGAAAGAGAAAAGATTGTTATAAAAACATTATTTCTTTTTAATAACGCACTTTTTTCTAGCTTTGCAGCTTTAAAAAATAAACTATGATTTCAGTTGATGCTTTAGCAGTAGAATTTAGTGGACAAGCTTTATTTAGTGATGTTTCATTTACCATAAATGAGAACGATAAAATAGCTTTAATGGGGAAAAATGGCGCAGGAAAATCGATCATGATGAAAATTATTGCAGGTGTTCAAAAAGGAACCCGAGGTCATGTGCGATATCCTAAAGATGTTGTTATTGCGTATTTACCACAGCATTTATTAACCGAAGATCATTGTACTGTTTTTGAAGAAGCTTCAAAAGCCTTTAAGCATATTTTTGAAATGCGAGACGAAATGGAACGTCTTAATAAAGAATTGGAAACTAGAACCGATTACGAATCGGATGACTATATGAAAATTATAGAAAAGGTTTCCGATTTAGGTGAAAAATTCTATGCATTAGAAGATGTTAATTATGATGCCGAAGTTGAAAAAGCTCTTGGAGGTTTAGGTTTTAAACGTGAAGATTTTACGCGTTTAACAAGCGAATTTAGTGGCGGATACCGTATGCGTATTGAGTTGGCTAAAATTTTATTACAAAAACCAGATTTAATTCTTTTAGATGAGCCTACCAATCACATTGATATTGAATCGGTTATTTGGTTAGAAGATTTTTTATTGAATAAAGCCAAAGCGGTCATGGTTATTTCGCATGATAAAGCGTTTATTGATAATATTACCAATAGAACGATTGAAGTTACTATGGGGCGTATTTACGATTATAAAGCAAATTACACTCATTATTTACAATTACGTGAAGAACGCCGTGAACATCAAATAAAAGCCTATCAAGAGCAGCAAAAGTTTATCGCCGATAATATGGCGTTTATTGAACGTTTTAAAGGCACGTACTCTAAAACCAACCAAGTAAGTTCAAGAGAACGCATGTTGGAAAAACTTCAAATTATTGAAATTGACGAAATAGATAATTCTAGCTTGAAGCTTAGGTTTCCACCCGCACAACGTTCGGGAGATTATCCTGTAACTGTTAAAGAGTTGTCTAAAGCATACGACGAGCATGTGGTATTTAAAAATGCCAATATGTCTATTGCACGTGGCGAAAAAGTATCGTTTGTTGGTAGAAATGGCGAAGGAAAATCGACCATGATTAAAGCTATTATGGGAGAGATAGATGTAGATGGCGAATGTAGTTTAGGACATAATGTGAAAGTGGGTTACTTTGCGCAAAATCAAGCATCGTTGTTAGATGAGAATTTAACTATTTTTCAAACCGTAGATGAGGTTGCTCAGGGTGATATACGAACACAAATAAAAAATATTTTAGGTCGATTTATGTTTAAAGGCGACGATATTGATAAAAAAGTAAGCGTGCTTTCTGGTGGAGAAAAAACCAGACTTGCCATGGTAAAACTACTTTTAGAACCAGTGAATTTGTTGATTCTTGATGAACCTACCAATCATTTAGATTTAAAATCTAAAGATGTTTTAAAAGAAGCTTTATTGTCTTTTGATGGGACGCTCATTTTAGTATCTCACGATCGCGATTTTCTACAAGGACTTTCTCAAAAAGTTTTCGAATTTAAAGACCAACGCGTTATTGAACATTTTGAAACTATAGACGATTTTTTAGTTAGAAACCGTATTGAGAATTTGAAGCAGATTGATTTGAACTAGAAGTCTTATACTTGGGTTCATAAAAAAAACAGCATTACAAAACAACTTAAATTCAATTGTTTTGTAATGTTGCTTTTTTGTTTCATCTTTTTAGAAGTGTTACAGGAGGAATAAAAAATATTAGAAAATCTAGTTTAGCGCTACTCTTAAAAGATATGAGTCCGCAGTTATGTATAACATAGATTCATCGGCATTCAAAGCACAATTTGATGTGCGTTCTCCTGTTTTTATTACTCCTAAAAATTCTTCTTCAGCACTAAAAATGAAAACCCCACCAGGTCCCGAAGCATAAATGGTTCCATTCTTACCAACTTTTAGTCCATCCGGAAGTCCCAATTCTCCTTTTTTTATTCTTTCTGAAGCATCAAGTATAACACGGCCATTGGTAATTAGTCCATCCTTGGTTACATCGAAAGCTTTCCAAATGGGTCTTTCTTTAAGTGAATTGGCAATGTAGAGTGTCTTTTCATCTGGCGAAAATGCAATTCCATTAGGGCGTTCAAACTCATCTGTTAAGAGTGTCACTTTTCCATTTTTACTCAATCGAAATACTCCTTGAAATGATAGTTCCTTTTCTGAATCATTCATCCGTTTAGGTAAACCATACGGAGGATCGGTAAAATACAAATCACCATTGTTCATATAATCCAAATCATTTGGGCTATTAAGTCTTTTTTCATTATATGCATCAACTAATGTAATGAAAGATGCCTCTGGCTTACTTAATGAACTATTCATACGAACAATTTTACGGTCACCATGTTGACATAATACTAATGCCTCGTTTTCATCAAGTATAAGTCCATTAGAGCCAGGTTCTGTTCCTGTGAAATTTTCCCCTAGAAACCCTGAAGGTTTCAAATACAATTTGGAGTCTTCTCCTTCTTTCCAAGCATAGATTGAGTTTCTTGGAATATCGCAATACAATAATATCTGCTCAGATTCTACCCAAAGAGGACCTTCAGTCCAGTCATGTCCCTTAGCAAGTATTTCTACCTTAGCATCATTTGAAACAATCGACTCCATTTTTGAATTAATCACTTCAATGGATGCTCCTGCTAATACAGGATATTCTGTTTTTGGATGACTAACCTCTTTTACTTTTTTTTTCTTTGTTTCACAGCTTAATGAAAAAGCGATGATTATGAATATTGATAAAATTCTTAACATGTTGATTGTTTTTGTTTGCTAATATACTATTCTATTTTTGTAGACGACGGTCCTGCATAAGACTCTTTAAGTCCTCCCATATCTATCACTATTTTTTGAATGACCATACCTTGTGTATCTCCCATAATTTTTAAAGTATGCTTCCCTGCTTTGTCTACGTAGATTTTAGACATTTCTAAAGCTGTATTACTAAATACATTTTCTTTCCATGCATCTGAATATTCTCTAACTGTAATATCGTGTCGTTTTGAAATGCCATCATCAATTTTAAGGGTATAACTAGCTTTTTCTAATGGGTTAAGTGGAAATACCGGAAGCGAATACACATATACTTTTACCCAACCTGTATTAAACGTATAAAAATCATATTCTACACTGGCATTACTTTTTGTTAGTGGGTTTCTGTCTCTTTGTAAAGGCGCTCCAAACTGTACAGATTTATTTTCTATACCCAGACCATTAATCACAATTGTTTTATCACTACTTTTTTCATTAGTTCTATGGAAATCGGCAGCAGGAATAGAAATGTATCCGTTTTGTTCTACAAAAAGTCCTTTTAAGTAAGTACTAGCAACTTCTTTAGGTTTGAAAGTAGCTATGTTTACTTTTTCTTTTTGTTTTCCAAATGTAAACTCAATGTTTCCAAATATATTTTCACCGTTAGGTCGTTTACTCCAATCTATAGAAACAGATAGTCTTTGTTCATCTTTAGTTTTTCCGGAAGAATTAGAAAGTTTAATCCAATCTGCACTAGTTGTAGCAGACCATTTAAGGTTTCCTTTTCCTTTGTTAACGACATCTATATAATAAGTTTTATTCGCATAAGCGTTAAATGTAGGTAAGCTAGTATGTGCCGTTTTATTACCCTTAAGTTCCTCATGACCTTCAGGATAAACTCCTAAAGATGGTTTTTCTTTTAACGAAATCGTTTTTAATTCGGGCATTAGATGCGTGGCAGAACGTCCTTGTTTTACAGACATCATATTATCCCATTTTCCATCTAATAATGTGTTATAGCCATTTGTGATTAAATCTAAACTATCTGAATATTGTTTTGCTAAGCCTGCTAACTCATTCGTTTTTGAACGTCCTTGTTGCGCATACATTCTGTTTTTATGAGCAGTTAGCATTTTTTTATTCATTAAATCGGCTCCTTTTATAGGGTAATATACCAGTTGGTAAAAAGCAGGTTTTAATTCCGGACTTAATTTATCCAGAATATTTGTGGCTTTTTCAGCAATACTGTTATACGCTTTTAATCGATTTTCAACTTCATTATAATTATTAAACGAGAACTTGGTATCTACAAGAGTTTCATAATGATTATTATGACCACTATATTCGTAACCAAAGCCCATATATTCTGGTTTTCTTATAAAGGCTTGATGGTAAAACGTATTCCATATGTCTTTAAGTTCCTTAATATATGTTTCTCCAAAAATTTCAGCCGTCCAATTGGCATGGTGTTCATAAAGATTATTATAGTTAAAAGCATCTATATCCCACGCCATATCAAGGAATAACTCGGTAGAATATTCGCAAGATTTAATATCACCAACATTTAAAATCCAAATACGGTCTGCACCTGTATTATAAGCTTTAGACATTTCTTCGTACATATGGTTTGGAGGTGTTGTACTCATCCATAAATTATTATGAGGTTCGCCTAAATATGAAACATGGTAATACACACCGGAACCACCAGAACGTTTTTGTTCTTCTTGGGTGCTTAAACGTTTTATATAACCATAATTATCATCTGGCCAAACAACTGTAACCTCTTCTGGAAGTTCTACCCCCATTTCATAAATATCCATAACTTCTTTATACGGAATTAAAACTTGAGGAATATCTTCAATATTTGTATCTATATATTTTTCTAATAGTTTTCGTTGATCCCTAATGGCGTTTTCAAGAATTTCTACCTTTTCTTGTTGACTCATGTTGCCTATCATGCCTTCATCATGCATGCCTCTTAATGCTAATGTGTATATGTTTTCATAAGGTGCATTAGATTTTACACGTTTTTCTAATTGATTTATAATCCCTTCTTTATTTGTTTTGTAATCCCATTCTCCCATGGTTTCCTTATCCCATTCTGTAGCATTATTAAAAAGTAAAGGCTCACAATGTGCAGATCCCATAAGAATTCCATAATCATCTGCTACAAGTTTGTTTTCTGGGTATTTATTAAAAGCACCAGTAACCTCATGCATTGCAGGCCACATATAATTAGCTTTTAATCTAAGCATTAGTTCAAAAACTTTGGCGTAGGTTTTTGGACCAATATCATTTAATTCTGGATCTATAAGTTTTGAAGCCCAAGGTTTTAATCCCCAGTCTTCATCATTTAAAAAGATACCTCTGTATTTTACAGATGGTGCTTTCGAAACAACAGTTTCTGAACTTAAATTAATATAATTTTGTTTAATTACTGGTATATCTGCCCACCAATACCAAGGTGAAACGCCAATAGATTCTGATATAGAAAAAACACCATAAGCGGTTCCACGTCGATTACTTCCCGCAATGACTAAGGCTTTTCCTCCTTTTGAAAAAGGGTTATCTATGGTTTTTATAACGTAGCGTTCCCATTTTCCTTTAATTTGGTTTATTTCAGGATGCGTTTCAGCCAGTTCATCAATAATCTTACTTTTACCGATTGTTCCAATAATGACAATATTTCCTTTTAAGTTATTTTGTGAAGTAGCTATCTCTGGTTTTGTTTGGGTGACTAAACCAATATCGTTCGAAAATAGATTTGCAGCTTTACTTATAAGTATATCGTCTGCTTTATCATAATAAATTTGAATACTTTGATTTGGTGCTGATAAAACAAAGTCTTTTTGGTTATTCGTTGGCGCATTACTTACGTTTAATTGTGCAATAAGGGCGTAAGGAAGCATAAAAAATGATAAAACTATTTTTTTCATAATATGTTCAATAAGGAGGGTTTTTACTATCAAAGATTCATGTAAATCCAAATATACAAAATTAAAACAAACGTTTGTTTTAATTAGTTGTGAGATATTAGTTTTGAGTTTGACTTTATTTTAAATAATAACTAAATTAATTTTTCAAGCTCCAAGAAGTTTCATGGCCTTCTTAATGCCTTTTGTAGCTGTTTCAGGAATAACGGTTAAATACTGCTTGCTTTCGACATTCGGCTTTGGGTCAATAAAATATGTTAAGGAGTTTTCAGGCACATAATGCATTAAACTGGCTGCAGGATAAACTTGCATAGAGGTGCCAATAATTATAAGGATATCAGCCGTTTCACATATTGTTACGGCTTTTTCTATCATAGGTACATCTTCGCCAAACCATACAATATCTGGTCGTAATTGGTGTCCGTTAGAGTCTGTATCGCCTAACACTAAATCGGTTTTCCAATCTTGTACATCGTTTCTGTTAACGGTGCTTCTAACTTTTAGGAGTTCGCCATGTAAATGAATGACGTTTGTGCTACCTGCACGTTCGTGTAAATCGTCTACATTTTGAGTGATGATGCTTACTTTATAATTGTTTTCAAGTTTCGCCAAATTAAAATGTGCTGTGTTTGGTTTTACTTTAAATAATTGTTTTCGGCGTTGGTTATAAAAATCTAATACCAATTCTGGGTTGGCAGCAAAACCTTCTGGTGTTGCTACTTCTGCAACATTATGCCCTTCCCATAAACCATCGGCATCTCTAAAGGTTTTTATGCCGCTTTCGGCACTCATGCCAGCGCCTGTAAGTACTACTATATGTTTCTTCATGAAATAAAGATAAGTTTTTTTCATTTCCGTAAAAACGAAAATCTTATAGTTTTAAAGCAAAAAACTTTATTAATTTTGAAACATGATTGATTTAAAACTTTTAGAGCATTTAGAAACTTACCTTACAGATTCTCGCAAAGAAAAATTTTTAAAAGTATTACAACAGCGTACTAAACATTTTACGGTAGCAACTGAAGATGTGTATCAATTACATAATACCAGTGCGGTAATGCGTAGTTGCGATGTTTTTGGTATACAGGAGTTACATATTGTTGAAGAGCAAAATTCTAAGCAAATAGATAGAGAAATTGCTATGGGAGCTCAAAAATGGGTTGATTTAAATAGATATACTCATGTTAAAGATTGTATAGCAGGTTTAAAAGAAAAAGGCTATCAAATTGTTGCTACCACACCGCATACTGATGATTGTTTGTTACATGAGTTTGATGTAACGAAGAAGTCTTGTTTTTTCTTTGGAAGGGAAACCGAAGGACTTTCTAAAGAGGTGTTAGACGAAGCTGATGTGTTTATGAAAATACCAATGGTTGGTTTTACCGAGAGTTTAAACATATCTGTAAGTGCTGCTATTACTTTACAGCATGTAACGACCAAGTTAAAACAAACCGATATTAATTGGCAGCTTACTGAATCTGAACAATTAGAAAAACGATTAGATTGGTGTAAAAAAACGATTAAGAGTTATGATGAGATATTTGAACGTTTTTATAGTGTTTAATGTTTAAGCATAAAAAAAAGAGACTTTAGTTAAAAAGCCTCTTTTTTTATATTGTGACAAGGAATTAAATCTTTCTACTTCTGCCTCTGCTTAATACTTTGTATTCTTCATAGCATTCGCTAATGGCATCGAGTATTTGTAAATCGTTAGCGGTTTGTATAAACCCTTTAGAATAATTACAATGACTTACTATTTCATCTAAATCTACACGGTCTACTTGTAGTAAAACGGTAAGCATTTCTCTGTCAAAACGCGATGCTAAAAGATTTCTAATTTCATCATCTTCCTTCATCTTTTTAAGCTTACGCAGCTCATTTGGTTTTTTACCAAACATGCGGTGTAGAAAATCGGCAGGATTAAAAATAGAACCTATAATTTTACTTACAGCTCCAGGAGAACTCGCTTCGTAACCTGTGCTTAACCCAGAAATGCTATAACGGTAATTGTTATTAATAATGGGGACTTGCTTAATGTCTACTTCTAAATAGCCCGTTAGTTTTAATTGATTTACAACCACTTCTTCAAGTGCAAGGGCTAATTCTGTTAATTCAATTTTAGAACTTCCAAACTTTAACCAGTCATTAGTAACTCTTACTTTTATAGATTTAAACCCTAAATAAGAAAGGTGTAATGTATCGTTCGCTTTCGCAGAAATTTCAAATTCCCCTTTTTTGTTAGTTGTTGTACCTACAACCTGATTAAGGTTAACAATATTTACGCTTTCTAAAGGTTTATCTGTTGAAGAATTAATAATAACACCTATAACTTTATCTGCTTCTTGTGCCATAGTAAATGCAGAAGTCGCTAATAGTATAAATAGGAGTAGGGTATTCTTCATAGGTTTGTCTTTATCAACGCTAATTTTGTTATAAAAGTACTAAACTAAATAACAAAATAGCGCCAACAAGTTTTATTTTGACTAAAAATTAACATAAACGTTTAATTCTATCTACGTGAACGTCTTGGTCTGTCTGAACCAGAATAGTTCGATTTAGAATCAGAACCAGAGCGTCTTTCAGATCTGTTAGGACCTGAATTACTAGATTTAAAATCGCCACCAGAACGTCTTGGTCTAGAAGAATCATTTCTAGAGCCAGAGCGTCTTTCGCCACCGCCACGTCTATCATCACGACGTCTGCCGCCACCGCCACTGCGTCTATCGTTACGTCTTCTACCACCACCGCGGTTTTCAGATACTTCAACGTTTACAAAACGACCTTCATGCTTATAGTCTGTAAAGAAAGCTAGTACTTTCTCTTTTTGTTCATTTTCGGTATTAAAGAAAGAGAAACTCTCTTTAACTTCAACTTTAAAAACATCGTCTCTACCTAGCTCAAGTACTTCTTTTAAGAAATCTTTTAACTTCATCCAATCAAAACCATCTTTACTACCAACGTTAATAAAATAACGTGTTGAGTTCGATTTTCCTCCAAAGTCTCTACCGCCTTCTCTATCTCTAGAGCCTTCAGCAACATTTAAGTTTTTAGATTTTTGGTAGTAATTGTAGAAACGTGTAAACTCTACCGAGAAGAATTTTTTAATCAATTCATCTTTATCAGTATCAACAAACAATTCGTTAATACTCGTTAAATGCTTATCAATTTCGTGATTAATCTCTGTATTGTGAATTTTATTAGCAAGCGACATTAATTGTACTTGGCAAATTTCAGATCCATCAGGAATGTCTTTTTTCTCAAACTGGCGTTTAATAATACGCTCAATACTTTTTATTTTACGAACTTCACTTTTAGATACAATAACCATAGAAACACCTGTTTTACCAGCACGTCCTGTACGTCCAGAACGGTGTGTGTAAGTTTCAATTTCATCAGGTAATTGGTAGTTTATAACGTGTGTAATATCGTCTACATCAATACCACGAGCAGCAACATCGGTAGCTACAAGCATTTGTATTTGTTTGTTTCTAAACGATTTCATGACAATGTCACGTTGATTCTGACTTAAATCGCCGTGTAAAGCGCCAGCGCTATACCCATCTTCAATTAAGTTTTCGGCAACTTTTTGAGTATCACGTTTTGTTCTACAGAAAATAACAGAAAATATATCAGGATTGGCATCCGATAAACGTTTTAAAGCTTGGTAACGATCTCTAGAATTAACTAAATAGTATTCATGAGATACGTTGCTTGTACTTTCATTTTTATTACCAACAGTGATTTCCTGTGGGTTAGACATGAATTTTTTAGCAATAGTTGCCACTTCTCTTGGCATGGTTGCAGAAAACAACCAAGTGTTTTTATCTTCAGGAGTATGCGAAAGAATATCGGTAATATCCTCTTTAAAACCCATGTTTAGCATTTCGTCAGCCTCATCTAAAACACTGTATTGTATTTTAGAAATATCAACCATGCGTCTGCTAATCATATCTTTCATACGTCCAGGTGTAGCCACAATAATTTGTGCGCCTCTTTTAACCTCTCTTGCTTGGTCCGATATGCTCGATCCACCATAAATAGCAACTACGTTAAGTCCTTTACAGTACTTACCATAAGCTTTCATTTCGTTGGTTATTTGTAAACAAAGTTCACGTGTAGGCGATAAAATAAGACCTTGTGTGGTTCTGCTATCTACATCAATTTTCTCTAACATAGGAAAACCAAAGGCTGCTGTTTTACCAGTTCCTGTTTGTGCTAATGCAACTAAATCGGTTTCCGATTCTAATAAAATTGGGATTGCTTTTTCTTGAACTTCACTTGGTTTAATAAAACCTAAATCTGTAATAGCTCGTAAAAGGTCGTCATTTAGACCTAATTCTTGGAATGTGCTCATTTTTGTATAAGTATTCGATTATGTTATGTGGTGTTACATAAAGAAGCGAATCGACATACTTAAACATTAAACCTCTCGTAACACATCCTCACTCTGAGGAATTTAAACTCGTTTTTCAGATTTCAAGGCGCAAAGATAAGCTTTTATTTCAATAAACAATTTTTAAGCGTTTTAACACGCTTTACTCATACTCTAATATTTTAAATTTTGGAAATTGTGAATATAAATATTTTACTACTCGTTCCATCCATTGTCGGGCAGTTCAAATCAAGCCGTTAAATCTTTAATACGTTTTTTTTAAAGAGGTTCGTTTATCAACGTCGTTAAGCGAAGGTAGTCGAAAATTTTACAAAATCAAGTTTCACCAAAATATAAAAACATTCCTTTACGCCTTTATTTGACAAGTATAAAGCGATTTCTAGTTACTTAGAAATGACACGTGGATTTAAAATTTATGATTTCCTCAAATTTCCAATCCGTTGCAAAAGTGTAGGATGTGAGTAATGCATAAACACATACGCTTTATGAGGCGTTAAATTACTCAAACTATTTTTAGATAATTTTTTAAGTGAGGTAATTAAAGGTTCTGCTTTAAAAGTGTTTTTAGCATAATCATCGGCTTGATATTCAAACTTTCTAGAAAACAAATTCATAATCAACCCGGTAATTTCAGAAATAGGTGAGTAGAGTAGTCCAAAAGCAATCAAACCAATATGAAAACTAGGAATTTCAACACCCAAAGCATTCGATAATAACGGATTTGAAATAAATAGAGATAAAATGAATAAAGTTAATCCCGTCAATAAAATCGAAGCAAATAGGTTGAAAATAATGTGTTTCTTTTTATAATGTCCTACTTCGTGAGCTAAAACAGCAACAATTTCATCTTCATCTAAATCATTAATTAATGTATCATAAAGTGTTACACGTTTTTCACTTCCAAAACCAGAAAAATAAGCATTGGCTTTGGTGCTACGTTTAGAGCCGTCAATTACAAATATTTTGTCTAATTTAAAGCCAACAGTATCAGCATATGCGGCAATTTTATCACGTAAACTACCTGCTTCTAAAGGTGTTTGTTTATTAAAAAGCGGAACAATAAGTTTAGAATAAAACATATTCATAAATAATGAAAACACAGCAACTAATGCCCAAGCGTATAGCCAAAAATGTGTTCCAGTAACTTGATAAAACCAAATAATGAGAGCTAAAATACCGCCACCAACAATAGCCATCATTAACCAGCCTTTTACTTTGTCTAAAAAGAAAGTTTTAACAGTTGTTTTGTTAAATCCGAATTTTTCTTCAATAACAAATGTGCTATAATAGGAAAAAGGAGTGGTTAAAATATCGCTACCAATCATAATAATTCCGAAGAAAAATAATGCGACAAGAATGGGGTTTTCAGAATAGCCTCTAGCTATATTGTCTATAAATTCGAAACCATCAAACAATAGAAACCCTAAGGTTAATAGAATGGAAAACGTTGAGGTTATAATTCCAAATTTATACTTGGTGGCTTTATAGTTTTGTGATTTTTTATATTCGGTGTCATCATAAACATCTTGTAATTCTTCAGGAAGTACATCATTGTAATGTTTCGCATTTAAAGCATCTAGAATTTTATCAACTACAAAATTGATAATTATTATAGCTATGATGATGTAAAAAAGAGTATTTTCTGTCATGTTATAGTTTAATTAGGTCTTCGACTGTTGTCTTCTACTGATAATAGAAACATCATTAAAATCCCCGTTGTCTTTTCGCTTCAAAAATAAGAATTCCTGCAGCAACCGATACATTCATAGAATCTATTTCCCCCTGCATAGGGATAATAATGTTTTGAGTTGCGTTTATACGCCACTCTTCACTTAAACCTGTGGCTTCTGTACCTACAACAATAGCAGTCGGTTTGGTATAATCTTGTGTGTGATACTCAACAGACTCTTGTAAAATTGCTGTATAAATATTTATGTTTTTAGCTTTTAAAAAGTCAATAATTTCTGTTGTAGTTCCTGTTACTATTTGGTTAGTAAACACACAACCCACACTAGAACGAATAATATTAGGGTTGTATAAATCAGTTTTTGGGTTGGCAATAATAACGGCATCCACATTAGCTGCATCGGCAGTTCTTAAAAGCGCACCAATATTACCAGGCTTTTCTGGAGCTTCGGCAACTAAAATTAAAGGATTTTTAGTTTTAAATGTTGATTCGTTTATATTGTGGTTTTTGCTTTTAGCTACAGCAATTACACCTTCAGTAGTGCTTCTATATGCTAATTTTTGGTACACATCTTTAGAAACTTCTATGAAGTTAATATCTTGAAATACTGATTCGTTTATCTGTTCCTTAGAAATAATATCAGGATTAAATAAAATAGATGCTAACTCATAACCACCTTTTAACGCTAATTTAATTTCACGTTCGCCTTCAATTAAAAATAAACCGCTTTTTTTACGTTCGCGCGATTTGTCTTTTAATTGAACTAGTTGTTTTATAAACGGATTTTGTATACTAGAAATTTCTTTATTCATCTCAGGCAAATATAATTTAATTATAATGATTCAGATTCAAAATAATTTACCAATAAAGCCACTACATAACTATAACTCCCCATGCCTTTACTTTGTTGGTTAGCTTTTAAAAAGCTACCATAAAACAGTTTAAAAAAAGGTTCGGTTGGGTTTTGGTGTGCTTCCCAAAAGTCGCGTGTTTCTTTATAGTTTTTTAGAATGCCTTTGTTTACATCAGAAAAGAGGTCTTCATATAAACAAGAGTCGCGTCTGTAAATTTCATTTAAGCAAAAACGTAAAGCAAATGTGTAACCTGCATATTTAAAATAGATATTATCATGGTTTATGGCCGCTAAGCAACCAATAAAGTTGGCTTCATTTTCGGCAGCATAACCTAATTGATGCGCCATTTCATGTGTTGTTGTGGTTGGAGATTTAAAATCAGGAATTAAGGCGTTTACCTGAGCTTCGTTGGTTAACGGATTCAAATACCCACTAAACCCCATATATGTTAACGGGTAACTAAATAACGATTTTTTAATGCTTTTAGGTTTGTATTCTAAATTAGGAAATATCTGTTTTAAATTTTTATAGCCTTCAGGAGCTAGTTTGAAAGCTGTTTTTTTATTAAAAGGCATTTTAATTTTAACCGTGTCATTTTTTGTAATTTCTAAATGAATTGCATTCGATGTCTCTAATAATTTTTCAGTAACAACAATCAATTCTTCAGTGGTATAATCGCTTTTTAAATTTAAATTTTTATGCAATGGCAATCGGTAATAATTTAAGCCCCAAAATAAATGAAAAGCAAAATAAATAATCGATAAGGCCGAAAACACATCAATAAACCAGTGTTTAGTGTCTTTTCTTAGCCTTTTTCTATTAAGAAAAAACCACCTGATACTATAAATAATAGCAAGGGTATAAATTAAATCACCAAACGAAAAAGGTATCCAGTCTAAAAAAAATCGAAACGTTTTCGAAATATAGGGATATAAACCATTGCTGTAATAAGTTTCAATAAAATCCGGGTAATTAGATAGTAATTTGACTATTAAATATTGCGGAATTAATAGTAAAGCAATAATGGTTTTTTTCTTTTTCAACATACTTCAAAAGTAATAAAATGTTTATTAATCCTGATTAGATATGTTACCTTTGTAGAACTTAAATAATAGATTTATGAGCTCAGAAATAAGACAACTTCAACCGCAACAACTTTGGAATAAATTTGCCGATTTAAACGCTGTTCCACGACCTTCAAAAAAAGAAGAACGTGTTATTGCTTTTATGAAAGATTTTGGTAAAAGCTTAAACCTTGAAACTATTGAAGATGAAGTAGGGAACGTTATTATAAAAAAGCCAGCTACTGCTGGTATGGAGAATAGAACCACTGTGGTTTTGCAATCGCATTTAGACATGGTACATCAAAAAAATAACGATACCGTTTTTGATTTCGATACGCAAGGAATAGACATGTATGTAGATGGCGATTGGGTAAAAGCAAAAGGAACGACACTTGGTGCCGATAACGGTTTAGGTGTTGCAACCATTATGGCTATTTTAGAAAGCACAGATATTGAGCATCCAGACATTGAAGCTTTATTTACTATTGATGAAGAAACTGGTATGACAGGTGCTATGGGTTTAAAAGGTGGTTTGCTTTCTGGTGGAATACTTTTGAATTTAGATACAGAAGAAGATAATGAAATTGGTGTAGGTTGTGCAGGAGGTATAGATGTTACTGCAACAAGAAGTTATGATGAAGAAGAAACGCCTGAATTTAAAATAGGCTATAAAGTAACGGTTAAAGGTTTACAAGGTGGACATTCAGGGATGCAAATTCATGAAGGTTTAGGAAATGCTAATAAAATAATGAACCGTGTTTTGTTTGATGGTTTTGAAAATTTTGGTTTAAGAATTTCAGAAGTTGATGGTGGTAGTTTACGTAATGCCATTCCACGAGAGAGTAATGCTATTGTTGCTATTGATGCTATTCATGAAGATGCTTTTTTATTAGAAATGGCATTAATGTCAACAACAATAAAAAAGGAGCTTAAAACCATGGAACCTGATTTAGAAATTGTAGTTTCTAAATGTGAAGCACCTGAAAAAATAATGGATTTAGGTGTTCAAGAAGGATTAACAAGAGCTATTTATGCAGCTTGTAATGGTGTTTATAGAATGAGCGCCGATATTCCTGATTTGGTTGAAACGTCTAATAATGTAGCGCGCGTAATTGTTAAAGATGGTGACGTTAAAATAGGTTGTTTAACACGCTCATCTGTTGAAAGTGCTAAATGGGATTTGGTAAATACGCTTCGTGCAACATTTGAACTTACTGGTTGTGAAGTTGATGCTTCTGGAGATTATCCAGGATGGAAACCTAATATGGATTCTCCTATTTTAAAAGTATTATCTAGAATTTATAAAGATATGAATGGGGAAGAAGCACACGTTGCTGCTTGTCATGCAGGATTAGAATGTGGTATTCTTGGAACTAATTACCCAGAGATGGATATGATTAGTTTTGGACCTAATATAAAAGGAGCACACTCACCAGATGAACGTGCTCAAATTTCTTCTGCTCAAAAATATTGGAAATTTGTATTGGAGATTTTGAAGCAAATTCCTGTGAAATAAATTTTATATTTTACTTATAAAATCTAAAAAAAAGGTTTATTTATCTAAGTTGTTTCAACCCCTCATAAACTATAATACTAACAGCATTAGCAAGATTCAAACTTCTAACATGTTCGCTATATAAAGGAATTTTAAATAGTGAATTACTATAAGTTTCGTTAATAGATTTTGGTAGTCCTACCGATTCTTTTCCGAAAATTAAAAACATATCATCCTCATAAGGAATATCCCAATGGTTTTTGTTTCCATGACTGGAAAGAAATGCCATTTTTTTGTCTTTGTGTTTGCTGAAAAACTCATCAATGTTATCGTAATAAGTAACCTGTAAATGTTGCCAATAATCTAAACCGGCACGTTTTAAACGCGAGTCGCTAATTTCAAAACCAAAAGGTTTTACTAGGTGTAAATGAGAACCAGAAGCTAAAGCTAATCTACCTATGTTTCCGGTATTATTTGGTATTTCTGGTTCTATTAAAACAATGTTTAAAGGCATGTTTATTTAATATAATGAGTGATAAAACAAAAACCTATTCTAAATAGAATAGGTTTTTATATAATATATTTTTGAGATTTTATTCCTCAATTTGAGGTTTTCCTATTTCGTCAATTTCTTCAGCAGCACTTCCCTTAGGATCTGGTCCCCATTTATTTGGGCCTACTTCTCCATTAGTTACAGCAAGAATGAAGCTATAAATAGGTATTAAAAGATACCAGCCACTTTTGCCTACATCATGCATTCTTCTTACTCCAACAGCTATAGAAGGAATTAATACTGCTAATGAGTATATTGTATTTAAAATAGATAACTCAGGCACATCTAAACCTAAAGCTAAGAAAACTATACCATAAGCAATTAGGATATTGAATAAGAAGAACATCCAGTACTCTTTTCTTCTAGCACGTCCTTTAAAATCAGCATATTGCTTTAATACTTTTAAATACCATTTCATAAATATAAAATTTTGGTTAGTGATTATTATAAATCAAATATATTTAATTTAAGATAATATTTACAAATTTATCAATACTATTTGCTCCTTTATTAGTTACATGCTTTACAAAAGCACTACCAATAATAGCGCCTTTTGCATATTTTGTAGCTTGTGTAAATGTTTCATTATTACTAATTCCAAAACCTATAACTTGAGGGTTTTTTAGGTTCATATTTCCAATACGTTCAAAGTATTCAGTTTGCTCGTTTCCAAAACCAGATTGAGCACCTGTTGTACTTGCAGTACTTACCATATATATAAATCCGTTTGAAATCGAATCAATATATCTAATACGTTCATCGCTCGTTTGTGGCGTTATTAAAAATACATTGATGATTCCGTATTTTTCAAAAATGGCTTGGTATTCTTCATGATACACATCCACTGGCAAATCAGGAATAATTAAACCATCAATACCAATTTCTTGACACTTTTTACAAAAAGCTTCAACACCATATTGAAACATAGGATTAAAATATCCCATGATAATTAAAGGAATTGAAACCGTTTTACGAATGTCTTTTAATTGATTAAAAAGTACTTCGGTGGTCATGCCGTTTTTAAGAGCTTGAGTAGAACTCGCTTGTATGGTTGGGCCATCTGCTAGTGGGTCACTAAACGGGAGTCCGATTTCAATCATATCAACACCGTTTTTTTCTAAATCTTGAATGATGTTAACAGTGTCATCAATATTTGGGTAACCTGCTGTAAAGTATATTGAAAGTAGTTTCTTTTCTTCTTGTAATTTCGTATTTATCCTGTTCATTATAAATGAATATTTTTTCATTCCCTCGAAGGAGGGAATCTTTTTATTATTTTGTTAAATATATTCTGAAAGATCTTTCCAATCAGGGTTTAATCTGTTAATTAGATTAATCTTCCATTCTCGATTCCACTTTTTTATTTGTCGTTCTCTTTTTATAGAATTGTTAACGTATTTGGTTGTTTCAAAATAGACCAATTTATCAACATTGTATTTTCCGGTAAATGTTTTTAAATTATTGTTTTTATGTTGAAGTAATCTTGTTTTTAATTGTTTTGTTCTGCCAACATATATATAATACAGTATGGTTTTTATTTGTTAATATGTAAACGTAATGAATATCCATTGTTTTATTATGGGATTTCCACCTTCGCGGAAATGAAAAAAAATAAAAACTTTAAATCTTAAAATATTCAATATAATTATTCAAATCTTTATCACCACGCCCAGATAAACTCACCACAATAACATCGTTTGGTTTAAAGGTTCTTTGTTCAAAAATGGCAAGCGCATGCGAACTTTCAATAGCAGGTATAATACCTTCTAATTTACAAAGTTCTAATCCTGCATTCATTGCATCATCATCTGTAACTGCCATAAAATCGGCACGTCCTGTTTTGCATAAATGCGCATGCATAGGGCCAACACCAGGATAATCTAAACCTGCCGAAATAGAATAAGGCTCGGTTATTTGTCCATCTTTGGTTTGCATTAACATGGTTTTACAACCGTGAATAATACCTTCTTTTCCTAAAACCGAAGTTGCTGCACTTTCACCAGAATCTACTCCTAAACCAGCAGCTTCAACAGCAATTATATTAACATCTTCTTCATGTAAATAATGATAATATGTACCCGCAGCGTTACTTCCTCCACCAATACAAGCGACTACATAATCTGGATTTTCTCTGCCTTCTTGTTCTTTTAGTTGCCATTTTATTTCTTCGGAAATAACCGATTGAAAACGTGTCACCATATCAGGATATGGGTGCGGACCAATAGCTGAACCAATAATGTAATGTGTGTTTACAGGGTTGCTAATCCAATCGCGAATGGCTTCGTTAGTAGCGTCTTTTAAAGTACGACTTCCAGATAATGCAGGAACAACAGTTGCTCCAAGCATTTTCATACGTGCTACATTTGGTGCTTGACGTGCGATATCAATTTCACCCATATAAACAATACACTCTAAGCCCATTAAAGCACAAACTGTAGCTGTAGCAACACCGTGTTGACCAGCGCCTGTTTCGGCAATAATTCTAGTTTTACCTAAGCGTTTAGCCATTAATATTTGACCAATAGTATTGTTTATTTTGTGAGCACCTGTATGATTTAAATCTTCGCGCTTTAAGTAAATTTTGGTATTGTATTTTTCTGAAAGACGCTTTGCAAAATAGAGTGGGGAAGGGCGGCCTACATAATCTTTTAAAAGCTGATCGAATTCCTTTTTAAAATCTGGTTCAGCCATTACTTTTAAATAGTTTTGGCGTAACTCTTCTACATTTGGATAAAGCATTTCAGGGATGAATGCACCACCAAATTCGCCGTAATATCCTTTTTCGTTTACGTTGTAATTCATAATTTCTGTCATTCCTGCGAAGGCAGGAATCTGTTTAAATTTTTTTAAATCTTCAATATCTTTTAATCCAGGTTCTATTTCAAATTTACTATTTACATCTAATGCATAGCAATACTTTGAAGCTTCACTTTGTTGGAATTTTTTAATATCCTCAATTTGATTCAATCCAATACCACCGCTTAAAAAGAATGGCGTTGTAGAAGGATAGTTATTTAAAACACTCCAATCGAATGTGTATCCGTTGCCTCCTGGAAGTTTGCCTTTCGTGTCAAAAAGAAAATAATTTACAAAGCCTTCATAAGGTTTTAAAACACTAAAATCGAATTCGTCTTTTATTGAGAATACTTTGAAAATTTCAATGTTTTTAGATTGTAATTCTTTACAATAGTTTGGTGATTCTTCACCATGTAATTGAACAGCTTGTAAACTATGTTTGTTAATTTTATCGACAACAAAGTCTATATCTGCATCAACAAAAACACCTGTTTTCTTTATTGATTTTGGTAATTCAGGAATTATAGAATCAAAATTTCTTGCAGATTTTTCATAAAATATAAACCCAAGATAATCAGGTTGCAATGCAGCAACTTGTTTGATGTTATCTTGATGTTTCATGCCGCAAACCTTAAGAAGAAGCCTCTCCCTAGCCCTCTCAGAAGGAGAGGGAACTGATTGCGGAGTATGTCGTTTATCTTTATTCATAAGAGTGAGTGTTCTCCTCCTTTGGAGGAGTTAGAGGAGGCTTTTAATGAATTCTGTAGCGCTAGCTCCTGGGTTATCTGTTTTCATAAAGTTTTCACCAATTAAAAAACCTTGGTATCCGTATGGTTGTAATTCTTTTATAGCTTCAATATTACTAATACCACTTTCTGAAACTTTTACAAAGTCGTTAGGAATTAACGCGCTTAATGTTTTACTGGTTTCTAAACTAACGTCAAATGTTTTTAAGTTTCTGTTGTTTACACCTAGCATATCTATACTTGGCATGATAGATTTGTGTAATTCTTCTTCATTATGAACTTCTAAAAGCACATCTAAATGTAAGCTTTTTGCAAATTCTGAGAATTGCTTTATTTCTGCTTTAGTTAGAATGGCTGCTATTAATAAAATAACATCGGCACCGTAGGCTTTAGCTTCTAAAAGTTGGTATTCGTCTATGATGAATTCTTTACGTAATAAAGGCAGATTACAACTTGCTCTGGCGGTTAGTAAATCGTCTAAAGAACCTCCAAAGTATTTTCCATCTGTTAAAACAGACATTCCGCAAACACCTGCGTCTTCATAGCCTTTTGCAACGTCTTGAACGTTTAAAGTATTATTAATTACAGATTTTGAAGGAGAACGTCTTTTATGTTCGGCAATAATGCCTGATTTGCTGTTTCGTAGGTTATTTGCAAGTGATACGGTTTGTCTTTCAAATAAAACAGATTGTTCTAATTGCGATGTTGGAATGAGTTGCTTTCTTAGTGCTACTTCATTTCTTTTATCTAATGTTATTTTGTCTAAAATATTCATGCTTCAGTCTTCAGTCTTCAGTCTTCAGTAAGCAAATTGCCAACTGAATACTGTGGACTTTTTTATCTACTTAACTCAATTAATTTATCTAAACTCGTTTTTGCTTTTCCAGAAAACAATGATTCTTTAGCTATTTCGAAACCTTCTTTATGGCTAATTTGTTTGGTGGTTGCAATGGCAAGTCCTGCATTTGCACAAACGACATTGTTTTGTGCTTCGGTACCTTTATTACTAATAATATCGACAAATATTTTTGCTGCATCTTTAACGGTATCGCCTCCAAAAATAGCATCTTGTTTTATTTGTAATACTCCTAAATCTTCTGGTGAAAATATGGTTTCTGATTTATTTGATACAATCTTAGCTTTTCCTGTTAATGAAATTTCATCATAACCATCTAATGCATAAACAATATTGTAATTTTTATCTGTATTTTGATACATAAAGCTATAAAGGCGTAGTAATTCTAAATTAAAAACGCCTAACACTTGATTCTTTGGAAATGATGGGTTTACCATAGGGCCCAACATATTAAAAAATGTTTTAACACCTAGCTCACGACGAATAGGCGCCACATTTTTCATAGCTGGATGAAAAAGAGGTGCGTGTAATATGCATATTCCAGCGTTGTCTAAACAGCGTTTTAAAAAGCTTTCATCGTTAGAGAATTTTACACCTAAAGATTCCATGACATTTGACGAGCCTGACGTTGATGATACGCCATAGTTTCCATGTTTAGAAACATGAACACCTGCGCCTGCTGTAATGAAAGATGATAGTGTCGAAATATTGAAAGTGTTTTTGCCATCGCCTCCTGTTCCTACGATATCAATCGCGTTATAATCACTTAGGTTTATAGGAATACATAATTCTAAAAGCGCATCTCTAAAGCCTTGTAGTTCTTCTAAAGTAATGCTTCGCATCATGAAAACCGAAAGAAAACAAGTAATCTGACTTGGGTTATACATATCGTTTGATATGTTAACTATAACTTGTTTAGCTTCTTCACTAGAAATGGTTTCGTGATTTATTAATCTGTTTAGTATATCTTTCATAGATAAATTAGCTATTAATCCAGTTTTCTAAAATTTTCTTTCCGTCTGGTGTTAATACCGATTCTGGGTGGTATTGCACGCCTCTTACATCATATTCTCTATGGCGTAACGACATGATTTGCCCGTTTGCATCAAAAGAGGTTGCTTCTAAACTATCTGGTAAATCTGCATTTACAACCCAAGAATGATAGCGTCCTACTTCAATGTTTTTTTCTAAGCCTTTAAATATAGCCTCATCATTTACACATATGGTTACATTGGTTGCTACACCGTGATAAACATCGTCTAAATTTACTAGCGATCCGCCAAAGACTTCGCCTATGGCTTGTTGCCCTAAGCATACGCCTAAAATACTTTTTGTTGGGGCGTATCTTTCAATAATTGCTTTTAATAAACCTGCTTCATCTGGGATTCCTGGACCTGGCGATAATACAATTTTATCAAAAGGTTCTAGATCTTCCAGAGCTAATTTATCGTTTCTTACAACGGTAACATCACAATTTAAATCTTCTAGATAATGTACAAGATTGTATGTAAAACTGTCGTAATTGTCTATTACTAGTACTTTTTTATTCATTTTTTTATTTCTTTTATTTCTGTTCATTTTGTCTTGATACAAAACGAACCAAAAAATCAAATCTCTTAACTCTTAACAAGCCTGCACTGACTGTAAACTAATGACTGCCAATTGCGGACTTAGTGCGTTAGGGATTGAGCAATTGTTGGAGCTCTCCCGATTTTTCATCGGGAAGCGACTTGTGAAAGCCCGACCCTTGTGGTAACGCCATAAATTTAAACATCTTCTGCCAATTTAATTGCTTTTGTTAATGCGCCTAATTTATTGTAAACTTCTTGTAATTCGTTTTCTTGATTAGATTTTGAAACCAAACCAGCGCCTGCTTGCCAATTGAGTTTGTAATTTTTACTTAAAAAGGTTCGAATCATGATGGCGTGATTAAAATTACCATCGAAATCCATAAAACCAATAGCACCACCGTAATAACCACGACTTGTTTTTTCGTATTGCTCGATAAGTTGCATGGCTCTGTGTTTTGGAGCACCACTTAAAGTTCCAGCAGGAAACGTGTCGGCCACCACTTGCATGGTAGAGGTTTCTTTGTGTTTTTGACCTGTAACTTTACTGACTAAATGGATGACGTGCGAGAAAAATTGAACTTCGCGATAGGTAACTACTTTTACTTCGCTGCCGTGGCGACTTAAATCGTTTCTAGCTAAATCGACCAACATGACGTGTTCGGCATTTTCTTTGTCGTCTTTTTTTAGTTTTTCTGCTAAAATTTCATCTTTTTGCTCGTCTCCAGTTCTTTTAAAGGTTCCTGCTATGGGGTGTATTTCGGCTAAACCATCATCAACTATAAGTTGTGCTTCTGGCGAGCTTCCAAAAATTTTGAAATCGCCATAATCGAAATAAAATAGGTAAGGTGACGGGTTAATACTTCTTAAGGCACGATATACATTAAAATCGTCTCCTGTGAATTCTTGTGAAAAACGTCTTGATAATACTAATTGAAAAACATCTCCGCGTTGGCAATGTTTTCTAGCTAATTCGACATGTTCTCTAAATTCATCATCGGTTAGGTTGGAGTTGATATCTCCTTTTGAATTAAAATTATAGGATGCGAAATTCTGAACGTTTATCAGTTTATCAATATCATGAATATTATTTTCGGTGTCTTCATAACAATGTGCAAAAATATAGGCTTCGTTTTTAAAATGATTTATGGCAATAATATTTTTGTAAACAGCATAATAAACATCTGGAATAACAACCGAATCGTCTTTTTTACTAATTTCTACATCTTCAAAGTATCGAACAGCATCATAGGCTGTGTATCCAAAAATTCCGTTGTTAATGAATTTGAAGTCTTCATCGGTAGTGACATCAAATCGTTTTGTGAATTTATGGATTTCGTTCGCCACATTAACATCTTCTGTGATGTTTAATGTTGTTGTGCTTCCGTCAGGAAATGTTTGAGTAATAACTTCGTTTTCAATCTTTATTGTTGCAATAGGATTGAAGCAGATATAAGAGAAGTTTTTATGACTTCGGTGGTAATCACCACTTTCTAAAAGAATACTATTTGGGTATTTGTCACGTATTTTATAATATACTGTAACTGGTGTAATGGTATCTGTTAAGATTCTTTTATTATGTGTATAAAGACTAAATTTTTCCATTTAATGTTTTTAATTTTTCTGCTTTCGCGGAAATGAAATTATTGTAATAAAAAAAGGCTTGTCGTGAATGACAAGCCTTTTGGATATTTTAAGTTTTAAATATACTAGGATTTTACTTCACGAACGTTAGTTTCGAAAGCACCACCACCAAGTATTATTTAAAATTGTATTCATTTTTGTTTTTTTAACTGGTTCAAATATAGAAATGAAAATATAATTAAACAATACTTTGAGATAATTTTTAAATAAAAGTTTGTTAAAGTGTGTATTATGCAATGAATTATTAATTAATTTTACAATTATGAAGTTAAAATTATTATTTGTTGCCATTCTTTTAATGGCTAGTTGTAAAGAAAAAAAAGCAAATATTGATATTGTTGATAAAACAATTGTAGAATCAGCAATAGATGATGCTATTGTAAATGACATTGAATTAGAAGTTTATGATTTTAATGGTTTTAAAAAGTTTTTAAACAAGAAGAATGATACTATTTATGTTATAAATTTTTGGGCTACTTGGTGTGCGCCATGCGTAAAAGAATTGCCTTCATTTGAAAAATTAAATGAGACATATGCGAATAAAAATGTCAAGGTAATTTTGGTAAGTTTAGATTTTCCGCATTTATATGATACCAAGTTGAAACCTTTTATTAAAGTAAAGAAGTTAAAATCTAAAGTAATTGCTTTAGATGATGCTGATATGAATACTTGGATTCCTCAAATAAATGAATCTTGGTCTGGGTCTATTCCAGCTACTATTATTTATAAAAACGATACGAGTAAATTCTTTGAACAGTCATTTTCATTCGAAGAATTAGAAACCGAATTAAAACCATTTTTAAATTAATAATTATGAAAACAATTAAATTAATTTCCGCCCTAGTAATTGTATTGTGTGTTAGTGCATTTACAATCAACAAATCAACGAGTAATGATGGCTATAAAATAGGTGACGTTGCTGAAGATTTTTCCCTTAAAAATATAGATGGAAAAATGGTGTCGTTATCAGATTATAAAGATGCAAAAGGATTCATTGTAACATTTACTTGTAATACCTGTCCGTTTGCAGTGGCGTATGAAGATAGAGTTCAGGCGTTAAACGAAAAATATGCATCTAAAGGCTATCCAGTAATTGCTATTATGCCAAATAATACAGATGTAAAGCCAGGGGATAATTTAGAAGCGATGAAGCAAAGAGCAAAAGAAAAAGGTTTTACGTTTCCATATTTAATAGACGAGGGGCAAAAAGTGTATCCAAAATTTGGAGCTACAAAAACACCTCATGTATTTGTTTTGCAAAAAGGAGATGGAATGAATATAGTTGAATATATTGGAGCTATTGATGATAATTATAAAGATGCCTCAGCTGCTAAAACTAAATATGTTGAAGAAGCGGTTGATGCTTTGTTGGAAGGTGAAGAGATAGAACAAAAAGAAACAAAAGCTATTGGTTGTTCTATTAAAGTTTAAAAAAGGCAAGGAATTTGATAAATGAAATCCGAAGTTGTAATACTTCGGATTTTTTTTCGTCTATAGTTTTAGATGTATTAATATTGTAATATATATTTTTTAATAAAGATAACATGGAAGATTTAACACAAGAAGAATGGACAGAACAATTAGAAAACGATGATAATGCTGTTGTTTTGGATGTAAGAACAGATGCTGAAGTGGCAGATGGTATTATAGCAAATGCCATTCATATAGATATTTATAAAGGTCAAGAATTTATTAATGAACTTGAAGATCTTGATAAAAGTAAAAATTATTATGTGTATTGTCGTTCAGGGAATAGAAGTGGACAAGCATGTAATATTATGGAGCAATTAGGTTTTGAAAACGCTTATAACCTTGAGGGAGGTATGATGGAATGGACAGGAGATGTTGTTGATTTAGATTAAAATATTTGCTCATGAAACATTTCGTTTTATTTTTTTGTATTGTAATAGGTACTTTTGGTTTTAGCTGTAAAAAGACTCTAAACCAAGAGCAAGTAAAAGTTATTTCTCCTAAAGAAATGCAGGTTTTTTTAGATGCTGATTCTGTTCAGTTTATAGATGTTAGAACGCCAAAAGAATTTAGTGAAGGTTTTATTGATACAGCTAAAAATATAGATTTTTATTCTTCTACCTTTAAAGATGAAATAAACAAATTAGACAAATCAAAACCTGTATTTATTTATTGTCGATCAGGAGGGCGAAGTGGTAAAAGTGTAAGTGCATTTTTAGAAGTAGGTTTTACAAAAATTTACGATTTGGAAGGTGGTTTTTTAAATTGGGAATCAGAAGGATATAAAATCAAAAAATAGACAGAGCGTTACTGAATAAATATTTTATTTCTTGTTTTTTTAACTTTTATCTTTTTTTTAAGTACTTCACCTTTTTTATTATAATTGGAAGTTTCTTTTGATTAATTTTATAAAAGTTTAATTTAGTGAGTCTTTTTAGAGGTACTTATATTTAAAAAAAAATAATTTAGAAGAAGTTATGGAAAACGGTTATATCATATTAGGGATAATTGCATTATTGTTTTTAAGTATGTACGGTTATGCATATTTTTCGGTTGCAATTGAAAAAATTAAGCAAAAAAGAGAAGCTAAAAGATTACTTGCAAAAGAAGAATTAAGACGACTTGAAAGTTTAGAAAAGCAAAAAATCATAGATGCTAAAGTTCAGAAATTTAATGACCGAAAAGAAGAAATTCATCGTGAATTAGTCCTTCTTGAAAAAATGAAGAATAAACAAAAAGTTAGTTAGAACTTTTTATTTAAATAAATTTAATAACCATTTCAACAAATACCTGTTTAAATGGTTTTTTTTATGCCAAAAAATTAAAATTCACACTTTTTAAAAAATAAAAACAATAAGATTAGTTTTATATCATAAATAATTTATATTTTTGACAACCAGAACAGAACAGAACGGTTTAGTGAAAGTTGATTTTGATATAAATATTAATAGCGAAATTCCAAAGTACCAGCAATTGGTAAACGCTATAAATAATGCCCTTGCTAATAATACATTATCAAGTGGCGATGCTTTGCCGTCTGTGAATGCCATTTGTAAGGCGTATAGTTTGTCTAGAGATACGGTGTTTAAATCCTATTCTATTTTAAAAGAACAAAATGTTATCGAGTCTGTACCAAATAAAGGGTATTATGTCGCTAATGATACAAGAAAAGTACTTTTGCTTTTAGATACTTTTAAAGCATATAAGGAAGTTTTGTACCATTCATTTGTTAATGACTTGCCAAAGAATGTCATTGTAGATGTGCAATTTCATCATTATAACATAGATAATTTTAAAACTATTATTAATAATAGTAAAGGAAAGTATTATAAGTATGTTGTAATGAGTTTTGATAGTAAAGAAGTTCCTAATGTATTATCAGAGATAGATGATAATAAGTTGCTCTTAATAGATTGGAATATACATTCACAGCCTAATAATAATTTTGTGTTTCAAGATTTTGGAGATTCATTTTACAAATGTTTAGAAGAAGCAAAAGAAGTCTTCAAAAAATATAAAAAAATCGTTTTTGTATATCCAGACTTTACGTTTCACCCAATAGAAACAATAGCTTATTTTAAAAAGTTTTGTGAAATGTATCATTTAAAGTTTGAGGTTATTACCGAAACTAAAAACTTTAATATTAAAAAAGGAGAAGCATATATAAGCGTAAGTGATAGAGTACTAGGTGTTTTTTTAGAACAAAGCCGCGGGTTGAATCTCGAACCAGGAACAGATGTTGGCTTTTTATCTTATAACGAAACGCCTATGAAAAAATTTATATATAAAGGGATATCTGTTATCTCAACAGATTTTAAAGAAATAGGAAATAAAGCAGCAGAGTTTGTTAGTAATGATAACACAATGCAGTGCTACATTCCAACTAAACTAATATTAAGAGAATCATTATAAACTATGTACTATTTAGGATTAGATATAGGAAGCTCATCTATTAAAGCCGCTTTAGTAGAAATAGCTACAGGTAAAAGTATAGGTGTTGTACAAGAACCAAAAGAAGAAATGGGCATGTTTGCTCAAAAAAATGGTTGGGCAGAACAAAAACCAAACGATTGGTGGCAGCATATTTGTGCAGCCATAACCAGTTTAAAGAAACAATATAATGTAAGCAGAACCCAAATTAAAGGCATTGGTATTTCGTATCAAATGCACGGTTTGGTATTGATTGATAAAGAAGGGAACCCACTTCGTAAAAGTATAATCTGGTGCGATAGTCGTGCTGTAGAAATTGGTAATGAAGCTTTTCAAAATATAGGAGAAAATACTTGTTCAGAAAGCTTGTTAAACTCACCAGCAAATTTTACAGCTTCAAAATTAAAATGGGTAAAAGATAATGAACCAGAAGTTTATAAAAACACTTATAAGTTCATGTTACCTGGCGATTACATTGCATACAAATTTTCAAATATCATAAACACAACCATTTCAGGATTGTCTGAAGGCATTTTTTGGGATTTTAAAAAGGATACAGTAGCCGATTTTCTTTTAGAACATTATGGTATCGATAAAGCACTTGTGCCAGATATAGTAGAAACCTTTGGAGAGCAATCGGTAGTCGATGAAAACGGAGAGGAAGCATCAGGAATAGCAGCAGGAACACCTATTTTTTACAGAGCAGGCGATCAACCTAATAACGCTTTGTCTTTAAATGTATTTAATCCAGGAGAAGTAGCCGCAACAGGAGGTACATCAGGAGTTGTTTATGCAGTTACCGATAGTTTATCTGTAAAAGAAAGTGCTCGTGTAAATAATTTTGCGCACGTAAATTATAAAAAAGGAGCCGCCGCACGAATAGGGAAATTACTTTGTATTAATGGAGCAGGTATACAATATCGTTGGTTATTAAATAATTTAGCTGTAAGCTCATATGAAGAGATGAATAATTTGGCAACCGATATTCCTGTAGGATCAGATGGTGTATGCTTAATTCCTTTCGGAAACGGAGCCGAACGTATGTTAAATAATAAAGAAATAGGCACGCGTCTTGTAAATATCAACTTAAATAACCATCATAAAGGTCATATGTGTCGTGCAGCTCTAGAAGGTATTGCCTTTTCGTTTGTGTATGGTATGGAGATTTTAAAATCAGATGGTATTAAAACCAAAGTTATTAGAGCAGGAAACGATAATTTATTTCGCTCCGAAATCTTTGCAAACACAGTGGCGACTTTAATTGAGCAAGAAATCGAAATTTATAATACAACAGGAGCTATAGGTGCCGCAAGAGCAGCGCATTTGCATAAAGGCGATTTTGAAACCTTTGGAAAGGCAATTATAGATAACGATCACGTTATGACATTCATGCCTTTTAAAGACAAAGAACCATATTTAAAAGCATATAATAACTGGAAAAACGAATTAGAACTCATTTTAAATAAATAACATTAGGGCGTTACCTTTATCCTGAATTTAGTTCAGGAACAGGTCGGGCTTTCAGCAGTCGCTTTTTTGTGTTGCATATGTGCAACAACACAAAAAGAGCTTCAATAAATGCTTTAATCCCTAACGCACATAGTAACTATTTAACAACTTAGTAAATAAACAGATAAACAATTAATACCTGAAAAAAATGGCAATTATAGGAAACAAAGAGTATTACAAAGGCATTGGAGACATTAAGTTTGAAGGCAAAGAATCAGACAATCCGTTAGCATTCAAATATTACAATCCAGATCAAGTAGTCGCAGGGAAAACCATGCGCGAACATTTTAAATTTTCAGTAGCATACTGGCATACATTCTGCGGACAAGGATCAGATCCATTTGGTCCAGGAACGCAAAATTTTGAGTGGGACAAACCTGCTGATGCTATTCAAGCAGCAAAAGACAAAGCAGATGCAGCTTTTGAATTTATAACAAAAATGGGATTCGGTTATTACTGTTTTCACGATTTCGATTTAATTAGAGAAGGCGCAACATTTGGTGAATCTGAAAGTAGATTAGCAGCTATTACTGATTACCTAAAGGAAAAACAAGCAGCTTCAGATGTAAAATTACTTTGGGGTACAGCAAACTGTTTTTCTAATCCGCGTTATATGAATGGTGCTTCTACAAACCCAGATTTCGATGTGGTTGCTAGAGCAGGCGGACAAGTAAAATTAGCTTTAGATGCTACCATAGCGTTAAATGGCGAAAACTATGTGTTCTGGGGTGGTCGTGAAGGTTATATGTCTTTATTAAATACTGACATGGGACGTGAGTTAGATCACATGGCACAATTTTTAACCATGGCTAGAGATTATGCTAGAGCAAATGGATTTAAAGGAAACTTCTTTATAGAGCCAAAACCAATGGAGCCTTCTAAACATCAGTACGATTTCGATTCGGCTACAGCTATTGGTTTCTTAAAAGAATATGGTTTAGATAAAGACTTTAAAATAAATATAGAAGTAAATCACGCTACTTTAGCACAACACACATTCCAACACGAAATTGAAGTTGCTGCAAAAGCAGGTATGTTAGGAAGCTTAGATGCTAACCGTGGCGATTACCAAAACGGATGGGATACTGACCAGTTTCCAAATAACATTCAAGAAACGACAGAAGCTATGTTGGTGTTCTTAAAAGCAGGTGGCTTACAAGGTGGTGGTGTTAATTTTGATGCAAAAATTAGAAGAAACTCAACCGATTTAGAGGATGTATTTCATGCACATATTGGTGGAGCAGATACCTTTGCACGTGCTTTGCTTATTGCAGATAAAATTATAACATCGTCTCCTTATGAAAAGTTAAGAACAGAGCGTTATGCTTCTTTCGATTCTGGAAAAGGAAAAGCTTTTGAAGAAGGACAATTAGGGTTACAAGATTTATACAAAATAGCTCAAGAAAACGGAGAGTTATCATTAAAAAGTGGTAAACAAGAATTGTTTGAAAATATTATCAATCAATATATTTAGCAATTAATTCATAAAATGAAACCTCAATTATTTAATAGTTGAGGTTTTTTTTATGCTTGATTTTTAGTCAAGCAGCTGCTCTTTGTCGTTAACCCGAAAGCAACATTCTTCTCCAAGGTAAAGTGGATTTCCATGTTTTTCAGACCAAAAGCCTTCTAGGATATCTTTAGAAATACATTTGTAAACAACGACGCCTTTGTAAGTGTTGTTTTTTTTGTCTTTGTAATTGAAATTAATAACAAGAATATTGTTCTTAAAAAAGCCAGTTCCTAGTTGTATATGTTCATTATTTATAAGCCATTTTGCTTTTATTCTATTATTTTCATCAAGGATTAAATCAAGAGTACCTTTGTACGTATTTTCTAAAGCATCTTGATTACTCCCTATTATATTGTATTGTCCAGTTAAATCTTGAATGGTCATAGTTGTAATGAATAAAATCAAAAATACTTAAAAAATAAATGAGAATTTTATAATTAGAATATTAACCTGTATAATAGTTCGTTTGTAGAGATAATACTATATCATAATGATAAATTGATTACTTATGAAGTAGGTATCAATAATAAAACATGCTTTTCAAATATGATAAACAATTGTAAATTTTTAAATTTGATGTTTCATAATAGATATTAATATGCCCCAATTTCTTTATAAGAGTATAATTATGATTAAATATTTTTGTTTTCTTCTGTTTTCTTTAAGTTTATTTTCTCAAGAAGTAAGCATTCCTACTCAGTTTTCTCAAGAAGGAAATCTATATAAAAACTTAAATAGAAACACCAACCAATTAACACAATCCTTAACTGAATTTAAAGAGAATCAAAAATGTTTTGTTATTGATTTTTTAGGTAGAGATAATTATAAAGTGAAGTTTAAAGATTGGGAAGGTATAGTTAAAATTGATGACTTGTTAGTTAATGAGGAAATGATGGATTTGTATTATGATTATCAAAATAAAGAACGAGATAGACTAATAGCAGATGAAGAACAGAGAAAGAAAAGAATATTAGAAAGCACAAAGAAAGTAGACCCAAATGTTCTCGAACAGAAAAGGCAAGATTCTATATTACATGTAAAAGCGATAGAGAAGAAACATCTAGAGGCAGAAGCTCAAGAGAGAAAGTTAGAAGCGGCTTTGAGAGAGCAGAAGCGGCAAGATTCCATAGCTCATGTAAAAGCGATAGAGAAGAAACATCTAGAAGCAGAAGCTCAAAAGAGAAAGTTAGAAGCAGTGTTAAGAGAGCAGAAGAGGCAAGATTCCATAGCTCATGTAAAAGCGATAGAGAAGAAACATCTAGAAGCAAAAGCTCAAGAGAGAAAGTTAGAAGCGGCGTTAAGAGAGCAGAAGCGGCAAGATTCCATAGCACATGTAAAAGCGATAGAGAAGAAACATCTAGAAGCAAAAGCTCAAGAGAGAAAGTTAGAGGCGGCTTTGAGAGAACAGAGGCGACAAGATTCCATATTTAGAGTAACAGAAGCTGGAAAAAAACAGGTTGAAGCAGTGGATGTTAATTTAATTGTAAATGAAAAAGAAGAAGAGTCAAGATTAGAAAGAATCAAATTTCGTTCTACATGTCATTATATAATTGATGAATATGATGATTTCTATAAAAAAGTATACATAAGAACTGAACCATATCAACTTAATAAAAATCTTACTGTCGAGTTGTATAAATATGGACAAAAAGAATGTGTCTTCTTTAATTTAAGTGAAGACTTAGGGTGTGCTAGTTATTTACCTAGAAATAGATCTAGTGTAAAAGTAATTCTTGAAAATAATTTCGCAATTGCTTTTTATCATTCTTGGGATATGGATTGTGGAAACTTTAGTTTTAAGGCTAACTTGTCAGCTTCTCAAGTCGCTAAACTAAAGGAGTCTCCAATAAAATCAATTCGTTTGAAAGGTACCGAGGAATCTACAACCATTATTGATATAGAATATAAAGAATTCTTTATAGATAAGTTGAAATGTATTGAATAGTTCTGTTAAGAGCTTATTGAAAAATAAAAGGTTTAAATATATTTAATCTTTTTTAAACAATTAATTAAAATAAATTATGAAATATTCTTTGTTAGTTTTATTGGTTTTTATTGCTTTAAGTTGTTCAGAAAATAAAGGATTAGAAGATAAAATTAACCAAGAAGAATATTACATCAATAATCTATTGTCAAAAATGACCTTAGATGAAAAAATTGGTCAAACCAATTTAAGAGGTACTTCAAGTAGAGCTAAAACCTTGTCAGAAGAACTTAAGCAAGAAGTTAGAGATGGCAAAATAGGAGCTTTACTAAATGTCATGAATACAGATTATGTTGATGAATTACAAAAAATAGCTGTAGAAGAAAGCCGAAATAAGATTCCTTTAATTTTTGGTAGAGATGTCATTCATGGTTTTAAAACTATATTTCCTATCCCTTTAGCTTTAGCTTCTTCTTGGGATAAACAAGTTGTTGAATCCTCATCAAGAATAGCAGCAATTGAAGCAAGTTCGGTTGGTATTCGTTGGACGTTTGCACCCATGTTAGATATTGCTAGAGATAGCCGTTGGGGTAGAATAGCGGAGTCTCCAGGAGAAGACCCTTACCTAGCATCTATTTTAGGGAAAGCTTATGTTAAAGGATTTCAAGGCGATTCTCTAAGTAATCCAACAAGTATCGCAGCCTGTGCAAAACATTATTTAGGATATGGAGCAGCTATTGGAGGGAGAGATTATAATACAACAGTTATTTCAGAACCTTTATTGCGTAATGTATATTTGCCCCCGTTTAAATCGACTTTAGAGGCTGGTGCAGCAACAGTAATGACTTCTTTTAACGAAATTAATGGTATACCGGTTACAGGAAATGAGTTTCTGTTAAAACAGGTTTTACGAGATGAATTTAAGTTTGATGGTTTTGTAGTTAGTGATTGGGATTCGGTTATAGAAATGATAAATCATGGATTTGCATCAGATGAAAAACATGCAGGAGAACTGGCTGCAAATGCCGGATTAGATATGGAAATGACGAGTAAGGCTTATGAAAACCATTTAAAAGATTTGATATTAGAAGGCAAATTTACAGAAGCTCAATTAGATGAATTTGTAAAAAATATTTTAAGAGTTAAATTAAGGTTAGGATTGTTTGATGCTCCTTATAGAGATAAAAACAATACAGATGTTTTTTATAAAAAAGAACATCTAGATGAAGCTAAAAATGCAGCTATTAAAAGTACAGTTTTATTGAAGAATGAAAATGTTTTACCATTATCAAAAACTACTAAAATTGCTGTAATTGGCCCATTATCCGATGCGCCTTTAGAGCAAATGGGTACTTGGACTTTCGATGGCGATAAGACGCATACAGTAACACCTGTTAATGCATTCAATAAAAGCAATATCAATTTTAATTATACTTCAGGATTAACTTTTAGTCGAGATTTATCTAAAGATGGGTTTTCTAAAGCAATTGCCAATGCTAAAAAGTCCGATGTTATTTTGTTTTTTGCAGGAGAAGAAGCTATCCTATCTGGTGAAGCACATAGTAGAGCAAATATAGATTTACCAGGTGCCCAAGAAGATTTAATAAAAGAATTGGCTAAAATAGGCCAGCCAATTATATTAGTAATTATGTCAGGAAGGCCTATAACTATTTCAAATATTATAGATCATGTAGATGCGGTTTTAATGGCATGGCATCCTGGGACTATGGGAGGAGACGCTTTGCACGATGTTATTTTTGGAATATCTGAGCCCCAAGGACGTTTATCTGTATCGTGGCCTAAAACCGCAGGACAATTACCATATTTTTACAATCATAAAAACACAGGGAGACCCGCAAATGCTGATGATTATGTAAGTATGTACGATATTCCAGTAGGTGTGTGGCAAAGTTCTTTAGGAAACGATTCTCATTATTTAGATATTGGGTTTACACCTCAATTTCCTTTTGGCTTCGGTTTAAGTTATACTCATTATAAATATGAAAACATTCAAGTTTCAAAAGATACAATACATTTTAATGAAGATTTAAAAGTGAATATGACTATTACCAATACAGGAAATCGTGATGGGAAAGAAATAGTGCAACTTTATATAAATGATGTTGTTGGAAGTATTACAAGACCTGTAAAAGAATTGAAAAAATTTCAGCATGTATCTTTAAAAGTTGGAGAATCCAAAGATGTTACATTTACAATATCTTCAGAAGATTTAAAATTTACTAATAATAAAATGATACATGCAGCAGAAGAAGGTGATTTTAAGATTTGGATAGGGCCACATTCGGCTTCAGGCTTAGAAAGTACATTTTATTTAAAAAAGTAAATAATTAAAAATGTTTTTTTATTTTATATTGTTACTAGGGTTTGTTGTTTTTCAATTTATAAATAAGCAGCGTTTGATTGTTTTAGAAAATAATAGTTATATAGAAGAATCAAAATTTAATACTAATAAATATAGTATTGAAGAACTTGGGGTTTATAATGAAGCTCTAATTAAAGAATTTAATAAAGTGAAGCCAAATAGTGAAACTTTTTTTTAAACTCAGGGCAAAGTAAAAATTTTATATAGAGAGAATAGTGAAAAAGAATTAGAATATTATCCAACTTTAGGTTATTATCTCGAAAATATAAAGATCATTAAGACTTATTACTATTTACATAACTAAAGAGTTATGTATAAATTAAACTTAAGTGATTAATTGTTTATGTTTTTTTTATTCCAAAGGCTAAAAATAAATAAGTATTTATTTTGCCATCTAGGGTTTTTCGTAAAATATTAAATGCCTTGGTAATATGCGCTTCAACAGATTTAATCGAAACATTTTTATATTCAGCAATTTCTATGTTGCTAAGCCCTTCCTCTTTACTTAGTAAAAAAACTTCTTTACACTTAGGAGGAAGGTTTTGGATTTCTTGTTTTACTAGTTTTATAATACGTTCTAAAGAATGATTATCATCCTCTTCAACAATAGTTGTAATAGCATCAATGTATTTCTTTTCTAAAGGAAAAAATGGTTTTTGCTTACGGTACTGATCTATAAATTCATTATATACTGATTTATATAGAAAACTATTAATATGAAAATTAGTTTTTAGATTTTCGCGTTTTTTCCACGTGCGTATAAAAACATTTTGCACTATATCTTCAGAGATATCTTGATCATGAATAAGACTATATGCATATACACATAGTTTATGATGGTAGTTGTCTACTAAAAAAGAATATGCTTTTGAGTCTCCAGATTTTAGAGCTCTTATTAATTGCGAGTTATCAGCATAATTATTTTTCATGTATTAAAATGATAAAAAAATATGTAATTCATTGCGAAAATATAAAAAAAAATAATAAAAAGTTAGGGTTATGTAAAAACGAAACGTATTAGATAAAAGAAAGCAGTAAAATGATTACCCCAAAAACAGAAAATTTAATAGTAAAATTTATTTCTAACCAAGCTTCTATGTCTGAGTTAGACGAATTGGAGAAATGGATACAAAATTCTGACAATGAGCAGCTATTTAGAGCATATATTAAAATTAACTATGCCATCGAATTTAATATGAGAAAATTCGATTCAAATAACGTGAAAATAGAATTATTACAAGAAATGGTTAATGAAAAAAAAGCTATTAAACTTAAACGAGCACGTAAAGTAATTTATTATTTGTCGGCAGCAGTTGTTGTAGGAATATTAGCTGCAATATATTTCTATAAACCAAGTTTGACAAGTAATTCTTTAGAGCCAATTCAAGTAATAGTAAATAATAATATAGAACCAGGAACTGATAAAGCAATATTGACTTTAGAAGATGGTTCGGTAGTTGAGTTAGGAAAATCTAATTCGTATAATACACATAATATAAATAGTGATGGTGAACAAATTGTATATAAGGATGCAAAGCCTCATCAAGCTGAAATTAAATATAATTACTTGACAATTCCACGTGGTGGTCAATTTTACGTGAAATTATCAGATGGTACACAAGTTTGGCTTAATTCAGAATCACAATTAAAATACCCTATAAGTTTTATAGAAAATAAAACACGAGAGGTAGAACTTGTTTATGGTGAAGCCTATTTTGATGTGTCTCCTAGTACAGAGCATAAAGGTTCAAAATTTATGGTGCTTAATAAATCTCAGGAAATAGAAGTATTAGGGACAGAATTCAATATTAAGGCATATAAGGATGAAACTAATATCTATACCACTTTGGTTGAAGGGAAAGTACTTGTTAATTCTCCAGCCCAGAGTCAAGTGTTAAAGCCGAAACAACAAACTAATCTTAATCTTGAAGATAACTCAATGTCCGTTGCGACGGTCAATGTTTATAACGAAATTTCTTGGAAAGAAGGTGTTTTTAGCTTTAAAGGAAAACCTTTAAAACAAATAATGAAAACAATATCAAGATGGTATGATGTAGATGTAGTTTTTGAAAACAAAGAACTTGAAAATATTACATTTAAAGGTGTACTAGGTAAAAATCAAGAGCTTGAAGAAATTTTAAAGTCTATTAAAACTTTAAGTGTGCTTGAAAACTATGAAATAAATAAAGAGACAATAATATTAAAGTAAGCTTATCTCTAATAAAATGAGTAAAAAGTTTTTTTAAGACACTTAACCAACAAGCAAAAATAAAACACGAGTATAATTAAAACCAGAATATATGTAAAAACAAAAACTATTAAGTAAAAAAAAGTAAAGGGAACAGAGTTTACACCGTCGAAAGTATTAGACTTCATCCCCTTTTGAGTCATTAATTATTTAACTAACTAATAACAGAACAAATTTATGGAAATTAAATTAAAAAACGTTCTTTCCTTTTTTAGAAAGAAACTACTGATAATTATTATGCGAACTTTCATTTTCTTATGCTGTATAACGGCTTTCAGTTTTACACCAAGTAATTTATTATCACAAAACTCTAAAGTGAAAATTGAGGTTAACAATAGTTTAACCGTAGATGAGGTCTTTGATCTTATAATGGAACAAACAGACTATAAGTTTATTTATCAAGAAGGTGTATTTAAAGATTTGCCAAAAGTAGAAGTGAAAAAGGGAAATATATCTGCGAATAAACTATTGAAAAAAAGTTTGTCAAATGGTAATTTTAATATTGTGCTTTCTTCTGATAATACCATTCTTGTCGAAGAAATAAAAACTGTAATTACTGAGGCGCAAGGTATACAAATATCGGGTACAGTTGTAGATGCAAATGGGCAGCCTTTACCCGGCGCCAATATTCTTGAAAAGGGAACGACTAACGGAGTTCAAACAGATTTTGATGGTGATTTCTCTTTATCAGTGGAAAATGAAAATACCATTCTTGTTGTATCATATTTAGGTTTTGTCACTCAAGAAGTTCCTGTAAATGGGCGAAAAACACTTTCTATAGCTTTAAAAGAAGATGCTGCTAGTCTAGATGAAGTTGTTGTTGTTGGTTACGGTACACAATCAAAAAGAAATGTTACGGGATCTGTGGCTACTGTAGATGCTACTAAACTTTCAGAGATGCCTGTTGCTCAGCTTACCCAAAAATTACAAGGACAAATATCGGGTGTACAAATTAATCAACAATCAGGAACTCCAGGTCAAGGTATGTCTGTACGTATTAGAGGGCAAGCATCTATATTGGCAAATAGTGATCCGTTATATGTTGTAGACGGATTTCCAATTACATCTGATATTAATGCTATTAATCCCGATGAAATAGAAACTATTTCGGTTTTAAAAGATGCTTCAGCTACTTCTTTATACGGTTCACGTGGTGCTAATGGGGTTGTACTTATTACAACTAAAGGAGCTAAAGTAGGTCAGTCTAGATTTAGTGTTAATGTTTATACTGGATTTCAAACGGTACCGCAAAGAGGTAGACCAGATTTGATGAATGGTACAGAGTTTGCACAATTTAAGAAGGAAAGTTATGAAGACAAAGGACTGGCTGTACCTGCAGAATTTCAGAACCCAGAACAATATGGTGAAGGAAGTGATTGGTATGATGCTATATTAAATGATGCTGCACCCATACAAAACTATAATGTTTCCTATTCTAAACGCGATGAGAAGCATAGTGTTTCGGTAATTGGTAGTGTTTTTAACCAAGACGGTGTTATACAAACTTCAAAGTATAAAAAGTATTCTTTAAGAGCTAATACTTCCTTTAATATTACAGATTGGTTGACATTGGGTATTAATGTAGCGCCTTCCTATACCGTAGAAAATAGATTAAATACGGATGGTTTGTTTTTTGGAGCTGGCGATCAAATATTGGCTGGTGCAATTCAAGCATGGCCAATAATTCCAATTAGAAATGACGATGGAACCTATCCTCCAACAGCTAATATACCAGGGGTTTCAGCTTTTCCTGCTCCCAATTGGCTTTATACAATAAATAATATTGACAGAGATTATAAGACCACTACTTTATTATCTAATGCGTTTGTTGAAGTAGACATTATTGATGGATTAAAAGTTAAATCAACTATTAATGCAGAATTTGGGCAAACTATAAATAAGAATTTTACGCCTTCACATGTATCTACCAGTTGGGTTGCTTCTCCTCCACGTACAGCAATATCTCAAAACTCTAATCGTAATTATTTTACTTGGTTAAATGAAAATACAGCAACATATACTAAGACACTTGCAGATAAGCATAACTTTGAATTGTTAGCGGGTTTTTCATCACAAAAATACAGATTTGAAGAAACTAATGTCCAAGCTTCAAACTTTCCTGATGATCGTATTTCAACAATACAGTCTGCTATTAATATTGATAGATCACAAACTTTTAATGACATTCAAGAGTGGGGTTTGCTTTCATTCTTTACTAGATTAAATTATAATTATGATGGAAAGTATCTATTCTCAGCTTCTTTTAGAACAGATGGTTCATCACGTTTTGGACCAGAAAATAGATGGGGTAATTTCCCTTCGCTTTCAGCCGGCTGGATTGTTTCAGACGAAAACTTTATGGATAACTTTGATGCCGTTTCATTCTTAAAATTAAAAGCAAGTTATGGTGTTACTGGAAATAACAATATTGGGAATTATACGCATTTACAAAATGTTTCTATAACAGAGGCTGCAATATTTGGGTCGACTGTTGCAAGTGGAGGCGCTTTAGCAGGAGTAGGAAATCAAAATTTAGGCTGGGAAAGAACAGCACAAACTAATTTGGGATTTGAAATAGGATTTCTGCAAAATAGAATTCAACTATCCTACGATTATTATACAAAAAAAACTACGGATTTATTATTTAACCTAGATGTGCCTAGAGAATCTGGATTTAGTGAAATTACATCAAATGTAGGTGAACTTAAATTTTGGGGGCATGAAATAGGTGTTAAAGCAAATGTATTGGATGGAGATTTTGGTTGGAATACAAACTTTAATATTGCTGCAAGTGATAATAGAGTAGAAGCATTGTCAGGTTTAACAGATGAACTCATATTTGGTGATTTCGGTGGTCGAGGTGCTACAATAACTAAAGTTGGTGGTAGAGTCGGTCAATTTTATGGGTTTATTCAGGATGGTGTTTATGCTACCCAAGCAGAGTATGATAGTTCGCCTAAACATGCTAGATCAGTTTTAGGAGGTATTAAATTTGTGGATATTAATGGTGATGGCGTAATAACACAAGGAGGAGATGACGATGACCAAACGGTTATAGGTAATCCTTTTCCTGACTTTATTTTTGGTTTTACAAATAATTTTTCATACAAAAATTTTGATTTGGCAATTGTTATGGCAGGTTCAGTTGGGAATGATGTTAATAGACGATCTGATGAAGGAACAGCTAATTTAGATGGTGTGTTTAACGTGCTTAAAGATGTTAAAGACAGATGGCGCTCTGAGTCTAATCCAGGAACTGGAAGATATGGAGGAACTGCTACTGGAGATACTGGTCAGGATAGAGGTACAAATCATACCCGTTTTATACATGATGCTAGTTACTTAGCGATTAAAAACTTAACATTGGGTTATAATATGCCGCTTAAAGAAACAAGTGTGTTTAGTTCTGTTAGGCTGTATTCAAGTATTCAACAGTTGGCAGTAATATCAGGCTATAAAGGTAATCCTGAAGTTAGTACTCGTGCTGGAGCAAATGAAAATGATCAACCAACTGCTTTAGCTCAAGGAATTGATTTTTCGGCGTATCCTGTTCCACGTACGGTGACATTTGGTGTTAATTTAACGTTGAAATAATTGTTTGTTCACATGAATTTAAAATTAGAAAAAATGAAAATAAAAATTTTATATATAGTCTTAGCATTTTCCATGGTTGCTTGTAGTGATTTTTTGGAAATTGAATCTGAAACAGACCTAAGTAATAGTACCTTTTTTCAAACATCAGAAGATTTTGAAAAGGCTATAAACGGTGCTTATGCTCCTTTACGTGATGCATACCAAAAATCAGCATATGTAATGGGTGAATTACGATCTGATAACTCTTATTATGATTATAATGCTGATAATAGAGGGCAACTTGCATCTGAGTTTATAGCTGATTTTACAGAAACTCCAACTAACGAAAATTTAGGATTTAAATGGGATAATAACTATGCTATTATTTCAAGAGCTAATAAAGTATTAGCCTCCATCGAAGATGTAGAGTTTGATGATAATAGTTTAAAAGATAATCTTAAAGGACAAGCTTTATTCTTACGTGCATTTTCTTATTTCGACCTTGTTCAATATTTTGGAGAAGTACCACATCATTTAGAGCCTGTAACAACGTTAGAAGGGACAGCATTACCATTGTCAACTACCGATGTTGTTTATCAACAAATTATAGATGATGTGCAATCTGCTGCTACGTTACTACCAAATAAAACGAATCAAGAACCTGGACGTGCTACTAGTGGTGCAGCAAAAACACTATTAGGTAACGTTTATATGGTGCTTAAAATGTATACACAGGCAGCGACTGTTTTAAAGGAAGTTGTAGATTCTAATCAATATGCTTTAATTCTGAATTATGCAGATGTATTCGATCCAAGTAACAAAAATAATAGCGAATCTATATTTGAAGTACAATATTTAGAAGGATCAGCAGGGTATAACAGTAATTTTATTTACCAGTTTATGCCACAGCCAATTACTGCAGAGGAGGTAGCTCAAATTACAGGAGTTTCGGATGCTCAGTCTTTACAAGTTGAAGGATTCAATTTACCAACACCTGACCTTATTGCTAGTTATGAAGATGGAGATTTAAGAGAAGATGCTACTATCAGCTATATTAATATTTCAGCATCTGGGATGTTAACTCCTTATGTAGCCAAATATAATCATGCGCATTCTCAGTTTAATAACACGAATGACAACTGGCCTGTGTATAGATATTCTGAAGTGCTACTTTCTTTGGCCGAAGCACTATTTGAATCTGGTTCCGGAGATCCTTTAATTTATTTAAATGAAGTCAGAAATAGAGCCGGTCTTGCTGATGCTGTTACAATTGATAGTGATATTATTCTTCATGAAAGAAGAGTAGAATTAGCTTTTGAAAATAAGAGGTGGCTGGATTTGGTTCGTACTGGTAATGCAGATGCTGTAATGAAAGCTTTTGGAGCAAATGTTAAAGCAAATCCTCAGGATTATTATTTCCCACTAGGAATAGCCCCATTACCTTCATCATATGTAACAATCAATACAATATTCCCGTTACCATCAAGAGAAGTGATTTTAAATCCAAATTATTAATATAAATTAAATAAAAAGCAAGGCATATCCTTATAAAGGAATGCCTTGCTTCATTTAATTTTTAAAGTATAAACTTAAAGAGACTTGTGTCTAAGTATAAATCAGAAATATTTAAAAACCCTTTTAAATTAGAAATATTTTTATTTAAAAATGAGGTTAACTTCACATTTACAGAGACTAAGCGAAACTATTTCAGGGGAATTATTTCATGACGATTTAGTTAAATCGATATACGCTACCGATGCTTCTGTATTTAGAATTTTGCCGTTGGCAGTGGCGTATCCTAAAAACAACGAAGATATCAAGCAACTCATTAAGTTTGCTAAAACTCATAATACATCCTTAATCCCTAGAACAGCAGGTACTTCGCTTGCAGGACAGTGTGTTGGAGAAGGTATAGTTGTTGATGTGTCTAAATATTTTACTAAAATATTAGATGTAAATAAAAAGGAACAAACCGTTACAGTACAACCTGGGGTTGTGCGCGATGAATTAAATAATTATTTAAAGCCTTTTGGATTATTTTTTAGCCCGAATACATCAACATCAAACCGCTGTATGATTGGTGGAATGGTAGGCAACAATTCATCCGGAACGACATCTATTCGATATGGTGCTACACGAGATAAAGTAACTGAAATGCATACTATTTTAAGCGATGGCTCTGAGGTTGTATTTAATGAAATATCTTCAGAATCATTTCAAAATAAAGCAACATTAAATACTTTAGAAGGTAACATTTACAAAACTATTTATTCTGAATTAAAGTCTGAATCTGTTCAAAAACAAATCATTGACAATTTTCCGAAACCAGAAATACATAGAAGAAATACAGGTTATGCAATTGATGAGTTGATAAAAACAGAAGTGTTTTCTAATAATTCTGAAAAGTTCAATATGTGTAAGCTCCTTTCAGGAAGTGAAGGGACCTTAGCGTTTACAACACAAATCACATTAAAATTAGATAAACTACCGCCAAAGCAAGCGGTGATGGTAGCGGTACATTTTACAAGTATAGAAACCTGTTTGAATGCTGTTGAACTAGTTATGAAGCATAATTTGTACACCTGCGAAATGATGGATAAAACCATTTTAGATTGTACAAAACACAACAAAACACAAAAAGTAAACAGAAGCTTTATTGAGGGCGACCCAAAAGCTATTTTAATGTGCGAGGTAAAAGCTTTTACCAAACAAGAAGTTGATGTTTTAGTAGAAAAATTAATAAAAGATATTGAAACTTCTGGGTTAAGTTATGCGTTTCCAAAATTAGAAGGTGACGAAATTAACAAAGCAAACAATTTACGTAGCGCCGGATTAGGACTGTTAGGAAATATAATTGGCGATAAAAAATCGGCAGCATGTATAGAAGATACTGCAGTGGCATTACCCGATTTGGCAAATTATATTTCAGAGTTTTCGGCATTAATGAAGGGTTACAACCAGGAAGCTATTTATTATGCTCATGCTGGAGCTGGTGAATTGCATTTGCGTCCTATTTTAAATCTTAAAAAGTCTGAAGATGTTGTGTTGTTTAGAAAAATAACAACCGATGTCGCACATTTAGTAAAAAAATATGGCGGAGCTATGAGTGGCGAACATGGTGATGGTATTGTACGGTCTGAGTTTATTGAACTAATGATTGGTAAAGAAAATTACAATATTTTAAAACGCATAAAAACTGTTTTTGATGAAAGTAATATTTTCAATCCAGGAAAGATTGTAAATCCATTACAAATGGATAAATCGTTACGTTACAAAGCAGATAGAGTAGAGCCAGAAATAAAAACTCTACTCGATTTTTCTGCATCTCAAGGCATATTGCGTGAAGCTGAAAAATGTAATGGTTCTGGTGATTGTAGAAAATTGCCAGAGTTTGGGGGTACTATGTGCCCAAGTTATCGCGCCACAAGAAATGAAAAGGATACCACGCGAGCTAGAGCCAATGCATTACGAGAGTTTTTAACCAATTCTAATAAAGAGAACAAGTTCGACCATAAAGAATTAAAAAAGGTTTTTGACCTTTGTTTGAGTTGTAAGGCCTGTGCTAGTGAATGTCCAAGCAGTGTAGATGTAGCAAGTTTAAAAGCAGAATTTCAATACCAATATCAAAAAGCAAATGGGGTGCCTTTGCGTACTAAATTATTTGCTTATAACAACACGTTGAATCGTTATGGTAGTGTGTTTCCTGAGTTGACAAACTTTGTGTTTTCTAATGGTATAACAGCGTCCATTTTAAAAAAATCGTTCGGAATCGCTAAAGAAAGACAACTACCATTAATTTCTAATAGAAGTTTAAATAAAGAATTTCAAACCATTAAAAAACATATAGAAAGTAAAAATACCATTAAAACGGTTTATTTGTTTAACGACGAATTTTTGAATTATTTAGATACTCCAATTGGGATAGATGCCATTAAACTATTAACCGCATTAAATTATGAGGTTAAGATGGTAAAAAATGCTGAATCTGGACGAACCTTTTTATCTAGAGGATTGTTAGAACAAGCCAAAGAAGTAGCAAATAAAAACGTTAACATTTTTAAGGGTTTAATTACTGAAAAAACACCATTGATTGGTATTGAACCATCTGCTATTTTAACATTTAAAGATGAATATTTAAAGTTAGCAGACGATAAAGTCTCCGCAGAAAAAATTGCAAAACATACTCTTTTAATAGAAGAGTTTATTCAGCAAGAAATTAAATTAGGTAATATTACTTCGGATACATTTACTTCAGAAGAAAAAATAATTAAGTTTCATGGACATTGCCATCAAAAATCGTTTGGCAACCAACTGTCCAGTTTCGAGGTGTTGAATCTTCCTAAAAGCTATAAGGTCACCATTATACCAAGTGGTTGTTGTGGTATGGCAGGTAGCTTTGGCTATGAAAAGGAGCATTATGAGGTGAGTATGAATGTTGGAGAACAAACCTTGTTTCCTGCTGTTAGAAAAGCATCAAACGATGTCATAATATCGGCTAATGGGACAAGTTGTAGACATCAAATTAAAGATGGTACAAAACGAGAGGCAAAGCATCCTATTACTATTTTAAGAGAGGCTTTGGTTTAAAAGAATTTATAATTAGAGAAAATAAAAAATTAAATGAGTATATGGCAAAATTAACAGCATTAGTATTCAGGGTTTTTATTGGGATACTATTTTTGTCTTCCATATCATTATTTGCCCAAGAAGTAAAAGAAGAAGCTACCTGGATTTGGTTTCCAGGCGATCTCGAAATTTGGGTAAGTAATAAAATGCAATCTAATCGAACAGAACGTCAAGCTTTTTTACCACCACTTTGGCGTTATTATAGCCCATATGCGTTGGTGACTTTTCGTAAAAGTGTCTATTTCGAAACAGATGACGAAATCACTATTAATTCCGAAGGGCAAACTAAAATTTTGATAGATGGTGCACTTCATTTTGGCGACCGTAACAACATGTTTATTCAAAAAAACAATAAACTTCTAATTCCTAAAGGACAACATACTATTACGGTCAAGATTTACAATCAAGAAAAAGTACCAGCACTTTTTATTAACGGGAAGTATTTAAAAACAAATAATTCTTGGAAAGTTACCTACGAAGATAAAGAATGGATAAATGCTTCAGGAAAAAGGTCGGATGATAGAGGTACGGAATGGCAAAAAGCTGCAAATTGGAATTTTAACTCGGTTAGCAGTTTGCCTTCCGAATTTAAATTAGCCACAACCCCTAAGAAACCAATAACGACAGAAATGTATAAAGATGGTTTTGTTGTTGATTTCGGGGTGGAAACATTTGGATTTGTTAAGCTACATGGATTAAAAGGAAAAGGCTCCATTAATTTATATTATGGAGAATCTATTGAAGAAGCCAAATCTGATTATGATTGTGAGACTTTAAATAGATTGACTTTTGATGGCACTCAAGAAGATGAATATACATTAGAAGGTTCAAACGCATTCAGGTATATTTATGTCGTACCCGAAGGTGAAATTTCTTTAGATTCGGTATCGATGCTATACGAATATTTACCTTTAGATTACAAGGGAGCTTTTAAAAGTTCAGATGAAAAACTGAATAAAATATGGGATATATCTGCATATACCATGCATCTTACATCAAGAGAATTTTTTATAGATGGCATAAAAAGAGACCGTTGGATTTGGTCGGGTGATGCCTATCAAAGTTATCTGATGAATTACTATTTGTTTAACGATAATCCATCGGTAAAAAGAACGCTTTTTGCACTTCGAGGGAAAGACCCCGTAAAAAGCCATATCAATATTATTATGGATTATTCTTTTTATTGGTTTTTAGGAGTTTACGATTATTATAAGTTTTCGGGTGATGAAGCGTTTATCAAACAAATTTATCCTAGGATGAAATCGTTGATGCAGTTTTGTTTGGATCGCAGAAATGAAAATGGTATGGTTGAAGGCCTACCAGGAGACTGGTTATTTATCGATTGGGCTGACGGCTTAACAAAAGATGGCGAGGTGAGTTTTGAACAATTGTTATTAGCTAGAAGTTTAGAAGCAATGGCAATTTGTGCTAAAATCACTGGTGATAATGAGAGTATAGAAACATATAAAAATCTTGCTCATGATTTAAAAGAAAAATTATTTAAGATTTTTTGGTCAGAAAAAAAACAAGCTTTTATCCATAATAGAGTAGATAATAAATTAACAGATAATGTAACCCGTTACACAAATATGTTCGCCATTTTCTTTGATTATCTAACAGAAACACAAAAACAACATGTAAAACAAAATGTATTACTAAATGACAATATTCAGAAAATCACCACACCATACATGCGTTTTTATGAATTAGAAGCTTTGTGTGCATTAGGAGAACAGGAATTTGTTTTAGATGAAATTCGAGATTATTGGGGTGGTATGTTAGATTTAGGAGCTACTTCTTTTTGGGAATTATACGATACTACAGATACAGGTGAAGAACACTTAGCAATGTATGGTAGACCATACGGGAAAAGCCTTTGTCATGCTTGGGGAGCAAGTCCCATTTATCTTTTTGGAAAATATTATTTAGGTGTTCAACCTACTTCAGCAGGTTATAAAACCTATGAGGTAAAACCAAACTTAGGCGGTTTAAAATGGATAGAAGGAAAAGTGCCAACACCAAATGGTGAAGTGGACATATATTGTAGTACTAAAGAAATAAAAGTGAAAGCATCAGATGGCGAAGGCACATTAATTTTCAACAGTAAAAGCAAACCAAAAACAAATACAGGTGTTATTACGCAATTAGATAAAGAAAAGTATAAGTTAATACTTCAGCCTAATACTCCATATCAAATTAAATACAAAGCACATTAGTTACTAATGCATAAATAACTTTTATAATGACGAAAAATAAAATATTAATATTCAGTTTATTAGCTTTTAGTATAATAGTCTTTGGGCAAGATAAAGGCTTGGTCGCTAATGGTAATAGCCCACACGCTAAGCTAAAAAGTGTGAATTTACAAGATGTTAAGTGGACCAAAGGTTTCTGGAAAGAACAATTTGATGTTGAATTAGAGCAAACAATTCCTTTTATGTGGGATTTGTATCATAATGATTCTATAAGTCATGCTTATGCAAATTTTGAAATAGCAGCAGGATTAATGAAGGGGAAACACGCAGGGCCTTCGTTTCATGATGGTGATTTTTATAAAATATTAGAAGGTCTAGCATCAGCCTATGCAATTACTAAAGACCCTAATCTAGATAAACAAATGGACGAGGCCATTGCTATGTTTGTTAAAGCTCAAAGAGCAGATGGTTATATTAATACACCCGTATTAATAGAAGAACGCTGGGGTACTTTAGGACCTGAAGAACTTAAAAAACAATTAGGTTTTGAGAAGTATAACATGGGACATTTAATGACATCTGCATGTGTTCATTACAGAGCAACGGGGAAAACAAACTTTTTAGAAGTAGCAAAAGGAGTCGCAGATTTCTTGTATGATTTCTATAAAAAGGCATCACCAGAGCTCGCTAGAAATGCTATTTGTCCGTCGCATTATATGGGTATTATAGAAATGTACCGTTCGGTTAAAGATCCACGTTATTTAGAATTGGCAAACAATTTAATTGATATTAGAGGAACTACGGATGATGGTACCGATGATAACCAAGATAGAATTCCTTTTAGAGAACAAACAAATGCTATGGGGCATGCCGTAAGAGCTAATTATTTATATGCTGGTGTTGCTGATTTATATGCCGAAACAGGGGAAGAAAAATTGTTGGAGAACCTGAAATCAATCTGGGAAGATGTGACGTATCGAAAAATGTATATCACCGGAGGTTGTGGTTCATTGTATGACGGTGTATCGCCTGATGGAACAGTTTATAATCCATCAATTGTTCAAAAAATACATCAGGCGTATGGCAGACCTTATCAATTACCAAATGCTACAGCCCATACCGAAACATGTGCTAACATAGGGAATGTACTATGGAACTGGAGAATGCTACAACTTACAGGAGATGCTAAATATACCGACGTTATGGAATTAGCGCTTTACAATAGTGTATTATCTGGTATAAGTCTTGAAGGAACGGAGTTTTGTTATAACAATCCTTTAAATGTTTCAAATAAATTACCTTTTAAACAACGTTGGGGGAGCGAACGAGAAGGCTATATAGCATGGTCAAACTGCTGTGCACCAAATGTAACCCGAACTTTGGCTCAAGTTAGTAATTATGCCTATAATGTTTCAAAAGGAGGATTGTATGTTAATTTATATGGTAGTAATCATATAAAAACGGAAACTTTAAACGGTGATAAAATTGAAATAGAACAACAAACAAATTATCCTTGGGATGGTAACATCCTTTTAAAAGTAGTGAAGGCTCCAAAAAAGGGGTATGCATTCCATTTAAGGGTTCCAGGATGGAGCCAAGGGGCTACAATTACAGTTAATGATAAGGCTGTTGATACTGAGGTGATTTCGGGTAGTTACGTAAAAATTAATCAAAAATGGAAAAGGGGAGATGTTATAGAATTGAATATCCCTATGCCTGTAGAACTTATGCAAGCTAACCCATTAGTTGAAGAAACCAAAAATCAGGTAGCAGTAAAAAGAGGCCCATTGGTATATTGTTTAGAATCTGATGATATTTCAAAAGCAGTTGATATCAATACGATTGTATTAGATGTAAACTCAGATTTTACTATTAAAACTATGAACATAAATAGTAGAGAAGTTATAGGTATAAATGCAAGGGCATTTGTTGAAACTGACGATTGGGATAATGTATTGTACAAGCCCATTTCTACAACAAAAAAGTCTATTGACATTACTTTGATTCCTTATTACAGTTGGGGAAACCGTTTAAAGAAAGAAATGACGGTTTGGATGCCATATTAATGAACTTAAATTTTTAATAAGTCAGTTGTATGTTTGATTATGAAAGCAGCCGCAAACAGGATTGTTTTATAATAAATCCATTAAAACTTATAGTATTATTCGCACATATTAGTTTACATCGCAACGAATACATTGATATAAAATAAAACACATTATGAAAAGAATTCTAATTATTACATTTTTAATAGGAACTATCGCAAATTCTTTTGCTCAAATGCCTTCACGTACACCAGAAAATATTAAAAAATATAAGTCTATATGTCGTGAAAATATATACAAGGAGATGAAAGGCATGTATCGAGAAGCTGGAGGTTCGTTGAAATATCCATTTCTTACCCCTGGCAGCAACCAATATCTTGATATGCTTTGGGATTGGGATTCATGGTTAAGTAATGTTGCTTTAAGACAAATATTACTTGAAAAAGGCTCAGCAAAAGATCGTAAAGAGGCACTTAAATATGAGCAAGGTTGTGTGTTAAACTCGTTAAATTACGGAGGGATGGACGGTTGGATTCCAATATGGATTGAGCGTAATGCTCCCAGTCGAAATGAAATGCTGAGCACCATCAATCCATGGAAAAGCAATATGCATAAGCCTACGTTGGCTCAACATGCTGCCTTTATTATTAAAAATATGAATGGTGATGCAGAGTGGTTACGCGATGATTTTTATTATATGCAAACCTTTGTGAATAAATATCTTAATTGGCACAAGCACCCAACTACTGGGTTAATGTATTGGCAAACCGACATAGCAATTGGTGTCGATAATGATCCCAGCACTTTTTATCGCCCTTATGGTAGCTCAGGGTCAATATTTCTTAATTCTTTAATGTATAAAGAGTTACAGGCGATAAGCTATATTGCAAATCGTCTTAATTTATCAGATATAGCTAAAACTTATACCAATGAAGCAGATAAGTTACTGGAAAATATCAGAGAACACAATTGGGATCCTCGAGATGGATTTTATTACAGTGTTGATTTGAATTTACGCCCTATTGAGAAACCGAATACAGAATCTTTGCAGCCTGGACAATTATTTTTTCATGTTGGCCAACCACGCAACTATAATGCTTTGATCCAACGTTTCAGTGTTTGGAGTGGTTTTATGGCGATGTGGGCAAATATTGCAACACCAGAGCAAGCCAGTATTATGGTAGAACAACATTTTCATGACACCAGTTCATTTAACTCGGTTGCAGGCATCCGTAGCTTGTCGCCATTAGAGAAAATGTATAATCTTAGAGCCAGTGGTAATCCTACATCATGGTTAGGACCCATTTGGATCAATGTGAATTATTTAGTTTTTAGAGGTCTGCTCAATTATGGCTTTGAGGAAGAAGCGAAAGAATTAGCAGAAAAAACTATTTTGCTGTTGGGTCTTGATTTTGAGCGCTTTGGTGCATTGCATGAATATTATATGCCTGATAATGGTGAGCCTGTTCTAAACAAAGGATTTCAAAATTGGAATTTTCTTGTGCTTAATATGGCAGCTTGGCTTGATAAAAAACCTATTGTAAAAGAATTTTAATTTAATATATAATCATTTAAACCCTCAATCCTATAATGGCAAAACTATAGAATTTGAATAGCAGAACAATTGCTTATGGAAGGTAAGTTGGCATATTGTTTAGAACCTGATGATATACATACTAAAAAAAGAAATGACCGTTTGGGTGATTTATAAATAACAAAATAGAATGGAACGAATTTTTGCAGAATATTTAATTGAAACCCCGTACGATTTAGAACAAGCGGCAGCGGTATTAGCAGGCGAGCAATCTTCAGGAACATTTGTTTCTGTGCCAGGGGAAACCGAAGCTTTAAAACAGCGTTTTGCAGCACGAGTAGAAAATATTGAATTATTGGATGTAGTTGACGAACCTTCAATTCCAGGTGGTAAGATTCCTGGAAAAAAATATCAAAAAGCAAAAGTAAAAGTCAGTTGGTCTATAGAAAATTTTGGGTATAATTTACCAGTTTTAGTGAGTACATTACAGGGGAACCTTTATGAAATAACACAGTTTACAGGTTTAAAATTAATGGATTTAGAATTTCCAGAATCTTTTAAAGAACATTATAAAGGGCCGCAATTTGGCATAAAAGGTTCAAAAGCATCCTGCGGTGTAGTAAATAGACCCATGATTGGAACAATCATAAAACCAAGTGTTGGTATGTCTGTTGAAGAAACGGCGGTATTGGTACAAACGTTAATTGATGCAGGTATTGATTTTATTAAAGATGATGAATTAATGGGATCTACGGCTAATTCACCTTTTAATGAACGGGTGAAAGCCATTATGAAAGTTATTAGAAATAACGAGCAAAAAACAGGAAAAAAGGTTATGTATGCGTTTAATATTTCGGATGAGATTGACGAAATGCAACGAAAATATGATCTCATAGTTAAGGAAGCAGGTAGTTGTGCCATGATTAGTATTAACAGTGTTGGTTTAGCAGGAACAAAGAAAATCTGTGATAATGGACAATTAGTTATTCACGGACATAGAAATGGCTGGGGCATGTTAAACAGACATCCTTTATTAGGAATCGAGTTTCCTGCATATCAAAAAATTCAACGTTTAGCAGGTGTAGATCAATTACATGTAAACGGCATTCAAAATAAATTTTGGGAATCAGATGATTCGGTAGTAACCTCAATAAAATCTTGTTTAAAACCCTTTTTAGGTGGTAATGAAATTTTACCAGTAGTATCTTCGGGTCAATGGGGCGGACAAGCTATGGAAACCTATAGAAGAACACAAACTACAGACTTATTGTATATGGCTGGTGGCGGTATTTTAGCACATCCCATGGGACCTAAAGCAGGCGTAAATGCGCTGCAACAAGCATGGGAAGGCGCAGTAAATGGATTGTCTATTGAAGAAACAGCAAGTAAACACAAAGAATTTGCAGCATCGGTTAAGAAATTTTCTAAATAATGAATCAAAAAAATAACATATTATTAGCGTTTTACGGAGATGATTTCACGGGTTCAACTGATGCTCTTGAGTTCTTAACCTTAGCAGGTGTAAAAACAGTCTTATTTCTTAAAACACCTGAGCAAAAAGATTTAGATAAGTTTGAAGGATTACAAGCCATAGGTTTAGCAGGAAAAAGTAGGTCACTATCTCCTTCTGAAATGGAAATAAAATTAGTGCCAGCATTCAAAAACTTAAACAGTTTTAAACCCGCACATTTTCATTATAAAGTGTGTTCTACTTTCGATTCGGCACCTCATGTTGGAAATATTGGTAAAGCGATAGAAATAGGAAGTACCGTTTTTAATCAAAAAACAGTGATGGTATCTTTAGCGGCACCCCATTTACGAAGGTATTGTGTTTTTGGTAACTTATTTGCTAAAATGGGGACCTTTGGTGACGGACAAATTTATAGAATAGATAGGCACCCATCAATGAGTAAGCATCCAGTTACGCCAGCCTTAGAAGGAGATTTAACATTGCATTTAGCAAAGCAAACGTCTAAACCAATAGGCCTAATAAATGTTAGCACAATTGAAGAAGGAAAAAAATCAGTTATAGATGCTATAGTGCGAAATAAAGAATCAGAAATTTTATTTTTTGATGGATTTAATAAGTCTCATTTACAAACAATAGGAAGTGTTTTTAATGAATTAGCAAAAGAAAAAACATTGTTTTCGGTAGGTTCATCAGGTATTGGGTTTGCTTTAGGATTAGACTGGAAAGCTCAAGGTATTATTCAAAACGAAATGGATTTTGAATTGCCAGGATATGTTGGGCCAATTTTAGTATTGTCTGGAAGTTGTTCTCCAGTAACAGAAAATCAAATAGAATATGCATTAGAAAATGGATTCTCTGAAATTGCATTAGAAAGTCATGCGGTTGATCCTTCATATCAAGATAAAATTATAAAGAATGTAACGTCTCAAATTGTAAACAATTTTGAAAAAGGCCTTAGTACTGTTTTGCATACAAGTAAAGGTTCGCAAGATTCACGTATTGTAGAAACAGAATTGTATTTTACTAAGCAAGGCTTAGCTTTAGATGCTATTCAAAAAGAATGTAGTAAAATATATGGTTATGTTTTAGGACAAATAATCAACAATGTATTATCGAAAATAAAAATAAAAAGAATGCTTCTAGCAGGAGGAGATACTTCAAGTTATGCGGCATCAGAATTAAATATTTCAGCTCTTGAAATGATAGCACCAATAGCTCCCGGAGCACCACTTTGTAAGGCTGTTTCAGATAATGAATTGGTAAACGGATTAGAGTTGAATTTTAAAGGCGGACAAGTAGGTACTAAAGATTATTTTATAAAAGTTTTAAAAGGAGAAAAATTATGAATAAGCTATAATAATTAATTTGATAGGTATCGAAATGATTATTGACGATTTACATTTGACATTAAATAACAAATAAAAATTAATAAATGAAAACTAAAACATTAGGCTTTGTTCATACATCGGCAACATTAGTCCCGTTATTTCAACAATTAACAAACGAGTTTATAGAAGGTACTGATACCTTTAATATTGTTGATGACAGTGTGATTAAAGATGTCATAAGAAAAAGCGAGTTAACACCAAATACCGCGGCAAGAGTAGTAAGCCATATACAAGCTGCAGAAGCAGCCGGAGCAGATGTGATATTAGCAACCTGTTCGTCTATTAGGTCTGCTATTGAAACCGCAGCAACTTTATGTAACGTTCCTGTTATTAGAGTCGATCAAGCCATGGCAGATGAAGCGGTACAAATTAGTAACAAAATAGGTGTGATTGCAACCTTGCCAACCACATTAGAGCCAACAAGTGATTTGGTAAAAAGAAGAGCCGAAGTAGTTGGTAAAAACGTATCAATAACTTCAAAATTATGTGAAGGTGCATTTGAAGCATTAATGAGTGGAGATGCAGCAAAGCATGACGACATGGTAGCAAGCGCATTAAAAGAATTAATGAAAGAAGTTGATGTTATTGTTTTAGCACAAGCATCCATGGCTCGTGTAGTTGATGGTTTAAGTGCAGACGAAAAGTTAGTACCTATTTTAGCAAGTCCAGCCATTGCTATGAAAAAATTGGCTGAAATATATTTTAAATAAAAATACGATGCGTAAATATTTTCTTTGGATTGCAATTATTCTATTTATAGTAGCTGGTTTTGGCGGGTTACAACACATTGATTTGTTATGGAAACTAGGTTTAGTTGTTGGTTTTTCAAGTTTAGCAATTGGAGTAGGGGCATTAAAATCCTTAGAAGGTTACCAATATACGTTTTGGATAATTGCAGCAGTATTTGGGGGCTTATTATTTCCAGACACCTTTTTAAATATTGGAGGATTCGATTTGCGTAACAAATGGCTCATTCTCATTATTATTCAATTAGTAATGTTTGGAATGGGAACTCAAATGAGTATAAAGGATTTTACAGGAATTAGAAAATCAGGTAAAGGGGTTTTAGTGGGATTACTGTGCCAATTTACCATCATGCCAATAATGGGCTTTATTATTGCCAAAACATTTGGTTTTGATGCAGAAATTGCAGCAGGTATTGTATTAATAGGCTCTTGTAGTAGTGGATTGGCTTCAAATGTAATGACTTATATTGCTAAAGGAGATTTAGTATTATCAGTTACTGTTACAGCTATTTCAACAATAACAGCACCTATAATGACTACCTTTTTAATGAAACTATTTGCTGGGACTTTTATAGAAATTGATATTTTTAATATGATGATGAGCATTGTAAAAATTGTATTGGTGCCTTTATCTGCAGCCATGATTCATGATGCTTTAAAAACTTACGGATCAGGGGTCAAAAAAAAGATTAACTATTTAGCTGTTATATCTGGTTTGTGGTTAATACTAGCATTTGTGTTTTGGAATTCTTTTGAATTGGTTGAAGGAAGTATAGCAGCTGTTTTATTAGAGGTTTTAAACTTTATAGCTATTGCTTTTGTAGCAGGTGTACTATATCATATATTATATAAATTTAACCATAAAGTAGATGCATTTATGCCTTACTTTTCTATGTTTGGAATTGTGTATTTTACTTTAGTAACGACCGCTGCAGGAAGCGAAAATTTAATTGAAATTGGAGGGTTATTATTTTTAGCAGCCATATTGCATAATACAGCTGGATACTTATTTGGCTATTGGTTAAGTAGAGGAAGTGGTTTAGATAAAAAACAAAGCCAAACCATTGCTTTCGAGGTTGGTTTGCAAAATGGTGGTTTGGCTTCAGGAATAGCAGGCTCTATGGGTAAATTAGCAACCTTAGGTTTAGCAGCAGCTGTATTTAGCCCATGGATGAATATATCAGGCTCTTTATTAGCTAATTATTGGCGTATAAAACGAGAACGAGAAAAATAGATGTTATAATTTTTTGTTTCAAGTTCATCCCTAGAATGCTTTAAATAGTGTATTTCATAATGAAAACATAATTTGTTTATAAAAAAAAGTGCTAATTTTATTTTTGATTAGCATTTTTGTGGTTTATCTAAAGTCATGTTTGTATAACTAGTTTAATAAGGCATTTAGTTTTTCTCTTAAAACGGTTTCAGGTTGTAAACCAATAGCTCTATCTACTATTTCAGAATCTTTTAAAAAGAATAAGTAGGAATACTTCTAATTCCAAATTTTGATGCTAATTCTTGGTTTTAATCTACATTAACTTTCTGAATTTCTACTTTACCTTCATATTCCTTTGATAATTTTTCTACCGTAGGTAATAATGACTGGCATGGTCCACACCAATCTGCATAAAAGTCTAATAATACAGGTTTGTCTTGATTTATTAGTTTATTGTAATCTTCATTATTTTCTATTGTTTTCATATCGATTTTTGTTTTTAATTAAATTTAAATTGTGTGATATAGGAATTGCGTCGTCTGCTATTCCATAGATTTCTTTTTATGTTAGTTATTAACCCAAAGTTTGATAAACCCGTTTTTTTCTGTTTTTGTTTTGCTATTTCCATAATATATTTGTTTTGTTATTATGTAGCAAAGATCTGAAGATAGTAAAGCTTATTAGTAGGTAGAGTTTCCCGAGAAGTTGGCAATTTTTCCCGAGGCTAAAAAGCCCCTCTGTTAATGTTAATAAAAGTTGGTATATGACAAGGTTTTTAGAATAGTAAGAATAAAAAAATGCCTTTTTTAAAAGGCATTTTTATTCTACTTTTTAGGCGTTAAAAACACTTAGTTATATTGTAACAAAGTGTTTAATAATCAGTATATCCAACTGCATCTGGTGAATAAAAGGTATTCATGTCCGGACTTACTAACTCCTCATTGTTTTTAAGTTTTTCAACAAAATTAGGATTAGATATAAAAGGTCTACCCACGTAAACTAAATCTAAACCACTATCAAGAATCGTTTCTGCCTTTTCTAAGGTATTAACATCGCCACCAGAAATAATGATGCCTTTAAAGTTTTCTTTGATTATTTTTTTTATATCAGTAGTAAAATCTGGTGCACCAAAAGCCACACGTTGATCAACAATATGTATATAGGCTACTTCAATTTTTGCTAACTCTTTAGATAAATAGATAAACGTATCTTCTAATTCATCGTAGTCAGATAACATGTCATTAAAGGCTCCGTAAGGCGAGAAACGAATACCTACTTTATCACCTCCTATTTCATATGCTATTTTTCTAGCTATTTCTAATACAAAACGTGTTCTGTTTTCAATAGATCCTCCATATTCATCTTCTCTTTGATTAGATTTCGGATTAATAAATTGATTCATTAAATATCCGTTTGCTGCATGTAATTCAATACCATCAATACCTGCTTCATTTATTAACCGTTTTGCAGATAGTACATATTCGTTTTCAGCAGTTTTTATTTCTTCATGAGTCATAGCTCTAGGTGTTTCATGCGGCACCATTCCGGTTTCTGTAAACATTTCGCCTGCAGCTTGAAGACTAGAAGGCGCCAAAGTAACTGTTCCTTCAGGCATATTTGCTTTTGCTGTAATTCTACCAGTATGCATTAATTGAACAAATATTTTACCATCTGCTTCGTGTACTGCATCAGCAATAGTTTTCCAGCCTTTTATCTGAGCATCTGTAAATGCTCCAGGAATTCTTGGGTAGCCTAATCCATTAGGTGACGGCGATGTGCCTTCGCTAATTATAAGCCCTGCACCTGCTCTTTGTTTGTAGTAGGTTGCCATTAATTCGTTAGGAATGTTGTTTATAGCTCTACACCTGGTAAGTGGTGCCATTACAATTCTGTTTTTTAATTTGGTGTTTTCTCCAAGTTTAAATTCTTTAAATATTTCCATGTTATTAATTATTATAGTTACTATTATTTTATTGTAAAAGAGCAGGTAAGTCCTGCGCATAAATTTGAATACAGTTTTTCTACACCAAAAATGGCTCTTGAATGTTGTCCTTTGTCCCCTAAAACTTCGAGAAATAGATCTGAAGCTCCATTTACAATTTTAGGAGCATCATTCCAGTTATTCCCAGATTGATAGTAGGCGTCAAAATGATTAAGACCAATTATTCGGTCTAAACCTATTTTTGTGTGTACTTGTGCTAAAACATTTAGAGCACACATTTGCATGGCTTTGTAACCATCTTCATTTGTTAGTTCATTTCCAAGTCTACCTTGATAATGATACTTACCATTTATTATAGGGAATTGAATCGCTATATATGCTATGTTACCACGTATGTTAACTGATACGTAACTCCCACCAGGAGTTGAAACTTCTGGTAATTCTAGATTTAATTTTTTTAGTTTCTCAAACATTTTTATTTATTATATAATAGACCAGTCGACTATTGATGTTTAAATTTTTTTATTTTAATATTAGTTTCAATCCAGATACAAAATTCTGTAAAGGATCAATTGATTTTTCACATTTCATACGTAATAGGGCACCTTCCCAACTGTTCAATATAAAAGAAGCTAACATTTTAGATTCTGTGTCTTTATTTATTTCACCTGCTTCTTGAGCTTCAATAATACATGTTTCTAAAGCATTTTGCCAAAGATTAAATTCTTGAGCTATGACATTTCTAAAACTTTCATTTACATCACTCAACTCGGTACTTGAATTACCCATTAAGCATCCTTCTGTGCACGCTTTGTTTTTAAAATAGTCTATTTTATTTATATGAAGTTGAATAATTCTGTTCTTTGGACTAAGTGATTTATCTTCAAGAACACTTTTATAATCAAACAATCCCATTGAAGAATGTTTATTAATTACCTGAATACCAAAATCCTCCTTACTATCAAAATAATAATAAAACGAACCTTTAGGAACTTCAGCTTTCGCTAATATCTCTTTTAGACCAACATTGTGGTAGCCCTTTTTAGAGAATAAATCAATTCCAACAGTTAGTATTCTATCTTTTGTTTCAGACATGTGTATTCTGTATTAGACCAGTCGACTACAAAAGTAGTGTGATTTTTTAAATAACCAATGTTTTTTCAGTTTTTTACATTAAAAAAAAAACCTTAATTATTTGATAAACAAATTTTTAAGGTTTTTAAAAGTGGAGTCGGAGAGAATCGAACTCTCGTCCAAACAAGTAACCAAAGAGCTTTCTACACGTTTATTCTTTTCTTGGGTTTTCGATTAAAAGCTGGTTAAAGACAACCCACTAATAACTTATCTTCTTTAGTTTCAAAAGGGCAACAAAGCACTACCCAATCTATGTTAACATTTACGATGCCTCAAAATAGAACGCCGTTAACCAAGGCTTTCTGGAGACATAAAGCTTGTACACCTTGTGTACCTAGGCTAATCTTACTATAATTCAGATTATGCAGCTAAAGCGTAGTTATTCTCGCCGTTTAAAATTTGGTCTAGCCTTTAACGTGTTTCAATGCCATTACACGACGTGCTTACCGTTCAATTAATCTCGCTGTCAAAACCAGTCGACCCCAATTTAATGAAATAGTAAATTTCTAATTTACGTAATTGAATTAATCCTGAACTTGTTTCAGGAACCCACCAATTAAGCTTGTTAGGGCGTTACCCTATCGGGTCAGGCTCTCGGCAGTCGCTTCCCGATAAAAAAAATCGGGAGAGCTTCAACAATGCCTCCATCCTTAACGCGGGCAGCAAAGTTATCAAAAAACTTTGTATACCACTTCAAAACTAGTACATTTAGTTCAAAATTTATACCAATGTATAGTAGTGTGACAAAATGAGTGATAATCTAGAGCTAATAAGTAACCCAAAAGTTGCAACCGTTTTTAATAAGTATCCAAAGCAGGTAAAAAAGCAAATGCTTCACCTTCGTAAATTGGTTTTAGAAACAGCATCAAAAATTGAAGGACTTAATAAGCTAGAAGAAACACTAAAATGGGGAGAGCCTAGTTATATTGCAAAACACGGAAGTACCATAAGAATGGATTGGAAAGAAAAAAATCCAGAACAATATGCTTTATATTTTCAGTGTACATCAAGATTAGTATCAACCTATAAAACCATCTATAAAAATGAATTTAAATTTGAAGGCAATAGAGCTATCATTTTTAAGTTAGACGATAAAATTCCAGAAAAAGAATTAAAACATTGTCTGTTACTCGCATTAACATATCATAAAAGAAAACATTTGCCTTTAATGGGCGCATAAATAACGAAGTATGAAATTCGCAATTATAAAAGAACGTAAAAATCCACCAGATCGTCGTGTGGTATTCTCACCATCAAAATTAGCAGAAGCAAAAAAACAATTTCCAGACGCTACATTCAAAGTAGAATCATCAGATATTAGAGTGTTTTTAGATAAAACCTATCAAGACGCAGGATTTGAAGTAACAGAAAATGTTTCCGATTGCGATGTTATGATAGGTGTAAAGGAAGTCCCAATCGATGCCCTTATTCCGAATAAAAAATACTTTTTCTTTTCTCATACCATAAAAAAGCAGCCTTATAATAGAAAACTATTAAAAGCTGTTTTAGATAAAAACATAGAATTGTATGATCATGAAACTATCGTTAACGAAAAAGGATTTCGATTAATAGGTTTCGGACGTTATGCAGGCATTGTTGGTGCTTATAATGGATTTCGAGCATGGGGATTAAAATATAATACTTGGAATTTACCAAAAGCAGGTCCGTTGCCAAATCAACAAGCGTTAATAAACGAGCTAAATAAGTTAGAAATTCCAAACATAAAAATATTGCTAACAGGAAGCGGAAAAGTATCAAACGGATCTCAAGAAATGTTGGATGCCATGAACATTAAAAGCGTTTCGGTTAACGAGTATTTAAATACCACATTTAACGAACCTGTATATTGTAAGATAGATGTGTTAGACTATAATAAACGTTTAGATGGACAAGTTATTGATATGTTTGACTTTTTTGATAATCCGCAAGCGTATGAATCTAATTTTATGCGTTTTGCCAAAGTAACCGATTATTATATAGCAGGTCATTTTTATGGCGATAGCGCGCCTTATTTATACACAAGAGACGATGTAAAGTCGCTCAATTTCAACATAAAAGTAGTAGCCGATATTAGTTGTGATGTTGATGGACCTGTAGCTACAACACTTCGTGCATCAACCATTGCAGATCCTATTTATGGGTATAATCCAGAAACCGAAACCGAAATAGATTTTAAAGACGAAAAGGCTATAACGGTTATGGCAGTCGATAATTTACCGTGCGAACTCCCGCAAGATGCCAGCGAAGGTTTTGGTGAGATGTTTTTGCAGCATGTTATTCCTGCATTTTTTAATAATGATGCCGATGGTGTTTTACAACGTGCAAAAATGACCGAAAACGGAAAATTGACCGAACGGTTTTCGTATTTACAGGGTTATGTGGATGGAAATTAATATTTTTGTAATAATTATAAAATCAGATTTATTATTAAAACAGCCTTAGTAACAGGAGCAGCATCAGGATTGGGTTATGAGTTAGCACTTTTATTAGCAAAAGATGACTATAAATTAATTTTAGTAGATGTCGATGAAGATAATTTAGAAAATTCTAAAGAGCAGATAACAAAAGAATTTAACGTTGAGGTTATTACCTTAACTAAAGACTTGAGTTTACCCAATGTCGCTCAAGACATTATAGACGATATAGGTAATACACCCATAGATGTATTAATAAATAACGCCGGCTTTGGCTTGTTTGGTTCGTTTGCTGATACCGATTGGAAAAGAGAATCGGCCATGTTGCATGTTCATATTTTAACAACTACCCATTTAACAAAACTGGTGTTAGAAGGCATGATTAAACGAGGCTCTGGACGAATTTTAAATATGTCGTCTTTAGCCGCCTTTCAACCAGGACCTTTAATGTCTATTTATTACGCATCAAAAGGTTATATGTTGTCTTTTTCTGAAGCTATCGCAAATGAACTTAAAGGTACAGGCGTTACCGTAACCGCTTTATGCCCAGGGCCTACAAAAACATCCTTTCAAGAAACTGTTTCTGAAAACACCTGTAAGAATAAAATAAAATTCAATATGGCTTGTGCAAAAGAAGTCGCTTTTTATGGTTACAAAGCCATGAAAAAAGGAAAAGTATATGCTATTCCAGGTGGCTTTAATAAGTTTTTAGCAACTTTACCTCGGTTTATGACTAGAAATGCGGCGACCAATATTGTTAGAAAAATTCAAGCAAAAAATAGAGCGGATTAGTAACCATTCTAGTTTGTTTTTAAATTAGTAAGTGTTTTAAAACTCCAAAAACCAACACTCAAAAAAGTACCGAATAGCATAGTAAACAACCAAACTTCTTTGTTTTCTATAGGTTTTACAGCAATATTTATAATATCAACAAATAGATATTTAGGATTACTTAATAATTCCCATGAGTTGTAACGAAGAAAACGCCCTAAATACACACCAAATGCAGATAAAAAGAGAATACCTGTTATGGTATAATTAACAAAAGATTCATTTAAATTTAAATAGCTTTTTAATTGGTTTTTCATATCGACTAAAGAGAGGTAGAAAAGTAGTAAGCCGTTAAAAGCAAAAGCACTTACAACCAAAATGTCTAACCATAAAAAGGAATCTCTATTTAATCTTAAATGCATTAAATCTGTAATAATGTAAGGTGCATTTGGTAAAAAAAGCAGCCATACACCAAACCATAATACAAAACCTATTTTATTGAGCTTTGGGGAACTTGCCAAATAGCTTGTTATGGCAAAGGGAATGACTGCTAAAAACAAATTCCAGACTAAAAACAAGTAGAAAAAGGAATGTGTTAATTTCATTCGTATCATAAGTAAAACAATACTTAAAAGCATGGAAATACTCACTAAAGCGAATATTTTAAATCGATTTAAGATGAGTTGTTTTATGTAATCCATAGTTTGTAAATTTTATATTCAATAGCTAAAATTGTTATTGTACCTAAGGTATAAGCCACTAAATCGGAAATTTGAAATGTACTTCCAAACACTAATTTTATTAAATGATTGTTTTGAAGATTAAGCATTTCTAGAATGTTGATTAATTGTAAAAACTCAATTAAAAAAGCAAATGCTAAAACACACATAGCAATCTTAAAATGATTGTTTGGAATAAAACTTTTAAAGAAGCAATAAATAAGTATTACCACTAAAAAATCGCCGAATGTATGCCGAATGAAACCGCGTTTTAAATACATAGCTATTACTACTTCCGTTATAAAAAGTAGTATGGTAATTATTAGATATGTTTTGTTGATTTTTAGGTTCATGTATTTATTCTCTTAGTTAAATTTTTAATTCTATCTCATCCAGCCTTCAACAATATAATTTCTTTCAGTTACTTTGAATTCTTTATCATTATTTGGTTGAAACCATAATTCAATTCTACATGCATATTTATATCCCCAAGAGCCTTCGTAAATTGTAAAATGACCAGAACGTATTTTATAATCTATATTGTCAACTTTTATTTTAGACCTTTCTTTAATTCTTTTTTCAGATAACCTATCGTTTGAGGTTATTTCAAAAGCTTTTATATAGAATTCACCTTTTTTTGTAGGTTTGAAATCAGTATAATAGCCATAACTTCCTCCCCAACCAGATAGGATTAAGTCATAATTATCAAAATCACTTTCTATAGGTGTTTTATTAAAGGGTTCATAAATTTCTATATTATTAGGAATTTCTTTATGAACACCATAATAGTCTGGTGGAGAGAACATAAAAATAATTGATACATAAGAAAATAATAAAATAGTAATCCCTATTTGAAAGATTATATAGTACCATTTTTTAATTGTAATTTGGACAATACTAGAAATTATTGTTCCGAAAATATTGATAAAAAACAGATATAAGAATACATCAATAACCCAATCTCTTTGTAAAACACAGCCAAGAATAAAAATTCCATATATAAAAAAGTAAGTAACCAAAGGAATCCACCAAATTGTGAAGTACTTATGGATGTTGTTTATTTTTAGTATCATATAATGTCTATTTTTTTTCCTAGAAACTTTGGTTCTACATTAAAAAGAATATCTAATGAAGCCTTTGTTCTAGCTATATATTCACGGAGTTTTGTTTTAAAGCCATATCTGCCACTTATGTCTTTTGCGTTAAAAGCAATGGCGTCTATATTAAAATGTTTGGCTAGGTATATGGCACGTTCGTTATGGAATTTCTGAGAGATAATTGTAATAGCGTTTAGTCCAAAAATTTCTTTAGCTCGTATTACAGAATCTAGGGTTCTAAATCCAGCATAGTCTAAATAGATTTTATTTTCAGGAACGCCCTTAGTTATTAAATCGTTTTTGAAATCGGTAGGTTCATCGTAATCTTTTCTGCTATTATCTCCACTAATGAGTATGTATTCAATTTTACTAGATTTGTATAATGAAACAGCGGCTTCTAACCTGTATTTATAATACAAATTTATACGTCCGTTAGAGGTGAATTTACCAGTACCTAAAATTAAACCAACTCTGTTTTTGGGGATTGTTGATTCTGTATCATAAATGGAGTTTTTAGCCTTAAATGTTGTATACGAATTTACAATTAGCACATAAGCGATTATAAAAACAATTGGTATCCTCAATTTTTTTAAATATTTCATTTTGTTATTGTTTTAGGTTTTATAAGCCAATTCCAGGATTTTAAAGAGGTGAAAAAGGCCGATGCAAAAAATGCTAATGCATAAATATTAAAGTTTGATTCAATAATACCATAAAGGCATAAGCTAAATAAGCCAATGGTGTAAAAAGGAAAATATCTTTTGTAAATAGTTTTAAAAGTTGTAGACTTTTTTTTCGACCAAAAAAATGGAGCAATTGTAAGACAGATAGTTAAGGCGCAGCATATACTTATAGGTATTATAGATAGAAGAATAAATAGAGAAACATCAACACTTGTTGGCTTAGAGAGGGTAATTGTCCAAAATAATAACATGGATAACCCTGATGCTTTCATAATCGTAGATGATATATTCATCGATTTTATTTTATTTTAAAATTATCAAAGTGTACTTCTTGCCAATTATTGTTTTTTAATTCAGACATATACTTTATATGCTTTTTATCTATTTGATGTTTTTTGTCTCCTTTTAATTGAAGAGCGTCTGAATAATTTTTAAGTATAAAAGTGTTGTTGTTTGAAAGGTCTATTAAGTATTTAAAATCCATAGACTGCGCATAATAAAGGTTGTAAGTTGTAATGTAGCTATCCCAATTAATAGCACAAGACACTATTAAAATTGTAAAAGCCGTTAGTGTGTTTATTCTAAGTAAATACCAGAAATTTTTAATTTGATTAACTTTTATAGCGGTAGTTGTTAATCCTATTATTGTAAGCAGTAAATAAACTAAAACACCAATACGTTTGTAAGTAAGACCGAAATAATAAATGTATTGGCAGTCTTTAATTACTATGTTTATAACCAGAATGGCGTTTAGTATAATCCAGATATAAGCTAGTGTTTTAAGGTTTTTATTGTCTTTGTAAAAATTTAAATTTCCTCTAAAAAAGTAAAGTATAATGACGATGGCAATTATAATAGAAGCAATAAGCGCATTAATACCGTTATGAACTTGTGACGAAAAAGAAGAGGCTCTAAAATCATTTGCTGAAATTAAATAGGTGATGTCTGTAATAAGAAATAATAGGATAAGAATATTTAAAAGAACGATTAATATGAGTGCTAATTGATTTTCTTTTTTTACAACTTCAATTGAAAAATCACCCTTTTTAGTTAAAGTGTTACCTGTTTTTAAGTCAATTTCGGTTGCAGGATCTATTTGAATAGGGGTTGATATGTTGTATAATAAATAATAACCTAATGATGCTAGTAGTAACCATTGAAAATTAATGAAACTAAAATCAATTTTAGAAATGATGTCATTGAACATGGGGTTTCCATTTTTGTAGAGTGAAATAAAAATGATGATTACGGTTACAGGAATTCCAATAATTTTTATCCAATGCACATAATCTACCTTTTTTTTGGGTTCAGCTTTTTCTTCTTCTATAGCAGTATTAAAATTACGATGGAAATAACCTGTAATAAAAGTATATAAGCCATTTATCCAATTTATGTATATGGAAGAATGATGTTCTGACACATGACCTATTAAAGTGAAAAAGGCAACACAATTAGCAATAATAGAAAGGTTCGATTTGTATAGAAAAATTGCTATGGCAGTAATTAGATATAGAATACAAAAAGCAATAGTTCTTTTTTGTTTAAATGATTTTGTATTATAAATAGCTAAGGCAATAATTGTGATTAAACTAAATAAGGACATGTTTAAGCCAATGACTTGTTTGTAAAAGAGAGTGCTAAATAAAAGTGCTCCGATGATTAGTGATATTTTTTTCATTTTAAATATTAATTAATGATTCTTGTTGAGATTTTGAGAATATAATTTGTCTAAATTCGTAGATATTGACTTTTAATAATTTTCTATAATCATAATGATGAAATGCATTTGCATTTCTACCAATATTGTATGATTTATAATAATATTTATAATAATCGGGTAGAATAATTACGCCTAAAATTATAGCTCCATATAAATAAGGGCTTCTTTTACCATTTCCAAAACATAAACATTGTAGCGCAATTTCATCTTCTACATTGGTGCCGTAGCCTGTTATTGTATGGTAAGCATCATGTCTTTCAACTTTAGGAATTAATTGAAAATTATTTTTATCTAAGAATAATCCTAAATGCTTTCCTAATGACTCATGATTATAGGATAATAATTCATCTTTTGAAATACCCCAAGCTTCATGTTTTTTAAATAGGCTGGTATAAACCTTTTGAGATTTATCAAATAACCATTCTATAAGTTTTTTTCTTAATTTCATATTTAAAAGTACTTTGTATTTCAAAGTAATTGAATAAAAAAATAGTTATTGTTTGTTTATTAATTTTTCAATTGCGTTAATATGTTTTTTAAATTCTGCTTTACCAAGTGTTGTGGTAGAGTAGCGGGTATTTGGCTTTCTGCCAATAAATTGCTTCTCAACTTTTATGTATTCAGATTTTTCAAGAGCTTTAGTATGGCTTGCTAAATTACCATCGGTAGCACCTAATAATTCTTTCAGCATATTAAAATCGGCATACTCATTTACCATCAAAATAGACATAATGCCTAATCTAATACGGTGATCGAATACTTTATTTATGTTAGTTATGATGCTCATTTTGTCATTCCTGCGAATTCAGGAATCTCCTTTTTTAAAATTCAAATATACTGAGAACTATTATCTATCATATTTTAAATGCATCCAAGTACCATAAATTATATGCATGATTCCAAAACCTAAAACCCAAAGCCAAAATCCGTAACCAGGTAATAACGTAGCTATAAGACCTAATATAATTTCAATATATCCTAAATAACGAATATCGCCGATGCTGTATTTTGATGCGTTTACTAAAGCTAGTCCATAAAAAATAAGCATCAATGCACCTGTGTGACCATATTTTCCTTGATTTAAAATAATTAAGATATATAACCCACCAGCAACTAAAGGAATTAAAAAGTTTATCACTAATCTTTTTGAAGTGGCATCCCACATTTTAGCATTATTTTTTTTAGCTTTTCTGGTAGTTAGTACAATTCCAGTAATAATGCTAAAAAATGCAACCAGACATAAATCTAGCATGACTAATCTATAAATTTTACCATCAAGAATTAATGTCCCATTACTATATTGTGTTACTAGCCAATAAGCAACAGTAGCACCAATAAGTCCATAAACACCAGCGAGTATTCCAGATAAGCCACTAAGTGAAATAAAACGAGACGATTTATTCATTAAATCTTTAATCTCGTTGAGGTCTTTTAAATAATCTTTTGATTCCATGTAAAAGTACTTTGAATTACAAAGTAAATAATTATTTTCCAATTACGCATCATAAATTTTTGTTAAGTTTGAAATAAAAATAGACTATTGAAACCTGTAGAAGATTATTTTTTAAATCAAAAAGAGCCATTTCAATCTATCATGCTTTATGTGAGAAGTGTTATTTTAAGTACTCTGCCAGAAGTAGAGGAGCGGTACAGTTATAAAATTCCGTTTTATAATATTGGTAAAAAGCCTATGATTTATTTAAACATTTTAAAAGGTAAGCATTATGTTGATGTCGCTTTTGTACAAGGTATTTTACTTGAAAATGAATTTCCTATTTTAAAAAATGATAATAAACGCAAACAAGTACGGTCTATTCAATTAAAAAAAATAGAAGATTTAGATCAAGAAAATTTTGTTGCATTATTACACGCAGCTTCAGCTTTGCTTAATAAAAGTAAAAGAGCTTGGTTTATTGACGATGCTAAATAATAAGAAGGTTTCTACAGCTCTTACGCTACAAATATGCTATAATTTTGGTTTGAAATTGATGTTGGCAAATTTGTGTGGGAGCGATTGATACGGCATCCTTTTTTTGCTGCCATATATGGCAAAAAAAGATATAGTGGAAAGCGCGGTTTTTAAATTGATCTAAACTATCTAACAGCCATTGGCTGTTTTCCTTTTAATTTCAAATTTAAAAACCCACCACCTCGAAAAAACTTTTTTTAAATTCTGAATATGCCTCCAAAAGCTATAACACGTTGTAAATACATGAAATGTTGCGAAGCACTTTCGGCTGTATTACTTGTGGTTCTAATATTTGGCATATTAATATAGCCTCCTTTCATATCTAACTGTAAAAAGAAGTGTTTAAAGAATGTGAAGTTTAAACCAGCATGAAGAGATACACCATAACCGGCTAAATGAAACTCGTCGTACCTATCTTTTTGTAATAGCGTTGTATTTGTTTTTGGGTATAAAATACCGCCTGCGATACCTTCTGTGATATTTATTTGAAACTTATCTGTGTTTGGTAAATTAAACAACTTAGAAATGTCATCGTATCTTGAAAATTCTGCGTGCACATAATTTAAGCCATTGGTGTGTTCGAACATTAAAAAGTCTTCAGAAACAAAAAAGTCTTCGTTGTTATATGTGCCATTATAAATAGCACCAGCTTCGGTAGCCGGTAAATTAATGTAGCCATCAACAGTTTGGGTTCTATTTCTATTCATGACATATTTCATATGGTCTACACCAAGTGAAACGGTATATTTATCTGAAATAAAATAACCAATCTTAACATTCGTTTGCGGAATGGTTATTCTAGAAGGGTTTATATAATCTATATGCCAACCTTTAGGTTTGTCGTGCGCCGAAGCATCTTTAATAGTGAAATTGTAATCTTCTCCTTTAAAATGAATATCTGATCTTGAAAAAGATTCTCTATTGCCACCCCAGCTTACAAAGAATTTTCCTTTGTTTGAAGCGGTATATTTTATGTCTTCAGTTTCTTGAGCAAAAGTATTTATGCTTGAGATTAATAGTAGTAATAATGTAATAGGCTTTAATAGGGGTGATTTCATTGTTTTAATTTTGATTGTGAAATGCTATTTGACGTTGTAAATAATCATTCCTTAAAGAAAAGGGGTGAAATACTTTAGTTTATAATAATTAAAGTGCGTTTATAGTTTTTCTGATGGCTACTAAATTAGAAAGTAATTGTTCTAAATTATCTAAGTGTAGCATGTTAGCTCCATCACTTTTTGCATTTGCCGGGTCGAAATGCGTTTCGATAAATAAGCCGTCTACATTATTTACAATACCAGCTCTGGCAATAGTTTCAATCATGTCAGGTCTGCCACCTGTAACTCCAGTTGTTTGATTCGGTTGTTGTAAAGAATGGGTAACATCTAAAACCGTTGGTGCGTATTGACGCATGGTTGGAATACCACGAAAATCTACAATCATATCTTGGTAGCCAAACATAGAACCTCTATCAGTAATCCAAGCTTTATCGCTACCTGCATCTTTTACTTTTTGTACGGCATGCTTCATGGCTTCCGGACTCATAAATTGCCCTTTTTTTAAGTTTACCACTTTACCTGTTTTGGCTGCGGCAACTACCAAATCGGTTTGACGGACTAAAAAAGCTGGGATTTGTAATACATCTACATATTGAGCAGCTTTTGCAGCATCAGTAACATCGTGAATATCGGTTACTGTAGGAATATCAAAAGTTTCAGAAACTTTAGCTAAAATTCCTAATGCTTTTTCGTCTCCTATTCCTGTAAAACTATCAATTCTACTACGGTTTGCTTTTTTAAAACTGCCTTTAAAAATATATGGAATTTCTAATTTATTTGTAATATTAACTACTTTTTCGGCAATTCGTAACGCCATGTCTTCTCCTTCAATAGCACAGGGGCCACAAAGTAAAAAGAAGTTGTTTGAATTGGTGTGTTTTATTTTTGGAATATCTTGAAGATTCATAAGGTTTTGTTTCAACAAATTTAGGATGTAAAGGTACAACATATGCCGAATTATTTTTAGTTTCAAAAGTTAATTGAATTTGTTAAAAATATTGACGCTATAGTAATTATTGGTAGAATGATTTCTTTGATCTCTTTGAAGAGAGTATTTGTTTAAATGGCTGCATTTACAAATATTTAGTTAATAAGAGATGAATAAGTAAAGTGTTACTCTTTGTTTTTGAGTAATTTAAGTTTGTTTTGAAGTAGATTTTGAAAACTAAAAAGGGTAATGTTTAAATAAAATTATTTATAATATTAATCCAATTATTTATAGTTACCTTTGCACGCTTAAAATAAGGCACTATAATTATGGCTACTATTAAAAATATTGCAATTATTGCACACGTAGATCACGGTAAAACAACTTTGGTTGATAAGATTATGTATCACTGTCAATTATTTAGAGAGAACCAAAATACAGGTGATTTAATTCTAGATAACAACGATTTAGAGCGTGAAAGAGGAATAACTATTACATCTAAAAATGTATCTGTTGTTTATAAAGACACGAAAATAAATATTATTGATACACCTGGTCACGCCGATTTTGGAGGTGAGGTTGAACGTGTATTAAATATGGCTGATGGTGTTTTATTATTAGTAGATGCTTTTGAAGGACCTATGCCACAAACACGTTTTGTATTACAAAAAGCGATTGATTTAGGTTTGAAGCCTTGTGTGGTTGTTAATAAGGTAGATAAAGAAAATTGTACACCTGATGAAGTACATGAAAAAGTATTCGATTTAATGTTCGAACTAGGTGCTGAAGAATGGCAATTAGATTTTCCAACGGTTTATGGTTCTGCAAAGAACAACTGGATGAGTGATGATTGGAAAAATGAAACTGATAACATTGAACCATTATTAGATATGGTTATCGAGCATGTGCCTGAACCTAAATTACCAGAAGGGAACACACAAATGCTAATTACATCTTTAGACTTTTCTAGTTTTACAGGTCGTATTGCAATTGGACGTTTAACAAGAGGAGAATTAAAAATAGGACAAAATATTTCGTTAGTTAAGCGTGATGGTTCTATTGTTAAGAATAAAATTAAAGAACTTCATATTTTTGAAGGGCTTGGACGTATAAAAGTAGACGAAGTTCAAACAGGAGATATTTGTGCTATTGTTGGTCTTGAAGGATTTGAAATTGGTGATACAGTAGCCGATTTTGAGAATCCAGAAGGTTTAAAAACTATTGCCATTGATGAGCCAACAATGAGTATGTTATTTACTATTAACGATTCGCCTTTCTTTGGTAAAGATGGAAAGTTTGTAACGTCTCGTCATATTAAAGATCGTTTAACGAAAGAACTAGAAAAGAATTTAGCACTAAGAGTAGAAGAAACTGATAGTGCTGATAAGTTTATGGTTTTTGGTCGTGGTGTATTACACTTATCAGTTTTAATTGAAACGATGCGTCGTGAAGGTTACGAGCTTCAAATAGGACAACCTCAAGTTATTATTAAAGAAATTGATGGTGTTAAATGTGAGCCTGTTGAAGAAATGACTATCGATTTGCCAGAAACTGTTTCTGGTAAAGCTATAGAAATGGTGACTTTAAGAAAAGGTGAAATGCTAAGTATGGAAGCTAAAGGCGAGCGTATGGTTTGTGAATTTATTGTACCATCTCGTGGTATTATAGGTCTGCGTAACCAATTGTTAACAGCTACTGCTGGTGAGGCTATTATGGCTCACCGTTTTAAAGAATACCAACCATTAAAAGGAGGTATTCCTGAAAGACAAAATGGTTCTTTAGTGTCTATGGAAAAAGGACAAGCTATTCCTTATTCAATTGATAAATTACAAGATAGAGGTAAGTTTTTTGTAGATCCAGGAGAGGATATTTATGAAGGTCAAGTTATTGGTGAGAATTCTCGTGGAGATGATATGACGGTTAATGTAACAAAAACTAAAAAATTAAGTAACGTACGTTCTTCTGGTGCCGATGATAAAGCTAAAATTGTTCCAGCAATTAAGTTTTCTTTAGAAGAAGCTTTAGAATATATACAAAAAGATGAATATGTTGAGGTAACACCAAACTTTTTACGTTTACGTAAAATTTGGTTAACTGAAGTAGATAGAAAACGTAACAAATCAATATAAAATGGAATTCTTAGGAATTTCCTGGGTAGAATGGGTTGGATATATTGCTACGGCAATTGTTTTAATATCATTCTTAATGAAATCTGTTAATAAATTACGAATAGTAAACTCCTTTGGATGTTTACTATTTGTGTTTTATGGACTTTTGTTAACGCCTATTTCAAAACCTATCATAATTACAAATTTTGCTATATTTAGTATTAATCTATATTATTTATTGAAAAAATAATATAATTTTAAGTATTTAAATTCCTACTTACAACAGAATTAGTACATATCCGTAAAATGATTTTGTATATTTGAAACTCTTTAAAAGAATAAAATATTTAATACCTCGTTAATATTAAATATTTACTCTTTAAGTCTCTTATAAACAACGATTAAATAAATATTAATTGAAAAAATTAATAGATTATATAAATAAAAACGTTTTAATTAAAGTTACATCGTTGCAAACAGCTTCTGTTTTAACTAGATTGATAGCTGGACTGTTAACTTCAAAAGCTATAGCCGTTTTTATTGGTCCTGTAGGATTAGCGTTAATAGGAAATTTACAAAATTTTGTAAGCTCTTTTCAAACTATTGCTATTCTTGGTTTTTATAATGGTTTTGTTAAGTACGTTTCAGATTTTAAAGATAATGTTGTAGAACTAAGTAAAGCCATATCTTCAGTGTTTTATGTTGGTTTCATATCAACTATAATTGTGTCTTTTTTCTGTTATTTTAATGCCGATTTAATTAATAATTTAATATTTCCTTCTTACAACAATTATGCATATGTTATTGAGATATTTGCTATTGTATTACCCTTTTATGCTTTAAACATGTTTTCATTTTCAATAATGAACGGGTTTTCAAAGTATAAAATACTAATCATTATTAATATAATAGGGCAAATATTAAGTGTTTCTGTAGCGCTTCTTTTAATTTATCAAAACGCCATAGAAGGTGCATTGATATCTGTAGTTATAGCAGAATCATTAATCTTTTTAATAACTTTAGTTGGAATAATAAACAGACGTTCTTTGGTGTCTTTAATAAAGGTTAATAATGTTAGTATAAGCTTTTTGAAAAGAATGAGTTCGTATTCGCTTATGGCTCTTTTTACTGCTGTTTTACTGCCTATTATAGCCATTGCTATAAGAATGCATATTATTGAAAGTGTTAGCTATAAAGATGCTGGATTTTGGGAAGCTATAACAAGAGTATCTAAATATTATTTAATGTTAGTTAGCTCTTTAATGGCATTATATATTTTACCAAGGTTTTCAGAAATAGATACAGTTAAAGAGTTTCGGAAAGAGGTGTTTAGTTTTTATAAAACGATAATTCCAGTATTAATTATTGGGTTATTGCTAATATATTTGTTAAGATCATTAATTGTCAGTTTGATTTTTACGGATGAGTTTAAACCTGTTGAAGATTTATTTTTATGGCAGTTGTTAGGAGATTTTGTTAAAGTTTTATCTACCGTTATAGCCTATCAGTTTTTAGCTAAGAAAATGTTTTGGCATTATATTTTAACAGAGGCTTTTCTAATTATAATTTTATACACTACAAGTATTTATTTTATCGATTTATTTGATAGTGCAAAAGGTGCTGTAATAGGTCATTTTGCAAGTTATGTAATGTATTATGCTATTATCTTACTTATATTTGGAAGTTCCCTTTTTGGAGTGGATAGTGAGAAGCAATAGAGTTTTTTATAATGTCTTAATTTAGAATATTGAATCAATATTAAATTTGATGATAAAGTACTTTTCAAAAAATAATTTAATAAAATTGGGTTTTTTTAATTCAATCTCAATAGTTGTTAAAATTATTACAAGTATTGTTTCGTCTAAGGCTATTGCTCTATTTTTAGGTCCATCTGGTCTTGGTTTTTTAGGGGTTTTTAAGGAGTTTTTTAATATGACTATTAACGTGTCTTCTTTGGGTTTGCAAAGAGGTGTCGTTAAATATTCTTCTGAATTGAAAAATAATAAAAACGAACTAAGTTTGTTTATTAATACCACTATGTTATTAGGTGGTTTTTTTAGTTTAGTAATAGGTTTGACAATTTATTTTTTTTCAGGATATTTAAATTCATATCTATTTCCTTCTCATAATTTCACAGTCGTATTCAAGATTTTAGGAACTATATTGCCTCTAAGTGTTTTAAGTAATTTTTTAATTTTTATTCTTAATGGGTTAGGTTTTTCTAAAGTTATTATAAGAATAAATATTTTATTGTATATTTTGAATATGCTATTAGTCGTTATAATGTCATATTATTATAACACTGTAGGTGCGTTATTAGCTATAAGTTTTGTGTATGTCCTTCAGTTTGTCGCTATCTCCATATTTAAACCTCAGGATTTATCTTTAAAAGTTTTTAATAAATTAAGGTTCTCAAATGAATATTTAAAAAAAATAATGGGATATACATTTATGACAATTACTTCTCTGGTGTTATTTCCATTTATTTCTATTTTAATAAGACAAGAAATAATTAATTTATTAGGAGAAACAGCAGCGGGTTTATGGGAAGGAATGAAGCGAATTTCAGAAAACTATTTACTTTTTGCTTCTTCTCTAATAATGCTTTCTGTTTTGCCTAAATTATCAGAAAGTGATAGTAGAGAGACTTTTAGAGAGGTGGTTTTTGGGTTTTTAAAATCGATTATTCCGTTTTTCATTATTGGGCTTGTTGTGTTGTATATAGTTAAAGATTATGTTGTAATGGTTTTTTATTCTAATGAGTTTTTACCAATGAATGTGTTGTTTAAATGGTATCTTATTGGGGACCTATTTAGAGTACTAGGAATGGTTTTAGCTGCAAATTTTTATGCAAGAAGAAATGTGATAGGTTACATAATTACCGATATGTTTTTGGCCTTAATAATGTATTTTTCTACTATAATTTTATTGAAAAGTAATGGTTTAGATGGAGGAGGTATTGCTTATTTTATTTCATATCTATTTTATTTTATTTTGTTACTTTTAATTTTCGGCAAAAAACTATTTCCTTTAAAAAAAAGTTAACTAAGTAAATGTAATATCTTACTATAATAAAAAATGGATAGAGAAAATAAACGTTTAGGCTTAGTTTTTATAATACCAACAATTCTATTTTTTTTATTCGAATTTGTTTTAGCAAAATTTAGAATTAATAGATTTTATAATTTTATTGAGAATCTGTTGTTTGTAGCAGTTATTATACTTGTTGCTTATTTTATAAATAATATATCGCTTAAAAAAATATATCTAAAGTTAGCATATGTTTTATTTTGTATTTGCTTGTTTTTCGAATCAATTTACTATTATAATTTTGAGACTATTTTTAGCTCGTCTGCAATATTTGTAATTTTAGAAACAAATATTACAGAAACTAAAGAGTTTCTTTTTTCATACTTGAATAAAGGAACTATCTCATTAATAATTTTATTTATAATAGCATTTGTTTTTGGGCTTTTACAAATTAATAAATATAATAAAGAAATTGTTAGTTTTAAATTTAAGAGAATAAAGGTATTAGGAATTATTTTATTTATTTTTTTATTTTTAAAAGTCACTACACTTATCGTTTATAATGTACCGTATTTAGTAATTAAAACAACTTCAAATTATTATAAAGAAACACAATTGTTAAGTGTTTATGGTAAAGAAAATCCATTAGGGGAATTTACAAATGTCAAGTCAACTTATAAATCAGGTGATAAACAGTTATATATAGTAGTAATTGGGGAGTCGATTAGTAAATTACATTTTCAATTAAGTAATCTTACTTATTATAGAGAAACCACACCTTTGTTGAATGATATTAAAGACGAGTTGATTCTTTGTGAAGATGTAATTAGTCCACATGCTTATACTATTGGAGCGTTAACTAAAGGGTTAACATTGGGAAATATAGAAAACCCTGAAGGAAAATATAAAGGTTCAATTATTCAGTTATTAAATCAAGCCAATTTTAAAACATTTTGGATTTCAAATCAAAGGCCAATTGGAATTTCTGATACACAAGTTACTAAAATAGGAAGAGGAGCAACCATTTCAACTTTTTTAAATATAAAACACACAAGTGAAGACACCCCCTTTGATCAAGTGTTAGTTGATGAATTGAATAAAATTGTTTTAGAACCAGGCGAAAAGAAAGTTGTTTTTCTTCATATGATTGGTGCACATATAAATTATGAAAAGCGCTATCCAGATAGTTTTAATTATTTTAAAGATGTTCCAAAATCTACTTTTAAGAATAAAATTGCTTATGAAACTATTAATGCTTATGATAATGTAGTTAGATATAATGACTATATTCTTAACGAAATAATAAATGTAACTAAAAAGCAAAATACGTCTAGCTTTGTTTTGTTTTTTTCTGATCATGGGCAAGAAGTTTATGATGAAATTGAATTTTTTGGACAATCAGTTGATCAAATGGTAACTAAGTCAATGTATAGAATTCCAATGTTTTTGTGGCAATCAGAGGCTTATGTAAAAACTAATTCAATTAAAAATAAAATTGATAAGAAGTATATGACTGATGATATGATTCACACTATAGCAGATTTATGTCATGTAAATAGTAATGAGATAGACTCTACGAGAAGTATCTTTAATTCTAATTTTAAAGAACGAAAAAGAATTATAAAAGCGAAAATTGATTTTGATACCGATTTTATTGATGTTATAAAATAATTTATATTATTAGGTGAAAAAGAAAGTATGTATTGTTGCAACATCTCTTGATAATGGAGGAGCAGAAAGGTCTGCTGCCACACAATCTATTATACTTGATAGTTTAGGGTTTGAAGTGTTTATTGTTACAGTAGATTCTGGAATAGCATATAATTATAAGGGAGTTTTGTTTGATTTAGGGAGCTTTAAAAAAGAGAAGGATTCTTTTGCTGGTAGAATTAAGAGACTTTATATATTTAAGAAGTTTTTAAAACGGAATAAAATTGATTTAATTATAGATAATAGACCTCGTAATCAGTGGTACAGAGAATTTATCTTAACTAAATTTATTTATAAATACAATACTATTTATGTCATTCATTCTTTTGAAAAAGCTTTAGCTTTTACAAAGTACAAATGGTTAAATACTTATTTGTATAGTAATGAAAGAATGATTGCAGTTTCTAATAAGGCTGCAGAGAAATTTACACAATTATATAATTTAAATAAAGTTTCAACAATTTATAATGCATTTCAATTTGATGATATACTTCAGCAATCAAATCAAGTAGTAGATTTGAGTAATTTGAAAAATTATATAATATATTATGGTAGAATACATGATAAGGCTAAAAATTTAAAATTACTTTTAAAGGCTTATAAATTATCTTCTTTAAGTAGTCAAAATATTAAATTACTTGTATTAGGAGATGGACCAGATTTGAATGAAATAAAAGATTACTCTAAAGGATTAAATATTGACGATAATGTTGTTTTTAAGGCATTTTCAAAAAAACCATTTCCATATGTTAAGAATGCTATCTTTTCAGTTTTAACAAGCCGGTCAGAAGGTTTTGCTATGGTGTTACCTGAGTCAATGTGTCTTGGAACACCAGTGATTTCAGTTGATTGCGAAGCTGGGCCAAAGGAAATTATTAAAAATTTGTATAATGGTTTATTAGTTGAGAATTGCAACCCAGATGCTTTAGCTAATGCAATGGATAGGTTTATAAATGATAAATATTTGTACAAAAAGTGTGCAAATAATGCTGCTTTAGATATTGATAGATTTTCAATATCTAAAATAAAAGAAGAATGGAGAGATTTAATTTTAGAGTTTGATACTTAAGAATAAGTACTAATATATATATTTTTATTTATTAAAAATTTATGAATTTTTTTATTGAATTTTAATACAAAAATAGGCAGCCTTAAAAGTGTTTTTTGTTTAAAATTTAAATTATTTAAATCAATTTCAGATTTTAATTTTTTATATAATATTATTTCTTTATTTATTTTGCACCTTAATGCTACTGCATAGCGGTTAATGTCTAAATACAATTTTATAGATGGATTATTTTCTTCTTCTTCTCTATAATTATTTATAAAATCATATCTAATAGCGTTATATTCATTTTTGGAAAGACTATTGTCAATATATAATTTATAAGTCATCGTAATTTTTGGATTAAAACTAACTTTGTAGTTTAAAGCAAACCGAATCCATAAGTCTAAATCTTGCGCGGTTTTTAATAAAGTATTGAACTCTCCAATATCTGTAAATTTTGATTTTGAGAAGCCTACGGCAGATGTCCAAGCCACAGGATTAATAATACTAGCTTTAAAGTAATCTTCGACTATTATACAGTTTTCATTAAATTTAAAATTAAAAGAGGCTTTCTTACAAGTATTATTTGAATACAAAACTTCATAATTATTACAATACAATCCGGCGTCAGGGAATAAATTTATTTGTTTTTTTAGCTCTGATAAATGATTTGTATGCCAGAAATCATCAGCATCTAATAGGGCTATGTAATTAGCCTTGGCAATTTGAATCCCTTTATTTCTTGCAAAAGAAACTCCTTTGTTTGTTTGTTGAATAATAGCTATTCTGGAGTCTTTAATTAATTTTACTGTTTCTAAACTTTTGTCTGTACTACCATCATCAACAATAATTACCTCAAAATCTTGAAAATCTTGGTTAAGAACACTTTTTAAAGTTGATTCAATAAAGTTTTCTTTATTATATAATGGTATTATTACAGAGAAATATGGCATTTAAAATAGTTTTATAAAGAACATAAATATCCTAATCTATAAGCGTCATAGAATAATAAAGAAGCATGTTTAGATCTTAAGTTTTTACTTAAAAGAGGTTTAGATAACTTAAATAATTTGCCTATGATATTTTTTATTCTTAATTTTTTAATATATAAATAATATTTAATGATTGTTGATTGATTTTTATTTAATTTGTTTTGTTTTATTAAATTTTTCAGATTGCAAATGGCTTTTTCTGTTTTTATAAGAAATGTGTTAGCATCATCATCACATTCATGAACTACTGGATTGTTAAACGAATAAATATCAATATTATTCGTCTTTAATGTTTCAAAAAACAGCACATCCTCATAGCCATATTGTTTTAAGGTTTCATCAAAAGGAAAATTTAAAAAAGTCTGTTTTTTTATCATAAAATTTGAAGAGCAGAAAGTTTTAGATTCTCTTTTTTTAGTGTAAATCCATCGAAGTTTATACTTTGCTTCCGGCTCTTTCTTTAAATGAGTCATGCCTCCACTTACTACTTCTTTTGAAATTAAGGATAAATAGTTTTTTATAAAAGTATCATTTTTTGGCAAGGTACCCGCATCAATAAATAATAGAGTTTCATATTTAGCATTTTTCCCTAATAAGTTTCTAATGGCACTTCTGCCAATATTAATTGAAAGTTCATTGAAACTACAATTATTTAAAGAATTAATAGAGTTGTTTTTTGAATTAAGTTGCGATTTAGAGCCATCATCAAAACAAATAATCTCAAATACAATATTAGCGTCACGAGCTTGCTGTTCTAATTGACAAGCTAGGGGATAAACATTGTAATTATATGTTGGGATTAAAATTGAAAGCATTATTTTTTAGCAATTAATACAGTTTCAGGAGATTTAAAACCAACGAATAAATCATCTGAATGTTTATCAAAATTTTCAATCTGCACTTTAAAACCTATATTTTCTAGTCGTTCTTTTAATCCTCCAACAGAATAGATTCTAACATGGTCGTTTTGTCCAAAATGTTTTTCTCTATCTTCAGGAGTAATAATAGAAAAATCTTCATAAATATCACCTTCTTTAAACGGTGTTTGTATAAATATAGTGCCATTTGGATTTAAAACTCTGTAAAGTTCAGACATGGCTTTTTTGTCTTCAATAATGTGCTCAAGAATATGATAACAGATAATCGTGTCAAATTTTTCGTTTTCTTGTTCAATATTAGTAATGTCAAACTTATAATCGGCTAAAAACTCATCTTCAAAATCGGAGCTATAATATGTAATGCTTTTTTCTTTTTTGAAATTTCTATAAAGACTTCTTGATGGTGAAAAGTGAAGAATATTTCCGTTTATAGAATCGTTATCATTAAGTAGTTGCCAAAGTCTTCTGTTTCTAGATAAACTTCCACAAAAAGGACATAATAAATCTTTGTTTTCTAATGTGATAAAAGATTTCAATTGTTTGTCACAAGTATTGCATTGGTGATTTTTTCCAAGATAAAATGCACCATGAAATTTTCGAAAAAACAGTTCGTTTTTAAAAAGAAATGATTTCGGAATTAAAGCTTTTAAACTATTCTTTATTGTTTTATACATATTTAACCTTTCCTCTGTACCACCTCATAAACAGCATTCTCATCACACTTTAAAGTTTTACTTGGGTATTTTAAAAGCAATGCATAATCGTGTGTAGCCATTAATATGGTGTTGCCGTTTTTATTAATTTCTTGTAAAACCTCCATAACTTCAACGCTTGTTTGCGGATCTAGGTTTCCTGTAGGTTCATCGGCAAGTATAAGTTCTGGGTTATTAAGTAAAGCTCTGGCTATGGCAATACGTTGTTGCTCACCACCAGAAAGCTCATGCGGATATTTAAACCCTTTTGTTTTCATGTCAACCTTTGTTAAAACTTCCTCGACGCGTGTATTCATTTCAGTTTTGTCTTTCCAGCCTGTAGCTTTTAAAACAAACAATAAATTATCGTTGATGGTTCTATCTGTTAGTAATTTAAAATCTTGAAACACAACGCCTAATTTTCGTCTTAAAAACGGAATTTCTTTTTCTTTAAGTGTTTTTAAATTAAAATCGACTATATGTCCGTCGCCTTCAGTTAAAGGTAAATCGCCATAAAGTGTTTTCATAAAACTACTTTTACCAGTTCCTGTTTTTCCAATTAAGTATACAAAGTCACCTTTATTAATTTCTACATTAACATTAGAAAGCACTAAACTTTCACCTTGAAAAATGGAAGCGTCTTTTAATTGTAAAATAGGGTCTGGCATAAATTGAAATGATTTTTAAAGTGTTGTAAATGTATTATTAATTAGTTAAAAGTTGAAAGTTAAACGCTAAAAATTTAAAATAGTTGTTGCAAAAACATCTAGCTTCTGTCTTCCAACTCCTGTCTTCTGTCAATTTCAAACATTTAATAACTCGGTTTATAATTATAGCACGATTGTTGCGTTATAGCTTTTAGATTGAATTATCTTTGAATATCAAATTAAAAACGAATCATTAATGACTAAAAAAAATATTGTCTTATTACTATTGGCTATAAGTTTTAGTTTCCAGATTATAGCACAGCAATCTGCCACATATACAAGTAGTTTAGTAGATTATCAGAAGGCGTTGTCTCTTTATAATAATCAACAATACCTTGCTGCGAAATCGTTGTTTGGAAATGTACAAAAAACAGCTAAAGAAGAAGTGTTGCAATCAGATTGTGCATATTATATAGCAAATTGTGCGGTGCGTTTAAACCAACAAAATGCCGATAGTTTAGTTGAAGATTTTGTTAAAGATTATCCAACTAGTACTAAAAGAAATACGGCTTTTGTTGATGTTGCCGATTATTATTTTACGAATGGAAAATATGCTTATGCCAGAAAATGGTATAATAAAGTAGACGAAAATGCATTAGGTAAAAAAGAAAAGCAAAAGTTCTATTTTAATAATGGTTACACCGCATTTTCAACAAAGCAATATAAAGTTGCTAAAAAGTATTTAAGTAAAGTTGAAAACACTCCAGAATATGGGTCGCAAGCAAAATACTATATAGGTTTTATGGCTTATGAAGGCGATGATTATGATAGAGCAAACGAATATTTCGATCAAGTAAGCGATCAAGAACGATACAAAGAAAAGCTATCGTATTATCAAGCCGATTTAAATTTTAAACTCGGAAATTTTGAAAAAGCTATTACCCTTGCTAAAGAACGATTAGAAACTAGTGACACGGATGAAGTATCTGAACTTTCTAAAATAATAGGTGAAAGCTATTTTAATTTAAAACAGTATGCTGAAGCTATTCCTTTTCTAACAGCATATAAAGGAAAAAAAGGAAAACGTGATAGAACGGCAAAATGGAATAATACAGATTATTATCAATTAGGGTATGCGCATTATAAACAAGGCGATTATGAAACGGCTATTTCAGAGTTTAATAAAATAATCGGAGGTAATAATGCTATTGCTCAAAATGCCTATTATCATTTAGGAGAGAGCTACATAAATCTTGATAAAAAACAAGAAGCTTTAAATGCCTTTAGAAATGCGTCTCAAATGGATTTCGATTTAAAAATTCAAGAAGATGCTTGGTTAAATTATGCTAAAATTAGTTATGAAATCGGGAATCCGTATCAATCGGCTCCTCAAGTTTTAGCTGGTTATTTAGAAAAGTATCCGAATACGAGTTATAAAGATGAAGTTGAAACGCTTTTGATTGATTCTTACATCACATCAAAAAACTATAAAGAAGCTTTGAAACTATTAAAAGGAAAAAATAGTTTCGAAAATAAAGTGGCTTATCAAAAAGTAGCTTTTTATAGAGGTGTTGAATTGTATAATGAAAATCAGTATTTAGATGCAGAATCACTTTTTGATGCGTCTTTAAAAGAACCTAGAGATCCCAAATACACAGCACGAGCAATGTTTTGGAAAGCTGAAGCCGATTATAATTTAACTAATTATGATGATGCTTTAGTTGGTTTTAAACAGTTTCAACAGCAACCCGAGTCGACATCAACACCAGAAATAGAAAATATAGATTATAACTTAGCTTACACGTATTTTAAGTTGAAAAATTACCCACAAGCAACTCAATATTTTAATCAATTTATTTCTAAAAGGAAAGATGATAAAGTAAGATTAAATGATGCCTATTTAAGATTGGGAGATGCTTATTTTGTGTCTAGTGAATATACCAACGCTATTAATGCTTACGAAAAAGCTATTAAGCTAAGCGAGATAGAATCAGATTATGCCTTTTTTCAAAAAGCAATAAGTATTGGGTATGCGGGGCAATCTTCAAAAAAAATAAAAGAGTTAGATGACTTTATTTCTAAATATCCAAAATCTAAATTACGTGATGATGCCTTATACGAATTAGGGAATTCTTATGTAAAAGCGAATGAAACAGATAAAGCTATGCAGGTTTATAATCGTTTAAGTAGCGAGTATAAAATGAGTTCTTTTGTACCAAAAGCGTTGTTGCGTCAAGGATTGGTTTATTATAACGGAAGTGAAAATGATCTTGCATTAACCAAATTCAAGAAGGTTGCAGGTAGTTACCCAGGAACTCCAGAGGCGGTTCAAGCAGTTTCTACGGCACGTTTAATTTATATCGATTTAGGACGTGTTGATGATTATGCGGCTTGGGTACGGACTTTAGATTATGTAGAGGTTACCGATGCCGATTTAGATAATGCTACTTACGAAGCTGCCGAAAAACAATATTTAGATAATAATACCGATAAGGCCATCAAACAATTTAACGGTTATTTAAATGAGTTTCCAAACGGTATACACACTTTACAGGCTCATTTTTATGTAGCACAATTGTATTATAAAAAAGACTTACTTGCAAATGCAGCACCACATTATAAATATGTTGTAGATGCCTCAAGAAGTGAATATTCAGAGGAAGCTTTATCACGTTTATCTCAGTTTTATTTAGAATCTAAAAATTGGAATACTGCCATACCTTTATTGAAAACCTTAGAGGAAGAAGCTGATTTTCCGCAGAATGTAGTATTTGCGCAATCTAATTTAATGAAAGCTAATTATCAATTAGAAAACTATGATGATGCGGTTTCTTATGCTGAAAAAGTATTGAAAAAATCAAAAATTGATAATAAAATTAAAAGTGATGCGCACATTATTATTGCACGTTCTGCTATAAAAACAGGAAATGAAGACCGAGCAAAAGTGGCTTATGCAGAAGTTGAAAAAACAGCAACAGGTGAAGCAGCAGCTGAAGCTTTATATTACAATGCTTATTTTAAAAATAAAGAAGGTAAATACGAAGCTTCTAATAAATCAGTACAAAAATTAGCTAAAGATTTTTCAGCTTACAAATATTATAGTGCCAAAGGTTTAGTATTAATGGCAAAGAATTTTTATGCTTTAAATGATGCGTTTCAAGCCACTTATATTTTAGAAAGTGTTATTGAAAATTTTAAAGAATTTGACGATGTTGTTGATGAAGCCAAAGCGGAATTAAGCAAAATAAAAACGGAAGAAGCTAAAACAAATTCATCTATACAAACTGAAGAGAATTAATTCTTAGTTCGAGTTAAATTGTCATTCCTGCGAAGGCAGGAATCTTATAAAATAAAACCTGAATTATTATAATGTGGATTCCCGATTTCGTGGGAATGATTAGGAGTCAATCAAATAAAAAAACAAATAAAATATGCGAAAGCACATAAAACAAATATTAACAACGGTTTTTACATTAACCCTATTTTTAGGTTTTTCTCAAAGCAGAAAGAACGACACCATTAATACAGGTGTGATAGATGTTGTAAAACCATATACGCCATCTATTTCTGATGCTTTTAAGGTAAAAGAAATTCCGTCTTTAGAAGATGAAACTACAGAAACAAAAAAGGATATTAAGTATAATATATTTTCATTTCCAGTAGCATCAACATTTACACCTGCAAAAGGAAAAGCAGCGGTTGTAGAAAAGGCAAAACCTATAAAGTTATATGATAATTATGCAACTTTAGGAGTAGGAACCTATACTACTATTTTAGGCGAAGTTTATTTAAATCATGCTATTAGCAGAAATGAAAGTGTTGGAGGCTATTTAAGTCATCATTCTTCTGCCGGTGGTATTGAAGGTTTATCTTTTGATGATAATTTTTCAAACTCAAAAATTAATGTGAATTATGCCTCTCGTTTACGTGATTTAGCGTGGAATGTAGAAGCAGGATTTCAGCATCAAATGTATAATTGGTATGGTGTGCCGAAATCTATAATTCCACAAGCGCAAACAGATGGCATTGAAGTCAATCATTCGTTTTTTAATGCACATTTTGGTGGTGATATTAGTTTTGAAGATACTTATATTAATTCAGGAAGTTTCTTTTTTAGACGTTTTGGAGATAACCAAGGTTCAGGTGAAAATAGATTTATAGCAAAAGCAACGGTAGATATTCCAATAAATAGAGTAGAGGTATCAACCGATATAAAAATAGATTATTTAGGCGGAACGTTTGATAGAAATTATTTCACAAATACCGAATTAAATTATGGTAATTTCCAAGTTGGTATATCGCCAACATATCAAATGAAAGAAGATGATTTAACGGTTAATCTTGGGTTTTCTGCTTATTATTTAAACGATAAAGAATCAAGTGGTAGCAAGTTTTATATTTATCCAAATGTAACGGCTACTTACAGATTGGTTAACGATGTATTGATTGCTTATGGAGGTATTCAAGGTGATTTAATTCAGAATTCGTATTACGGATTTGCAACAGAGAATCAGTTTGTTTCACCAACGTTATTTATAACGCCAACAGACCAATTATATAACGCTTATGTAGGTTTAAAAGGAAAGTTGTCTAGTAACATGAGTTATAATATTAGCGGACGTTATATAGCAGATAGAAATAAAGCACTTTACAGAAATAATGATATAACAACTACAGGAGAAAATTATACTTATGGGAATTCTTTTGGAATCGTTTATGATGATATAGATACGTTTGGGGTTGCAGGAGAAATAAATGTAGATGTTAACCGAAATTTTAAATTAGGATTGAAAGCGGAATATTTTAGTTATTCTTCCGACAACGAAGCAGAAGCTTGGAACTTACCAGATGTAAAAGGTTCTCTGTTTTTAGATTACCAAATAGATGAAAATTGGTTTGCTGGTGCTAATTTATTCTACGTAGGAGAACGAAAAGATCAATTCTTTTTAAATGATCAACTTATTGCAGCAACTCCGTTTACTGTTACTTTAGATAGTTATTTTGATGCTAATGCACATGTTGGTTATCATATAAACGATCAAATTTCGGTATTTGCAAAGGCAAATAACATAGCTAATGAAGGTTATCAACGCTGGCAAAATTTTCCGGTACAAAGTATTCAGTTTTTAGCGGGTGCTACTTTTAAGTTTGATTTCTAAAAAGTTAAGTTTTTGTCTTTCCCGCGCAGGCGGGAATCTCATAAAAGGAATGAATATACGTGTGTTATGAAAAAACTATTTTTCATTTTATTTATTTTTTGTTTCAGTTTTATTGAAGCTCAAAATATTGTTGAGCAATTAACACTTTCTGATGCTGCTTTAGAATTAACAAAGCAAAAGGTTACTTACGATCCAAGTTATTTTTCAATTGAGTACCCAAACGGAGATGTACCGTCTAATAAAGGCGTTTGTACAGATGTTGTAATTAGAGCTTACAGGAAATTAGGTGTCGATTTACAAAAGGGAGTACATGAGGATATGAAAGCGCATTTTAATTTGTATCCAAAAACATGGGGTTTAAAAACTACAGATAAAAATATTGACCACAGGCGTGTCCCTAATTTAATGACGTATTTTAAAAGACAAGGCGCAGAGAAACTAATCTCTAAAAACCCAAATGATTATAAGCCTGGAGATGTTGTTTGTTGGAATTTAGGAGGTGCTATTACTCATATAGGTATTGTAGTTAATAAGAAATCTAATGATGGCAAACGATATTTAATTGTTCATAATATTGGAGGAGGTCAAGTTTTAGAAGATTGTTTGTTTAGTTTTAAAATAATTGGGCATTATAGATATAGACTTTAATATTATATTTTAAAATGGAAAACAGAAAATACTATTTATTAAATTACATCTTTATTTTTGGAATAGTTCTGTTATTTTTTAACGATCATTTTTTTAAATTGCAGTTTTCAAATTGGTTTACTGGTAAGTTTTCCGATTTCATTGGTTTATTAGTTTTTCCATTTTTCTTAAGTTTTTTATTTCCAAAAGCAATTAAATGGAATGTAATTTTAACAGGCGTGTTTTTTATTTTTTGGAAATCACCTTTTTCTCAAGACTTTATAGAATTTTATAATGCAATCACTTTTATTAAAATAACAAGAGTTATTGACTATACCGATTATATAGCATTATCAATTTTGCCAATTGCATATTATTTCTTGAAAAGAATTTTTATTTTTGATAGACTTCATTTTAATAAAATAGTAATAAATCCAATACTTTTATTGTTGCCAACTATTTTGGTTTTTATGGCTACATCACGACCTTTTTACTACGATTTTTATTTTTCATCGAAAGGAAATGTTAGGTTTTTTAAGAATAGAATTAATGTAAAAATAAGTCAACAAGATGTTTTAAGCGAAATGGGAAAAATGAAGGTTTCCGTAGTTCCTGATTCAACATTTAATACCCATAACCCTAAAGTTTTTAATTTTTATAGTATTGATGAATTAATATTGGATAAAGATACTATTAAAGATTTAAGATTTTCTATGGTTTCGTTTAAAGATAGTAAAACGACAATATATTTAAATGCAATAACTATTTCAAAAGAGATTAAAGAGGATGAAGTTTCAAAAGAATTGAGAAAGTATTACAAAAAAATATTGCGAAAATATATTAAAGAAAATATTAAGCATTGATTTAGTCATTTCTTATTAGAGATAGAATATGAAGTTTCAATTTATAAAATTCCTGCCTTCGCAGGAATGATAAATCAACTCAACTTCGCCAAATAATCAAAATGCTCACCCTCTAAAACCAATTCACATTTTAATCCAACGGTTTCACAGGCGAGTTCTAATGTTTTAAAATCTAAATACAACCATTTCATAGGAGCTTCTTTTTCGCCTTTGTAAGAAAGGAAATAATCAAGTTCACCATAATAACTAGAGTTGGTATCCATCCAATAACCGCCATCTTCATCTTCATACATATATTTAATATCCGATGAATCTATTAAAATTTGTCCGTTAGGTTTTAACCGACTTTTTAAATGCGTTAAGTGTTTTGAAACTTGAGTTAATTTTTGAAAGATACCTGTACCATTCATTAGTAATAAAACAGTATCAAAGGTTTCAGTTTCATCTAAAATGTTTTTCACTTCAGCATTTAAAATGCCACGTTGTTTTGTTACTTCAATTGCACCTTTTGAGATATCTATTGCTTTAACTTTTAAACCTTTTTCTTGTAAATACAAACTATGACTTCCAGCACCGCAGCCAACATCTAAAATACTACCTTTTGCTAATTTTAAAGCTTGTTGTTCTAATTTGGGCATCTCTTCAAAATCACGAAATAAATAGGGTAGAGGTAATGTGTCCTCATCAGAAATACTTGTAGAAGTAATAATGTCTTCGGTATAATCTTCGTTTTGATAATCTAATAAGGCGTTGCCGAAAAGGTCTTTCATTAATAATGCTATTTTTTCATTTCCGCAAAGGCGGAAATCTCATAATAAATATATTATTTTTGCACCATGCAAGACATTATAAATAATCTTCCAAAGCTCGCCAAAGATAAGCATAACGAAAACAAAAAATTCTTCGCGAAGCTAAAAAAGAAGACGCCTAAAAATTTAGATTATGTGATGGAAGACATACATGAGGAAGAATTTGAGCGCACCGATTGTTTAAAATGTGCTAATTGCTGCAAAACCACCGGACCGTTGTTTACCGATAAAGATGTAGATAGAATTGCTAAACATTTTAGAATGAAAACACAGCAATTTATAAGTCAGTATTTGCGAATTGATGAGGAAAACGATTATGTGTTGCAAAGTGTACCTTGTACCTTTTTAGGAGCCGATAATTATTGTTCTATTTACGATGTACGACCAAAAGCTTGTCGAGAGTTTCCGCACACTGATAGAAAAAAGTTTCAGCAAATTTCTAATTTAACATTAAAGAATGTAGCTATATGTCCTGCCGCTTTTAATATTGTTGAAGATATGAAAAAACGGATTAAAGTTTAATAATCTATTTATAAATTAAATATTTAGCTCTTGTTTTTCTGAAGATTTTTAAGCCTTCTTGCCATGTTGCTTTTATTTCAGTTTCACCTAAGCCAGTTTCAATTTGTTGTTGTAGCTTTTTGGTACCAGCTAATTTTGTAAAGAATGCGTTGAAAAAATCATCTTTATTTTTAGAGTTATTATAAGCTTCAATAAGCCAACCTAAATTCAAAGTATTAAGATTTTCTGTTAAGATTAAATTTTTACCAAAGCATAATTTATCTTGATGTTTTGGATATTTCGAGCCAAAATTTGGTTGCGGAGTAAATTCAAAATCATATAATTCCGCATTTAAAAATGGACTTCCAAAAATTTGAAAAGGAAACTTTGTACCTCTTCCTGCGCTTACATTTGTGCCTTCAAAAAAACACAAGCTAGGGTACAGGTTAATAGATTTATCGTTTGGTAAGTTAGGAGACGGATATATTGGTAAATTATAACTTAGATTATGGTTGTAGTTTTTTAAAGAGATTACGTTTAATTCACATTGTATACCATTTGTTAACCATTTTTCGCCGTTAATCATTTGCGCATATTCGCCAATAGTCATACCATGCACTACGGGAATTGGATGCATGCCAACAAAACTTGAATGAGCAGTTTCTAAAATAGGACCATCAATATAATGTCCGTTAGGGTTTGGTCTGTCTAAAATAATTACAGGAATGTTCGCTTCAGCACAAGCTTCCATAACATAGTGTAGCGACGAGATATACGTATAAAATCGAGCGCCTACATCTTGAATATCAAAAATGATGATGTCTATGTTTTTAAGTTGCTCGGGCGATGGCTTTTTGTTTTTTCCGTAAAGAGAAACAATAGGTAATTGGGTTTTGGTATCTATACCATCTTTTACATGTTCGCCAGCATCTGCAGTTCCTCTAAAACCATGTTCGGGAGCAAATACTGTTTTTATATTTATGTTTAGAGTTATTAGAGAATCTACTAAATGCGTATTGTGATTTACAAGTTTTTCTAATTTTGTTTCTCTTGTTTCGGGATCAAATAAAAGAATTGAATCTATACCCTTTTTAAAAATTACGCTTGTTTGATTCGCTACAATTCCAACTCGTTTTCCTTTTAATAGAGGTAAATAAGAGGTTGTTTGATTTGCACCAACAATAATACCTGTATCTTTTTTTACTTCATTTATAACCTCCTTCTGTTTGGCAACTTCAGAGTTCTGGTTTCCAGCTTCAGATTTCGATAAGTTTGCACAAGAAATCATTACTAAAACAAATAATAAAACTGTATTTTTGAAAATATTAAACCTCATTGTATAAATTGAATTACGAGTTTTTTATAGCAAAACGCATTATTGGTAGTAAAGCGTATAAAAGTAGCATATCGGCACCAATAATAAAAATTGGTATTGCTGCAATTGCTATTGGTATTATAGTTATGATGATTGCTATTGCAACAGGTATTGGTTTGCAACAAAAAATACGCGACAAAGTTGTGGCGTTTAATGGCGATGTTATTATTTCTAATTACGATAGTAACAATTCACAAGAAAGTTTGTTTCCTATATCTAAAGAACAAAAGTTTTACCCAGAATTTAAATCGGTTGAAGGTATAACTCATATTCAAGCGGTGGCAACTAAATTTGGAGTTATTCGTACTGAAACTGATTTTGAAGGTGCTATTTTAAAGGGGGTAGGAACTGATTATGATTGGAAATATTTTAAAGAGTTTTTAATTGAAGGTAGGTTGCCAATTTTCGATAAAAAATGGAGTGAAGAGGTTTTAATTTCGCAATATTTAGCTAACCGATTGGGTTTTAAAATTAATGATACCTTTCAAATGGTATTTTTAAAAGAAGACACAGAAAAACTGCCTAATATTATAACTTTTAATATTGTTGGTATTTATAATTCTGGTTTTCAGGACTTAGATAAACAATTTTTAATTGGGAATATTCGTCATATTCAACGTGTTAATAAATGGAAAGAAGATCAAATAGGTAACTTTGAAGTGTTTATTGATGATTTTGATGACTTACAAACAAAAGGTATTGAAGTTTATAAAAACACACCATCTACTTTTAATACGCAAACAGTAAGTGATAAATATGCCTCAATTTTCGAGTGGATAAAAATATTTGACAAAAATATTTACGGTATTATTGGTATTATGATTTTGGTTGCTGGCATAAATATGATAACAGCATTACTTGTTTTAATACTTGAACGCACACAAATGATAGGTATATTAAAGGCCTTAGGAAGTAATAATTGGAGTATTAGAAAATTGTTTTTATATAATGCTTCGTATTTAATTTTCTTAGGATTATTATGGGGGAATATTTTAGGTTTAGGTATACTGTTTGCTCAAAAATACTTTAAGTTGTTTCCGTTAGATCCAAGTGTGTATTATGTTACTGAAGCTCCTGTTTATATAAGTTTTGGTTATGTGTTAGCTTTAAACTTAGGAACGCTTATTTTGTGTTTAATTATGCTTTTAGTTCCATCTTATATTATAACCAAAATATCTCCTGTGAAGGCTATAAGGTTTGATTAAGAGTTAGTATTTTTTGTAGGTTTTTAAGGCACAGGATCATACCCAGAACCTCCCCAAGGATGGCAACTAAAAATACGTTTTATAGCTAACCAGCCTCCTTTAATTAATCCATGTTTTTGTAAAGCTTCTTTGCTGTAATGTGAGCAAGTTGGTTGAAATCTACAGGTAGCAGGTGTTAATGGCGATATTAGTGTTTGATACACTTTTATCAAAAACAAAAATGGAGCTATGAGTAGTTTTTTTAACATGCTATTGTCATTCCTGCGTAGGCAGGAATCTGTTTGATTTTATTTCAGATTTATAATGGATTCCTGCTTGCGCAGGAATGACAAAGCAACTAATTAACAGAAAACGTTGTGCCTTCTTTACCGTCTTTAAGCTGAATACCTGCTTCAGCTAATTCATCGCGAATTTTATCAGACAAAGCAAAATCTTTATTAGCTCTAGCTTCTTGTCGTAACTTAATTAAAATATCAACCGCTCCAGAAAGTTTATCGCTTCCAGAATCTTTTTTAGTCACGTTTTCTAATCCTAAAATATCAAAAACAAAACTGTTTACAGTGTCTTTTAAAGTAGTTAAATCTTCAGCAGTTAATGTCTCACTACCATCTTTAATTTGATTAATGTATTTAGTAGCTTCAAATAAATGCGCAATTAAAATAGGCGAATTAAAATCGTCGTTCATGGCATCATAACATTTTTGTTTCCATGCACTAATATCAATTGAAGACGTTTCAGAAGCTGTTAAGCTATCTAATAAATTAACGCCATCCATAAGTCTGTAAAACCCTTTTTCGCTGGCTAATAAACCATCATCGGTTAAATCTAATACACTTCTATAAGACGATTGTGCTATAAAAAAACGAATCACACTTGGCGCATATGCTTTACTGAAAAAGTTATTATTTCCAGAAAGTAATTCATCTGGATTTACTGTATTTCCTGTAGATTTAGACATGCGTTGTCCGTTTAACTCTAGCATATTAGCATGCATCCAGTAATTTACAGGGCTTTTTCCTTTGGCAGCTTCGTTTTGAGCTATTTCACATTCGTGATGCGGGAATTTTAAATCCATACCACCACCATGAATATCAAACTGTTCACCAAGATATTTCGTACTCATGGCTGTACATTCTAAATGCCAACCTGGAAATCCATCACTCCAAGGAGATGGCCATCGCATAATATGTTGAGGTTCGGCTTTTTTCCAAAGAGCAAAATCTTGCGGATTCTTTTTATCGCTTTGTCCGTCTAATTCACGGGTGTTATGTATTAAATCTTCAAGCTTACGCTTACTAAGTATACCGTAATCTTTGGTTTCGTTAAACTTGTGTACATCAAAATAAACTGAACCATTTACTTCGTAACCAAACCCATTTTTAATAATGGTTTCTATAAGTTCAATTTGTTCTATAATATGACCTGTTGCAGTAGGTTCTATACTTGGCGGAAGAAAATTAAACGTGTTTAAAATGTTATGAAAATCGACTGTGTAGCGTTGCACGACTTCCATCGGTTCTATTTGTTCTAAACGTGCTTTTTTTGTTATTTTATCTTCACCTGCATCAGCATCATTTTCTAAATGACCTGCATCTGTTATATTTCTTACGTAACGAACTTTATAACCCAAATGTTTTAAATAGCGAAAAATCATATCAAAAGACATGAAGGTTCTAACATTTCCCAAATGCACATTACTATAAACTGTAGGTCCACAAACATACATGCCTATATAACCTTCGGTAATAGGTTTAAAGGTTTCTTTTGTTCCCGTAAGTGAATTGTATAATTTTATTGGATTATGTTGATATAACTGCATCTGTAATTTCTTGAGCCGTTTATTGTTATACTATTATAAAAATAGGTTAGATTAAAACTTAGTGTCTAATTTAATGTAATCTAAAAATTCTCTACGTGTTGTTTCTTCTTTAAATTTTCCGCCAAATTCTGAAGTAACGGTACTACTTTCAATATCTCTAATACCTCTTGAGTTAACGCATAAATGTTTAGCATCAATAACACAGGCAACATCTTGTGTGTTTAAAACCTCTTGTAATTCTTTTACAATTTGTATGGTTAAACGTTCTTGAACTTGCGGACGTTTTGCAAAATAATCAACCACACGATTCATTTTTGATAAGCCAACTACAGTACCATTTGAAATGTATGCAACATGAGCTCTTCCTACAATAGGTAGTAAATGGTGTTCGCAAGTTGAGTAAACAGTAATGTTTTTTTCAACTAGCATTTCGCCATATTTATATTTATTATCAAACGTTGAAGCCTTTGGTTTTTTCTTAGGATCTAAGCCTCCAAAAATCTCATTAACAAACATTTTTGCAACACGATTTGGTGTGCCATTTAAACTATCGTCAGTTAAATCAAGCCCTAATGTTTCCATAATATGGCGAACATCGTCTTTAATGATATCTATTTTTTCTTCGTTAGAAAGCTTAAAAGCATCCGTTCGAAGCGGTGTATTTGATAAAGTTCCAATATGGTCTTCTCCTAAAGAGTCATATTCTTCTATGTTATTGTCAATTTTCATCTATAAAAAAGTCGCGTTTTAAGTCTGCAAAGATAAGTAATTCCGTTTTCTTATGTTTTATCTTAACAAACAATTAATTGTAATCTGTTTGTCTGATAAAAACTGAATAAATTACATTTAAATAAAAAAGCTTGAACTATTTAAGTTCAAGCTTTTTGAGTATTTTGTAACACTATTTTTTAAATATTGAAACTTAAAGATAGTGTTAAATTTGAGTTTATTCTATTAATGTTTACTGCATCTGTTAAGCCAATATTATAAAGAGGTATTGCCGATGAACGTTCAGATTGGTCATAAGTTAAGTCTAGTTTTGTGTTTCCAAAATTAAAGCCAACCCCCAAAGAATAACCTGTTAAGTCGCCTACTGTAACACCATCTTTATATGGGCTTTCTTCAAAGCGGTAACCACCTCTAAAACTAAATTGTTTCACTTTATATTCTCCTCCTAATCTATAGGTTGATGCTGTAGTTAATACATTTGTAATGTCACTATTTAAATCTATATAATCATTTTCTGGTTTAAATTTGGTAGCACTGTAATCTTTTGTAGAATAATCAAAACTTAATAAACCTTGTTTTCCAAAAACATATGCTAAACTACCTGTTAGTTTTGCTGGTGTTTGTAATTTGTATTGAGGGTAAATATTTATAATATCACCAATAAAATCAATATCAGAATCTGCTAAATTAGTATTTATCGATTGTGTTGTTTCTTCCTCAATAGTGTACCATGTTGGCGAATCATAAGTTATGCCTACTCTAAACTCAGGGCTTAATTTTATAATACCTCCTAATTGGAATGAAAATCCGTTTCCTGTAGTAGATAATGTGTTACCAAAGTCAATAAAATTAATTAAAGAGTTAGAATTGTTGTTGTCTTCAGAAAGAAATGTTGAACGTTGATAATCTATAAAATGCGAATTTAAATTTAGCCCTAAATATAAATTATCTTCATATTGAGTAGCTATGTTAAATGTAACTTTTCCATTATATCCAGTAGCAAAATAAGAGTAATCATGTTGGAAAGTACCATCTCCTAAATTTGATGAATACGTTGTGTTGTCATCATCATCCAAATCTGGTTCAAGTATAAATGCTTGATAACCTAAAAATGCTTGTTGATGTTGAAAACCAAAAACATTTCCTATATCTTGATATGCATCTTCTATAAATTCATCACCAATTAAAGAAATATCTCCTAGTCTAACACCATTTGCATAATTTGAAAAATATAAATCAATAGATTGATTATTTGTGTTTGTTCCAATAGCTCTCCAGTTATCATTATGATTGTTAGTTCTTTCATAGGCTATGCCAATGGTGAACTTTCTCCAAGGTGAATTATTATTGCTAGCAAATACAAAAGAAGCACCTCCTTGGTTTATGTCAAAATTTGAATCATTAGATATGTTTAATCCATTAAAGTATTGTGAGTTATTTTCGGTGTCTATATTTGATAATGAGAATGATGCGTGACTTTGGCTGAAAACAGCTGATCCAGCAGGATTTAAACTAACAGCACTCATGTCGCCACCTAAGGCTCCGAAAGCACCGCTTAAGGCTCTAAAACGGGCTGATCCTTGAATTTCATCTTGTGAATAACGTAGTGCATCACTAATGTCTTGTGCGTATATTGTGGACATAGAAAGCAACCCTATGAACAGTAAATTTAACTTTTTCATGTGTATTTTTTTATTGTTTTTTATAAGATTTAGCGACGTCTTCCACCACTTGAAGAACCAGAACTTCTTGAGCTTCCACTAGAACTTCTACTGCTACTGCTTGAAGACCTTGAAGCTGAACTTGAACTTGAAGAACTACTTCTGCTAGGTGTGTAACTAGAATTTCTTGAAGATGATGAAGATCTACTATAGCTAGAATTGCTTCTAGATGGTGTGTAAGTTGAACTTGAACTTCTTCGTACATTAGAAGATGTTGCTCTTGATGTTGAATTTGAAGACGGTGTTCTTACCGAAGTACTTCTCCGCATCGTTGTATTGCCAGATTGAGTTCTTGGACTGTAATTTCTTGTTGCAGTATTAGAACTTCGTCTAACGGTGTTACCGCTTGTTGAATATCGTGTTGTATTTCTGTTGGCAATAGTAGAAGAACTGTTTCTTCTAGAAGTGTTATATTTTGAAATAGCTGTTCTGTTTTGAGTATTAGAAATACTACTACGTCTATTAATGTTACTAGACCTGCTAATTAAATTTCTGTTATTTACTGAAGCATAACTACCTCTTCTGCTTGCATTGAAGGAAGTATTATTTCTTGTGTAATATCTGTTGCTATTGCCATAGAAACCTCTGTTTCTGTAGCCCCAACCGTTATAAGCCCAACCACCATAAAAACCACCACCGTAAAAAGGAGAGCACCAAAAAGGATCGTTCCAGCCCCAACCAAAACCACCGTTCCAGCCCCAGTTATTCCATCGGTTCCAGCCCCAATTGTTCCATCCGTTATAACCCCAGCCCCAATTATTTATACCATAGCCAAAGCCACCATTCCAACCCCAGTTATTCCAACCGTTGTCTATATAGTTTATAGTAACACTATTGCTGTCTTGTCCCCAGCCAGCATAACCTTGGTAATCATTAGTATCGATTAAAGAATCATTTTCAATATAATTATTACTTTCATACGAATCAATATCTGTGAAGATTTCATTATTAGAAATAAAATAATCAGCTTCTAGCGATTTATTTTTAAAATAGTTTTTATAATAACTATTGTTATTCTCATTAGGTACTTCGACAGCTGCAGTCTCTTGTTGAATTACTCTAACTGTATTGTCACCATAAATTCCATCACTATCTACACCAACATATTGGTATGATCCACATGATGATAAACCAAGCAGCAAAGTAATTGCTGCTAAGAATGGCATTTTTCGTTTTAAGTAGTCATTAAGTTGCATATCTATAGAATTTAATTGTTGGACATAACAAAAATAGTTAGTTTTGCTGAACTATTTTTATATTTAACATAGTCACAATATTTGTGCCAAAACATTTATATGAGCAAAAAACTTACCAGTAGAGCAGAAGATTATTCAAAATGGTATAACGAATTGGTTGTAAAGGCAGACCTTGCAGAGAATTCGGCCGTTAGAGGTTGTATGGTAATTAAGCCATATGGCTATGCAATTTGGGAGAAAATGCAAGCAGAATTAGATAGAATGTTTAAAGAAACTGGACATCAAAACGCTTATTTTCCATTATTTGTGCCAAAAAGTTTATTTGAAGCCGAAGAAAAAAATGCCGAAGGTTTTGCAAAAGAATGTGCCATAGTAACACACTATAGATTGCAAAATGACCCTGATAAACCTGGGAAATTAAGAGTAGATCCAGAAGCTAAGTTAGAAGAGGAACTAATTGTTCGCCCTACCAGTGAAGCTATTATATGGAATACGTTTAGAGGTTGGGTGCAATCTTATAGAGATTTACCATTGTTAATTAACCAATGGGCCAATGTCGTACGTTGGGAAATGCGTACACGTCTGTTTTTACGTACAGCTGAGTTTTTATGGCAAGAAGGACATACGGCACATGCAACAAAAGCAGAAGCTTTGACAGAGGCTAAATTAATGAATAATGTATATGCAACTTTTGTTGAAAACTTCATGGCAATACCTGTTGTACAAGGGGTGAAAACGGAGAGTGAACGTTTTGCAGGTGCCGATGAAACATTTTGTATTGAAGCATTAATGCAAGATGGAAAAGCGTTGCAAGCAGGAACATCTCATTTTTTAGGACAAAATTTCGCAAAAGCCTTTGATGTTAAGTTTGCTAATAAAGAAGGGAAACAAGATTATGTATGGGCAACTTCTTGGGGTGTATCCACCAGATTAATGGGCGCTTTAATTATGACACATAGTGATGATCAAGGCTTAGTATTGCCTCCTAATTTAGCACCAAATCAAGTAGTCATTATTCCTATATATAAGAATGAAGAACAACTTAATGCTATTACAGAAGTAGTAAATGGCATTATGAAAGATTTAAGAGCTAAAAATATATCGGTTAAGTTTGATAATAGAGATACATTTAGACCAGGAGCTAAGTTTGCACAACATGAGTTGCAAGGTGTGCCTTTAAGAATTGCTATAGGCGCAAGAGATTTAGAAAACGGTACGGTAGAATTAGCTAGAAGAGACACTTTAACTAAAGAGGTAGTTGCACTCGATACTTTAATTGATAAAGTTGAAGGTTTAATGAGCGAGATACAAGACTCATTATTTAAAAAGGCTTTAGATTTTAGAGATAATCATATTACAGAAGTAAATACTTTTGACGAATTTAAGGCTGTTTTAGAAACAAAAACAGGATTTATTTCTGCGCATTGGGATGGTACAAATGAAACAGAAGAAGAAATAAAAGGGCAAACTAAAGCAACTATTAGATGTATTCCTTTAGAAATGAAGGCAGAAGAAGGTGTTTGTGTGTACTCTGGAAAACCTTCTAAAGGTAGAGTGTTGTTTGCAAAAGCGTACTAATATAATTTTTTTTTAAAAAAAATTATATTAGTGTTGCGACATTTAAAAATAGTTGTATTTTTGCATCCGCAATGGAGACATTGTTAGTTATTTGAAAGTAATGTGTATTGAAAAAAATAAATTTTAAGTTGCAGTTTTGTAAATTAAATTTATCTTTGCGCACTCTTAAACAAATGGCCCGTTCGTCTATCGGCTAGGACGCCAGGTTTTCATCCTGGTAAGAGGGGTTCGATTCCCCTACGGGCTACAATTTTTTAATAAAGAAAGAATAAAATAAAATGGCAAATCACAAGTCAGCATTAAAAAGAATTAGAAGTAACGAAGCGAAACGTTTAGTTAATAAATATCAACATAAAACAACTCGTAATGCTATTAAAAAATTACGTGAGTTAACAGATAAGAAAGAAGCTGAAGTATTATTTACTTCTGTTGTTTCTATGTTAGACAAATTAGCTAAGAAAAATGTTATTCATGCAAACAAAGCTGCAAACCTTAAATCTGGTTTAGCTAAGCATGTAGCTGCTTTATAAGACATAAATAAAGTTTAAATAAATTATTAAAAGCTTTTCAGTAATGAAAAGCTTTTTTTGTATGCATTCATTTTTTATAATGCTTTTTTAAAGAATTATTGAAATGATTAAATTTTAACAAACAAAATCATAAAAAAATGACTGATTTTGATTTCTAAAAATTTAAATTTGCAATTATAAAAAAGTTAATTAATTATATAATCTTACCCTTTTGGAAAATAAAAAAGCAATTAAATTAATCGACAAAATTCTGACTAACCTGGATGAAACAGGTATTAATACAGATACATTAATTGAAGATTTAAAGGTATTAAGAGAATTTGCTTTAGAAGCACAAATACCTTTAGTAGTAAAAGTACTTAGATTGACTTACGAGCACATAGAAGCTAATGAGTCGTTTCTTATTCCTATTATTGACGATGAGCCAATTGAAGAAGGTGTTGTGTTAGAGGCCGATTCTAATCCAGTAGAGAGTCTTAAGTATTTAATTTCTCTTATAAAGAATCTTGATAATAAAATGAATATAGCCGATTTAAAAGAATATAGAGATCTTTTAAATGACTATTAATTTATAAAAAATAATATTAGTACTTGAAAACGATCACTTTTAAAGTGGTCGTTTTTTGTTTTTATAAAAGTTCGTGTTTTAATTGTTTGCTTATTTTTAATTAACGAAATTATGAATGCGTTAGCGATTGCAGTGGTTAGCTTTTGGCGAGCGGAAGCATCGAGCCAAAACTATGAACGTAAAGCGCGACCCTTGGGGTAACGCCCAAAATGAAAAAACCTCAACAATAAATTGCTGAGGCTTAGTGGTTGTTAGTTTAATGTTTAGTTTAGATTCCTGTTTTACGGGAATACAATTGTATTAGAAACTTAAAGCTGGTGTCTAGGTTTCATTTTTGTTATCCGTTCATGGATATTAAAAATTCTTCGTTATTTCTGGTTTGTTTAAAACGATCGTTTATAAACTCCATAGCCTCAACAGGGTTCATATCGGCAAGGTATTTACGCATTACCCACATACGTTGTATCGTGTTCGCATCTAATAAGATGTCGTCACGACGCGTACTAGAAGATGTTAAATCGATAGCAGGGAAAATTCTACGGTTAGATATTTTTCTATCTAATTGTAATTCCATGTTACCCGTTCCTTTAAATTCTTCAAAAATTACTTCGTCCATTTTAGAACCTGTTTCAGTAAGTGCTGTAGCAATAATGGTTAAAGAACCACCATTTTCAATGTTACGAGCTGCACCAAAGAAACGTTTTGGTTTGTGTAACGCGTTGGCATCTACACCGCCACTTAATATTTTACCAGATGCAGGTTGTACGGTATTGTATGCTCTTGCTAAACGTGTAATAGAGTCTAAAAGAATCACAACATCATGACCGCATTCAACTAAACGTTTTGCTTTTTCAAGAACAATGTTAGCAATTTTTACGTGCTCATGTGCTTCTTTATCAAAGGTAGAAGCAATAACTTCGCCACGTACATTACGTTGCATATCTGTAACCTCTTCAGGGCGTTCATCAATTAATAATATCATTTGATAAACTTCTGGATGGTTTGCTGCAATAGCATTAGCAACATCCTTTAATAACATGGTTTTACCCGTTTTAGGTTGCGATACAATCATACCACGTTGCCCTTTACCAATAGGGGCAAATAAATCCATAATTCTTGTAGAAATAGTGGCTTGTTTTTCGGCAAGGTTGAATTTTTCTTGCGGAAATAACGGCGTTAAATGTTCGAAAGCTACACGGTCTCTTACTACATTAGGATTTTGGCCATTTATTCTACTAACTTTTATTAAAGGAAAATATTTTTCACCTTCTTTTGGAGGTCTTACATGTCCTAAAACAGTATCTCCTGTTTTTAATCCGAATAAACGAATTTGAGATTGCGATACATAAATATCATCTGGTGATGATAAATAGTTATAATCAGATGAGCGTAAAAACCCATACCCATCTTGCATAATATCTAAAACGCCTTCACTTTCAATAATGGCATCAAATTCAAAATCTGGTTCACGGTAGCGGTTTCGGCTATCCTTATTACCATTATTACTGTGTACGTTGCCGTTTTTTTGATTTTTATTTTGGTGATTAGGTTCTCTTTTTTGTTGAGGTCTAGGTTTAGGTTTTTGTTGATTATCGTTTTTCCTATCGTTTTGAGGTCTAGGATTTGGTTTATTCTCTGTTTTTTGCTCTTCCCTTTTGTTAGGAACATGCGCTTTAGGTTTTTCAGAAGTTTCAACTGTTTTAGTTTCTTCTACTTTATTGTCAACAGCTTTTACTTCTTCTAAAGGAAGTTCTGGAGCTTTTTCAGCAGGCTTATTAGGTATGTTTTTAATAGGCTTAGGCTTTTGTACACGTTGTCTAGGTTTTCTAGCTACTGGCTTAGGTTTTTCAGTTGTATTGTCAGTAGGTTTTTTAGGTTCAACAACTGCTGAAACCGCTTTTGGATCGGCAGCTTGAGTGTCTAATATTTGGTAAACTAAATCTAATTTTTTTAAAGAACGGTATTTTGGGACGTTCAGTTTACTTGCAATCTCCTGTAAATCAGCGAGTTTTTTTTCTTTTAATTGTGAAATTTCAAACATTGATGCTTATATGTGATATTTATTTGAATAATAAATTTTGAGTTATTCTGAAAATAATGATTTTATTCTGAAGAATTAATAACCTGTTAATGCGGTTATTGAGGATTTATAATGCAATTATACAACTTTATTTTAATTTTTAGTATTAATTTTAAAAAAGAAACTACTATTTTTGCCATCTAGTTTTTAAAATTTATGCTACAACGTATTCAAACCATATATCTATTAATCGCTGCAGGAGTTTCTGCGGGGTTAATTTTTGTGTTTGATTTATGGTCTACAACAGACCAATTTAAAGTATTTGCTATGGATGTTAATTATGTATTTGTTGCTTTTTTAGCATCGGCATTATTAGCAATCATTACTATATTTAAGTACAAAAACAGGAAGTCTCAATTTATGTTGGGGCGTCTTAACATCATATTAAACTTTTTTTTACTAGGATTTTTTGTATATCAATCTCTAAATATATCTGGAGAGACGGCGGTTTCTGAGAAAGGTATTGGGATGTTTCTTCCTATTATTTCTATCGTGTTTTTGGTTTTAGCCAATAAAGCCATTAAGAAGGATGAAGATCTTGTAAAATCTGTAGATCGATTACGATAAACCTAACATCTTAGTAGTATTAGTGCGAAAAAAACCCAAAGTGAAAACTTTGGGTTTTTTTATATACTATAAAATAAATTATTATTTTATTTCAATAACTTCTAAATCGAATATTAATTCATGTCCTGCTAAAGGGTGATTAGCATCAACAATAATATGATCTTCTTTAACTTCAGCCACACGAAATTGTGTTTCTCTACCTTGTTCATCTTTAGATGCTAGACCCATACCTACTTCAGGAGCCATATCTTGCGGAAGTTGTTCTTTCTTTACTTCGTAAAACAACTCTTGTCGTACATCGCCATAAGCTTCTTCAACAGGAATATTGATTGTTTTCTTTTCGTTTACTTTCATATCAATAATACCTTTTTCAAAACCAGGAATAAGTGCACCTTGACCTAATGTAATTTCTAAAGGCTCTCTTTCTAACGAGCTGTCAAAAACTTGTCCATTGCTTAATTTTCCTGTGTAATGTACTTTTACCGTATCATTTTCTTTTACTTGACTCATAAATAATATGTTTACTGTTTTTAAATCGCTGCAAATCTACGGTTAATCTATAGAAGTCTTGGTGCTTTTTTAGGGTTTTTAGCGTTACCTTTTATCCTGAATTTAGTTCAGGAACAGGTCGGGCTTTTCGTTCATAGTTTTGGCTCGAAGCGTCCGCTCGCCAAAAGCTAACCACTGCAATCCCTAACGCGGGCAAGTGTGCTAAAATTAGTAACTAAGGTAAGTTCTAAGTGAATTTTAATGATAAATAGTGTTTTGTCATGTCGACAGAGCGAAGTAAGAGCGACGAGACATCTCATAAGGATGGGATTCCTCCTCGAACCTCGTTCGGAATGACATCGTTCTTGTATTAAAATTGTTTAAAATATGATTGTTAACTAATATGTGTTATAAAGTAATTAGGAAGGGCTATTTTTGTGGATGCCTCACCGGAAATTCAATAACCTCCAAATTGTCAATTTTTTTACCATCAATAGTAAAGCGTAACATGGTTCTGGTTTTATGAAATCCGTGTTTTCCAACCGCACCCGGATTCATGTGCAATACATGTAATTTCTTATCGGGCATAACTTTTAAAATATGCGAATGCCCACAAATAAAAAGTCTAGGTGGGTTTTGTTTTAAAGCCTCAATAACTCTGCCGTTGTATTTTGGCGGATAGCCACCAATGTGCGTTATCCAAACATCAACATCTTCACACATAAACCGATTGTGTTCTGGGAATTCTAAACGTACTTGTGCATCATCAATATTACCATAAACACCGCGTAAAGGTTTTAGTTTTTTTATGGCATCTGTCACTTTTAAATCGCCAATATCTCCTGCATGCCATACTTCATCAGCTTGTTTTACATATTTTAAAATATCATTATCTATATAGCTATGCGTGTCTGAGAGGAGTAATATTTTTTTCATGAATGGTAACTAGAATGTATGTTGGTAAAGTTATATATAATTGTTTTAAAAGAGGAGAAGAGATGATTAAGATTTTTACATTGTCTTTGTCGGAAATTTTAGCTAAATTCGTTTATCGTATGATATAAAACATTAAAGCGGTTTCATATCAACGTCGTTGGCAACAATAAATAAAAAAAATGAAAGAGGAAAAAGATTATATTAAAGAAAAAGAAGCTGAATTAGAATTAGTTAGTAAAATAAGAGTTGATAAAGATTATAAAGGAAACACTTATTATTATAGAAGTCATTCTGACATTGATTTTTCAAGAGTTTTATATTCATCTTCAGCTAGAAGGCTTCAAGGTAAAATGCAGTTGCTAGTACCTAAAAGCCAAGTTTTTTATCGTAATCGATTAACTCATAGTCTAGAAGTTTCACAAATTGCAAAAACAATTGCAAAAAAGCTTAGATTAAAGGATACTCAAACTGTTCAAGTTTGTTCTCTTGCACACGATATTGGTAATCCACCTTTTGGTCATGCTGGAGAGATATTCTTAGGAAATTGTTCTCAAGAAAGTTATGAGGGAAATGCTCAAACATTTAGAATACTGCGAACAGTTGAGGAACGCCATCATGACTTTAATGGTCTAAATTTGACTTTAAGAACAATGCTTGGAACAGTCAAATATTTAAAAAAACAAAAAGAAAGTGAAAAGATAACAAATAAAAAATTTCTATATGACAATGATTATGATTTAGTCAAAAGCTGGTTAAAAGAGTACAATATTAACCATAAAACAATTGATTGTGAAATAATGGATATTGCAGATGAAATAGCTTATGCAGTTCACGATTTAGAAGACTCACTAAAACTAAAGTACTTTAATATTGATGAACTTTTACATGAATTTAATATAAATGAAAAATATAATGATGTATCTGAAATTTTGACCAAAATAGTCGAAAAAGCCAAATCATTTGCATCAAAATCTGAAACTTATGGAACATCAGAAGAATACGCCATGTTATTTAGAAAAGAACTAAGTTCAATTTTAGCTACAACTTTAATTAATGATGTAGGGCTAACTTCTGAAAATATTTTAGGATATAAGAGCTTAGAAAAACTATCAAATGGATTAAAAAAATTAACTTTTAAAACAATTCAAAGACAATCTGATATAATTGAATATGAACAATTAGGTAAACATGTATTAACCCGATTATTTGGACTTTATACAGACAAAGACTATAATAAAGATATGAAGTTATTACCTGCAAACTATAGATTTCCAGAAAATTGGGATAGAAATGTTTTAGATTATATAGGGGGTATGATGGATATCTATGCTATTCAACAATATGAAAAATATTTTGGTAAATTAGAAAAGAAAGGACTCTATTTTAAATAATATAATACTGTTGCCAACAATGTATATAAAAAAAACAGCGGTTTTTGGTGCTTAAACGAATAATAGATAATTATATAAAGGTCAGTTATAATCCGAAAAGAAAGTGCAAAAAATCCGCTACTTTTCATATACTAACCGTTAAACGAACCACTTCAAAGACAGCTAAAAACAAAGCACATCAAACACTCGCGTTAGGGATTGCAGCGGCATCCTTTTGCTTTTTCGCAAAAGATATAGCGTAAAGCCCGACCTTTAACCTGAACTAAATTCAGGATAAAGGTAACGCCCAAAACACATTTTTAATATATAATTAAGATGCGAGGTTTTATAGGAAGCACAAAACTATCTATATTTGTGCTTCAACAAAATTAGTAGAGCTTTTGCGATATTTTATAGAACTTTCTTATAGTGGTAGTGCGTATCATGGTTGGCAAAATCAACCCGATGCTATTTCGGTACAAGAGGTTTTAGAAAAAGCATTGTCTATGTTGTTAAAACAGCCTATTGCTATTATGGGCGCAGGTAGAACTGATACTGGTGTGCATGCGAAACAAATGTTTGCACATTTTGATTATGATGGCAATTTTGATGCTACCAATTTAGTTTTTAAACTGAATTCTTTTTTGCCTAAAGATATTGCTATTCAGGATGTATTTAAAGTAAAAGATGATGCACATACGCGTTTTGATGCTGTGAGCAGAACGTATTTATACCGTGTAACCTTAAAAAAGAATGTGTTTTCGGTTAATGATGCGCTTTACGTAAAGCAGGCTTTAAATATTGATAAAATGAAAGCTGCTACAGAGATTCTATTTGAGTATAAAGATTTTCAATGCTTTTCGAAAAGTAATACCGATGTTAAAACATACTTTTGTGATATTATGAAAGCGGAGTGGGTTGTGGTTGATGGCGAACTTCTGTTTACCATTAAAGCAAACCGATTTTTACGTAATATGGTGCGAGCTATTGTTGGTACGATGATTAATGTTGGTTTAGGTAAAATAGAAGTGCGTGATTTGCACACTATTATACAATCTAAAAACAGGTGTGAAGCTGGGTTTTCGGTGCCTGCACATGCTTTATATTTAACTGAAGTTGAATACCCAAAGGATATAAAAATATAATGACTAAAGAAAAGGAAAGCATATTTGACGTTAAGCTATTTAAGCGTCTTTTTGAATATATTAAACCTTATAAAGGTGTGTTTTTCGGTTTAGTTATATTAGTAATTGCGCTTGCTGTATTTAGCGTAACAACTCCTAAGATTACTCAATATGCCATTGATGAAAGTATTGCTAAAAAAGAGCCTAAAGATTTTTTATTTTACATAATGATTATGATTGCTGTTTTGGTTTTACAAACAGTATTTCAGTTGTTGTTTATTTATTACGCCACTTGGTTAGGTCAGAATTTGGTAAAAGATGTACGTGTAAAACTGTTCGACCATTTGCTTAAATTTAAAATGAAGTATTACGATAATTCGTCGGTAGGTGTTTTAATTACCAGAGCCGTAACCGATATGGAGCGTATTGCCGATATTTTTGGACAAGGTTTGTTTATGATTGTAAGAGACTTGTTAACCATGGCTGTTGTTTTTGGTGTTATGGTTTACACGAATTTGAAATTGAGCTTGATTGTCTTTTTTATGCTTCCTGTGTTACTTTATGCCACACGAATTTTTCAAAAGTATATGAAACGTGCTTTTGAAGAAGTTCGTAATGAAGTGTCTAATTTAAATTCTTTTGTGCAAGAGCGTATTACGGGCATGAAAATATTACAACTGTTTACGCGTGAAAAAACAGAATACAAGGCTTTTAAAACTATTAACGAACGTCATAAAAAAGGCTGGTTAAAAACAATTTGGTATAACTCAATATTCTTTCCTTTAGCTGATTTGTCATCATCTGTTACTATTGGTTTAGTGGCTTGGTATGGTGGATTAAATGTGGTTTTAGAAGGCACAATTACTCTAGGGGTTTTAATCTTGTTTATTATGTTTATTCCTATGTTGTTTAGACCATTAAGGCAAATAGCCGATAAGTTTAATACACTTCAAATGGGTATGGTTGCTGCTAATAGAGTGTTTAAAGTGATAGATACCACATCGCAAATTGATGATAATGGCACTTATGTTGCTGAACATTTTAAAGGCGATTTAAAATTTGATACCGTTCGTTTTAGTTATGTGGAAGATGAAGAAGTTTTAAAAGGCATTTCGTTTGATGTAAATGCTGGTGATACGGTTGCTATTGTTGGTGCTACTGGTGCGGGAAAATCGACCATTATTAATTTATTGAATCGTTTTTATGAAATTAAAGATGGTGTAATTTCGGTTGATGGTATTAATATTAAAGAGGTAACATTAGCATCATTACGCACTCAAATTGCGGTTGTTTTACAAGATGTGTTTTTGTTTGCTGATACTATTTTAAATAATATTACACTTAATAATCCTGATATAACCGAGGAAACAGTTAAACAAGCTGCCAAGGATATTGGTATTCATGATTTTATTATGAGTCTGCCTGATGGCTATCATTATAACGTGAAAGAACGTGGTGTGATGTTATCTTCTGGTCAGCGACAATTAATTTCGTTTTTACGTGCGTATGTTACAAACCCGAGTATTTTGGTGTTGGATGAAGCGACCTCTTCGGTAGATTCGTATTCGGAACAATTGATTCAAAATGCAACCGATAAAATAACCAATGGCAGAACCTCTATTGTGATTGCACATCGACTAACAACCATTAAAAAAGCCGATAAAATAATAGTAATGGATGCTGGTGAGATTGTAGAACAAGGTACTCACAACGAATTACTTAAAAAGAAAGATGGTTATTATAAAAACTTGTACGAAGTACAGTTTTTACAGGAGGAAGGTGTTTAAGTTAAATCTTTTTTAATCATAGTGTTTAGTTCGTTTGTGTCTTCAAAAACCACAAATTCACCATCTTTAAAATAAGAAATATGTCCTGTTTCTTCACTAACTACAAGTGCTAAAGCATCTGTTTTTTCTGTAACACCAATAGCAGCTCTATGGCGTAAACCAAAACGTTGCGGAATGTTTTTTTCATTATTTACAGGAAGAATAACGCGGGTTGCTTTAACAACATTATCATTAATTATAATCGCACCATCGTGTAACGGACTGTTCTTAAAAAAGATACTTTCTATAATGGGTTGGGTAACTTTAATATTCATTTCATCACCAGAATCTGATAGAAAATCTAAATTATTATTGCGCTCAAAAACAATTAAAGCTCCTGTTTTAGACATCGACATTTTATTACAAGCAGAAATAACAGCATCTACATCGGTACCGTCGCTAGTTTCTGTTTTTAAAAAGTTGAATTGCTTTAAAAATTTACGTCGCCTATTAAAGTTGGTAGAACCTACCATTAATAAGAATTTACGAATCTCTGGTTGAAAGACGACAATTAAGGCTATAATTCCCACTTTCATAAAACCACCAAAAATACCCGTGAGGAGTTCCATATTTAGAAACTCTGTAAGTTTCCAAACCAAATAAATAATAATAATACCTATAAAAATATTGATGGCTACCGTGCCTTTTACCAGTTTGTAGATGTAGTAGAGTAGAAGTGCTACTAGAAAAACATCTACGTAATCTATAAAATCAAATTTTAGAAGGTCATTAAAAATTTCCAATAGTAATGGGTTTTTGTAAATTTAGTAAAAAAGGGTTAATAAATGAATTCGTCTTTTATAATTGTAAGATTCTCTATGTCTAATTCTGAAAGTAGTGATTTATATGTGATGTAATCTTGAAAAGACAAGTTATCACTAAAGTTTAAAATTAATTCAACGTCTTGTTCTTTGTTGCTGAATAAATCTTTTAAATCGTTAATTAAATTGTCTTTAGTTGATGTTTTATTTATTAAATCTTCCATAAACCCCATGATTTCAATTTTATTAGAGAAAGTAATACTGAGTCTCACATTCTTTGGAATATCTGAAATTTTGGTAAAGTATTCACCAGCAGGTTCTTTATGATACACAACATCTGTAAATTCAATAAATCCTAAATTCTTTTTACTCGTGTCATTACAAGTAAAATAGTTTTTAGAATTTTCATTTTTATGACTGGAGTTTTGCTTTTTCTCCTGTAAAAATTTAATATGCGGAATGGCTTGTTTCAGAGTTAAGCGTTTATCAACGTTAAACAACCAATTAGTTGTGCTAATAAGATTTTTTCTATTGAGTTCTACACTGTCTTTTTGAGTTTCATCATAAAACAAATAAGCAGCAGAAACATCGTTTATTTCTGAGATTTCAGAATGACTTATTTCTGGTAATTGTACCGTTTTTCCTTTTCCGCAGGAAAAAAAAAATAACGTAGTGATTAGTAAAATATAATATCTCATGCTTTCTTAATTCCTTAACGATTCAACTAATTTAATGCATTCCATAGCTTCTTTTACATCATGAACTCGTAAAATAGAAGCGTTTTTTTGTAATGCAATGGTGTTTAAAACCGATGTGCCATTTAAAGCGTCATTGGCTGTGGTTTCTAGCTTTTTATAAATCATAGATTTTCTTGAAACACCCACCAATAAAGGTTTTTCAATCATATTTAAAAGTTCTAATTTATTGAGTAGTTCGTAATTCTGTTCTAATGTTTTAGCAAAACCAAAACCAGGATCAATAATAACATCAACAATACCTAATGCTCTAGCATCTGCTATTTTTTCAGAAAAATAAAATAGAATATCTTTTACAAGATTATCATAATCAGTTTGCTTTTGCATGTTTTGTGGTGTACCACGCATATGCATCATAATATATGGAACATGTAGGTTTGCTATAGTTTGCAACATGTTCTCATCTAAATTTCCAGCTGAAATATCGTTAATCATGCAAGCACCAGCATCAATACATTGTTTTACAACGTTGCTTCTAAAGGTGTCAATAGAAATGAGTGTTTCAGGAAATGTTTTTAAAACTAAATTTACAATAGGAAGTATTCTGCTTAATTCTTCGGCTTCACTAACATGATCGGCATTTGGTTTAGAACTGTATGCGCCTATATCGATAAACGTAGCACCTTCGTCCAGCATTTTTTCAACATGAAGTAGCACTTCTTTTTCGTTTTTATGAGCGTCGCCATCAAAAAAAGAATCGGGTGTAATGTTTAAAATCCCCATTACTTTTGGCGATGATAAATCAATAAGTTTTCCTTTGCAATTTATAGTCATAATCTAAAAATTTCAATATTTTAAATATCAAATTCCAAACCTAAAACTTTAAATTTGGAACATCAAGTGTCGTCTTAAAAACTTTAAACCTTAAACTTTTGAACTTTAAACTATTTAAGCGAAATTTACACAAAATTCAATTTATTTATGCAAGATACTTCAAAACAATACGATGCCGTTATAGATACCTGTAAAAATTTATTTGTTAAAAAAATGAGTGATTACGGTAGTGCATGGAGAATACTACGTTTACCATCGCTAACCGACCAGATTTTTATAAAAGCACAACGTATTAGAAGTTTACAACAAAACGATATTAGAAAGGTAGATGAAGGAGAAGCTAGCGAGTTTATTGGTATTATAAATTATGCTATCATGGCTTTAATTCAGTTAGAAAAAGGCATAGTTGAACAACCAGATTTATCGACAGAAGAAGCTAAGGAATTGTATGAAAAGCAAGTTGCTATTACCAAACAATTGATGGAAGATAAAAACCATGATTATGGTGAGGCATGGAGAGATATGCGTGTGAGTAGTTTAACCGATTTAATTTTACAAAAATTACTAAGGGTTAAGCAAATTGAAGATAATAAAGGAAAAACATTAGTAAGCGAAGGAATTGATGCGAATTATCAAGACATGATTAATTATGCCATTTTTGCGCTTATTCATTTAAACGAAATGTAATTGTTATTCCTGCGAAGGCAGGAATAATAAAAATTATGAAACATTCATAACTACATTTTTCGATATCCAAGTAAATGATTAAATGAATGTTACATGTGACCGATAAAAAAGAATAATTATAACCAAATGAAAGCATTAGTAAACATATCAAGAATATTAGTAGGCACATTATTTATATTCTCAGGGTTTATAAAACTGAATGATCCGCTTGGGTTTTCCTATAAACTACAAGAATATTTTAGTCAAGATGTATTAAATATTCCTTCTTTAGAACCTTACGCTTTGATGATTTCGGTTTTAGTCGTAGTTTTTGAAGTGGTTTTAGGTATCTTTTTGCTTATTGGCTATAAACCTAAATTTACGGTTTGGAGTTTATTAGGAATGATTGTGTTTTTTACCTTTTTAACCTTTTATGCAGCTTACTTCGATAAAGTTAAAGATTGTGGTTGTTTTGGAGATTTTTTAAAGTTAACACCTTGGGAAAGTTTTACAAAAGATGTTGTTTTATTGTTTTTAATACTCATCTTGTTTTTTGGAAAGAAATATATCAAACCCATATTTGGAAAACTCCCAACAACCGTATTAGCATTATTAGGTTTTGTTGTTAGTTTATGGTTTGGTTATCACGTATTAATGCATTTGCCAACATTCGATTTTAGGGCTTATGCTATAGGAAAGAATATTACCGAAGGCATGAGTATTCCAGAAGATGCTGCAAAACCAGTACAAGAATTTTATTGGAAGTTTAATATAGATGGAGAAGAAAAAGTAATTACTACGGATGGTTCTTACCCAGATGTAAAAGGTGAATTTATTAGTTATGAGTTTAAAATAATAGATGAAGGTTATCAACCATCTATTTATGATTTTACAATGGAAAGTACTGAAGGAGATGATTTAACCGAACAGTTCTTATCTGAAGATAATCTTATAGTTGTCATTTCTTATAGTTTAGAGCATATTGAACGAGAAGGTGGTTTAAAATTGAAAGCATTACAAGAAGAAGCTATTAAAAATAATTATAAAATTATAGGTTTAACAGCATCAGGAGAAGATGCTAAGCAACGCATTAATGAAGCTTATAATATCGATTTTGAATGGTATTTATGTGATGAAAAAGCGTTAAAAACAGTTGTTCGTGCTAATCCTGGGATTTTAGAGTTGGATAAAGGGACCGTTAAACAGAAAGTACACTGGAATGATATTGATGATTTGGAGTTGCCTAAAGTTGAACGAAAAGCTGAACCTAAAAAAGAAAATAACAATAATGTTGTTTACTTTATAAATGGAGAATCCTCAACAAAGGAAGCTGTTGAAGCTTTGGATACACTGAAAATTGAAAGTATTAATGTTGTGAAAGATTCTATTCAATTAAAAGAATTAAATACACAAAACAATACATTTTTTACAGGAATAGTTGAAGTGACATTAAAACCTAACCACTGATAAATTACCTACTAAATAAAATCACTTACGGACTACTCACATTATTTGGAGTGGTAACGGTTATATTTTTACTATTTAATGTGCTTCCCGGAGATCCTGCTCAAATGATGTTGGGGCAAAATGAAGACAGCGAACAATTAGCACTTGTAAAACAGAAATACGGGTTCGATAAACCCATAAGTACGCAGTATTTGTATTATATAAACGATTTGTCTCCCATTTCATTTCATTCAAAAGACGCTAGTAATTATACGTTTTTAAGAGAAAATAAATATCAAACTCTAACCTTATTTTCTATAGGAAACACAACAACCGTTTTAAAATTACCTTACTTAAGAGAATCGTTTACAAAACAAGGTAAAAAGGTAAGTCAGGTTTTAGCAGAAACCTTGCCTAATACATTTGTTTTAGCTGTGTCAGCTATTTTTATTGCCATACTTTTAGGTGTGTTTTTAGGGATTATATCGGCACTTTATAAGGATAAATGGCTCGATAAAGTCATACAGATTCTAAGCACGTTTGGTATGAGTATCCCATCATTTTTTAGTGCCATTCTATTCGCTTGGTTTTTTGGATACATCTTGCATGATTATACCAATCTAGAAATGACAGGAAGCTTATATGAATTAGATGATTTTGGGGAAGCCATGCATATTAAATGGAAAAACTTACTATTACCAGCTGTGGTTTTAGGTATTCGTCCATTAGCAGTCGTCATTCAATTGATGCGTAATTCGTTATTAGAAGTTTTCAATCAAGATTATATAAGAACCGCCCGAGCAAAAGGCTTAAGCGAATTTCAAATTATAAAAAGGCACGCAGTTAAAAATGCTTTAAATCCTGTAGTTACAGCTATTTCGGGTTGGTTTGCATCCATGTTAGCTGGAGCAGTTTTTGTAGAGTATATTTTTGGATGGAACGGTCTGGGAAAAGAAATAGTAAACGCTTTAAACACATTAGATTTACCTGTAATTATGGGAGCCGTTTTAATAATTGCAACCATGTTTGTAATTATAAACATTTTTGTTGACTTAATTTATGTTTGGTTAGATCCAAAAGTTAAATTAGAATAAATTTTACATTTCCGCATAGGCGGAAATCTCATCAAAAAAAATAAAATAATGAAAAAAGTATCATCCTTATTAGTCCTATTATTAATCGTCTTAAATTGCAAAGCACAAGATGTTGTGCCAACTAATTTTTCAGCAGAAGCTTTAAACGATACATTCGTAACATTAAAAGGAGACACTATTGCTTTTAAAGATATTTTAGAAACCTATAAAGGAAAAACTGTTGTTATAGATATTTGGGCCTCATGGTGTAAAGACTGTGTTGGTGGTATGCCAAAAGTAAAAAAAGTACAAGGCGAATTTAAAGATGCTGTTTACCTGTTTTTATCTTTAGATAAAACAGATAAGGCTTGGAAAAAAGGCATTAAAAAATATAAGGTAAAAGGCGAGCATTATTTTATGCAATCTGGTTGGAAAGGTGTTTTTGGCAATTTTGTACAATTAGATTGGATTCCTAGATACATGGTCATAAATAAAGCTGGCGAAATCGTTGTATTTAAAGTTATTGAAGCTGATGACAATAAGTTGATAGAAGCATTAAAAAATTAACTATTTTTGCTAGTAAATACAAGAATAATAAATTTCAAATAAATATATCCCTCTCTTTTTTAGAGGTTAACACAACATTATGAGAAAAAATATCGTAGCCGGAAACTGGAAAATGAACAATGATTTATCAGCATCTAAAAAGCTGGCAAAACAAGTTGCGAAATTAGTTAAGAAAAACAAAGTAAAAGGAACTAAGGTTATCATAGCTCCAACGTTTGTTAATTTAGAACGTGTCGCTAAAGCAACTAAAAAATCAAAAGTAAAAGTAGCTGCTCAAAACATGCATTTTGCCGAAAGTGGAGCATATACAGGAGAAATATCTCCAAAAATGTTACAGTCTATCGATATTAAAACAGTTATTTTAGGACATAGTGAACGTCGTGAGTATTTTGGAGAAGACGATGCTTTATTAGCTAAAAAAGTAGATGCTGCTCTAGAAAATAATATGGATGTTATTTTCTGTTTTGGTGAAGTATTAGCCGATAGAAAGTCAGACAATCAAGAAGCCGTTGTAGAAAGTCAAATAAGCAACGCCTTATTTCATTTAGAAGCCGATGCTTTTAAAAACATCGTATTAGCATACGAGCCAGTTTGGGCAATTGGAACAGGCGAAACAGCTAGTCCAGAGCAAGCGCAAGATATGCACGCTTTTATTAGAAAAACTTTAGCGGCTAAATATGGCGACGATGTTGCAAACAGCGTATCTATTCTTTACGGAGGAAGTTGCAAGCCTGGAAATGCAAAAGAAATTTTCTCTAAGCCAGATGTAGATGGTGGTTTAATTGGTGGTGCTGCGCTTAATGCAGAAGACTTTTTAGCTATTGTAACTGCATTTTAAGTATAAATAATTATTAAAAATATTTTGGGCGTTACCCCGATAAAAATCGGGGTCGCGCTTTACATTACAAGTCCTCACTATCCCGATAAAAAATCGGTATAGCTGTGGGCTTTTCATTGCAATCGCTAACGCGAGGCTAATCAGCTAATATAATTCCTAAAATTATGTCTAATACAATCTATATAGGTTATTATTTTAAAGTACAACCAATGCAACCTGCTGTTGAAATTCTTATTGCAGAATTAGGGTATGCAGGTTTTGAAAGTTTTGTTGAAACCGAAGATGGCGTTACGGCGTACATTCAAAAAGAAGAATGGAACGCATCTATTTTAGAAGATATTCAAATTTTAAATTCAGATGAGTTTGAAATCACCTATACGTTTGAAGATATAGAGCAAACCAATTGGAATGAAGAATGGGAAAAGAATTTTAACCCTATAGTTGTAGATGATGTATGTTCTGTACGTGCACCGTTTCATGAAAAACCTAATACTCAATATGATATTGTAATAGAACCAAAAATGAGTTTTGGTACAGGGCATCATGAAACTACACACATGATGATTCAGCATATTTTAAAGAACGATTTAAAAGATAAATCGGTTTTAGATATGGGCTGCGGTACAGGTGTTTTGGCTATTTTAGCCGAAATAAAAGGTGCTAAACCAATTGATGCTGTAGATTACGATAATTGGTGTTATTTAAATAGTATTGAAAATGTTGAGCGTAATAATAGTAAGCATATTACCGTTATAGAAGGCGATGCTAGTGTTTTGGAAGGAAAAAAATACGATGTTATTATAGCCAATATAAATCGTAATATTCTTCTGCAAGATATGAAAACCTATGCGTCTTGTTTGAATGAAAATGGCATGTTGTTTTTAAGCGGATTTTACAACGATGATATTCCAATCATTAAAAGTGAATGTGAAAAGCATATGTTAAAATTTGAAGAAAAATTAGAAAGAAACAATTGGGTATCACTAAAATTTTTAAATTAGTAGTATCATTAATCCCCAAAGATTAAAATTTTTATGAGTACAAGAGAAAAAACATTAGAAGAATTTCTACTAAAAGAAGAGGTTTTAACTCAAAACGAAATTGTTTTACATAATGATGACGTGAATACATTCGATCATGTTATAGATACATTAATTTATGCTTGCGATCATACATCAGAACAAGCAGAGCAATGTGCAATGCTTGTGCATTACAAAGGGAAATGTACCGTTAAAACAGGAGTGTACGACGATTTAGAACCGCGTTGCACGATGCTGCTAGATGCAGGTTTAAGTGCAGAAATTATTTAAGTACAATAATACTTATTTACTCATTTTTCCAACAGCACAACTCACAAAATATTTTGCTTTTGTAGTTAGTGCATTCTTTTCTCCAACAACAGGGTAGCCTATTTTATTTAATAAATTTTTAGCTTCTAAAATATTGGTTTCATTTTGGTAAAAGAAAGTCACTGTACTAATTTCTGTTTCAACCGAAACTTTTTCAATACCATCAATAGTTGTTAATTTGTTTAGAATGGTATTCGCACATCCATTGCATTTTAAATTCTGTATTTCAAAACTCGTTTTCATGTGTTTATAATTTTATTTTTCATTATCACATGTAACATCCAATAATCACTTTTCTTTATGATTCATTTTTAAAGGATGTTTTATTTTTTTATTTTACAAGTGTTAATTCCAAAAGGTTTGTATAATGGACAAAAACTAATAAAACTAGTTAGTAAAAATATAATTGCCAATGCCATTAAAATATAGCCTAAAGAGCCTTCAATAATATTAAAATAGTAAAGAAGTGAAATTCCAATAGCTACAAGAACTCTTATAGCTTTATCTGTGGTTCCCATGTTTTTTTTTATCTGCTTATCTTTTAATTTAGTTTTTACAATGTTGTAGGACAAACATAATTAGATGTTGGTGTCTTGGTGTTTTTAATAGCCACAAATCCACCAGTTATATCAATTAAATTATTAAAGCCTCTTGCTTTTAAAATAGAAGCAGCAATAACAGAACGATAGCCACCTGCACAATGTAAATAGTACGTTTTGTCTTTATCAATTGTATGCATGTTATCGTTAATATTATCTAATGCTAAGTGTTGCACATGATCTCCAATTATATGTTCAGATCTATATTCTCCATCTTTTCTAACATCAAGCGTATTAATTGCGTCATTTTTAAATCGACTAGAAAACTCTTCAGCCGAAATAGATTCAATGGTTTCAATGTCTTTTTTAGCTGTTTTCCAAGCGTCTATACCGCCTTTTAAATAGCCTAGAGTATTATCATACCCAACACGAGACAAACGAGTAACCGTTTCTTTTTCTTTGCCTTCAGGAGTTACTAATAAGATAGGTTGTTTTAAATCGGTAATTAAAGCTCCAACCCATGGTGCAAAACCACCATGAATGCCAATAAAAATAGAGTTTGGTATATGACCTTTTATAAAATCTTCTTCTTTTCTAACATCTAAAACTAAAGCATCTTCTTGATTCGCAATAGCTTCAAATTCTTTAGGAAATAATGGGTTATCTCCTTTTTTTAAAACAGTTTCAAAAGCATCATAGCCAGATTTGTTCATCATCGCGTTTTTAGCAAAATATTGCGGTGGTGGAGGCATACCACTCAATACTTCTTCTATAAATTCATCACGTGTCATATCAGCACGTAAGGCATAGTTTGTCTTTTTCTGTTCTCCTAAAACACCAACCGTTTCTTTGCTTAAATTTTTACCACAAGCAGAACCAGCACCATGAGCTGGATAAACAATAATATCATCTGATAAAGGCATTATTTTATTCCGTAAAGAATCAAATAACATACCTGCCAAATCTTCTTTAGTAAGATCAGATTTAATTGCTAAATCTGGTCTGCCAACATCACCTAAAAAAAGTGTGTCTCCAGAAAAAATGGCGTGATTATTATCGTTTTCATCAATAAGTAAAAAGGTAGAAGATTCTAAAGTGTGTCCAGGTGTGTGTAGAACTTTAATGGAAATATTACCAATTTTAAATGCCTCATTATCTTTTGCAATATAGGCGTCGTAATCTGTTTCGGCTCGAGGGCCAAAAACAATAGTTGCTCCTGTTTTTTTTGCTAAATCTATATGGCCTGAAACAAAATCGGCATGAAAATGCGTTTCAAAAATGTATTTTATTTTAGCCTGTTCTTTATTCGCTTTATCTACATATTGTTGCGTTTCACGTAATGGATCTATAATAGCAACCTCGCCATTAGATTCTATGTAATACGCTCCTTGAGCTAAACAGCCTGTATAAATTTGTTCTATTTTCATTTCTATGATAATTTCAAAATTACTAATCCTTAATGATTAATTATGTGACTTTTGTCACATTTGAGTTAGCCAATTTCTTTGTAAATAATATATATAGCCATAAGGAGTGTAAAAACTCCAAAGCTTTTTTTAAGTTTCTCTCCAGTTATAAATTTTGAAAGGTATACACCAAATATAATTCCTATGATAGATATTATTGTAAATGTTAATAAGAATACCCATTCAATCTCTAAAGTTTGAACATCGCCTATAAATCCTATTAATGAGTTTATAGTGATTATAATAAGAGATGTGCCTACAGCTTTTTTCATAGGTAAATTAGCCCATAATACTAAAGCAGGAACATATAAAAAACCACCACCAGCACCAATAAGCCCTGTAACAGTTCCAATAATTAATCCTTGTACAAAAGTTTTATAATATGGTTGCTTTGTTGAAGGCAAATTAGATTCCTTTCGTTTTCTAATCATAGAAATTGAAGCTAATAGCATAATGACAGCAAAAAGCACCATGATTGCTATTTCTTTAGTTAATGAAAAATTACCAAAAGTTAATATGGTATCAGGAATTCCAGGAACTAAGTACCTTCTTGATAAATATACAGCCAAAAAAGATGGGAATGAAAAAGCGAACCCTAATTTAAAATCTACTAATCCTTTTTTGTGTTTTTGATAGGTGCCAACTATAGAAGAAGTACCAACAACAAACAAAGAATAGGCGGTTGCCACTACAGGATTATATCCTACAAGATATACTAATAAAGGAACGGTTAATATTGAACCACCACCTCCAATAAGACCTAAAACTAAACCAACAACTAAAGCACCAATATATCCTAGAAGTTGAATGTTTTCCATATTAGTGGGGGAGTTTGTGTTTTATTATGCCGTAAATGAATGTGCCTACAATAGCAGCTACAATAACAATAAGCATACTATAAATACCAGAGCCTAATAAAATATACATAGGTCCAGGACAAGCACCAATAAGTGCCCAGCCTAAACCAAAAATAATACCACCAATGATATATTGATTAAACCCTTTTTCTTTTTTTGGAACAAAAATATCAGCACCTTTTATACTTTTAAAATGGCCTCTTTTAGAAATTTGTAAAAATAAGATTCCAGAAGCTATTGCTGTACCAATTATTCCATACATATGAAATGATTGAAATCTAAACATTTCATATATGCGATACCATGATACGGCTTCAGATTTTACTAAAACAATTCCGAATATAATGCCTGCCAATAAAAATTTTAAATGTTTCATATTCTAGAATATTAGAGGTAAAATTAAATTAGCCATAATTAATCCTCCTAAAAAGAAACCAATAACAGCAATTAAAGATGGTTTTTGTAAACTGCTTAAACCTGCTATGGCATGACCAGAAGTACAGCCACCTGCGTATCGTGTGCCAAACCCAACTAAAAGGCCACCAACTATTAATAAAATTAGTTTTTTAGTAGAGGCTAATGAATCTAAATTAAATATTTCATTAGGAACTAATGTTTTACCTGCATTATCAAACCCCATGTTTTGTAGCTCGTTAATAGTTTTAGGGTTTAAGTCTGTTATACTATCATTAGATAAATAATGAGTTGCTATATATCCACCAATAATAGCACCTAATACAACTATTAAGTTCCAAGATTGCTCTTTCCAATTAAATTTGAAAAAATCAGAAAATTTCCCTGCACCAGCAATGGTACACATGGTTCGTAAATTGGATGACATACCAAATGTTTTTCCAAAGTAGAGCAGTAGTGCCATTATAAAAGAAATAAGAGGCCCAGATACATACCAAGGCCATGGGTTTAAAATATTTTCCATGTTTAGATTTTAATCAATAAGCAAAAGTAAACTCTAGTCTAACTCTGTTATGTAACAAATGTTACTTAAGTAGAAATAATTTCTATTTTATTTCTGCCTAGTTTTATTTTATTTTTGTTTTCTAGTTGTTTTAGAATTCTAGAAATTACAACCCGAGATGTGTGTAAATCTTCAGCAATATCCTGATGTTTCACATGTAATGTTTTTGAAGAATTGAGTACAGCTTTATTACTTAGGTATTTATAAAGACGTTCATCCATCTTCATAAATGCTAAATTGTCTATAGCTTCTAACATTTCGTCAAAACGAGTTTGATAACTTCTTAGTATAAAATTTCTCCAACTTTCATTATTTTGAAACCATTGTTGCATTTGGCTAACTGGAATCATTATTAAGCTTGTGTCTTTTTCTGCAACCGCTCTAATTTTACTTTTTGAAGTATCCATGCAGCAAGTTAGCGACATAGTGCAAGTTTCTCCAGCTTCTAAAAAGTAAATTAGTAATTCATTACCATCACTATCTTCTCTAAGAATTTTAATGTCACCATGTAATAAAAGAGGAATGAAATTTAAAGGTTGATTAATATCAATTATAATTTCATTCTTTTTGAAGTTTTTGAATACTCCTTTTTCAAAAATTTCTTTAATTAAATTTTCGTCTAAAGTACTAGCAAATTTTTGTTGTAATAAATCGTAATTCATGTATCAAAAATAACAATTTAAAAATTGAATTAATTATTTGCATATGTTTTAATAAAAATACTATATTTGCAGCCACAAAAATGGCCTCGTGGCGCAACTGAATAGCGCACTTGATTACGGCTCAAGAGGTTACAGGTTTGAATCCTGTCGAGGTCACAACAAGAACCTTAACATACTTTAAAAAAAGTTGTTAAGGTTTTTTATTTTCTGTCATTTATCTTTCCAAGTGGTTTTTTTACCAATTAAATTTTTTAGTTAACCATTTACAATTTCTTCTTTTTTGTTAAAATTATTTGCTTAATAATAAAATATACCTATATTTGGAAAACCAATCTGGTTTACCAGATTGGTTTTCCAGAATTTATTTATCATTTTTTCGAGAGAGTTTTATTAAAACGTAAGATGAATAGTTCATTTTTAGTATCTTTTATAATTATTTAAAAACAGCTATATGAAAAAGTTTTTTTGTATTGTAAGTATTGTGGTTTTGTGTTTTTCTTGTATAAATGAAGATAAAGATGTAGTTAGATTGGTTGTTAATAATAAGCAACTACAAATAGCTATCAATAAAGCGAAAGCAGGAGACGAGATTGTTTTAAAAAATGGAGTATGGAAAGATGTAGAAATTGATTTTATTGGACAAGGTACCGAAGAAAACCCAATAATTTTAAGAGCAGAAACAGATGGTGAAGTTTTTATAGAAGGGGTTTCAAAATTAACTTTTGGCGGAGAATATCTAGTTGTTAGTGGCTTACATTTTAGAAATGGATATTCTCCATCAGAAAATGTAATAGCTTTCAGAATAGATGAAAATACAGTTGCAAATAACTGTAGAGTTAGCAATTGTGTTATTGTAGATTTTAATAAATTACAAAGAGATAGCGATGATCTTTGGGTTCAGTTTTATGGAAGATACAATCAATTAGATCATTGTTATATTGCGGGCAAAACAAATGGAGGACCAACAGTTAGAGTTGATTTAAAAGGAAATCAAAGTATTAGAAACTATCATAAAATTGTAAATAACCATTTTGGACCTCGACCTAGAAAAGGAGGGGCAAGAGGTGAAACCATTCAGTTAGGAAGTAGTTTTACATCCATGTGTCCAAGTAATACAATTATTGCAAATAACTTATTTGAGGCATGTAATGGCGAAGTTGAAATAATTTCAAGCAAAACAAATTTTAACGAAATTAAAAACAACGTATTTTATAAAAGTGAAGGTTCTGTAGTTACAAGACATGGAAATTACGTTACTATAGATGGAAATTTTTTTATTGGTGATGGCGTAAACGAGAATTATGGAGGAGTTAGAATTATTAACACAGGACATTGGGTAACTAATAATCTTTTTTACAAACTTAAAGGTAAGAATTTTAGAAGCCCTTTAGCAGTTATGAATGGCATACCTAAATCACCATTAAATAGATACAATCAAGTTACAGATGTTGTAGTTGCTTATAATACTTATGTAGATTCAGACGCCCCTTGGCAATTTGGAGTTGGGCAAAATTTAGCTCAAAATAATGTGTTGCCAAAATCAGAAATACGTTCTGCAAGAGCTTTAAGAACAGAAGTTGTAAATAATGTTATATATAATTCAGAAGGAGATAATAATCCTATAATAGAACACGATAAAGTTGATGGTGTTACTTTTAAAAGTAATGTTATTGACAATAATGGTCTAAGTTTCCCTAAAAGAGATGGCTTAATAACTAAAGAGTTATCATTAAGAAATATTGGTTCAGATATTTCAGTACCAACAAATGATATAGGAGAAATTGAAGTTTATAATGGTTTTGGATTTGAAATTATTACTAAAGATTTATTAGGAAACTCTAGATCTAAATCAAATCAAATTGGAGCCATTTTAAACTCAGAAAATATCAATTTAGATTTGCTAGATAAAACAAAATATGGAGCAAATTGGTATTCAAACGAACTTGAAGCTAAAACTCCTGTTACTTATAATGTGTCTAAAGCAGATGATTTACAAGCTAAGATTGATGAAGCAGAGAATGGGGATATTATAAATTTAGGCCTTGGCTTATATAAGATTGATAAACCTTTAGTTATTAATAAATCTATTACAATTTTAAGTACGGGAGATGGTAAATCAACAATAATTTACAATGGAGAAAAAGGGACACCGTTATTCTCATTGCAACCTTACGGAAAATTAAATATACAGCAAGTAATTTTAGAAGGGAGTAATAACAATTATCTTTTTGCAAGTTTAAAAGAAAACATGTCAAATCATTTTGGATTAACAGTTTCTGAGTGCGAAATTTCTAATTTCAATTACGCTTTAAAAGTTTATAAGCAGTCTTTTTCAGAAGAAATAACGTTTAATAATACGTTAATTTCAAATTGTGAAAACGGCATAGAATTATCTGAAGAAACGAATGACAGGGGAGATTACAATACTGAATATTTAACGATTGATAATTGTCAATTTACAAGCGTTAAACAAAATGTGATTGATTATTATAGAGGAGGTTATGACGAATCTACCATAGGAGGAAACCTATTAATAACAAATTCTACATTTACCAATTGTGGTGCAAAAGAGAAAAATAAAACACTTTTAAACCACTACGGAATTGTTAATGTAAATATTAATAATAATAAGTTTAGCAATAACCCTGTTCAGTTTGTATCCATTCTTTGGGGAGCAAAAAATAATACAGAATCTGATAATACAATTACTAATTCTGGTCAAATAAAAACAGAAGAAAATTTAGTAATGAAATTAATGTATTAAATTAATTCAAAAAATGAAAAAAATAGCATTCTTAACATTTACCCTTTTATTATTTTTTTCATGTAAGAATGAGGGTAAAACAACTTCAGAAACTAATATTAAAATTGAAAAAGTTGTAAAATATCCAAGTGACGTTATTCCGTTTATGGACAAATGGAAAATCCTTTTAGGCGATGGTACTCACGTTGATAATTTAATAAAATACCAAAAAGAGGATTTTTTTTATGTAGATAATGATGGAACTACAGACTGGATAGTTTATAAAACACCAAATTCAGGAATCACCTCCAAAACCTCAAAAAACACAAGAACAGAATTGAGTGAAAAATCAAATTGGATACCAGAAACTGGTGGCAAATTAACAGGTGTTTTAAAAGTGCAACATGTTTCAACTACAGGAGATGCTACTAAACCGTCTTCTTATTCGGTAGTAATCGGGCAAATTCATAGTGGCGAAGGACATGAAAACGAACCACTGAAAATCTTCTACAAAAAATTCCCAGGCCACATAAAAGGATCTGTGTTTTGGAATTATGAAATCAATACAAAAGGCGATAATTCTGGAAGATTTGATTTTTCCACATCAGTTTGGGGTTATGATTTTTCTGTGATTGGAACAAGTCCAACTACGTATCCAGATGAGCCAAAAGATGGTATTGCGTTAGGAGAAGAATTTGCTTATGAAGTTAATGTATACAAAGGGGTTATGTATTTAACATTTACAAGTAAAGGTCATGAAACTGTAACATTCACCAAAAGCTTAATTAAATCAGATTTTGCTAAAACTGAAGACATCCCACAACAGGTTTTAGACATGTATTCATCAAGACGTGAATTAAGCTCAGAAAGAGAAAATGCTTATGCTGGCGAAATTAATTATTTTAAGCAAGGCGCATATAATCAAGCTAATGGACAATCTACCAAATCTGAAACGTATGGTGGCGACATTGAAAAACAATATCAAAATGGAAGCTATGCTGAAGTTTGGTTTAAATATGCGACTATAGGAGTTGGCACTTTACCCCATAAATAAAATATAAATGAAGACACTTAAACTAATCATATTAACTTCAATTTTAACTTGTGTATTATTTTCTTGTAAAAAAGAAAATACATCATTTATAAACAATAAAAATAAAATTTCAACATCACAAGAACATCCAAAGCTAATTCTAACTGCTCAAGGTGTTAAAAATATTAGAGCGCAATTAGGTACAATTCCAATATTTGATAACACTTTAGAAAAAGTTAAAGCAGAAATTGATGCAGAAATTGATGCAGGAATAGAAGTGCCTATTCCAAAAGATTATTCAGGAGGTTATTCACATGTTAGGCACAAAAAAAACTGGTTTGCATTGCAAAAAGCTGGTTTGCTATATCAAATTTTAGATGACGAAAAATATGCAATGTATGTTAAAGACATGTTGATGCAATACGAAGTACTATACAAGACGTTGCCATTACATCCAAAAACGCGTTCTTATGCAAGAGGTAAATTATTCTGGCAATGTTTAAACGATTCTAATTGGTTGGTTTATATAAGTCAAGCTTATGATTGTATTTATAATTATTTAACTGAAGAAGAGCGTAATAAATTAGAAACGAATTTATTCAGACCATTTGCAGATCATATTTCTGTTGATAGTCCACAATTTTACCAAAGAGTCCACAATCATAGTACATGGGGAAATGCAGCGGTAGGCATGATTGGTTTAGTAATGGATGATGACGAGTTAATTAATCGTGCTTTGTACGGTATAAAAAATCTTAAATTAGATCCTAAAGCAAAAGATAACGATGGCGGATTTATCAATAAAAATGGAAAAGCTGGTTTTTTAGCTAATATAGAAGAACCTTTTTCTCCTGATGGGTATTATAATGAAGGCCCATATTACCAACGTTATGCTATGTACCCTTTTTTAATTTTTGCTGAAGGATTGCATAATGTAAAACCTGAATTAAAGATTTTCGAATACAAAGATGGAGTGCTTCTTAAATCTATAAACGCATTGTTAAACCTTTCTGATGCAGATGGCGATTTTTTTCCACTTAATGATGGTCAAAAAGGAATGTCTTATTATAATAGCGCATTAATTACAGCAGTAGATATTTCATATCATTATGGAAAACAAGATGCTGGTTTGCTTAGTATTGCAGAAAAGCAAGGCCAAGTTTTATTAGATGATTCTGGTTTGGCAGTTGCAATTGGTATTAAAAAAGGGAAGACAAAACCTTTCACTAAAAAGTCCATTAACCTTTCTGATGGACCAAAAGGAAAACAAGGAGGGCTTGCCGTGTTAAGAAATGAAGATGTTGAATTAGTTTTTAAATATGCTGCGCAAGGATCTAGCCATGGTCATTACGATAAGTTGTCTTTTTCTTTATATGAAAAAGGAGAAGAGGTTATCCAAGATTATGGATTAAGTCGTTTTGTAAATATTGAACAAAAAGGAGGTGGTAATTATTTAAAAGAAAATAAAACATGGGCTAAACAAACTATTGCTCATAACACAATTATACAAAATGAAACCTCTCATTTTGAAGGGAAATATGAAATAGGAAGTCAACATCATTCCGAATTGTTTTTTTATGATGATGCAAATTCGGAAGTTCAAATAGTAAGTGCAATAGAATCTAATGCTTATCCAGGAACAAAAATGTTACGCACTATGGCAGTCATTAAGGATAAGGATTTTGAAAGACCTTATACGTTAGATATTATGAAGGTGACTTCAAACAAAACAAATCAATATGATTTTCCATATTACTTTTTAGGGCAAGTTGTGCAAACAAATTTCGAATATAAAACCTCTAAAACATTAAAACCATTAGGAAGCAAAAATGGATATCAACATCTGTTTTTAGAAGGAACTGCACAAGCCAATGACGGGAATAGTAAACTAACTTGGTTAAATAAAGGAAAGTTTTACACCTTAACAACCTTAGCGAATATTAATGACGAATTAATTTTTACTAGAATTGGAGCAAACGATCCTGAATTTAACTTAAGACGAGAAGCCGCATTAATGGTAAGACGAAAAAATACGAAAAACACACTTTTCATATCTACAATTGAAGTACACGGAAGTTATAGTCCAGTAACAGAATCTGCAGTAAATTCTAATAGTAGCATTAAGCAATTAACAGTGGTTTTAGAAACCGATGGATATACAGCAATAGAAATTACTAATGTAAATAGTAATACTAAACTATTCATAATAGCAAATTCAAAAGCATCAAAAGAAGAAAAGCATAATGTAAAAATTAATGATAAGAATTATGAGTGGTCAGGGTCTTATTATTTTAAGTAAAAACAAATAAATTAAAAAACATGAAACGATTTAGCAAAAAATACATCATCACAAAAGACATGAAATGGGAAGTACTAGGTGGAGGAGTATCTAGAAAATTTTTAGGTTATGATAACCAAATAATGATGGTAAAAGTGAAATTTGACAAAGGGGCATTAGGTGCTCCACACCAACATTTTCAAACGCAAGCTACTTATTGTGTTTCAGGTAAGTTCGAATTTGAAATTGATGGTGTTAAGCAAATTATTGAAGCAGGAGATGGCGTATATATTGAGCCTAATTTATTGCATAGTGCAGTTTGTTTGAAAGAAGGAATGCTTATTGACACATTTAGTCCTGTAAGAGAAGATTTTTTAAGTGGAGGCGATGTATCGTACTTTGGAGGTAATTCATAAAAAAAATCTGCTAGTCATTAATATAGATGAAAATAGTTTTATTATAAGATTTAATAAAAATTTGACCAAATGTAATTCATTTCTACTGGTCTAACTACGTATATATTTATTTTTTTTAGTTCAATTGGTTAAGTATTAAGTACTAATAATGTTAAAATTTAAAATTTATTTTTTTTTAACAATAAATTAATATATATTTGGTAAACCAAACTGGTAAACCAATTTGGTTTACCAAAAAAACAGACTCAATGTATAACTACTCAAAAAAACAGACTTATATGAAAGTGAAATAAATAAAAAAAGGATAGATGCACGTCTATCCTTTTAAATCATTATTACTTCTTTTAGGAGGGAAGTAAAAATTATAACATGCCATTACTTAAATAAAAACATGCGTTCTACAAAATTACAAAAAATTATGTGAATTTATGTTTTTTAATGAAGTGAAAATTTTATTAGAGAGATCTAATAAGATAGTACTAAAATACTAAAACAACTACACTTTAAACATAAAAAAATAATTATGAATTTAAAAAACAAGCTACTTTTAACTTTAATATTGTTGTTCAATATTAGTCTATTTGCGCAGTCTGGTGCCCTTATTAAAGGTACTGTTGTTTCTGCGACAGATAACATACCAATTCCTGGTGTAAATGTCATAGTAGTTAATACTTCACGAGGTGTTACTACAGATTTTGACGGTAAATTTGAAATACAAGTAGATAAAAAAGAAGTGTTACAATTCTCATATATAGGATTTGTTACACAGGTGCAAATTATAGATAATCAAACAACATTAAATATTTCTCTTGTCGAAGATTTAGCAAAATTAGATGAAGTTGTTGTTATTGGTTATGGAACTCAGAAAAAATCTCACCTTACTGGTGCTATTTCTAAAGTTGTAAACGAAAGTTTAGATCAAATAGCTGTAGCAAGGGTTGATGATGCTTTAATAGGTCAGGTTTCAGGGGTTAATATTCAAGCGAGTTCAGCAGAAGCAGGAGCTGCTCCTACTATTACAGTTAGGGGGTTTGGATCAATTACAGCCGATTCTGGACCAGCGGTGGTTGTAGATGGAGTTATTGTTGATTCTAGTTTCCTTGGAAACTTAGATATGAATGATGTTGAGTCTTTTGAGGTGTTAAAAGATGCCGCATCTGCTGCTATTTATGGTAGTGAAGGATCTAACGGAGTAATACTTATTACTACAAAAACAGGTAAAGAAGGAAAAACAAAGTTTTCCTATAATACTTTTACAGGTTATAAAGATGCATTTGGAAGTGATTATTATAAAAAAAGTGTTGCTGGTTGGGCAGCTAAAGAACTCGCGGCTACAGGTGCACTTTCAGAACAAACCCAATATGCACAAAAAATAGTTGAAGTAACAGGTATTGATAGAGACTGGCAAGATGTTTTCTTTGATGGTGGGTTTATTACAAGTCACTCTTTATCAGCAAGTGGTGGTACTGCAGATACAAAATTTTCTTCTTCATTAAGATATTTAAGTGATGAAGGTGTTGTACTTACAGATAACTATAAGTTGTATTCTGCTAAGTTAAAATTAGATAGTAAATTAAGTAAAAAAGTAAAATTTGGATTGAGTGCTACACCTTCTTACTCAAAAAGAAGAGCGTTACCTACTTCGGTTCACAATCCTATAAGGCAATCGCCGTGGTTACCAATTTATCATACAGCAGAAACATTACAATTTATAAATAGAGATGCTTATCCAAATATAGGAATAGGAGATTATTTTTATGAGAATCATTTAGTTGAATTAGACTTAGATGGTAACGGTAGCGATAATAGACCTCGTACCTCTGGTGATGCAAATCCATATGCGCAATATGTAGAGAGAGAGCATTATGAGTTTAATACTAAATTATTAGGGTCAGCTTATTTACAATATGAAATTATGGATGGTCTTATAGCAAAGACATCTTTAGGGGTAACCTTAGAGCAACGTAAAAGAACGAGATGGGATGGAACAAAGCATCATGCATCTGGTAATAGTAGAGCTGCTTATCAATTACAAAACAGATTTAGTTCTAGGTTGATTTCTGATAATACCTTGTCTTATAATATGCAAATAGGAAATCATGATATTAGTGCTTTAGCGGGTATGACTATTCAAAAAAGAAAAGCTGAAACAAGTCAAATTGCAGGTACGGGATATTCTAATGATTTACTTAAAAACCTACAAGGTGCTACTACTATAATTTCAGAAGGTGAATTTAATATAGAGAAAAATAAAATCGGATATTTTGGTAGAATTAATTATGCTTATGCCGATAAATATTTATTGTCTGCTTCTTTTAGACGTGATGGAAGCTCTGTTTTTGGAGTAAATTCTAAGTGGGGTAATTTCCCTGCAGTGTCTTTAGGTTGGAATGTCTCTAATGAAAGTTTTCTTGAAGAATCTGATTTTCTAAGTAATTTTAAATTAAGAGTTAGTTACGGTTTAACAGGAGCTGAAAACTTTAATGTAGGAGACGAATTAGTTAATGCATGGCCTTATTTGGCACAATTAGATAATACTAATGCTATTACTAATGGAGGTATTTCTGCAGGTGTTTCTCCTAAAAATATTGCTAATTTATTATTACAATGGGAAGCTTCTGAGGAATTTAATCCTGGTTTAGATTTTGGATTTTTAAACAATAGAATTACTGGGTCTTTAGATTATTATAAAAGAACTAGTGACCAGTTATTACTAAATAACCCAGTGTCTTATGTTACAGGATTTAATAATGGTATTGTAAACTTAGGTAAAGTAGCAAATAGTGGTTGGGAATTTGAATTAAGAACAAAAAATGTTACTAGTGAGAAGTTTTCTTGGAATACTACTTTAATAGCTTCTACCAACAAAAACGAATTGCTTGATTATGGTGAATCTAATGGAGCTTTAACAGAAGATGGGTTTGGTAGAAACTCACAATGGATTAATTCTGTTGGTAATCCTATTTCTTCTTTTTATGGTTATGTTGTAGATAAGGAATTACCAATAGAATATTGGGATTCTCCTTGGATTCCAATTAACGGTAGATCTGAAGATGTTATCGTTAAAGATTTGAATGGAGATGGTTTAATTACAGATGATGATAAAACTATTTTAGGAGACCCTTATCCAGAAATTGTATGGAGTTTAACAAATGAATTCAATTTTGGAAATTTCGATTTTTCTTTTATGATTCAAGGAAGTCAAGGTGCTGAAGTAAAAAATATTGGAGACCAGTATTTCGGTACAGATTGGCAAGGAGGTACTTCTGATGAGCAGGCAGTGGTTGATGCAGGATTAATAACAGACGCTTCTTTTCTTCAACAAAGAGTTCATACTAATGATGTTGTTATGAGTGCAGGTTATTTTTCATTGAGAAATGTAAACATTGGTTATAGTTTACCAAAGGATGTTATTTCAAAATTAGGAATCAAATCATTAAGACTTTATGCTACTGGACAGAATTTAATTTACATTACTTCTGATGATTATAAAGGTTTTAATCCTGAATTTATTGACGGTAATAATACACCTCAGTCTTACGGTGCTCAAAGAGCTGGGACACCATTGTTTCGTACCATGTCAGTTGGTTTGAACGTTAATTTTTAATCTAAGAAAACATTAATTATGAAATATATAAAATTTTTAATTTTTGCTATAACAGGAGCTATGTTTGTTTCCTGTGATACAGATGAGTTTTTAAACCCATTACCAGATTCTGCTATTGTTGCAGAAAGTTTTTTCCAATCTGATGATGATGTATTGTCTGGTATTATTGGAATTTATGATGCCGTACAAGGTGTTAATGAAAATACAGAATCAAGTTCAATAAGATTTAATAGAGGCGTGCAATTGGAGTACCTATTAACTGAGCATAGATCTGATAATACAAGAAGTAAAACCCTTGAAGGTTCTAGAGCCGATTTTCATAGGTATATAGTTGAACCCGATAATGTTCAGTCTGAGGATTATTACCAATCTATGTATGAGATTATTTTTAGAGCTAATAATGTTTTAAAATATGTTGATAGAGCAGATGCTTCAAATATCAATAAATATACTGCCGAGGCTAAGTTTTTAAGAGCTTATGCATATTTTAACTTAGTGAGATTGTATGGTGCTGTTCCTTTAGTAACTACAGTAGTAGGTTCTGATGATAAAGAATTACTTTTTACTAGAGTTGATGAAACAAACGTTTATGAACAAATTGTAGCAGATTTAAAAGAAGGTGTTCAGTATTTAAACAATTCGCATAAGTCTAGAGCATCAAAAGCTGCGGCACAAGGCATTTTGGCTAAAGTGTATTTAACGCAACCAGCACCTAATTATGCAGGAGCAAAACAATTATGTGAGAATATTGTTAATAGCGGTGATTTTGCTTTAGAGTCTAATTATAAGAATGTATTCTATAACGAACTAAATAACGAAATTATTTTCGCTATTCAGTACTTAACAGGGAACCCAGAAGAAAGTCAAGGTTTTTCATCTGAATTTACTTCATATAAGCGCCAAGGTCGACAAGATGGACTTAATATAGTTAATCCAAATCTTGCTGAAGACTTTATAGCATATGGAGGAAATAGAACAGCAGTATCTTATATTGCTTTAGGCGATGATGCAAGTCTTCCTGTGCCCGAAAGCGCTGAAGTTGCAAAGTTTTTGCCAGATGGCTATGATATATCAGATACTAATTTGCCTACCTATGGAGAGCAACCTGGTAATGCAGGTAACGACTGGATTATATTACGTTATTCGGATGTCTTATTAATGCACGCAGAATCTATTATGGAAGGAGGAGAGGCTACTACAAATAGTAGTGCTATAGATTCTTATATGGAAGTTAGAGAAAGAGCAGGTTTTGACCCTGTAACCGATCGCCCTACAGTTTTAACTAAAGATGCTTTATTACTTGAAAGACGAATAGAGTTAGCTTTTGAAAACCACCGTTTCTTTGATTTGGTAAGATTTGGAGTTGCACATGAAGTCTTAGGAAATCATGCTAATGAAATGGGATACACGAGTTATAATATTAGAAGATTATTATTACCAATTCCATCAAGAGAAATTAATTTAAGTGATGGGATTTTGACCCAAAATCCTCAATAACAATATAAAACTTAAAAAATTATGAAAAATCAATTAAATATTTTTAAAAACACTATCAAGTTAGTGTTGTGCCTTTCGGCAATGATTTTCTCTGTAAGTTGTGAAGAAGCTTTTGAGTTTGATTTACCAGAGGCAGGTTCAAAAGTAGACACTAACTTGCCAACAGCTGATTTTGCTTATATTCCAAATGCAGAAGATTTCAGAACTATAGAATTTAATAATTTATCAACGGAATCTACTAAGTATCTTTGGGATTTTGGAGGAGGAGAAACTTCAACAGAAAAAGATCCTAGCTATACTTTTATGGCAGGAGAAGGTACTTATCCAGTAACATTAACTGCCCTTGATGCTAATGATGCATCAACTACTGTAACTTTAGATGTAGATGTAGTAGATAAATTTGTTCCTATTCCTGTTGGAATATTAAATGGAGATTTTAATGACGGTCAAAATGATTGGAAGTTCTCTTCTTTTACAGGAGGTAATACGAATCCTTTTAATTCAAGTTCTGATGGTTCTTTTACAAATTATGATGGATCAGATAATGGCGCTAAAACAAAAGGTGCTAAATGGACGAAAGGGACATCTGCAGGAGCTTACTTAAGCTCAAATACTAGATATGCTTACCAAGCAATTATAGTATCTCCAACAGATGCAGATCGTACGGTTAAATATATTTTAGAATATGAGTATGCTATTAAAACACCAGCAGAACAAGCAGGTGTTGCTCCAGGTGGGAATAGAATTATTTCTGAAGTTTTAGATGGTCATTTTGCAGATGGATCTGATGCTGTAGCAAGTACTCCAGTTAGTCAATTTATTGCAAACGAAGCAAAAGGAAAAACATCTCATACAAAAGTTGAACAAGAATTTACTACAAATGCTAGTGGAGAAATGTCTATTATGTTTTATGCAGTAACTGATGTAGATGTTTATATAGATAATGTTAAAGTTTATGCAGCTGAGTAATGTTAGTTGATAATAAAAACAATAAAAAATAAATAAGAAATTATGAATTTATTAAAAAAAGGAATATTTGTTTTGCTAATAACTGGACTGGTATTTTCATGTGAAGATGATGATATTATTGCTCCAACTGAAAGCACTATGGGTACTGGACTTACAGAAATTTCATTTTCTAGCTTTAAAGCGACTCCAGGGCCAGATGAAAATGGAATAGATGATGGTACATATATAACCGTAAAACCATTGGCTATTGGAGTTACATCATTTGAGGTGAATTTTGGAGACGGAAGCCCTTCTGTAACTATTACAGAGCAAAATGGTTCTGTGTCTTACGATTATCCTAACAATGTTGAAGAAGCTATATATACAATAACAGTAACAGCAATTTCAAATAAAGGTTTGGCTAGTGTGACTAAAACAGAAGATATAGTAGTAGAGCATGAAGTTACTTCTGTAGCTTCAGCTCCTGAATCTCCTTCTGTGGGGCTTGAGGAAGTGTTATCTATATACAGCAATGGTATAGAATATGATGGAGCATTAATTTCTTATAGATATTCAGCCTCAGGGGTCGATTTAAATGCAGGAGATGCACAACAAGGAGAAGTAACTATGGAGTCTGGGAATAAAGTATTGCAATATTCTCGATTTAGCAATGATGTTGGAGCGTCTATTCAATTAGATGAGGTGGTTGTTGCCGATGCATTTGATTCAGGTATTGCTGCTACACATATTCATTTAGATGTGAATTCTGATTTTACCGTTGGTATTGATAAGTTGAAAATAACTTTAGTTGATGGTAATACAGAGTATGTTTATAACCAAGATTTAATTGATGGTGAGTGGATTGGTTTAGATTTAGATTTAGATTCAGACTTTTCATCTCCTGTTATTAAATTTGATGAAATTAAATTAGAGCTAGGAGCAGGCGGTAAAGCAAATGATGCTGCTACACTTAACGTTGATAATGTTTATTTACATAAGCCAATAACATCAATAATTTTAAATGGTGATTTTAATAACAAAACAGATCATTGGAGGTTTACAACTTTTACAGATGGGACTACAACACCATTCGGATCAAGTTCTGATGGTTCTTGGACAAATTATGACGGGACAGATAATGGTAAAAAAACAGCAGGAGCTAAGTGGACCTCAAGTCAATCTGGGGGATATCTTCAGAATTCTGGATCTAGATATGCTTATCAAGCTCTTAAATTAGAACCTAATACTGATTATGTTTTAGAGTATCAATATGCTATAAAAGATGATGTTGCAGACGATCCTATTGGAGGTAGGAGAATTGTTGGACTTGTTTTAGATGGACACTATATTGATGGAGCAGATGCTGTAGATAATATCAATTCTAATTTAGGGAATCATGTTGGAACAATTGCTGAGGGGAAATTCTCAGATTCAAGACGCGAAACAGTATCCATTCCTTTTACTAGTAATGATAATGGAGAAGTAGCGGTCATGTTTTATGCAGTTACAATAAAAGATGCATGGATTGATAATGTTAAGGTCTATTTAGATTAGTTTTATAATTATTCAGTTTAAATGAAAAACTTCCGAAAAGAAATATTGAGTATTTTATTAATAGCATTTCTATCTGCTAGCGCTACTTCTCAAAACAAGAAAAGTAGCGTTACAGAATCGGATATAAAAATTGAAAAAAAACAAAAAAAGAAAAAGAAGAAAAAAGTAAAACTTCCAAATATAGATCTAAGCCATTGGAAAGTAACGCTTCCTGTAGTAAATGAAGAAGGTAAACCAATTGAAATTACCCCGCCAGAGATATTAGATTTTGCAAATATTGAAGTAGCAAAACCTTATATGTACATAGATTCGTTAAAAGGGGCTATAGTATTTCATGCTATGCCAACTAATTCTAAAACCAGAAATACAAAGTATACAAGGTCTGAGTTAAGAGAGCAAATGGTATCTGGTGATAATAATACTAATTGGACTTTTAAGCAAGGTGCTTATATGAAAGGGAAGTTAGCAATGGATGAAACTACCAGAGATTCTGATGGTAAATACCATAGAACTATTATTATGCAAATTCATGGGCGTTTAACTAACGAACAACGTGATTTGATTGGTGAAGATGATAATAATGCACCTCCTATTTTAAAGATATATTGGGATAAAGGAAAAATTAGAGTAAAAACTAAAGTGCTTAAAAATTTAAATGCTTCAGAAACTGAAATACTTCATGAAGATGCTTGGGATGATGATGTAGGCTTTAATTTTGAACAAGAGGTAGGATTCAAAAAATTTATTTTAGAAGTAAAAGTGTCTGAGGGAAAAATGGTAGTTATTTTGAACGGAAATGAATATAAAGTTTATGAAAATATACACATGAGAAGATGGGGTGTTTTTGAAAATTATTTTAAAGCTGGAAATTATTTTCAGTCTAGGGATGAGGGATCGTTTTCTAAAATAAGGTATTACGAATTAGAGGTTAAACACTAAATACAGTTTTAATTAATGATCATAAATAGATACATATTACAATCAGTAAAGAAACTATTAGTAATGGTTGTTTTTATTCTAACGTGTTTTAACTGTCAAAGTAATGAAGATGTTCTAGAGCTTGAAGTTGAAATTGAAGAGGAAGAAGTAATTGATGAGATTGAAGAAGTTGAAAAGGAAGAAGCGGTAACTTATAATTTACCAAATATTGATTTAAATAATTGGAAAGTAACATTGCCAATAGGAAATCCAACAGAAGTGAAGCCACCAGAAATTTTAAGTTATGCAACCAATGAAACGTTAAAGCCATTTTTTTATAATGATTCAATAAATGGCGCCTTAGTATTTTATACGTATCCAGGAGCTTCAACAGCAAATTCGTCGTATTCTAGAACTGAGTTGAGAGAGCAGATGGATCCTGGAAGTAATAATACTAATTGGACTTTTTTACAAGGTGGTAATATGAAAGGAACCTTATCAATGGATGAAATTTCTAAGGATTCTGGAGGTAAATATCATAGAACTATTATCATGCAAATTCATGGTAGGTTAACTAATGAGCAGCGCGATTTAATTGGAGAGGATGATAACAATGCACCTCCAATGTTGAAGATTTATTGGAATTATGGTTATGTGCGGGTCAAGACTAAAGTGTTAAAAGATTTAAATGCTTCTGATATAGATATTTTAAAAACAGATTCTTGGACGGATGATGAGGGATATAATTTCTCAAAATATGTTGGGTTTGATCCTTTTACATTGGAGGTAAAAGTATCAGATGGTAAAATGGAAGTTATTTTAAATGATGAAGAGAAAGTAGTTTATAATAGCGCTCACATAAAAAAATGGAATGTTTTTGAAAATTATTTTAAAGCAGGAAATTATTTAGTGTCAACAGATAAAGATGCATTTGCTAGAGTTAAGTATTACGAATTGAATGTATCTCATTAATAAGTTATTATTAAAAAATAATTTTAAATAAATAGGGTTCGTTATATTTTTTTAAATTTAACAATATTATTTGGTTAACCAATTTTATAAATAGTTAGAAAATGAAATTAGAAGCAGCAACAATAAGTGATAATCAAGAGGTTCAAAATAACATTATAAGTAAGATTAGAGATTTAATAAATTTTAAAAATTTAGAGCCAGGAGATAAGTTACCATCTGAACGTATGCTATCCGAGAAGTTTGAAGTAAGCAGAAGTAATGTTCGTGATGCAATTCAAAGGTTAGAATTTTATGGATTATTAAAATCCATTCCACAAAGTGGAACATTTGTAGCAAACATAGGAGTTATTGCTATGAATGGTATGATTGAAGATATCTTGCGTTTAAAAAAACCAGATTTTAAATCATTAGTTGAAACTAGAATTTTATTAGAATTAAAAACGGTAAAATTAGCAGCATTAAGACGAACAGATGAAGATTTAAAGCATATGGAACAAACGTTGAATGCTTATTCTAAAAAAGTAATAAATAATGAAAATGCAGTTCAAGAAGATTTATTGTTTCATTTAGCCATAGCTAAAGCTAGTGGGAATAGTACAATGAATACATTTATGCTAACTATTACACCCGAGATAATAACCAATTTTGCAAAGTATCATGTATGTGATGATAATCAGGCCTATATTGGGATAAAAGAGCATGAAGATATTTATGAAGCTATTAAGTTGAAAAACCCAAAATTAGCAAAAGAAAAAATGAAAGTTCATTTTAAAGCTCTTTATCAATACTGTTATAATGTATAAAGTTTAATTGAAGTTATGTTGCACGCTATACTTCATTAAAATATAAATAAAAATAGGAGGGAAGTGACTACTTTAAAGTTAAAGTATTTCTTCACAAAAAAAAGTTTAAAATAAAACTTTTAATACTTGCAATCTGCAAGGTTAAAGATATAAGTTGAATTGTTAAGATATTTAATTACAACACTTTGTGTTGTGGTATTAGGTAAGTTGTATTTAATACCAAAAATATTTAAGTCTTTGTTTGAAACAAAATCGAGACGATTAAACTAGAATTAATAAAATTTAAATAGATGAAAATTAAAGGCTTACGTTGGTGGATTATCACATTAATTTTTATAGCTACGGTTATAAATTATATAGATAGAACAGCTTTTGCATTACTATGGCCTGAAATGGGAAAAGACCTCGGTATGGACAATTCCGATTATGCAATAATGTTAAATATTTTTATGGCAACCTACGCAGCAGGTAAATTTTTATCGGGCAAACTATATGATAAAATTGGAACACGCTTAGGTTTTGTAATTTCTATTGTAATCTGGTCTTTAGCATCAGTTTTCCATGCATTTGCGAGAGGTTTAATATCAATGTCGGTAGTACGAGCTCTTTTAGGTTTAGGGGAAGCAGGAAATTGGCCAGGAGCTGTAAAAAGTAACGGTGAATGGTTCCCTATTAGAGAGCGAGCTATAGCTCAAGGTATTTTCAATGCAGGAGCTTCCATAGGAAATGTAATTGCACCAGTGATAATTATATTTTTATATGCTCAGTTCGGATGGAAAACTACATATATAATCTTAGGGTCAGTAGGTATATTATGGGTTATTCCTTGGTTGTTTTTAAATAAATCTACACCAGAAAAACATCCTTGGGTTACAGAAGAGGAGAGAAATTTAATAGTCTCTGATAGAATAGAAAAAGAAGAGCTATTAAGTAATAAAAAGGTAAAAAGTTTAAGCATTGGTAAAATATTAAGCTATAAACAATCCTGGGGCTTACTGTTATGTAGATTCTTTATAGAGCCAATTTGGTGGTTTTTTGTAGGATGGATGCCAATATATTTAAATTCAAAATTCGGATTAAGTATAGAACAAATAGGAGAAACTATTTGGATATCTTATTTAGGTGGTGCAGCAGGAAGTATTGTTGGGGGATGGTTTTCTGGTAAATTAATGGAGACAATGTCTGTAAATAAATCAAGAAAAATTACTATAACATTGGGTAGTATTATGATATTCTTTGGATTGATAGGAATTATATTCTTTGTAAATGAAAATAATTTCATGACTTTCATTTATATCGCCACCTTGGTCTTATTTGGTTTTCAGTTTGCAATAGGTAACATACAAACTATTTCTAGTGATTTATTTAAAGGGCCTTCAGTAGGAACATTAGCAGGATTAGCAGGAACTGTAGCTGCTTTATCTGTAATGATAATGAACTGGTTTATTGGCCAAATAACAACAAACTCTTATACACCAGCATTTATTGTAATAGCTATAACAATACCAATGTCTTTGTTATTTCTATATGTTTTAATAAAAGAGATTGGACCAGTAAAGGAAACAAATTAATAAATAATAATAAAAAATAAAATTTAAAGATATGAGTAATTTAAAGGGAAGAGTTGCTGTAATTACCGGAGCTACTGGAGGTATTGGATTCGAGGTGGCAAAAAGATTGGGTAAAGACGGATATACAATAATATTAAATGGTATTGAAGATGCATCAGGAGCTAAAAGAGTTGAAGAACTTACTGAAGCCGGAATCAATTCAGAGTATTACGGTTTTGATGTTACAAACGAAGAAGCTGTTACTTCAAACATTAATGAAATTGGAGAAAAGTATGGTAGAATAGATGTTCTTATAAACAATGCAGGTGGTTTAGGAGGTAGATCTAGATTTGAAGGAATGACCACAGAGTTTTACAGATTTGTAATGGCATTAAATCTTGATTCGGCATTTTTTGCTTCAAGAGCTGCTATTCCATTTCTTAAAAAGGGTGAAAATCCTTCAATTATTAATTACACATCAATAGCAGGATGGAATGCTGGTGGACCTGGAGCTGGTATTTATGGAACATCTAAAGCTGCAGTTCATGCTTTAACAAGAGCATTAGCAAAGGATCTTGCTGAGTACGGAATTAGAGTGAATGCTGTATCTCCAGGTACTATTGATACACCATTCCATAAAGAAATTAAATCTTCTAAACCAGAAGTGTTTGCCTCTTGGAAGAATAATATTCTATTAGGAAGATTAGGTCAGCCACAAGAAGTTGCTTCTGTAATTTCATTCTTAGTAAGTGATGATGCAGCTTTTTTAACAGCAGAAACAATACAAGTTGGTGGAGGGCAAGGTTTAGGGATTTAGGATTTTTCTAGAATAATAAGATAGTTTAGTTGGTTTGTAAAAGCCTTAATATACTTTGAAATAAAGTTGTTAAGGCTTTTTTGTTTTAAAAAACATCTCAAAATATTTTTTAAAAGTAACATATGTTACCTTTTACCAATTAAAATTCAAGTATTTTTATGCTATAAATTTATAGAGTATGAAATATTTTTTTGTAGGAATACTTTGTTTTTTTACATTATTAAGTTGTAATAATTCAAAAAAAGAAATTAAAAAAGTGACAATTTCTGAGTCTAAATCAGATGAAGTACATCCAGGAAAAAAGTTAATGGAAATTTATTGTTATGCATGTCATAGCCCTTCTGCTAGTCATGATGCCAGATTAGCACCACCAATGATTGCTATTAAAAAAATGTATATTAACAATAATACGTCTAAAGAAGATTTTGTTAATTCTATGCAAGAGTGGATTAAAAATCCAACCAAAGAAAACGCAAAAATGTTTGGAGCTGTTAATCGCTTTGGTGTGATGCCAAAAACACCATATCCAGAACAAACTATTGAAAAAATAGCAGATTATATGTTTGAAAATGATATAGCACAACCAGACTGGTTTGAAGCTCATTTTAAAGAACAAAAAGGAAAAATGAATATTGGTAAAGAACAATAATCAGCAATGAGTAAATTTTCTGAAATATTAAATCAAAACAAACCTGTTTTAGTTGACTTTTTTGCAGAATGGTGTGGGCCATGTAAAATGATGAGTCCTATTTTAAAACAAGTTAAAGATGCTTTAGGTGAACGTGTTTCAATTATTAAAATTGATGTTGATAAAAATCAAGCATTAGCTTCACGTTATCAAGTTAGAGGCGTACCTACATTAATAATTTTTAATGATGGTAAACAAATATGGCGACTGTCTGGAGTAGTAAAAAAAGATGACATTATAAGTGTAATTAAAAACGTTTAATATAGTGTTTGTGGTTTCGTTTTTTCATATATATAATTGCTTTTATTTATATAAAGTAATAATAATAAGTTACAATTAGAAAGAGTGACTAACTCAATTAGTTGTATTTGGTTGATTCATTTGAATTTAAAAGCATTCATTATTTGGGTGCTTTTTTTCTTAGTAACTATTGTTACACTCTTTCGTGTCATCCGAGTATATCTTTACATTAATTAAATAAAACAGATGAAAAATAGAATTGTTAGAGGTATTGCAGGAACATTTATTTTAATAAGTTTACTATTAGCTATCTATGTAAATATAAATTGGCTATGGTTTACAGCATTTGTTGGTGCTAACTTATTACAATCGTCCATTACAAAATGGTGTTTAATGGATACTATTTTAGAGAAAGTTTTTAAGGTAAAAAATTAATCTAAAGCATTTTTAGTAACAAACCACCTCCAGCCAATAATAGCTATTTGTAGTTTGGTTGCTTTTGCTAAATCTAATTGCTTTTTAGAGTAACTAGGTAGTAGTGTTTTATTAACTTTTGCTAAAAATTTGAAGACTTGCTTTTTCATTTTTATAATCCTTGTTATAAAACAAAAATAGTAAAACTTATTCTAGACTAAGTTCTACCATTTGTAAGGATTAAATAATCGATAATATGAAGGTGATTAAATCGACTACAAATTTGGCAAGTGTTATCATATTTTTTTTGGTTTTAAAAGGTTAATATTAGACTCCGTTTATTGATTGTTTTTTCAATATATATAATTGGGAATCTTCCTTCCAAGTGTTTTTAATGAAATCGATGAAATTGAATACGAAAGTGTAAGTAATAAAATCAAATTGGTTTCGATATTCATGTGACTCTCCTTGTGTACGTTTTTAATTGAAACTATTTGTAGTTATTATAGTTTCATATGTAAACTATTCAAGGGGTTTTTGGAAGGGGGTTTTAAAAACCAAGGGGGTTTTTATTAAAAAATGTACTGTTTTTAATGGTTTTATCTTTTTTCAAAATTGAATATATAAAAAAAGACACTCATTTCTGAGTGTCTTTTTTTATGAAGAGTAGTGTGGAGTTTACTTTTTAGTAGTAATTTCTACAACACCGTTTTTACCTTTTTTACCGTATTTCTCTATAGCCTTTTCGTCTTTTAAGACGTCAATTGATTTAATGTTGTCAGGCTTTATCTTTTCTAGTTTTTCATAAGGTAATTCTTTCCCATCAACAATAACTAAAGGCTGTTTACCATTTGCCGTAGATGTAGCTCTTATTCTTATACTCTGGCTATCGTTGATAGAGTCAGATGATTTGCCATATCCAGTTACTAATACTTCAGAAGCTTTTCCTTTTGTGGTAATTACAATAACCCCATTTTCACCTTTTTTACCGTATTTCTCTATAGCTTCTTCGTTTCTAAATATGTTAACAGACTCTACATCAGTATCGTGAATATCTTCTAGTTCTTTTTTTTCTATTTCTTTACCATCAAGAATAATTAAAGTAGATCTGCAATCTATTCCTGTTAAAATTCCTGTATTCTTATTAGAATCAGATGGTTTGCCATATCCAATTACTGTTACCCCAGTAGTTTTTTCTTTTGTGGTAATAATAAGGACACCATTTTTACCTTTTTCACCATATATTTTTTCAGCTTTTTCGTCTTTTAAGACATCAATTGATTTAATGCTTTTAGGGTCTATTTTTTCAAATTCTTCATTAGAAATTTCTTTCCCATCTAATAAAATTAAAGGTACTTTATTGTTTTCTTCGTTAGCATTCACTCCAAATCTAACTTTCCAAGTAGATGTTTTACTTTTTTTATTTTCTGGTTGTAACTGAATATTAAGCTGTGTTTTATTTTCTACTTTAATTTTTTGTGTAGCCATGCCTTCAAAAGTAAAAATTAGCTCATCACCTTTTTGGGACTTAATTTTATATTCCCCCTTGTTATTTGTCATAACTCCAGAATTAGTTCCGTTTATAATCATAACCTTTTCAATAGGGTTTCCTTTAATATCGGTTACAATACCAGATACAATAGATTGACTTTTATTATTATTATTATTATTTGACTTTTTTGTAAAAGCTGTTTTCATAATACTATCAGATATTCTATTATAAACTTTTTTAGAAACCTTTTTTCCGTGTATATAATAAATAGGCTTTTTTGGATTCATAGCATCTATGATTAATCCGCTAACTGTACCAAGTATAATATTTAAATAATCTTTGTTTTTTATTGTAATTTCTTTAGAATGTAAGCCTTTTTTAGAAATGATAATTTTATCGCCAATAGCGGATTTAATTTTAAATTCGCCATTTGAATTTGTTAGAACACCTCTTTGTTTTTTTTCAATTGAGAGGTATACTCCCTTTAATTTAGAGCCTATTCCTTCTAATGAAACCGAGCCTGAGATAATGAATTCTTCAGTCTCAGTCTGTGAATTAGCTATGGTTGGATTGGTTTTAGATTCAGAATTAACATAAACTTCTTCAGTATTAAAACTCATTAAAAACACGGCTAACAGAGGGATAACTAAAGCATACTTAATTTGATTGATTTTCTTTGATTTTGATTTGTGTAACATAATGATTCGTTTTTTGATTAATGAGTTATAAAAATTATTGGTTAAAGCCAGTTGATGAGTTGGCATACTTGTTTTTAATAAGGTGTATTGGTAGCTTTTTTTACAATCGGTTTTTTGTTGTGCATTTTGGTCGGCAATAAATTCTAAGTTTTGTTTTAAATCTTTATTGTATAGCCATATAAAAGGGTTAAACCAAAGTACAATACAAGCGAGTTGTGTTACTATATTATCTATAGAATGGTATTGTTTAACATGCACCATTTCATGCGCTATAATTTGCTTTAATTCTTCTTTGTTAAATAGAGCAGGGTTAAACACAATCCATTTAAAGTAAGAGAAAGGTAAAATATTATTAGTAGTTGTAATAATGGTAAAATGGCTTTGCTTGTCACGCTTGTTTTTTAGGATAACACGAGACAAGGATACTAATTGAATTATAAAACGAATAGAAAATCCAATAACACCCATTATATATATAATAGGAATGAGATCTACTAAATTAAAATGTTCTTCAATGGTTTCAGTTAGTGTGTAAGTATTAGTCGTAAAATTAGATAGGTCTATTGGCGAGTATTCAACGTAAATAGGAATGACAACAAACGGAATAAGAAATCCTGTAATAATACCTAATAATAGAAACACCCTATTAAATTCAAAAAACGTATCACGCTGTAAAAACAGTTTGTAGCACAAATAAAAAATAGTAATAACAGCACTAGCTTTTAAAAGATATTCCATAACTATTTGTTTTTTTCAATTAAAGCAATAATTTCTTTAAGTTCTTCAACGCTTATTTTTTCTTCTTTAGCAAAAAACGATACCATGTTTTTATAGGAACTGTTAAAGTAGTTGTTAATGGCAACATTCATATACCCTTTTCTATACTCTTCCTTACTAACAATAGGGAAGTAGTGGTGTGTTTTACCATAGGCATTATAACTAACATAACCTTTCTCTTCTAAATTTCTAATAATGGTAGAGAGCGTGTTGTAATGTGGTTTGTCCTCTTTTATTTCTGCTAATACATCTTTTACAAAAGCCTTTTCTAACTTCCATAATATGTGCATGATCTCTTCTTCTTTGTTTGTTAGTTTTTCCATTGTGAATTATTGTTTTCATTTCCTCGAAGGAAGAAATATTTATTTCTTGTAAACAAATATACAACTATTTTTATAGTTATACAACTACTTAAATAGTTGTTTAACTATATTTTAAGTTTTAATAAAAAACTTTTCGCTTTTTGCTTTTCACTTTTTACTTTCATTTATCTTCGCAAAAAATATATTTTATGAGTTTGCTTTGGGTTATTCTTGGTTTTATTCTTTTGGTAATAGGAGGCGAGTATTTAGTACGCTCGTCTGTTGCCTTATCTTTTAAGTTTAATATCTCTAAAATGGTTATTGGAATGACGGTGGTATCTTTTGCAACCTCGGCTCCAGAACTATTGGTTAGCTTGCAAGCAGCTCTGTCAGGTTCTCCAGCCATTGCAATTAATAATGTAGTAGGATCAAATATTGCGAATATAGGATTGGTTTTAGGAGTTACGGCTATAGTAGGAGCCATTGCGGTAGATAAATCATTTTACAAGGTTAATTGGCCTGTAATGATGGTGTTTTCTATAGCACTTTACTATTTTCTTAAAAATGATAGTGTACTAAAAGCAATAGAAGGTGGTATTTTATTTGCTGGACTAATAATCTTTTTAATATATCTTATAAGAACAGCCAGAAAAGATACGGTAATTGAAGAGGTTGATGATACCTTAGCTGTGGTTTCTAATTTTAAAATAGGTTTGTGGTTATTAATAGGTGCGGCTGCACTGTATTTTGGGAGTGAATGGTTGGTGAAAGGCGCTAAAGATATAGCGGTTTCTATAGGTGTAAGCGAAGCGGTAATAGGTGTGTCTTTAATTGCTATAGGTACGAGTGTGCCAGAATTAGCGGCATCGGTTATTGCGGTGGCTAAACAAGAAAAAGCTATTTCGTTAGGGAATTTAATAGGCTCTAATATTTTTAATATCGGATCGGTTTTAGGTTTAACGGCTATAGTGAAACCAATTACTGTTTCAGAACCTCAAATATTATCAAGCGATATTTTCTGGATGCTTGGGTTTTCGGCAGTTTTAATTCCTCTTATTTTTATTCCAAAACAAATGCAAATAAGTAGAGTTAAAGGTTTCTTTTTAGTTGTTGGTTATGGACTTTTTATGTTTTTAGTGTTTACGAAAGGAAAGTTTTAGTATAAAACATTATAACCTTTATATAAAGGGTTTGCGTGAAGTGAACCTTTTTTTATTGAATTTATTTAAATTATAGTTTAGCACATTGTGATATGACGTAAGATTGAGATAAGTTATACGTGATTTTGAGTATGTGTTTCCTTCTAGAGCAAAAATGACAAGTATTTACTTTGTATAGTCTATGCGTTTGCTGATACTTGCGGAAGCGATAGTAGTGGTTAGCTTTTGTGAAACTTCCATTTAAGTTTTTACAAAACTAGTAACGGATCGCGGTTTTTATTTTTCTTAAAAACCCGCCAAAAAAATTAAAAAGGTTAATATAATGCAAATAAAAAAGGGTCTACAAAATGTAAACCCTTTTTTATTATGAACAAATCTGTTAATCTAAAATAATTATATTTTAGCAGATTTAACAGTTTTAACAATTACAGCAGCAATCTTATATGGATCACCGTTTGAAGCTGGACGTCTATCTTCTAACCATCCTTTGTAGCCTTTTTCTACAGCAATAATAGGAATACGTATTGAAGCCCCTCTATCTGAAACTCCCCAAGAGAAATCTGTAATAGCAGCAGTTTCGTGTAAACCTGTTAAACGTTGGTCGTTAAACTCACCGTAAACAGCAATGTGCTCGTCTACAACTGGACGGAAAGCTTCACATATTGCAGCGTAAGTTTCTTTAGAACCACAAGTTCTTAATGTTGTATTAGAGAAGTTGGCGTGCATACCAGAACCATTCCAATCCATATCTTTACCTAATGGTTTTGGGTGGTAATCAATGTAGTAACCATACTTTTCAGTTAATCTATCTAATAAATATCTAGCAATCCACATTTCATCACCAGCTAATTTTGCGCTTTTTGCAAATAATTGGAATTCCCATTGTCCACAAGCAACCTCTTGGTTAATACCTTCGAAATTTAAACCTGCATCAATACATAAATCTGCATGCTCTTCAACTAAATCTCTACCGTGAGTGTTTTTTCCACCAACTGAACAGTAGTACATTCCTTGAGGAGCAGGATATCCACCAACAGGGAAACCTAATGGTAATTGCGTTTTAGTATCCATTATAAAATACTCTTGCTCGAAACCAAACCAGAAATCATTATCATCATCATCAATAGTAGCTCTACCGTTAGAAGGGTGAGGAGTTCCATCAGCATTCATAACTTCAGTCATTACTAAATAACCGTTGATTCTGTCAGGATCTGGGTAAATAGCAACAGGAACTAATAAACAATCTGAAGATCCACCTTCAGCTTGTCTAGTTGAAGATCCGTCAAAAGACCAATTTCCTAATTCTTCTAAAGTCCCTTTGAAGTCTTCATGTTCTTCTACTTTAGTTTTACTTCTCAAGTTTTGAGTTGGAAAATAACCGTCCAACCAAAGGTATTCTAATTTAATTTTTGCCATAATAAAAATTTTATAAATAAGATACTAAATGTTAATTACACAAATATATATTATTCTATAGATACTTTAAATTTATAGGGGTGCTTTTAATATAAAGCATGGTTGTTTTTGTTTATACCCCATTTTTTTAAGGATTATTTTAAAAAAAGCATATTATTTTATATAAATACTGAAATATTGTTAACAATAAATTTTCCAGTTTATAGCTGTATTTTGTTTTAGGTACTTATTTTTGTAAAAGGATATAAGAAATTTAAACAAGCCTTAATTTATTATAAAGATGTCGATATTAAGATTCCATGCGATAAAAGAGTCGTTAGCATACAAGCCTGTTCATGTAGAAGAAAATGAGCGTCGTTCAGAAATATTTGGTAAAAATGTGTTTAATGAAAACACCATGCGTCAATATTTAACTAAAGATGCTTTTAAAGGCGTAATGAATGCGGTAAGCCATGGGAAAAAAATAGACAGAAGCATAGCAGACCAAGTATCTTCATCTATGAGAGATTGGGCGTTGTCTAAAGGCGTAACACATTATACACATTGGTTTCAACCATTAACAGGAACCACTGCCGAAAAGCACGATGCTTTTTTTGAAACTATCGAGGGAGGTATGTCTATTGAACGTTTTGGAGGCGACCAATTAGTACAGCAAGAACCAGATGCGTCTAGTTTTCCTAGTGGTGGTATTAGAAACACTTTTGAAGCCAGAGGCTATACAGCTTGGGATCCTACATCGCCCGCATTTATTTACGGAACCACTTTGTGTATTCCAACCATATTTGTGGCTTATACCGGTGATGCTTTAGATTATAAAACACCGCTACTTAGAGCACTTCATGCTGTAGATCATGCAGCTACAGCAGTGTGTAAGTATTTCGATAAAAATGTAAAAAAGGTAAATTCTTCTTTAGGCTGGGAACAAGAATATTTTTTAGTAGATAAAATGTTAGCAGCGAGTCGTCCAGATATTATATTAACAGGAAGAACGTTACTTGGGCACTCATCTGCAAAGGGACAACAATTAGACGATCATTATTTTGGAGCCATTCCTACACGAGCCTTTAATTTTATGCGCGAGTTAGAAACAGAATGTATGCTTTTAGGAATTCCTGTAAAGACACGTCATAACGAAGTAGCACCCAATCAGTTTGAATTAGCACCTATATTTGAAGAAGCAAACTTAGCTGTCGATCACAACTCCTTATTAATGGATATTATGGGGCGTGTGGCTTCGCGTCATAATTTTAAAGTATTATTTCACGAAAAACCATTTGCAGGTATGAATGGTTCTGGTAAGCATAACAATTGGTCGTTATCTACAGATACTGGCGTTAATTTATTAGCACCAGGAAAAACACCTATGAGTAACTTGCAGTTTCTTACCTTTTTTATAAATACGATAAAAGCGGTTAGAGAAAACGAAGCATTGCTTCGAGCAGCAATAGCATCAGCAAGTAACGATCACAGATTAGGAGCTAACGAAGCGCCTCCTGCTATTATTTCTGTATTTATAGGCGAACAATTAACCAAAGTTTTAGAAGAGTTAGAAGGTGTTACCAAAGGAAAACTATCACCTCAAGAAAAAACCGAATTGAAATTAAACGTGGTTGGTAAAATACCAGATGTTTTATTAGATAATACGGATAGAAACAGAACATCGCCTTTCGCTTTTACAGGTAATAAATTCGAATTTAGAGCCGTGGGTTCTAAAGCTAATTGTGGTAACCCGATGACGGTTTTAAATACCATTGTAGCAAAACAATTGAAAGATTTCAAAGTTGAGGTCGATGCATTAATTGACAAAAAAGATTTAAAGAAAGACGAAGCCGTTTTTAATGTATTAAGAGAATATATAAAATCGTCTAGAGATATTCTGTTCGAAGGCAATGGCTATGGAGATGCCTGGGAAGCTGAAGCTAAGAAACGCGGTTTAAGTAATAATAAAACGACACCAGAAGCTTTAAAAGCAAAAATTTCTGAAAAATCCATTGCATTATTCGAAGAAATGCAAGTTATGAGTAAAATAGAATCTGAAGCCCGTTACGAAATAGAAATGGAAGCTTACTGCAAGCATATTCAAATTGAAGGTAGAGTATTAGGCGACATTGCTAGAAACCATATTGTACCTACAGCTGTTAAATATCAAAATATTTTAATTGAAAATGTAAAAGGTTTAAAAGAGATTTTCGAAGAAAAATATAATAGCGTCGCTAAAGAGCAAATTAGTTTAATTGAGGAAATTTCTAGTCATATAGAAGGTATAAATGCTAACGTAACTAAATTAATTAATGCTCGTAAAAAGGCAAATGCTATAGCCGATATTGAAAAGAAAGCTTTATCGTATTGCAATAAAGTAAAACCTTTATTTACCGATATTCGTTACCATTGCGATAAGTTAGAACTTCTAGTTGATGACGAAATTTGGCCACTTACAAAGTACCGTGAATTGTTGTTTACCAGATAGTTTTTTTATTTGGGCGTTATCTTTTATCCTGAATTAATTTCAGGAACAGGTCGGGCTTTCCACTGTATCTTTTGCTTTTGTCATTCCTGCGAAGGCAGAAATCTACTAATTAAATTTATAGATGCCACCAATATTCTATTAATTTTATAAAAAGCAAAAGGATGCCGTTTCAAATGCAACGCATTCATGATTTCATTAATTTAATGTATTAGCCAATGAATAATCCCTAACGCGCTTGTTTGCTAACTTCTGTTTCTGAAGTTAGCAAAGTGATTTTTTGTAGAGGTTCGTTTAACGGTTTTGTGTATGATTAGTGGCGTGTTTAAGCACCTAATTTAGCAAATAAAAACCAGATAGAAAATCCGCGAGGATTTTCGTAAGTAGGCTTGAACTAGTCATTAATTATACACGTTGTTGGCCACAGTTGTTTTTCGTTCAGTTTTTGTTTGTAGAGAAAATCAGCAACCTTGTAAATAGCATATTTTTTTTCTTTTGAAAAATCAGAATACAAATCGCCTTCAGTTAGTTCATTAATCTTTTGTCCTAATGCGAGAGAGTTACTTTTTATAATTAATCCGTTAAAATTAATTATCCAAGGTGTATATAAATAGTTTGGTTTGTCGTCTGAATTTTCTATAGTTAAAACATCACCATTATTAAAATCAATGGTTATTTTTCTCCAAACAGTTGTCGTACTCCAATTTCCATATCCTTTATTAAATACTTCGTTAACTACAGAATTTGGAATTGACTCAAATCGGTCAGCCACATTTTTATAAAAACTGAAATCTGTGTTTTCACCTGGGAACGTGTAGTAATTATTGTAGTCTAAATGGTCGTAACCTTTTTTCTTTATTTTCTGTGCCTCATTATCTATGAAGTCTTTAAAGTTATCCAAGTCTTTTTTTGAAACTTTTAAATCATTTACTGTTAGTTCCTTGAAACGAGAATTATCAATTTCATTAACTATATCATTTAATATTTCAGGACTTATTTCTTTGTCCATTTTGGACAAAAATTGTTTTCCTTTTTTGATTAATTTAAAAGTGTTATTTTTTAGTTGATACTCTTTGTATTGCTTATCATTATGAAAACAACCTTGACTACCAATTTCAATCGAAAACTTTTCTATTTTATTCGCTGATAAATTGAAAAGCGATTTTGGAAGTTCATATTTAGTGGTTTTTTGTTCATCAATGTCTACAACCAACCTTTGGTCTAAATAATTGTCAGCAACTACAATTTGGTTTTTGAAAATAACTGCATTCGAAACATTGATAGGTAATTCCATAAATCGATACCATTCTGTTCTTTTTTTATTAAATCTTAAAACAGTATTTCCATCGAAGCCAATTTCTTCACCTTTGTAATTTACCTTTAAATAAGGCTCACTAATTGGCACTTCATTTGTCATAAGTTTTGAAACAATAAAATCGTTTCTGTTGATTTTATAAATTTCACCGTAAGTAAAAGCGAAAAGACTATTGTTTTTAGTATTAATAGCTATTGGTAGACTTCTCAATTGTTTATTGGATTGCCAAATAGAAACGAAACTTGAATCCCTTAAGTCGATTTTTAAATCTTTGTCAATTAAATAAATAGACTCATCTGATGTAGTTTCAAAGTCAGCTATATTTGGTAATTCTATCCAGTCTATCTTATCACTTTTTGTATAGAAAATGTTTCCTTGTTGATTGATAATGTAATAGTCCCCAAAAATCCTTATCTTTTTTATGTCAGGTCTATGTTCTTTAGAAAGCCTCTTATATTTTTTTAGGTCTAAAGGCGTTGGTAACCTTTCCCAAGTTAAACAGTTGTCAGTCGTTTTGTAAAGTACATTCCAAAAAGAGCCAAACAAGCCTGTTTTTTCATCTTTAGCAAAGTGAATTGTTGCAAATCTTAATGCATTTTCATTTCCTGCCTTATCAAAGCTTTTCCAAGTTTCACCATAATCTTGGGTATAGTAAATAAGTTGAGAATTTCCACTCATCCAAGCTTTTCCCTTATCGTTAATGTAAGCAGCATCAATCCAACTACTTTTACCAAATTTTACTTTATTCCAATTTAATCCACCATCTTCTGACCTATAGACAAAATCTGTATTAGAATTTTCTCCGTGTATGTAGCCAGAAATCATCATTATTTTTTCTGAAAAGAAGTTAACACGCTCAAAAGTTCCTCCGAAGTCCATTGATAAAGGGTCTTTTGTTCCTAAAGGACCAAAACTCCATAATTCGCCAATTTTATCTGTATAGTAGGTATTCCCAGCTTTTGTAGCGAGCCATATTTTTTCGGAAGGTGAAACACCTATTTCTGAAATTCCACCACTAACAGGTAGATTCGCTAAATAGTTATCTTGACTAAATATTGTTAGCGGTAAAATAAATATTAGTAATAAAAGTAATTTTCTCATTGTTTCATTCGTTTCCACGAAGTTAATTCAGGTTTATGAATTTAAAAATTCAGATTGAGTGAACTATATTTTTCAGTTAGTTAACTAGTCGGTTTCTTGTTTTTTAAGGGTTTCGTCTAATTGTGGGCAATGACGTTGATATGAAATCGTTTTAATGATTTATATCATACGTTAAACGAAGTTAGCTATTTTTTTCTGACAAAGTTAAGAGCGTTTTGCCATATAAATTAAACTTAATAACTTTAAAAAATCTCATTATTAAAAAGCATGATTTTTTAATTCAAAAAATTACCTTTGCACCACAATACAATATTATGAGTCAAGAAGTTTCAAAACGTTACGCGCAACGCGGTGTTTCAGCATCAAAAGAAGATGTACACAATGCTATTAAGAATATAGATAAAGGTCTGTTTCCTAAAGCATTTTGTAAAATAGTTCCAGATTATTTAACAAATGATGAAGATTATTGCTTAATCATGCATGCCGATGGAGCAGGAACAAAATCGTCTTTAGCGTATATGTATTGGAAAGAAACTGGCGATATTTCGGTTTGGAAAGGCATTGCTCAAGATGCTTTAATCATGAATATAGACGATTTATTATGTGTTGGTGCAACCGATAATATTATGTTGTCTTCAACTATTGGAAGAAATAAAAATTTAATTTCAGGAGACGTTTTATCTGCTATTATTAACGGAACCGAAGAATTACTTGAAGATTTAAAATCCTTTGGAGTAACTATTCACTCCACAGGAGGCGAAACCGCCGATGTTGGAGATTTAGTAAGAACCATTATTGTAGATTCTACAGTAACAGCACGTATGAACCGTAAAGATGTTATTGATAATGCTAATATTAAAGCAGGCGATGTTATAGTTGGTTTAGAAAGTTTCGGGCAAGCTACTTACGAAAAAGAATATAATGGTGGTATGGGAAGTAACGGACTTACTTCGGCACGTCACGATGTGTTTAGTAAATACTTAGCTGAGAAATATCCTGAAAGTTTTGATGCTTCAGTTCCAGAAGAATTAGTGTATTCTGGAGGTGTTAAATTAACCGATGCTGTTAAAGATGCACCTATTGATGCTGGTAAATTAGTATTGTCGCCAACACGTACCTATGCACCAATTATAAAGAAGATTTTATCAGAGTTTAATAGTGATACTATTCACGGTATGGTACATTGTTCTGGTGGTGCGCAAACTAAAATCCTTCATTTTGTTGATGAGTTTCATATTGTAAAAGATAATATGTTTCCAATTCCGCCTTTATTCAAATTAATACAAGAACAGAGTAAAACCGATTGGAAAGAAATGTATCAAGTATTTAATTGCGGACATAGAATGGAGCTTTATGTAACGCCAGAAATAGCCGAAGATATTATTGCAATATCTAAATCATTTAATGTAGATGCTAAAATTATTGGTCGTGTGGAAGCTTCAAAAACTAAGAAGCTTACAATAAAAAGTGAGTTTGGAGAGTTTAATTATTAATTTTCATCTTTTTTTCATTGAAATGGAACAATTGTTGATGGAAATATAGTTTGTCAAAATCAACCTAACATACCCTTAAAATGAAAAGTGTTTTATTAATAATTTTTTGTTTCTTCTTTCAGTTTATTATTGCCCAACCAGATTCTTTATTCATAAAAAAGCCTAAAGCTGAAAAATATGACGGTCCACAATGGATTCAAAAAAATAAAGCTACTTTAGATTTAAATGAAGTTGCTTTTTCTAATTGGAATTCTGGAGGTACTAATTCTATTTCTGGACTTTTAGGAGTTAAAACTTCTGCAGATTATACTGATAAATTCTTTTCTTGGAAAAATGATGCTATACTCCGATTTGGTATTAATAAGCAAGAAAGTAAAAAATTAAGAAAGACTGATGATTTGTTTGAAATTAATTCAAATATTGGGTATAGACCTGATGGTGTATCAAATTGGTTTTATTCTGCAAAACTTAATTTTAGAACTCAAATGACTAATGGTTATAAATATCCAGATACAGATAATCCTATTTCTAGGTTTTTAGCTCCAGGATATTTGTTTTTTGGAGGCGGTATGGAATATGGAAAAGATATAGATGAATTGTCTTTTTATTTTTCGCCACTAACATTAAAACAAACTTATGTTTTAGATGAAGACTTAGCCAATGCTGGTTCATTTGGAGTAACTCCTGCGGTTTATGATGATGAAGGCAATATTATTAAGGAAGGAGAGCGTACAAGAAAAGAAGTTGGTATTTTAATGACTAATAGTTATGAAATGGAAGTGGCTGAAAATGTTAATATGAAACATAAGGTAAGTTTATATACCGATTACATAAACAATTTTGGTAATGTAGATTTAGATTGGAGTATCGATTTCGATTTTAAAGTGAATAGTTTTATTAGAGCAACTTTAGGATCACATATTAGATATGATGATGATGTAAAAACAACAAAACCATCATTAATAGAAGAAGGAGAACTAGATGAAGCAGGTGCTAAAATACAATGGAAGCAGTTTTTAGGTGTTGGTTTTGCTGTCGATTTTTAAAAAAAGCCTTTTTTTTAAAATAAAAAAATGTTAACTATTCAATGTTGATAAATTCATAATAAATTGATTTTTAGTTGTTTGTAGTTTTTGTGTTGAGCCGGCATGACTTTTATCATGTTTTAAACTTGTAAGGTTTTGTTACTTTATGGTTATAACTATAACCTAAAAATTTAAACTAAATGAGTACAGGTGTTTCCAACAAACCTCCCAAAACATTTACACAAGAAGAGGCTTTTAATGCTTCATTAAAGTATTTTGATAACGACGACTTAGCTGCTCGTGTATGGATAAATAAATATGCTTTAAAAGATTCTCAAGGAAATATTTATGAGAAAACTCCAAATGATATGCATCAACGAATTGCTAAAGAATTAGCAAGAGTTGAACAAAAATATGCAAATCCCTTATCTGCAGAAGATATTTTTAATCTAATAAAAGATTTTAAATATATAGTGCCTCAAGGAAGTCCTATGGCAGGTATTGGTAATCCGTATCAAATAGCATCGCTTTCAAATTGTTTTGTTATTGGTAATTCTGGTGAGTCAGATTCTTACGGAGGCATAATGAAAATAGATCAAGAGCAAGTACAATTAATGAAACGTCGTGGTGGTGTTGGTCACGATTTATCTCATATTCGACCAAAAGGATCAGCAGTGCAAAATTCAGCTTTAACATCTACAGGTATTGTGCCTTTTATGGAGCGTTATTCAAATTCTACTAGAGAGGTTGCACAAGATGGAAGACGTGGCGCATTAATGCTTTCAGTATCTGTTAATCATCCAGATTCAGAAGATTTTATTAACGCTAAGTTGGAGCAGGGAAAAGTTACGGGGGCAAATATATCAGTGAAAATGGATGATGAGTTTATGAAAGCTGTTAAAAATAGCAGTAATTATACTCAGAAATATCCCATTTTTAGTGAGAATCCAAAGGTTTCTAAAACCATTGAAGCAAATGATTTATGGAAGAAAATCGTTCACAATGCATGGAAATCTGCCGAACCAGGTATGTTGTTTTGGGATACTATCATTAATGAGTCTGTACCCGATTGTTATGCCGATTTAGGTTATAAAACAGTATCTACAAATCCTTGTGGAGAAATTCCTTTATGTCCTTATGATTCTTGTAGATTGTTGGCTATTAACTTATTTTCTTATGTAGATAAACCTTTTACAAAAGAAGCAAGTTTTAATTTTAAATTATTTAAAAAACATATTGCAGCTGCTCAGCGTATTATGGATGATATTATTGATTTAGAATTAGAAAAAATTGATAATATTTTACGTAAAATAGATGAAGATCCTGAGTTAGATACTGTAAAAGCATTAGAACGTAATTTATGGATTAATATAAAAACCAAAGCCGAAGAGGGGCGTAGAACAGGTATTGGTATAACAGCTGAAGGTGATATGTTAGCAGCATTAGGTATTCAGTATGGTAGTGAAGCTGGTAATGCGTTTTCTTTAGAAGTACATAAAACTATTGCAATTGAAGCTTATAGAGGTTCTGTACATTTAGCAAAAGAACGTGGTGCATTTGGAATTTTTGATGCCGAACGCGAAAAAAAGAATCCGTTTATAAATCGCTTAAAAGAATCCGATAGTAAGTTGTATTATGAAATGTTAGAATATGGTAGACGAAACATTGCTTTGTTAACTATTGCACCTACAGGAACAACAAGCTTAATGACGCAAACATCGTCTGGAATTGAACCTGTATTTATGCCTGTTTATAAGCGTAGAAGAAAGGTAAACCCTAACGATAAAGAAGCGCGTATAGATTTTGTTGATGATGTTGGTGATTCTTGGGAAGAATATGTTGTGTTTCATCACAGATTCAAACAATGGATGGAAGTAAATGGTATTGATACCACTAAAAACTTCTCACAGACTGAAATTGACGATTTAATTAAAAAATCTCCTTATTATAAAGCAACTTCTAATGATGTAGATTGGTTAAGTAAAGTAAGTATGCAAGGAGCTATTCAAAAATGGGTAGATCATTCTATAAGTGTTACAATTAATTTGCCAAATGATGCTACAGAAGAGTTAGTAGGACAATTATATATAAAAGCTTGGGAAGTTGGTTGTAAAGGTGTTACGGTTTATAGAGATGGGTCGAGATCTGGAGTTTTAATAGCTAATGATGAAAAGGAAGATAAGGATAAAGATTTGCTAACAGCATTTCCAATAAAGCGTCCAGAAGTTTTAGAGGCTGATGTGGTTCGTTTTCAGAATAGTAAAGAGAAATGGATTGCTTTTATAGGTTTGATAGAAGGTAAGCCTTATGAAATTTTTACAGGACTTACAGATGATGAAGTTGGTATTTTACTACCACGATGGGTAAATAAAGGTGTTATTATAAAAAGTAGGGAAGAGAACGGTAGTTCGCGTTACGATTTTCAGTATAAAAATAAAAGAGGTTATAAAACAACTATTGAAGGGTTGTCATATAAATTTAATCCTGAGTTTTGGAATTATGCAAAGTTAATATCTAGTACTTTAAGACATGGGATGCCAATTGATAAAATTGTCGATTTAATTAATAGTTTACAATTAGATAGTGAGTCAATTAATACTTGGAAAAATGGTGTAGGACGAGCATTAAAACATTATGTGGCCGATGGAACAAAAGCTAAAGGACAGGTGTGTGATAGTTGTAAATCTAAAAATTTAATTTACCAAGAAGGTTGTTTAACTTGTAAAGATTGTGGTTCTTCTAAATGTGGTTAATAGCATTATCATTTTAGAGAAAAAGAGGCTGTTTTTTAACAGCCTTTTTTTTATTCTATAGTTCCAAAGCTTAAATAATTATAATCTTCAAGTTCTTTTAAGTCTTTAATAAGTTTCGTGCAACCTTCTTTTATAAGATAAATGGCATCAGAAACATCAACAATATGTTTATACATATGATCCGTAATAATGATAGCTTTGTGTTGTTTTTCTTCAGAAATTAATGCTTTTATTTTTTCAATATGTAAAGGTGCTAAATGCGAAAAAGGCTCGTCTAAAAATATAATTGGTTTATTACTCTTTAAAAGGATATATGTTTCTATCAATCGGCGTTCGCCACCAGATAGTTTATTGAATTTTAAGTTTTTGTATTTGCTAAAACCTTCAAAAGGCACTAAAAAATCTTCCCAAGATACTTTAAAAAGATTAAAAGCTTTATTGATATTTAGAGTATTTGGAATAAAATTAAACTGAGGTAAATAACCAGCTAGTTTTGTTTTATATAATGGTTTTAGTATAGGCTTTTTGTCAATCCTAATAAGTTTATATTTAGGTTTTAAATTACCAAACGCAATATTTAATAAACAGCTTTTTCCACATCCGTTACTTCCTAAAACGCCTGTAACTTTACCTGTTTCAGCTTTTAAATAAACACCATTTAAAATACGTTTTTCTTTAAAATAAAGTTCGACATTATCTATTTCAAAAATCATATAAATTCTTTAAGAATTAAAAGAAATGGAATGTTTAAAAATAAATCGATGATATAAATTGAGGAAAATAATTTGAATGAAGAAACTCCTAAATTTTTATAGAAAACTAATTTTCTTCTAGCATTAGTTTCTTTCGTTATATACCATAAAAAGATGGTTAATAATAATTTGGCAATAAGAATAGGGATTATGCTATTGCTAAATGGAAAAAGAAATATATTAATGCCAAAAGACCATAAAATAAATGGTCTATAAAAAAGAAAAATAGATGATAATTGTTGCATGATACCTTTTATAACGATAAATAATGAATAATATTTTTAGTATTCAATTATTACAGTCTTATATAGATGTTGAGAATTCATAAATTATCGTATTTTTGGTCTTCAATTAAAAAAGGCAGATGTTAGAGAAATTACAAATTATAAAACAACGTTTTGATGAGGTTAGTGATTTAATCATTCAACCAGATATTATTAGCGATCAAAAACGTTATGTTCAGTTAAATAAAGAGTATAAAGACTTGAGACTTCTCATGGATAAAAGAGAAGAATATTTAGAGTTTTCTAATAATTTAGCTGAAGCTGAAGAAATAATTTCTGATGGTAGTGATGCAGAAATGGTTGAAATGGCTAAAATGCAATATGACGAAGCCAAAGCAGGAATTCCAAAACTTGAAGAAGAAATAAAAGTATTATTAATACCAAAAGATCCTGAAGATTCTAAGAATGCCGTGGTAGAGCTACGTGCGGGAACTGGTGGTGATGAAGCAAGTATTTTTGCAGGCGATTTGTTTAGAATGTACTCTAAATATTGTGAAAGTAGAGGTTGGAAAGTTGATACAGTAGATTTTAGTGAAGGTACCAATGGTGGTTTTAAAGAAATTCAGTTTGAAGTTACAGGCGAAGATGTTTACGGAACACTAAAGTTTGAAGCTGGTGTGCACCGTGTACAGCGTGTACCACAAACAGAAACACAAGGACGTGTACATACCAGTGCAGCAACAGTGATGGTATTTCCTGAAGCCGAAGAGTTTGATGTTGAAATTAACCCAAAAGAGGTGCGTATAGATTTTTTCTGTTCTTCTGGACCTGGTGGGCAATCTGTAAATACTACTTATTCTGCGGTGCGTTTAACACACATTCCAACTGGTTTGGTAGCACAATGTCAAGATCAAAAGTCACAACATAAAAATAAAGAAAAAGCATTTAAAGTATTACGTTCGCGTTTATACGAATTAGAATTAGCTAAGAAAAACGAAGCAGATGCTGCTAAACGTGGTAGTATGGTGAGTTCTGGTGATAGAAGTGCTAAAATTAGAACTTATAATTACTCTCAAGGTCGTGTAACCGATCATAGAATAGGGTTAACCCTTTACGATTTGAGTAATATTGTAAATGGCGATATTCAAAAAATATTAGATGAATTGCAATTAGCTGAAAATACTGAGAAGTTGAAAGCTAATGATGATGTGATTTAATTCTCATTCCTGCGAAGGCAGGAATCTCATAAATTGAATTATATTAAAAATTTATTCCTGCTTTCACAGGAATGACAAAACATACATTGTGACAACAAACCAATTAATAGAGCAAATCAACAAAAAGAAATCATTCTTATGTATAGGATTAGATGTTGATTTAAATAAAATACCACAGCACCTTTTAAAAGAAGAAGATCCTATTTTTGCTTTTAACAAAGCCATTATAGATGCCACACACCATTTATGTGTGTCTTATAAACCAAATACAGCATTTTATGAAGCTTATGGTTTAAAAGGTTGGAAAGCATTAGAAAAAACTATTAATTATTTAAACGAAAAGCATCCAGAAATATATACAATTGCTGATGCAAAACGTGGCGATATAGGTAATACAAGTACCATGTATGCGAAAGCCTTTTTTGAAGATTTAGCGTTCGATTCTGTTACCGTAGCACCATATATGGGAAAAGATTCTGTTGAACCTTTTTTAGCTTTTAAAGATAAGCATACCATTATGTTGGCACTAACCTCTAATGCAGGTGCTTTCGATTTTCAAACAAAAACAGTTGAGGGTAAAGAGCTTTACAAACAGGTTTTAGAAACATCAAAAACTTGGGAGAACTCCGAAAACTTAATGTATGTAGTTGGAGCTACTAAAGCAGAGTATTTTGCTGATATACGTAAAATTATTCCTGAAAGTTTTTTATTAGTTCCTGGTGTTGGAGCTCAAGGCGGCAACTTGCAAGAGGTTTGTAAATATGGAATGAATAATAGTGTAGGCTTGCTTATAAATTCTTCAAGAGGTATTATTTATGCTTCTAATGAAACCGATTTTGCACAAGCTGCTGCAAATAAAGCAGAAGAACTTCAAAAAGAAATGGCGCTAATTTTAAATAAATAATTGTCATTGCTAGGTAGTTTCCGATAATTAAATGAAAGTACAAGATCAACTCAATAGAACTATTCATTTAAAAGAAACTCCTAAACGCATTATATCTTTAGTGCCGAGTCAAACAGAATTGCTTTGCGATTTAGGTTTAAAATCAACTTTGGTTGGTGTTACTAAGTTTTGTGTGCATCCACAGGATATAAAAACAGATGTTACTGTTGTAGGAGGGACAAAGCAAATTGATTTAGAAAAGATCAAGTCTTTATCTCCAGATATTATTCTTTGTAATAAAGAAGAAAATACCAAAGCAATTGTTGAAGCTTGTGAATTAGTTTGTCAGGTACATGTATCTGATATTTTTACCATTGAAGATAGTTCGGAATTAATAAAACAATACGGAGATATTTTTGATAGGCTAAAAGAAGCAGAAGAAATTATAGCTAGAATAAATAAAGAAATTGATGATTTTAAGTGTTTTATTAAAGATCAACCAATATTAAAAACGGCTTACTTTATTTGGAAGGAACCTTTTATGGTGGCAGGTAGCAATACCTTTATAGACTATTTACTTAAGCTTAATCATTTAGAAAATGCTTATGAAGATACCGAGCGATATCCTGAAATTAATATAGAGGAGCTTTCTATTAATAAAACGGTGCAAGTTGTTCTATTATCTAGCGAGCCTTTTCCGTTTAAAGAAAAGCATAAAAAAGTCTTTCAAGAAAATTTTCCTAATGCCCAAATTGTTTTAGCAGATGGCGAAATGTTTTCTTGGTATGGTTCTAGGTTGTTAAAAGCATTTAAGTATTTTAAACAGTTGCGTTTAAATCTTCTGAAAAATCAACCTTGTTAACATATTCAACAAAGTTTGCAATTTTTTGTTTAAATTCTTTTAAGCTAATTAATTTGTTTTCGTTTGGTTTAATTTTTCCAACTTTACAATAATGTGTACTCATATCTTCTTTTTTATATAAAGTACGAGATTTTATAATTTTTGGATGTAAGAAAAAAGTTAAAAAAATGCTAATAAACCTTAAATAGCTATTTTTTGTTGTTCTCTGTAAAGGTATTTTAATCTATTAAGTTTATTGAGAAGTTTAATGGCTTTGTATTCTGAAATATCACTTAGAGCAGAATCTGTTTGTCGGAAATTATAAGCTTGCTCAACGAGTTCTTTATAACGAGCGTTAAGTTTTTCTTGATGGGTTTTTATAATCTCATTTTTATTCATTGTCGACTGAATAACAGGTATTTAATATACGAAATTTATTCAGAAATAAAAAAAAATCCGATAATTAAAAAATTATCGGATTCATTATAATAAAATATTGTAGTCTTTAATCTTGTAAAGCAAATACTTTTTTAAGTAAATCGGTAGTTCTAGAAGACACTTTAGTTCTAATATCTTTTTCTTCAACAGCAATCATTGTATACACACCTTTTAATGCTTCTCCAGTAACATAATCTGTTAAATCTGGGTTTACATTATTAGTAAATGGTATGGCGTTGTATTTGTTTATTAGATTACTCCAAATTTCATCGGCACCAACTTTACCAAAAGAATTTTTAATAACAGGATTAAATTTGTCGTATAAAGCTGTTTGAGTTTTAGATGTTAAGTATTGAGTAGCTGCATCATCATTGCCAAGTAAAATATTCTTAGCATCGGCAAACGTAATACCTTTAACAGCATCAACAAATATAGGTGTAGCTTCTTTTACAGCATCTTCAGCGGCTCTATTAAGTACTTTTAAGCCTTCATCTGCTAATTTGTTTAATCCAATATCTCTTAGTGCTTTATCAACTTTTTGTAATTCTTCTGGTAATAAAATTTTAACTAAATCGTTTTTAAAAAAACCATCGGTTTGAGTAAGTTTACTTACTTGTTTGTCTATCCCTAAATCTAAAGCTTGTCTTAAACCAGAAGCAATATCAGCATTACCAATAGTGCCAGTGCCTTGAGGTAATTGATTTATTACTTGTTGAAGTTCTGCACAAGCAGTAAGATTAAAAATTAAAAAAATTGCTAAAAATTTACGAATCATAATGTATTGTGTTTATGTATTAAGCAAAGATATATTCTTATGCGTAAAATAAAGTTAAATATGGGCTAAAGTTTTGCTTAAAATAAAGGCACCCAACCAAAGGTGCCTTATAACCAAACCAACCAAAATGAATGTCTCTTCAATTTTACATTTTAGAGTTATTCTTTCTTTAATGTTTAGACTCATGAAAAATAAAAAAGTCACACTCATAATTAAATAAAAGGCATAAAAAACAGATTTCGATATTCTTTTTTAATTAAATACTATTTTAGCATAATAATTGTTATCTAGCTATATGTTAGCACGTATTGTGTTTTTATACTAAAAAAAATATACATGTATTTAAAAAAACTAGTTGTTTATTCGTTATGTTTTTTATGTCCTACTTTTTTCTTTGGACAAATAAAAATTTCTGAGAATATCCAGTCTTCACAAATAGCAAATCAAACGAATAATAAACTTTATTTTGTCGATTTTTGGGCAACTTGGTGCGTGCCTTGTGTACATGTGTCTAAATATTTAGAATCTTTACAAGCTCAATATCCAGACGATTTTTACATTGTTTCATTAAGTCAAGAGAGTCCTAGAGTGGTAAAAAAGTTTATGACAAAGCATGATATTAAACTAGCAGTAGCTATAGATTTTGATGGGCAAACATTCAAAAAAAATAACATTGTTAGTTTGCCGTATGGTATTTTGTATAATGCTGCTGGTGATAAATTATGGGAAGGACATCCGGCTGAGCTTAAGTCTTATCAAATAGCTAATTTTTTAAGAAGTAATAATAAAAAGAAACATGTAGACCATATGTTTGAAATTGAAACTTATGAGGCTGCAACTATAGAAGAAGCTTATGTGCCAACTAAGAATATAGAGTGTATTGAATTACAGGAAGGTGGTTTTGAAGAGTTAGTAGTAAATAATAAAACATCGTTTACGGAGTTAAAAGGATCGTTACAAGATATTTTAGCGTATTCACTTAAGGTTTATAAGAATCAGGTGAAGATTCCTCATACTCTAAACAAAACATATCAGATTTACTTAAAGAATAACATTGATACGATTGATATTTTAAAAGCTTTAAATTTAGAACAAATTGAAAATGAAATAAAGGGAGACGTTTTGGTTTTTGATGTAAAAGCACCAACCTTTTGGGATGATAAACAGATTGATTGGGGAATTGATTCGCCACATTATTTGATTGGAGATTCTGAAATTATGGGGGATAACGTTACTTTTAATCAGATGCAATATAAGTTGTCAAACGTATTAGAAATGCCTGTTATTGTTAAAAATAAACCTTTAGATACTATACTTCACGATTGGCAAATACATTATAAATATTTTGATTTGATGGCATCAATGTTAAGTGATACTTATGGTGTAGATGTAAAAAAAGAAACTACATATTATCCTCAATATGTTATAACAAAAAAGACACCTTAAAAAAGGTGTCTTTTAAACAATTTACTTGCTGTAATTAATTTCAGTTAGTCACTTAATTAATTGTTTATTACTCTAAATTCAGTACGTCTATTTTTTTGGTGTTCAGCTTCAGAACATTCAACACCATTATCACAACGGTTTACTAATCTAGTTTCTCCGTATCCTTTAGCAGATAAACGGTTTCTAGAAATTCCTTTAGATACTAAATAGTTAACAACAGAGTTTGCACGTTGTTGAGATAAAGACATGTTAAAATCATCATTACCTCTAGAATCTGTATGAGACATTAATTCAATGCTTACAGGTTTACTTTTTAATAATGGTAATAAAGTTTCATCAATAATCTTTTTAGAAGCTGGAGTAATTCTAGCACTTCCTAACTCATAAAATATTGGTAAAACATTAGCATTTAATAAACCACAGTCAACTTCTTCCCAAGTAGTAATACCACCTTTTTTAGCTAACACAGTTCTTGTAACAGTTTTGTGTTTTGCAGGAACAGTAACGCTTTTAGTAGTAGCAGGAGTTTCAAGTACACGTTTAGTTATAGTAGCGTATTCAGCAGGAATAGCAACTTCTTTTGTGTGAGCAGGCGTTTTAACAACTCTTTTTGTGTAAACAGTTGGTATTTCGGCAACAGGAATGTTATTAGTGTTAGCGTCTTTTGCTAAAGTTGTAAAGTTAACATCTTTAAATGTAGCAGGGTATTCAACAAAACAAGCAGATACACAATCTTCTTTGTTAGGAGAATCACATTCAGCTTCTTTATATTCCCATCCAGAAGTTTTTGGATACATTTCAAAAGTTTTTGAGTCTTTTCCAAAAGTAGCAGGATTGATGCTTAAATCTGTTCTACCTTCTTTTTTGATATAAGATACCTCTACAGTTTCATAAACAGCAGGAACATAAATAAATTTCTTTGTAGCTTCTTTTATTAAAACGCGTTCTTCAACAGTTCTGTATGTAGCAGGAACAACTGTTAATTTTGTGTATGCAGGGTATACTTCAATAGTTTCATCTACATCTTTAAATTCATCTTTAGTAATACATTTTACATAACATTTTCCTGGTTCAGGATTGCTAGGTAAATCTTGTGCTTGAGAAAATCCTAGGCCTAATAAAAACGTTAGGCATAATAATAGTTTTGTTTTCATAAAAAATTTAAATTAAGTTATATGGTTGTTTTTTTTCCACTGGTTTTGTGACACTCAGAAAAACAATAAGTCACTATTTAATTTATGAAAGCAATTAAAATAAATAAGGGTTTCGTCTTGAAACCCTTATTTATACTAAGAAAATGATAATTCTTTTATTATGAAAAAATAACTGTTTTATTATTGAAAACCATTACTTTTCTATTTGCATGAAGTTTAACAGCATTGGCTAAAACAATTTTTTCTAGGTCACGTCCTTTAGCAATTAAAGCATCAATTGTGTAGGTGTGAGATACGTGTGCTACATCTTGTTCAATTATTGGGCCAGCATCTAATTCTTCTGTAACATAATGACTTGTTGCTCCAATAATTTTTACACCTCTTTTATAAGCTGAATGATAAGGTTTAGCACCTACAAAGGCAGGTAAAAAGGAGTGATGTATATTAATAATTTTGTTAGGATATTTATTTATTAATTTACCTGATACTATTTGCATATAGCGTGCTAAAACTATAAAATCTATATTATGAGATTCTAATAATTCTAATTGTTTGTCTTCAGCTTCAGCTTTTTTGTCTTTTGTAACAGGAATATGATAAAAAGGAATTTTAAAATTATCAGCAATTGGTTTTAAATCTAAATGATTACTAATAATAAAAGGAATTTCTAAATTTAACTCACCTGAGTTGTAACGTCCTAATAAATCGTATAAACAATGGTCGTATTTAGAAACAAATAAAGCCATTTTGGGTTTCTTTTCAGAAGAATAAATACGCCATTTCATTTCAAATTTATCTGCTAATGTTTCTTTAAAAGTTTCTTTAAAACCTTCTGTTGAAAAATTTGTGTCTATAAATTCACTTTCAAGACGCATGAAGAAAATATTTTGTTCTCTATCAACATGCTGATCTAAGTATATGATGTTTCCTTTTTTTTCTGAAATAAAATTAGTTACAGATGCTACAATACCAGATAAATCGTTGCAGTGAATTAAAATGGTGATTTTGTTCATTACTTTAAATTCGAATTAGAGGTTAAAAATACTTTAAAAATTTACAGAAAACAGATTAAGCTAATAATTTTAGATAATCTATTGGAAATGGTTTAATTTTTTGAATAATCCGTAAATTAGCAACGAAATAAATAAGTTTCTTTAAGAATGATACAGGTAACACCATATAAGCCAATTAATAAAGTACGCATTGTAACAGCAGCATCTCTTTTTGATGGACATGATGCATCTATAAATATTATGCGTCGAATTATTCAAGCAACAGGTGTAGAGGTAATTCATTTAGGACATGATAGAAGTGTTGAAGAGGTTGTAAATACAGCGATTCAAGAAGATGTAAATGCTATTTGTTTAACATCATATCAGGGTGGACACAATGAGTATTTTAAATACATGTATGATTTATTAAAGGAAAAAGGAGCTGACCATATCAAGATTTTTGGTGGTGGAGGTGGTGTTATTTTACCTTCTGAAATTAAAACATTGATGGATTATGGTATTACCCGTATTTATTCGCCAGATGATGGACGTGAAATGGGGCTTCAAGGGATGATTAATGATTTGGTAAAACAATCTGATTTTGCTATTGGAGATGTATTAAAAGTTGATTTAAAAGAGCTTAAAAATAAAAATCCAAAAGCGATTGCACGAGTTGTTTCTTCTGCTGAAAATTTTCCAGAAGTAGCAAAAGTGGTTTTAGATAAAATTCATACTAAAAATAGTAATTCTAAAACACCAGTTCTAGGAATTACAGGAACAGGAGGAGCAGGTAAATCGAGTTTAGTTGATGAACTAGTACGCCGTTTTTTAATTGATTTCCCAGAAAAAACAGTTGGTATTGTTTCTGTCGATCCTTCAAAACGTAAAACAGGCGGTGCACTTTTAGGCGATCGTATACGTATGAATTCTATTAATAATTCACGTGTTTATATGCGTAGTTTAGCAACCCGACAGTCTAATTTAGCATTATCAAAGCATGTTAATGAAGCGGTTGAGGTATTAAAAGCAGCCGAATATGATTTAATTATTTTAGAAACTTCAGGAATTGGGCAATCTGATACCGAAATTATAGAACACAGCGATGTATCACTTTATGTTATGACTCCAGAATTTGGAGCAGCTACGCAGTTGGAAAAAATTGATATGCTTGATTTTGCCGACTTGGTTGCCATTAACAAGTTTGATAAACGCGGATCGCTCGATGCTTTGCGAGATGTAAAGAAACAATACATGCGTAACAATAATCTTTGGGATACACCTCAAGATGATTTACCAGTTTTTGGCACCATTGCTTCTCAATTTAACGATCCGGGAATGAATACGCTTTATAAAGCGATTATGAATAAGTTGGTTGAGAAAACGTATGCCGATTTAAAATCTACTTTTCATATTTCAGATGAAATGAGCGAGAAGATTTTCGTTATTCCACCATCTCGAACACGATATTTATCTGAAATTGCTGAAAGTAATCGAGCATATGATAATAAAGCCAAAGCGCAAGTTGAAGTAGCTCAAAAACTATATGGCATTTATAAAACTATTTGTTCTGTTCTTAATATTAACTCTACTGAAGTCGAAAGGTCTTTTCTTGATAAATACGGATTAAATAATGATGAAATATTTAGGCAAGTTAAAGATGATAACCAAGATTTTATAAAACTCCTTATTTTAGAATTCGATCGTGTTAAGCTAAATTTAGATCCTTATAATTGGGGATTTATCACTGGTTGGCAAGACAAAGTAAATAAATATAAGCAACCTGTTTACACTTTTAAAGTCCGTGATAAAGAAATAAAAATAGACACACACACAGAGTCGTTATCGCATACTCAAATACCAAAAGTAGCTTTACCAAAATACCAAGCTTGGGGCGATATTTTAAATTGGTGTTTACAAGAAAATGTACCAGGTGAGTTTCCGTACACGTCAGGTTTGTATCCGTTTAAACGAATAGGCGAAGATCCTGCAAGAATGTTTGCAGGTGAAGGCGGACCCGAGCGAACCAATAAACGATTTCATTATGTAAGTGCAGGGTTACCAGCAAAGCGATTATCTACAGCTTTTGATAGCGTAACGTTATATGGAAGCGATCCTGATTTAAGGCCAGATATTTATGGTAAAATTGGAAATGCTGGCGTTTCTATTTGTTGTTTAGACGATGCTAAGAAACTATATTCTGGTTTTAATTTAGCCCATGTTATGACCTCGGTAAGTATGACTATAAATGGTCCTGCTCCTATGTTATTAGGCTTTTTTATGAATGCAGCCATCGATCAGCAATGTGAAATTTATATTAAAGAACTTGGTTTAGAAGCAGAAGTGGAAGCAAAAATTGCTGAAATTTATAAAGGTAAAGAGCGTCCGAAATACAATGGCGAATTACCAGAAGGAAATAATGGTTTAGGTTTGATGCTTCTTGGAGTAACGGGCGATCAAGTTTTAGCAAAAGCTATTTACGAAGACATTAAAATTAAAACAATCACACAGGTTCGAGGTACTGTTCAAGCCGATATTTTAAAAGAAGATCAAGCACAAAATACTTGTATTTTTTCAACGGAATTTGCGTTGCGATTAATGGGCGATGTTCAGGAGTATTTCATTGAAAATAATGTACGTAATTTTTATTCGGTGTCTATTTCTGGATATCATATTGCTGAAGCAGGCGCAAATCCTATTACACAATTGGCGTTAACATTATCTAACGGATTTACTTATGTTGAGTATTATTTAAGTCGAGGGATGGATATAAATAAGTTTGGTCCAAATTTGTCTTTTTTCTTTTCAAACGGTATCGATCCTGAATATGCTGTTATTGGTCGTGTGGCTCGAAAAATTTGGGCAAAAGCTATGAAGCATAAATATGGTGCAAATGCCAGAGCACAAATGCTTAAATATCATATTCAAACGTCTGGACGTAGTTTACACGCACAAGAAATTGATTTTAATGATATTCGTACTTCGCTTCAAGCTTTATATGCGATATACGATAATTGCAATTCGTTACATACCAATGCCTACGACGAAGCGATAACAACACCAACAGAAGAATCTGTGCGTCGTGCCATGGCTATTCAACTGATTATTAATAAAGAATTAGGTTTAGCTAAAAACGAAAACCCAATACAAGGTTCGTTTATTATTGAAGAGTTAACCGATTTGGTAGAAGAAGCGGTTCTATTAGAATTTGATAGAATTACCGAACGAGGTGGCGTTCTTGGTGCTATGGAAACCATGTATCAACGTTCTAAAATACAAGAAGAGAGTTTGTATTATGAAACTTTAAAACATAATGGTAAGTTTCCAATAATTGGAGTTAACACCTTTTTAAGTAGTAAAGGCTCACCTACAGTGATTCCTGCAGAAGTAATTAGAGCGACAGAAGAAGAGAAGCAATTTCAAATTAAGACTTTAGATAATCTTCATAAAGCAAATGACACGGATTTATTGTTAAAAGAACTTCAGCATAAAGCCATTAATAATGAAAATATTTTTGAAGCTTTAATGGAAGTTTGTAAAGTATGTTCTTTAGGTGAAATAACTTCTGCATTATTTGAAGTAGGTGGGCAGTATCGTAGGAATATGTAAGTTTTTTGATCTAGTTTTATTATAGTTTGTAATAATGAATAAATTTATTTTCTTTTTAATACGCAACCATTTTTAAATTCCCCATCTTATAATTAGAATTTATTTTTAAAAGGATGAAGAAATATTTACTACTATTATTTTTATTCATGGTTTTGTTTTCATGTACAGATAATTTAAATAAAGAAGTTTATAGATATGAATTTTATGAGAATAGTGATTTATCTGTTTCTCAAGTTGAGGGTTCTTATTTGAAATACGGAATTATATCTGAAGGTGATAAAGTGGTTTTTAAATACAATTACGTAGCAGAAGATGAAGAGCAAATTGCAGATGATGAATATTCAGAGTCTATATTTTTTTATATAGATTCGAATATAGATAGTTTTAATTTTGTAGGTGAAGATTTATTAAATTCTAAAACAACTTTAACTAAATATTGCTTTTGTTATTTTCCAAGTAGTAATGAGAAATCGGTAGATCCAACAGGGGCTATTTCTGGTAAAAAAATAGATAATAATAGGTGGAGCATAGATTTTGACATTACATTTTATGGAGAAGAGAACAGAAAATTTAAAAAAGTATTTATTTTAAATCAAATAAACTAAAGTGTCATCATCCAACTGCGTTGTAGCTGTTTAAACTTTTTTAATTCACTACGAAGAATTGGTAAAAAATCTTTGCCATTACTATTGGAACGTTCTAATCTATATGAATTTTTATATAGCATATTTGTAAGACGTTTTAGAGATGCAACATGCTTGTGTTTTCTTTCTGAAAAACGTTCTAATTCTGCATTTTCAATCTCTGGCGCTAATGATACAGATTGTTGTACAATATCTCCTGAAAAATAAATATTAGTATCTTCTGAACCATCTTCTTTTAGCTCAGACAAATCATGATTTAGGTACAAAGAAATATTTTGCGATAGTGCAAAAATTTCTTGAGCTTTCCTATAAATCGGTAATTCCGATAGGTTTAGTGGGGTATTAGATAACATTTGTATATTTTCTTAGCATTTTTATCAAAATTAGGCACTAGATTTGATATTCGTCTTTAGAATTTGAAGTAAAATTGTATATTTACTTTAATTATTAATTTTTTATAGTTAAATTTCTTTTAAATGAATTTAGATGCACTTAATTGGAAGATTTTGAGGTGTTTACAGCAAAATGCAAGACAATCTAATGCCGAAATTGGCCGACAAGTAGGAATTAGTTCACCTGCAGTGTCAGAACGTATAAAAAAGTTGGAAGATGCTGGTATCATATTAGGATATAAAACTATTGTGTCTCCATTAGATATGGGATATCAATTAAAGGCCATTATTACATTACGTGCTTTTATAGGAAAGTTAAAACCCTTTTTAGATAAAGTTAAAACCTATGATGAGGTGTTAAATTGCTATAGAATAACAGGAAACGAAAATATTGTTATGGAGGTAGTTTTAAAAAACCAAAAACACTTAGAATCGTTTATAGATCAACTTATTATTTATGGTGAAACTAAAACACAAATTGTATTATCTCATGTAATACGCTACAAAGAATTAAAGCCTTCAAAATAAATGAGTGTTTACTAATTAAATTCTCCAAGGCGGATTTTTTCTATCTTTCCCAGCATAATATAAAATAATATGATTACCATCTAAATCTTCTAAACGGGCTTCTCTCCAAAGCCATGTGGTGTCTTCTGGTAATTGTTTAAAAACGATACCTTTTTTTTGAATATTTGAGACTAATGTATCTAAATTATCATCTTCAAAATATATAGAAATACCATTTCCTTCTGGTAATTTATCTACTTTATGAATTGAAAAAGTACTATTTCCGTTAGGACATTCAAACCTTACATATCTTGGGATTGCATCTACAATAAGATGCAATCCCAAAATTTTGTAAAACTCAGTAGCTTTTTTAACATCTAGCGAAGGTATAGTTATTTGATTTAAATCCATAAAATTTCTTTTTCTTCTTCTACTTGTATCTTCTTTTTTCTATTCAAATAAAGCCTTAAGATAAACAATAAAAAAATACAAAACGCAGCAAGAAATGTTACAATGTGCCAAGTGTTATTAAAACCAAATTTATCTGTCATCTGTAACCCTGCATTGTGCCCAAAAATATGAGCAAATGAAAATGCAATAGAATAGAGCGCCATATATTCTCCTTGATTACCTTTTTTAGCACGATCCATGGCAAATGCGTTTGAAAACGGAAAAGCTATCATTTCTCCAAAAGTCATTAACAGCATACCTATAATTATAATACCTGTCCACGATGTGAAATTTAAAACAATAAAACTCAATCCTGTAAGTATCGCACCAAAAAGCATTAAGCCCGATTTGGTAAAAGTGGTATTTTCAAGCCATTTTATTAGAGGCATTTCTAGAGCAAAAATGATAAACCCATTCATCCCTAAAAGAATACCAATATTTAATTCTGTTAAATGATGAACATCTTTGTAATAGAGCGGCATAGTTGAAAAATATTGCAAGAATACTATCCCAAAAAGTACCATGGCAAATAGAAATATTATAAAGGCTTTATCATGATAAGCCGATTTTGGATTTTTATTTATAACATCATCTAACGTTTTTGTTTTTTTCGGATTCAAAACATTAATTAAAACAAAGGTTGCTAAAATACAGGTAATGCCGTCTACCCAAAACAATCCGCCATAGCTTAGTGAGGTAATAATAATACCGCCAATTGCAGGTCCTGCCGAAAACCCAAGGTTTATAGCAAGCCTAATTAAGGTAACAGATCGTGTTTTGTTTTCGGGTTTACTATAAGCACTTAATGCCACAAACATAGCAGGTCTAAACATATCTGCTACCAGCATCACTAAAAATATACCTGAACAAAAGGCAACAAAAGTTGTTAAGAATTGTAAACCAATAAATAAGAGCCCTGAAGTAATTAAACTAAAAGTCATAACTTTATAAAAACCAATTTTATCAGTTAACCTTCCGCCTAACCATGAACCAATTACAGAACCTACACCAAAGGCACTCATAATCCAACCAACATCGCTTAATGTAAATTGTAAGCTCTTTGTTAAATAAAGCGATAGAAATGGAATGACCATGGTACCGGCTCTATTAATAAGTGTTATTAATGCTAGCCACCAAACTTCTTGTGATAAGCCTTTAAAAGTGTTTAAGTAATTGTTGTAAAGTGTTTTCATTAGTTCTGATTGTTCAAGTTTCTTTTATCAATTTTTGAATTTTAATTATTAGCTGATTTTAGTGCAAAAAAAAAGTCCGACTGTGAAGTCGGACTTTTTAAAATACTGTAATATTATATAAACATATCACCACAATATAGAACAAGCCCGACCTTCTCTCATTAAATAAGAGGTCCATTGTTTTCTACAAATTGTGACGTTATGACGCATTTTTATATTTTTATTAGACTACAAACTTATATAAAATTATTGGAAGTTGTATTTTTGATGTAAACTTTTTTAAATGAAGAATGTATTTTTAGCAATAAGTGTCTGTTTTTTAATAGTTTCTTGTAGCAGTAGCTTTCAAGGGTTCTATAATAATCATAAAGCAGATATGGGAACAACGTCTTTTCAGGTGCCTAATTTTTTTAAAGCGGTACTAAGTAATATTTCTCCTGAAGTAAAAAGTGCCATAGGGAATATTACAGATTTTAAATTTATAAAATTCGAAACTATAAATGATTTAAAAAGGCAAACTCTTATTAAAGAGATGAACGATGTTACAAACAGTGGGTATACGGATGTTTTTAGAAAAAATGAATTGAATCAAACGAGAATTATATCGTTTAAAGAAGTTGGGGCTATCGTTACAGATGCTATTATTTTTAATAGTACAGAAACAGAGACAACAGCTTATTATTTTCAAGGCAATTTAAATCCAGATAAAATTAAATCCTTTGAAGATGAATCGATTTTTAATACATTTTCAAATAATTTAATGCAGTCTTATAAAACCAATGTTAATCCATTCTTTAATCCTGGAAACTAATGAAGCACATTGTTTTTTTATTTGTTATTTTAATTTCATTCTTTAATTGTGCACAAAAAAAGCATCCTTTAAAAGGAGAAACAATATTTCAAAAAGAACTAAATGCCGAATATAAAGATGTCACAACATCACCATTAAAAGATAAGGATAGAAAAGTTTTTGAAGGGTTAGATTTTTTTAAATTCGATTCTACTTATGTTGTAAAAGCCAAATTAAAAAGAACACCAAACTCTAAATGGTTTAGTATGAAAACTACAACCAGTAGAGTCTCTAAAGAGCGTGTTTATGGTATTTTATATTTTGAATTAAAAGGAGAACAATTTCAATTAAATATATATCAAGGGAAAGATTTAATGCAAAAAGAAGGTTATGAAGATTATTTGTTTTTACCATTTATTGATGAAACTAACGGGTTAGAAAGTTATGGTGGTGGCCGCTATATTGATGCTAGAATTCCTGAAGGAGATACTTTGATAATTGATTTTAATAAAGCATACAACCCATATTGTGCATATAACGATAAATATTCTTGCCCAATAGTGCCTAGAGTTAATTATTTAAAAACTAGGGTAGAAGCAGGAGTGAAAACTTTTGGGAAGTATTAGAGTTCTTTTTTTGTAATGATCTTTATTATTAATGCATGATGAATATCAGTTTTTAAATGAAAAATAAAAAATAGATTTGTTTTAGTTTAAAAAGTAAATTTTATGAGTCTTTCTAGAGCATGTATTGTTTGTAAAAAAACGTCATTTGAAACAGCAGTAACCAAATTTTATCATAAAGAAAGTGAGTTTTATATCTGTTCCCAGCACATTCCTATTTTAATTCATAAACCAGAAGAATTAGTTGGGTTATTGGATGGAGCTGATGAACTATTGGGAGCTTAAAACTATTTCACATTTAAAACTTAAACCAATGAAAAAAATATACTTATTTCTCATGATTGTTCTTACTTTATCATTTGTGGGGAGTGCACAAATTTATGAAGATGATTTTGAATCCTATATTTCAGGCAACTTAGGACTTCAAAACCCTACTTTGTGGTCTACATGGCTAGGTATACCAGATAATAATCAAAGCATTATAGTTGTTAATGATATTGCAATAGGAGATCAGTCTGGATATATCGGACCTGGAGATATTACAGATGCTATGCTTTTATTGGGTAATCGAACTTCTGGGGATTACCATTTAGTTTTTGATATGTATATCTCAAGTGGTAGTACTGCCTATTTTAATGTGCAAGGTGAAACAGAAGACCCTGGAACTGGTTGTCAAGGAGCAGGTTTTACCAATGGAGTCATTGGAATATTTAACGCAGGTGAAATTTTCTTTAACCAAGATGGAGTAGCTCCTGGTATTGTAATTAATAGTGATGTAGATGGTGGTGTGCTAGGGACGTCTACTTATCCTGAGGATAACTGGTTTCCCGTTGTATTCTATTTTGATCTAGATGCTTTGACATATGTTTTGACTATTAATGGTACAGATTTAAATAGTACACCTATTCCATTTCAATTTGACGCTACTTTAGGTGCTATAGACTTTTTCTCTGTTGGTGATAATAATAGTTATTGGATAGACAATATTGTTTTTGACTCAGGACCATTATTAAGTGCAGATGAACTAACTACTAACAATTTCAGCGTATTTCCTAATCCAGTTAGCGATGTATTGAATATTCGCTCAGCTACTTCTGTAGATAAAATAGAAGTATATAACTTATTAGGGAAATTAGTTTTTTCTACTACTCCTAAAAATATTTCTCCAAATATTGACATGAGTTCTTTGTACTCAGGTATGTACTTGGTTAAGATAATAATTGGTGATACTTCTAAAACTGTTAAAGTAATCAAGTCATTATAAAATCTTACTATATATTGTAGGTGGAGAAGTTTTTCGATATTGTGCATAACAACTTAATTTGAAATCGTTTTAACATTTTATATCTAATAACAAGCTAAGTTGGTTAATATTTTTTATAAATAGAAGACTTTACTTCGCTAAATACATCCCTAAAAATACCGTTAAAAAACCAATAATAAAACTAGCAATTGTGTAAATAGCAAAACTTGTAAAATCACCCGATTTTAAAAACACATGGTTTTCATATGCGAAAGAAGAAAACGTAGTGAAGCCACCACAAAAACCTGTTGCTAAAAATAAGGTTTGACTCTCTGAAAGCGTATTGTTTTTTGCAGCATAGCCTAGTATAAAACCAATAAATAAACTACCTAATATATTGGCAGCAAATGTACCATAAGGAATACCGTTTTCTGGGTTATTTAAAATTTTTTCGGTTAGGTATCTAAGTACACTACCAAATCCACCTCCTAAAAAAACGAGTAATAGTTGTTTCATTTAAATTTTTAGTCTTTTAAAGGAATATAAATTTCGGTTAACCAATTAGCTGGATTTGGAAAGTTTCCAGGGTCGTTTGTATAAATTTCAAAAGGTTTTAAGTTAGATTGTATTAAACTATCTTTAGCAATATGAAGCATTGTAGTTTTCCATGCTTCAGGTAGGTTTGAGTAATTTCCTTTTAAAGATGTTTTAAGTACTCTTGTTTTAGGTATGTATCCGCATAGTATATCATTGTTTTCGGTAAGGTTTGTGAAGTTAATTTTATTCATTACAGGAATGGCATTACTCATAATTATATTTCCGTTTGCAGGATTCATTTCATTATAAATAGTGAAAGGCATACCGTTGGCAACAATATTATTTTGTGTCATATAGCTCATTAATTCGCCATATTGTTTCGCCATAATTTCACTAATGTTTAAACTTGATACAGATGTTGTTTTATAGATATAAAATCCACCGCCATATTCAGTAATACCATCTATTTTTATACTATAGACTTTCATACTATTAACAACAATACTATCTAATTTTTCTAAACCACGATCAAAATCAGGGCCAACTTGGTCTTCCATGCTTCCCATAAATGCTGTATAGGCTTTAAAACCAAACGGTAAATTTTCTCCACTTAACCTCCATGTAACAGTCGTTGTTTCATCTGTATTGGGAGCGAAATCCCATGCTATTTCAGAGACAGGGAATTCTCCAAATTGCATGCTTTGTTTTATAGCTTTATTAGTAGTTGCTTCAGTAATAATCATAGTGCCAGCGCCGTCTTTATCGGTCCAGCTATAAGTGCCGTTTTTGCCTTTTGTTTGTTCGCCAAGTGTAACAACAGTACTGGGTTCTTTTTCGACCCAAGGAGACCATGCTTCCCAATTTTTTAAATCGATAACATTATTGTAAATAACAGAAACAGGAGCTTTTATGGTATGAGTTCTTGAAACCATAAACGAATTAGGTTGGACGGCAACATATATAGCAGCACCTATAAATACTATCAGTAAAAGAAAAAACACATATTTAAAAGCTTTCATTTATTTTATTTTCAGAGAATTATAATAACCAAATATAGCGATTTTTAAGATTGGTTATTAGTTGATTATGGTTGATAGATTGAAAATAATGATTTTATATTAAAAAGTTTAATTTGTCTTTAAATAATAATAAAAATATTCTAATTGTTTGTATTTTTACGAAATAATCAAGAATGTTATTTCATTATGAAACTAAAAAAAGTATTAAGTGTCGCATTATTAGTATCCGTTTTGTTATCCTGTGTAAATGATAACAAAGAAAAGAGTGTTAAAGCAGAAATTTCTAAAGAAAAATCAGTCTTTAACTATAATGTTGAACAATTTTCAGATATTAAAATATTAAGATATCAAATTCCAGGTTGGGAAAAACTAAGCTTAAAAGAACAGAAACTCGTTTATTATTTAACTCAAGCAGGTTTGTCTGGTAGAGATATCATGTGGGATCAGAATTACCGTCATAATCTTAAAATAAGAAAAGCACTTGAGTCTATTTATACTAATTATGGTGGAGATAAAACGTCAAAAGATTGGAATGCATTTGAAACTTATTTAAAACGTTTGTGGTTTAGCAATGGTATACATCATCATTATTCTAATGATAAAATTAAACCTGAGTTTTCTTCAGATTATTTAAAGGAGATATTGGAAGCAACTAATACTGTTTTAGAAGGAGAAGCTTTTGATGTTATTTTTAATGATGAAGATTCTAAAAAAGTAAATAAAGCAAAAGGTGTTGATAATGTGGCGCTTTCTGCTGTAAATTTTTATGGACCGAATGTTACGAATGATGATGTTGCAAGTTTTTATAAAACAAAAATATCTCCAAATCCAGAAAAGCCTTTTTCATTTGGATTAAATTCTCAATTGGTAAAAGAAAATGGTGTTTTAAAAGAACGCGTTTATAAATCGGGAGGACTTTATGGTACTGCAATTGATGAGATAATTAAATGGTTAGAACTTGCTAAAGGTGTAGCCGAAAATGAGGCACAAGGAAATGCTCTAGCACTTTTAATAGATTATTATAAAACAGGAGATTTACAAACTTGGGATGATTATAATGTGGCTTGGACAACTGCAACAGCTGGTAATATAGATTATATAAATAGTTTTATTGAGGTTTATAACGACCCACTTGGTTATAGAGGGTCTTACGAGACAATTGTTCAAATAAATGATTTTGATATGTCTAAAAAAATGAAAGTAGTATCAGATAACGCACAATGGTTTGAAGATAACTCTACTTTAATGGAAGAACACAAAAAGAAAAATGTAGTAGGCGTTTCTTATAAAGTGGTTAATGTCGCAGGAGAAGCTGGCGATTCCTCTCCAAGTACTCCAATTGGTGTTAATTTACCAAATGCAAATTGGATTCGTTCTACAGTTGGAAGTAAATCGGTATCATTAGGAAATATTACCAATGCTTACAGTAATGCTGGAAGTTCTGGGCGTTTAAAAGAATTTGTTAATGATGATGAAGAATTTCAACTAGAAGAAAAATATGGTCGTCTAGCTGATAAGTTACATACTGCATTACATGAGGTTATTGGTCATGCATCTGGTCAAATAAATCCAGGAGTTGGAACTGTAAAGGAAACTCTTAAAAATTACAGATCAACTTTAGAAGAAGGACGAGCAGATTTGGTTGCATTATATTATTTATACGATTCTAAGCTTCAAGATTTAGGTTTAGTAGACGATTGGAAAGCTTTAGGAAAAACTGCTTATGATGGTTATATAAGAAATGGACTAATGGCACAATTAATCAGATTAAATTTAGGAGATGATGTTGAAGAAGCTCACATGAGAAACAGGCAATGGATTTCTGCTTGGGTTTTTGAAAAAGGGCAAAAAGATAATGTCATTGAAAAAATTACAAGAAATGGAAAAACATATTATAATATTAATGATTATGAAAAACTTCATGAACTTTTTGGGCAATTATTACGAGAAACACAGCGTATAAAATCTGAAGGTGATTATGTCGCAGTAGAAGCTTTAGTAGAAGGTTACGGTGTAAAAGTAGATCAAAAACTTCATGCTGAAATTTTAGAACGGAATAAACAATTTACATCGGCACCGTATAGTGGGTTTGTGAATCCAGTATTAGTTGCACATAAAAATGAATCGGGTGAAATTATAAGTGTAAAAGTTACGCAGCCAGAAACATTTTCAGGACAAATGTTAGACTATAGTAAGCGCTATAATTTTCTACCAGAAGTAAATTAAAGAAAGTTTATAGTATTAATTTATAAGAGCAGAATCTTAATCAAGGTTCTGTTTTTTTATTTACACTAAAAACTAATAACAAAATATTAATAACTAAGAGAACGGATATAATTAAGAGAGCATTCATAAATATTTAGCTTGGTTTAGTTATAAACTAGATGCGCTAAAGTTTAATTGGTTGCGTGAAATTTTATATTTATTTATAAAATTATTGTTAATCAACTTGTAAATAGGATGTTAAGTTTTGTTTTTTTTAAGAAAATAATTATTTAAACAAAAACTTAATAGCCACTATAAGTCCAATAAAAGCAATAAAGGCTAAAAGCACCCAATAACTACCTTTGTAAAACTTTTTGTGTAGTTTTAAATCTTTTCGGTAAGTGAAGCCAATTATAATAGCGAAGACAATAAAAAATAAAACACCGAAAATGATTTGACCTTTACTAAACATATAGTTATTTTTATGCAAAAATAATGAAAACAGATTTCCTTCTTCAAGGAAATGATAAAATTATATTATTGATGAAGAATAAAATAGAAGCAGTAAAAGCATTCCACACGGCATTTAAAATTGGACATAAAGAAACACCTATAGCAGATCTTGGTATAGATAAAAATATGTTGCGTTTTAATTTAATGAAAGAAGAAAACGAAGAGTATTTAGAAGCAGCAAATAATAATGATTTAGTTGAAGTTGCTGATGCCTTAGGCGATATGCTTTATATTTTATGTGGAACCATTATAGAACATGGTATGCAACATAAAATTGAAGAAATTTTTGAAGAAATACAAAGAAGTAATATGAGTAAATTAGGGGATGACGGACAGCCAATTTACAGAGAAGATGGAAAAGTATTAAAAGGGCCTAATTATTTTAAGCCAAATATCGATGCTATATTAAAGAAATAAAAAAGAGAAGCTAATTACTTCTCTTTTTTATTTCTAAATATGTTGGTGACTTAATCTAATTTAACGCGCCATCCGTATACATCTTCACTTTTGTTAGTTTGTATATCTGTAATAGTCTTCTTTAAAAAACTAGCATATGTTTTATCCAATTCAGGCAAATCATAATCGATGTCTTTATATCCAAAACCAGCAATTGGAGAAATAACAGCAGCAGTACCTGCTCCAAACATTTCTTTCAAACTACCGTCTTTAGCCGCTTCTACCACTTCACTAACAGTTATTTTCCTAACTTCAACAGGAATACCTTCGTTTTTAGCTATTTCAATAATACTTTTACGTGTAATACCATCTAAAATTCTATCGCTTGTTGGTCCTGTAATAAGTGTGTCGTTTATGCGAACAAAAATATTCATGGCTCCAGCTTCTTCAATATATTCATGGTTGTTGTCATCTGTCCAAATAACTTGTTGGTATCCTTTAGCAACAGCTAATTGTGTTGGGTAAAATTGGCCTGCATAGTTACCTCCAGCTTTAGCAAAACCAACACCGCCATTTGCCGAACGCGAATAGGTTTGTTCAATTAAAACTTTTACTTTTCCAGAAAAATAAGATCCAGAAGGTGCCGTACAAATTATAAATTTATATTCATCTGCAGGCGAAGCATGAAAGCCGTTTCCTGAAGCAAAAATAAATGGCCTTATATATAAAGAACTTCCTTCGTTTTTAGGTATCCAATCTTTATCAACTTCCAATAAGGTTTTTAAGCCATCCATAAAATAGCTTTCTGGCAATTCAGGAATTGCTAATCTTTTTGATGATATATTTAAACGCTTAAAATTGTCTACCGGACGGAATAAAAAGACATTCTCATCAGCATCTTTATAAGCCTTCATACCTTCAAAAACAGATTGTCCATAGTGGAAAATCTTAGCTGAAGGGTCTAAAGTGATTGGTTGGTAAGGGACCACTTTGGGTGCATGCCATTTTCCATCTTTAAAATCACATACTAACATGTGATCTGAAAACGTATTTCCAAATTTTAAATCATTAAAATCAACCTCGTTAATTTTAGTAGTTTTAGATTTTATAATCTCGATGTCCTTGATTATTGCACTCATGTCTTGTTCTTTTATGAGACAAATTTAAGTAAAAAACGTTTTTAAAAAATGGTATATTTACACAAATACTTTAAAATTAAAATATTTATACAATGAAGACAGTTTTCTTAGTGATTCTTTGTGTTTTAATGTTAAATGCTTGTAAAAATAAAAAAGAAGAAATTTCAAAAACAACTCATGAAGTTGAAGTAGTAAATTATAAATCATTTGGCAATAAAATTATTTCTAACGATGCCATAGCAGTTTCGTCTATGGCATATCATTATAAAACCATGGTTGCTGGGGATAGTATAAATTCTAAGATGATAGCAAAAGTAAATAGTGTTTGTCAAGCAAAAGGCTGTTGGATGCGATTAGATTTAGAAGATGGAACCGAAGTTATGGTTAAGTTTAAAGATTACGGATTCTTTATGCCAAAAGACATTACTGGTAAGGAGGTTATTATTAATGGAAAAGCTTTTGTAGAAGAAGTTTCTGTTGATGAACAACGTCATTATGCAGAAGATATAGGAAAAACAAAAGAAGAAATAGCCTTAATTACAAAACCCAAACGAACCTATTCCTTTGAAGCGGATGGTGTTTTATTAAAACAATAATTTGGAAAGAGAAATAGTAGTAACAGGAGATGGTTCGTCAACTATTCATTTACCAGAATGGGACGAACAATACCATTCTAAACATGGTGCTATTCAAGAAGCGTATCATGTGTTTATAAAACATGGTTTACAACATTTTTATAATTTTGAATCTGATAAATCAATATCTATACTAGAAATAGGGTTTGGTACAGGTTTAAATACGTTTATAACGTTATTAGAAGCTGAAAAGTTGAAACTTAATATTCATTATTGCGGTGTTGAAGGTTACCCTGTTTTAATGGAAGAAATTAATCAGCTTAATTATTCAAAAGAATTACAGGTACCAGAAAATGACCCTTTGTTTAAACACCTTCATGAAATTTCTTGGAATGAAAAGAATATAGTAACGCCTAATTTTTCATTAATTAAGCAACATAAATTTTTCAATGAAATTGAAGATATTGACGCGTACAATATTATTTATTTTGATGCTTTTGGAGCACGAGTACAACCAGAATTATGGACAGAAGCTATTTTTAAAAAAATGTATGATGCCTTAAAAAATAGCGGTGTTTTAGTAACCTATTCAGCCAAAGGAAGTGTACGTCGAGCAATGCAAGCAGTAGGTTTTGAAGTAGAACGATTGCCTGGACCACCAGGAAAACGCGAAATGCTTCGTGCAACTAAGCATTCAGTAATTTCAAAGGAATAATTTTTAGTAATGTTGTGACTTCTTAAAAAGAATCTTTTTTTGTTAAAGCTAATACAAATAGTTAGTAAACTACATTTTCATTTTGTAACTTTAAAATAAAAAGACAATGCGTGTTTTAATAACTGGAGCAACGGGACTTATAGGGCAGGAAATTGTAAAACTCTGTCATGAGCAAGATATTGCTGTTAATTATTTAACTACCAGTAAATCTAAAATTCAAATAAAAGAAAACTACCAAGGTTTTTATTGGAATCCTAAATTACAAGAGATAGATGATGTTTGTTTTAAACAAGTGGACGCTATTATTCATTTAGCCGGTGCTACTGTTTCAAAGCGTTGGACACCCATTTATAAAAAGAAAATTTTAAACAGTAGAAAAGAAACCACACAATTGTTAGTAAATGCCTTAAAGGGGGAATCACATTCTATAAAACATGTTGTTTCTGCAAGTGCCATTGGAGCTTATCCAGATTCTTTGATTAATTATTATGATGAATCTTTTAAAATAGAAGACACTTCTTTTTTAAGTAGTGTTGTTGAAGTTTGGGAGCAAGAAGTTGATGCTTTTTCTAAATTAAATATCATGGTTTCTAAAATCAGAATAGGTTTAGTATTGTCAAATAAAGGAGGGGCTTTGCAAGAAATGGTTAAACCAATTAAGTTTGGTTTAGGTGCTGCTTTTGGAAGTGGTAAACAGTGGCAATCATGGATTCATATACACGATTTAGCTCATATGTTTTTATTTGTTTTACAAAATAAATTAAGTGGTGTTTATAATGGCGTAGCTCCAAATCCTGTTAGTAATAAGGAGTTAACTAAAACCTTAGCAAAAGTTTTAAGTAAACCTTTGCTTTTACCTAATATTCCTAAATTTTTAATGCGATTTATTTTAGGTGAAATGCATCTGCTATTATTTGAAAGCCAACGTGTCAGTTCTAAGAAAATAGAGGATAAAGGGTTTTATTTTAAACACCATCATTTAGAGCCTGCTTTGGTAAATTTACTAAAATAAAGCATAGCCTAAAACTATAGATAATGTTTGGTATTTTGAACTCCAACCTTGGTAGCGCCATAATAAATTTCTATTTGTTAAATATCTAGCTTCTAAACTATATTTGTCATTAAATTTAAATCCTGCTCCCAAAGCAAAGTTGAATGTTGTTTGAGCATCTAAATATCCAGGGCTAAAATTAAAATCTATTGATGGATTTAATGGTAAATCTAGTAGTATGGCACCATTAATAAAAATTTTAGATTCGTCATTTAATGAAAAATAATGTCTTATACCTATTGGAATTTCTATAGAAGTATAAGATACATCAATAAAATACTTTTGAGTACTACCTTGCCATTCTAATTTTGATTTGTATGATTGATATGTAGGTTCTATGAAAACAGACCATTTATTATCTTTGATTGAATTAATAATAAATTCTGCTTCTATACCAAATCTAAAACCAGAATCATTTCCAATATCAGTTCTATTTCTTGTTATGGCTTCATAAATTGAAAGAGATGAGCTATTGAAACCAGGTCTCAAGGTAATATTAAATAAGTCTTTTTTTTCAGTATTTTCAAACCTAATATATTTAGATTTTTTACATTCATTATACTTTATAAAAAAATTAATCAGTTCTGTTTTTTTATAATCTAGTTTGTTTACATCATTTATTGAAATACTTTCACATTTTAAGTTATTCCATAATTGTCTTTTGTATTCCTGATTTTTACTAATTATTTCTTCATTTTCTTTTTTATAGCGTTTGTATATAAGTTGTAAGATTTCAGAATTACCTTTATTATAAAAATATCTAATTAAAGATTTAGTTTCAAATAAATATAAATTAGCATTTCCTTCTATTAATACTTTTAAAAAAAGTTCTTCTTTATTTAATGTGGGGTTTTTGTCATTGCTTATCTTACTTAATATATCACTTGAAATATCTATATTAACTGTTTTTCTGATGTATTTTGATGTATTGTAGATACCAAATTCCTTAACAGATTTAATGGTTTGTATTTGTTGTTCAGCATCATTTGAGTTTTTGTAGGTGAATTTGTCAGGATTAAGTCTTGAATTTATTTTAATTAAACAATCATTTTTTTCATTATCATTATTAATAAAATATCCTTTTTTGAAAACTTCTTGTGAAAAAATATTTTGTGCAAAAAGTAAAAGAATTATAAATGTTACTTTTTTTAACATGCTTGATTAAGTTGGTTAATAAATATTATACTACAACAATTATATAAAAAAAAGATTACAAATCATGTGTTTTTGTATAAAAAAATCACTCAATTCTCATAAAGTGATTTTGATATAATTAGTATCCTTTTATTTTCTATAAAGAATAGAAAATACTTGTTTTTATAATTATTGGATAAGGAACTTCTGTTAATTTCTTCTAATATCTAAAACATTAGGGATGTTATCTAATTGTATGACTTTGCTATTATTTGCTGCAGATTCATATATTTTTTCAATAAGGTAATTATCTCGTAATCCCATTTCTCCAGGAACTAAACTTTGCGTGTTTTGTATAATGTTTAGTGCAAAAGCATCCATTTGTACAGCTTGTTGATTCATGGGTTTAAATTTCAAGTCTCCATCAGGGGTTGTTGCTTCAATTCCTCCATAGAAAAATGCCTTATCAAAATTCACATCACCTTTTTGAGTAGTATGCTTTAATTTTGCAACAATAGGTTTCTCATAACTAGTTTTGCAATATGCTTTCCCAGAAGGAAAGGTTAATTCCCATTCTATAGATCCTTCAATATCTTTAAAAAAGTTATTATCTATTGTCGTGTTTTTTGCCCATAGAGAAATTGGTAGTTCGCCAAACGAATATATTGAAGCTTGAAGCGAATAAATACCTAAATCCATTAAAGGTCCGCCGCCAGCTAACGCCTTTTGAGTTCGCCATCTTTTTGGGTCTTTTAATTCAAACGAGAATTCTGAATCTACATCAAAATCTCCATAAATTTTATTTTGACCTATGCGCATTATTTCATTATGATAAGGGTCAAAATGTAAACGGTATCCAATAGAAAGCATTTTATTGTTTTCTTTACAAGCAGCTATCATTTTTTCACAATCTTTAACCGATGTAGCCATAGGTTTTTCGCATATAACATGTTTGCCAGCTTTAGCTGCTCTAATAGTAAATTCTGCATGCATACTGTTTGGCAATACAACATAGACTATGTCAATGTCATCATTTGTTGCAATGGTATCAAAATTGTCATAATTATAGATGTTTTCCTTTTTTATATTGTATGTATCAGCCCAAATAGATTCTTTCTCTTTAGTACCAGTTACTATACCTGCTAAATAACAATGTTCTGTTTCAAGTAAAGCAGGACCTAATTGCCCTTTGGAGTAATTACCTAAGCCAACTAGTGCTATACCTAATTTTTTATTTTTTATTGTAGTATTACAACCATAAAGTAAAGAGGATTGAGATGCTAAATAAAGACCTCCAGTAGTTTGAATTAATTTTTTTATAAATGGTCGTCTTTTCATTTTTAGTTTGTTAGAAAATTTTTTCTAAGTTACTTATATTATATTATAAAATCAAAAAACCGCGCTGTTCTCACAAAGAGACTTAGTTATTTAAATTTTTTTTTCTTTATTAATTTAGATAGACTTATGTTAAAGGGTTAAAATAATTAGTTCTTTAGTATTTATTCATTCTAGTTGTTTATATTATTACTTAGTTTTAATTAAAATAACACCATTAGCTCCTCTAGAGCCGTATACAACTGTAGCAGAAGCATCTTTTAATACATCTATAGATTTTATATCTCTTGGGTTTATATTGTTTAATGGTGCATTGTATTGTGAGCCATTAAGTATTATTAGAGGAGAATCATCTACTGATAAACTTCGGTTTCCTCTTATTCGAATTTGATTGTTTACAATACTAAGACCAGGGATGGTCTGTAAATAAGCGAAAATATCTAGATTGTTTTCTTGTTCAATTAGTTTTTCATCTACAGAACTTGTCGAAATGGTACTTTCAGATTGTTTGATTTTACCATACCCGGTATTGACATATTTTTCTTTATTTGCTTTAATATCATATTTTAGAAAAACATTGATAATATCTTTACCTTTTACAGATGCTTTTTGTTTTTTAAAACCTTGATGTGAAAAAATCAATTTGCTTTTAGGAGTAACAGTAATGCTATAAAATCCATTAGAATCCGTTAATACTTCAATGTCACTTTTAGTTGTTTTGACGCTTACGTTACTTAGTACAGTATTAAGTTCATCTTTAACAATACCTCTTATAGTAACATTTTGACTATTTAGGTAAGAATTTGATATTAAGATTATAAATAAAAATATTATGGATTTAAGATTCATAGCTAATATATTATGTATAATTTAAGTAAAATTAAAAGTATGTCTTTTTTTTTAAAAGAATGATTTTTTTATTTGAAAAATATTTAATGACATTATGGCATTTTAACAAGAATGGCAGTACTTTTGCCAATTAATTTTAGAATTGCACAAAATTTAAATTTTACAATGTCCAAAAAAGATAAAAAAGATATAGAGCAGGAAGCTGTTGAAAATGCACAAACAGAAACTGTAGATGTTGAAGAACAGGTTGTTGAAGAGCAAACTTTAGAAGAGAAATTACAAGCAGAAGTACAGCAAGAAAAGGATAAATTTTTACGTTTATTTGCTGAATTTGAAAATTACAAAAAACGTACTTCTAGAGAGCGTATTGAATTGTTTTCAACAGCTAGTGAAGATGTCATGAAAACATTATTGCCAATTCTTGATGATTTTGAGCGTGCTTTAAGTCATATTGATGAAGACAAAGAAGCTGAAGCTTTACGTCAAGGTGTGTTGTTAATTTATAATAAATTGGTAAGCACTTTAGAGCAAAAAGGACTTAAAGTAATTACTGTAGAAAAAGGTGAAGCTTTTAACGCAGACGATCATGAGGCAATAACTCAAATCCCTGCGCCAACTGATGATATGAAAGGAAAGATTATTGATGTTATTGAAAAAGGATATAAACTAGGTGAAAAAGTAATTCGTTTCCCTAAAGTTGTTATTGGGCAATAAAACAAGAATATGGCTAAAAGAGATTATTACGAAATATTAGGAGTAAGCAAAGGTGCAACGGCAGCCGAAATTAAAAAAGCATACCGTAAAAAGGCGATAGAATTCCATCCTGATAAAAATCCAGATGATAAAAGTGCCGAGGCTAAATTTAAAGAAGCAGCTGAAGCATACGAAATTTTAAGCGACGATAATAAAAAAGCACGTTACGACCAGTATGGACATCAAGCATTCGAAAACGGCGGCGGAGGCGGCGGTTTTGGTGGCGGTGGTATGAATATGGACGACATATTTAGCCAGTTTGGTGATATATTTGGCGGCGGAGGCGGCGGATTTTCTGGTTTTGGCGGAGGCGGAGGTCAACGTCGTGTTAAAGGAAGTAATCTTCGTATTCGTGTAAAATTAACATTAGAAGAAATTGCTAATGGTGTTGAGAAGAAAATAAAAGTTAAACGTAAAGTTCAAGCGCCAGGAACTACTTATAAAACATGTTCTACATGTGGAGGTAGCGGTCAAGTAACGCGTATAGCAAATACTATTTTAGGTAGAATGCAAACATCGGCACCATGTAATGCGTGTGGTGGAGCAGGACAAACTATTGATAAAAAACCTTCCGATGCTGATGCTCAAGGGTTAAAAGTAGCAGAAGAAACGGTTTCTATAAAAATACCTGCAGGTGTTGTAGATGGAATGCAACTTAAAGTTTCTGGTAAAGGAAACGAAGCGCCAGGAAATGGTATTTCAGGAGATTTATTAGTGGCTATTGAAGAGGTCGAGCATAATAAATTACAACGTGAGGGCGATAATTTACATTACGATTTATATGTAAGTTACCCAGATGCTGTTTTAGGAACTTCTAAAGAAATAGATACCGTAACAGGAAAAGTGCGAATAAAAGTAGAAGCAGGAGTACAATCTGGTAAAATTTTACGCTTACGCGGAAAAGGAATACCAAGTATTAATGGGTATGGTAAAGGAGATCTTTTAGTGCATGTTAATGTTTGGACGCCTAAAACGTTAAATAAAGAACAAAAAGCATTTTTTGAAACAATGAAAGATGACGAACATTTTGATCCTAAACCAGAAAGTTCAGATAAATCTTTCTTTGAGAAAGTAAAAGACATGTTTTCTTAATGGAGAGCTATTTAATCGAAAAAAAAGAATCCGCATTATAGCGGATTTTTTTTGTCTATATGAAAGATATTCTCTCTTTATTTTATGAATAATTACGAAAAAAAAACTATATTTGAGCTATCACTAATTTATTTTAGTGATAATTTTTCTTTTTCATAGCAATTTTTTTCCCATCCTTAATTTTTTTAAGGGTGGGTTTTGTTTTTATAATAAGACTGTATTTTTTTATTAATAATTTATGAAAAAAGCATTAAATACCTCGGTTAACATTTAATATATTTACCGATAACAAGTCAATAATAAAATTAATGAGTAACTTATTAGAAGTTAAAGACGTTTCTAAAAACTTTGGCAATTTTAGAGCGCTTAATAACGTGTCAATTTCTGTTCCTAAAGGCAGTATATTTGGGTTGTTAGGGCCTAATGGTGCAGGAAAAACAACATTAATACGTATTGTTAATCAAATAACAATGCCAGATTCTGGAACTGTTCATTTAGATGGCGATTTACTTAATAATTCACATATAAAAGATATAGGTTATTTACCAGAAGAACGTGGTTTGTATAAATCTATGAAGGTTGGCGAGCAAGCTTTATATTTGGCGCAATTAAAAGGATTAAGTAAAGCAGAAGCAAGAACGCGTTTAAAATATTGGTTCGAACGTTTGGATATTGGAGATTGGTGGAACAAAAAAATTCAAGAGCTTTCAAAAGGAATGGCTCAAAAAATACAGTTTATTGTTACCGTTTTACATCAACCTAAATTATTAATTTTTGATGAACCCTTTTCTGGTTTCGATCCAATAAATGCTAATTTAATTAAAGATGAAATTTTACGTTTACGAGATAATGGAGCCACTATTATTTTTTCAACACATAGAATGGAATCTGTAGAAGAGTTGTGTGATGATATTGCGTTAATCAATAAATCAAACAAACTTATTGAAGGTAAATTAATAGATATAAAGCGTCAGTATAAAATCAATACGTTTGAGGTTGGTATTAAAACTAATGATAACGATATTTTAAAGCATGAATTATCGGAGAAATTTGAAGTGTCTCCAGCTAATTTTAAAACTATAGAAGAAGAATTGAAGCTAAATATTAAGTTGTCAAATGGAAATACACCAAACGATTTACTAAATTATTTAACTTCTAAAGGAGAAGTTTCTCATTTTATAGAACTCATACCAAGTGTTAACGATATTTTTATTCAAACTGTAAAGAATAATTAATTTTTCATGAATCATTTACCACTAATTATAAAGCGTGAATATTTTACTAAGGTTAAAAATAAAGCCTTTATTATAATGACTTTTTTAAGTCCAATTATTGTGATTGCTCTTATATCTGTTGTAGCTTATTTATCACAATTGAATAATGATAAAATTAGAACTATTACTATTCTAGATGAGTCAGGTTTATTGCATGATGTTTTTAAAAGTTCAGATAATATAACCTACAATGTTTTAGAAGGCTTGTCTATAGAAGATGCTAAAATGTTAACAAAAGAAACATCAGCTTATGGTTTATTACATATTGATAAATTAGAGGATATTGATGCTGTTTCAAGTCATGTTAAATTTTATTCTGAAGAGTCACCATCAATTTCAATAATTTCAAGTATAGAGGGCAAGCTTGAAACTAAACTAACTAATATTAAGTTACAAGATAAAGGAATTGATGTAGAAGTTATTAATGCTTCGAAAGTACATGTTAATATTACACAAGAAAGTTATGAAGGAGAAGAAACATCTAAAGTTGATAGTTTTGCAAAATTAGCTTTTGGAATAGCGGCAGGTTATTTACTCTTCATGTTTATTATTATTTATGGTAATATGATAATGCGCAGTGTTATAGAAGAGAAAACTAGCCGAATTATTGAGGTTCTAATATCTTCAGTAAAGCCAGTTCAATTAATGCTTGGTAAAATTATTGGTACCTCTTTAGCAGGTCTTACACAGTTTGTTATATGGTTAATTTTTGGAAGTGTTTTAATGACGATTATATCACTGTTTTTTGGAATAGATATGTCTCAAATGCAAACGCCTCAGCAAGAAATGATGAAGCAAGCCATGGAAAACCCTGAGTTAAGTATGGAATTACAAAATATAGTATTAGCCTTTTATAATTTACCACTTGCTAATCTTATTTTTGCTTTCATATTATTTTTTATTGGAGGGTATCTTTTATATAGTTCGTTATACGCCGCTATAGGAGCCGCAGTAGATAATGAAACAGACACACAGCAATTTATGCTGCCTATTATAATGCCACTTGTTTTGGCAGTTTATATTGGTATATTTACAGTTATTGAAGATCCTCATGGTATGGTTTCTACAGTGTTTTCGTTTGTGCCATTAACATCGCCAGTAGTCATGCTTATGCGTATTCCGTTTGGAGTACCATTGTGGCAACAGTTGGTATCATTGTTGATATTAATTGGTACATTTATGTTTACTGTTTGGTTTGCAGCAAAAATTTATCGAGTAGGTATTTTAATGTATGGTAAAAAACCGAGTTATAAAGAAATTATAAAATGGATAAAGTATTAACATGCAAAGTAAAGTAGCAAATAAAATAGAACATGAGGTAGAACAAGTTGGTGAGGTAGTTACTAATAGTTCTTTTTGGGAAAAAGTTAAAGAGTTTCTTGAGTTTAAGCTTCTAGATTTTCCTTATGGTACAGGAGAAGAGGCGCATAATATTGTACTTAAAGTAAAATATGTTTTATTAGTTTTTGCTGTAATAATAGTAACAACATATCTTTTAAGATGGGTAAAAAAGATTGTTACCAGAAAAATGCCAGTAGCCGATAAGGCTAAATTTAATACGGTCTTTTCTTTTGCTAGATGGTTTATATATATAATTGTTGTACTTATTGTTTTTGACTCAATAGGTATTAATGTAACTGCTATTTTTGCAGCATCTGCAGCGTTGTTAATTGGTATTGGTTTGGCGCTTCAAACACTATTTCAAGATATTATTTCTGGTATTTTTATATTAGTTGATCAGTCTGTTCATGTTGGAGATATTATTGAATTAGAAGGAAAAGTAGGTAGAGTAGAAGAAATTAAACTTAGAACAACCAGAGCAACAACGATTGATAATAAAGTATTAATAATACCTAATCATTTATACTTGACTAATAGTCTTTATAACTGGACTCAAAATGGAATAACCACTCGAGAAAGTGTTGATGTAGGAGTTGCTTACGGTAGCGATGTACAATTGGTAAAAGAGTTATTGCTTGAAGCAGCAACTAATCAAAAAGATGTTTTAAAAAATCCAGAGCCAACAGTATTGTTTACAGATTTTGGAGAAAGTTCATTAAATTTCAAATTAGCATTTACAATAAATGATAGTTTTAATGTGCGCTTTCCTAAAAGTGAAATTCGTTTTGAAATAGATAGATTATTTAGAGAAAACAACATAAGTATTCCGTTTCCGCAACGCGATATTCATATTATAAAAAAATAGAATTATGCAAAAGATATTAGTTATAGAAGATGAAGCTGCTATTAGAAGAGTATTAGTTAAAATTCTTTCTGAAGAAAATGATAAATACCAAGTAGATGAAGCAGAAGATGGATTATCTGGTATTGAAAAAATAAAAAATGATGATTTCGATTTAATACTTTGTGATATAAAAATGCCAAAAATGGATGGTGTTGAAGTATTAGAAGCAACAAAAAAAATAAAACCAGAAATACCAATTGTTATGATTTCTGGACACGGCGATTTAGATACTGCAGTAAATACTATGCGTTTAGGAGCTTTTGATTATATATCTAAACCGCCAGATTTAAATCGTTTGTTAAACACCGTTCGTAATGCTTTAGATAGAAAAGAATTAGTTGTAGAAAATAAGATTCTTAAGAAAAAAGTAAGTAAGAAATACGAAATGATTGGCGAAAGTGATGCTATATCGCAAATAAAAGATATTATAGATAAGGTAGCTCCAACCGATGCCCGTGTTTTAATTACTGGACCAAATGGAACCGGAAAAGAGCTTGTAGCACATTGGTTACATGAAAAAAGTGCCAGAGCAAAGGCTAATATGATTGAGGTTAATTGTGCTGCTATTCCGTCTGAATTAATTGAAAGTGAATTATTCGGTCATGTAAAAGGAGCCTTTACAAGTGCAGCTAAAGACAGAGCAGGAAAATTTGAAGCAGCCAACGGGGGAACTATTTTTTTAGATGAAATAGGCGATATGAGTTTGTCTGCTCAAGCAAAAGTATTACGTGCATTGCAAGAAAGTAAAATACAACGCGTGGGTAGTGATAAAGATATTAAAGTAAATGTTCGTGTTGTTGCTGCAACCAATAAGAATTTGAAACAAGAAATTGAAGCAGGAAGATTTAGAGAGGATTTGTATCATAGACTTGCAGTTATTTTAGTTAAAGTGCCTGCTTTAAATGATAGACGAGAAGATATACCTTTATTAGTGAATCATTTTTCTGAGAAAATAGCAACAGAACAAGGAACCGCAAAAAAGGCCTTTTCAGAAAAAGCTATAAAACTGCTTCAAGAGTATGATTGGACAGGTAATATAAGAGAACTTCGTAATGTTATAGAACGATTAATAATATTAGGCGGAACCGAAGTTAGTGAGCAAGATGTTAAATTGTTTGCTTCAAAATAAAATCGATTACATTTTATATATTTAGTCCAATAAAGTTTTAAAGATGAACGATTATAAAGTAACTTCAAAAATATCTCTGAAAGATTCAAAAACAAAAGTAGTTATAGAAGATGCCGAAAAAGCACTTAAAAAGGTTAGAAAAAAATTAGGACAATTTCAAGACACCATGTATGCGCATAATAAATATGCCGTTTTAATTTGTTTGCAAGGCATGGATACTTCTGGTAAAGATAGTTTAATACGAGAAGTGTTTAAAGAGTTTAATGCTAGAGGAGTTGAGGTACATAGTTTTAAAGTTCCAACAGAATTAGAGTTGAAGCATGACTATTTGTGGAGGCATTATATTGTGCTACCTGTTCGTGGTAAAGTAGCTGTTTTTAATAGAACTCACTACGAAAACGTCTTGGTAACTCGCGTACACCCAGAGTATATAATGAGCGAAAATATACCAACAGTAAATTCTGTTGACGATATAAATGAAAGTTTTTGGGATAAACGTTTTGAACAAATAAATAATTTTGAAAAGCATATAGCCGAAAGCGGTACTATTATTTTAAAATTCTTTTTAAACCTATCAAAAGAAGAGCAAAAATATAGATTACTTCGTCGTTTAGAGAAGCAAGAAAAGAATTGGAAATTTTCACCAGGCGATTTAAAAGAACGTAAACTTTGGGATAAATATCAAGAATGTTATGAAGATGCTATAAATAGAACTTCAAAACCACATGCGCCTTGGTATACTATTCCTGCCGATGATAAACCTACAGCTCGTTATTTAGTAGCCAAAACCATTTACGATACATTAAAAAAGTACAATGATATACAAGAGCCAGAATTGGATGACGATATAAAAGCTAATATAGAATTGTACAAACAGCAACTTAATAACGAATAGTTTCCTTTTTTATATTTTAAATTAGTTAAATGAGAAGTTATATTAATTTTCTAATATTTTTTTTAGTTTTAAGTTTAAATGCTCAAAATGTTATGGTTGAAAAATTACCATATTATCAAATTCCAGATTATTCTGAAATGTATACAGCAAATACTGTAGCTGCAAGAATGATTGATGGATTAGGTTTCAGATATTATTGGGCAACAGAAGGATTACTTGATAAAGATCTTAAATACAAACCAAGTGAAACAGGAAGATCATCTTCTGAAATAATTGAACATATTTACGGGTTATCAAAGTTTATTAGAAATAGTGTATTAAGCGATAACAAGGATACAAATACTTCTGAACTTAATTTTGAAGCCATGAGGAAGCAAACACTTCTCAATTTAAAAGCAGTGTCAGATATTTTAAGAAACATTAAAGATCCTTTTAAACTTGATGAAACCGAAGTGCCTTTTTGGAACATTATAAACGGTCCCATTTCTGATGCTTTATGGCATTGTGGACAAGTTGTAATGCTACGTCGGGCTTCTGGAAACCCTTTTAATTCTAAAGTGAGTGTTTTTCAAGGAAAGTTTAAAGAAAAATAGTTTTTTAAAAAAGTATAAATGAAGAATTTATTATTATTTTTCTTATTAATTACATTAAATTTTTACGGTCAAAAAGAAAGGAAATCTACTGCTCAACTTTCAAATTTTTTATCTAAATCCTATTTTAGTGTAAACTTAGGGGGTGTTTTTTATCCTTTTTCTAATGCTAATTTAAAAGAGGGTTTTGCTACCGAGAGTTTTACTAAAAATGTGTTTTCAGGTAGGTTTTTATTGGGATATAAAATTAAACCAGATTTAGCTATTCAATTTGGTGTTATGCGTCCAGCATCATGGTTTATATATAATAATGTTAATAATATTGGCTATGAAAGGAGTGTTTGGATAAATGTTTGGTCTTTATCTTTAAAGAAAAGTTTTAATTTAAATAATAAACTTTCTCTCTTTGCAGAAGCAGGTATTGCAAATGCTACTCGTATTGGTTTTTCTATAAACGATGAAGTTATTTATGATGACGCTCATTTTGGAAGTTTAATTTATGGGTTAGGAGCAAATTATAAATTAAATGATAAATGGAGACTTTCTTTAAATGGTACTTTTTTACCAAAAACAAAAAAATATAATCAGCCTTCTATTTCACAAGCTTCTGTTGGATTTGAATATCATTTACAACAAGTGCCAAAAGAGAAAGCTTTAGGGTATGAAGAAAATAAAACATACTTCTTTCCTAAAAATATAATTCAAGTAAGTTATGGTACAAGTGCTATTGGTTTTGGAGTAAATCAATTTTTTGGAATGAGTCTTAAGGTTGGAAATTTTGATAGTTTTGGAATTCCTGTTTTTTGGGTAGGAGATGTAAAAGCATCTGATGCATATTCAATAACCTATCAAAAAACAGCATTTAGGTCTAAAAAAACATTTTCTTTAGACTGGGGAGTTAGTGCCACATATTTTCAATCTCAATTAAATAAAGAAAAAGTATATGCTTTTTCTGTTTTTCCTGTTTTACGCTTTTATCTTTTAAGAAGAAAAGGCTTTGATATGTATACTAATTATTCGGTAATTGGCCCCACTTTTATAACAAAAAAGCAGATAGATGGTTTAGATTCTGGCCCTCTAATAACCTATCAAGATACTATGGGCTTAGGAGTCTTTTTTGGTGAAAATAGAACCTATAATTTTGAACTTAGAATTATGCATTATTCTAATGGTAATATTTTTACTAAAAATGTTGGAGTCGCTATTCCGCTTCAATTTACATTAGGAAAAACATTCTGATACATTTTTGCTAATAAATCAATAAAATCGATTGGTTTAAGAATGTTTTTTATAAATAACTCAGCCACCATTTGTCTTTATTATTTGCTTTGTAAGTCATATATTTTTTACTTGGAAAATATAAAAGAGCTATAATACTTATCCAAACTAAGTAAACTATAGATAACGGATAACCATAATCTATAAGCTTAGCATTAGCAAATACATCTTTGGTTAAAATCATATGTTGCCAATTACCTCCAAAAATTAATATGCCTATAATAGCAAATACATGAATAACTAAAACATGTAAAAAGTAATAGAATAAGGGGACCCTCCCAAAAACTAAAAAGAAATCTGTGATTTTATTTTTAACAGATTCAATACCATATAAAAACAATAATGCAGGACCCATTGTTATTAATGTGTACGCTAACGAAGGTGGGTATTTTGTAACTTTAAAGAACGACATAATTGTTTTGCTTGTAGTATCTTGAGTAGACCATGGCATTAAATCTCCATAAATATTAAAACTTCTAAGAATAAAGAATACAGCAATAGCTGTAAATCCAATAATTAGTAACCATTTTTTTCTAATTTTTGCATCAAATTCTTTAGTGTAAAGTTGTCCTAAGCAGTAACCTAAAACCATAAGTCCTATCCAAGGTAATACAGGGTAAAATACCCCAATATCGTTACTCTCACCAAAAGGGATAAAATTAGGTTGATGTAATATATACCAAATATTATCTATGAAGTTATTACCATTTCTAACAATTCCATCTAAAGTATTATGTCCAAAAACAATTAATACACCTATAAATAATAATACTTTTTTATGTAAATAAATTAAAAAGGATAGAATGATCATACTAAATCCAATCGCCCAAATTACTTGAAGAATAATGCGACTATAGCTTAAATCGAATTTCCAAATAAGATTGTTTACCACAATTTCTAATAGAATTAGCCAAATACCTCGGGTTAGCAAAAATTTAAAAAGCTCATTTATCGTTTTTTTATTACCATATAAAAAAGCTGAAGTACCTGCTAAAAACACAAATACTGGCGCACAATAATGCGTGATAAATCTTGTGAAGAACAAAAAAGGTGTTGTGGTTTCTAAATTAGTTGGATCATTGAAAAAAGCTCCATAATGAAAGTAATCTCTAACATGGTCTAGTGCCATTATTACCATTACAAGACCTCTTAAAATGTCTATAGATTCAATACGATTAGTTTTGATTAGCATAAGTTTTAATTCTAAAATTAACAACTTGAGGCGAATCTAAAAATAGTCAAATAACTTCTTGAAAAAACAAAATAGTTTGTAAAATTTTATTATTTGTTTTGAGATCTTGTTAGCTTTTGTTGTTGTTTTATAGTCAGTGTGCTACCATCGTGACTCCAACCAGGAGCTGCAAAAGCATACATGAATTTATGATACCAATTTTTAGATTTTTTCATATCGTTCCAAATGTCTACATATTCATGAGTTAAAATCACTAAAGGGTTATATGAATTTGGGGCATGTGTTACACCATATTTAATTTCAATAGTTTCATCAAGTTCTTTCCAAGTTCCAAATATTTTATCAAATATGTTTAAGAATCCGCCATGGTTTTTGTCCATATATTCAATATTTTGAGCATGATGTACTTGGTGCATGGTATGTGTATTCATGAATTTTTCAATAATTCCCATTTTAGGAATATAAACAGAATGTAATTGAAATTGCCACAAGGCTTCTATACCTAAACAAACAACTAACATTTCTGGAGGAAAACCAACTGCTGGAATCCACATATAGAAAAAAGGTTTGTAAAAAATGGTAAACCAACCGTTTCTTACTGCAGTACCTAAATTAAAGTTATCTGATGAATGATGAACAATGTGTGCAGCCCATAAAAAGCGAATGTTATGGTTTTGTCTATGAAACCAGTAGTAACTAAAATCGTCTGCTAACTGACATAAAATCCATATATACCATGCATAACCAAATGATTGATAACCCATTATGTTTGTTCGAATACCATCAATCTCAGGGTTAAAAAGTTCGTATGTCATAGTAAAAACCAATATAAATGCGATTGTTTTTGCTATTGGAGCTAATATAGCAGAGCCAATACCCATGGTTAGACTTGCAGCTAAATCTTTCCAATTGTATAAATCTTTTTCTTTTTTGTGTTTTTTGCTATAAGTTAATTCAACCAAAATTAAAGCAAGAAAACAAGGTGTACCGTACACTAGGGGGTTCGTAAAATCCATTAAAATTGTAGTTGTTTTTCAAATGTAAAAGGATTATATTTCTAAACCTCAGTAATTTTGAATTATTATTTAAATAAAAAAATAATATTTTAAATACTGATGATAAGAAGTTTATTAAAATAGCTTTTTTTGTTACAAATACTATTCTAAAGGTTTTTGATTTGGGTTTAAAGGCTCTTTTAGGAGTATCTTACAAATTTGATAATTACCATTTCTAAAACCTGTTATAAGTAAATTTACGTTATTTGGAGACCAGTTTGGAAGAGTGTCTTCTAAATTATTATATGTTATTCGTGTTTTGTGTGTACCATCATTATGCATTATAAATATTTCAGAGTGAAGAATATCATCAACTTTAGCAGAGTAAACAATTCTTCTAGAGTTTTTATTAGACCATCTTGGAAATGTACTTTCGTTTTTAAAATAACTTAGCCTCTTTTTATCTTTATTATAAAGGTTGTAAGTATAAATAATATTAGTTTCTCCTTGAGTATTTTTATTTGAAAAATAAATAATGGCGTCTCCTCTAGGAGATAAGTTAGGGTATTTGTTTTTGTAATTATTACTAATAACTTTTTTTAGACGTTTACCCTTAGTAGAACAAGTATATATATTAGAAACGTCTTTGTTTTCTGGATGTGAAAAGATTAACTGCACACCATTAGGAGCAAAATCTGCATTATATTTATTTCCATTTAAATTAATTGAATACTGTTTAATTGTATTAGAGTCTAAATTAAAAGAATATATTTCATTTATACCTGTTCTGTCTGATTCAAATAAAATGAGGTTTTTAGTCGGGTGCCATTTAGGTCGCCTATCGTTCGAGTCACTTGAAATTAATTGTTTTTGTGAGCTCCCATCAATGTTCATAGTGTAAATTTGCCAATGCCCATCTCGGTTAGACTCAAAAACAATTTTAGTTCCTTTTTTGTTATAACTAGCATATCTATTATCTGCATTTGTGCTAGTTAATATTACTTCTTTAAAACCGTTTTCTTGTTCTTTTTGCGCAAGGGTGCAATAGGTGCATAATAATGAGATAAATAATGGCAAGAATTTTATCAAAGTATGGAAGGTATTCATATCAGCTAAGTTAAAAAAAAAGTCTCAACTATAAGTTGAGACTTTTTACTGAAATTATTTATTTAACTAATACTTTTTCTTTTTTAGTTGAAAAATCTACTTCTACTTGATTATTTATAATGTCTTCAAAAGTTTCTCTTTTTCTAATTAAATGTGCTTTTTCATTATACCATAATACTTCGGCTGGACGAAAACGTGAGTTGTAATTGCTAGCCATTGAAAAACAATAAGCGCCAGCATTTTTAAAACATAAAACATCACCTTCATTAATTTCATTGATACGACGGTTGTTACCAAAAGTATCCGTTTCACAAATATATCCAACAACAGTATAAAAACGTTCGCGTCCTTTTGTGTTAGAAATATTTGAAATTTCATGGTGAGAGCCATAAAACATAGGGCGGATTAAATGATTGAAACCAGAATCTACTTGAGCAAATACTGTTGATGTTGTTTGTTTTACAGCATTTACTTTTGTTAAAAAATTACCAGATTCACTAACTAAAAATTTTCCAGGTTCAAAAGCAAGTGTAAGCTCTTTACCATAATCTTTACAGAAATCGTTAAATCTTTTTGATAGTTTTTTTCCTAATTCTTCAATATTAGTTTCAATATCACCAGGTTTATAAGGTACTTTAAAACCAGAACCAAAATCGATAAAGTCTAAGTTTTTAAATTGTTTAGCTGTTTCAAATAAAATTTCACTAGCATATAAAAACACTTCAATATCTAAAATATCACTACCAGTATGCATATGGATACCGTTAATTGTCATTTTAGTGTTTTCAACAATACGAAGGATATGCGGTATTTGATGGATTGAAATCCCGAATTTAGAATCAATATGTCCAACAGAAATATTTGCATTTCCACCTGCCATAACATGTGGGTTAATACGAATGCATACAGGAACTGTAGGGTGTTTTGCACCAAATTGCTCTAGTATAGCTAAATTGTCAATATTAATTTTCACACCTAATTTTGCAGCTTCTTCAATTTCAGATAAAGAAACACCATTTGGAGTAAAAATTATTTGTTCTGGTAAAAAACCAGCAGCTAATCCAAGTTGTACTTCTTGAATAGAAACGGTATCTATTCCAGAACCTAAAGATTTAAAAAGCTTTAATATAGATATATTTGATAATGCCTTAACAGCATAATTAAGTTTAAGTTTTTTTACATTTTTAAAAGCACTAGTCAATCTATTATACTGTGCTTCTATTTTATTAGCATCGTATACATAAACAGGACTTCCAAAATCTTCGGCAATTTTAAGCAATTGACTTTCTAACATAGTTTCCAAATTTTCGACAAAGATATTTCTTTACTTCATATAAAAAATAAATAAATAAAAAATTATACAAATTAAACATTGTGTTAATTATTTAACAATTGAGTTGGTTTTACATAGTTGTTAATATTCTTAATAAAAATAAATTAGATTAATTAAGAGCTATTATTTACATTTGCTCTACTTAAATATTAAGCAAATTATGAATTTACACGAATATCAAGGAAAACAAATATTAAGCAGTTTTGGTGTACGTATCCAGCGTGGTATTGTTGCTCAAAATGCTCAAGAGGCTGTAGCAGCTGCAAAACAACTAACATCTGAAACAGGTACAAGCTGGCACGTTATTAAAGCGCAAGTACATGCAGGTGGACGTGGTAAAGGTGGCGGTGTAAAGCTTGCTAAAAACTTACAAGAAGTAGAAGAGATTGCAGGACAGATAATTGGAATGGACTTAGTAACGCCTCAAACTTCAGCAGAAGGTAAGCGTGTACATCAAGTTTTAGTAGCCGAGGATGTTTATTATCCAGGAGAAAGTGAAACAAGTGAATTTTATGTTTCTGTTTTATTAAATAGAGGAACAGGACGTAATATGATTATGTATTCTACAGAAGGTGGAATGGATATTGAAACAGTTGCTGAAGAAACACCTCATTTAATATTTACTGAAGAAGTAGATCCTGCTGTTGGTTTAATGCCATTTCAAGCAAGACGTGTAGCTTTTAATTTAGGATTATCAGGATTAGCTTTTAAAGAAATGACAAAGTTTGTTACTAATCTTTATACAGCTTATGTAAAATCTGATTCATCTTTATTTGAAATTAATCCTGTTTTAAAAACAAGTGATAATAAAATAATGGCTGTTGATGCTAAAGTGACTATTGATGACAATGCACTTTACAGACATAAAGATTATGTAGATTTACGTGATATACGTGAAGAAAGTGCTATTGAAGTTGAAGCCGGAGAATTAGGTTTAAATTATGTAGACTTAGATGGTAATGTTGGGTGTATGGTTAATGGTGCTGGTTTAGCAATGGCAACTATGGATTTAATTAAACAAGCAGGTGGTGAACCAGCTAACTTTTTAGATGTTGGTGGTACTGCTGATGCAGCTCGTGTTGAAGCAGCATTTCAAATTATATTAAAAGACCCAGCAGTTAAGGCTATTTTAATAAATATATTTGGAGGTATTGTACGTTGCGATCGTGTAGCTCAAGGTGTTATTGATGCATATAAAAATATGGGAACTATAAATGTGCCAATTATTGTACGTTTACAAGGAACTAATGCTGATATTGCAAAAGAGTTAATTGATAACTCAGGTTTAGATGTTATGAGTGCTACAGAGTTTCAAGAAGCTGCTGATAAAGTACAGCAAGTATTAGCGTAAAAAGCTATTTAATTTATAAAAAAGAGCAATGTTAATCGTTGCTCTTTTTTTGTGCTTTCTTTTCTCCCTTTTTTGGCATTGGTCCTCTTAAATGAATGACTAAGCCATTTAAAAAATTTCTTAAAATCTGATCTCCACATTCCATATATTTAGGATGATCTTCTTTCCTAAAAAAAGCACCTAACTCACTTTTAGAAATTCTAAAATCTACAAGCGTCAAAATTTTTACAATATCATCATCCCTAAGTTTTAGAGCTACCCGTAATTTTTTTAAAATATCGTTGTTTGTCATATCTGTATGTTTTAGCTTTTTTATCGACTACATTTCATCGATATTATTATTATACCTATGTGTTTCTAGCGTTTTAGAAACTTTTGCAAATATACCTTAATTATTAGTTTTAAATTATTAGGTAATAAATTCGTTTTTATTTTTTAAATCGCTGGTTTGCAGTTGTTTAAATTGTTTTAGAGGTTTGCTTTTTTTGGGGTTTATAATGATGAAATGCAGTTTTGTTAGTTGAAAAAAATAGTGATATTGATAAAGTAAATAAAAATAACGATAAAATACTATCCTTTTTTCGATAAGTTGTATTATATCTACGATTATTAAAAGACTCTTGTGTGTAACTTTATATTGTAAATAAATAATCCCTCACGAAATGATTAATAGAGTAGAAAAATTAAGTCTTTTGTCTGAAATGATAGCCTTTGCGAAGTACGATAAAGATATAAAGAACATAGAATATAATTTTTTGTTAGGTGTTGCTAAGCAATTAGAAATTACGCGAGAAGATTTTGAATATTTAATAGAAAATCCTGTTACTTATACACATTTAAAATCTCATAGCGAACGTATTGTTCAGTTTCATAGATTAGTACTTTTAATGAATATAGAGCAAGAATTTGGAGAAGAAAATAATTCTAAAGGTGTTATAAAGTTATATAACTTTGGTTTGCGTATGGGGCTAAGTCACGAATCTATTACTAAAGTTTTATACTTAATGGAAAGTTTTCCAAATAAAATTGTACCACCAGATGTATTGATAGATATATTTAAAACTCAATATAATTAAAAAACACCGCTATTATCAATTTTAAATATTGTTTGCCCTTTTGGGGTAAAATTAAAAGCTAAAAGTTTATACTTTTAGCTTTTCTATTTTTTGCTGGTAACTTTTAATTTCGTCTCTCAATTTTGCGGCAATAATAAAATCTAATGCTTTTGCGGCTTCTTCCATGAGTTTACGTTTTTCTTTAATTTTCCTTTCTAACTCAGGTTTGCTTAAGTATTCACTTTCAGGTTCAGCAGCTTTTAAAGCTTCTAATTCATAACTGTATGTACTAACTGAGTTTTTTGTTAAAGCATTATCTAAACTTTTATTTAATGCTTTGGGCTTTAAGTTGTGTTTGGTATTATAGGCAATCTGTTTTTCTCTTCTGTATTCAGTTTCGTCAATTGTTTTTTGCATGCTTTTAGTTATTTTATCTGCATACATGATGGCCTTTCCGTTTAGGTTTCTAGCAGCTCTACCAACAGTTTGTGTTAATGAACGTGCTGAACGTAAAAAACCTTCTTTATCAGCATCTAAAATAGCAACTAATGATACTTCTGGTAAATCTAATCCTTCACGTAATAAATTAACGCCTACTAGAACGTCAAACAAGCCTTTACGTAAATCTTGCATGATTTCAACACGTTCTAAAGTGTCAACATCACTGTGAATATATCGACAACGAATTTGAATTCTGTCTAAATATTTTGTCAATTCTTCAGCCATACGTTTGGTAAGTGTAGTTACAAGTGTTCTTTCATCTTTTTCAACACGTTGCTGAATTTCTTCAATTAAATCATCAATTTGATTTAAACTTGGGCGTACTTCAATAATAGGGTCTAAAAGACCAGTAGGACGAATAACTTGTTCTACGTAAACACCATCAGTTTTTTGTAATTCGTAATCTGCTGGTGTTGCGCTTACATAAATAACTTGGTTTTGAATGGCTTCAAATTCTTCAAACTTTAACGGCCTGTTATCCATGGCTGCAGGAAGTCTAAAACCGTATTCAACTAGGTTTTCTTTTCTACTTCTATCGCCACCATACATAGCATGTACTTGTGAAACTGTAACGTGACTTTCATCAACTACCATTAAATAATCATCAGGAAAGTAATCTAATAAACAAAACGGACGTGTTCCAGGTTGTCTTCTATCTAAATAGCGTGAATAGTTTTCAATACCCGAACAATAGCCTAATTCACGAATCATTTCTAAATCGAATTCGGTTCTCTCTTTAAGTCGTTTTGCTTCTAAATGTTTTCCTATTTCTTTAAAATAATCATGTTGTTTTACTAAATCATCTTGAATTTCTTTGATAGCTCCTTGTAATACATCAGGTGAAGTTACAAACATATTTGCAGGATAGATTGTTATTTGATCGTATTTTTCAATGACTTGGTTGGTTTGAATATTAAAGGATTCTATTTCTTCTATTTCATCTCCAAAAAAATGAATACGAAAAGCGTCATCAGCATAACTAGGAAAAATATCTACAGTATCTCCTTTTATTCTGAAGTTTCCATGTTTAAAATCAGCTTCGGTTCTAGAATATAAACTTTGTACAAGTTGATGTAATAATTTAGTTCTCGAAATTTCTTGATCGCGTTTTAGGGAAACAACATTTTTTTGAAATTCTATAGGATTACCAATACCATAAATACAAGAAACAGAAGCAATAACTAACACATCTCTACGACCAGAAAGAAGTGCAGAAGTGGCACTTAAACGCATTTTTTCTATTTCTTCATTTATAGATAAATCTTTTTCTATATAGACACCAGAAACAGGGATGTAAGCTTCTGGTTGATAATAATCGTAATAAGAAACGAAATATTCAACCGCGTTATTAGGGAAAAACTGTTTGAATTCTGAATATAACTGAGCAGCTAGAGTTTTGTTGTGTGCTAAAACCAAAGTTGGTTTTTGTACTTCTTCTATAACATTGGCAACAGTAAATGTTTTTCCAGAACCTGTAACACCTAATAGGGTTTGGTAGGTTTCATTTGAATTAATACCAGCAACAAGCTTTTTAATAGCTTGTGGTTGATCGCCAGTAGGACTAAACTCGGATTCAATTTTGAATTGCATGTTGCAAAATTACACAAAATATATGGGTTATCTTTTTAAAGCGAAGTGTCCTTTTATTGTAAAAGCTTGTCCCTGTTGGATTATGTTTGCCACAAACCAATAGTCATCTGCAGGCATATTATACCCATTATATGTTCCATTCCAACCTATGGATGAATGTGGTAAGGTTTTTATAAGCTTACCATATCTATCATAAATATACACAATAGTTCCAGGTAATTGATAATGGTCTACAACATGCCAAGTGTCAAAATATCCATCGTTATTAGGTGTTACAAATTTTGGGATGTCGAAAACAGTAACTTCTTGCGAAATATCTTCACAACCATTTAAATCTCTTACCGTAACGGTATGTGGACCAAGTGTTACATTTTCAAAAACATTAGAAACTTGAGGTTCACCATTATCTAAAATATAAACATAATCGCCAATTCCGCTTGCATCAATAGTTATTTTATTTGGGTCTGCAAAATCAACTGTTGTTGTAAAGTTTATGTCTGCAACAGCAGATTCGATTACTGAAAACGATTTTGTATACTCACAACTAGGAGCGTTGGTATAAGCTCTTCTTACAGTTACCCAATAATTTCCAATATCTCCAAGCCCCAATTCAATTTGAGGTGTGGTTTCTCCAGTAGACCATAAATATGTATCAGAAGAGTTTTGTGTTTCGGCATCTATCATTAAGGGCAAATCGTTTACACATAATGGGATGACATCTTCTACAGAAACTACAGGTAATGGATTTATATATACTGTAAATTGAGTTGTTTCATAACACGTAGTCATTATATTTTCTATTCTTGCATAAATGATATCGCCATTAGTCGCGGTATGTAAATTGTTAACAGCATTTGTTCCTATTTCAGCATCACCTATATTAGTGTAATAAGTAATACTATGTGCTGTTAGACTTTGTGTTCCTAATATAATATTATCGTTCTGTGATAGATCAAATTCAAAATAGCCATCATAATCATCGTCACAGCTTATTAAATCAGAAGCATTATTAGCAATAGGAGGCTGGTTAATTTGCAAATTAAAAGATGTGGTTAAAACACAAATTTCATTAGAATTAGAAATTCTAGCAAAAATAGTATGATTGTTTAATGAATAATTAAATGTATTGCCAATAGGTGTTGAATTGTTATCTGCATCATCCTGTGTACTATGATATGAGATGCTTAAATTATTAGGGTTATTGACTAGCAAAGCAGCAACTGATGATAAATCAAAAGTATTGGTATTATTATCACATATTTGTATTGTTCCAATGTTATTTACCACTGGAGGTGTATCAACTATTAATTCTAAAGGTATAACACTAAAACACCCAGTTAAGGTATTGGTTACTTTAATAAAAACTGTTTTAGAATCTGAAATAAAGTTTGTTGGATTAGCAATTGCAAGACTATTATCTAAGACGTCATTCTGATTTATATCATCGAAAGTATTGAAATAATGTACTTGCATACCCATTTGAAATCTATCTAAATTCTGATAATCTGCATCTTCAAGATTAAATATTGTTATCCCATCAAAAGGATCCGTATAGGTGTCACAAAGTATTAAAGGGGTAGCTTCAGTAAGATTTGGAGCTGGTATGATATTAATACCTAATTCCTCAATGATTAAGCATTGTGTATCCGTACTTTGAATTCTTACATATAGAGTTTGTGGGTTAGTATCATTTGTGTATTGTAAAGGGAGAATACCAGTATCGTTCTCAGCTTCATTTGGTGTTAAATGGAATGAAATATCTAAATTGTTTGGATTTGGAGCACCCTGCCTAATCTCAGTAATTTTTTCATTTAAATCAAATAGGTGTTTTTCATCATTACTTTCATCGTCACATTGAAAATAATCTTCAAAAGTAGTATTGTATATTGGGTTTGATGATACTCTAATGGTGAACGAATCTGTTGCATAACAATCAGGATCTGTTACATTTTCAACACGTACATATATTGTTTGCGTGGGTGAGATATTAAAATAGTCATTGTTTTTTTGTATGGCATTAGCTATATTTCCTGTTAAGGCATCACTTTCATTTTCAAAGTAATACACTTCTTTTCCAGTTTGAGCATTTAAAATTTCAGTGTCTTTTTCAGCTAATATAAAAGCTTCTCTTTGGTCATTGTCGTCTTCACAAATTTGAATCGGATCAATAATTGGAAAAACAGGTATATTATTAATTATAACTTCTAAAGGTGTGATTTTATAACAACTAGCGTTTTCAACTCTAATATAAATAATTTGCGTGTTAGAATTATAAGCGGCTGTTTCTGAAAGAGGAATAGCATTATTACCAGCATTAGCCTCATCTAAAGACGTATAGAAATTTATATTAAACTGTGTTGGATCTGTAACAACTTCTACAATAACATCATTTAAATTGATTACTGAAAAACCATCCTGATCATTATCACAAATAATAATAGGATTTGGATTTGTTGTTTCTGGCGCTTGAATGATTTCAATATCAAAATTAGATACAGTTGCACAACCTGTGTTAACATTTTCAATACGAACATGTATGGTTTCTATTCCAGTAATTGTATGGAAAGGAGGGAGGTCGTTAAAACTTGTTTCAGCGTCAAATTGCGTTGGAAAGTATCTTACAGTAAAGTCTGTGTTTCCACTTGTTACTATGTCATCAAAATAGGATAAATCTACGCTTACGCTGCCATCTGTAACATCATTATCATTATCACAATAAGAAATTGGTAATGTTGGTTTAAATAATAAAATAGGGTTTACAATAAGTCGAATTTCAGCTACTTCTTCACAAATACCATTATCTATTCTTAAATATAGAGTTTTTGGGCTTGTAACACTCACTTCAAAAAGGACATTCTTGGGTATAGGGTTATTACTATTATCTCTGTCATTTTCAGAATCATAAAACGTAACCGTAATGTTAGGTAAACTATTTGCTATAAATGATTGTACTGTGTTTAGATTAAAACCTATAATACCACCACTGCCTTCCGCATCGCACAATGCATAATCTTCAACTGATGTTCCTGTAAGTAATAAATTTGTATGAATTTCTATAGGGACAATTCTATAACATCCTGTATTATCATCTTCAATTCTAACATAAACCTCTTGGAGATTTTGTTGAATGTTATTATAATTAGTAGCATCTGCAATTGGATTACTTCCAGATTCAGCATCCAAATAAGTTTCGTAAAAAGAAGGTGTAACTCCTGATAAATTGCCTACAATATCTGCTAAAACTTCTGTTAAATTAAATGAGTCAAAGCCATCCAAATCACGGTCACATGCATCAATATATTGAGTGTCTGTGTTAACCATAGGGCTTATGTCCATGTTAATATCTAAAGTTGTTGTATTGTGGCATCCTGTTTGAGTATCATAAACTCTAACATATACCATATCTGATGGAGTTGTACTATTTATATAGGTGCTTATTTGATTAATACCATCGTTAGCATCAGCAGGATTGTAATGATAAGTTACTATCAAATTGCTTTGCCCACCAGTTATTTCATCATCTTTTTCTGTTAAATCTATAATTGAACGACCATCTGGTTGGTCGTCGCTATCACAAGCATTAAGTGTTGTTGGTGTGGTTATATTAGGAATTGGGTTAACTATTAAATTAAAACTTGTAAAACCTAAACACCCCGTATCTGTATCTTCAATACGGACATAAATAGGTTGTGGAGTTGTTGTGTTTTGTGTTGTAGTAATATTATTTATACCATTATTTCTAGCATCAGCATCAGATAAGTGGTAGGAGAAAGTATAATTAGTAAAAGGTATGTTATTTATGATTTCTGAATCTTTAATAGAAAGGTCAAAGCTTTCTACACCAACACCATTTGTGATATCATCACAAATTTCATAATTTGATATAGAATTGATGTTTTCTTCGGTATTTAGTATAACTATTATTTCATCTTCTTCTACGCATGCACTATTATTAAGAGGTACAGTAACTTCAACTCTGTAAGTGCCACTTTGTATCGCATTAAGTGTTGGGTTTGTTTCGTTATTAATTTCACTATTATTTAAAAACCATCTGTAATCAGCTGAAGGATTTTGAACATCAGCATTTAATAATGCTGTACCAGAACATGTAGATATATCGTCACCTAAATCTAAAATCTTAAAACTATCGGCTTCAATAAATACTGCAGAATCAAAAGTTTGATCGGATTGATCGGCTATAACCAATTTTATATGGTACTGTACATAAGGAGCGATAGTTGTAGATGCTGTTAATACGGTTGTTCTTCCTTCATAATTTGTGTCACCAAGATTATACCCATCAAAATATTGTTCATTTATAGCTGGGCAATTAGGACCAATTTGAGGATGTATATTTCCAGTGTTTACAGATGTTGTTGTATTTGGAATTACTGCTATATTTTGATATGGGGTTGCACTTCCGGTTGGTTTAATTAATAAAGCAAAACCATCAGAAAACTGACAAGAATTTACGCCTTCATACTCTTCTGAAGCTAATAAATAATTAAATTGTAATTGATTAGAGGTTGAAACAAAATCAAACTCAATAGAGGTTGCATTAAGGGTATTACTAACACCTAATGCAGTTTCTAGATCAGTATCTGAACCCCAATTTGTTGGACCATCACTGAGTGTTGTTGTAATTGTAGAACCTCCTGCAGATAAAGCATTACCAGTGGTTAACATTATACCACTTTCAAACGGAAAGTTGGAATTCTCTCTATTGAATTGTGCATAACTTGGAAAACCATAAGTACTTCCATTTATAGATGAAGTTATATTTGTAATTGAAACACAACCTTTTTCAAGGTTACCTTGAATAAGTTGTTGCAAACTAGTTGTATTGTCAACAGTTATTTGTTGAGAAAACATGTTTGTATAACCACAAGATAGTAGGATTGTGAAAATTAAAATATGTAGGTTTTTTTTCAATTTTTTTTATTTGGGTAAAAAAGATGAATGATTACTTTAAATATTTGCGAAAAATAGAGAATATTTAGATGAAATGCAAAAAAAATAGGATGAAATGCTTATTAATTGATTTTGATATTATCTTTTTATATTCAATGTTTTAAAGTAAAATGATTTTTAAATATTCGCCCATCTTGTAAAGTAACATAAAACCAATAGTCATCAGATGGTAAAACTTCGCCATTAAATAAGCCATTCCAACCTTCTCCTAAGGGATCTAATTCTTTAATTAATTTACCAAATCTATTAAAAATGAGTATTTTAGATTTAGGTTGAAACATGCCAGAAACGCCTTGTACTTGCCAAGTATCATTAAACCCATCTCCATTAGGAGTAAATACTTTTGGAAAACCTATAACAGAAACTTTTTGTGGTACCGAGCCACAATTGTTTTTTATATCGTTTACAATAACTGTATAAATACCTGGTGAAACATTTTCAAAAATGTTACTTTCTTGATAAGTTCTTAATAAAATATTATTTTCATTAAGTAACCCGAACTCATATGTTCCTTCTCCAGAAACAAATACGGTAATAGTGTTGTTAATTGATACATCAACAATATTTATGTTATTATAGGTTGCAGTGTTAGAAGGTTCAACTGTAATAGTTCTATATTTTGAGCATCCAGTAAATTTATTAGTTATAGTTACATTATATGTTCCTGTTTTATTTATTTCAATATTATAAGAGACTTCTCCAGTAGACCAATTGTATGAATAATTACTAGGAGAATCATTTATTAATCCAGCATTTATGGTAATAGTTTTAGGATATTTGTTCAAGCAATAATAGGAAAAGTCTTCAATTTCTATTTCTGGTAATTTATTTATAGTTAAATATACTTCACTAATACCAAAACAATTATTTTCATTTTCAATACGTGCGTAAATGGTTTGAGTATAAGGATTAGTATTAATAAAAGAAGTTCCTAAACCATTTTTTTCTAATAAAGCATCATCATAAGTTTCATAATAGATGATTGGGAAGGTTATATTGTTAAGAGATTGTATTTCAGAAGTAATATCGTTAAGATTAAATGTGTTTATGCCATCTTCCGAATTAATTTCATCACATAAAGGTGATGCAGTAAAACTGTTAAATTGAGTAATGTTAAGATTAAGTGTTAATTCAGATGTATCAAAACAATTTGTTAAATCATCAATGACTTTTATATATATAGCTTTTGGGTTATCGGCATTATAATTATAAGAATTGGTGTTGATTATTTCATTTGTTCTTGCGGTATCTGTATAGAATTTAACAGAAAGCCCTTCAATATTACCTGTTAAATGAGTAGTAGCTTCATTTAAATTAAATCTTGTAAATCCACCCGAAATACCATCTTCATCGCATTGTATTAGAGTATAATTATAAGCAACAGGATTTGTGTTAAATGTTACTTTTGCTTGTCCTTCTAGGTTTTTGTCACATTCACCAGTATTGGGGGCAATAAAAACTTCGTATAATCCATCTTGAGAAACAATTAAATCGAAATCATTTTCAGGTAAAATAACGTTATTACGCTTCCAAATATATGTTGCCCCAGAAATATTTGGTGATGTTAAAGTATAGGTGTCTTCATCACATAGTGATAAAGATGTTGAAAATATATTACTATTAGAATCTATAATATCAATTTTTTCAGAAAAAAAAGACGTTATGAATGGTGGTAACCCTTGAGATGAAGTATTAGGAGCTAGATTAATAGCATTATGAATGTAATTGCACGCCAAACCTAAATTATTTGGATCTTTGATTACTCCAAGGTGAGAAGTTCCAGAATTATAGGTTGCACTCAATGCTCTGTATATTTTTCCATCTGGGCCTAGTTGTAAACCTCCTCTGTATAATTGTCTATCATCAATAATAATAGCAGATGCATCAATATTTGATGAAAGTATATTATATTGAATTAACGATGAGCTATGATTAGATGGGATATTGTTATTAGAAGGGTTGTCAAAATCAAAAAAATCGTTAGAAGCATGAACATATAGTAATTGACTGTTAGGCGAAAAATCTACACCATATGGGTTTCTGTTTCTTCCAATTATATTCAATTTAGATTCGCTACTTACAATTCCAGTTGAAGCATCAAAGTCAAATAGATATAAGCCATTTCTAGGATTTGCACAAGCCATTTTAGTGCCATCAGGCGATAGTTTTAAATAGCCCCTTTGATCATCAATATTTAAATCAGGAAATGAAGAAGATACAGGTTTGGTATTAATACCTGTAGTACTTATCTCGAAGGCATGAAAAGTATTATATATATTTGTAGGAGCTCCAGTTGGATCAGCTAAAGTAATTACCCAAATAGATTGAGATATGCAGTCTTTTACTACTGCTGAAATTTTTTCAGAGCTATCTTCAAGGAGGTTACTATTTTTTAAAGTGACTTCTCCTAAGCCACTATTTAAAGTCATATCTACTATAGAATAGTTAAAACCAAAATCAGTGTCATTAACCCTAACTGTAGTATCAATAGTAAAAATATAATAAATGTTGGGGTCGCCAGGTTTTGGAACAATAATAGCAGATTGAGTACTTGAAGGATCTCCAAATAAGCCTCTTTCCATTACTGTGTGATTTCTATTGTAAACGGTTATACCATCTGTATAAAATAATAAGTTTCCGTTTTTGTCTGATATAGTAGCACAACCTTCAATGGTGCTTAATTTTCCATCTGATAGAGTTGTAACGCTTCCATCATTATTAAAAGTTATGCCAGCATTGTTTCCAAAATACCAGTTTGAAGCTTCTTTTTGAGCGAAACAAAATATACTATTAATAAAAAGAAAAACTACAATTAATTTTTTCATCAATAGCAAAGCTATTAAAAGAAATTATAAATCTCGTTTTTTTAACAATCTGTACGACAAAAAGATAAATAGAGCAGTCCAACCAAGTACAATAACTATTTCATACCAGTGTACTGCATAATCGTATGATATGTCTTCTCCTAACTGAGCCGCTAATTCTTTAGCTGCTGATAATCTAGAACCAGGTTCATCAATTAAATTCCACATGGCTTTAAATGGTGTAAATTGAAAAATGCTATCAGCGAAGTGTTTATCTCCACTATGAGAAACACTCACAGCTACATAGGCAAAGAATTCTATTAAAAACAAAACTGCCATTGCAGCAACAGCAAACGCTGATCGTTTAATTAAAACACCTAAAAACAATCCAAATGAGAAAAAACACATTAACTTAATAAAGAAAGCTAATAAATATTCTAAATCGGTGAATATGATTGTAGCTTCAGTGAAGCTAGAGTAAATGAGGCCTAAAATAAGAGAAACAATAAAAACGAAAATTGTAGAAATTGCCGCAAAAGTGAGAACCATATAGAATTTGGATAAAACAAATTCTTTTTTACTTAAACCATCAATAAGATTTTGTTTTAGTGTTTTGTTGCTGTATTCATTAGCTGTCATTGAGACAATAACTAATAATAGAAAAATTTTAAAAAAAGCAGCAACAAAGGTGTTGAAATGCCAGATGTAAGGGAAGTTAAAAATCCCCATTTCTGCTAAATGAAATTTTATAGGACCAATATCAAATTTTATTAAAGAAATAAGTGTTATTAAACTTAGTAGAACAAAATATATTATTATTAAGACTTTGCTAGCTCTGTTGTGTTTTAATTTTTGAAATTCTATATTTAAAAGTCGTAACATGTGTTATGCTTAGTTTATTTTAGTTATTATCTGTTAATTGTAAAAATTGCTCTTCTAAACTTTCTTTACGTTGTACTAAATGCGTTAAAATAATACCTGCTTCAAAAAGCTGTTTGTTGAAATCTTCAGATTTTAATGGTTCATTTAAAAAAGCAGTAATTAAATTATCTTCAATTTTAACTTTTCCAAAAGCATTATTTTTTTCTATAAAAGCAATTAAGCTATCTTGTTTGTTACTTTTTAATTCAAAAAAACCATGACTAGAAATCATTTCATCTACACGTCCAGAATATAATTTTTCGCCTTTTCGAAGTACCAAAACATGAGTACATACTTTTTCAACTTCATCTAATAAATGCGATGCTAATAATATAGTAGTGCCTTTTACTGCTATTTGTTTTATTATTTCTCGTATTTGATGAATGCCTTGAGGGTCTAAACCATTGGTAGGTTCGTCAAGAATTAAAATTTCGGGATCGTTTAATAGGGCAGAAGCTATGGCTAAGCGTTGTTTCATTCCTAAAGAATAGGTTTTGAACTTATGATCTTTTCTGTCTAAAAGACCAACAACCTCTAGTTTTTCATCAATTTTATTTAGGTTAACTCCTTTAATTTTACAAACTAACTTTAAGTTTTGGTAAGCTGTCATGTAAGGATAAAAGTTTGGGCGCTCAATAATGGCACCTACTTTTTTTAAAGCATTATGTGTTGAGGTGCTACCGTCAAACCAATGAAAATTTCCTTCGGTTTTATTTACAACATTTAAAACCATGCCAAGTGTTGTAGATTTTCCACTACCGTTTGGACCTAAAATACCATATACATTACCTTTTTTTATTGTAAACGATAAGTTTTTTACAGCTGTTAAATACCCGAATTTTTTTGTAAGATTATTAATGGTAAGAATAGAATCCAATGTTGTATTTTTTTATGTCGAGTGAAATCGACATTGGTTAGTTATTAAAATAAGACGATACTCTTTGGTTTTTGTTACAAGCTTAAGGATAAAAATGTTAAATTTGAATAACTTAGAAACTGCTATGCAAGATTTAAAAATATCAAAAAAAAAACCGTCTTATCCTGTGACACTTAAGTTACAGAATTATTTAGCAAGATATAATAGAAATATTACCCTTCCTCTTTTTTATGATGATTTATTACGTTTTCAAGGATCGATTGTTGTTTATGATAAAGATGACAATGATACATTGTGGATCCGTGTTTATTACAACGAGTTTGAAAGAGAAGAAATAGAATTAGCATTAAAAAAAATATATACAATTCTGCATTCTGATGGAAATGAGACATCCTTTTCTTTTTTAAGTGTAGATGCTATTGATTATTGCACGTTCGGAAATTCTAAACCTTTTAGGATAAAAGTTAGAAACGTATTAAATGATAACTTCACTTATTTCTATATAAAAAAAGCAGATGCTTCTCGTGTTTATGGTTTGGAGTTAGAACATATGTTGTCTCCTTATAATTTAAATTTTTTGGTTCATAAGGATACTTTAATAGAAGAACATATTGCAGGTATTCCTGGAGATGAGTTTATTAAAAAATTTCTTCCAAAGTGCGATAGGTCTGAAAAAGCTCAAATAGCTAAAGAGTTTGTTAAATTTAATGAACGCTGTATGATTAGGCTGTTAGGAGATATGCGTTCGTATAACTATGTTATTGTACCTACACACGATTTTGATCATGTAGTTTATAAAATACGAGCTATAGATTTTGATCAACAATCTTATGAAGGAAAGTTTAATATTTATAGACCTCAATTTTTTAAGGAAAACGTACAAATGGTTACATTGGTTTCTGAAATGTTCCAAAAATTATCTATTGATCAATATAAAATAGAAGAGCGTTCTATTTTAGTAAAACGTTTAAAAAGCTATCATGGAAGGATAGATAGATTGATAGATTGTATGATAGAAGATACTATTTCTAAGCCAGAAAACATTGATTTATTGAAATCTAAAATTTATCAATATACTTTGGATAATGAGTTTTTGGAATGTAAATCTATGGGAAAAATACTAAAAAAATCTTTAGAGTATTTAACTGATAATTATGAGAATTTTAGACCTGGCAAAATAAGTTAATTCCAGTTTTCATCAAAATCTAGGTTATCATAGTCATCTACGTCAATACCATCTTCAAACTCATCAAATTCATCGTGCTCATCATCGGCTTCAAAAACTTTATTTGGTGCAGAATCTGGAACTTGACCTTGAACAAACATTAAATTAGGATAATCTATTTCGTTACTTTCTTCAACAATTTCAGCTAATTCAACGTAAAAAGTCCATAAGCTTAAAAAATCGTAAACATAAATAAGCTTGGTTTGCATTTCATGAACAACACTGTCAATAGATGTTTCGTTCATTAAGCGAGCCGAATTATCTTCACTTAAATCGAACAATGAAATTTCTTCACCTTGATTCCATTGGTCATCACTTATGTAAAAAGAAGCCATTTCAGTACCATCAAAACCAAACGATTGTGTTATGATGTTATGCAAATCTTCCAATGTATCACTTTCACGAATTTCTAAATCGCGAAAAATATCATCTTCTGTATCATTATCAAGTATAACTCTAAATCTATAAATCATGGTGGGAAATTAAAGTGCAAAGGTATGTTTTTTTAATTATTTACTAAAACGATGTAACGTAAATGTCATGGCACTTAACAAGAAAAAAGCACCTACTTGATGAGCAACTCCTAACCAAACAGGAACATGTAATAAAATGGTAAAAACACCAAGAGCAAATTGAATACTTATAAGAATTAACAAACTTTTTATTGCTTTAAATTGTGTTTTGGTAATTTCTTTTGATTTAGATTTTTTCCAAATTAAGAAAATGAATATTACCACAATGAATGCTAATATTCTATGAACGAATTGAACACCACTTTTACCTTCTATAAAGTTTTTGTATAAAGGACTTTGTTCAATATATACGGTAGGATGTATAAATTTACCTTCGCTCATAATTGGCCAGTGATTATGAATAAAACCAGCATCTAGACCTGCAACAAAAGCACCGTATATAATTTGCAATAATAAAACGGCAAGTGATATTCTTATAAAGTTTCTAAACTTAATATCAATTTCTCTTTTATTAGGAAACATTAAATCTAAAACTACCCAAAAAGTATAGGCAAATGTTACAAAAGCAGTTGTTAAATGAGCTGCTAACCTATAGTGACTTACATCTGGATTATCAACCAAGCCACTTTTAACCATATACCAACCCATAAAACCTTGAAAAGCTCCCATTCCTAGAAGAATAATTGCTTTCTTAATAGTAGGTTTGGTTAACTGTTTGGTTATTAAAAAGTATAAAAAGGGTAGTAAAAATACTAATCCAATGAAACGGCCAATAACGCGGTGTAGCCATTCCCAGAAGTAAATATCTTTAAAATCCTGTAGTGAAAAATGATTGTTTAGCTTTTGGTATTCTGGATATTGTTGATATAACTCAAAAGCTTCTTGCCATTCAACATCATTCATAGGAGGAATGGTACCAGAAATAAGTTTATAATTTGATATTGAAAGTCCGGAATGTGTAAGTCTGGTAATTCCACCTACAACAACCATAATAAAAATTAGTAAGCACCCTGTTAATAGCCAGTAGATGACTTTTTTGTTATCCTTTTTCATATGTTAAACCAAGTTGTTTACCTTTTTTTAGCATTAATGAATAAGCAGCTTCATGTTCATTAGGAATTTCTCCTTCTAAAATGGCTTCTTTTATAGCTTCTTTAATGATGCCAATTTCTCGCGATGGCTTTAAATTAAAAGCAGCAATTATTTCTTCACCAGAAATTGGTGGTTGAAAATTTCTTACTTGATCACGTGCTTCTACTTCAATAATTTTTTCACGTACAATTTTAAAATTATTATGATACTTATTAAATTTTTTAGCGTTTTTGGTAGTGATGTCTGCTTCACACAGTGTCATTAAGTCTTCAACATAATCGCCAGCATCAAAAATTAAACGACGAACAGCAGAATCAGTCACCATATCTTGAGCAAGTACAATAGGACGTGAGCTCATAAATACCATTTTCTGGACAAACTTCATTTTATCATTCAAAGGCATTTTTAACCTTTTAAATAAATGGTAAACCATTTTTGAACCTTCAAATTCATGTGTATGAAATGTCCAACCTACTTTTTTACTAAATCTTTTAGTTGGCGCTTTTCCAATATCATGTAATAAAGCAGCCCAACGTAACCATAGGTTGTCAGTATGCTTAGAAATGTTGTCTACCACTTCTAAAGTGTGATAAAAATTGTCTTTATGGCGTTGGCCTTCAACTTCATCAATGCCTTTTAAAGCTGTTAGTTCTGGTAAAATATATTTTAGTAATCCAGTTTGTTCTAAAAGTAAAAATCCAATGGAAGGTGTTTTACTTTCTAAAATTTTATGTAGTTCTACAACAATACGTTCGTTAGTAATAATTTTTATCCGATTAGAATTTCTACTTATTGCATCTAAACTTTCTTCTTCAATTTTAAAGTTAAGTTGCGTTGCAAACCGAATAGCACGCATCATACGTAACGGGTCGTCACTATATGTAATATCAGGATTTAAAGGAGTTTTTATTGTCTTATTTTCTAAATCTTGTATGCCATTAAACGGATCTAGTATATCGCCAAAATTAGCCTCGTTTAAATTTAAAGCCAATGCGTTAATAGTGAAATCTCTTCGGTTTTGGTCGTCTTCTAAAGTGCCATTTTCTACAGCAGGGTTTCTGCTCTTTTCATCATAAGATTCTTTACGTGCTCCGACAAATTCAATTTCAATATCGTTATAAATAAGCATGGCAGTGCCATAAGTTTTAAATACTTGTACTTTTGGTTTGTTAGTTAAGTTTTTAGCAACTTGTTTTGCTAGTTTTATGCCATCACCAATTGCAACAACATCTATATCTTTTGCATTACCTCGTTTTAAAATAAAATCACGAACAAAACCACCGATCACATAACTGTCTAATTCTAATTCTTTAGCAGATTGAGAAATGATTTTAAAAATGGGGTTTTGTAAAGCTTCTTTGTAGTTCATTAGTGATATTTGAGGTTTTACTCTCTAATAATCTTAACAATACCATTATTACTCAATTTAATAATTGATGATGGTTTATTACAGATTTTTTCGCGTTGCAAATTTACAACATAGTCTACACCTTTTAAAACCTCTGGAGCTATTTCTTTAAACGATTTTGGTATAGGTTTACCACCTAGATTTGCAGAGGTTAATACAATGGCGCTGTTAAGTTTTCTAGAAAGTTGATAGCAAAATTCATCATCAGGAATTCTAATGGCTATAGTACCATCTTCTGCTAATAAATTTGATGCTAAATTTTGTGCATCATCATATATTATAGTTGTTGGTTTTTCAGAGATGTTAATAATACTAATAGCTGCTTCAGGTATGTTTTTTACATACTTTTTAAGCATTCTGTCATCTGTAACCAAGCATATAAGAGCTTTGTTGTCTTTGCGTTGTTTTAGCTCATATATTTTTTTAACTGCTTCAGCATTAGTGGCATCACATCCTATACTCCAAACAGTATCTGTTGGGTAGAGTATGAGTCCACCATCTTTTAGAACTTCTATAGCTTTGTTTATTTCTTTATTCATTTTATGAATCATATATTTGCACTGGTGTAAATTTACAACAGAAATTTATATTGTATTTACTTTAAGCTAGAGTAGAATGCGTTTTAATAATTATTTGATATTGTTTTATTATAAATGAAAGAAGTAAAAGTTTTTAGTAATGATCTTGATAATGTTTTTAATAAAGAGCTAACTAAAATAATTCATAATTTTGATAATTTAGAAGGAGGAGAGGGTAAACGTAATATTATAAAAACAGTAAATTTTGATAATATTAATGTAAACATAAAAGCATTTAAAATTCCTAATATTGTTAATCAAATAGTTTATATTTTTTTTAGAAAGAGTAAAGCACAGCGCTCTTATGAATATGCTGAAAAATTATTACAAATGAAGGTGGGAACTCCAAAGCCTTTAGCTTTTTTTGAATTTAAAACATCTTTTCTTTTCAAAAAGAGTTTTTATATAAGTGAGCAATTAGATTGTGATTTAACCTACAGAGAACTTACAACTGATTTTAACATTCCCGATTACGATAATATACTACGTGCTTTTACAAGATTTACTTTTAGTTTACACGAAAAAGGTATAAACTTTTTAGATCATTCACCAGGAAATACTTTGATTAAAAAGAATGGTAATAGATATGATTTTTATTTAGTTGATTTGAATAGAATGAATTTTGGACCATTAACTTTTGAAACTAGAATTAAAAACTTCACTAGATTAACAATACATAAATCTATGGTAGAAGTTATGAGTGATGAATATGCAAAATGTTCTGGTGAAGATTATAATAAAATTTTCAATTTAATGTGGAATGGTACTGAAGCTTTTCAGGAAAAATATTATAGAAAAAAGCGATTGAAAAAGAAACTAAAATTCTGGAAGTCTTAACTATTAAGTTTTTTTAATTCAACATAGCGGTAATAAACACCATAAGCACTTAAATAGCATAGTGTAAATCCTTCTTTTCCGTCTAATACTCCTAGTCTAATAAAATAATTGTAAATAAACTTATAGAAAGGTTTAAAATAGAAATGAAAGAAATTTGGTTTTACTCCTTTTTTGTGAACCTCTAATGCTTTAAGTGTAGCATAATGTTCCATTTTAGATTTGTAATGTGCTGCATTGTCAATAAAATAGTGTAACATTTTACTTTTTAAAATTTTACTTTTCCCTTTAATTAATGGCATTTCATGAACAATTTTTGCTTCATTGTATTTTATAAATTCCTTTTGAAATAATCTATAAGTAGTATCCGTTTGAAAGCCACTAAACCGTATTCGTTTTTGATTAAAATAGAACTCACGTCTAAACATAAAACCAACAATATCGTTATGCGGTTTAGTAATTTCAGCAGTAATCTCTTTTTTTAAACTAGGTGTTATACGTTCATCAGCATCTATAAATAAAACCCAATCATTAGAGGCTTGTTGTAGTGCAAAATTTCTTTGATCTGTGAAATTTTTAAATTCACGACAAATAGTTTTTACATTATTATGACTTTTTAATTTTTCAATGGTCCCATCTGTACTAAATGAATCAATTACAATGATTTCATCTGTAAAACTTATGTTTTCTATAACTTCATCAATATGATTAACTTCATTATAAGTTATCATTAGAGCTGAAATTTTTGGGGTGGTATTTTTCAAATTATTTTTAGATTTGGGTTCTAATTTTTATGAGGCCTTCCAAACTTGGAATGTATTTTTAATCTTCTTAAAAATGAAAGCTCCCTTTTTGCAGGAATTCCATTTGTGCTAATATAGGATTTTACAGCTTCCACCATGCGTTCTGCAGATTTGCCATCGTTATATGGATGAAACTGTTTAACAATTATATCTCTAGATTTTGCAAAAGGGTCTTTAGTTAAATTTGTGTCTACTAATTCTATTAATTTATTATAATTATTAGAGTCTTCCCATTTGATGTTTTCAGAAATACTATTAAATGTTATCACGGGTTTGTCTAATAAAATGAATTCATAAATTACTGATGACGTATCACTAATTAATATATCTGATATTAATAAAAACTTAATAATATTTTTTTCGTTTTGGAAAATGATATTTGGAACTTCATTGGCTAATTCTTTATAACGATTAATCCATTCTTGATCCATTAAAGGATGAAATTTTAATAGAATGATATAATCTAAATTTTTAGCAAGACTTTTAATTTGATTAATTAAAAATGGAGCAGAAGTTAGTTTTGGTGAAAACGTAGGAGCATAAAGAATAACTTTTTTAGCTTTATACTTGTCAAGTAATTCAGTTTTGTATGAATTGTACAAACTTTTATCTTGACCATAGACATCAAGCTTTGGCCAACCAGTTTCAATAACCTCAAAGTTTTTATGAATACTTTTTAAATCATTAAATCTATTTGTAAAATAAGGACCTTGTGTAAGATATAAATCGAAATAGTGGCGTATTCTAAAATGACCTTTTTTTTCGCCAGCTAACCCATGAAAAACTTGAGTTTTTAACCCTCTTAAAAAATAAGGAACTTCATTGCCGGGAACAAAAATAGCATCACTATTATAATTTTCTAAATCTGATATTTTAGTGGTGTAATTATCTTTCTTATAAGGGAAATCGTTTAAAATCTTTTCTTTAATAAACCAGATGTAATTATCGTTTTTAGCTTCTAAAACTTTTTTTATAGGCTCTAGAATTGCAAAAGCATAATTATTCTGGCAGAAAAGAATAACCTTCATTATAACAAGTTATTAACGTTTTCAAGATCTTCAATAAAATCTATTTCCATACAGTTGTATTTAGAAATATCTACGGCTTTTATTTTTAGGTTATCTTTTTCAATAGCTAATTCTAATCCTCTTTCAAAATAGTCATTAGCGTCACATTCTTCTAATCTTTCAATAAAATTTTGAATATCATTAGATGAAATAAAGTTAATTCCAACAGCTTCTCCAAGTCCGTTTTCTACTGTTTTTGATAATTCATCTATAAAACCTTCTTTTAAAGTATATTTTACTTCTTCATCTGCAACCTTACTGGTATTTACTGCCACAAATGATTGATTATTTTTTATAAAAGGATTTAATATATCTAATATTTTTTCGTCAAAAACAACGTCGCCATTAAACCAAAGTACAGATTTATCTCTATTTTTTTTTAATACTTGTAATAGACTTTTAGACGTATTAGTTCTATCAAAAAAAGGATTGTAAACATAAGAAAGCTCAGGAAAGCGTTCCATAATTAAGTCTTTTTTAAACCCAACCACGACACTTATGTCGTCAATATTATATCTTGAAGCTATATTATCGGTTTGCATTTTCATTATGCTTTTTCCGTTTTTTAAAGGTGTTAAAGGTTTAGGAAAAGGATTACCTAGCCTAGAACCCATACCCGCAGCAAGAATGACAATTTTCATATTCTAAATGTATTACTTTATTTATAAAAAAAATAAAAAGAGAATTACTAGTTTCATTTCCTATCGACTTAAAATAATGAAACTAGTAATAGTTATTAAGCTATTTAAAAAAAAATTAAACAGCTACATCGTTTTCACGAAGCGCATCGTTAAGCGATGTTTTTTTATTGGTACTTTCTTTACGTTTGCCAATAATTAAGGCACAAGGCACTTGAAACTCTCCAGCAGCAAACTTTTTAGTATAACTTCCAGGAATAACTACAGATCGTGCAGGAACGCGACCTTTCATTTCTATAGGTTTGTCTCCAGTTACATCAATTATTTTGGTACTCATTGTTAAAACAACGTTAGCACCTAAAACAGCTTCAGTTTCTACATGTACACCTTCTACAACGATACAACGAGAGCCAACAAATACATTATCTTCTATAATTACTGGAGCAGCTTGTAATGGTTCTAAAACGCCACCAATACCAACACCACCAGATAAGTGTACATTTTTACCAATTTGAGCACAACTACCAACAGTAGCCCATGTATCAACCATAGTACCTTCATCTACATATGCACCAATATTTACATAACTTGGCATTAATATAGTACCAGGAGATATATATGCACCATGTCTAGCTACTGCATGTGGCACCACTCTAATACCTTTTTCTTTATAACCTGTTTTTAATGGAATTTTATCGTGGAATTCAAAAGGACCAACCTCTATGGTTTCCATAGTTTGAATTGGGAAATATAATACAACACCTTTTTTTACCCATTCATTTACTTGCCAACCATCATTAGTTGGTTCAGCAACTCTTAGTTCTCCTTTATCTAATAAATCTACCACTTTACGTATGGCAGCAGTAGTTTTTTCTTCTTTTAAAAGTTCTCGGTTCTCCCAAGCTTGTTCTATAATATCTCTTAATTCAGTCATTTGTAATTTAATTTTTGACAAATATAATAGGTATCATTTAAAAACGAGAATGAATTAGATATAATAATCATATAGATTATGTGTATAGAAAGCTTAATTTTTGGCTGTTTTTTAGAGTATGAAAAATGCTTTTTATCTTTTTATCTATTGAGGTGAAGGACGAAATGCAAATAAATGAGTTTTTTATCGAATAAATAAGTGTTTAATCTGTTTGTCGATAAAAATTTGTCAGTCCACTACTAAACGAAAATTAAAAGTGTTACAACTAATTTTTTGTGTGCAACTCTAAGTCTAGATATATATTTGAACCATCAAACAATGATAAACAGATGAAAACAAATTTATACATATTATTAATTTTATTACTTTCTTTTTCTTTTGGAAATGCACAAAGCACTTTAGAAGTTGTTAAAGTTGATACTAATGATACTGTATCTGTTTCTAATAATGATAACAAAGTTATTGTAGCTGTTGAAGAATCAACTGATGTGGTAAATGAAAACGAAGTATTATTAATTGATGCTTCTCAATTAAAAGAGTCTATTGCACGTAGTAGTAGTGATATTAGAATTTACTTAAACAGAGAAAGAAAAGTTGATAACTTAAAATTGGTATTTCCAAAAATAAATAAAGCTATAAAGGCTTAGTTAAAAAATCATATTCAAATATTAATATTCAAGGTTAAACTATTGAATAAAGGCTGTCTTAAAAGACGGTCTTTTTTATTTTAATACATTATTTTTGCATAAATTTTATATATGGCTCGCATATTAGCAATAGATTATGGTTTAAAAAGAACAGGAATAGCTGTAACAGATGAGTTCCAAATTATAGCTTCAGGTCTTACAACTGTTAACACTAAAGAATTACTAGTTTTTTTAAAAGACTATACGAGTAAAGAGCAAGTAGAATTGTTTTTGGTAGGTGAACCTAAACAAATGGATAATACAGCTTCAGAGAGTGAAGCTTTAATTTTATCTTTTCTGGTTAAGTTAGAAAAACAATTTCCTAATATACCTATGCAAAGAGTTGATGAGCGTTTTACTTCTAAAATGGCCTTTCAAACAATGATTGATAGTGGTTTGAAAAAAAAACAACGTAAAAACAAAGCACTTGTAGATGAGATTAGTGCAACGCTTATTCTTCAAAGTTATTTATATTCAAAATAACTAAAAACTTAAAAAGTATATTTTAGTCATAAATACAGTTTCTAAATATTGTATTTTTGCAACTAATAATAGAAAGACTAATTAATGATTTTACCAATAGTAGCATACGGAGATGCTGTTTTAAAAAAGAAAGCAGAAGATATTACTAAAGATTATCCTAAACTCGATGATCTTTTAGTTAATATGTTCGAAACCATGTACAATGCTTTTGGTGTTGGTTTGGCAGCACCTCAAATAGGCTTGCCAATACGTTTGTTTTTAGTTGATACAAATCCTTTTTCTGAAGATGAAGATTTATCTGAAGAAGAACAAAATAACTTAAAAGACTTTAAACGTGTTTTTATAAATGCAAAAATAATCAAAGAAGAAGGTGATGAATGGGCTTTTAATGAAGGTTGCTTAAGTATTCCTGATGTTAGAGAAGATGTATTTAGACAACCAAAAATTACCATTGAATATCTTGATGAAAATTTTAAGCAACATACTGAAACTTTTGATGGTTTAATAGCAAGAGTCATTCAACATGAGTACGATCATATAGAAGGTGTTTTATTTACAGATAAACTTTCTACTTTAAAAAAGCGTTTAATAAAAGGTAGGTTGACTAATATTTCAAAAGGGAAAATAAATGTAGATTACAGAATGCGTTTTCCTGCTCAAAAAAAGAGAAGATAATATTTGCAAGACATTAATAAACAGATGATATTTGCGCCTTTCAATAAAAAATAATTTATGAGTTTAGATAAAATATTAGCAATAGGAGGAAAACCTGGATTATACAAATTAGTAACTCAAACTCGAGGTGGTTTTGTAGCTGAATCATTAATAGATAAAAAACGTATATCTATAAGCGTAAGACAAAACGTTAGTGTTTTAAGTGAAATTGCTATTTATACCTTAACAGAAGAAGTGCCATTAAAACAAGTTCTTGAAACTATTAAAGAAAAAGAGAACGGACAACCAACATCTGTTAAGCCTAAAGATAGTAAAGACAAATTAGAAGAGTATTTCTTTGGTGTTTTACCAGAATATGATGAAGATAGAGTTTATGCAAGTGATATTAAAAAGGTTATACAATGGTATAATTTACTGCAACAACATAATTTGTTAGATGGAATTCAAGAGGAGCAAGAAGTTGTTTCAGATGAAGAAGAATAAAATAGAATGATTTTATATTGAAGAGCCTCCTATAATAAGGAGGTTTTTTTATGCTTTTTTGTAAGCTTTAGGTCTTCTTTTCGACTTTTAAAAAGCTAATTAAACAATAGTAAACATATGAAATCAATTTGGTTTTTTGATGATGTGAATCTTTTTAGAATACTATGCCCACATAAATTTAAGGCTTATAAAACAGATCATAGTTTTGATGCCTATAAAAAGAAAGACTACATATATTTTGAAGAAGATAGCTCTAATAAGGTCTATTTAATAGAACGAGGTAAGGTAAAGATTGGTTATTATAGTGAAGATGGAGAGGAAATTGTTAAAGCTATTTTAACCAAAGGTGAACTTTTTGGTGAAAAAGCTATTCTTGGTGAAACTAAACGTGAAGAATTTGCACAATCTATTGATAATGGTACTAATATTTGTCCTATTGGTATAGAGACAATGCATGGTTTAATGAGGGATAACCAAACATTTAGCTTTAAAATATATAAAATAATTGGTTTTAAATTAAAAAAGCTAGAGAGGCGTTTACAGTTACTATTATTTAAAGATACAAAAACTCGTCTTCTTGAATTTTTAAGTGAGTTATGTGAAGATTATGGCTATGATTGTGAAAAAACTGGAGACAAAGTAATTCTACACCCTTACACTCAAAAAGATATTGCTTCATTAATAGGTACTTCAAGACCCACATTAAATATTCTATTAAATGAACTAAAAGAGGAAAAAGTTATTGAATTCTCTAGAAAAGAAATAAGAATTTATAAAAACATTGCTTAGTGTTAGATAGCTAACATTTTATTAAAGTATCTAACTATACTTTTGAAGTATAAATAACTTTAAAAATAATAGTGATGATAAAAAAAATGTTTTTTACGATTTTAGCAACTGGAATTTTAGTGACATCTTGTGATAAGAATAACGAAGGTATGGCTAGTACATCTGAATTAACCTTGAATTTAGCCGGTTTAGATGAATTAGGTGATGATTTTGTTTACGAAGGATGGATTATTGTAAATGGAGCACCAGTTTCTACAGGTACTTTTTCTTCAGTAACATTTCCGCAATCTTTTACAGTTGATGCTGATGAATTAACTAATGCTACAAAATTTGTGCTTTCTATTGAACCTGCTGTAGATTCAGATCCTGCTCCTGCAGCTACTAAAATTTTAGCTGGTGATTTTTCTGGAGACCAAGCAATTGTTAATTCTAACGGAATTGTGGCAGACTTTGGTGCTAGTTCTGGTAAGTATATTTTAGCAACTCCAACTAATGGATCTGATAATGATGAACGAAGTGGTGTATGGTTTTTAGATCTTTCAAGTGGATCACCAACAGTTGGTTTAGATTTACCAGTTTTACCAAACGGATGGAAATATGAGGGATGGTCTGTAATTAATGGTATGCCTGTAAGTTCTGGTACATTTACAGATGTTAATGATTTTGATGATAATGCAGCAACAACATTATTTAAAGGAGACATGGGAGATGGGCCTGCATTTCCAGGAGAAGATTATCTTCAAAATGCACCATCAGGATTAACTTTTCCAACAGATTTAAGAGGAGCAACTATTGTTGTTTCAGTAGAGCCATATCCAGATAATAGTCCAGCACCATTTACATTAAAACCCTTAGCGCATGTTGTACCATCTGATGCTGTAGATCATGTTACTCTAACAATGGGTACAGGGCCAGTTGTAAGTTTATCTGGAAATGTTATGAGATAAAATAATTAGATAATTTGTTTTGTTAGATAAAAAGCATAGTTTCGACATAGATACTATGCTTTTTTAATTCATAAAATGAAAATCACAAAACAAAAAAGGAATAATATTATTTTCTTAATAGTTATTGCCTTGTTCTTCATTCCGCAAACGCGTCAACCTATTCAAGTCTTTTTACAAAAAGGATTAGCTTTAATAAAATCTGTAACTGTTAAAAACGAAAAATTAACTAAACTTGATAGTTATAATTGGAATTTAATAGATGAAAATAATAACATTTATAATTTTGAAGAAGCAAAAAGAAAAGTGGTTTTTATGAATTTTTGGGCAACTTGGTGCCCCCCATGTATTGCTGAAATGCCAAGTATTCAGAAATTATATGAAGATTATAATACCAAAGTAGAATTTATTTTTGTAACTAATGATTATTATAGCAAGATTAATCCGTTTTTAAAGAAAAATAATTACACTTTTAAAGTGTTTAGGCCACATGAGGCATATCCAGAATTTTTTAATATTTCTTCTATTCCTAGAACATTTTTAATAGATAAAGAAGGTAATGTGGTTATAGATGAAGTTGGTGCTGCAAATTGGAATAGTGAAAAAGTAAGAAAGGCTATTGATAGTTTGTTGAATTAGCCAATGACTGTAATTATTTTTGTCTTAAATAGAAAAAAAAGAATAGGTATGAAAATAGTAGTTTTAGATGGTTATACTTTAAACCCAGGAGATCTTAGTTGGGACACTTTAAAACAGCAGGGTAATTTGTTGGTTTATGACAGAACTCCATTTGATTTAGAAGAGATTATAACAAGAATTGGTGATGCCGATATTGTTTATACCAACAAAACGCTTCTTCCAAAAGAAGTGATAACAAGGACTTCAAATTTAAAATATATTGGTGTTTTAGCTACAGGTTATAATGTTGTAGATGTTGTAGCTGCAAAAGAAAAAGGAATTATAGTTACTAATGTTCCTGCATACAGTACCATTTCTGTTGCTCAGTTTACAATGGCTTTGTTGTTAGAAATGTGTCATCATGTAGGAGATCATAATAATGCCGTGAAAAGCGGTAAATGGACAAAATCTTTAGATTTTTCTTTTTGGGATTCACCTTTGGTTGAACTTCAAGGAAAAACAATGGGTATTATTGGCTTTGGTAGTATTGGGCAAGCTACAGCTAAAGTGGCTCAAGCTTTTGGTTTAAATATTTTATTTAATAATAGAAGTAAGAAACCTGAATTAGAGTCTGATACCTGTACACAGGTTGAGTTAGATGAATTGTTTTCTAAATCAGATATTATAAGTTTACACTGCCCACTTTTTAAGAGTACTGAAGGTATCATTAATTCTAATAATATTATGAAAATGAAAGATGGTGTAATGATTATTAATACAGCGAGAGGCGGTTTAGTGGTCGAGCAAGATTTAGCAGAAGCTTTAAATTCAGGAAAAGTTTCTGCAGCGGCTGTCGATGTTGTTTCAGAAGAACCTATTAAAGCTGAGAATCCATTATTAAACGCCAAAAACTGTATTATAACACCGCATGTAGCATGGGCGCCTAAAGAAGCACGAACAAGATTAATGAATATTACAGCTAAAAATTTGGAGGCTTATTTAAACGGAAGCCCTGTAAATGTCGTAAATACTTAAGATTTCTTTTTTGAATTCTGTATTAAATTAATAATAAATAGATTTAGAAGAATAAGTGTAAACGCATAAACGGTATCTTCAATTGGAATGGTAAATAATCTGATGTTTAAATTTTCAGAATTGTTATACCAAACAACTTCATTTTCTATAAAGCTTCCCGTTAATATACCATTAACTATAAAAAAAGGGATAAGCATTATTAAAAAGGTAAGAAAAAAAGACCTTAAAAGTTCTGGGTTTTTAGTAATAACTATAGCTATTAGTAGGGCTGCTAAAATAAAATTCACAAAAGTGTACCATTTTTCATAATGGTAGATTGAAATTATTAAAAATGCCAGAAACAATAAATAAGAAATTGTTTTAGAAGTTGTTCTAGGTAATTTTAAATTAGGAAAATAATATAGAAGCGAATAATGTGTAAACACGCACGCATAAGGAATGCAAATAAAAAATAACCATTCTTCTAGAGGTAAGTTTAAAATTTTTATATCTAAAAAGTAGGTTGAATTAAAGCCCCAAATCCCTTTAATTGTAAAAAAGACATCCCATGGAATAAAAATAAGCATGCTTATAACAATGCTTATAAATAATGGTTTCCAATAATTGTAGAATTTTAATTTAGGGTGAAAACTAAAAAGAAACGGGATAGATAATGAACCTAAATTTAATAGAAGGTATAAATAATCCATCTATTATTTTTTAAAATATTTAAAAGGAACAAATAACATTCCAAAACACTCGCCATCTTTCTTTCCTAAATGTTTATGGTGCATTTTATGTGCGCGTCTTACGCCTTTTGCATACCAATTATTAGCATTTCTAAATAATTTGAAACGTTGGTGTATAAAAATATCGTGTACCATAAAATAAGAGAAGCCATAAGCGAAAATACCAATACCTATAGGCAAGCCAATCCATAAATCGTTATATTTCCATAGTAGAAAAAAAGTAATACTTACAACTGCATAAAAAATAAAAAAAGCGTCATTGCGTTCAAACCAACTATCGTGGTCTTTTTTATGATGGTCTTTGTGTAAACTCCATAAAAAACCATGCATAACATATTTATGTGTAAACCATGCCATAAATTCCATGAAGCAATAGGTAGCAAAAAAAACTAATATCCAAAGTAAAGTTTCCATGATTTAAATTTACATTAAATTTAGCTGATATTTTACATAACTACGCATTAAGAGTTCTATTTTTTTAGGATTTGAAACTCGTATTCTCGTGTTTTTAATTTTTAAAGCTGGTGTCTTTTTTAGTTTTTTTAAAAGTTGCCTGTAATAGCGGTATGCCATAAAAACACCAAATTTAGCTTCAATAGGTAGTTTCTTTATACCGCTAAGGCCTTTTTCAAAATCAGCTTCAATATCATCAATAATTTGTTGTTTTGAAGTTTCATCTAAATTATTTAAATCGGTATTAGGAAAGTAAGTTCTATTTAAACCTTCAAAATCTGCTTTTAAATCTCTTAAAAAATTAACTTTTTGAAATGCAGAACCTAAAGCCATTGCTGTACTTTTTAGTTCATCATATTTTGCATGATCACCTTTTACAAATACTTTTAAGCACATGAGTCCAACTACATCTGCAGAACCATAGATGTAATCTTTATATTCTTCATCGGTTAGATAATCTGTTTTATGTAAATCTAACCGCATACTTTTCATAAAAGCACCTACCAAACTCTTGTCAATATTATTTTTATGGAATGTATATTGAAACGAGTTTAAAATGGGGTTTAAACTTATTTTGTCATTTAAGGCGCTTTCTAAATCATCAGAAAACTTATTAAATAGCATTTCTTTGTCATAATCGTGAAATGAATCAACTATTTCATCAGCAAAACGTACAAAACCATAAATATTATATATATCTGCTCTTATGGTTTTATAAAGCATTTTTGTAGCAAGTGAAAATGAGGTACTATATGTTTTAGTAACAAGTTTACTACAATTATAAGAAACGGTATCAAAGATTGCTTTCATTTTAGTTATGATATTTAGTTACTAAATCTGCAACAAGTTTTCCAGATATTAATGATGGTGGAACACCTGGCCCTGGAACAGTTAGCTGCCCTGTAAAAAATAAGTTTTTTACTTTCTTACTTTTCAACTTTGGTCTTAAAAAAGCAGTTTGCATTAAGGTATTTGCCATACCATAAGCATTTCCTTTATATGAATTATAGTCTTTTATGAAATCGTTTATACAAAAGCTTTCTTTAAATATAATACTTTCTTTTACATTTTGTGATGTTAAATTTTCAAAACGATTAATAATTTTATTAAAAGACGTTTCTCTTAATTCTGGTGTGTCTTCCAAACCTGGTGCTAGGGGAATTAAAAATATGCCAGCTTCTTTTCCTTCTGGAGCAACAAAATCGTCAGTTTTACTTGGGAAGCTTGCATAAAACAAAGGGTTTTCTGGCCATTTCGGATTGTCATAAATAGCTTCTGCATGAACATCAAAATCTACATCAAAAAATAAGGTGTGATGATTTACATTTTTTAGTTTTTTGTTAAACCCAACATAAAATAGTAATGAAGAAGGTGCAAATGTTTTTTTATTCCAATATCTTTCTGAATATTGTCTGGATGAATCTTCTAGTAATGTTTCTGTATGATGGTAATCGGCACCACTAACTACTACATCAGATTTATATGTTTTCCCATTAGATACAATACCTTTTGAAACACCATTCTCAACAATTATTTTTTCAATAGTTTCTTCTGTTCTTATTTTTACACCTAATTCTTTTGATAAATTTTCCATAGCAAGAATAACTTGGTACATGCCTTTTTTAGGATGAAATGTTCCAAGTCCGAAATCTGCATAATTCATAAAACTATAGAAAGATGGTGTATCGCTAGGTTTGGCGCCTAGAAATAGTACTGGGAATTCAAGAATTTTTACAAGTCTAGGGTTTTTAAACTCTTTTCTAACATCTCTTTTTATAGTGCTAAAAAATTGATTTATCTTTTTAATTGTAGCTGGTGTAATAAGTTCTGTTGGAGAAATTCCAGGATTGTAAACTAAATCCTTAATGGCAACATCATAATTACTTCTAGCTTCTTTTATAAATTTCTTTAATTTGATTGAACTTCCAGGTTCTTCTTTTTCGAAAGCAGCACTTATTTTACTTAAAGTGTCTTCAATTGTTATAAAATCATCTTTATCAAAATATACACTGTATGCAGGGTTTAATTTTTCTAAAGAGTAATAGTCTGAAGGTTTTTTATTGAAGTCATTAAAAAAGCGTTCAAAAACATCAGGCATCCAATACCAGGTTGGACCAATATCAAAGGTGAAACCTTCTTTCTTTAACTGTCTTGCACGGCCACCAATAGTCTTGTTTTTTTCAAATATAGTTACGTCATATCCATATTTAGCTAAGTAGCAAGAAGCGGCTAATGAAGAGAATCCTGATCCAATTATGTTTATTGTTTTTTTCATATTGTTTAACAAATATAGTTAAAAGTTAAACAATAAAAAATATATTTATAACTCTTTTACTAAATTTTCTATTGAAGTGAATGTCTTAATCTTTTTTGGGAAATTAGACATTTCTACATCAGCTAGTTTTGGCCCTAAAAGTATTAAGTTACTGTTTTCTTTTTTAAGTAATAAATCGTTGAATTTATTTATGTAATCAGGAATGTTTTCTACTTCAGGGTATACTGTAAAATAAGAAATAAAAGTAATTTCTTCAAAAAAATCAAGCAAATCTGTCAAGCTTTCCATTGGTACACTTTCTCCAAGAAATATAGTATGGTAGCCTTTGCTCCTTAGTTGGTAGTTTACAAATAACAAACCAATATCATGAATCTCACTATCTGGTAAGAAAAGTACATAGGATTTAGAAACTGGTTTTGGTTCTAAACTTTGAAGCTTTTCAATATTCAAAAGAATTTTTTGTTTAATGTGAACAGATAAAAAATGCTCATGCGCTGGTGTTATTGTATTTGTTTGCCATAAAAGTCCTATTTCATTAAGAAGCGGAAGGAAAACAGTGTAAAATATATCGCTAAATGTTTTATTTTCAATTAAGTTGTTGTAAGTATTGTAAAATAAAACTTGATCAAAATTAATCATTGCCATTTTTAAAGCATTAATAGCATGATCTTCAACTTTAGCCCTAGATGCTATTTCTCTAACTTTAGCAGGTATTTCGTCTTCTTTAAGACTCGCAATTTTAGATATTTTAATACCGTTATTATTTAAATAAGATATATTTAAAAGTTTTTGAAAACTTGTTATACTATAATTCCTTATGTTGGTTTCAGATCTATTTGGGCTAAGTAAATTATAGCGTTTTTCCCATATTCTGATGGTGTGAGCCTTTATTCCGGTAAGGTTCTCTAAATCTTTTATGCTAAAATTAGTCTGAATATTGTTCACTATTTTGGTTTTTTCTTTAAACAAAATTAACATAATTAATTTAATATACTACAAAAAGCTATTAATTATTTTATTTTTTGTGAAAAAAAATATAGGAAAAATAGGTGAAATATAAATTTTTATAGTGCGCACGAGAAGATTCGAACTTCCACATCCTAAACGGATACTGGCCCCTCAAGCCAGCGCGTCTACCAATTCCGCCACGTGCGCATTATATGAAGTGATTAAAAATAAAAAAAGTTAAGCAATAAAGCTTAACTTTTTTTGTGACCGGGCTGGGGCTCGAACCCAGGACCCTCTCCTTAAAAGGGAGATGCTCTACCAACTGAGCTACCAGGTCATTTCAGTACTAACATACATCCCTGTTAGCGGGTGCAAATATAAAACCTATTTTCAATTAAACAAGGCTTTTTTTAAATAATTTTTTGTTTTTTTGCACTACTTAAACGTATGTTTTTAATAATCAATTTGTAACATAAAAATGATAGTAGTTTTAATTGGATATATGGCTTCTGGAAAGTCAACTTTAGGAAAGATGTTGGCTAAAAAGTTAAACTATAAGTTTGTTGATTTAGATGATTATATTGAAGAAATAGAAAAAATGACTGTTTCAGATGTATTTAAAAATAAAGGGGAAATATATTTTAGAAAGCAAGAATCATTTTATTTGCAAGAAATTTTAAATACTAAAAATGATATAATATTATCTGTAGGCGGAGGTACACCTTGTTTTGGTAATAATATGGAAACCATATTAAATGCTAAAAATTTGAAGAGTGTTTATTTAAAAGCGTCTATACCTAAATTAGTAAAAAAGCTAATAAAAAAGAAAGCAAAGCGCCCTTTAATAGCTCATATAGAAACAGAAGAAGCTTTAGCCGAATTTATTGGTAAGCATTTATTTGAGCGGTCACCGTATTATAGTCAAGCAGAATTAACTATAAGTATAGATGGTAAATCGAAAAATAAAATTGTTGAAGAATTGAAGTTGCAATTATTCTAAAATTACTTCATAAACTTTTCCTACAAGAACAACTTCTACATGTTCATGTAAAGAAGTAGATAATGAAATGCCTTTAAAATCTGCTTTAACAGGGTATTTTTTATGATTTCTATTTACTAAAACAGCTGTTTTAAATTGTTTAAGTGGTACATCTAAAAAGTGTTTTACACCATATATTAAAGTGGTGCCCGAGTTTAAAACATCATCAACTAAAACTAAAGATTTATTTTTATATTCTTCAGCCTTTATTGATGTTTTAATTGTTTGTGAGGGGTTTTTTTTATCGATTACAACTTTACAAAGTATGGGTTTAATGTCTGATATTTTTTGTAAAACTGTTTTTAGTTTTTTTGCAAGTATGTAACCATTACTATCTATACCTGCTAAAATTATTTCTTCTTCATATACATTACTTTCATATATCTGAAAAGCTATGCGTCGAATTTTATGGTTTATTTCACTATGGTTTAATATCACATTATTCATAACATATACTAGCTTATGATTTTATTTAAAGCATAAAATTACTCATTTTCATCAGTAAAATCATCAATATCTCTTCTATCTTTTTTTGTTGGTCTACCAACGCCCTTTTTTCGGTAATAATCTTTAGAGTATTTTAAAAGCTCTTGAGCATCAAACTGTTCTTTAGGTGTAGTATCTGTTCTGTAAAGGTCAACTAATTTGGCACCAATTCTACTTTCTGGAATATCATTAACCGTTAAACTATAGTTTATCTGGTTTTTCCTTAATCCAATAATGTCTTGGGCAAAAACTTCTCTACTAGGTTTTACAATGTCGTTATTTACTCTAACCTGTCCTTTTTTACAGGCAGTTGTAGCAAGTGTTCTAGTTTTGTAATATCTAACACACCATAAATACTTATCTATACGCATATAATTATTGTGAAAACTACGTTAATGTTGTTGTGCAAGATTACATTAAAATTGTATCTTGCGCCTCAAAAATAAGGATTAAAGTAAAATTATCATTAATACAAATGTAATTACTTATAAGAGAGTAGTTATTTAACAGTGTTATTTTAAATAAAATAAAAAGTTAAGAAGAAGTATATGGAAATTAAAAAAATAACTTTGTTAGTTTTAATGCTACTAGTTGGTTTTGTCTCATGTAATAAAGATGATGATAGTACAGATGTTATAGTTATTGAAGTGCGAGATAGAGCAGAGCAGCAAATAACTGATGATGCTACTTTAATTGAATATTTAGAAACACATTATTATAATTCTAGTGAATTTGAATCTAATGAAAATCCTAGTATTGAAGATATAGTTATTACTGAATTTGGTGCAGGAGCTGTGCCGGATGGTAATACTGTTTTAAAAGATGCAGTTGAAACAAAAATTGTAAATTTTGCTGATACAGATTATAAAATTTATATTTTAAGATTGAATCAAGGTGGTGGAACAGAATCTCCTAACTTTGCTGATTTAGTTCGAGTTAGATATGAGGGTTTTTTATTAGATCATTCAGTTTTTGATAGTGCAGTTACACCAGTAGATTTCGATTTAACGTCTTTAATTCCTGCATGGAGAAAAGTTTTAACTGAGTTTAATACTACAGAATCATTTGAGGATGGTACAGGTGGAATTGTAAATTATATGAATTATGGTATAGGTGTTATGTTTGTGCCTTCTGGATTGGCTTATTTCTCTAATGCAACAACAGGAATTCCAGCATATTCTCCAATAAATTTTAAGTTTGAATTGTTACAGATGGCAGAAAATGATCATGACGGCGATGGAGTTCCATCATATTTAGAAGATTTAAATGGAAATGGAGAACTTATTAATTTAGATCAATTAGCCGATGACGACACAGATGGTGATAGTACACCAAATTATGCCGATTCAGATGATGATGGAGATGGTGTACTTACAATAAATGAAGATATTAATAATGATGGAGATCCTACAAATGATGATACAGATGGAGATGGTACTCCTAACTTTTTAGATACTGATGATGCAGTATCTAAGTAGTATAACTATAAAATTCACAAAACAAAAAACCTCGCAATTGCGAGGTTTTTTGTTTTGTGAATTTTAGATTTTGTTTATAAAATCAAAGATAAACTTACTATTAATTGATCAGGGCGTGTATCAAGTCTACTAGTATTAATATTATTATTGTTTAAAAAAGAAGCTTCGTTTTTGCTAAAACCTCTCTCATACCTTAGATCAATACCAATTTTATTCAGATTTAATCCAATTCCGAAGTTTAAACCTACTGAAAAATCATTTTCAATATCATTAATAGCAACACCGTCAAATTCAGAATCTAGTATGTATTGAAATGATGGCCCACCAAAAACACTAATAGGACCTAAAACTTTTATTCCTACTAATAAAGGCGCATCTACTTTTTGCATTTTAAAACTATCATCTTCATAATCACTTTTAGTACTTGTGTAGACAAGCTCTGGTTTAAAGTATATTTCTTTACCTATTTTTCCAAATAAACCAAAATGGTAGCCAACATTCCTATCAGGGTTTTGGGCATTTGTACTAATAGATTGAAAATAATCACCGTTAGCATTGTAATTTAATCCAGCTTTAAATCCAATACCATTAGCAGTTTGAGCCATTGTAGCAGTAGGGATACATATGGCAATCATTAAAATAAAAAATAGATTCTTGCCTAAAGCACTTTTGATTCTAAAGTGACTTTGGAATTTTTTTAAATTGTTCATAAATGTTCGTTTTAAGATTTTATTAACTATATCAAAAACGTTGCCAAACAAAAATTATTTCCTTTTTATTAATATTGATATCGGTTTTTAGTTATTTATCTTTGCCAACTTATACGTTGATACAGATGAAATTCGAATTAAAAGCTAAAGATCCTCAAAGTAAAGCAAGAGCCGGAAAAATAACTACAGACCATGGTATTATAGAAACCCCAATATTTATGCCTGTTGGTACAGTAGCTACTGTAAAAGGAGTGCATCAGCGTGAGTTGAAAGATGATATAAATCCAGATATAATTTTAGGAAACACCTATCATTTATATCTAAGACCACAAACTAAGGTTCTTGAAAAAGCAGGTGGCTTGCATAAATTCATGAATTGGGATAGAAATATTCTAACAGATTCTGGAGGTTATCAAGTATATTCACTTTCAGATAATAGAAAAATAAAAGAAGAAGGCGTTCGTTTTAAATCGCATATAGATGGTAGTTACCATACGTTTACACCAGAAAATGTAATGGAAATTCAAAGAACTATAGGTGCCGATATTATTATGGCTTTTGATGAATGTACACCATACCCATGTGATTATAATTATGCAAAACGATCGATGCATATGACGCATCGTTGGTTAGATAGATGCATCAATCATTTAGAGAAAACACCTTTAAAATATGATTATAATCAAGCTTTTTTCCCAATAGTACAGGGTAGTACTTATAAAGACTTGAGAAAGCAATCTGCAGAATATATTGCAAATGCTGGAGCTGTAGGGAATGCTATTGGTGGATTATCGGTTGGAGAACCTGCAGAAGAAATGTATGCTATGACAGATGTAGTTTGTAGTATTTTACCAGAAGATAAACCAAGATATTTAATGGGAGTTGGAACACCAATCAATATTTTAGAAAATATTGCGTTAGGTGTAGATATGTTTGATTGTGTTATGCCAACTCGTAATGCAAGAAACGGCATGTTGTTTACGGCTTATGGTTCTATAAATATTAAAAATTTAAAATGGGCCGAAGATTTTTCACCTATAGATGAAATGGGTATTACATTTGTAGATACCGAGTATAGTAAAGCTTATTTAAGACATTTGTTTACCGTTAATGAATTGTTAGGTAAACAAATAGCAACTATACATAATTTAGGTTTTTATTTATGGTTGGTTAGAGAAGCAAGAAAACATATATTAGCAGGAGATTTTTATGTTTGGAAAGAGAAAATGGTAAAACAAATGAATAACAGATTATAGGTGAAGATACTAGATTGGTACATATTAAAGCGTTATTTATTCACATTTGCTATGATGCTTTTGCTATTTATTCCTATTGGGATAACAGTACATTTAGCAGAAAAAATTGGTAAAATTCTTGAGCAAGATGTACCATTAAATGAAGTGCTTTGGTATCTTTTGGATTTTACAATCTACTTTGCACACTTATTATTTCCATTGTTTTTATTTTTATCTGTAATTTGGTTCACTTCAAAATTAGCTAATAATACTGAAATTATTGCTTTTTTAAGTTCTGGAGTATCTTTTACTCGGTTTTTAAGACCTTATTTAATAGGGGCTTTAATTGTAGCCATATTAGCTATTTTTCTTGGTTTATTTTTGGCACCACAAGCTAGTCAGGGCTTTAACGATTTTAGTTTTAAATATTTTAAAAAAGGCAGAAGTCCTGTGGTTAAGAACAATGTTTTTAAGCAAATAAATGATAACGAAATTGTATATGTTAGCAGTTTTGATGATAAAAATAATATTGGATATAATTTTACATTAGAGCATTTTGATGGTAACGAGTTAAAATATAAAATTTCAGCAAGTACAATTAAGTATGTTGAAGCAGATACAACTTATAAGTTAACCAATTATTTTAAAAGAAATATTGGAGAAAGAGAAGACAAATTAGAAATTATTAGATCAAAAGATACACTTTTCGCTTTTCAGGTTAATGATTTGATACCCGAAGAATATGCTGCTGAAACCAAAACTTATGGCGATTTAAAGCGATTTATTGAAAAAGAAAAAGCGAGTGGTTCGCCTAATGTTGGTCGTTTTCAATTAGTTTTATATAGAAAGTGGAGTTTACCTGCATCCGTATTTATTTTGACTATTATAGCAGTTGCTGTTTCTTCTATGAAAAGGCGAGGAGGTATGGGGGTTAATTTGGCTGTTGGTATTTGTATAGCTATGGTTTTTGTGTTTTTCGATAAGATTTTTGGAGTTATGGCAGAACAGTCTGATTTTTCTCCTTTGGTGGCAGTCTGGTTTCCTAATGTTCTTTTTGGTATTTTAGCTGCATACCTTCTATATAATGCAAAACGCTAAACTTAAAAATTATTTCCATTTACATTTTCTAGTTTTCATCGCTGGGTTTACAGCTATTTTAGGAGATCTTATTACTATTGAAGCTATCCCTTTAGTTTGGTTTAGAATGGTTATAGCTGCTATTTTAATGTTCGTTTACATTAAAATAGCAAAGATTAAATTAAAGATAAATTTAAAATCACTTCTTAGGCTATCTATTGCAGGAATAATTATTGCTTTGCATTGGATTACCTTTTTTGCATCAATAAAAGAAGCCAATATATCTATAGCTTTGGCTATGTTTTCTACAGGAGCTTTTTTTGCATCTTTAATAGAGCCTATTATTTTTAAACGATCTATTATTAAGTATGAAATTGTTTTCGGAATTATAGTCGTTATTGGCGTATTTATAATAACCCAAAGTGAAATTAAATATCTAACAGGTATTATTTTAGGAATATCATCAGCTTTTTTTTCATCATTATTTGCAGTGTTAAACGGTAAGTTTTTAAAACAGCATACAGCAACTATTATTTCGTTTTATGAGTTCTTAAGTGGTGTCTTTTTTATCTCCTTATATATTATTTTTTTTGGTGAAGGTTTTTCAGTAGAATTCTTCAATTTAATCCAATTAGATTTTGTTTATCTTTTTATTTTAGCATCTGTTTGTACAGCTTACGCTTTTATTGCTTCCGTATATGTTATGAAGTTAATTAGTCCATACACAGTAGTTTTAACATATAATTTGGAGCCTATATATGGCATTATCATGGCACTTATTTTATTTCCCGAAAAAGAAAAAATGAGTACATATTTTTACTACGGTGCAACTATAATTATTGCTACTGTTTTATTAAATGGTTTGATAAAAAATAGTAGTATTAGAAAAAGAAAAGAATCTTAGCTGTGTATCAAAATTAAAGTTTTTATATTTGTAGACTAACCAAATGATTTAAATAGCAAAACGAGATTCTTATGGAATACTTAGAATTTGAACTCCCTATAAAAGAACTTGAAGATCAACTTCAAAAATGTAGAATTATAGGGGAAGAGAGTGAAGTAGATGTAACAGAAACATGTACTCAAATAGCTAAAAAGCTTAAAGAAGCTCAAAAAGATATTTATAAAAATCTAACACCTTGGCAGCGAGTACAAATGTCTCGCCATCCAGAAAGACCATATACTTTAGATTATATTAAAGCAATTTGTGGAGATTCGTTTTTAGAATTGCACGGTGATAGAAGCTTTAAAGACGACAAAGCCATGATTGGTGGTTTAGGTAAAATAGGAGACCAAAGCTACATGTTTATTGGTCAGCAAAAAGGTTATAATACAAAAACTCGCCAATACAGAAATTTTGGAATGGCTAACCCAGAAGGCTACCGTAAAGCATTACGATTAATGAAGTCGGCCGAAAAATTTGGAATTCCTGTTATAACATTTTTAGATACTCCAGGAGCTTATCCAGGATTAGAGGCTGAAGAACGCGGACAAGGAGAAGCTATTGCTAGAAATATTTTAGAGATGGCTCGATTAAAAGTGCCTATTATTACTATAGTTGTTGGTGAAGGAGCTTCAGGTGGGGCTTTAGGAATAGGTGTTGGAGATAAAGTATTAATGTTAGAGAATACTTGGTATTCTGTTATTTCTCCAGAATCATGTTCGTCAATATTATGGCGTAGTTGGGAATATAAAGAACAAGCTGCTGAAGCTTTAAAATTAACTGCTCCAGATATGAAGAAGCTTAAACTAGTTGATGAAATTATAAAAGAACCTCTAGGAGGAGCACATAGAGATAGAGAAAAAACATTTTTATCTGTAAGTAATGCCATAACTAAATATTTTGATGAACTTAAAAACTTATCACCAAAAGATTTAGTATCTCAGCGTATGGAAAAATACACACAAATGGGAGTCTATAAAGGATAACCCTTTTAAAACTATATCATGGTAAAATCTGAAGTTAGTAGCTTCAGATTTTTTTTATGGATATTCACAATATTTTTAAGTTATTAACAGTTAAATTGTTAACGAGTGGTTAACAATCAAAAACCTATTAATCTTTAAAAAAGATTTCATTTTTATTAACTTCGTAGTTATGAAACAACCCAACCCCGTTCAAGGATATAAAGTAGATAAAAGCACCATAATTAGTCTTGAAAAAGGTAAAATACCACCTCAAGCCATTGATTTAGAAGAGGTTGTGCTTGGAGCAATGATGATTGATAAAAAAGGGGTTGATGAAGTTATTGATATTTTAAGTCCAGATGCTTTTTATAAAGAAGCACATCAGCATATATTTGATGCTATTTTTCAGTTGTTTGAAAATAGTGAACCTATCGACTTATTAACTGTTTCTACACAGTTAAAAAAGAATGCAAAGTTAGAGCAATCAGGAGGCGATTTTTACCTTATTTCTTTAACTCAAAAAGTGTCTTCTTCTGCGCATATAGAGTTTCATGCACGTATTATTCTACAAAAATTTATTCAACGTAGTTTAATTAAAATTTCTAATGAAATTATTGAAGCATCTTATGATGAAACTAAAGATGTTTTTGATTTATTAGATCAAGCAGAATCTAAATTATATGAAGTTACTCAAGGAAATATTAAAAAATCTAGTGAAACGGCTCAAGATTTAGTAATTCAAGCTAAAAAGAAAATTGAAGAAATTTCAAATAAAGAAGGTTTAAGTGGTATTCCAACAGGATTTACAAAATTAGATAAGCTAACCTCAGGTTGGCAGCCATCAGATTTAATTATTGTTGCTGCGCGTCCTGGTATGGGTAAAACGGCATTAACATTATCTATGGCAAGAAACATTGCTGTAGATCAAAATATACCTGTTGCTTTTTTCTCTTTAGAAATGGCGTCAGTACAGTTAATAACACGTTTAATTTCTAGTGAAACAGGTTTGTCTTCAGAAAAATTGCGTACAGGTAAATTAGAAAAACATGAGTGGGAACAGCTTAATGTAAAAGTAAAGGGCTTAGAAAAAGCACCTTTGTTTATTGATGATACACCATCGCTTTCTATTTTTGATTTACGTGCAAAAGCTCGTCGTTTATCGTCACAGCATGGTATTAAATTAATTATGATTGATTACTTGCAATTAATGACAGGTGGTAGTAATCATGGCGGTAACCGTGAGCAAGAAATCTCGATGATTTCTAGAAACTTAAAAGCCTTGGCAAAAGAGTTGATGGTGCCTGTAATTGCTCTATCACAATTATCTCGTGCTGTAGAAACTCGTGGAGGAAGTAAAAGACCTTTATTATCCGATTTACGTGAATCTGGAGCAATTGAACAAGATGCCGATATTGTAAGTTTCATTTATAGACCCGAGTATTATAAAATTGATGAATGGGATGATGACGAGCGTTCTCCAACTGAAGGCCAAGGTGAGTTTATTGTTGCAAAACACCGTAATGGTGGTTTAGAAAATATACGTTTGAAATTCATCGGGCATTTAGGTAAGTTTGATAATTTAGATGATTTTGATGCACCTGCTGAATTTCACTCTAAAATGAATGCTGCTGCAAACGACGATACATTTAGTGTTGATAATTATAAAGCAAGCCCAGATCAAGCTTTTGGTAGTTCGTTTAATGATGATGACGATAATGATGTGCCTTTTTAGCAATTAATCTTCTGTTAAACACATGAGATAAAACTTAAATTTTAAGTATCTTTCAACTTGTAAAAACAAAATTTTGAGTTGTTTCAAATGAGGAACAACATAGGAACCTCATAAAGTTTAGTCTCTATTGAAAAAGATATTTATCACCTTATTATTTATATGTTTAGGTTTTAAAACTTATGCATCCTACGTACTTATTCCAATGGATGTAGAAAGCCAAAAAAATCATTTAAAAGCCTACGGTATAACGTACTGGACACTCAATAAGAATTTAAAAGTTAAGTGGTTACTCAATTATAAAGGAGGCTCCTTTTTATTACCAGACACAGAGGCTATACAACGTGAATGTCAAATTAGAGGGGTTTCTTTTGAAGTTATTTCTAATACTAAAGCAGAAAGTATTTTAGAAGAAATAAGCAGTCCAAGTAAAAATATGGAAGCTGTAATTTTAGAAAAAGCACCTAAAATTGCTGTATATACGCCTTCAGGAAAACAACCATGGGATGATGCGGTAACTATGGTTTTAAAGTATGCTGAAATTCCTTATGAAACAGTTTATGATGAAGAAGTTTTAAACGATGGCTTATTATTATTTGATTGGTTACACCTGCATCATGAAGATTTTACCGGGCAATACGGGAAATTTTATGGCGCATATAAAGCTGCATCTTGGTACATTAAAGAAAAACAACAAGCAGAAGCTTTAGCTACAAAATTAGGTTATAATAAAGTATCTGAAGAAAAATTAGAGGTGGCTTTAAAAATTAGAGACTATGTTGTTGGTGGAGGTTTTATGTTTGCAATGTGTAGTGCTACCGATAGTTTTGATATAGCTTTATCTGCAGAAGGTATTGATATTTGTGAACCTATGTTTGATGGCGATGGAAGCGACCCGAGTTATCAAAATAAAATAGATTATAGAAAAACTTTCGCATTTACTAATTATACTTTAGAAAGAAGCCCTGCTGTTTATGAGTTTTCATCAATTGATATGACTCGAAAACGGAGGATGATATCTAAAACAGTAGATTATTTTTCGCTTATGGAATTTTCTGCAAAATGGGATCCCATTCCAACTATGTTATGTCAAAATCATACAGCTTTGGTTAAAGGTTTTATGGGACAAACTACTTCGTTTACCCGAGATGAAATAAAATCAAATGTATTAGTACTAGGAGAAACAAAATCTAACGGAGAAGCAAAATACATTCATGGTATTAAAGGGAAAGGTTTTTTTACGTTTTATGGTGGTCATGATCCTGAAGATTATCAGCATAGAGTAGGAGATGCAAAAACCGAATTAGACTTGCACCCAACATCACCAGGGTATAGACTTATTTTAAATAATGTATTATTTCCTGCGGCTAAGAAAAAGAAACAAAAGACTTAATGATGAAGTTTTTTCAAAAACAAATAAAATTAAAAGCATATCCTAGAGGTTTTCATTTAATTACAGATGAAATTCTGAGTGCTATACCAGAAATTAGTCAAATAAATATAGGTCAATTACAAGTATTTATTAAGCATACATCAGCTAGTTTAACTATCAATGAAAATGCAGATTATACAGTGAGAACCGATTTTGAAAGCCACTTCAATAAAATGGTTCCAGAAAATGCGCCATATTATAAACATACCTATGAAGGACCAGATGACATGCCTGCTCATATTAAAGCATCTTTGCTTGGAGCATCTGTTCAAATACCAATTACTAATGGAAAACCAAATTTAGGCATTTGGCAAGGTATTTATTTATGTGAGCATAGAGATTATGGTGGTAGCCGAAATATTGTTATTACTGCTTTTGGGAATTAATTATTTTATAAAAGCCAGTGTCTTTAGCATGTAAGTTGCGTTAAGGATTGCAGTGAAAAGCCCACAGCGAGGTACGAGCGAGGACTTGTAATGGAAAGCCTGACCAGAGCGATTCCTTCAAGGTTTTTTTCAACCTTGTAGGTTTGAGCGGAGGGAACGCCCAAAATAGAGCATAAAAAAATCCGATTCGAAAGAATCGGATTTTTTAATTAAGCGAATAATATGTTTAACAATAGGCGAAACGCCTTATTTTACTTTGTTTACTACAGCTTTAAAAGCCTCTGGGTTGTTCATAGCTAAATCTGCTAAAACCTTACGGTTTAATTCAATATCATTAGCTTTTAATTTTCCCATAAATTGAGAGTACGATAATCCATGTAATCTGGCTCCAGCGTTAATACGCGTTATCCATAATGCACGGAATGTTCTCTTTTTGTTTCTACGGTCTCTGTACGAGTATTGCATCGCTTTGTCAACCGCATTTTTTGCTACTGTCCAAACGTTTTTACGACGTCCAAAGTAACCTTTTGCTTGTTTAAGAACCTTTTTTCTTCTGGCTCTTTTTGCTACAGAATTTACTGATCTTGGCATAATTTTAATTGTTTTTTTGTAGTAGGCGGTTTATATAAATAAACACTTTTTATTTTTTTGCCTAACTCCAGGGTTTATAATTTAATTTAACCGATTAAAACAAACGTTTATTTTAAACGCATCATTGTTTTAATGTTATTCTCATCTGCTTTGTGGACTAAACCATCATGCGTTAGAGCAAGCTTACGCTTTTTCGATTTCTTTGTTAAGATGTGACTCTTAAAAGCGTGCTTTCTTTTAATCTTACCAGTACCTGTTAACTTGAAACGTTTTTTGGCACTAGATTTTGTTTTCATTTTAGGCATTTTCTTCTCCTAGTTTTAATTATTTCGCTTAATTACCTTGTGCTGAATATATTTCAGCATCTTATTTATATAAGATATATTTTAATTATTTTCTTGGAGTAATAAACATAGTCATACGTTTACCCTCTAATCTTGGCATTTGCTCTACTTTTCCTAATTCCTCAAGGTCTTGCGCTAAACGCAATAATAAAATTTGTCCTTGTTCTTTAAAAATTATAGAACGTCCTTTAAAGAATACAAAAGCTTTTAACTTGGCACCTTCTTTTAAGAACTTTTCTGCATGTTTTCTTTTAAATTCGTAATCATGATCATCAGTTTGAGGACCAAAACGAATTTCTTTAACAATAACCTTGGTCGCTTTAGACTTAATGGCTTTGTCTCGTTTCTTTTGCTCGTAAAGAAACTTTTTATAGTCCATAACTTTACAAACAGGAGGATCAGCATTTGGAGAAATCTCAACAAGATCCAATCCTTGCTCATCTGCTATTTTTAAAGCATCACGAGTATCATATACACCAATTTCAACATTATCTCCAACTAGACGTACTTTTGGTGATGAAATTTTAGAGTTAATCTTGTGTTTATCTTCTTGTATTACCCTTCTATTGGGTTGTCTTCTTCTACGTATTGCTATGACCTTATATTTTTAAGTTAGACTTATTTTTTAAAACGACTTTAGCGTTTTCTTTATTTCTGTTTTTATAATTTCAGAGAATGTTTCTACCGAAATCATTCCTAAATCTTCTCCACCATGCTGACGCACAGTTATTTTGTTTTCTTTCTCTTCTTGTTCCCCTATAATAATCATATAAGGATGTTTCTGCATTTCTGCTTCACGAATTTTCTTTCCTATAGTTTCATTTCTATGGTCTACAAGGGCGCGAATTTCGTCATTTTCTAGCAAATTTAAAACTTTTTCAGAGTATTTTTCATATTTCTCGCTAATTGACAAAATAATTGTCTGTACAGGCATAAGCCAAAGTGGGAAATTACCGCCTGTATGTTCTAGTAATAATGCTACAAAACGTTCCATACTTCCAAACGGTGCACGGTGAATCATAACAGGTCTATGTAGCTCATTATCACTACCTTTATACGTTAAGTCAAAACGCTCTGGTAAGTTGTAATCTACCTGAATAGTTCCTAGTTGCCAACGTCTTCCTAAAGCATCTTTTACCATAAAGTCTAGCTTAGGTCCATAAAACGCTGCTTCACCAGTTTCTACAACATAATCTAAGCCTTTATCCTTTGCAGCATTAATAATAGCTTGTTCAGCTTTTTCCCAATTAGCAACATCTCCAATATATTTGTCTGGGTTTTCAGGATCTCTTACAGAAACTTGTGCCGTAAAGTTTTCAAAGCCTAACGATCCAAATACATAAAGTACTAAATCAATAACATCTTTAAATTCTTTATCTAATTGTTCTGGCATACAAAAAAGGTGTGCATCATCTTGAGTAAAACCTCTTACACGAGTTAAACCATGTAATTCGCCACTTTGTTCATATCTATATACTGTACCAAATTCAGCATAACGCTTTGGTAAATCTTTGTAACTCCATTGCGCACTATTATATATTTCACAGTGATGCGGACAATTCATTGGTTTTAATAAAAACTCCTCATCTTCTTTGGGTGTTTTTATAGGCTGAAAACTATCTTCTCCATATTTAGCATAATGTCCAGAAGTAACATATAATTCTTTTTGTCCAATATGAGGTGTCACCACCATTTCGTAACCTGCTTTTTTCTGTGCAACTTTTAAAAAGTTTTCTAAACGCTCACGTAAAGCAGCTCCTTTTGGTAACCAAAGCGGTAAGCCTTGTCCTACTTTTTTAGAAAACGTAAAAAGCTCTAGCTCTTTACCTAGTTTTCTATGGTCACGTTTTTTAGCTTCTTCAAGCATGGCTAAATATTCGGTAAGCTCCTTTTGTTTAGGAAACGAAATACCATAAACACGAGTAAGTTGAGGATTGTTTTCATTTCCTCTCCAATAAGCACCAGCAACACTTAATATTTTTACAGCTTTAATAATACCCGTATTAGGTATATGGCCACCACGACATAAATCTGTAAAAGTAGAATGATCACAAAAAGTAATCGTACCATCTTCTAAATTTTCAATTAGCTCCGTTTTAAACTCGTTACTTTTATATAAGGACAAAGCTTCAGCTTTACTAGCAGCTCGCATTTTAAACTCATGTTTTCCACGAGCAATTTCAATCATTTTGTTTTCAATAACCTTGAAGTCCTTTTCAGAAACCGTATGCTCACCAAAATCTACATCATAATAAAACCCATTTTCAATAGCAGGACCAATAGTAAGTTTCGCACCAGCATACAACTCTTCAATAGCCTGCGCTAATACGTGAGCCGAACTATGCCAAAAAGCAGTCTTACCCTCATCATTCTTCCAGGTGTATAAAACTAAAGAGCCATCTGTGGTTAAAGGCGTAACGGTTTCAATCGTTGTACCATTAAAATTAGCCGAAATTACATTTCTAGCAAATCCTTCGCTTATGCTCTTAGCAACATCCATGGGAGTAACGTTTTCTTCAAACGATTTTACACTGCCATCAGGTAAAGTTATATGTATCATTAAAATAAATTAAAATCAGAGTGCAAAGATAATAGTATAAACAAACACATACAATATATATAGCTATAATTATAAGTAATAGGGCGTTCCCCTATGGGGAGGACTTTCACTACTCACTTTACTAACAACAACAGGTTGTTAGTAAGAGTTCAAACAGGTCGTTCTATCCCTAACACTGGTATAGCTTCATGGTTTGGTTTACAAAAACAAGCTATATGGACTTTCTAAAGTTATATAAATGTGTCATATCATAATATGTAGATTTAGTATCTAAATGTATAACCTTATATATAGAGATACACTTAGAATTTTTATAGTAGCATATCTATTATATGGATAACAAAAACAGTATCCTTATATAAAGGTATATTATATAGATTTGGGAATAGTTCTTTCCATGGTTGTATACAAAGGCATTCCTATTAAATAGTGTTGAAGTATTATTATTAGCTGAATATATAAATGCCAAAAACATGTATTCATATTATATAGTTATATCAAATCACCTATATTAAGGAGTATATAATGAATAAAACAGCATACAT